>NZ_JBIOQN010000006.1:0-2204 GCF_051713765.1 Enterococcus sp. DIV0755b | reverse complement strand
AATTGCTAAGGAAAATCAAAAACTTCTTATTGCGTTAAAAGAACAACAAGAAATAACAAATATTCTGGCAAAAACATTGCTAAAAATTAATAGTTAATTGAGTGAATAAAATCGGCTTCTGCATTGTTATGTAAGTAAAAAAAGTGAAAAATTCTGACCATTTTATCTCATAAGAGGGTTATAACCCACGTTGAGATAAAATGGTCAGAATTTTTCACTCCCTTGAAACGTTGATATAACAATGCAGAAGCCGATTTTATTTTTCTGAGTCATTCACACCCTAAATCACACCTTAAATACCATGGTAAATTACATGGTATTTCACACCTTAAAATACATTTTAAAGAGTAAAGGTAAAATAAAATATTTTATCTCTGTTCATTAGCTGGTTTCATTTTTTGTCTATTTGATTTTGTTGAAACGTTAAATAACATATCAAAGAAAGACACGGTCGCTTGGCAGCGACTGACACAGAAAGATACGTATTTCTCGCAAGCCTTTATTTGCGTTTTAAGCTTGTTTGGGGCGAGAAGGGTAAGATAAGGCGCAGTCCATGGTAAATCGAGCTAGAAGGTCTTAGAGAGCCTGTGAAGGCCTCTTAGAGCTTCTGAGAGGCTTTAAGGAATGGACGGCTAAGAACAAGACCTCACGCTCTTGTTTGTCCCAACACATTGTTGGGGACGCCTCCACGTGGCGAACGTGTAAAGAGTCCAGAGGATTATCCTCTGGTGGGTTTGGGCAACGCCCAAGGTTTTGATTTTTGCCGAGCGGTAGCGCTGGAAAATTTTTGAAAAAAATTTGGAATTTGGGACAACTGAGGGGGGCGAGGAAGCGAATTTTGCTTCCGTACTACGACCCCCCTTATAGTGCCGAGTGCCAAATTTTAAGTTTAGGGCCTTTCAAGCTTACTCTCCCAAGGGATAAGGGCGTGTCTAGGTGTCCCAACAAAATCCCAACAAAATCCCAACAAAATCCCAACAACTTGTTTTTATATATAGTTGAACATATGTGTATATAGTTGTATAATGATGTAGAATTTCTGATGAAAAGAACGAGGAGTGGAATCTATGGCTAGGGAAAATAAAGATACGGAATTTCAAGTTGTTACTATTCGTGTACCGAAAAAATTGTACGCTGAATACAAAGAAATTCTTCAAAAAGAAGGTAAAATCGTAACTTATGATGTCCGAAATTATATGCAAAGTGTAGTTGAAGAAAACAAGAAAGGGGAAAAATAAGCATAAAAAAAGAGCGTCCTGGCAAAAGACCGCTCTGTGCAAAAATGCTTTATTTTCTAAGGGTATTATACTATATGGCTACTGACAAAACAAAGGTTAAAGCTAGAAATTTCGCATTTATCATCTATCCTGAAAGTATTCCTGAAGATTGGGAATACTGTCTATCTAAGTTGGGTATTCCTATGGCTGTTAGTCCATTGCATGATTTGGATGAAACAGAACGTAAATTTGAAGATATGCCTGAAAATGAAAAGGTTATTGTTAGAAATGGTGGTAAAGTTTTCAAAAAACCGCATTATCATGTGTTGTATATTGCGAGAAACCCTGTGACTGCTGAAAGTGTAAGAATAAAGTTAAAGCGCGTATTAGGTAATAACTCTATTTCTCATATTGAAATCGTTGATAGTGTTGAGTATTATTTTCAATATTTAACGCATGAAAGTTCTGATGCTGTTAAGAAGAATAAGCATAGATACGATAAAAAAGACATTGTTTATATCAATGACTTTGATATAGATCGATATGTGACTCTTGATGAAAGTGAAAAACGTGAACTGGCAAACTTGATTTTTGCTCTTGTTCGTAAGTATCAACTTGAAAATATTATTGACCTGTATGAATTTGTAGAAGCACGTGGAGATGATTATGGGCTTCCTAGTATGAATCAAATTAATGATGTTGTTTCGGCTAAATCAGGGCTTCTGCGTCTGTATTTTGATGGGAACTATCAAAGACGTAAAAGAGGCGTTAATGCTGTTTGGAAGGAGCTATAAAGATGATTGATAGAGAAATGCAACGAGTAGAACGAGAGAATATAAAAAATAATATTTCGCTTTATATGAAATATAAAACGAAAAACAGATTAAAGAAGTTAGCGCTTGAAACTGGTATGAGTCAAGGGCTTGTGATAGAAATGTTGCTTGAAAAATACGATGAAAAAGAAAAGCAGGATAATGAATTGTTGAA
>NZ_JBIOQN010000005.1:0-2950 GCF_051713765.1 Enterococcus sp. DIV0755b | reverse complement strand
AAGATTAATCTATCCAAGTCACAGAAAAAGCCTTGAAACGTCCTCAGAAGCGTTTTAAGGCCTTTTTCTGTCATGTCCAATAAAAAACCTTGGGCGTTGCCCAAACCCACCAGGAAATCATTTCCTGGACCTTCTACACGTTCGCCACTCGTGGGCGTCCCCAACTTATTGTTGGGGCAGACAAGAGCGTGGAATCTTGTTTACAGCCGTCCATTCCTTAAAGCCTCTCAGAAGCTCTAAGAAGCCCTCACAGGCGTTCTAAGACCTTCTAGTTCGATTTACCATGGACTGCACCTCACACTCGTTTCTTTTGCGTCTATTGACTGCTATTGCCGTTTAGGAATAAAAAGCAACCATTCAGGGAATCGTTCTACTTTTCCTGAACGGCAGTCACAACTATCGAAGGAGCTTGCGACTGATAGTTGGGATTGACGGAAGGCTTCACGAGCTCCAGCGAGTGACTATTATTTTTTCTTTCTTTTTTTTTCACCTCACAAAAAAATACGCCACTTTCTTTTTTTCTTTTTCAACTTTTTTTGTTCGCACGGACAGCCGAATACATTAGGTGTAGTTACCAGAATTTCTGACCATTTTGTCTCATAAGGGGTAAAAACCCACGTTGCGACAAAATGGTCAGAAATTCTGGTAGGCGGAAAACGTTATTTTATTCGGCTGTCCGTGCGTTTTTCACTTTGATCGTTCCGCAATGTTTCCGCAACAAACCCGCAAGGAAACCACAGCTTTTCCGCATATTTTTTCGATTTATCTTTTGCATACTTCCTGCATGGTTCCTGCACATTTACTGTATACGTACTGCCGAATTTGGCGATTGAATTGTTCTCTTGTTGGGAGTTGAAACTCTATGGTTACTCTACAGTTACTCTATAGATACTCTATACTTACTCTCGATTTTGATGCGTCGTTCGTTATTCGATTTTTTATGATAGTCTTACGATAATCCGGTAAAAGTCCGACAATAGTCTGACGAAAGTCCAAATTTTGGTCTGTCACTTTTCGTTATTTAGCGCATTGTTCTGTTATTGGTTCGTTGACAAAAACCACGTTATAACCACGGATTTATGCCCATCATTTACACGCATTCGATTGATTATTTTGAAGCTGGTTACATGCTGTTTAAACGCAAAAAGAGACGTCATTTGCCAACAATCAATGTAAAACAAGACGCGTTTTTACTCATCAATTACGTTCGTTTGATTCATTACTTTGAAGCTAATCGCATATATTTCACAAGCAAATCATCAATCAACTTCGTTCTAAACAACCATTCTTTGCCTATAAAAGACACACAAAAAATCTAAACTTTTTCTCATTTTTTCGAAAAAGTTCCCTCTCACAATTGTTGTATTAATTTGGGGCAAGCATCGGGTGTGTGCGCACACCTTTCTTTTTTGTCATTTCATTCGAACAAATAAAAAAAGTGGACGAAATTCGTCCACCCCATTCATTTTTTCTCTTCGTCGTACATACCAGTAAAAAATCGCTTTTCATCTTCGTTCAACGCGCGATAATCGATTGCATATTGCGCTTCATTTTTCATCCATGAAGCCGTTAAAAACCAAAAATAATCATTCTCGTCTTTTTGTTTGTATCGGTCTAAAGCACCAGACTCAAATTTCTTTTTGTAGTCTTTGAACACACCGTTGAACGTAATCAACTGGCGCCCTTTCATTGCAAAATAAAACGTATCGAATACTTCTTGGTTTTCCGTCATTTCAAAGTCTTTGGCCGAATATTTTGCGACTTCCAAGACTGCTTTCTCTTGTTGGAACCCTTTAACCTTGCGAATATCCAGCTGTGTAATCTCGTCGGTACCGTCTGGATTGATTCCCATTTTCCCCGTTACCTCTCGCCATAAATCCAGCCATTCAGATTGCTTAATATAATAATCTTTAAGCTTAAAGTAATATTTTGGAACAGCCAAAATCAAATGAAAATGCGGATTATAGTCGTCTCGCTCTTTGTTGTACGTGATTTCCAATTTCCGTACATAGCCTTTAATTGCAGCTTTCACTTTCTTCCGACGAAACAATTTCGACAACGCATGATTGAACAAATCAATTTCCTGATTCAATTGACTGCTTTTCACATTGGGTGTCGTCAATGTCAAAAAGAGAAATTGATAGTCTTTTTCCTCACTGATTGCTTGCATCATAATCGACAACATCATCGCATCTTTCCGTGCTTTACGCCACGCACATAACGGACAAAAACGATTTTTACAAAAATGTGCCTGCACCAATTTCTTTTTCTCCTTGTCTATCGTGGCAATAAATTCCAAATATGAACCACACCCCGTCATCAGCTCGTGCATTCTTGTAGGAATTCGACTTTCACTCAAAGCCAGTACTTTCCGTAAATTTTTCTTTTTCTCACGATAAGTTCCATTAATCAAATCTTGTCTTTTCTCTGTCATCTTGTTATACTGAATCTACAAATTTTGTACAAATAGGCTGAAAAGCCGATAACAAAAAAATAAGATTGCTCTCCTTTCTGATTTAGTTTTTTTCTAGACAATTAAAACTATAAATCAACCATATGGAAAAAGCAATCTTTTTTTTTGTGCTTCCTTACAGCCACAAGGGTTTGACCTAGGTCAAACCCCGATTTTTTCGCCGAAAATAGTTACCTATATTATCAAGATAAGAAACGAGATTTTTCGCTCCGCTCAAAATCTCGAAATAAAATAACAAAAAAAAGGAGTATTCAACCTTTTCTCCTTCAGTTTTCCGACGATTGTAATTCGATCGATTGACCAACTTAATTTTAGGGGGTGTACCTTATCGTCAACACTTAACCGCCTGTTAGAAATACGGTTAAGTTTTTCGAGCTGATTTATCGTTGTTCTTTTTTCTATTTCGCTAAAAATATTTTTATACACGGTGAAACTTGCTATAATCATCTTGAGAACGTCTTCCAGCGTTCTCTCCAA
>NZ_JBIOQN010000004.1:0-11012 GCF_051713765.1 Enterococcus sp. DIV0755b | reverse complement strand
ATAAAGCAAATGCAAAAATTACTCGACCAGCAACAACAACTCACGCTCCAAGCCAACCAACAAATCGAGAAGCTACAAGATCAGCTAAAATTAACTTACACTGAAGAAACGCCAGAAAATGAATCACCTGCTTTTTCTGAAGAAAAGAACTCAATGAACGACATACCACCAACTAACAAAAAGTGGTGGCAAATTTGGAAATCTTAAAATTAGTTTTGACAAAAAATATTTTTCTTCATATAACTTTTGTTAGAATTTTCTAAAACGTATATTTCTTTTCTTTGTAAAATCAATCAGCTGACCAAGTAAATAACATGTGTGACTATTCCATCTAAGTGATAAATTTTAGAAAATTCTGTTAAGGGAAAGTCGATATGGCATCGACTTTTTCTTTTTTCTATGAATGCTGCACTCAAAAAAACAGGAATCTTCCTCTAAAAAATGATAACAATTTTAAACATAAATCAACAGGAGAGATAAAAATGAAAAGTGAAACAACACAAATTTTGCTTACGGTTCTTTTTTTTCAGTATTTTTCTATTTATCTTTGATTTTTGGTTGACTCCTCCTTGGAATCCTATTCGTTACTGTGTCACTGTCCTTATCTTTTCGATTGTTTACGCTGGTGGAAAATATTGGCTAATAGCAAGAAAAAATAACAAATAAATCAATGGTAGATTAAAAAAAATCACAAAGTTCGGATCATAAAAACGGCTTAAAATCAATCTTTTAAACGGCTCATTTAGGTAGACCAATCCAAAATCACAAAAAGCGCCCCTGTAACGGTTGGTACAGGCGCTACTTAGTATACTCGACATTATGTTAACCAACGCTTTAAATAACACTTCACTTCTTTGCTTCCCAAGTAGACCAATCTTTCGAAAATGTAAGTATTTTTGTTTGAGCAAAGCGTTGACAAACATATACCTTCCATTTTATATTTTTTTCATCATTTTATTTAATCTAAATATGGAAAGAAGGAAAAAATCATGAAAAAAGTTCTTTTATTAGCTAGTTTATGTGCCGTATTATCGATGGGAGTAGGAAATGTTGTACATGCTTCTGATAACGATACCTCCTATGTTAGATATTCAGGTTATTTAGCAAAATACGTTGCAAGAGAAGATTATTTAAAAAATAAATTAAAAAGTATCAATGCTCCTGCCTATTACAGAAACAAATTAAATACAGCTTTATTTAAAGCAAAAAAAGATTTGCGTTCAGGAACAACTGATATTACTAGATTAAAAACAACGTATAAAGAATTATTAGACTCAATTGTAGAGGGATCAAACTTATACAACACACATTCCGCTGATTTATCATTAGCAAGAAAAGATTTAGCAGAAACAATAAAAACAGCTTCTGATTTTTTAGATAACCAAACTGGTAACTCAAATGATAAAGCAGATATCCAAAAACAATTAATTTATGCTGAAAATATTTTGCAAAATGAGTATGCCTCTTTCTATGACTACAAAACAGCAAATGATTTGTTAAAAGCAAAATTACTAGAATCTTCTAAATAAAGAAACAATTTAATTGATTGGAAAACAATAATGTACAACATAATCAGTAAATATCAAAGGGAAAAAATGACTGATAAGTTATGTAAAATCAAAGTCTGAGCCAGAATGTGGTTCGTTCTGGCTCAGACTTTGGCTCTTCGACATTTAGTATTGGTAGATATATTGGACAAGTTGCTTTAGCAGCAACTGGAGCTATTGTTTTAAGTGGAATCACGATTAGTGCAGGACACTGGGCATATAATACTATTGTAACCTACTTTTTTTAATTATTGAAATCAACATATAAATTAGAAAGATATCTTATAAGGAGAGCAATATATGAAAATCACCAAAAAAATTGCTATATTGTCATTAACAGTATTATCTTTTTCACTAGCCAGCCCCGTTTTAGCATTAGCAGAAACTTCCGAATCAATTCAAGAAACGGTTGAAGCCATAAATAATGCAACTAGCTTGGATGATGTGGTTGTAAAAAATACTCAAATTAATCAAGCTGTTAAAGTTGCAGATAACGAATTATCTGTTACATTACCAAAAAATGCTGATGAAGAAATTCAATTAAAAGATGGGGAGGAAAATATTGATGTTTCCTTACCTGAACAATTTTCAACTGATGCTTTAGATGTTGGAGATACTGTAATTTATGATGGAGAAGATTCCGATTTAGGTTTACAAAATACAGATTTAGGTTTTAGAGCATTAATTTCTATCAATGATTCTAACGCCAGTCACGAGTACAGTTTCAAAATTAATTTACCTGAAGGATATCAATTATTCGATGCCTCAGAGATGGAAAATAAAGCACCCGGAACTGGGAATATTTATATTCTTAACGAAGAAGGTCTACCTGTAAATATGATTGATGCTGCATGGGCGAAAGACTCAGAAGGAAATTCAGTTCCAACCCGTTATACGATTAATGAAGATACACTAACTCAAATAATCGATTTTGATGAAGAAAACTTTTTCCCTATTGTCGCTGATCCTAATTGGGTTAAATTAGGTAAAAAATGGTACAATAAGAGGTCAAATATTGCTACAGCTATTGATATTGCTTTGATAGCTGTAGGAATTGGTGCAACTGCTAAAACAAGTAGTACAGTTATCAAACTAATTCGAGCAAACCGAAAAAATATCACCCGCACTGTAGAGAGAAAAATTGCTAAAACACTTGGAAAAAGTGCAGCTTCTTGGGTTGGAACAGCAATCAGTATAGGTCTTACTCTTGGAGGAACATCTGTAGGAGATCTCATTGCCAAAGGATTAGATAAAGCTGATGGTCGATATGATGGATATATTTTTGCATAGGAGAAATTATGGAAGATAAAAAAAGTAAAAGACTTTTTAGACTAACCGATATATATATATCAATTATTTGTTTGACTCCTTCCTTATGGCTAATCATGGGATTATTTACTCCTATTTCTAGAAAAGAACAACTTATTTCTACAGTGATGAGTATTCCTTGTTTATTTTTTCTTGGATTTGTTTTTGGAAGAAATTCTAGAGATAAAGAAGTCTTTGATCTTGCAAGTGAAGCAGATGAACTTGAAAATGAATTAAAAAATATAAAAAACGAAAAGAAACAAAATAAAGAATAAAATTATGACAAAAAAGCCGTTAGTGTTTAATAACTAACGGCTTTTTTATATCTCGTTCTTAGATAGGACACTAGCAGATAAAAATAAAAGTAGTAAAATGACTATACCAAATGTAAAAAATTCAATATCTCTTAAAAAATTCCCCTATTTCTAAATACAAAGTATTCCCTAAAAAAGAAAAAATCAGAAAATATGAAAAGAAATGAACGCCATTTGAAAATACTCTCGATAACAGGACGCTAACTAACAAACTAAAGAAGTACAAGAAAAAATAGAAAGGCTGAAAGAACTAGATAAACGATTAGCTGCACAAGAAAAACAAGCGGCAAAAAGAAAAGCACGAACAGACACCTACAGAACAAAAAAAAGCAAAAATGATTCGCAACTTTCCGAAAAAGACAAACAAGATTTGCTGAATGGCCTACAAAATTTTGGTAAATACTAAAACAAGAGCGCAGCGAATTTTATCCAACACGCCTGACGGATAAAACTAAACGAAAGTTGGTGGGTATAAGCGCGCCCTATGAGATTATAATTCCCCTTATGGTTAGCATTCGAGCAAAGCGACAAAAAAGTCCGGAAGTGAAATATTTTTTCGCTTTAGGACTTTTTATCGGTATTAGGTGAAACCTAACAAGCATTCCATTTGGAATTTTAGGATATGGACGTCCATATCCGATGCTTGCCTTTTGAAAAAGGCAAGCAAAAATTCTACTTGGAATGGTGGTGTGTGCGCACACACCCGATGCTTGCCCCAAATTAATACAACAATTGTGAGAGGGAACTTTTTCTCATTTTTTCGAAAAAGTTTAGATTTTTTGTGTGTCTTTTATAGGCAAAGAATAGTTGTTTAGAACGAAGTTGATTGATGGTTTGCTTGTGAAATATATGCGATTAGCTTCAAAGTAATGAATCAAACGAACGTAATTGATGAGTAAAAACGCGTCTTGTTTTACATTGATTGTTGGCAAATGACGTCTCTTTTTGCGTTTAAACAGCATGTAACCAGCTTCAAAATAATCAATCGAATGCGTGTAAATGATGGGCATAAATCCGTGGTTATGCCGTGGTTTTAACGTGGTTACGCCGTGGCTATACTGTGGTTTTTGTCAACGAACCAATAACAGAACAATGCGCTAAATGACGAAAAGTGACCGCCCAAAAATTGGACTTGTGTCGGACTATTGCCGGACTTTCATCGGACTATTACGAAAAAAACGAATAACGAATGACGCATCAAAATCGAGAGTAAGTATAGAGTATCTATAGAGTAACTGTAGAGTAAGCATAGAGTTTCAACTCCCAACAAGAGAACAATTCAATCGCCAAATTCGGCAGTACGTATACAGTAAATGTGCAGGAACCATGCAGGAAGTATGCAAAAGACAAATCGAAAAAAATATGCGGAAAAGCTGCGGTTTCCTTGCGGGTTTGTTGCGGAAACATTGCGGAACGATCAAAGTGAAAAACGCCCGGACAGCCGAATAAAATAACGTTTTCCGCCTACCAAAATTTCTGACCATTTTGTCGCAACGTGGGTTTTTACCCCTTATGAGACAAAATGGTCAGAAATTCTGGTAACTACACCTAATGTATTCGGCTGTCCGGGCGAACAAAAAAAGTTGAAAAAAAAAAAGAAAGTGGCGTATTTTTTTGTGAGGTAAAAAAAAGAAAGAAAAAATAATAGTCACTCGCTGGAGCTCGTGAAGCCTTCCGTCAATCCCAACTATCAGTCGCAAGCTCCTTCGATAGTTGTGCCTGACTTTCAGGAAAAGTAGATTTCCTGAACGGCAATAGAAACAAATATAAACAAGAGAAACGAAGATAAAGCGCAGTCCATGGTAAATCGAACTAGAAGGTCTTAGAACGCCTGTGAGGGCTTCTTAGAGCTTCTGAGAGGCTTTAAGGAATGGACGGCTGTAAACAAGTCTGTACGCTCTTGTCTGCCCCAACCCATTGTTGGGGACGCCCACGAGTGGCGAACGTGTAGAAGGTCCAGGAAATGATTTCCTGGTGGGTTTGGGCAACGCCCAAGGTTTTTTATTGGACATGACAGAAAAAGGCCTTAAAACGCTTCTGAGGAGGTTTGCGGTTAAAAGGGGTAAAAAGTACCTGAGGACACTTAAAACGCCGTACAGGGCCTGAGAGCGGCCTTAAAAACGATTTGAGGGAGTAAACAAAAAATGAGTGTATACGAATTGTTCTAGCATGAATTTTGCATTTTGGAATCAGGGTTGATATAATCAATATGCAGGTTGTGATGAGATCTGATAGTAACACAAAAGCCAGTCCTTGGTCAGAAGGACTGGCTTTTTTTGTTTTTGTTGCAGCTACAAAAACAAAGGTGTGGTTAGTGGCAACTTGTTAGTCATTATCTTTCTCGTCTAACCAATGAGAAACTAGTTCAATGACTAGCCCAACAAAAATTGGTGCAATGACTGTTGTGATGAGATCTTTCAAAAGTAACACCCCCTTTTGGGGCAAGTTGCCAAAGTTGAGTATACCATAGCCGCTTTTGGGTTGTTAGGGCTTGCCCTGACCGCCTGAAAGGCGCAGCCTAACAAGATTATCAGAAACCACTAAAAATGTCTTAGAGATCCTTAGACGAGCAAATAGAGCCTAACCAAAGAGCACCTTATCAATGGTTTTGACTTTGATTTTAGCGAGTGAACGCTGCGAGTAAAATGTGAGCGTGATTTTCGATCACTCCAACTGCAGAAAATGCAGCTGGAACAACATTGTACAAACAATTCACAAAAAATGGTGATCCTGTTAATATGCTTTCAAGAAGAGCTACTATGTGTGACTGGGTTGTAGGAGGGTTTGGCGTGGCACTATCTGCAATTTATGGTGGTGCAATTGGAGCTGCTTTCGGTGGGCCTGCAGGTCTAGTTGCAGGGGCTGCTGTTGGTTTAGGTTGGATTCCAGTTTCTGCAGCTTGTCCAAAATAAGGGGGCGACTAACATGTACAATAAAAAAATCTCTATATTTAATTATTTATTGTACGCCTATGTACCAACATTAATTTTTCTTGTCTCACAAAATATTTTAAAAAATATTGATTTAGTTTTTAGTGGGCTTTTTTTTACCTGTATAACGATAACAAGTATCTCGTCTTTTTATATAGTTAACAGGTCTTTAGCTCCTGTATCTATTAGTAAACTGTTAGGACTAGTTATACCTTTAAACTTTTTAAGTTTTTTGTTTTTAGGATATATACTTTTCAAATTAAAATTATTTTGAAGAAATGAAGGTGAAAATTTGAAGTATGTGTACTCGAAATATTTCTTAACCATTTATCAATGCATGACCTTATTGATTCTTTCACCAATTTTTTTTAAATTGTTCCATTTCAAAACTTTTTTATTTTTAGCTTTGTTACTATTTTTTTCATTTAGTATTGATACCATTTTAAATCAACGTACCAGTAATAATAGGGAACAACATTCAATCTTATGGGGAATTTTTTATATTCCTATAAGCTTAATCACTATATTATTTTTTTTAGGAGGTTAATAAGCTGTTGGAGCGGCATATCTTGCAGGAAGTATGTTTTGTTAGCTTAACACCCAAGATATCTATGAATATTTCTTATGTGAGTTACCCCAGCAGTTAGATTGCTGGGGTAACTTTTTTATTTGGGGTTATTTTCAGATTTTGATTTTTCAGGTAATACTTGCTATAATCAAATTGCGGAAGACATAAATTCGTAATGAATAGCACAAAAGCCCAGACCTCGTCACAGGTCTGGGCTTTTTTATTCGCCTTGCGGATAGGCGTGTGGGTTAGGACAACTTGCGAAGTTATCTGCTAATCGTCTAACCAATGATTAACTAGCGTGATTACTAGACCCACAAAGAGTGGAGCGATAACCAAAGACATAAGTTCGTACATGAATAGCACCCCCTTTCAGGGGCAAGTTGCCGTATTCGATCATAGCATACTTGCCCGATACTATAATTACCTTAAAGTGGACTATGTGTCCCACGCTTGGGTTTTGGGTTGTTAGGGCTTGCCCTGACCGCCTGAAAGGCGCAAGCCTAACAAGATATTCTGAAACCACTAAAAACGTCTTAGAGAGGCTCTTACAGCCTGTCACAGCCTCACAGAGGCGTCCTTGACCCACGGGGGTTTGATTTTAGCGAGGGAGCAGAGCGACCGCTGCAAGCCTAATGTGAGAGCGTAGCGATCACACCTTTTTTGTTTTTTGGTTTTTTCTTTGCAGTTTTGCAAAATGCGCGAACCTGTTTAGCTAAAAAAAAGGCGCTTTTTTAGGCGGGAAATTTTGCCCCCCTCTTTTATAATCTCTTTTTAAACCTCTTTTAAACCTCTTTACCGTCGGCTGTGTCCTTACTCTCCCAAGGGGTACAGAATCTTTTGAAGGTCATTTTGTCTGTTTATGAAGGTCATTTTGTCTGTTTATGGGGGTGGTTTTGTCTGTTTGGGCGTGTTATTATAGGGGAAGTTATCATATAATTTAACTCCTATAAAAACGAGGTGTTTGAATGGCTAATGAAATCGTTAAATACCACCATGAATTAAATACCATTCCCTTGCGGAAATTTACTCCTGTAGAAATGAATTTGTTTTTTTCTATTGTGTCCAGAATGCGTGAGAAAGGCGATAAAACTGTTCGCTTTAGTTTTGACCAACTGAAAGACTTGAGTAATTACAAAGCAACTGCTAACGTGCGGTTTGTAGATGATTTAAAGGCAACGTACGAGAAAATCTTATCGTTACGCTTTGGTCGTAGAAGTGAGTCTGGGCTTTCTTACGATATGTTTGTGATGTTTACGGAATTTAGAATCAATGGTGACGTTGAAGAGCCTTATGTAGATATACGAATTTACGAAAAAGCTCTGCCTTTGTTAAATAATTTAGACGAATGGGTACGTTATTCTCTCCAACAATTCAATGAGCTAGAAAGTAGTTATTCAAAAACAATGTTTCGATTGCTAAAACAATTCCGAACCAAGGGCTTTGCTTACTTTTCCAAAGATGATTTTCATGAGCTATTAGATATTCCAAAAAGTTATAGGCAAAGTGATATAAATAAAAATGTCATAAAACCTATTCGTCAAGAATTAACTGCTATTTTTAAAGGACTAACAATCAAAAAGAAATACGGAAAAGGGCGAGGAAAACCTGTCATTGGCTATCAATTTACGTTCAAACCAGAAATCAAACAAGCGGACGACTTTAACAAGCATGCGCCAACCAAAGAAGAACAAAACAGAGCGTTGGCACAAGCAGACAAACAAAAAGAATACGAGCAACAATCGACAACGCTACAAGATAAAATCAAAGAGCAAGAACGAAAATTAGAATTATTAAAACAGCTCCAGGAATTAGAGAAAAAAGAAAAACAAGACACCAAAAATCAGAATTTGACAAAAAATTTGGCGGAAATGACAAACGTCGAGCAAGAACACACCGCCTTTGTCGAATCGGAGGAGCAGTAGAATCCGTATTAGGACGTGAACTTTCTGGCGAGGACATAGACAAACTAATTCAGTTTCTCAAATTGCAAGATGAGCGAGGAAATTATTTTACCAACTTTATGAACCGACAAAATAAGGAATAACGCACAAGCGCCCTCAGAATTCGATTTAAGGTGTTTCGCTCTGTTTCGATATATAAATATACCTAAAACGATTTAAAATGCCTTAGAACGGAAATTAGAGGGGTTTTAGAATATGTTTAGAGGTTTTTCAAAAGTCTATTCGTTGATTTTCTAAAAAAAAGCTGTTATACTCAGGGTGCGAAACGTGAGAATTTCGAGCATGTGTAACACAAAAGCCACCCCTACTGCGAATAGAGGTGGCTTTTTTTGCGCTTGTTGCGACTCCAAGCGTGTGGACTAGTGACAACTTGCTTAGTTGTCGTCTCGCTTATCTAGCCAATAAGCAAATAGTTCAATGACTATCCCCACCAAGATAGGGGCGACAACCAACGTGAGAATTTGTTGAAGCATGTGAACACCCCCAATCGGGGCAAGCTGCCGTTAATGAGTATAGCATAATTGCTTTTGGGTTGTTAGGGCTTGCCCTGACCGCCTGTAAGGCGCTTGAGAACAAGATAAGGTTTATTTTATCTTGCTTGTCTTAAAACGGCTTAGATGAGCTCCTAGAGCCTCACAAAGACCTCTTTGAAGAATGGGTTTGATTTTAGCGAGGGAGCAGAGCGACCGCTGCAAGTACAATGTGAGAGCGAAGTGATCACACCTTTATTAGCGACCGTAGGGAGCAAGTTTTTCAGTTTAGAAAAATTCGCGAACCTGTTTGGAGAAAAAAGGAGTGATTTTTAGGTGGGAAATCTGCCCGCCCTCTTTTAAATCTCTTTTTAAATCTCTTTTTAAACCTCTTTACCGTTGGCTGTGTCCTTACTCCTTCAATGGATACAGCATTTTATAAACTACATTTTGTCTGCTTTTAAACTACATTTTGTCTGCTTTTAAACTACATTTTGTCTGCTTTTAAACTACATTTTGTCTGCTTTTAAACTTCTTTTTTTATACTCACGTATGTTATAATATGTATTATCACAGACAAAACGTTGTTTATAACGTCTGTATCCTTTGGGAGAGTAAGGAGGAATAGATTTGGCAAATGAAATCGTGAAATACCATCATGAATTAAATACCATTCCGTTGCGGAAATTTACACCAGTTGAAATGAATCTATTCTTCTCTATTGTGTCTAGAATGCGCGAAAAAGGCGATAAAACCGTTCGTCTTACTTTTGACCAGCTAAAAGATTTAAGTAATTATAAAGCAACTGCTAATAATCGTTTCATTAATGATTTAGAAATGACTTATGATAAATTAATGGATTTACGTTTTGGTAAAAGAAGTGCTAATGGGCTCGATATAGATAGATTCGTTATGTTTAGTGAGTTTAAAATACGTGGAACTGCTAAAGATCCATATGTAGACATACAAGTTTACGAAAAAGCTTTACCTTTACTAAACAATTTAGATGAGTGGGTTCGCTATTCACTCCAACAATTTAACGAATTACAAAGTAGCTATGCAAAGACTATGTTTCGATTACTAAAACAATATCGAACTATAGGTTTTGTTTATTTTTCTAAAGAGGATTTTCATGAACTATTAGATATTCCAAAAAGTTACTGGAACAACCAAGCAAACATTGATAATCGTGTTATAAAGCCTATACGTCAGGAATTAACCGCAATCTTCAAAGGTCTGACAATCAAAAAGAAATACGGAAAAGGGCGAGGAAAACCTGTCATTGGCTATCAATTTACGTTTAAACCAGAAATCAAAAAAGCAGACGACTTTAACAAACATGCACCAACCAAAGAAGAACAAAATAAAGCATTGGCTTTAGCTGATAAACAAAAAGAATACGAAGAACCTGCCACAACAATTAACGAAAAAATCAAACAGAAGAAACGAGAACTTGAACTCCTCCAACAAATCAAACAACTAGAAAAAGAGAAAGAAGCTCTTGAAAAGCAAACACAGTCCGCACTTTCGGAAAAAGAGAAAAAAAATTTATTATCTGATTTAGATAATTTATTTAACTGAAGGTGACTTATGGCAGATAAAACAATCAAAGAGCTTGCTGAAGAATTAGGAGTTAGTAAAACAGCTATTAACAAAAAAGTTTCTGATGAAAATCGAAAACTTTGGTTTGCGAAAATCGGAAACAAGTTTGTGATTAATGAAATCGGGCAAATAGCTATAAAATCAATGTTTTTAACCGAAAACGAAAACTTAAAACGAAAACCAGTTGTCGAAAAATCAAAAACCGAAAACCATAAAAACGCCAACCAAGTTCCCGATCTAGAACTCGTTTCTTTTTTCAAAAAACAGTTGGATCAAAAAGATATACAGCTACAAGAAAAAGATACTCAA
>NZ_JBIOQN010000003.1:0-27059 GCF_051713765.1 Enterococcus sp. DIV0755b | reverse complement strand
GAAGCTACTAAACAAAAATTAGATAGTGTTTTTATTATGGGAGGAGATGGGACTGTTAATGAAGGAATTAGCGGTTTAGCTGAACAAGACTATCGTCCTAAATTTGGTTTTTTCCCTTTGGGAACAGTAAATGATTTAGCAAGAGCATTAAATATCCCCTTAGATCCAGAAGAAGCAATTGAACAATTTGACTATAATCAAACAACAACTTTAGATATCGGAAAAATAAACGATAGCTATTTTATGAATGTTGTAGCAATTGGGACGATTCCTGAAGCTGTTAACAACGTTGATGTAGAAGATAAAACAAAACTAGGAAAATTGGCTTATTTTGTTTCTGCTGTAAAAGAATTAGCGAATACACAGTCGTATTCATTCCAATTAAATTTAGACGGCAAAGAAGAAACTATAGAAAGTAGTACACTCTTAATCGGATTAACTAATTCTATTGGTGGATTTGAATCACTCTTACCAGAAGCTGAAGTAAATGATGGAAAACTCCACTTAATTTATATCAAAGATCACTCTCTATGGGACACAGTTAAAGCAGTACCTGCTTTATTAAAAGGTGTTGACAATTCAACGGAAAATGTCGCCTATTCCACTTTTTCTGAAGGAACTATCTCGGTTGAACATGAGGAACATTTAACAACAAATGTAGACGGAGATGAAGGAGATTCCTTGCCAATAAAAGTAAAAGTATTACCTCAACATTTAATTGTTTATCAAGGTAACGCAAAAGAAAAATAATTTTTAGACTAAAAAGGACCAGGAATAATTTCCCGGTCCTTTTTAAGGGGTTAAATTTCAACGAAATCTAACGGTGATAAGCTTACTGTTACTATAACAACATGAAGTTTCTTTCGTCAATAGTTTCTAATCAATCAAAGCACTTCAACCAGTCCCATTTTACAACAGAGAAACAGGGGGTTATTAATTTGTCGGCGCTTATAAACAATAATAAATGGATTTTATACTAACTTGTCTTAAAACGGGTAAAACAAACGATTAGAGCCTTCTAAAGGCCTCTTTAAAAACGTGCTTTAGCAAAAGAGCCTTTAGGAGACTGCGCAATATTAATGTGAGAGTAAAGCAACCTACTCTCTAGTGATAGTTAGAGGATGGGTTCTGTATTTCTCGATTAGAAGTTCTATTGTCTTTTACTTAGAATTTAACAGAACATGAGCAAAGCGAATTGTTCCACACGCTTGACGACACTAATGAAGTTCATCGGTGTAGCACGACGAACCAAAACTCCGTTTGGTGCGTATAAGTGCGCACTAGTGATTTTCAGAGATTCTCAGATTTGTAATTTCAATTGAACTGTAGTCAAAAATTTGGCGAAAGAAGTTCATTACCTTTTTCTTCTTTCGCCAAATTAGTCTTTTTTTCTCTCTCTTTTTGTTCTTTTGAAATTATCAAATAACTCGAAGATAGTTTTTTAGAGTCTCTCATTTGTGTTTTAAAAATGGCTTTATATTAAGACTGAGAGCATGGAACTATGCAAAGAAGTGCGTGTTTCTTCTAACGTTTTATTTTATAATGAAAACGTGAGATTCTAAAAAAACTGACGGTCAAGGTGAACGAATATGGATGAAAAAGTAATCAAAGAACAGAAAAAACTTCTTCGAAGAAAAATTCTTGAGATCATGGAAAGAACGCCTAATTTTAGAAATTTACCTGATGACGCGCCCGAAGTCCGTCAAGTCAGAGAACTTGGAAAAGAAATTGAAAAGCTTGGAAAACGATATTTATTAAAAAATCAGAAATAACAATCGATATAACTATCACTTAGTTTTTAGAAATACTCTTGGGTTTCGTGAGCAATAAAAAGCAATAGAATTGATAAAATAAATAACAGTGACTAAAAAATCAGCGAAGAAAAATTCACAAAGTTAGAGAAACTGAAATGTACGAAAATCAACAGTGAAAAGTAATCATTGAGGTAGACCAATTGAAAATCACAAAGAGAGCCCCTGTAACGGTTGGTACAGGCGCTACTTAGTATACACTCGACATTATGTTAACTAGTTGTTTGAATAAC
Organism: Enterococcus sp. DIV0755b; assembly: GCF_051713765.1. Classification (NCBI taxonomy): domain Bacteria; kingdom Bacillati; phylum Bacillota; class Bacilli; order Lactobacillales; family Enterococcaceae; genus Enterococcus; species Enterococcus sp. DIV0755b. The sequence continues at coordinate 25,015 of NZ_JBIOQN010000003.1, read as the reverse complement.
AAAAATGAACAAAATGAATGTTCATTGCCTTGACAAAGAAAGCGTTTTCTTTGTAGAATTTAATTGGATAAAAATAATCGAGGAGGAATGTCAGTAATGAGAAAATTTTTTTGCATATTTAGTCTATTTCTTTTGAGTCTATGTTTTGTTGGTTTAAATGAACAAGTTGTTAATGCTAGTGAACTTGAAACTGATACATGTGTATCCGGTAGTTATTTTAACGATCCTACAACTAAAGAATTATGGGATAAATTTGATATGTACGTGTCACTTGATAGTGCTGGATATAAATATTTTGATTACGAAGCGGCTGTAAATAACAATGAAACCGATCTTTTACTTTCAGTTGGAGAAGAATTTAATAAGCTAGCAGCATTTCTTCGTACTGAAGGATCCACAGCAACTGTAAATAGAGTAAAAAGAGACATTGGTAGATATGGCCACTATTGTGGCCCAGGAAATAGCGGAGGAACTCCTATTGATGATTTAGATGCTGCTTGTCAGTTACATGATAGTTGCTATAAATGGGGCGGAGACAATACGCAATGTAATCGCTTATTTTGTCAAAAATTATTACGAGTGATACAAACAACTTCTCCATTAAATGTAGTTAAATATGCTGTTGCTGTTGGTGCTTCTAAATTATTTTGTTAAAAAGTAAAAGACGTCTACGATTTTATAGGCGTCTTTTTTGATTCAAAAATTTATACCCAACATAAAAAAAATATAAAGTAAAATAACCATGACTAAACAAAAAATACTACCTAAAAAAATAAGAGTAATTCCTCCTATTCTATTTTGTTTTATAATTTTTATTCCAGTAAACACTATAAATAAAAATAGAATTAAACCTAAAAATAACAAAAAAAGAATTATTTTTTTTTCTTTAAACGATTCAAAGAATATTTCCATTTTTCCACTCCCAAACTATTTAATAATAAACCAAAAAAAAGCATTTTTTATATAGTACCTTACTTTTTAGCTATGTTCAAAAGAAACAAACGTTCATTTCTTTTGATAAAAAACGCATTCTTGATAGCATTTAATTATAATCTATTAGGAAAGGACGTTGAAGTTGATGAAAAAGAAAGTGTTTTCTGTTGTCACAGTTCTGTTTTTGGGAATATTGATTGGTGCAGCTGCATTTGGTCCAACACCTATTTTAGGTTATATTCATGTAAATGCGGAAAGTGTAAAAATTGATGGCCCAGCCGGTTATGATACTTATAGAATCACTTCGTATGTCACTCCTGAAAAAACAAAAGCCATGGCCAAACAAAATGAAGAATTAAATACGTTGAGCGCCATTGTTAATTTTCTTGGACTTACTGATTTTAATCTGGATGTAGCAGCAATGTCCTTTTCGTCTGCAAACGATGCTATGTCTATTTTTGTTGAAGCAGCAAAACAAAATAAGGGAGTTGAAGCCCTACGATTACAACCAAACACTCAAAATCGAACAATTGAAGCAAGAGGAAACTACATTAGGATCAAAGGGTTTCAAGTCCGTAAGGACTCAGAACCCCGCGATTTTAATCGTGGGAGGTTCAGTGAATTATCAAAAGGTACGACCGCTCGATTGATTGGTTATTTGACGAACGAAAATATCGAAATTGATAACCGGAATAATTTTTTGCTTTGTTGTATCAGCAATTCAAAGAAATGCTGAATCTCAACTTATTTTCCCTGTCAGATACTGACTTAAAACGAGTAGAACAATACTGACAAAAAATGAATGACCTTGTTTCAACTCTTTCAAAATAAATTCGAGCAAAGCGACAAAAAAGCCTGAAGCAAAAAACATTCTTTTGCTTCAGGTTTTTTTGTCGGTATTAGGTGAAACCTAACAAGTAAAATGCAATCGCATTTTAGGGTGTGTGCGCACACACCCGATGCTTGCCCCTTCTCCTATTCTGACATTGTGCTATACTCAAAAATGGCAACTGCCCCGAAAGGGGGTGTTGTAATGCTATTCGAAATCATCACATTTCGCACTTTGATTATAGCAAAAATTTCGCAAAAACACAATAACACACGCTTTACAGATCGTCAGACGAGCATTCTAACGCTCTGTTCCCTTGAAAAGGTGGATAATTGATCGAATGCAGCCTCTAGCTCACGATTTATTCTAGGTTCTGCGTTTCATTTTCAAAAATCGCTCTCTTCTTATAATATTCTTGTCGCTTTTTCTCCCAATATATCCGATCAGATTCTCCAATCGTTTTAATAACTTTTGCAGGGTTGCCGACAGCCAAGCTGTTTGCTGGTAGGTCTTTTGTCACTACCGCGCCAAAACCGACTACTGTACTGTCTCCGATCGTCACTCCAGGCAAAATGCTCACATTTGCTCCAAGCCAAACATTATCACCAATAACAATGGGTGAACCAAATTCTAACTGATCCACATTTCGAACCTTGCTATCTAGAGGGTGTCCTGCTGTATATAGCCCAACCCTTGGCCCCAACATCACATTGTGACCAACCGTGTTTTAGCTAAATTATCACAGGAAAAATTGGGTGAGTTAATCGGAGTGTCGAGACAAACAATCAACTCTATTGAAAAGAATCGGTATGTTCCGTCTCTCCCTGTAGTGTTGAAACTAGCGAAATTTTTTAATGTGACTGTAGAAGATATTTTTCACTTAAAAGGAGAGGAGCACAATGATTCGAATGCTTGAGTTTTTAGTTTCTTTACCGGTACAAGGTGTGCTAGGACTAGGTGCATTATTATCAGGAGCAATTATTTTATATTTAAGTAGTAAAATGGGAAAAAAAGACGAGCGCATACAATACATTGATTTAAAAGGAACGAATGTCGTTCTATGGACGTTTAGTATTATGATTTTAGTATTATTCTTGCTGAACCCAAGTGATACGGAAGTATACCGAAAGTTTATGCTAGATTCGGTGTTTTTTGCAGTAATTGTAGGTGAAAGTATTAGGAACTAGCAAAAAAGTCGGTACAAAGCTACAATCACAAATCGCATGTGATTAATCACAAATCACAAATCACTTGTGATTTGTGATTCTTAATGCTATACTAGATATAACAATAATAAAGAATGGAGAACGTGCATGAAGGAAGAAGAAAGACAAATCCTTGAAGAACTGCGCCAAGTTTTAAAAGATAAACAAGAGGCGCTTACCATTTTAAATAATTATTTCAAAGGTGGCGTTGGCAAGTCGAAATTATCTACCATGTTCGCTTATTTAGCAGATAAGTTAAATTTGAAAGTGCTTATGATTGATAAAGACTTACAGGCGACCTTAACGAAAGACTTAGCTAAGACATTTACTGTTCCAAGTCCTCGAACTAATTTTTATGAAGGATTGAAAAATGGCAATTTAGCGCCTTCTATTGTTCATTTAACGGAAAATTTAGATCTCATTCCTGGTACGTTTGATTTAATGTTATTGCCAAAGCTTACTCGATCGTGGACTTTTGAACGTGAAAGTACCCTGTTAGCGCAACTATTAGCCCCTCTAAAAAAGGACTATGATCTTATTCTGATTGATACGGTACCTACACCAAGTGTTTATACGAATAATGCAATCGTGGCATGTGACTATGTCATGATCCCAATACAAGCTGAAGAAGAAAGCACAAACAACATTCAAAACTATATTTCTTATTTGATTGATCTTCAGGAACAATTTAATCCAGGATTAGATATGATTGGTTTTGTTCCTTATTTAGTCGATACAGACAGCGCAACAATTAAATCGAACCTAGAAGAATTGTATCAGGAACATAAAGAAGATAATCTCGTATTTCAGAATATCATTAAGCGAAGCAACAAAGTAAGTACCTGGTCAAAACATGGGATTACCGAGCATAAAGGGTATGATAAAAAAGTGTTGTCTATGTATGAAATGGTCTTTTTTGAAATGCTGGAGCGTATGCTCCAATTGGAAAAAGAAAAACAGGGAGTATGAAAAATCACAAATCACATGTGATTTACGATGATAAAATTATATTGAATGAGATAAAGGAAGTGAACGCTATGGGAAATTTAGGCGCACAAAAAGAAAAACGAAACAGTACACCAATCAGCATGAAATCGCCTGTTGTCGGCGATAAGACGGTTCGTGTTCGCGGAGATCTACACCAAATTATTAAAATTGAGACTGCCCAAAACGGCGGAAATGTCAAAGAAGTTATGGATCAAGCTTTGGAAGAATACATTCGGAAATATTTACCAGGAAAGCTGTAAAAAGGGGGACTATGAATGAAAATGACTTATGAACAAACATTTGAAATTGAGATCATCAATGAATTGTCTGCCAGTGTCTATAATCGTGTATTGAATTACGTTCTAAATCATGAGTTGGATTTAGAAAACCCACAACTATTGGAAGTCAATTTATTGAATCAACTAAAAATGGCAAAACGAGTAGATTTGTTTAGCTATTCGTTAGAGCGCCTGCAAGATGTCCATGAGTATTGGCGAGCAATGAACCAATATTCCAAGCAAATTTTAGCGAAAAAGGAAGTCGCATAATATGGCAGACATTGCACATTTTACCGAAAAACAATTTGAAAGTCGTTTAGCCGATAATATCAATGAATTAACTTATGGCAAAAAAGCGGTTGAAGCGCCAACGGCTTTTTTGCTTGCGGGACAGCCTGGAGCAGGTAAGACAAGTTTACGCGGTGTGATTGCGGAAGAAACCCAAGGAAACGTAATTGTGATTGACAATGACACGTTTAAACAGCAGCATCCGCATTTTGATGAATTAGCTACCTTGTATGGAAAAGAAGTCGTCGTTCATGTTACCCCTTATTCCAATCAAATGACAGAAGCCCTAATTGGTCGTTTAAGCGACCAAGGCTATCATTTAGTCATTGAAGGGACTGGACGAACAACAGACGTTCCAATAAAGACCGCAGAGCTACTGCAAGCAAAAGGGTATCAAACGAAATTATATGCTATGGCGGTTCCTAAAATCGAATCGTATTTAGGCACTATTGAACGATACGAAACCATGTATGCAGATGACCCGCTAACTGCTAGGGCAACACCGAAACAAGCTCATGATCTGGTCGTGCAGAATTTGTCTAGCAATTTAGAGGCATTGCATGAGACGGGATTATTTAGCGATATACGGCTTTATACACGGAAGGGAACAAAACTCTATTCTAGTATAGAAACACCAGCTGTCAGCCCAAAATCAATCTTAGACAACGAATTAAATCGTAGATTATCGGCTAAAGAGATCCAACCGATATTGGAACGGATTGAAGAAAAAATGATTCACAATGGGCACCAAGAAACCCCAGAATTTCAAGCGATCCAACAAAAGTTAGCGAGTTTGCATCCTCCTCAACCCCCTCTTTCCCCAGCCCCCAAATTTCCAGGACTTTAAGGGTTAATTTGCATATCAAGACGCTATAAAGTGGTTTTCATGTTATGAAGAGAGGGCAAGTTAAAAAAGGAAAAGGCATAAAGCATAAAAGCTTTCCTCTTTTCCTTTAATAATAAATAGAACCTTCTAATCTCGACCATAACACCATGCTTGAGCAGATACGGTAACATATCCTTGTGTCTGAGGGCTCATGTTAATTTTTTGTTGGGTTTTCATTTTGTATGAAGTATTATTGTTGATACTTCCATATTTAGCGATAACGGCTTTACGTTGAGCGTTTCCGACAACATTTGTTGGAGACATGGCGCTACCTTTTACCCAAAAATAATTTGTTACTAATTGAGATCTTTGACCGATATATTCAACGGTACCTTCAGCCCATTTTGTTCCTGGTGCAGCACGGAAAGCAAATCCACTAGACGTACCATAGTAATAGTAATTGTCGATTAATCGTACCACTTCGTTTATATCTTGCACATTATCAAAGGTAACGGGTTGTCCTTGCGAATGAACCTGATAAGACACTGTATTCGAATCAGCAGAAGCGCTTACATTTTCAACGAAAACGAATCCGCTTGTAACTAGAAACGAACATAGCAACAAAAATTTAAGAATCGATTTCATTTGTGTATCCTCCTAATAAAGTTATTTTTTTCGGACTTATTCGTCCACTCTTTTAAAATATCTGGCATTTTTGACCAACTCCAACAAAAGGCTCCTATAACAGCAATACCAAGAATACCATATACCCATTCCATTGTTCGTCCTCCTTTTTAATAAAATTATCTATACTTTATTTTATCATTTTTTTGTCATTTTTTCATTTGTGATTAATCAATCATAAATGGAAATGTTACTGATGAAAAGCAAAGTCCTCTAAATGGGGTGGTGGTCGGAGTGTGGGAGTGTGGGAGAAGGCATAGCCGTTTCGCTTTTACCAGAAATATGGTACAATAGATAAAGAAAGAGGACGTACTGGAAATACGTCCTCCTGTAGACCGATTAAGACGGTGGCAAGTTTTATATAGTTTTAGTAACCAGTTAACCTACCAAAGTTAATGACTGGTTACTTTTTTTTGTCGTTTTTTAGCACTGCCACAACCAAACCAATTAATGCAATGGTAAACATACCAAAAGCAAAAATTGTCTGAATTGTTTCGTATGCAGACAAAAAGGCATTTCCTTTCTAAAGATTTTAGCACTTACATTCATAAGCACCACCACCTTTCAAAGATAGCCACCGTCATAACTTTCTACCCTATTATTATACCATGAAAGACGTTGAAAACCTAGCTATATCAAGGTTTTTAGCGTCTTTTTTATTTTTAAAAAATGAAAATATGTGTTTCTTCTTCGCTCCAACCACCCCCACCGCTCAGAAGAAATATCTTGCTTCAGCAAGATATTAAAATCTTCCTCTTTTTTTAAAGCTGATCGAGAAATCATTCACGTCCCTGGGGATTTTCTTTTTTCAGTTGTTCATTGGCAGTCTGTAACGTGCCATTCACTGTTTGTTACCTTAACACAGCCAGTCGAAAACACAAGGGCGAGCTTGCTCGTTTATATACTCTTGTGTTTTCTTGGTGGCTATGTTGCGTTCTCGTCACAGCGAACGACACGAACACACTGGCAAAAATGGAGCAACAGAACGAAAAAAGAAAGGGGTAAGTCTCATGAACTATATTAAAAATGTTGAAACACTTGAAGAATTGAAAAAAGCCTACAAAAAACTAGCCTTGAAATTGCACTCTGATTGGTTCGGATAGCAGCCTCGACTTCAAAAAAGGGTTCTTTTTTAAAATTCGCTATGGCTTCCTGACGCTGGTAAATCATATAGAGCGTTGGCGTTTGAACACGTCCTAATGAGAAAGTTCCTTGTACCCCTTTTTGCTGTAAATTTAGCGTATACAAAGGACTAGCGTTCATACCAATCAGCCAATCAGCAATTTGACGCGTTTGGGCTTCCTGGTAAAAAGAATAATAGTTCAAGCCTGGCTGCAAATGTTGAAACCCACTACGAATGACATCTTTTTTTAAGCTATTGATCCATAGTCTTTTATATGTTTTATCTTTAGAAAAGGCATTTGCTTTATGGATAATCGACCAGGCGATATTCTCGCCTTCTCTGTCGCTATCTGTTGCAACAATGATTATAGTTGCCTTTTTGAGAAGTTCTGCAACAATTTTAAACTGCTTTTTCTTATCTTTTGTCACTTCAAAATCGTATCGATCAGGAAAAATAGGCAAAGATTCAAGCGCCCAATTTTGCCACTTTTCGTTATAATGACCTGATAATGACCTGGTTCTGCTAATTCGACTAAATGCCCAAAACCAAAGGTGATAAACGTTTCATCTGTAAATAGTGGGTCTTTGATCTCAAAATAACCGTCTTTTTTCACACTATACTTCAAAGCATTTGCATAAGCTAACGCTTGACTAGGTTTCTCTGCCAAAATAACTATACTTATTTGTATATTCACCTCACTTGGCCCTGCCATCTTTTCTTTTTTATTTTTAAATTACTGCTTTTGGTTGAGGGTACTTACTTATGCACAAACATATTTCATAAGACAATCTTCTTCCATTTACGAATCTTAGTTCTAAAATTTGTAAATGGTGCTACGCTATTAATATGAATCCACTTGTACAAGGGCCATTTGGCTTTCGTCGTTGCCCACTTCCGTTGTTCAGGTTCAAACAGCTCTTTATCATTTAACATTTCTATCCAAGTACATAATTCAATCACTTTTTTATTTAATTGTGTAATTTGTTCAGCCAAAGTTTTTGTTCCATATGCTTCATAAAACGATTGATAAAGTCCACCTAAATTGTTCCATTTATAACCTTCTGCAGGTGTTTGAACCTCAATTCCTGCCTTCTCTTTTTCTTCCCACCCTAATAATAAGGTTAACCAGCCCAATTGATAAGATAAGTTTTCAGAAGGTGTTTTATCAACTTCTTCAATCCGCTTATTTTTCAACTCTTCTGGAATGGTCTCGAATTCAGTAATATATTTTTGGTAACGTTGTTTGACTTCTGCAATCAATTCTTCCTTGCTTGCGTAAGTTCGCATTATATTCACCTCGCTTTGTTCTATCCTCGTTTCTGAAAGTTGTATTTATACTAAAAATTCTACAAATCGTTTAAAATAGCGTTCATCCAATTTGATTTAGCAGGAAGTAGTCTAAGCACTTTTACAGTATCTTTTTCGATTTCATAAAATAAAATATAGTCATGAATCACCGCATACTTAGCACTTGTTTCTACTGTTACCCTTGCTGACAAATTGGCGCCTATTTTGGGAGACTTTTCCAGGCTTCTAATAAAACCCACAACGTCTTGCTTAAATTTCAAAATATTCTCTGGATATGTTCCTAGCTCAGTTTTATAAAAAACAGCTTCTTCAATATCCCTAACGGCTTCGCTTGATGTTATCACTCTATAGCTCATTTTAATGCTCCAGCCCTAAACGCTCCGCAAGCTCATCTGGAGTATAGCTTTTTTCATTTGCTAACGACTGATAACCTTTATGAAGCTCTTCAAATAATCGTAATGTCGCTTGTATTTTTCGCCATTCTTCAATATCTACTACCGCATAAGCAGCCGTTCCATTGCGAGTTAGGATCACTTGTGAGCCAACACTGACATCACTCAATTTTTGATTATAATAACGCATATCCGATACAGGCATAATGTTTTCCATAAAAAACACCCCTTACTTAAAATTTTACTTAATTATACCGAAAATTACCTTTCTCTTCAAGTTTATGTACGTTTCAAAAGGCAAAAATTAGCCTTTTACGAAATGAAAGCCCACAACTGACTTCCCATGGACTTTCATTTACTCCTATATTTTAAGACTATTTTCTACCCTGTACTCATCTTCTCCTACTTGCTCTGAAATAGCTCCCTAGCTTCCATTTTTCTTTTTTGTAAACCAATAAGCGGCCACACTTCTTAAAAGAAAAAGAGGGATCATAACATACAGAAACCACGGGTCTCCTGTTTTTTGATAGTAGAGTATCGTAAAAATCACTGTAACGATCGCACCAGGTAAAATTTTTTTCAAAAACATTGTTCTCTCTTCTTTCCTTAATTTACAACATAATAATAGGTTTTATTAAGAGACATTGATGAGCCGTATTCTGTCACAATTTTCACTCTTTTTCCTTGATGATAAGCTTTAGTAATAGCACTCCTAAAGTTTGAGTTTTGAAAACCACCTGCACCGATTACAGCTCCAAGAATAGGATTTTTAAGACCAACTAACGTCCCCAATATATAACTTCCTTTGTCAATTGCGTTAAGATTAGAATAGATCTGTCTCACTGCACTATGAGATAAGTATTGAGTAGTCGTTGGAGCAGCTGCTCTAAAAGGACTAACAGTGCCTGCTTCTGATTGCGCAAAAACATCAATTCCAACCCTCGTTTGCAATCGTCATAAACTGTAAATCTTCTCTAGCTTCGTCGATAGAATACCCTTGTTCAACCAACAAATTTTCCGCTCTAACCTGATTAGCCATATAATCATCAGCAGAAGCTGTTTTAGTTGCCCCAGCTAAAACTAGAAATCCTGCAAACCAAACCATAAAAAATGTAAATAGCTTTTTCATAAAATTTCTCCTCTCTTTATAAAAAACAAAAAGACAAGCGAAGAAAATAGCCAATAGAGCCTATACAGACAAACTATCTTTACTACTTTTTTATTTTATTATAACATATTTTCTATCCTTTAGCGTCAGCAATTAAAACGTTTTCATTAGATAAGCCGTAATGATCTATTCCTGTTCTTCTTTTTTTCTGTAGATATTGTATCTCTGACGATAGCGTCTAAACGTTCGCCGATTAATTCCTGTTTTGCATTCCACTTCTTTATCAGATAAACCATTCAAAAATAAATCAAAGGCATGTTGTAGCCGTGGATCATTTTTTTTAAATTTCAGTTGCCGACCTTTGAATTTTCCTTTTTTCTTTGCAAGCTCAATCCCTTGTGCTTGCCTTTCCTTAATTCTTTTACGTTCGCTTTCAGCTTGATATTTGTATAACTCAATGACTAAATTATTAATTAATCGTCTCAAATTTTCGTCTTCAATCCCTGTCATGGAAGGTAAGTTTAAAACTTCCAGCGTAGCCCCTTTTTGTTGAATGGCATTCATAATCTCTGTAAGGTCTTTATTGTTCCTTCCCAAACGGTCTAATTCCGTTACAATGACAATATCCCCCTCACGTAGATAGTCAAGCATGGCTTGTAATTGAGGGCGCTCGGTAGATTGTCCGCTTAACTTGTCTGAAAAGACCTTAAAAACGCCCTCTAATGCTTTCAGTTGTCTATCTAAGTTCTGTTCTTTACTACTTACTCGTGCATACCCTATTTTACTCATGATTAATCTTCTCTCGCTTAGAAATATCATAAATAAATACTTTGAAAAAGCTATAAATACCTCTACGAGCGTAATAAACCCCTATATTTTCTGTATTTTCATCTTCATATTTCCCAACGAATATAGCACCTTTAATATATAATTCAAACAGCATATCAAGTAGCTCGTCAGCACTTTTTTTTCTGTCCTTTAAAAGTTGAACATACTTTTGTGTTTCTAAAAATATTGTAATTTCATTTTTGCGTAAAGGACGATTTGTCGCTTGTTCTAAAATAATATGTGTGAAAAATAAATGTTGATAGATTTGATCAGGTATAGCAGAATCTAAAAGTTGTTCTTGCTCTTTTACTCCTTTAAATTGCATTTTCACTTGTTCAAAGTTTTCTTTTTGAACAATAATATCTTTTTCGTTTTTTAGTGTACTAGGAAAAAAACTTTCTTCCTTCTTCTGCTTATTTTTAAAACTGTGGAAATTTTTTCTCCAACTCATAGCTTTTGCTCCTATCCAGTCTGTATTTAAATGCTCAACTTAAATGACCTATCCTATAAAGCTATTATACAACCAAGTACCTAATAGGACAAATAAGTATACTCTATTGACCTAAAAAAGATAGCAACTTAAAAAAACAAGTGTTCGCTACGCTCCCACTGTCCCTCGACGTATTCTTCGCCTTTCCATCACTTCGTTCAGTCCAAGCCTAAGAATAGTTTTCGGGCTACAATCTTCCCTAACTAAACAACAACATTCACTCTTTTTTTTTTTTTTTTTTTTCTAAAGTCCCCTTTAGTATCATAGATATAAATGTAATGGCAGAGTGCGGGTTTTATTTTTTCACCCTGTATCGAGGGTAAAGAGTTCCAATTGCGTGCTAGTTGCCTCTTGTGCCGTAAACGTTTGAATCCACTCCTGAAGCCTTGTTTGCGTCAAGCCAAAGAAGTCCGTTAACTGCTGAATGTAGCGTGTTCGTTCCTCTTTAGTGCGCTGAATAATGCCTACTAGTAATGAGCGAACCGTTGCAATTTGAATGCCTCCACGACGTCCTGCTTTGACTTTCAAAACGATTTCTTGGTTTTCCTTCAGTTGCTTCAGCAATTTATCGAGTGACCGTTCGGGAATGCCTAAAGCGTCTCGAATCGCTTTTTTAGTGGTCACCAAATAAGCCTCGTTTTCCGTACTTTTTTCACGAAGATAAGCCATGAGATCAGCTTTCCATTCGGACAAATGCACCCGTTGACGATCGCTCCGTTTTTTCTTAAATTTGAACCAGCCTTGACGGACAAAGAGGTCTTTGGTTGTTAATTCGCTTGAGACCCATTCTTGACAAAGAAAGAGGATATAGTCTCGACTAGCGCCTTGATAATTTTCTGAATAGGCACTTTTGATCAGTTTAAAGACTTCTCGTTCTTCCAGTGGGTGTTCTAATCGATCATTGAATTCCAAAAGATTGGTTTCGCACGTTTCGATTGGCGAGCCACTTGAAAAATAGGCTAAGGCGAGCGTAAACATGACGTTATTGCGCCCCATAAGCCCTTTTTTACCTGCAAATTTCGTTTCATGGAGCAGTAGATCAAACCAAGGTTCATCAATCTGACGTTTCCCTTTGGTTCCGCTCAATACGGTTAATTGTGGACGTCCCACACCCGTATTATCAGATTGCTTATACGACCAGTCTTGCCATTCTCTGAACGAATATCGGTAATCAGCGTCAAAAAATTCAATATTATCGCTTCTCGGAATCCGTGCAATCCCAAAATGATTACACGTTAAATCGACGGGCAATGATTGGGCGAAATATTCGCGCAGATTTTGTGAAATGTGCTTGGCCGCTTTGATCGATCTAAAGTCAGATTTAGCCGTCACATAGACAGGGGTTTCTAAAACGAAATACGCTTGATACCCTTTGTCTGATTTGATAATCAAAGTTGGCATAAAGCCTAAATCAAGCGCTGTGGTCAAAATATCACCCGTGGTGATTGCTTGATCAGTTGAGGGAATATCAAAGTCAATGACAAACGTATTGATTTGACGTAAATTGTTCTCAGAATGTCCCTTAGTAAATTGACGTGCCTGGTCGGCATATGTACCATAGCGGAAAATATTAGGCGTCCAATGAGTCAATTTACAATCATTTTCCATAACAGCTTCTTCAGAAGTCAGTACAAAGCCACGACCAGCAATCATGCTGTTTTTGTCACGATAGCCAAAAATAGCCCCTTTGACAGTTTCAGGTGTCGTTTGCAGCGGTTTGATCTTGCTGTTTTTGTATTTGTATTTCATTAATCCGTCATGTAGGATCGTTTCAATAATCCGTGAATCTGTGCTAAGCATGGGCTTGTCCTCCTTCCTCAGAGATTGATGGCAACCAAAAAAGGTATCAATCCTTCGATTGATACCTTCGTTCAATTTCTCTAAGCGTAGAGGTTGATTTTCCTTTAAATTGCTTTTATAATACTTCTTGAGCTTCAAAACTAGCAAAAGTTATGCTATAATGAAATCAATAAGTTGCAACTAAAGTACTGCAAGCTTTACTAGAAGAGATTCATTGATAGTTTGGGTATCAATCGAATCGTTCAAAACACGTTTGGCGACGTGTTTTGAACCTAGTGAATGAGTAGTGCTTTTTTTGCATGTCCCCATTACACGTATTCTTTTTTTCTCTTTTTTCAGTTCTAAAAATTACTTGTTCTTAGTATACCTCTTTTTAAAAAAATAAGCAACAGAAATATGTAAAATTATTACACACTCTATTGCTTATCTTCTTCATCTTCGGTTTCTTCTAAATCTAGGGTTAATTGTTCTCCCCCTACTTGTGGCGATTCATTAGGAACTAATTCAATCACTAACGTTGAGTTAGTTAAATTAGCCATTCGTTCTAGTGTTTTAATGGTTGGATTGGATTTTCCTAACTCTATTTTTAAGTAGTTAGACTCTTTCATTCCTAATTCTTCAGCAAATTTTTTACGTGATTTTTTCCCACGCATTTCCCTTAGCTGTCGTCTAAATGCTAATTCCAAGTTTCTCACCAACCTTTGTGTAAAAATTTTCACGCTTTCTATTTAATTATAATATAAAAATCACAAATCACAAGTGATTTGTGATTTGTGATAAGTGATTTTATCCTGGACTTTCTTTCCAGACACATGCTGCTGCAAACAAAAAAGAACCAGACCTATTCGTCGTAGGTCTAGTTTGTTTGGTATAATATTTAAAAAGAGGTGAAATCTATGAAAGTTTTATTGTCGTGTCTACTAATCACTGTAATTGCTATTATAATAATTGGAATAATCTCCATGCTAAAAAAAAGAGAACGACTATCAAAAGTAGCTTTTGGGTCAATTCTTCTCATATTTTTAATTGTTGAACTGTTATGCATAATCGGATTACTATTTGTATTATTCTTTGGGTATAATTCGTAGCTGATTTTTTGAGATAAACAAACAGCCCGTAAATTCTATTCGGGCTGTTTGTTATTTTTTCTATTACTGAACTACATATTAGAACTAAACAATTTTAACGCGGCAGCGGCGTAAGCTCCTTTATACGTCAAAGGGCTATTTGTTTGAACTATAGGTAAAAGCCGTCTCACAAATGCTCTGTTACAAGCTTTACTTTTAGCATTAAACCCTTGAAAACATTTATCATGTTCTCTACAAGCACTATCTAAATCGTCGATGGGATTCTTGTTCCAACCTTTATTTCCTTTTCCACAGTAGTTACCATAACTACCTATAGGGAATAATGCTCTAAGAACGGGTTCTGCTCCATCATGAAAACCATAATTATCAATATCCCTAGAAATTAAGTTGAGCACTTCTCCAACTTCAATTACTTCTTGACTCTGCTGTTCAGCAACAGCTTTGTCTACATCAAATACTAAGGCACCGTTTTCTTTTTTAGTTGTATATTGATCTAAGGACTCCATGAGAATTAATGTATTAGAATCGAAATCAGCATAAATATTATCAGTAATTTCATTAGCATAAACTTGTAATCCATGGAGTGAAAATGCCAATACACCAAACAACAATGCAACAACCAAACGCAACCAATTTGTTCTCTTTAGCGATATCATCTTTCGCACCCCTTTTCTAAATATTTTTTACATTAATAATATACAATGAAAGCGAATTCAATTCAACTTAACAAGATAAACTATTGTTATTTATACGTATCCTATCTCAATTTTTACATTATGCTATACTTATTCATGGCAACTGCCCCGAAAGGGGGGTTGTGATGCTTAAAGAAATCATCACATTGGTTGTCGCCCCACTTTTTGTGGCGCTAGTAACCACCCTAGTCGATCATTGGTTAGATAATCGAGACGACAACTAAAAAGCAGTTGCTGACTAACCCACGTGCTTGCAGTCGCAACAAGTAAAAAAAACGCCCAACCTATTGGAATAGGTTGGGCGTTCATGTTGTAATGCTATTCGAAATCATCACATTTCGCACTTTGATTATAGCAAGTATCCAATAAAAAATAAAGACACAAGCACCTAGGAAATGTGTCCTTACTACATAGTTTTTTGTGTCCGTGAATTATCGTACCACATTTTCTACAATAGCTATAAAACGGCATATTTTGCGTTCTAAGCCTTTATTGTCTCAGACCTTAGTTTTTTTTCTATCGATAAGAAGGCCTAACGCCTATATAAGCCTTATATGGCTTTTTACGGCTATATGAGGTTGTTTATTGAGTCTAGGTTTGCTTTTGGGTTGTTAGGGTTTGCCCTGACCGCCTGTAAGGCGCCTGAAAGCCTAACTAAGGGAATTTTTTATACTAGGACTGTCTCAAAACAGCTGAGACGACGCCTAGTGCCTCACAAAGGCTTCCTTGAACAAAACGAACAACGGTTTTTGGTTTCGAAGCAAAGGAACCTTTAGGCGACTGCGCAGGAGAATGTGAGAGCGTAGCGAGCACACCTTTTTGCGACCGGAGGGAGCAATCTTTCCAGTTTAGAAAAATGCGCGAACCTGTTCGCTTACAAAAAGTAAGTTTATGAGGGCGGGAAACTAAAAAAAACGAAATGAAAAAATTTTTCTCGCGCGCGTAATAAATAGAATACATTCTAGAATACATTTAAATACATTAGGGGGCTTAAGAATGGCTCTATATCAAGCCTGAGAGCATGGAACTATCCAAAAAAGTGCGTGATTTTTCTCATATTTTATTTTATACTAAAAACATGAGAAAAAAGATTTTTGAGTATTTTTTAGGAGGAGTTAGAAAAATGAGTCAAAATAAAAAAGCAGAACTAGCGATAAAAGAGTTATTAAGTCGTCAAGAATATTTGGTCACGCAAGGAAATGATTTGGCTAAAGCTTTTGGAGGTTTAAAAGCCTTTGGACAACAACTACTAGATTATTGTTTTAGTTTTGTTACGGCTGAATCGAAAGTTAGTGATATATATGAGGTTTCTGCACTAGATATTATAAAACACTAAGAATAGACTGTTTTTTCGATGAAAAATATGGCATACTCCGATTGTGAAAGTTGTTACAAAGCAGAAAGGAGTAAAACAAATCAGGAAAAAATCAGCTTTGGAAACAATGACGAAACAATGATTAATCTATCAAAAAAATAATTCTATAAGGAGGTAGTCTATATGTCGAAAATAGTAAAACTCTTTTCGTTGTTTGGTGTATTGTTAATTGGGTTTAGCGTATTAGTTGGTGCAGGTACAAGTGCCTATGCAGCTGAAGAATTGAAGGAAAAGCAAGAACTCTATTCTTCTGAAGAAATAAAACAATTAGAAGCGGATATTGATTTTTTCTTAAATGAAGCAGCGATTACAGATGTTAAAGGAAATATTGTTAATTTTGATTTTGATTTAGTTTATGCGCGTTATGGTCAATTACCGGAATTAGTGCAACTTGAGAAAACAATTTTTGTAACAAATAGTCAGCGTGCAAGTGCGAAACAATGTGCAATTAATGCAATTCAAGATACTTTAGGTGTTTCTGCGATTCAGGGATTAATTAGTGGGGGAATTGTGGGATTGCTTCAGAAGAAAGCGGCTGCTGAAATTGCGAAATTAGTAGCGAAATATGCATTTAAAGGCTTGTTGCCTGCTGCTGCAGCGGCTTCTTTGATTTGGAGCTTTGGTAGATGTATGTGGTTTTAAACATGTTGAAGAATAATAAGCTGTTTATATTTATTTGTTCATTTCTTAGTGTTTTTTTATCAACGTTAATTTGGTATAGCATAAAAAATCAACAATTCTTGGCGAATGTTGGTGATTGTATTGCAATCGCGCTTATTGCTTCAATATTTGTTTTGTTGATCAGTTTTTTTATAGACAGGTAATGATGTTGCTAAAAAAGCAAAAAGACATAGATAGTTGCTTATCTGTGTCTTTTTTGTTTGTTGATAAGTGGTGTGTATTATTTTTTATGCGGTCTTCTCCCCATATTTCAATAATAGGTGCACTTTGTTGGTTGGCGTATTCTGTTAATCGAATCGCATAGGCAAGATTGAGTTTTTCTATGGCTCGTTCGCCATTCTTTAACTTTTCAATGGTGACTACTGGAATATTCGTTGCTTTTGCTATTTGTCGACAACTTTTTGTTGTAAGTAATTTGCGGATTTTTTCAATATCTGCAATGCCTTTTTCGAGTGGTTTCATGGTTTTGGCTCCTTTCTTTTTTGTTACCTATAGTATGGATTATACCATTTTTCGTTGTACTATGGTATGCTTTTCTAAAAAAGGAAAGAAGGGGAGGCTTTCTTGAGAAAATATACTCACTTGACGAATATTGAACGTAATGCGATCGCTGATTATCTAAGTCAAGGGTTTAGTTATGTGAAAATTGGTCGGTTGCTGGATAGAAGTAACGCGACGATTTCCCGTGAGGTAAGACGAAACGCCAAAGAAGATGGACATTATGAGCCTGCTTATGCTCATACAGCTGCCAAAGAACGACTTCCTTCAAGAAAAACGTGTGAGAATTAACACCTGAGGTAAAAGAACAAATCAATCAGTCGTTATCTTTGAATTGGTCGCCGATGAGTATTAGTGGTGTGTATCGCAAACAAGAACGGAGCTTTCCTAGTTTTTGTTCGATTTATCGGTATATTCGTGATGGCAAAGTGGGTTCTGTTTTACAGCTGCGAAGAAAAGGAAAACCGATCAAACGTGCTTCAGAAGCGAATCGCATGAAAGGCGGGAAAAGCATTCATGATCGACCAAAAGAGATTGAAGACCGAAAACGCTTGGGCGATTGGGAAATAGATACGATGGTTGGTCCGAAAGGAACAAATGCGGTAATTATCACGGTAGTTGACCGTTGTTCTCGCAAATTACTGGCACAAGTCGCACCTGATCGAAAAGCAGCGACTGTAACAAGGCAATTATTGAACATGCTAAAAAATGAGTGATAACAAGTAGAAAAGAATGAAAAACCGAGAAATTAAACTTGTTTTTCATGGCTAATAGTCCAAATACTTTAAAATTATTTTGAAGAAATGAAGGTGAAAATTTGAAGTATGTGTACTCGAAATATTTCTTAACCATTTATCAATGCATGACCTTATTGATTCTTTCACCAATTTTTTTTAAATTGTTCCATTTCAAAACTTTTTTATTTTTAGCTTTGTTACTATTTTTTTCATTTACTATTGATACCATTTTAAATCAACGTACCAGTAATAATAGGGAACAACATTCAATCTTATGGGGAATTTTTTATATTCCTATAAGCTTAATCACTATATTATTTTTTTTAGGAGGTTAATAATATGAAATTCAAAACGCTTGTTGCCAGCTGTCTAATATTACTTTTAGGGGGAATTTCCTTTTTTGGTTTTTCAGCACCTACTTTTGCAAGTGAAGAATCTGTCATTTCTTCTGAAGAGATAGTATTAGGCGACACAATTAGAAACAACCTTGATACTTACGTTACTTCAGATAACTTTATTCAAGTACGCATTACTAACGAAAGCAAGCTAAAATCAAATCTGGGTATGTTAAATTCTACCGTTACTGTTGAACAAATCAAAGAATATATACAAGCCTTTAACAAACAAATTATCAAAGAAAACGGAAATGGCGAACTAACAAATGCAATAAATGAATTAAAACCTGATCCTACTTTGCATTTTGATACGTGTTCTGCTGGTTTTGGTGTAGCTGGTTTTGCGCATTCAACAGCATATGGAATCGCAGCAGGTGCGTTAGGAGTCGCATGGCCTGTAGGCGTTGGTGTAGGTGCTGCTGTTGGAGCGGCATATCTTGCAGGAAGTATGTTTTGTTAGCTTAACACCCAAGATATCTATGAATATTTCTTATGTGAGTTACCCCAGCAGTTAGATTGCTGGGGTAACTTTTTTTATTTAGGGTTATTTTCAGAGTTTGATTTTTTGTTAGATACTTGCTATAATTAAAGTGCGAAATGTGAAGATTTTGTACAAGAGGAACACAAAAGCCAACCCTATTGCGAGTAGGGTTGGCTTTTTTTCGTTCGTTGCGACTCCGAACGTGTGAGTTAGAGCAACTTGCTTTTAGTTGTCGTCTTTCTCGTCTAACCAATGAGAAACTAGTTCAATGACTAGCCCAACAAAAATTGGTGCGATAACCAATGTGAAGATTTTGTCTATCAAGAGAAACACCCCCTCTCTCAGGGGCAAGTTGCCGTATTCGATTATAGCATACTTGCCTGACACTATAATTACCTTAAAATGAGCTATGCGTCTCACGCTTAGCTTTTGGGTTGTTAGGGCTTGCCCTGACCGCCTGCAAGGCGCTTGAGAAACAAGTTTAGCTGTAAACCACTAAAAACGTTTTAGAGAGGCTGAAAACAAACCAACTTCTGGTGCTGAAGAGATCGACAAAGCACCGACTAGCGAGAAAAAATGGTGGCAATTTTGGCGATAGTTTCTTCGGCCAACGGTTAATCAACATCAACAAAAAAATTAATGAATTCTGGCCATAAAAATGCGCATATTTAGTAGTCGGTCTTCCAGTCAGCATATTAGCAAATTAGTACTAATTTGCGTAAAAAAAGAAAAAGCTGCTTTCGCAACTCTTTCTTTTTGAACATATACTGCTACACTATTTTTTCTGGCACTATTCTATAAATATCAAATAGACTAACAAGCCAGTTAAAAATAACTGGTAAAAATTCACAAAGAAACGGACAGAAATAACTGCAGAAAATCAAGCCTTCAAAAGAGTTTTTTACCTAGACCAATATAAATTAACAAAATCAGCGCCTGTATCCTTGATAGAGAGGCAATTTGGTTTAGAGTAGCGATTATGTTAACTAGACATTTAAATAACTGATTTCCTATAATTACACTTAGCAAATCCTCAAAACGCCCTCTTTTTATTTTTTTAATCTCAAATGAACAACTAAATAGACTGATGTACTTATTGAAATTAGGATTAGTATTACTGCAACGGCAGTCTCCAGAAACGAAAAAAAGATTTGGCCAACCAAAAATTGAATGCTATTAAGAATCTAAGTATCAGAAGCTTATATTATGCTTGGCATAAGGAGAGGAGAGAGTCAAGCTTTTTTAAAATAATTCGCCAGTAAAAATTCGTGATAATTTTCGATAAACAAATAGTCCACAATCTTTGGCTCTTCAAACGCCAATTCCGTTAGATAGTCTCTTAGTTGTTCCACGATTCCATCATTTTTTCCCAATGCAATCGCATAAGAATTAGGGTAAGCACGAATCGTTTCGTTATACTCCGCTTCGACGTTTTTTCTTTCTGAATACCCAAAAATAAGTGAATTTCGCAATGATTCCAAGCGATCAGAGCCATGAGAAAAATCAAGCCATTGAAGAAAGACATGAAACGAAAAAAAATATTCTTCTTTTTCCCATTCAATCAACAACCGAGCGTCAACCCATCTTGGTTCATTTCTTATCTCAAAAAGTGTATCAGCTGAAGCTTGATAAGCCGTAATAAGTGATAAGATTGGCACATTTTGAGTAACACACCAATGAATGATTGTCAAGAGCAGGTCATTCACTGCAATTATTTTTTGAACAACATGCAATTGAGTAACGTCTGGTACTGGGTATCTACTTTGAATAAACTGCCGTCCTTTTTGGGAAAGAAAATATGCTTTTTCACGGGTTCCTTTATACGTCGACACACTTTGTATCAACTGTTCTTTTTGCAATTCTACCAGCAAATTTTTAAATCGAGACAACGAAAGAGACCAATCGAATTTCATATACTCGTACAACTGTTTCGTCGTGCTTATTTGTAGCTCATTCAATAAATACAAGACAAATTCTTTTGTTGAGCAGTCTTCACTCTCAATAGTTACACTTTTTAACAATGGATTTTTCATATGCTCCCTTTCTTGTCCGCCGCATAAATCTTGTTCTTTATTTCTGTCGCGGTGTTCCTGACCACTTTTTCATAACTAATTTTAATAAGTTGTGAGAAAGTGGTCAGGAACTTTTTCACCAATTTATTGGAGAAAAAAGCGACAGAAATGTTGCCCTTAAAGGATTTATGCGGCGGACAGCTCATTTGATAAATGTTGTCAAAATATCATACAAATATTAGATAAATATCTGCTAAATATTGGGTATATACTAGTTTAATCCCTTATTACAAAAAAAGAAAGTAGTTATTTTAACGTGGCTTTTAGCGGTGGAGAAAATCGCCGTCTATACGCATGTTGATAAAAAACACTATCATAACCATATTGTGATTAATTCAGTGAACCTAGAAACTGGAAAGAAATACTACCAACACAATGAATTTAAACACGTGAAAAGCCTAAACGATAAATTATTAAAAAACATGAGTTAGCCATTGTCCACCCACAAAAGCATTATGAAAAAATTACCAGTCCAGAACTGCAACTCCGACGTCGCGGGGCAAAACCCTGGAAAGACGACATTCGACAAAAAATTAATACCGTCATGCGGGATAGGTCTACAAGCTCATATAACGCGTTTGGAGAAGGTTTATCTCGTTTAGGCAAAACTACTAGATCGCGGGCAAAACGTCTCCTACAAGCTTCTAGAAGGGAAGAAGAAGGTTTCTGGCCGCAAACTAGGTTCGTCCTATGAAAAAGAAACCATTCAACGCGAATTGGCGTTACGAGCAAAGCGTCAGGAAGAACGTGTCAGACAAGCCTTACAACACCAACACACCCCCTTTCCTCTTGTCTCAAACACCAATCGTCACCAAAAACAGCAGCAACAACACCAAAAAATACGGATCCGTCAGGTACGCGAAAGGTTACGCCAAAAAACAGTGACACTTTGCAGCGATACGCATTGGTGTAAATTTAAAGCATCACAGACCTTAGAGCCTTCAAGTGTTCTTACTACGCCCCGCCACAAAAACGCCCACCGCTGGCCAAAAAGCAACGTCTTGGGCGATCACTTAGCCGATGAAAGGAGCTTGGATATGAGTTGGGAAGAAGAAGAAACAAAGTCGTTATCGCAAGAAGAACAACTGGAATTAATCGCGCAAGCCATTGATTAATTTGCCCTAGACTACGAATTGGGCTTTATGGGGTGCTTGTAGTAGTACTGTATCAAGCGCTCACGACGTCGTTGTGGCACACACTAGGCTTTGAAACGCTCTATCACCTCCTTCAGCAACAATTCGCGTACGGCGGACTGCTGGTGACCACCGTGTATACGTTGGGCAATGTTTGGACATTGTGTTGGCTCGTGCGAAAACTTTCGAAAGCTTGGCGTTATTAGCCTTCGCATTGAAAATTCTCCTTGTCCATGCTATACTGAATGTGCGAAACGAAATCAAACCTAAGCATAGTTACACCAAAAAGCCCTCCTACGGCGAATAGGAGGGCTTTTTTTTTGCGCTGTTGCGACTTCAGCGTTGGGGCTAGAAGGCAACTGCTTGGATTATCGGCTAATCGTCTAACCAGCGATCAACGAGTAAAAGTACTAGACCCACGAACAGCGGGGCGATAATCTACGAAATCAAATGTTCAAGCATAGTTACACCCCCCTTACGGGGCAGTTGCCAAAGTTGAGTATACCATAGCCGCTTTTGGGTTGTTAGGGCTTGCCCTGACCGCCTGTAAGGCGTTTGACAAACAAAATAAGGAGGTTTTAGAGCGTCTTAAGACGGCTTAAACGAGTGCCTAGCCCCTCCCAGAGGCTTCCTTGAACCACTGGGGTTGATTTTAGCGAGGGAGCAGAGTGACCGCTGCAAGTAAAATGTGAGAGCCTAGCTCTCACTCCTTTTTTATCTTTTGGTTTTTTATTGGCAGTTTTGCAAAATTCGCGAACCTGTTTATCTAAAAAAAAGTGCTTTTTTAGGCGGGAAATTTTGACCCCCTCTTTTATAATCTCTTTTTAAACCTTTTTACCGTCGGCTGTATCCTTACTCTCCCAAGGAGTACAAAGATTTATCTATGGAGAATTGTCTGTTTATATATGGACTTTTTATTATGTACTACATTGAAAAATTCCATAGTTTATATTATTATTGATTCAGAGGTGATCAAATGGCTAATGAATTAATCAAATATGATGCTGAATTAAATACAATTCCTCTCAAACATTTTTCTCCAGTAGAAATGAATTTGTTTTTTTCCATTGTTTCTAGAATGAGGGACAAAGAAGATCAAATAGTTCGCTTTTCATTTGAACAGTTGAAAGAATTAAGCAACTATAAACCTACAGCTAACAAACGCTTTTTAGATGATATTCAACATACCTATGAAAAATTACTAGGTTTAGCATTTAGCAAAGTATCTAAATCTGGTAAACGCAGACAAATGTTCGTAATGTTTACTCAGTTTGATATTAATGGAGATGATCCTAATCCTTATGTAGATGTACAAGTACATGAAATGGCATTACCACTGCTCAACAACCTAGATACTTGGGTTCGTTATTCTTTGACAGAATTTCGTGATTTAAAAAGTGGTTATGCTAAAACAGCTTTTCGTTTACTAAAACAATTTCGTACACAAGGATGGGTTGAATTTTCTAAAGAAGATTTTATTGAATTAATGGATATCCCTAAAAGTTATCAAAAAAATTTAGGTGAAATTGATCGAACTGTTTTAAAACCAATAAAAGAAGAATTGTCCCCTCTTTTTCATGGATTAACCATTCGAAAAAAATATGGAAAAGGCCGAGGGAAACCAGTTATCGGATATCGTTTTACTTGGAAATCTGAAATAAAAAATTCAGATTATTTTTCTAAAGGCAAACAAGAAGAGCTGCGAAAAAAATTATTTAATATTGAACACAACAGTGAACTATCTCAAGAGGAAAAATGGCGTTCAAAAGATCGTATATTAAATTTCCCATTAGGGACACATGAAGCTGATTTTAAAGCTCAACAGCAAAAATTTGCTAAAGAGGAGACTGAACAAGTAGAACTTGATATTTCTAAAGAAGATAAAAAAAGTTTGCTGTCTGATTTAGACAATTTATTCCAGTAGCAACTTAGGAGGCAACTAGCATGCAACCACAAGAAACCTTTACAATAAGGGAATTATCGGAATTATTTGAAATTAGTCGGCAAGCACTATCAAAACATATTGATAAATTAGATCCGTCTATGATAGCAAAAAATGATCGTGGATATAAGATAATATTGCGTTCTGGAGTATTGCAATTTGCACGCAACTTAGACAACCAAAGGTTGCTAGATAGGTTGCATGAATCTGAACATACAAAAGATGAAAACATTTATATATTAAGAAAAATAGAGGTTGCGGATGAGTTGCTACTCCAGTTGCGAGAAGAAAATCAATTCTTGCGTGATCAATTAGTTCTCAAAGAACAAAATACTTCTCACTTACAAAAACTTCTGGACCAACAACAGCAGCTCACCTTACAAGCCAATCAACAAATTAAGAAACTACAAGAGCAGTTACACTTAACCTTTGCTGAAGACTCTATAAATAATGGATCCAAAGAAGTTACAAAATCTGAAGTATCGGAAGAAAGAGAAGATACAGACACAAAGAAGCCAGTTTTTAATCCTTCTGCAGCGGATCCTATAAAGAAAAAATGGTGGCAATTTTGGAAACAATAAATGTTTTATGACAAAAAAAGATAGTCAATAAAACAAAAATATGAAAAAATAGAGCCAAAATCTTTTTATGATTTTGACTCTATTTTATTTGAAAGGTTGATTTTAATGAAACAAGCATTATTAATTGTCAATCCTAGTTCTGGTGGTGAAAAAGCAAAAGAATTTAAAAAGTTAGCGGAACAAAAGCTAAGTGCTTTTTTTGATCAAGTTATTGTAAAAGAGACAGAAAAACAAGGAGATGCGGAACAATTTGCTCGT
>NZ_JBIOQN010000002.1:0-32595 GCF_051713765.1 Enterococcus sp. DIV0755b | reverse complement strand
TGATTTGGTAGAGCTTGTAATTGTTTTTCGCCGTTTTGACCTGTTGCTTTTGTATGAATCGTAGGATTAACAACACGAATAGTTTGCCCTTTGTCGTGAATGTCAGTGTGAGAAGCGACTAAACGTCCGTCACGATAAACATTTTCAAATACGACTGTCTCTTTTCTAGCTAATGCGCTTGCGTCAAAGACAAAATCTAAAGAAATCGTTCCGTCAGGGTTTTCCGCAACAAACACTTTAGTTGCGGTAACTTCTTTTCCATTAACCAACAAAGGCACGTCTTTTCCTGCTTGAATAGACGCTTCTTTATCCATTAACACGCCATTGACGGTGTACGTTTTGCCTACAATCAGGTTGCTGTATTTTACAGCGTCAGTAATCGTTACTTTTTTCAATGGGTTCACTTTTTGTTGGTTTGTATATTTCCCCATAGCTGTTGTACCGATTTCAGGTGGAATCCGTTTGTTTTCAGCTTCCAAGAAAATTGTTTTTCCGTCCTCTGATACAGTAATACTGAACGGAACGTCTTTACCTAAAGGCAAGTAACCATTAAGTGGTTTCACTTCTTTAAAGTAATAGTCTCCAACAAGTAAATCAGGAACATTAAGTTTACCGTCTTTATTTGACTTGTAAGTACCGATAAACGTTAATCCTTTATCGTCTTTTTTGAACAAGTCAAATTCAACGTTTTCAATCGCTGTTTTTTGGTCAAAATTGGTTGTGGTGTCATATTTAAACACTTCTACATTAGCTTTCGCTAAGCGATTTGCAAAATTGATTAGTTGGATAGTATCTGTGTCGTTTGTTACTGAAAAGACATACGGAGTATTGTTTAGCACATATTTTTCAGGTGCTTTGATTTCTCGTAACTCGTAACGGTCTTTTCCGTATTTCAGTGTGTCTGTTGTTACGAAATATCCCTTTTCATTAGTTGTGAAAATATCCGATAATTCTGTATCGTTTGGCAATGCCATTGATACATAGCCACCTTGACCATTGTTTGCTAGTTTATCCCAAATTTTGAACTGAGTACCAGCAAGCGCAATCGTTTCACCTGTTTCTTTATCTACTTTAACTACTTTTAGTTTTTGTTCAATAATTTTATCCTCTAAAACATAGTTGATTGTTTGACCGTCTTTTTCAATTGTGACAGTAAACGGTTGAATTAATTTGTAGCCTTCAATTCCTTTTGTTTCGGAAATAGTGTAAGTATCATAGGCTAAATCTTTAAACTCAAAGTAACCGTTACTATCTGTAGTGACTTTAAAGGTTTTACCGGTGGTTTTTGACTTTGCTTGTAACTCAACACCAGCCAATTTTGGTTTAATATCGCTGTTGGTCGTAGTAACTAATTCTTTGTTTCCGACTTTGTAACCATTGATATTTCCTTTAATTACTCGGTCTTTTGCAGTAATTACGGCTGTTTCCCCAGCTGGTACAGATACAAAAAGTTTGTCCGTTGATAACGTGTACCCTTTAGGCGCTTGGATTTCTTGGAAGTAGTATTTGATTGGGTCTAAGTCTTTTACTTCTGCTTGGACTTTGCCATTCACATTTTTTAAGGTGACTTCGGCAACTTTTGTTCCATCTTCTTTGTACAAACCATATTTAGCGCCTTCTAAAGTCGCTTTTCCTTGGGCTTTATTTCTTGTTTCAGTATCTTCTTTAACGATTTTGACATTCCCGTTTTTGATTACTTGTAGTTTTAAAATACTATTTAAGGGGTCTGTAGGGCGTAATACTCCTATTTTTTGTGCATTCCCTGATTGAAAAACTAATGGTGTTCCTAAAATTTTGATACGGTCTAAGCTTACTGTTGCGTTATCAGGTGCTGTTTTGTCAACTACAATAATAAGTTTATTTCCATCAATAGTGGCTTTTACCCCTTTAGGTACACGGATATTTTCCATATTTTTCAATGTATTATTAGTGTCCGTTAAAACTAATTTATCACCAATTTTAATGACCTTAGTTTGATTGTGAAAAGAAGTTCTTTTCTCTGCTTCACTAATTAATTTTTGAATGTTGGCTTTTCTTGATTCATAATCTAAACCATTGTAAATAGTATGGTACTTCGCACCAAGCAATTCCCAAATCATCATTTGTGTGGCAATGTATTGTTCGTCGGATTGGTCTTTGTTTTTAATAAAACCAAAATGTGAAATCATGGTAATTTTATTTCTAAGATTCACATCTTTCATATAACTAGATAATTCACTACCAGTGTGAATTGCACCAATCGCAGCTTCTTTATTCGGCTCAATACAGAAAGCAACTTCTCCATTAACATAGAACTTTGCCCATCTATCCATTGTGAAGTTTTCACGGTCTTTTGCGGAGTAGACAATCCAGTTAATCCCTTTATCAATCCACTTTACATCTAATTTTTGTTGTGGCAAGGCTTGTCTTTTTGCTCTTGACTTAACGACTTCTTTTTTATCTGTAGTCGCTTTTGCTGGTTTTACAACTTCCTTACTTTCTACTGTCGGTTCAGCAGGTTGCTCAGCTTCTTTACTGCCTACAACCGGCTTAGTAGGTTGCTCAACTTCCTTACTTTCTACTGCCGGCTCAGCGGGTTTTTCAGTTTCTTTACTGCCTACAACTGGTTCAGCTAGTTGCTCAGCTTCCTTGTCATCTACTGCCGGCTCACTTGAAATTATCGGGCTATCAGCAGCATTTTGTTCTTCACCGATCGTCGCATCGATATTTTGTTTTTCATTTCCAGTAACAGGAATTTCTTGTGTTGGCTCTGTAGTTGCTTGTTCAGCTGGTTTTTCGCTAATAGCTGGTTCCTGCTGAATAACTACTTGTTCATTGCTTACTTGGGTCGTTTGTTGTGCTGAATCAGTTGTTTCAGCAGCGTTTACTAATGCATTCCCACCAAATAGGAACATATTCGCAAACAACACAAGCATCATTCCCTTTAGAAATGAATACAATCTTTTTTTACTATTCATGTCTAAATCTCCTTTTCTCTTTATTTTGTGGCACAAAAAAAAGAAGACATGAAGCAAATGTCTTCTTTTTTAACTATTTCTTATTTTAAACTCACATTAATTTTTATCTGGGTTATAGAAATCTACCGTCCATTTTCCAATTGTTTCATTGTCTTTGTTTAATAAATCAGTTGTACTATATCCCCATAAGTACCATTTACTATTTTCATCTTTAATTTCTTTATCCCCATAAGCAATAGCTTCTGCTTCACTATCAAAAATCTTTTCACTGTTTCCAACATTAACTGGCGTCATATCTTTACCTGGTGTCACTGGTTTTTCAGGTTCTGACGGGTTAGTTGGTTCTACTGGTTTTTCAGGTTCCGTTGGTTTGCTTGGTTCAGTAGGTTCTACTGGCGTTGTTGGTTCTGTTGGTGTCACAGATGTTTCAGTTTGACCTGTACCTCCATTTTCAGAAGGTGTTGTTGCTTGTGTCCCATCTTGGTTGCCAGTTTGTGGTTGTGCTGGTGTCGTTGTTTGTCCACTATTTTGTGGCGTTTGCGCTTGGTCTCCGTTGACAGGTTCTCCTGCTGGTTTAGAAGCGTCTACTTTATCCTTATCTTGAATAACTGATTGACTGACTACTTGACCATTACTTTCTTTAACGGTTGCCACATTACCTTCAAAGCTAATGACACGTCCAACTGGTAAGCGGTACTGTTCCCCAGCACTTAAGTTAATCCCATTGATTTCAGCTAATTTAACATGGTTTACATTAATTTTTTGTCCAATCGCCCATAACGTATCTCCAAGTTTCATCGTGTATTCTTTTTGTCCGTTGACAATTTGAATTTGGTCAGGCGTGTTGGCTTTCCATTCTGCTGCATTTGCTTCATGGCCAGCAATTACAACCCCACCTAATGCAATGCTTGATACAATTAACCCTTTTACAATGCTACTTTTCATCTTTTCCTTCCTCACTTTCAGTTTTTAGTCTTTTTAATTCTTCTTTGAACAATTCCTCAGTAACAAGCCCTTGTGTCAATTTTCCAACATATGTCTTTTTTTGCTTCCATAACTCGACAATTTCCTTCAAATCATCTATTGCTTCGGGATTGACGGTTATTGTCCGCATTTTTTTTCTTTGCATAAATGCTCCCTTCTTTCATCTTACAAACATAGTTTAGCACATAAATAGTTGTATCGCAACTGTTTTGCAACTATTTTCAAAAAATCTTTTTTTTGTTATATTTAGATAAGATAAATGAAAAGGAGACATCTCATGACAACTAGAAAAAAAGTGATAGGCGGTATTTTAGGAAGTGTTGTTGTATTTCTTTTAGTTGCAATCGCCTTCTCCCTTCAAGGAAAACCAACGATAACCAAAGAAAGTAAGCCAAGCAGCAGTCCTTCTGTTTCAGTAGAATCAAAAGAAGAGTCAAAAACAGACACGACTTTGCCGACACGTGCTGACCTAAAAAAACAACTCGGCGCAGCTTATGAGGACTTAGGCAGCTGCCAAATCATTACTGTGTTTTATGAAGACAAGAATCAAGCAACATTGGAAAATAAACAAGGTATACAGGTTCAATCGTCCCTTTCTCTTGATAATAAAAAAGAATTGACGTTCACGTTAAAAGACGTTGAACCGCCTATCAAGGGTCTTAAGGTGGGCGACACCGTCTCATTGGTTCGTGCCAACGAAAAACTTTACGCTTACCAGTAACATCAGGTGACCGACATTTTCGCTTCATACTACCGCCTACTTTCTTTGGTTATTCAGTTTTCAAGGTGCTATAAAAGATTTTTTTTGCGCACGAAAAACACTCTTATTTACTAATTTTGGTGCGTCAGTTTTTGTTTCGCAGGGTTTCTAGCAATCGTAACCCCAAACTCACAGGAAACGAACACAAGCTCTTCCGTCTTGTATTCTGAGCAGAATACGCTCTCTCATATTTCATGTGGTAATTGTACTCAACGTCCGGTACGTCCATATGAGGTCATGGCGTCTCTCCATGTAATGTGCCGATTCACTGGCTCAGCCGTCTCTAAACGACGGCGTCCATGTTCTAACCCCTATCCCTTAGTAGGCACGCTGATAAACAGGGCAGTAGCTGACTTCTACTGACTATCCAATTATTCTACTTAGCAATGGCTTTCTTGTGGTTGTCTCATTTGGCTTTATCACCAACTGGATTTTTTACTTTTCGTCCGCCGTACGCCAACGGTAAACCTTTGGACTACTCGTTCCACCTTACTGACAATCACCTTTCGGTTTTTTAGTTTGGCTTTGCTAATGAAAATTAGCAAATAAGAATGTTTTTCGTCCTTTCATTACGGCATATGCAAGGAAATATGGCTGTAAATTTCTTGAGCGCTTGCTGGTTGTTTTCGGCTACACTCACCTTTGCCTGTTGTTAGCAATTCTGAGTGCTTGTTAAGGCGTTGGGCTATAATTATTCCATTTTTGTCATAAAGTCGCTCTATGCGCCCGAAAATGGCTTCTACGGACGTTTTAGAATGTTCCTTCGTGTATTTCCGCCCGTCTCGATACCAACTCGTACAAAATAAAACATCATTCCCTAAAATCTTGATTTTAGGTTTTCCTTTGCCGTTCAGTCCGAATAAATGCGCTTGTGTCCCAAATTCTTTCACTTCTTCCATTGTGATTTTTACTCCCTTATCCAACACTACACCCCCCTGTCAAATTTTATTCAAAAACAAACAAAAAAGGGAGACACACCGTTTGCTTGGTGTGTCTCCCCAAATGCCATAGTTTAGACCTCAACGTTCTCTCACTAAGAAAATATATGTTAATTACGATATAAATTTCTTTTCAGTTTGAGTAAAACATGCTAAAATGTACCGTTGTGGTGCAAACTACAACACAGGGAGCCAGTGCAAACCGTGTAGGGCTATCTACATGGAGTTTTGCGGCAATGTTTCGACGACGCTATAAAGAGCGGGAACTCTTTATATGCCGAGAAACATTGTTACATGGCTTCCTTTTTTGTTTATCCTTGACAAGACAAACAAATTTTTTATATTTACACCCACTCAAAAAGCGAACAGGTGTTTGCTTATGGTTTTATACTAGCAAATTCTAAAATTTATTTCAAGTATTTGTCTGCATTTTAGCATTATTCTTTCTATAACGCAACAAATACATTTGTTATCACAATGAGATTTATCTAAAGAAAAACGATAATTGAACATAAGCAACCTATAGGAGGTGTTTATGTTTGAGAAATACATTTGTTGAAGACAGAAATATCCCTGAAGATAATTTGTCAGATATTTTGGTAAAACTTGGAATGAAAATCAAACTAGCTCGAGTAGAAAGAAAACTTTCAGTGCTTCAATTATCACAAATTTGCGGAATTTCTGACAGTCATTTAAGCCATATTGAGAATGGGAAAGTTAAAGCTCCTAGTGTCAATCTTTATTTAAAAATATTTTATGGATTAGACATGAAACCCAGTGAATTTTTTGGCATTTTAGACGAGTTGCCTCCATTCGATTCTAAAAAAAAGCGTAAGGATTAACCCCTTTACGCTTTTTTACGAGTATTATTCAATTTTTTTAGTTCTTCTGCTGTTGCTTCTCGAATTGCTGGCTGTTCTTTAAATTCTTGAATTTTCGAGATACTTGCATATTTTTTACCAGTTTCACGAAAATCTTCTTGAAAAACTTTAGTGACTAAAACTATTTGTTTTTTGTTTCCACGAACCACTGAATTCATTTGAATGTTTTTGCCTTGAAGCGCTTTAGGAATGTGCCAGTAATATTTTTTAGCTTTTGGTTTATATAATAATTCTCCGTCTACAGGAAATAAATGAATGCCTTCGATTGTATTATTTGCTGTCATTTGTTTCGTCTCCTCGCTAATTATTTTCGTTTGGTTCTAACCAGTTGTGCAAAAGAATAGGTGATCTGTTGCTGTCATTTGTTTTTTCCCATGCTTGCATTTGTAGTATGCAATTTTCAAAGGTGGTACAAAAAGCCCCAAACATGTAATTGTCATGATTCTTAATCTTGTGGTCGGTCTTAATTTTAAGATACACCTTGCGTAAAGTGGTCTCTATTTCCTCTTGCCAATCTTCTGCAACTAAGGTGCGGTTATATTTTTTTTCTTGTTTATTTTTTGCTCGAATAATAATGCCAACTGTTTTATGCGCTTCCTGAATAGTCTGGCTGAATAATGCAATCAAATCTAAACAACGTTTATCTAAAAATGATTGGTCTTGTGTTTCTGAAAAAGACTGCAATAATTCTCGATTTTGTAAATCTTCTTTTTTCGTATCTTTTACTGTATCTTTATATGTATCTATATATTCTTTATATAGATATAGTAAAGAATTTTTACTTCCGCTTGTACCAAGGGTTTGAGGGTCGTTTTTCGGAAGTAAAAATTCTTTACTTCCGCTTGTACCAAGGGTTTGAGGGTCGTTTTTCGGAAGTAAAGAATTTTTACTTCCGCTTGTACCAAGGGTTTGAGGGTCGTTTTTCTCGGTGCTGCCTCTTAAATAAACATCTGTAGCATTAACTTCTAGTTCTGCAAGATATAGGCGGTTTGGCTCATTTTTTTTGGTTTTATTGTTAAATCCCATTCTTTTTTGAAACAATAAACCTATGTCTTCCAGTTCTTTTTTTATTTTTACTATTTTAGGTTTAGAGCAGTTTAGTAGCTCTTCCAGTTCAGAATTAGTGTAGATAAAATAAACGTTGTCATCTTCGTCTACCCAATTATTTCGTAACGAATACTCCAATCTATCCTTTAAAATCATGTATGCTATTTTGGCGTCATTAGAAATCTTTTTGTATTTGCTTCCGTACATTAATACTTTTGGAAATTGGAAATATAATTCCCCATATACACTTTTAGATTTTATAAATTGAAATTCTGACATATAAAAAGCCTCTTTTCTTATCCCAATCTAATGTCAGGAAAGAGGTTGAAATTATATTGTTGAGTGAGCCATATCATGTATGCTATAATAATTGCAAAGCAACACCCAATATAATATTTTTCCCTTTCCCGCCTGTTGCAGGTGTGAAGTTTATAGTCGCCAAACTGCAAAACTTCACACTCACGTGTGGGATTTTTTTATTTGTACATATAGGATACAAGATAAATTAACTGTTGTAAATTGCTTTAAATAAG
Organism: Enterococcus sp. DIV0755b; assembly: GCF_051713765.1. Lineage (NCBI taxonomy): Bacteria > Bacillati > Bacillota > Bacilli > Lactobacillales > Enterococcaceae > Enterococcus > Enterococcus sp. DIV0755b. Next base: position 24,495 of record NZ_JBIOQN010000002.1, on the reverse strand, counting down.
CATTTTTAGTAACGCATAACACATAACACATAACATTGTGTTATGTGTTACTAAGCTTTTTCGGAGCAATTATTCTAGCTATTTGCTAAAATGTTAAATGTTATATGTTATTAACATTTACAACTTAACTATTTTTAATTCAATTAGAGATTCTAATTTTTTCCAAACTTCTTTTTGTTCAGCTTTGTCTAATGATTTTAAGTATAACTCTAACCCCTGTTGAACTATTGAATAAAACTCTTTATTTTGTGTCACTGATATTGCTTTTATTAAGGCATGAGTTTCTTTGTGTAATCTCACATTTTGACCGTTTTTCAGCTCAGAATTTGGGTGTAAGATTTTGTTTTGAAAAGATTTTGACGATACATCTTCTTTCTTACTTGTAAGATATTGATTATCGCTACTATTTTTTGGAACAGCCTGAGTTGGTTTTCTGCTAAATATATCTTTACTGGTTGACATTGTTTTCGTCCTCCCCAATTCTATCAATTAATTCATTTGTAACCTTGTTATACAGCAAATGGACATTCTTATCATGAGCGTCATTAAGATTATTAGTTACCCCTGTCCAATCAAATCGTTTAATTCTTCGTAGCTGTTTAATAGGGTGTTCAAAGATATTCTCAGCTCCAAACTCTTCTTTTGCCTGATTAATAATTTGTTCATCATATTCAGAATTATTTTCCATTAAAACTGGTAATATTCCTAGCGCTTTTACGTCTAGTTTATAAGTGTCTCTTAATTGCGATAAATAGTTAGCATATCTGACTGCTTTTCTATAAGATTTCATTTGTGTTTGCAAAACGATCAATATATAGTCACTAGCAACTATTGCAGAATCTGTGTAAATATTTATTGTTGGCGGTACATCTATAATAATGTAATCGTAGTTTGATTTAATATCGTCTAAAATTGATTTAAGAAAGAAGTCTTTTTCTTTTTTTGATTTAAGATTATCATCTAAAAAATCTTGGTAATTCACCAAATCAGTATCAGAAGGAATTAGATCCCAATTTTCTGTAACATGAATAATCGATTTTTTTGGTTGCCCACTTTTAATTGCTCCATAGAAAGTGAATTCAAATTTATCCGATATATTTTGCTTATAAACAAACTCCATCGTTGTAAAAACTAAATCAGTAGCGTCAGCTTGCATATCAAAATCAAGTAAACAAGTTTTATAACCTTTACTTGCTAATGTGTAGCTAAGTAATACAGCATTCGTGGTTTTACCTACACCGCCTTTTAAATTTCCAGTAGTAATAATTTTCGCCATGTTAGTCACTCCTTGCGTTAATTGTTATGTGTTAATAACATTTTAACATTTAACATTTAACATTTCAAGCGTTGGTGTTTAAATTTCTATAGATAGTTGCACGACTAACCCCTGTCATTGCTTGAATCTCTTTAAAGGAATACTCGTTTGAATGGTAGAGTTTCAAGGCACGTTCTAAGTCTGCTGGATTGGTTTTCGGACGTCCACCTTTTCGTCCTCTTGCTCTAGCACTCGCTAGCCCCTCATTGGTTCGCTGGACGATAAGGTCTCGCTCAAACTGACTAAAGGCTTGAAAAACGGTCATCATCAACGTTCCCTGTGGCGTTGTTGTATCAAAGTTTTCTTTTAGAGAAAGAACAGAAATGTTTTGTTCTTGAAAGTAGTTGATTAGTTCAATTAAATCTTTTGTCGAACGTCCTAGGCGAGAAAAACTTTCTACGATAATCATATCTCCTGCACGTGCCTTATCTTTTAGTCGATTCAATTCAGGTCTGTTTGCTTTCGTTCCTGATAGTTTTTCCGTGAGAATTTCATCACAATTTTGTTCGTTCAATAAATCTAATTGCCGTGTTAAATCTTGTCCTTTTGTACTTACTCGTGCATAGCCAAAACGTTTCATTGCTTCGTTCACTCCAAATTGTTTTTGATTTGTTGCAGCTGTTCAATGGCTACCGCATAGAACGCTGCTTCGGATAAAATGAGAAGGTCTTGTCCCTGTTCAATCAATTCACGTGCGGTTTGTTCTTTGTTCGTATACGTTGAATGTTCAAATAATGATTTTGTGTAGTGACCACAAACGAGTATATCGGTTTGTTTGGTCACGGTGGACTGACAATGTCCATGCAAGGAATAGACTAGCCCTTGTGCTTGTTTCCTGTTCATGGTTAGCAGCGTACCTGTGAAAACGACGGTTTTATTTTTGAACGACAAGTTTCTCACTCCATTCTTTGGTTTGTCCTTTTTATTGTATCACAAACGGGAGTATATGAGACGTTGAAATTGAGACGGGTTATGAGAAAAGAGGAACCCTTAGTTTAAAGGATTCCTCTTTTTTATTGATTGTTTCTTTTTGAAGTCTCACAAACCGTCGTTTTTGAAACTATCTAAATATATCCGAATGACTGCCCGTTCTTTCAAAAATAATTGTTCTGTCATAATAATAAAAAATCATGACCCAATCGCTATTTCTACCACCTATGTGTATATCCCAACGTTTAGGAATTTGATTTTTAGGTTCCAACGGGTGAAGATTGTACTCGGTTCCTAATTCTTCTTCATGAATAAGTAATTCCATAGCCTGTTGCAGTTTCTTTATGGGTTTTCCTTGCTTAATCAACTTTTTTACATCTTTATCAAATCTCGTCGTTGTTTTATAATTCAGCATGTTCTTCCTCAAAGGCTTCTTTTTTCATTCTGTTAAAATAGCTGCTCAAGTCTTCGCTGTTGTCTAAGTCATTACGTTCTACTAAGCTATCCGTTTCTTTGAAGGCTTGTAAAGTTTCACTATTCGGTTGATAAGACAGTGTTTCAATCTCAAATGGGAATTTTCCAGTCTTAACAAATTTAGTTAGAAATATTTTAACTGCAACGGCCGTATTCATTCCAACTTCATCAAACATTTTATCTGCATCATGTTTCAATTCATCATCAATTCTGATAGTTGCCATGATATTCCCTCCTTCTATAATACTATTATGACACATTGACGATAATTTGTACACATAAATATACAAATATCTACAAAAACTGGCCGTTTTTTTCTAAGACATGCGCCACATAAAGGCTATCAATACTAGCCATGGGTAGTTTTTCTAGTTCTTCATAAGTGAAGTCACTGTTTCGTACAATCAAACTTATTTTTTCTTCTTTGGTCATGATTCCCCACTCACTTTCATTGTTCGATCGATTTTAGTGGCAAGATTTTTCGGGTTGTCTTGGCTCCCTAATTCACCTTTTTAAAGTTTCCCTCTGGTTCAAAGTTAAAACTAGACGTATAGGCAAGCAAATGTCCTCGGTTGACACTTTCTTTTCCATCAATCTTTTTTTGGTGCCAGCCTGTCGGTTGCCAAACTTGCCGTTCTCGCCCTTCGGAACGTCCTAGATTTTGTTTATCAAGGTAAGCAGTAACAACTGTGGTATGGTTCAAGGAGTCTAACTCGCCATAAATCACCTTGTTTTCTTGCCACTGGGAAATATCCAATGTAGACTGCCCATGATTTACGTTTAAAACGGCATTCTCGCCACTATGAAAGTCTAAAGCAGCTAATTGGTCGTATTGTTGCTGGTCAATGTTTGTGGCAGCTGTCACGTGGTTTTCTCGCTGTTTTGGGGTCAATGTAGCGACTGCTCGTTTATTTTCTTTTTTTATAGTTATTGTCCTGTTCCTTCTTTAAAACCAAAAGTAGCGAAATAAGAGCCAGCCAACCACAAGAATCACACCAGACAAAAGTAGACGTATCCCTTTTTTAACCAATCGACGCAAGCGCCCAAAAAAGAAGGAACGGAGTAAACCAGCGCCAAACGTAGAATAAAAAAGCGGAAAAAGCAATGCCAATAAATCATTTTTCATTTTTGAATCCCTCCTGTTGTCGTCTTCTTTTTACTGCTTGTTTCTCTTTATACGCATACCCTCTATACGCATTGGGCTTTGATTTATAGCCATAGCCTTGGGCGTCATCTAAAATTTCCCCTGTGTCCATTTGAACAATCACAAATCGAGGGTCATAGCGCTTGGATAAGGTTTCAGAAGCAACGGCTTTTATATTTTTTCCAATCATGTGATACACTCCCTTCTCTCGTAAGGACAGCAGGTGAGCTGTTCTTACGAGGGGTTTTCTTGTATTTTCTTGTTTTTTAGTCTATACTCAACGTGTAAATTAATTTTTTTCAGTTTTGAAGTCCTGTAGTGAGGGCTTCTTTTTTTGTGTCCACTTTTTGGGAGCCGTACATTTCACGAAGGGTGTTCATATCGTAATGTTTCCGACTACGTTTTTTGTAGTCACTTGGCGCTTTATACCATGCGTATTTTTTAGGTGAATAACGAAATGCTAGGGTTTTTATACCGTCCTTATATGGTTTGGTATTCCCCGTTAGCCAGATAAACGTTCCCACGATTTCAATTGCTACACCGTCCATTTTTAGGGCAAATAAGCGGTTTAATATGTCTTTGAATTGTTCGGGCGTTTCAGTCGTTTCTTTGGTGTAGGTTTCGCCGTCTTTGTTCTTATGGGTGTTTTTCAGCTTGCTAAACAATTCATCATATTCATTGTTCAGTTGCGCCATTTCTTCATTGCTACCGCCACAATCGGGGTGTAATTTCAAGGCTAGCTTTTTATAGGCTTTTTTCAGTTCTTCTAAGGTTGATACCTGTTGAATGTAGGTCATTTTTTATCAGCGCCTTTCTTTCTTAGTTGTTCCATTCTCTTGTAAGCATTCTCATAGCCTCTGAAAATACCAAAGTCAGAAGCTAATTTCCTTTTTTTTCGCACTTTATAATAGATACCGTTGTTGTCTAAAAAATTCCGAATGACTATTTTCTCAATCATATAAGACATTTTACCGTCCCTCTTTTCGGTTTTGCGTCGCTTTTAAAATTAAATCGGGCGTTTTTAGACGATAATCTGCGTCCTTAGTTGTCATGTATGCCGAAAAATCACTGATTCGGTTCGTCAAGCTTAACCACTGGTTGGCAGAAGTCTTTCTTTGTAAAATAATTAAGCCGTTGGGAATTCTAACCTCTTGCCGTTCTAAATCAAATGTGCCATGAATCTCCGCTTTTAACTGCTTTTTCGCTGTTACCATTTCTGATTTTGTTTGAAATTCTTTACTAATTAATACCGTCATTTTTGATTTTCCTTTCTTTTTTGGTTTTTGAACAACCATTTTTGTTAGGCGTTTGAGGAAGTGAAGCTGGACGGTTAAATTGTCCTTTTCGTCAAACGGTGTAGACTATCCCCCTTTGCGTTTTGTTTTCGATTGTTCATTTTCGCCAGTGTGTTCGTGTCGTTTGCTGTGCAGTGAAAGAACCATAGACACCAAGAAAACACAAGGGCGAGCTTGCTCGTGCATTTTACCCTTGTGTTTTCGACTGGCTGTGGTACTGTAGCAAGCAGTGAATGGCACGAACACACGAAAAGGGGCAAGCGAAAAACGCAAAGGGCTGCGTGACACCGTTTTGACATCAGAAAAGGAGAATTTGAGCGGAATGGTTTTGACCTTTGCCTTGTGCAACAAGGCTTTCTTCCGAACGGCGGTGGCGGTTGGAGTAAGGAAGAAACAGCTCTTTTCTTTTGATTTTTACCAGCAAAAAAGCCTTGTATCTGCAACGATACAAGGCTTTTTATGGTATAATAATAGAGTAGAAAGTTTATGGCGGTGGCAATCTCTCATAAAGGGGGAATGCCTATGTTTTTCATTGTTTGCTTTTTCCCTAGAAAGGAATAGCTTTGACTGTTTTTGAAGCGTTAATGTTTGCGTTAGCATTCGCAACATTGATTCTGAAAATCAGTAACAACAATAAGAAAAAATAAACCCGTCATAAATCTTGGCAGACGTTGACAGGTTTATTTTCAAACTATTAAACTAAGCCACCGCTTTAAACGGTTCTACTTGAGGGCGTATTTATCGTACGTCCTCTTTACATAGTCATTATACCACATTTTGAGCGAGAAGAAAGGCGGAAGCCTTTCTTTTTTCATGCGCTCCTAAACGGTGGTGGCGGTGGGAGTGTGGAGCGCATGAAAAAACAGCCCTTATTGATTGTAGCCATATTCAGACATGCCATTCAATGGCGGTTGTTCAACCGGTGGTTCTTGGTTCATATAGGCTGGTTCATTAGCAGGTGGGGTCGGATTTGATTGTGGCATTCCTTGTTGCTTTTGTTCCCGATTCTGTACCGTTTCTTTGGATTCTAAAAATTCAAAGTCTTCCACCACTAGCTCGGTCACATAATGCGTCATTCCTTGTTGATCATCATAAGAACGGATTTGTAGTTCACCATTTGCCCCAATCAATGCGCCTTTTTGAGTAAATTTGGCAAAGGCTTGGGCAGGTTTTCCCCACAAAACACATGGAACAAAAGTTGTCGGTATCTTGCCATCTTTATCGGGTCTTTTACGTTTGCAGGCAAGTGTGAAATTTGCGACACTCTTTCCATTGTTTGTGGTGCGCAACTCTGCCCCTTTCGTTAAGCGTCCTACTGCGTGTACATTAATCATTGTGTTTCCTTCTTTCCTATTTTTTATATTAGCCCACGGGTGGTTATCCACCCGTGGAAATTAATATCATTTTCTAAAAATAAAGTAATTTACCTGTCTCAAATGTAAATAGCGTCTCTATCAGCACGCCACCTATTGGAGCGGTGTTCTGTACAAAAGGTGTGATTGTTTCTTTTTTTCCATGTCTGTTAAAGTAGGAAAAGGTAACAAGTCCTTGTTCAACGTTCAGCACTGTAAATTGCAGGTTTAAAATGCGGTAGCTAGCGCCTTTTTTACATTCTGATAATGGCAAGGAATGAAGTTGAGCAAATGCTTCTGCCGCTTTTTTTGTTGGTCTGATAACAACATATTTTTCACATTCCTTTAATTCAGTGTAGTTTTTCATACTTTCCTTAAATTCTTTGCTTGTAATTTCTTCAAGATAAACAGCTGTGTAGTTTTTATAGTTTCTCACTTTCATTTGAGAACGTCCCCTTTAGATTCCGCAAGCTCTAGGGCTTGCGGAATATTTTTATTGTCAAATAAGTTAAGGTACGTTATACTAGTTTTACAGTAGTAACTCGTATAACGTGTAGAAATCTTTTGTCGTTAGCAAAAGGTTTCTTTTTTTATGCTTTCGTTTGGTTTGGAAGAATAGAGCTGTTTTAGGTCAACTGCTTTTTCAGCTAAAAACGCAAACATTTTCTTGTTTTTATAAAATCCATCGCCTATATCTATACGATAATGATTGATTATTTCGCCATTGACGATTTCGTCAAAATAAAATTTGTAGTATCCTTGTTCATTTTTCACTGCTTCATCAAGTATCTGTAGTTGTGAAATTAAATGAAGTGTTACTATTTCGCCTTTATATGTCCGCATGTCGTTGCTTCGTTCGTTGAATTCTACGATTAAATAATTTTCAGGTAATTTTGTACTATTCATTGTAACGTTCCTCCTCTTCCATTCTAGTTGAAATTTTCTAGTTTACCGTTGTTTATTTCCCATTCGTACCACTCGCTAAAGTCTTGTACCATTCCATTTATTCTATGTTTATCTTGTTCTTTGGCTTCTTCTTCGTTCATAGGGTCAAGAGCGGTTGGTTTGTCTTCTGGAATGGCATAACAGCCTATCCAAGTGGTAAAATCTCCTTCAAAACAACCATCAATTTTTAAATGTCGTTTTGCCAATTGTTCGTTTGCTTGGTTTTTTAATCCTTTTACAAATTCGTTATCATTAACCATTTTCTTTTCCCTCTTTCAAAAATATTTGTGTTTTTTCAACAACCATTTTTGTCTGGCGTGAGTGAGGGAAGCTGTTCGCTTCTTTGGCTCATGCTAGGACTTGTTGCACTCTCCCCCTTTTCGTTTTTAGATTTGATTGTTCATTTTCGCCAGTATGTTTCGGTCGGTTGCTGTGCCGTAAAAGTTTCATAGACACCAAGAAAACACAAGGGCGAGCTTGCTCGTTTATATACCCTTGTGTTTTCGACTGGCTGTGATACTGTAACAAACAGTAGCAGACCGTTACATACGGCAATGCACCATCATAAAAACGAGTAAGTGGGAACAAGTCCGTAAAAGCATGAGCCAAAGAAGCGAAATTCAATGCACTTAAAAGAACTAGTCGCAAAGCGACTAGTTCTTTCCTTTTTTCTCAATCCAATTGATAAATTTATCTTCTTCTAGTAATTGTTTGATTTCATATTCAAATTCTTCGGCAGAAAAAACATGCAATCGGTCAAACACTCCCTCTAAATTTTCGCCTTGTTGATAAATGAAATATTCTCTAAACAGTTCTAATTCTTCCTTTATGATTGGACTAGGTGTGACATAAATTAAACGAGCGTCTTCGTAATTCGTTAAACTTTTAATATATTTTGGAAAGACCCCCTCACGATAACGATTCCTTGTTTTTAAAGTCAATTCGATTTCAAATTGCCACTCCACTTCCCGTCCGTCCTCACCAGTAAAAACGAAAATAAAATCAGGGACAAAGTATTTTACGCCTTTTTTATTTTTCTTTTGGTCTTTGACTTCATAGACTTTCCGTCGTTCTGAAACCACAGCTTTTAAATGAGGGTGGCGGTGGCAAAGCTGCAACATTTTAATTAGATAATCATTGATTTGTAAATGGTGCTGCAAATTGTATTCAGGAACTTTGGGTAACGTGTAGTAACCGCCAATGTAATTGTGTCCTTTTTTAGTTAAGTAATGAAATGAATTTTTTCCAATCCTCGACGTCTCTATAAACTCGTTATCTCTAAGAAATCGTAAGGCATCTTCAACACCTCTTTTTGAAGCAATCGTTTCAATAGAAAAGAAATCGAATAGTTGTCGGTTTAAGACCACTCTTAACTCATGAAGTAAACACAGAATGATTAAACGGGTTTTGTCTTGCTTTGAGTAATCAATGTAATAGTTGTAAAGTAAAGGTTTCAAAGTATCACCGCGTTTCTAAAAAGGTACAAATAGGCGTTGCCTATTTGTTTCATTGAAAAAGAGTTTCTTAAACAACGTGTAGAAATTCTTTTTCGGGTCTTAAGTCCTCCAAGATTTGGTGGAGGATTTAGGAGGTTGTTGCTCTTAGCGATAGTCCCTTCAAGGTTTGGTGAAGGGGCGTCTATCGCAAGGGGTAGTTGTTCATCTTTTGAACTTCATCTTTTGAATTTATCTCTTGAACTTAATTATTATTATCTAACTTCTATCTCATATATTTTTCTCTATTCTGTTTGTCCTCGGCGCTTGGTATTTTTTTCGTAGTTGTAAAATTCCTGACCATTTTCGCTTATAAGGGGGTTTTAACCCACGTTGAGCGAAAATGGTCAGGAATTTTACAGGCGGAGAAAGCCTTTGATACCAAGCGCCGAGGACACATCACTAAAACAGTATAACCACGTTAAAACCACGTTAAAACCACGTCAAAACCACGTTATAACCACGGATTTATGCCTATCACTTTCTTTCATTTGATTTGTTCTTTTGCAGCCAATCGAGTGCGTTTCGCACATAAACGGTTTGTGGTGGCTCGTCTACATTCTTGGCAGTACGGCTCACAATGAACTCACCTGTACGCAACGCTTTAATCGCATTTGGGTTAATTTTGAAGCGGTCGACGTTTCGTTTTGTTCCACGTTCGCCTGTCCAATCGGCTTTTCCGACATCAGAATACCCTTCTTCTTGTTCAATCATGCTCGTTACCTCAATGTCTTCATAGGTACCCATTGTGTTACTCCAATACTCTGCTTCGCCAGTCTCATTCGTCTTTCCAATAATCAATGTATTTACATTTCCGACGAGTTGTTCTTGCAATTTATCGCCTAATTTTGCAATATCTGCCATTGTTTGTGGGGAGAAAATGGCGTGGACGCCTGCACCACGACCTTTGTTTACCATGTCGATAAACGCTTCGTTTAAGTAAGAAGCAGGCTCATCAAAGAGTACCAATATGCCTTTCCTTTGGTTTTTTCGATACATTTCTGACGCAAAATAATTGACGTCCCCCACCAACATTTGTGCTAATGTACGAATGTATTCTTTGTAAATCAATCCATTTAATGAGACATACACAATCTCATTTTGACGAGCGATTTCTTGAATATCGAGTTTGTTTTCTGCACCTTTTGTATCAAACAGTTCCCCCAATTTGCTATCAAGTAACATGTTTAAATTGTTCTGTAATGCTTCGGAAGTAGCGTACAAATAAAACGGAGAGTCTTTGTGTTCATAGCGAATAAACAATCGTTCAAACAATTTTCGCTTGACATTCTCCCCTGTTTCTGCATTTTTTGGTAGGTACTTAAGGTTCCTTTTGAGTAACAGATAATACGAATCTAAATCCAATGTTTCACGGTTAAGAACAATCGTTTCTGTCTCTGGTTGTGTGTCTCCTTGCTGGAAAATGTTTCTAAATTTACTATCTTTTACTTGCGATTTTTTCACTTCTTCTTGGTTCTCATTCTCCGTTTGAATGTCTGAATCATCAAGTATTTGTGTTACTTCTTTTGCTGTTTTTTTCTTTGGACGCTCTATTTTTTTCTCTACCTCAATCTCAAATAACTTGGGATTATTGGGTAAGATAGCGTCCGCAAACAAATGAAGGACGTTTCTAGGAAGCAAGAATTTTTGCACAAAAGGCAAACTTCTTTCGATACCTGTGGTTGTTTCAGCGTCACCTGATAGGTGGACATCAGCATCTTTGAACTCGTCTAACAATTGAATAGTGACTTGCAGAAGAGATTTTGCGGCGCCTGAATAAAAGACGCTCTCTGTCTCTGCTAAGGTAACCAGCTTATCTCGAATCGATATATCATTCCCACGTTCTACTGGGTTGTATCGCATATCTCCATCATCTGTAAACGCTCGTACTTCTTTATCGTAGTACCCAGCAATCGCTTGCATGGCTTCCAATGTATCTCGTGCGCCTTTACCATCAATCAGTATCGCTGGCATATTGAATTTAGCAGCATATTGAACGAATAATTGAAGCAAAACGGTCTTCCCTGAACCAGTCGTGGCTGGGATTAACGCATGTTGATTAAACTCGTCAAAGTCCATGATATAAGGCAGCCCAAACTCACTTGTCCCTAGCAGAAATTGTTTTTTTAGTTGTTCATACAACGCAAAGTCCATGGTTTCAATGGCAGTTTCATACGCACGTTCATGTTCTTCTGTATATCGTTGCGATTCTTTGAACTTCTCTTTCTTTCGTTTCTTGTAGTCTTTGGATTGTAGAATTTGCTTGCGCTCCTCTTCTTTTGACACGACTTTCCGCTTGGCGATAAATGCTGAAAATGAAACAAAGATACTGCCCATGCCACACCCACCAAGCACTAATGCGACGATTGTTTGCCAGCTAAATTGTAGGCTGGTGTGTAACAAGTTAAGTGGAAAGAAGAGATAGGCGGAAAAGTAGCCACGTGGAATCCATAAAGTAAAACTGAGTAGGTTAAGAATTGAAAAGAGAAAAGCTAGGCTAAAAAAAAGAGAGCTTCCACGCTTTAGGAAGCTCTCATAGTCCATGTCATAGACATGTGCTGCTTTCTCTTTCTTATCAATTAGTTGTACCACTAATAAAGGAATAACGCCCGTAAATGAAAAAGGATAAAGCAACACACCTACAAAACAAAAGGCAAGGAGAAGTTGCTGATATTTTGTCCGTTGTGGGGGTTGGTTGGTTCCTTTTGAAGGATTTTTTGACTGAAACAGTCCATTAAAAAAATTATTTTCTTGCACGAGGTCGTCTCATTCCTTTCATTGGATTTTTTGCAGAAGGTGGGGCTGTCTTCGCTTTAATGGTTCGACGAACAGCGGACCCTTTCGGTGCTTTTTTTATTTTTACAGGTGGTGCATTTCGTTTTGCCATGCGTGTGATCGGTGGCACAACGGTTGTCGTCGGACGACTTTCTGTTGCTTGAACCTTCGGTGATGGTTGGTCAATGACTTGTTGAACAGCTTGCATTTTTTGACGAACAGGTGCTTTATGTCGCAATGGACTGCCCCCCGTTCCGTTTAAGGAGCGTCCTCTTGATTGGCTGTTGGTTTTAGGTGTAATCGTTGTATTGGCAGGTTTTTGCCCAATCGTTCGGTGTTGGCTACGGGCGACCGACCGATTGTTTGTCGCTTGCCGCTGTTTGGTTCCCGTCTGTGCAGCTTCTGTCTTAGCCAGCGCTTGTTTTTGCCCTTGACGGCGTGCCGCTGAACGTTGCCCGTCGACGCTTCCTTTTCGTGATTGTCCTATCCGTCGGTTGTTTTGACGGATTTGTGTCCCTTGTTGTTTCTCTCTTGGGTCGGATTTTCCGTCTGCTAACGGGGTTCCTTTCCTCAAGTTTTGATTGGCTGCCACAAGTGCCGCTGCTGTTTGCAGGTTCTCCTTGTCGTAGGCGTTACGCTGACGTCGACGAGCAAGCTGTTGGTGTTCCTTCGATTCTTGCTGGCGTCCTTTTTCGTGTAGATTCTGTAGGTTCTGTTGCGCTTTTTCTACACTGTTTGGGGCTTTGTGCTGTGCTTTTGGTTTTAATTCACGTCGTAAGGCACTACGCTTCGCTTCTCGTTCTTTCACGGGTTTTTGTTTCAATCCAAGCTCTTGTTTTCCTCGTTTTTGCGCTTCTTCTTGGCGTTTTCTCAGTGCGGCTTTTCGTTCTTCTTTGGCTTGTTTGCGGTGTTCTTTGTTGGCTGCCTTCTGTTCTTTTGCCGCTTCACGCATTTTCTTTTCGGTGCTGAATGGGTGGGTCGCAAACGCCAACCCGTCAGCTAAAGAGACCCTTCCAGTAAACAGACTCCCTAAGAATTTACGGAAGGTATACAAACCTAGTGGTGTCAACAAGTAAATTAACATCGTTAAGATTTTTTGCCATGGATTATCAACAGCGTTACTTAATTGAAACCCTAAAGACAGAAACGTGGCAAAGAAGATACAGGCGAAGCCCGTCATAGCCTTCATGAAAATGGTCATGCCAAAGGCTTTGAAATAATTCACAAAAACGTTGATTCCTGTCATGAATAAACCGACTAAAAGAAGAATGGGTAAAAGTGGTAATAAAAATATCTGTAGTACCGCAATGACCAGACGGACAAAGCAAAGGACAAAATAAACAATCGTTTGAATCAGATTTACAACAATGTAAAACACACCGTAGAATGTGTTATCCAAATTTTTGAAATACATAATGTTTCGGTTTTTCAATTCTTCTGCTTCATATTTTGTGACGTCTTCATGAAGTTTAACATTATCATCATTGGTCACATCATTATCCAGTAAAATGTTGATACGGTCGTACGTTGAATCTTTGTATTCAACTTGTTTTTTACGAATGGTTTCAGGATTAGACGTACCATAATTCATGAGTAGATAGGGTTCATATACATTGGTGTAAAACACACGAGAAGCAATCAATTCACCTGCGCTTTTCATGCGGTCATTCACGTTCCCATCTTTACTTTCTGGGACACTTTCACCATTTAATACGGGATTCACTTTGACAAAGGCTGCTTCGATTTGTTTATCTGCTTCAAACATTTGGTTGAACAACGAATCAGACGTGTTAGCGTCTTTACAAACGGAAAGACCTGTAAAGATAAGAATAGTCATAAGAAAGACACGTAGTGCTTGACGAAATCGTTGTTCACCAATGAATTTAATTCCCATAATTAGCGTTACAAAGCCAATTCCTATCGTTCCAGCAATGCTTAACATATTTCCTGCGATACTGGAAGTCAATTGTTGGATAGGCTGCTTAATTGGAGTAACAACGTCCATACTAAAAAGAAACTTAACCATTTCAGCATTGAATTGACCAAGCCCTTTAACACCAGCCCATGTAAAATTTTTCAGTGTCGCTGACGCATTGGTAATAGCTTCTTTTACCCCTAAAGCACTTTCTTTAGGTTTATTTTGTGTCATTAATTCAAATGAATTATCTTTGTAATTCTCATAAATGGTATCTACGTCTGTGGTAGGTTCCCTTACAACGACTTTATTTTCGTCGGGTTCAGGTGCCGCAAACACGGGCGTGGATTGTGTAAACATAAAAAAACAGCCTACAAAAAGTAGGACTGTTAGTAATAGTGATTTCTTTTTCAAAGGATCACCTCTTATTCTTCTTTCGTCATCTTATATCTATCTTCCCCATATAATAGAGAGATACTGTCACCTTCAATTTTAACTTCATTAAAGATTTTCTTTTCTTGAGGTAAAGAAATTATAATTTGCTGTTCTTTTTCATTAACTTCGTAAGTTGCTGTTAAGGCAACCTGACTTCCTAAGAAAAATTCAATGTTTCCATCTTCGTAAAATTTCATATGGTCACTTTCCATGCTGTTATATTTCAGTTTCCATTTTCCACCATCAGCAGTCAATGTATCTTTAATAGAGCTTCCTCCACAACCAGTTAAAATCAAGATACCTAAAAATCCAATAATCCAAGGAAGTATTTTTTTCACTTCGTTCACTCCTTTTTCAACTATTTTTACGGTATAATAAGCTGTCGCCTATCCGACAGTCTTGCGACTGGAAGGAGGTGTACAAAATGACCCAAGATTTTCTTTGCCCCCTTCTTGTCGGCATACTCATTGCCTTATTCGAGTATTGGCTGAATAAACGAAACAAGAAGTAAAACCATTGAAGGCGACATCAGCCCACAAAAAAGCCCCTAGAGAATCCGACCTCTCTAGGGGCTTCGTGTACAAAATGACCCATCTTTGCACCCCTAGTATATCATATTTCTTTAAATAGTTCTAGGAACTTTGTTCTAATGCCAGCGCCACTTGGGTCGCTTCGTCTTCTTTATTGGTAGAAGAAATCGCAAGTAGCCAGCTATCAAATAACACATCAATGGCAATCGGTTGATTCCGTCCTCGGTGGTCTTGGAAAAGACACGTCCCTGATTTTAGTTCATTCATTAGCTGAACGTTGGCGCTATTAGGTTCCATACCAAAGAAGTGTAACACTTTTTCTTGTGCTTCTTTTTGATTGGGACGAAAGGCGAACTTATACGATAACAATTCCTTCTTGTCTTCTCTATCATAATCCATAAACGCTTGAGTGACAAGGTAGATATCCGTCATGTTCGCACGTCCCTTACGCAAGCTGTCTTCAATTAAGAATCGTCCTTGGGAAGTATCTTCAAATCCTTTGGCTTCATCAAAGATAATCGCTGCGTCTTCGTCTTTATCCGTAGAGAAAATGTAGGTCATTTTCATTATGACTTCCATAATGGACATACCTGCTATTTGCTCGTTTTTTAACTTATTGGCAGCTATTTCGTCCTGTGTGGGGATTTGTAGCCCTTGGGTACCTAATACATTGATTTGATTTTCAAAGCGAATTGGCTCGCTGTAATCGTTCCCTAAAAGGATTTTTCCTAACCCGACATTGTGACCTGAAATTAATTTAGCCAGTTTCTCGTCTTTTTCTCGAATGACCTCAATCACTTTACTCAAGTGCTTCTTTCCTCTGCCATTCATGACCGCCTCCACTGATTCTAAAATCAACGTTTTCTTATCGTTTGACGTATGGCTATCTTTGTCCACTTGTCCAAAGTTTTCTAAAACGGTTCGTGCAGTTTCGATTGCTTCTTCCCTTGGTAAAAACAATAATGGGTCAAGCATTCCTCGATATTTTTCTTCTTTTGATAGTGAAATAAAATTAATTCGCTCAAACAACGCTTTAAATTCAGGAATATAACCAAATTTTTCTAATGCTTTTCGGAAAAATTTTTCTGTTTCATTTTTGGGGTCAACGTAAAGGATTTTTTGCCCTAAAAAAGTGAGCCACAAGAAAATGTATTTCACCAATACGGATTTTCCCTGACCCGGCGGACCGATAATTAACGTGTTTCCGTTAGTATGTTGGGCACCTTCAATGGCTCGTTTCGTTAAATTCGGGAAAAACCAAATGATTTTACTCGATAACGATAACGCATGTTGAACGGATTTAAACTTCTTCGCTGTAATCACTCGACCAAGTGGCATACCATAGCGATTCCCCACCTCTTTTTCAAGGTCAAGTCCAAAATCAGCCACATATCCTGTGGTAACCACTTGTTCATAGCTCTTAAATTTGCTGACACTGCCGATTAAGCATTGATTGAAAAGGGTTAGTTGGTCAACAAGTGGGCGATAGACCTTGTAAGCTGTACCATCAAGAACAAATTCTACTTCTTTGATTCGTTCTTCTAGCTCTTTTTTGCTTTCTGCCGCTAATACAAACGTAATTGTCATGCGACACAAGCGACGTTCTTTGCTTTTTAATCGCTCATTAAGGTCTCTCAACCGTTCT
Organism: Enterococcus sp. DIV0755b; assembly: GCF_051713765.1. Lineage (NCBI taxonomy): Bacteria > Bacillati > Bacillota > Bacilli > Lactobacillales > Enterococcaceae > Enterococcus > Enterococcus sp. DIV0755b. Next base: position 8,247 of record NZ_JBIOQN010000002.1, on the reverse strand, counting down.
TCCCCGAACAATACGACCTCATCATCATCTAAAATGCCGTCAACGGTTTCTTGGTCTTTGTCCTGTTCAAAAATCCGCTTCCTCATTTTATGCACGTGTCGACGGTCTTTATCCTCATGGTCAAATGTCACTCGTACATGTGTTTCAATAGGCGAAGACAAGCTATCCTGTAAATTTTGAACAAATGCGCTGCCAAACATACTCGTAGGAACGTCCGTTAATGTTAGAAAAGAGAGATAATGGGTCTTCCCTAACTGTTCGACGGTTAGATAACCACTATGATTTTCAATCACCCCTTCGGTCATTTCTTCTACAAGTAATTCACGTTGTGGTAAGCGTGTATTTGCACGGTGGAAGAAATAATAAAAAAGACGCCCCATTGTTTTTGTATCTAAACGTTCGATTTGTTTGTAATTCGCTAAGTCATTGTACAATTGTTTTTCTGCTTTGCGAAACGTTGATAACAGGACACTTCTTGGCACTTTTTGCCCTGTCAAACGGTGAATCAATCGTCCACACATATCTTTAAACAATTCAACGTATTCTAAAGGGTTGGCTACTTGAATAGGTGTAGTAAAACGGACAAATAAATACGTGTTGTACTGGTTCATTTGTACTTCGTCCTGCAAAATTTCTCCTGCTTGTCGAAAATAAGTTTCCCCAAGGTCTGAAAAACTTCCTCGTACGAGTTTGTCAATGGTTTCTTCTACATGGTCTTCTAAGTCAAAGTATTCAGGAATATTCATTAAATGATATTCGTAATTGTCATGTTCAAAGATTCCCTCCCCATCTTCAATGTACTCCTTAAAAAAATCTAAATCATTTAAAGGAAAAACTTGGTGGGCGATTTTGTAGCCTACCCAAACTTCTTGTGTTTCTGTAAAAACAAAGTTCTCTGTCATTGCTTCCACTGGAAAAGCTAATCGAGGTTCCTTCTTTTTTAGTGCCACCCCATCACCTCATTTCTTTTTGACTTGGTAGGTGACTTTTTCATGGAAAAACGGTACGAACAACTCATGCTCGTACCGCTTTTTTTTCTGTAGAACGTAGCTTCCTCGTCCTAGAATGTAATCAATAAAATTCTTGTTGTCCCACTTCAATGAAAAGAGCGTCCAAACAAGGACGCCCACGCTTGCAATCACGATTAACCAATAATTTGTAAAAAGGGATTGGATAAAGGACACTTTAGCAATAAAGCCTAATAACCAAATCAGCAAGGTTAGAAAGAGAAACACACCACCGACAACGAGATGTTCCAACCGTACGCCATTCGGGGCCAGTGGAATGGCATGGCCCTTTATGGAATAAATCTTGATAGGCTGTTTAAATTCTCTTGTATAGTTGTACTCCATACATCGATCCTTCCTTTCAGTGGTAGAATAACACCTGCACTAGGGTTAAACACCTTATCCTTAATCCAATTTCCTATTTTTTCTGCGTCAGACAACATTAAAATCAAAGCGATTAACACCAATACGCCTAATACTAGCGCAATGGTGCGGGCGAATCCTTGTGTCACAAGTCCTACCACAATCAAAAACAAGGCAACAATCGCCAATAAAATAATCACTTGTTGGGATAAATTATCCCAAATGGGTTTTAAATCAAACATCATGTCACTCTCCATTCATTTTCGTTACATAATAACTTTCTTTGGTGGATTGAATTTCTAACGTAAAATTAGACGTGAATGGGTTCCTTTCATCAAAAGCGAACGTGTAAACGCCTTGAACATAGTAATGCCCATTGTCTGTTTTTAGCACTTTTTTTGGTTCGACTGTCACTAGTTTTGCCTTTCCTAACCCTTGAACATTGGCAATTAACGCGAGTTTTTCATCATTGGTCACATACAATTCAAAAAATCGTTGGACAAATTCTGTCAGTTTCTCTTTTTCTTCCTCTGTAACGTCTTTTCCTTTTGGCATAAAGCGATTTTCTTGGTAGATACTTGTGTTTTTTTCTTCTGTTGTCGCAAGATTCGTAAATGCGGGGCAGTCAATCAGTTTCATTTCTTGCCCTTCATAGCTCACTGGAAGAATCACCTGTACTTGCTGCCACGTATCACCTTCTGTAAAACGAACATCATAATATAAACGATACAGGGCTTCTTTTTCGTCAATCGTGTCCATCTTAATAAAACGAACGTTCCGAGCGATTCGGTCAACACTTGTCGTGCTAAAGCCTAAATCATTAGGATTCAAACCTGTTGCCAAAAAAGGTGCCAGCTGTTCTTCCCAATACTTTTTCCCATTGTCTTTGTGAGAAATCGTAAATAATCGGTCCGCTAACTTCATGCCCTCATAGCGTAATTGTTCGGTGTCCTTTAAGGCATTATTGACGTTTGTGACCAACTCTTCTTTATTCACTTGCTTACTCATAGCAATTCTTGACAAGGTATCTACTCGACCAAAGGTCATTAAAACAACCACGCACATCACCAAAAAGAAGCTAAAAAACATGAACGATACGACACTTTGTGCGGTTCGTGGCGCAAAGCGTATCGTTCGTGTACTTGGGTCTGGCTTTTTTTTTCGTTGAAACAATGCCAACCCTTTATTTTTTGACTGCCCTTTTTTTTGCAACCTTTTTTTACTGGTCACTGTTTGCGGATTGAATACGGGTTTTCGTTCAGTCATGTTCAAGAATTCCGTAGCGTTGAATTAGTACCGTTGGGACTTTATTTTCCACCACGACTTCATTCACCACGACGCTTGCCCCTTCTAAAAAAGCTAAGGCTTCTTTGTATGCCCCTTTTGTCGTGTGAATGTGTTGGTGAATTTCTTCATAAAACAACCGAGCGCCTGCTTGATACGCTTTGTTATGAATCCGCCACAAAACAAAAAGCGCTGCTTGAATCGCTGGACGTTGGTACGCATACGTCGTTGCGATTGTTTCTTTCGGTTGTTCTCGTCGTTCTGACGGATTGATTTCTTCGTGCAATAGAACTCACTCCTTCGTATAGATTATTATTCTAGTAATTGTTGTATCTTCTTCGTGTCTGTCCCTGCGTATCTGCCTTTTGGCGTTACAATGGTCGGAACAGTTTCTAACTGATACTTGGCAATGTACCCTTTATTTTTTGGTTGATTTAAATTAATAAACAGCAGATTATCATGGGCTAAATTTTCCTTGTACAATTCGGGAAAAATCTTTTGACAATCGGAACAATCATCTTTGTAGAACACAAGCGCCCGTTCTTCATTTGTGGCAATCGTTACAACCCTTCGGTCAAGTTCTTGTTGCTGAATGGCTTGATTTGTCTGTATTGTAGAAACCACAAGCCAAAAAATTCCTAGCAGAAAACAAGTGCTTATTCCTAAAAGAAGATAACCCCTTCTACCTCTAAGGGACATGGATTTCACCTAAATTCTTAACAGAAGTAAATTGTTTGGCTGTAGGGTCAAACGATACTTTATACATAAAGGTGCCTTTTTGCGCGTTGCTACCAGCAATCGTTACGGAATATTCAACCATGACTAACGCTTTAATCTCCTGCTTTTCAGACGCCATGACATAGACTTCTGGCTCTCTTTCTAAACGTGAAACCGTTGTGACCGAAGGGGGAATAGTCTCTGCGTCTTTTGGAAAAAGCCCATTTAATGCTTGTTGGTTCGCATAGGCGCTTGCTTGTTCCTTTCTTGCTTTGACGCTTTCTTTTTCACGGTCTGAATGATAGTCAAAAACAGCTGAAAACAGCTGACTCGTGGCAGTAATCAGTCCTTCGTTGTTTGTTTCTTTTGGTGCGGTTTCTGTTTGCTTAGAAAATTTTTCTAAGCGTTGTTCATTCTCAACAAGCGTTTCTTTTTGCTTAGCTAACTCTTGTTGGTACCGTTGAATTTCCCTTCCCTGTTCTTGCCTTTCAGACACCACCCAAAAGCCACCTAAAACAAGTATGACCAGCAATACGGGACATAGAATTTTGCTAATAAAATCATAGTTGCCCATAGACACTATCCTCCTTTTCCTTGAATGAATGCCGTTTGTGCGACCGTTTCTTTGTTAATCACTCGCCAAGAACGTGTCCCAGAACCACTACTTACGACATTGGTTTCACTAACCAACATACTACCGTCTGGATTGACATATTCCACGACGGCGACATGTCCATAAGGGGGCGTAGACCCCGCTAAACCGCCATAGAAACTAGCAGCCCAACCAACAGTAGGCTTCCCTTTCACCACGGTGTATCCTTTTGCGCGTGCAGAAGCGCCCCAAGAGCCACCATTCCCACCGTCACCTGAAAACCACTCAATTGGGCGTCCAATTTGTGCCATTCGATTAAAAGCCCCCCACGTACATTGTCCAAATGGATAACTGTTCCCTGCATAATTTTTATTATCGGGGGGTGGCAGAGTTAATTTCCCTTTGTATTCCGCTGGAACATCTAATGTTGGTGCGGAATTTTCTCCCGTGACCTGTTCCGACGGTTCAGAAACCACAACACAGTTGCTAGATTGACCGTCTGCTTGTTCTCCGTTGTTCTTAGGTAGGTTATCAACAATACCAGGTATTTCGTCCTTTTTCTTGTAAGGTGCAGCCCCGTGTTTTTGAATCGCTTCTTGGTCTAACCATTGAAACTTTCTACCTAAATTGTTGTAGGTTGTTGTTAGTTTCATAAGATAGGTTGGGTCAGTCGCCCAACCACCATGATAAATAGCCGTGAGCGTTCCTAAGCCATCAGTATTATTGATAGCACCTGTGTAAAGACTTTGGTGTGCCATGAATTCCGCTTTGCCGACAATGCCTGCATTATAATCTTTAAACCACGTGTAAGCACCGCCTGTGTTATCACCGACATTTGTTCCCGCTTTTGTTCCTGTAATGTCAACAGAATCACGTCCAAACGTTGCCAAAGTAAGTGGGAAATCATCAATTTTAGACGTTTTTACTCCGCCCATGTTGTGTGCTTGCCAAAATGACGTTCCCGAAGGATTCGTAAAGTTAAAGCCATTTTCTACCATGGTTTGCGCAATGCTGGCAGACGGTAAAAAGCCGCCTGCCTTCCACGAAAGAATGTAGGCGTCTTTATGACTTTTTACAAATTCATCAATTGATTGGGGAATAGTGGTTCCGTCAGCTGGGTTGTCCATACTAGGTGTAATACAGTCTGAGTTATTACTCATTGACCCCCCACTAATCATTAATATGGTCAAAAAGACACTCCCTATTAACAAGAAAAAAGGGAGTAAAAAAAGGAAACAGCCAAAGACGAGTTTTTTCTTTCCCATGGCTCGCTGCTCCTTCCTTATGAATTATCCATTGTTCATTGATTGACGTTTTTTAAAGAAGATAAAACCAGATACTAGAGATAAGATACCGCCTGCGGCAGATAAAAAGACATTCATTTCTTCCCCTGTTTTTGGCAATACTTTTAATTTCCCATCATTTCCTTTTACTTCAACGTTTCCACTAGGCAGCACTTTAAAATCAGATTGAATGGGTTTCAATCCTTCTTCTGTTTGTTTTAATGGTGTACCATCAAGAACGGCAACAATTGATTCACCGTTTGACGTTGTAATAGGTGTGTTGGGTGTTGGTACATGGGTGATTTCATTGACATTACTCGTTTCAATGGGTACGGTTGGCTGTTGACTAGTATTCCCACCGCGACTAATTTCTCCGTTTGGTGTCACAACGACATCTACTGGTTTGTCAGGTTGTGTAGGTTTCGCTGGTTTTTCAGGCTCCGTTGGTTTACTTGGTGTGACTGGCTTTTCAGGTTCAACAGGTTTACTTGGTTCCGTTGGTTTTTCGGGTTCGCTCGGCTCTGTTGGCGTTGTTGGTTCTGTTGGTTCTGTTGGTTCTGTTGGTTCAACAGGTTTTTCAGGTTCACTTGGTTCTGTTGGTTCCACTGGTTCTGTTGGGTCTGTTGGTGTGACAGGTGGTTCAACGGGATCAACAGGTGGGTCGACAGGCGTTGTTGGTTCCGTCGGGTCAACGGGCGTACTAGGGTCTGTCGGCACTTCAATTGGTGGCGTACTTGAATCAGTAGGGACTAATTCGTCTGCAAATACTGTGGTTCCAACTGAACCGAATAAAAGGGTTGCACTAAATAAACTGGTTAAAATCATTTTTTTCATGAAAATTCCTCCTAAAATTTTGGGTTTATTGATTGATTTCAAAAGATTCTTCTTTGGGTACTGTCATTACTCTGTATTGTTTCTCTTGTTCCTTAATGGAAAATGTCACTTGCTGCATAGTTATTTTTTCTTGGTTATTTTGTAGGTTAATCACGTAAGAAACCTGCCAAGTCGACCCATCACGTTTGACTTCCCAAGGCAAAATACTTTTGATTTTTTCTTCTGTTCCTCGAAACTCTTTCAATGTTTCTTTGTCAACAAAACGCTTGATTTTCTCTTGTACTTTGTCATCTTCTTTTGTTCCTGTGTAATAATTAGATAAAAAGAAGCGGCTGAATGTATCAATTTTGGCTTGTTGTTGGACTTGTTTTTCCAAGTTGTTCAATTGTTCGCTCACTTCACTTGGAATCTTAGGTTCTGATTGAACAGATTTTCCAAGATAAAATCCCCCCAGTAGTAAAAAAAATAGAAACATGACTTTAAGAAACGTCGCAAATTTGACGTTCGTTCTTCCCCTTGTGTAAGGAGCTTGAACAATCAGTTCCTGACTAGCCGTTTTTTGTTTGGTGTTTGTTCCTGTTTTCCTTCTTTTTGTTCTTTGTGTTCGCTTATCTTTAGGTAAACTTTTTTCAAATAATGCAAGAAATGCTCTTGCGTCTTCAGAATCAACCTCCTCATTATCCCGTACAGGTGCTTGAATGGCTTCGACAATCGTTTGACCCTCTACAGGCAATGTTAATGTCGCTTCAAGCGTCGCTAAATCTTGGTTTTTCTCGTTATAAATACAATAATCAATCACTACTTGTTGATGGATTGCCAAAAGCTCTCGACTGGTCTCTTCTAATAACGGAATTCCTTGTACCAAAGGAAGCCGTTGTTTCATTGGTAAATCAACGACTGACCGATTTTGTTCCTCCGTTGAAAATTCAATCCACATGTTTATCACCCTTCCACAGGTGCAAGTTCTTCAACATAAACCACTTTTAACGGTTTATTGCTCGAAAATTTAATACGATACTCGGTGTCTTGTAGTGATAAAATAAAGCCGTCTTCTATCCCTTCTACAAAGTACGTATACTCATTGGCTTTCACATGAAAATGATTTTGAATGGCTCTATTTTGCTGCATTTCTACCCACTTAGGAAAACCGGCAAGCTGGTAACCCCCAACGCCACCTACAACAAGTAGAAAGATTCCTGATAAAATAATCATTCGATTTCCTCCTTTATATTCGTTTATTTTGAATTGAAAATACGTTCGTACTCTGCTTTTGTAATTGGCGTTTCAATGTAAAAAACAGGTGCGTCATATTTTCCACTAAACGAACGACGATAGGTTGTTTTTTCTGTAGCTACTTTGACATTGAACGTCCGATTATTTCGTATAATTTTGATTGTATCGACTTCATGAATATTCTTTGGTGTAATAATGTTGTTTACTCTTGCTTCTAGTGTTTTGGCTTTTTTCAGTTTGACGTACAATAATTGTCCTTTGCCGCCACGCCATTGCAAAGCAAGGTCTTTCTCTTGGATTGCGATTTCTCTCATAACGTCAAACCTTTCTTGTCTTAGTAGAGTTGCTTCCATATTTTTCCGTCCTTTTCCTAGAATAAAAAAAGAACGCCAACTTATTATTAGTCAGCGTTCTTTTTAGTTCTTATGCTTTGCGTTTCTTGTAAACGATAACTCCTAGAGTAACAAGTACAAATACGCCTAACATTGTCATCACGATTGACAATGTTGTTTGTTCGCCCGTTTTAGGTAACATTGCACTGGTTTTCACTTCTTTTGGTGTTTCAGGTGTATTCGGTACATGTGGTTTTTCAGGTGTTGGCACTTTAACAAAATTCACGGTTTGTTCTTCACTTGTTAAGTCAACGTTGTGTTTCGCCACTTCTTCAAATTCGATTTCGTTACTTGGTTTTTCTTCGTCAGGTTCAACTTGAGCTTCTAACCATTCCGCAAAGCTTAACCCTTTTCCTTCAAGTTTGCTTCCGTCAACCAAAAATTCAAATAAAAATTCTAAGGTTTCCTTGTCGGCTTTGAAGATTTTTTCAGCACTAGTGCCATCTAATTTCACGCCATCAGGTGTGATATAGCCTTGTACCAACAATTTGTACATTTGCCCAACAATTAAGTCGTTCAATTGTACCCATTCCTTCACTTTC
>NZ_JBIOQN010000001.1:2762500-2828092 GCF_051713765.1 Enterococcus sp. DIV0755b | reverse complement strand
GCAGTATCAAAACTATGTAGATGGCAATAACTTTAGTGCACGTGTGGTTTTGACCGAGGGAAATCTTGACGAAATGACACGCAGCCAAGCAGATAAAGCTGCAAAAGAAAAAATTATTAGTTGGTTACAACCGAAGGGGTCCGAGTAATCGGGCTCTTTTTTACTTGAATGATGGGAGAAAGATTGTGATGGAAATATTTGAATATTTTAGACGTTTTTTAGTAACAGAAGACACGAAAATTTTATTTATTTTGGCGTTAATTTGCGGTGCGATGATTCTCGATTTCCTTTTAGGAACCATTGCTGCAAAAGTTAATTCGTCGATTGAATTCCAGTCACAGATTGGTATTCATGGCATTTTACGAAAAATGGCGAGTATTTTTTTACTCATCTTTTTTATTCCTTTATCTGTGATTGTACCTGGAGGCGTGGGCACTGCATTGTTGTATACGTTGTATATAGGATACCTTTTAATGGAGCTAAAATCCATATTAGAGAATTATCAAAAAATGGGCGGGACAGCAGACTTGTTTCAACGATTTTTAGACAGTTTTAAATCGAGCATTGACAAAAAGGATGATGACGATGTTAAACGGAATTGATGTATCGAGTTGGCAAGGAGATATCCAAGTTCAGAATATGGCATTGGACTTTGTGATTGTCAAAACGACAGGAGGCGGTGGGGGTGGTTTTGGCTATGTAAATCCATTTGCCGATCGCGTCTATCAACGAGCTAAAAAAGCCGGGAAGTTACTAGGATTTTACCACTATGCACACGAAATCGGGTTCCAAGGCTCTGCGATTGACGAAGCGGATTTTTTTATCAAGAATTCTAAGAATTATTTTGGAGAAGCCATTCCTATCTTAGACTGGGAATCCGATAACAAACACGATGTGGCCTGGGCGAAAGCGTTTTTAGACCGCGTATATGCTAGAACAGGCGTTAAGCCGCTCTTTTACACGTATACTGCTGTTATTAATAGCAATGACTTTTCCTCTATTGCAAAGGCAGATTACGGCCTGTGGATTGCAAATTATGGCCTCAATGCGGTGACAAATGGTTTTCGACAACCCCAACCGCCAAAGTCAAAAGGGTGGGCGACCACGGCAATGTTCCAATATAATTCACAAACCCGCTTACCAGGCTATGGTGGATTTTTAGATGCCAATGTATTCTATGGGGATGTGAATGCATGGAAAGCTTATGCAGCAATTAATGGTAAGCCAGAAAAGCCAACCCCAACGCCCAAACCATCAAAACCTAATCCTACACCAATAGGAGGAATTAAAATGAAAGAATTTACGTTAAATACAAATGTCAATTTGCGTACAGCTGCGACAACATCAGCGCCTATTATCGCACTTTTGAAAAAGGGACAAAAGGTCAAGTTTAATGATATTGTGTTAGCTGGCGGCTATCTGTGGGCTGTTCAACCCCGGACAGATCAATTCAAAAAAGGGTATATCTCTCTAGGGGAAATTAATTCGTATGGTTTGATTAGGTAAAAAAGTTTAGCTCAGGTCTCTTAATGAGGTCTGAGCTCTTTTTTGTTAATGAGTTGAAATAGAGTTGGACTTGATTCTTTTTTGTACATCAAGTATAATAACTATAACGATGAGTAAAGTGTTCATATTTATTCTCTCAGGCCCACGTTTTGTGGGTCTTTTTTATTAATATGTACGCCCCACGTTAGATGAGAATTTTCTCATAAATTGACCCAGACGAAACTGGGATTTTTCTATTTTGACCCAGATTTGACCCAGATAAGTTGAAATTCTATGAAATTTAGAAAAATACGAATTTCTAAAAACGTTGATGTATCAAGGGTTTTGAATGTTGTTAAAATTATAAAAGTGAGCATTTCCGGCTGATCAAGCTAAAGAAGCTTTAGCTAAATAAGCTTATAAATACTGTCCTATCAGTATTCGCCCCGCTCTTATTGAGTGGGGCTTTTTTTGTTGAAGTTGCATTTAATAAATAAGAAATTAAGTTATTTATTTTTGAAAAGTAGCATTTACATATCTTGTTAATACTATGGTTGTTATTCAATGCTATAAAAATATTCAGTGTACTCTAAGTATAAAAACAATTCGAAAAAGTGTGAATACACAAATGTATTTTAATAGGGTTTCTATTTATCTAGGGTTTTATATATGAGAAGTGAGATTTGCGTGCAATAACGATATTATTTCAGCAATCTGATAGAAAAAAGTTCATGAAAAATTTTTTATTAATGAGTTAATTCGTTCGTTGTTTGTCTTTAAAATATAATAGATTTAGCAACTACTGTATTTTTATTTAATAGTCTTATCCTGTTATAAGAAAAAATTATATTAACTATCCAATTATAGCTAAAAAAGAGCAGAAAATTTCTAGCAATACTTTAAGATAATAAAGCGAAGAGGATTAACATTATTGTGTGAAATAAATAGGATAAAAAAATGTCCACATATTCTAGACATAAGTTGATTAAGAAACCGCATACAAAGGGGGTAAAATATGAATCAAGAGGTGATGGAAATGATTTTTAGTTCTAACGAAAATATGCTGATTAACCTTTTGAATTTTGAAGAGTATGTCTCAGCAAAATATCTTTCTAAAGCACTATATGTTTCTACTAAAACAGTTTATCGAATGATAAAAAAAATTAATGAATTGTTTTTAGAAGAAAAACAAGAAGCTTTAATCATCTCAGAACCGGGAAAAGGTCATAAATTGAGTGATACTTTTCGTAATAAGAATTTATATTCAATAGTAGAGTTCACTGAGGAAAATAGTCTAAATGAGTTAGTCTTAGCATTATTGTTTAATCATCCTAAAAAGATAAATCGAGCTGTGTTAAATACACAATTTTTAAGTAATAGCTCAATCGAACGGCGATTGAAAAAGATTAATGAAATCGTTAATAAATATAATATTCAACTTAAAGTAAATCGTGACTATTTGTGGGTAATTGGTGAGGAAATAGATTTACGAAGAGCTATTAATAGTATTTTTTTAGAAACTAATAAACTAAATAGTCTAGGTGAGATTGGTATCGAACTAAATGCAATTGATAAACATTTTATTGATCAACAAATTAGTTTGATAGAAGAGATGTTAGGTGAATATATTAGTTACCCTTACGATATAACAATTTATACCCACATCTACCTAGTTATTAAGCGTTATCGAGATGGTGAAGTGCATTATCTAGAAAATCAAGAGCCACTTGAAAAAGATGAGCAACAATTGATGGAAGCAAACCCTCAAATGAAAACGGTTGCTCATGAAATAATTCGAAACATTAAAAATTATTTATCGTTGGATATGGATCCATTGGAAACTTATTTTTTATTTCAAAACATCTATTCAATTAATGTTCAAAAACGTGAAAGTAGTAATGTAGATAAAAAATTAGCAGAGGAAATTACAAAAAAATTTATTGTCGATTATTTTTCTATTTCAGATGTTTCATTACTACCATCAAGTCGATCTTTATACGATGATTTATATCAGCATATTTTACCAATGCTGAGCCGTTTGAGAGCAGGAATAAAAATCGAAAATAATTTATTAGATGAACTAGTGTTGGAGTATCGAAGCACTTTTATAAAAGTTCAAGAAATTGCACAAACAATCAATGGCGAATTAATGTTCGATACGAAAATGAATGATGCTGAGGTGGGATACTTGACCTTATATTTCGAAAAATATAAGTTAGATAGCCAAGAAAATCTGAATGTTTTACTTGTCTGCTCAACGGGGGTTGGAACTTCAGAGTTACTGAAAGTTCGAGTACAGCAAAAATTTCCTAACTTGAATATCATAGCTACAATGAGTCAACGACAGGTGAAAAAAAATCAGGAGTTTATTTTGAAGAATGTGGATATTATTTTTTCAACAATTCGTGTTCCTTTCACATTAGGAAATATTCCTGTTTTAACAATTAGTCCATTATTAACGGACAAAGATACTCAAAACATTAACTATTCATTGAAGGAGTTGGAATAATGGAAAAGATTGAATTGAATAAAGTAATTCATAAAGAGCTGATGATTGTGGATTCTAATGCAAAAACAAAGGAAGCGATTATTCAAGAGCTGGGTGATTTATTATATAAAAATGGCTTTGTTAGTAATGCAAAAACTTTTATTGACGATGTCTACTTAAGAGAAGAAGAAGGAGAAACAGGAATTGGTCAAGGTGTAGCCATTCCGCATGGAAAATCAGCTGCAGTAGAAAAAACAACTGTCGCAATAGCGATATTAAAGCAAGATATAGAGTGGGAAACTTTAGATGGTGAGGGGGTCAAGGTCGTTATTATGTTTGCGGTCAAAGATTCAGACGCAAATACTACCCATGTATTGCTTTTACAACAAGTTGCAATTTTGTTAGCAAATGATCAATTTATTAATGCTATTAAAAAAGTAACTTCTGTAGATGAGTTGTGTAATTTAGTTTTAGCATTTCAATAAAAATATAAAATCGGATTAATAAAGGAGAAGATCATATGTTAGTAACTGGAAAAGAAATTTTAAGTATTGCCAAAGAAAAAGGATTTGCTGTACCTGCATTTAATGCTGGTTCGGGACAATTATTAAATGCTGTGATGGAGGCTTGCGAAGAGGCACAATCACCCGTAATGATAGCAATTCATCCAGATGAACTGAGCTTTTTAACAGATAGTTTTGTTGCACAAGTTACGTATTTGGCAAATCATACTAAAATTCCAGTTTGTATCCATTTAGATCATGGAGCAAGTTTTGAACAAGTCATTCATGCTATTAGTATTGGATTTACGTCTGTCATGATTGATGCATCACACCTTTCTTATGAGGAAAACGTTGCAATTTCTAAAAAAGTCGTTGAAGCAGCTCATGCAGCAGGTGTCTCTGTAGAAGCGGAGTTGGGTACGATTGGGGATACGGGTAATACTGTTGAAGGTGGAGTAAGTGAAATTATCTATACTGATCCTAAAGTTGCCCAAGACTTTATTACACAAACCGGTGTAGATAGCATAGCTGTGGCAATTGGAACCGCACACGGTATTTATCCAAAAGATGTTGATCCTAAATTACGTTTGGATATTTTAGAAGAAATCGAAGCGTTGACAGATATTCCTCTAGTCCTTCACGGTGGATCAAGTAATCCAGATGATGAAATCAGTAAAGCGGTAACTATGGGTGTGAACAAAATCAATATATCTAGTGATATTAAAATAGTTTTTGCAAACAAATTACGAGAAGTATTAAATGCAGGTAATACTGAAATTAGAGAACCAAACGTATTATTCCCGAAATGTATGGAAGAAACAAAAAAAGTTGCTTTAGAAAAAATATACTTGTTTAAATCAAATGACAAAGTCAAATTCTATAATTAAAGGAGTGTAACAAATGAAAATCGTTGGAATTGCAGCCTGCACGGCCGGAATTGCTCACACTTATATTGCTAAAGAAAAATTAATCCAAGCTAGCCTGAATCGGGGACATGAGGTTCACATTGAGACACAAGGATTAGCAGGCACACAAGATGCATTAACTCAGCAAGAAATTGATGCAGCAGACGTAGTGATTATTGCAGCAGATATTAAAGTTAATGGTCGGGAGCGTTTTAAAGATAAAAAGGTTATTGAAGTTCCTACGGGGTTAGTGGTGAAGTCGCCGAACAAGCTAGTTGAAAAGCTTGAAGAAGTTACAGCATAGGAGGTCTACAATGGATAAAATTAAAGAAATTGGATTCAAAAAGCATTTGATGACTGCTATTTCATTTTTCTTACCAATTATTGTTGCGTCTGGTTTTTTGCTTGCGATTGGGAATATGATGGGTGGTCTCACAATTGATAACTTTCGTGATGGATTCAGTTTTGCTGATACCATGTCTACCATGGGTGGTTATGGATTAGGATTTCTTCCAATGATTGTTTCAACTGCTATTGCTTATTCTATCGCAGACAAGCCAGGTATTGCACCCGGACTAATTGTTGGTTTTGTTGCTCATGGAATTGGTACGGGATTTCTTGGTGGAGTTGTTAGCGGATATATTTCAGGATATATTGTTGTATTTTTGATGGCAACAATCAAAGTTCCAAAATGGATGGATGGCTTAATGCCAACACTAGTTTTACCGTTCTTAAGTGCTTTTCTTTCAGGTATGGTGATGTATTATGTGGTGGGAACGCCAATTATTTGGTTCACGGATATAATTACCAATTATCTTGGGAATTTAAATACATCTTCGTTATTTATTTATGGAGCTATTATTGGAATTTTAGCTTCTATTGATTATGGTGGAGCTATTAATAAAGTTGTTTTTGCTTTCGTTTTTGCTTTATTCTCTGAAGGTATCTATGAACCGATCACCGTTTTAATCTTAGCATCAATGGTAACACCGTTTGGTTTAACTATGGCTTACTTTATCGGCAAAATTATTAACAAGAATATTTTTAATAAGCAAGAGATCGAAACCCTAAAAACAGCTTTTCCAATGGGAATTTGTCAGATTACAGAAGGATGTTTTCCGATTGTATTGAATGATTTACTTCGTAATGTTATTGCTACGGGTGTTGGTGGCGCTATTGGAGGCGGATTGAGTATGTTGTGGGGAGCTGATAGTCATATTCCAGCATCAGGGATGTTTGCAATTCCGACAATGACGCGTCCTTGGGCCTTTATAGGAGCATTACTAATTGGTTCTTTAGCAACTGCCATAACCATCCTTATTTTGAAGAAGCGAGTTAATCCAAACGAAGAAATTGTTCTGGAAGAAAAAGAAGAGGAAGATATCTCTTGGGATGATTTAAAAATATCTTAGAGAAAAGAGGCGAAAATCTTGGATTACAAAAAAGAAATACGACAAAAATTTTTGGATTCTGGAATTGTTTTTACAGAAGCCGAATTATCCTCGATTGATTTTGCTGACTTTGGTTTAGGGCGGATTCAATCAGAAGGATTAAATTTAATCGTTTATGAAAATAATAATCGCTATTGTGCTAAAGAGATGGTTTTATTAGCTGGACAAACCTGCCCTGAACATAGACATCCACCCCGAAATGGAGAAGAGGGAAAGCGAGAAACATTTCGATGTCGTCAAGGGAGCGTCTATCTTTATGTTGAAGGAAATCCTACTGAAAATATTCAAAGTACAATTCCAGAAGGACAGGAATCTTATTACACCGTTATGCACGAGATAGAACTAAAACCTGGTGAGCAATATACTATTGAGCCTAACATAAAACATTGGTTTCAAGCGGGTAAAGACGGTGCAGTGATTTCAGAATTTTCTTCACCTAGTGATGATCCTAGTGATATCTTTACAAATCCAGCAATTGAACGAGTGACAAAATAAAAAAAACAGACTAGGACAATGTGCCCTAGTCTGTTTTTGAAAGGGAAACTAATGAAAAGTTATCAAATTGAAAATGAACATGTTCTGATAGAGTTTCTAGACTATGGTGGTACCATTACAAAAATGATTAGTAAAAAGACAGGCACGAATTTTGTTCTTTCATATGATGAATGGGAGTCCTATTATTTAAATCCTTACTTTTTTGGTGCGACAATTGGAAGAAATGCAGGTAGAACATTTCCGCCTCATTATATAAATTCACAGAAAGAAAGTGTCTTGTTAGATACTAATGAAGGTAACGTCCATTTGCATGGGGGAAAAAATGGCGTTCATCAAGTTATTTGGGAAGTTAGCAAGAATGATGAAAGTAGTTATAGTTTAAGGTATTTTGATGACAGCTCAAATTATGATCCAATGGCATTGAAATTAGTTTATCGACTTGAAGATAACCGATTTACGATAATTATGGAAGGAAACTCAGACGTTCCAACAATCTGTAATTTGACCAATCATATGTATTTTAACTTAAATCAGTCAAAAGAATATCCTATCACAAGCCATTTATTGAAAATAGCTCCGGCTAAAATTCAAATAATTGATGAGCAATTTATTCCTACTGGAGAATATTCTACAATGGCTATTCCGGAATATAGACAGTTTAATTTTCTTAAAGAAAAACCTATTTCGAAAAGTCTTAATTTAGGAACTCGTTTATCAAAAATATGTGCAGATGGTATAGATTTAGCATATTGTTTTTTAAAGCCTGAAGAGTCACAACCTAAAATAACGCTAACTGATGAGGCAAAAAGAAATAGATTAAAAATATACTCTGATCAAGAATCTTGCGTTGTTTACACGTTGAATAAGTTAAATCGTTTTCTTAAGGTAAATGGTGGCACTCCTATTCAAAAATTTGGAGGAGTGACATTTGAAATGCAGCGTAAACCTAATTATGTTCATGAGAGCGCTGAAGCTTTAAGTACTAACTATCATGCATACACGACTTTTGAAATTAACTAATAAGGAGGGAGTAAAATGAGTTATTATTTGGGAGTGGATTTAGGTACTAGTTCGTTAAAAATTATTTTGGGAAGGGATGGGAAGTTGTTAGGAAGTTCTAATAGCTCATTTACAATCAATTCTCAAGAAGTAGGCTATAGTGAAGAAAATCCTAATGATTGGATCAGAGCCTTCCATGAAGCATTGGCTGATTTGATTGATGAATTCCCTATTATAAAAACGGAGGATTTGGTTTTTAGCTTTTCTGGTCAGATGCATTCGCTTGTTTTGTTAGATAAAAATGGAAATGTCCTAAGACCCGCTATATTATGGAATGATAATCGAACTGTCGAAGAAGTGGCATTTTTGAAAGAACATTTTAATGAGCATTTATTGCAAGTGGAAAAAAATATTCCTTTAGAAGGTTTTACATTACCCAAAATTTTATGGATACAAAAACATGAGCCATCAATTTGGTCGCAGACTTGGAAATTTCTACTACCAAAGGACTATCTAATTTATTATTTGTCTGGAAAAGTTATGACTGAACCTTCTGATGCAGCGGGCACTATTTTATATGATGTCGAAAAACAAGTTTGGGATGAACTGCTGTTAAAAAAATTAGGAATTGATAAAGATCGTTGTCCAGATATCTTTCCATCTAAAGAGATTGTTGGAGAAATGAAATCTGAAATAAAGAAAAAATTTAATTTATCAGGAAAAATCAAGTTAGTATTAGGTGGAGCTGATAATGCTTGTGGAGCCTTTGGAGTAATCCGTAATCCGGATACTGAAGGATTAATCTCCGTTGGAACTTCAGGAGTAGTCTTAATATATGAAGGAGAGCAATCTGCTGATAATTTAGGTAAATATCATTATTTCAATTCTGTGATAAATAAAAATTATAAAATGGGTGTAACGCTTTCAGCTGGTTATTCATTAGACTGGCTAAAGAAAATAATGGCTCCAAATCAAAATTTTAATGAATTTACTCGTTTGGCTGAAAAAAGTTTTGCTGGTAGCCAAGGATTAACTTTTTTACCTTACTTATTTGGTGAACGGAGTCCTTATTTTGACCCAAATCTTAGTGGATGTCTAATTGGAATAAAAGCACATCATGATAGGGCGGACATAATTCGAGCTGTAATGGAAGGAATTGCATTTTCTTTAAAAAATGTTTTTGAAAACTTAGGAGTTGCCGAGACTAATTCGATTGATTGTTTCCGTGTTACTGGTGGAGTTGTCAAGAATCCCTTTTGGTTGCAAATGTTTGCGGATATTTTTAATAAAAAAATTGAAGTATTAAACTTCAATGAAGGTCCTGCATATGGAGCATTGCTCTGTGCAGCTACTGCAAATAATGAAATGCATAAATGGAAAGATGCTAATAAAGTTAAGAAAACCTACTATCCAATAAAAGAAAATATGGTGATGTATAAAGAAGCGTTTGATCGCTTTAAATTATTGAGTGATGGACGGTAGAATAAATGTAATATCTTATTTATAAAGAATAGCTATTTGTTAAGAATTAAGAAATAGAATATTACATTACAAGTGGATTCACATCAACCGATAAAACAATAGCAAAATATATTTTGAAATAAAAAGATGATAGAAATTACTTTAGATCTATAGGCGTATAAAAAAGTGAATCAAGCTTTGTTATAACATAATGAAAAGTGGTATGGGTAAGCCTAAATAATATTAAAACGAACATTTTTTGCTTAGACATACCACTAATGGTATTAAATATAGAAATATTTTTGAAAATAACTTTAACTAAAAAGTTAATGATTTGTAGCTGTAAAATTAACTAATAAATATTTTTAGGTGGAGTCAATAAATTTGAAGCGTGAGAATACATATTTGCAATACTTTACCCCTCTGACCTAGAAGAGCGACTTACTACTAGTAGTAAAAAAATGAAGATAATACTTACAGTAAGATAAACATGATGATACCCTGCGATATGTTGGTTTTGTGCTAGAAAACTGCGCTGGTTAATGACACCTAAAATTGTTACTAGAAAACTTTGACCTAAGGTGCGGCAAAGTGTAATAAAGCCAGAAACGCTACTTAAATTTTCTTGAGTCGCATAAGCTTGAGCGGAAATTACACTGACAGTAACCCCTGTGCCAATGAAAAAGCCAAGAAAACTTGATAGTAACAATAAAGCACCGTAACCAGTTGTATTGGGTAAGAAACTGAGAATTAAAAAGCCAGACAAAGCACCCGCTAAGATAAGTTGCAGGAGCTTTTTTTGTTTATAACGTAAGAGTAATTTGCCTGAATAATAAGAACCAAGAATAAAAAAGATAGAGGATGGTAAAAGTGCAAGACCACCTAATGTAGCGGATAGATGTAATTCAGTTTGCACCCACAGCGGTAGATAAACTTGAAAACCAATTAAAGCGCCATTAATTAGGAAGACACAAATTGTAAGTAAACGAAAATTACTAATCTGAATGGTTTGAATTGGGATAATTGGAACCGTCGTTTTCGTTTCTTGTCGATAAAAAAGAAAAAGTGTCAGTAATCCTAAAATTAAAAGCGCGCTCCCTATAAATATTTGGCTCGCCATCAATTGGATACCACTTAAGGTAATCAGTAGAGTGACAATAAGCGCGCTATATTGCACAAGACTATTTTGAGGAGAAGGAGCATAAATTTTTTCTTCTTGATAAAATAGTTGAACTAACGTTAAAACAATTAAGATAAAGGGAATATTAATAAAAAAGATCCAGTGCCAGCTAAGTTGACTTAAAATGACTCCACCCAGTAAAGGCGCAATAAGCGAGGCAATTCCCCAAGCTGAATTATTTAAGCCCATCACTTTTCCGCGGGTTGAAAGGTCAAATAACTCACCAATTAACGCAAAAGTCATCGGCATGATTCCACCTGCACCAATTCCTTGGATAACACGAGCTGTCAGTAAAAACCAACTAGAAGGGGCAAAGCCACATAAAGTTGTACCTAATAAAAAGAGTAATAAACCAGTTTGAAAAATTCTTTTTTTACCATAATTATCTGCCATTCGTCCAAAAATTGGCGTTGCTAGGGCGCTTGAAAAAAGATACGTTGAAAAAATGAGAGCAGTGAGATTGGGATTTCCCAAGTCATTGATAATCGCTCTGGTGGCAGTTACTACAATCGTGGCTTCAATTGCAGTTATCAATGTAGCGATATAAATTGCGACAATCATCCATTTTGTCTTTGTTTGGTTCAATTCCAATTCCTCCTGTAAAACAATTTATTTGACGAAGTTCATTATATGATTTATTATTTGCTTGCGCAAGTAAATAAACTGAAAAAGGAAGTGTCGCCGATGGAGAACGATAAAAATGAAAGTGATAGCTTAAAACAATTAGCTAGTGTTAGTCGTCGCTATATTAAATTAGTAGATAATTATCTTGCTCCACATCAATTAAACTCCAGTTTATATTATTACATTTTAAAACTACATGACTATGGAGATTTGCCACAAGAAAAGTTGGTTCAACTGACAGGTGTCAATGCGAGCAATGTCACGCGAGCTATAAAAAAACTAATCGATAGCCAGTATTTAAAACGAAAAGAAAATCCCAATGATCGTAGAGGCTATGTTCTTTCCCTAACACAAGAAGGACACGCGATATATCCGATTATTATTGAAGCATTACAACACGCAAACACAGCTTTTTTTGCTCCTTTAAACGCCGAGGAACAAAAATCGTTTATCGACTCACTTAATAAGTTAAGTGATTAGGTTGAAAGGATGACTACCATGAAAAATACAGAATTACTAAATAAAATTGTTACAATTCCAGATGACTATCAATTAGCACAAGAACGACATGAAACCCGTAATCGCCACAAGGTAACTATTTTGCGGTATCAAAAAGATGGGATTTTTGAACTAAATGGTCCTCGGATTATTGCGGTTTTTTTTAAAGATACTTTAGTGAGTGTTAAAAATCTTGCGATAGTTCCTGAAGGTAAATTACCGTCACCTGAACGTGCCCGTGCCCTTGCCGAAGATATTTTTGCTAAAAGTAATCGTAGTTATGCAAGAGGATTGTCATTTATTCGCATTGAACACCAACAACGGGAATTTATTGGAGAAGATAAAAAAACACATCAGTTTCCGGTTTTATGGATTAAATTTAGTCATACCAATGGCAGCTACAATTGGGTAACATTAGCAGGAAATGGTCAACTAATTGAGATGGAAATTGATTCACGCTGGGATTATTTCCGTGGTCGTCGTAAAACTGAAATGTGGGATAATGACGATTGGGTGTTAGCCAGAGAAGGAAAAGGACCGCAATTAAATAGCCCAAATGCATTAGCTTAAATGAGGTGAGTAAGATGAATGAATTGCAGTATGAAAACAACTTAGCGCTTTTAGGGCAGTTGCGCGATCAGCTCCAACGACTAGAAGAGACAGATTACATGACAGCTTACTATAAAGGCTATAGTGCTAGCGGGGCCACATTAGAAGAAATTAAAGAAGAAATGCAAATGCTGGAAGCGCAAATTCATAAGTTAGAAGAAGAACTAGATGATTTTGAATGGTAAGAAAGAAGGCGTAACCATGGATTATTGGGAAATGATTGCAGCTGTAGTTACGATACCGGCAGATTATCAAATTGCAGAAGAAGATCAGATTCGTAATGGTAAGTTGGTGCATATTTTTCGCTTACAACCAGAAGGAAAGTTTAGTCTGAATGGCCCGCGCATTATTGGCATCTTTGAAGATGATAATTTAATAAGTTTAAAAAATTTAAGTACATTGCCTAATGGTGAATTATTAGAAGATGATGTCGCTGTAGAACGAGCCGAAGAAATAATCGCGGAGGTAAACTGGGAATATGGAAGTGATAATATATTTTTGCGGGTAGACTACCAAGAGCGCAATTTTTATGCAATCGATGGACAAGAACAATTTTTCCCTGTTCAGTGGGTTAAGTTTGCAGCCTCATCTGGTAATTATGCTTGGGTAACATTAGGGGCAGCAGGGGAAATTATTGAAGTGGAATACGAGTCAGAATGGGATTATTTTCATGGTCGTCGTAAAACTGAAATGTGGGATAATGATGATTGGGTCCAAGCCTATTATGGTCAAGGACCACAATTAGCTAGTCCCAACGCGTTAGCGTAGTGAAAATAAAAAGAATTTCTAGGTGAAAAAGGTTTAGAATCACACATAACAGGAAAAAAGAGAATTCTCTACTGTAACAAGTTAGAGGATTCTCTTTTTTATAGCTAAAGAAATCAGAATAGGGTGAAATCTGAAAAACAATTGATTAAAATTCCAGCTTATTACTTGAGCGCTAAGTGAGTTTATTTAACTTTTCATTTTATTTTTGAAATGACAGTAATGTTAGTTTTTTGATAGTTAAATAAATGTCGCGTTTTTTGGTCAAGTTTTATAATAAAAATGTAAATGAAAGGAAGGAAAGATATGAAAAAATTACTAATTGTTCTGGTGGCACTATTAGGGATCGGTTTTATTGGTCTAAAAGTTGCTGACTACTTTATTATGGGTGGCGAACAATATTATGTAAAAATCACAACCGATGGACAAAGAGAAGACGTAAAAGCTGATAATGGTGAAAATGTCACGCAATATAAATATTCTTTACCTGGTTATGATAAAGATGGCAATGAAAAACAAATGGACTTTAATGCATTTAAAGATCGTCCTTTAAGAAAGAATGCCTATTTAAAAATTACTTGGAATAAAAATAAAGGCGTGACTTCATATGAAGAAGTCAAAGAATCTGAATTGCCCACAGCAGCAAAAGAAAAATTAGAGTAGGAGAAGTTATGGAAAATATAGTAGAAATCAACAACGTCAAAAAAACTTATGGTACAGGTAACGAAAAGAAAACAGAAGCATTAAAAGGAATTTCCTTTGATGTAAGAAAAGGTGAATTTGTTGGGATTATGGGAGCCTCAGGTTCTGGTAAATCAACATTATTAAATATTTTATCAACCTTAGACAAACCAACTGCTGGCAAAATTACAATCAATCAAAAAGACGTAACGAAATTAAAAGGCAATCAATTAGCAGATTTCAGAAGTGAAGAAATTGGCTTTATCTTTCAAGATTTTAATTTATTAGAAAATATGACTGCAGCCGAAAATATTGCAGTGCCCTTGTCATTACAAGGTGTAAAACCAAAAGAAATTAAACAACGAGTGAAAAAAATTGCGGAACGATTGTCCATTACGCATATTTTAGATAGTTATCCTGCTGCTATTTCCGGTGGACAAAAACAACGGGTTGCTGCGGCACGGGCTTTGATTACCCAGCCAACAATTTTACTAGGGGACGAACCAACTGGTGCCCTTGATTCCAAAAGTGCCCGGGATTTATTGGATACGATGGAAGAATTAAATGAAAAAGATCGCGTTTCTATTTTATTAGTCACCCATGATCCTTTTTCAGCAAGTTATTGTCAACGTATTTTATTTATTAAAGATGGTGTGATACACCAAGAACTTAAACGAGATCTTCAGACGCGAGAAGAGTTTTATCGTGAAATCTTAGCGCTTCTAGCGGAACAGTAAGGGGGAATTTAAATGCTTTTTAAATTATCTCTTACAGGAATTAAAGGAAAATTGCGAGATTACTTAGTACTATTTTCCGGTTTGGTAATGGCTTCGGCGATATTTTACATGTTTGAATCAATGGCAACTAACAAAGCCTTTTTAGAAAGTAACTCAATTATCTCATCGGTTGTAATGATTTTTCATCTCGGTTCGGTGTTATTGGCTATTATTACCTTAGTCTATATTCTGTATGCTAATTCATTTTTGATGACGATGCGGCAAAAAGACTATGCGATGTTTATGATGTTAGGCGCAAAAGGACGAAAAATTGCCCAACTCATTTTTGTGGAAACTCTATTTATTGGTATTTTAGCGACAATTGCTGGTTCTGCAATTGGGATTGGATTATCAAGTATCGTTAATCAGTTATTAACCAAACAATTAGATGTAAAAGTAACACACTTTTCACCCTTTAATACAGAAGCTTTAATGATTACATTCATTTTTTTCATCATCTTATTTTTAGTATCTGCGGTAATTAACGCTGGCTCAATGATTAAAAAACCGATTTTAACTCTCTTACGAGCAAGTGAAACACCAACTAAGAGTCAACGCAAAAATAGTTTATTATTTGTTGAAACTTTTTGTGGGATTGCCTTTTTAGCAGTTGGTTACTGGGTGATGGCGCAAGTAAATACATTAGGGTTTATAGCGTTAGTAATTGCACTAGTGACAATTATTTTAGGAACCTATCTAGTTTTCCATGGTGTTTTGATTTTCATTTTGCAACTTTTAAAACGTTCTGACCGCTTAGTTTTGAAAAAATTGAACGGCTTTACTTTTTCTCAGTTAAGTTTCCGTATTCAAGATTATACACGCATGTTATCAATGGTTGCTATGTTATTTGCTTTGGCGTTAGGTGCTTTGACGGTGGGGCTAGGTTTCCGCAATGAGATTCCTAAAATGACCGACCAAACTTCATCTTATGATTTAGTATTAAATAATGCTCAAGAAGCAACGCAAGATCAAGTAGATGCATTAAAACCAACTGAAAATACCACATACTTGCAAAAAGAAGATGATAAAACCGTTTATTATCTAAAAGATGAATTTAATAGACATCCGTTAACTGCGGTAGTTTATGAAAAAAATAAAACTAGAAAAACAGAATATGATGGGGATAAATTAGCTGCAGATGTACAAGCAATGGATGGTTTACGTTCTTTAGAATTACCAAGTCAAAGAACCAAAGACCATCAAGTTATTGACCGTCAAAGTTTTGAAGCACTCAATTTACCAGTAACGAAATTACAAGTGGTAAAAGTGAAAGATTTCATGACTGCTTTGCCACAATTGAAAAAATTAGCAACTGAAAATGTGACGAACAATAAAGAATTGAGTGATCCAACATCAATGGGGAGTCTTAGCCAAAAAGTGGACGCCTACACAGCTTTTAATGGGATGTTTTCTGGCTTTGAATTTATGGGCTTTTTCTTAGGCATTGCCTTTTTGACTATGCTAGCAAGTTGTTTAATGTTTAAAATCTTATCTGGAGCCAATAGTGACGTTCGACGTTATGCGATGCTAAATAAAATCGGTACCCGAAAAGGTTTATTAAAAGCATCTTTACGCAAGGAAATTGGAGTTTTGTTCCTTGTACCAGGAATTCTTGGAGTAACTCATGTACTGTTTGGTTTACAAATGTTTACGACTTTATTAAGTGAACCGTATGGCGATATCGCACTGCCATTCACTATTTTCTTTGTTCTATATTTTCTATATTATGTACTCACGATTTGGTTATATAGTGGGATCGTTTTGAAAAAAGTTAAATAGTTCTAGCAAATTTAAAGACCTGAACAAGTTGTATTTTAACTTGTTCAGGTCTTTTAAATATTTTTAGGTGAAATGATACGACTTAATCTAAGCAGTGTAAAGATTATGCAGAGAAGATAACTATTTTCACTTTGCTAAATGATGTTGATGGAGTTTACCAGGGCTATAAGTGTGGTGTGATATTTTTCATTTTAAGTATTTTAATAAATTATTGAAAACTATTTCATAGCCTTTTGGCAAAAGGTGCAAACCATCAAAGCTAAGTTCTTTTCGTAAATTTCCGTTCTTATCGGTTAATCCCTTATTAACATCAATCGCTTCATAGCCATAATTTTTTGCTAATTCCCCAATTTTTGCACTTGTTTGCGCTAATAGTTGATTGGTACGTTCATCGGAATAGCGACCACTTTCTCCCGTATGTGGATCAGTAAAATCATCAACTGTATTAATGGGATAAAATTTCATTGTATATAATTTGCTTTGTGGCAAAGCTGTTTGAACTTTGGTTAAAATAGTGGCGTAATTAGCCAATGTTTCTTTTTCTGAAATACCAAATCCAATATCATTTGATCCGATATTAATAAATATTTTTGCGGGCTGTAAATCAGCGATTAGTGTTTTGAAATGGGTTAGTACATCAGCGGTTGTAGTTGCGCGGATACCTCGATTATAGATGTGTAGGGGTAAGTTCAAATTTTCTTGTGTTTGTAATTTCTCCACAGGAAACATTTCCATCAAACTTGAACCTACAAAAACAATTTGATTTTTATCCGCAGTGTCATTCTCTAAAGCATATTGATTTAATAGTTGGTTTTGGAACTTAGCAAGTTGCGGATTAAGTTTTGTTAGTTTTTTTGTTTCTTCATTCATACAAGTCTACCAACTTTCTAGTTACCTTTTAAATTATCGTATTCTACAGAGCAGAATATTGTCAAATGATTCAAATCTATCTCCGGTATAAAAAACTTCTTTTCTAGGAAAATTTTTTACAATGAGTGCCTAATAGTAAGGTTAAATTTTTTAGGAAAAATAAAAGACTAAAGGAACACTTTGAATGTTTCCTTTAGTCTTATTTTAAAAATATTAGCCAAAAGAAGTCGACTAGCGCTAAAAAGCAACTTTTTAATAAGGTTTTATAATATTTTGCACGGTAAAAAGCCAGAGTTTGTGTACTAGTCTTTCTACTTGCGTATTTAAAGTGGGAAAAACTAGTATGCCAACTAGTAACATAACAAAAATGCTGAAAATAATGATAAAAGATAAATGTATTTTTTTGTGCATGAGAATGACTCCTTTTAATTACAACTTATTATAAGGTGTTTTCTCATGCTTGAGTAGGAACAATAGTGTAAGAAAAAACTATGTTAAAAGTCATGCTGCCCTTATGTTAAAAGGTCATAGATAGGAAACAGACTAGTGTAAGTTTCTTCGATATATTGCATTGCTTTAGCCGGAGTGTGCCACAAAGGGCTGTCTTTTTTTATGACTCGTCCAATTTGAAACTCAGCTTTTTTAACAGTATTTAAGCGGGTTAGAGCACTTTTTAAGTTTTCAGGAGTTAATGGTAATATTTCTGGCTTCGTATGATCTAAACTAATCACGCTGTCTTTTGGTAATGAATCAAAAATGGTAGGATTTTGTAGTAAAATTTCTGCCATTTCTTTTTGATTTTTTGGTTGATCAATAATAGCTAACCACATAAAAACATATTCTGGCCAAATGCCTATTTGAAAATGAGCGTTCATTTTATAGCCTCTTTTACCTTCGCTCATAGCAGCCCAGGTATTTTCAGGCGGATGAACAGTTCTTCTGCGATGTTGGGCAATGTGTAGATAAAAAGGTCGGTTAAAATTTTGTGACAGCATTTCGCAAATTGGTTGTCCAATGGTAGTAAAAACAGGTTGAATTTCACTGCGAATAGCGTTCATTCGCTCATCCAGTCCATTAACTGTAAAGACATTAAAACTATTTTCGTTAAACATTTAGTAACTCCTTTTTTATAATGAATAAGTTAAAGATAGCATAATAAAAAGTAGATATAAAAGAAACTAGTTTCTTTGCAGATGATGTTTAGAAAAGTTTGTTTATTGTTAACTTTGTTTAGCATTTTTTCTTAAAAAGTGAAGTCTAGCAATCTATTCGCTATGAGGTGTTTAATTTATGTTATTTCAAAAAAAAACGCTTGAAAGTGCTTACATTTGTTTTGTATTATGATAGATTGAATATATAAATAAAGTGTGGATTGTTACTAATACGATTAGGCAAGAACCGCAAATATAGAAAAAGATAGTGCCTATCTTTTCTATATTTGCGGTTCTTTTTTTGTAAAGGAGTGAGGAGATGTATGAAATAGCACAGATACTAAATAATAATGTAGTTATTATTTGGGATCATGGGCGCCAAAAGGCTATTGCGATGGGAAAAGGTATTGCATTTCAAAAAAAGAAAGGAGACTTTATTGCAAAAAAAGATATCCATAATTTATTTGTTTTGCGAAATGAGCAATCAGAACAAAATTTTTCTGCGTTACTAAAAGATGTTCCAATTGATTTTATCACAACGAGTTATGAAATTATTGAGCATGGAAAACTAAAGTATCGATTTCCTGTCCAAGAATATATTTATGCAACGCTCACTGATCATATTTATTTTAGTTATCAACGGATTATGAACCATGAGTACGTAACGAGCATGTTACCGGATTTAAGTGAACAATATCCAGTTGAATATCAAATCGCAAGAGATGCATTAATAATAATAAAAAATAAACTCGCTATTATTATGCCAGCTGGAGAAGTTGCAAATATTGCATACCACTTCATTAATGCAAAAGGGATAACGACTCAAGGCCGTTCTTCAAAGTTATCCGTTATAAAAGATACATTGACTGAAATTAGTCAGTTTTTACAAGCGCAAGATATTTCAAGAGATGAAGACGGTAATTTATATGATCGGCTAATGATTCATATTAAATATGCTATCGATCGTGAACCTGAAGAATTAAGTAGCGATGATTTAGCAGAACATTTTCGCGAAAAATTAATCAGTCAATATCCACAAGCTTATCAAATTGCTGGACAAATTTTTAATATTATTACAAGTAAAGCTGGCATTATACTGAGCTCTAATGAACAAGTCTATCTAACAATTCATTTACAACGATTATTACAAAGAAAGCAGGAAAAAAGATGAAAAAAGACGAAGTTGCCATGATTGGTTTTGAAATTGTTGCTTATTCAGGAGATGCACGATCAAAATTATTAACTTTATTAAAAGAGACTAAGTTAGGAAATTTCACTGAAGTTCAACCCACAATTGACATCGTCGATGACTTACTAAAAAAAGCACATGAATCACAAACAAAAATGTTAGCCACAGAAGCAGGAGGTGAGGAAGTAGAACTAGGCTTTATCTTTGTGCATGGACAAGACCATTTAATGACGACCTTATTATTGCGGGATGTTGTAATGGACATGATAGAACTTTATCAGCGAACAAATGTATAAGAAAAGAGTATGGAGGATTTTTTGTAACCAAATTGGGAGGTAAAAAAATGAATAAAATCATTCAGACGATTGAAAAGTGGAAACCTTTTTTTGAAAAAGTGTCAAAAAACAGCTATTTATCCGCCATAAAAAATGGTTTTGTCTCTTGTATGCCAGTAGTTATCTTTTCAAGTATTTTTTTATTAATTGCCTATGTTCCTAATATTTTTGGCTTTTATTGGTCTGAAAATACAGAAGCAATGATTATGACCCCTTATAATTTTACCATGGGATTTTTAGCGGTTGGGGTTGTTGCGACTACGGCAAAAGCACTAACGGATAATTTTAATCGAGACATGCCTAAAACAAATCAAATTAATATTATTGCACCAATGGTAGCTTCTATTTGTGGCTTATTATTATTAGCAACAGATCGGCTTGAAGGAGGAATTTCAACTGTATATCTAGGTTCCAGTGGATTGTTAGCAGCTTTTATTGTCGCATTTGTTACCGTAAATGTTTATCGTTTTTGTGTTAAGCGTAATATTACAATTCGCCTACCAGAAGAAGTTCCGCCTAATATTTCTCAAGCTTTTAAGGATATTATTCCTTTTGGGTTTGCGATTATCATTTTTTGGGTATTTGATTTCGCCTTTCGTTCGGCTTTTGAAATGAATTTTGCTCAAGGTGTTATTACTTTTTTCCAACCGCTATTCACGGCAGCTGATGGTTGGATTGGGCTAGCTATTATTTATGGCGCGATGGCTTTCTTCTGGTTTATTGGTATTCATGGACCATCCATTGTGGAGCCCGCCGTATCAGCCATTTATTATGTTAATATTGCAGCCAATGTGAGTGGTTTTCAAGCTGGAGAACACGCAACCAAACTATTAACACCTGGATTACAATATTTTGTAGCAACGTTAGGAGGAACAGGTGCTACATTTGTTGTACCTTTCTTATTTATTTTCTTTGCTAAGTCAAAAGCTAATAAAGCAATTGGGAAAGCAGCTGTTGTTCCAACTTCTTTTGGGGTGAACGAACCTATTTTGTTTGGTGGACCACTTGTATTAAATCCTGTTTTCTTTATCCCTTTTATTACAGCACCAATAATAAATGTATGGCTGTTTAAGTTTTTTGTTGATTTTTTAGGAATGAATAGTTTTCTCTATGTACTTCCGTGGACTTTTCCAGGACCAATTGGACTGATTTTAGGTACAGGCTTTAGTCCACTATCTTTTGTCTTAGCAGTAGTGTTGCCACTTGTAGATGCTTTAATCTACTATCCTTTCTTCAAATCCTATGATTTACAACGATATGAAGAAGAACAAGCTGAAGTAAATAAGGAGAAAATAGTGGAATCTGATGAAGACGCTATCGTAACACTGGTTTCTGATACAGTAATTTCTGATGAAAAAAATGTATTAGTTTTATGTGCTGGTGGTGGAACGAGTGGATTACTGGCCAACGCCTTAAATAAAGGAGCCCAAGAATTTAATGTAAGTGTTAAAGCTGCAGCGGCAGCTTGGGGTGCTCATCAAGATATGTTAGCGGATTATGATCTGATTGTTCTAGCACCACAAGTTGCAACTAATTTGCCGGATTTACAAAAAGATTGTGATCGTTTGGGTATCTCTTGTATTGCAACAGAAGGAGCAGAATATATTGCCTTAACAAGAGATCCGAAGAAGTCACTAGAGTTTGTTTTAAATACATTAAAACACAAAGGAGGAAATACAGATGATGTTGTCATTGCCTAAAGAATTTGTTTTTGGTGGGGCCACTGCGGCTTATCAGGTAGAGGGGGCTACAACAGAAGATGGTAAAGGTCCTGTTTGTTGGGATGTCTTTTTAAAAGAGCAAGGGCGCTTCTCACCAGACCCTGCCAGTGATTTTTATCATGAGTATCCAACAGATTTAGCTCTAAGTAAAGAATATGGCGTGGATGCAATTCGTGTTTCGATTGCATGGACCAGAATTTTTCCAAATGGTACTGGTGAATTGAATAAAAAAGGTGTGGCATAT
Source organism: Enterococcus sp. DIV0755b (assembly GCF_051713765.1). NCBI lineage: Bacteria > Bacillati > Bacillota > Bacilli > Lactobacillales > Enterococcaceae > Enterococcus > Enterococcus sp. DIV0755b. Next base: position 2,805,883 of record NZ_JBIOQN010000001.1, on the reverse strand, counting down.
TATCATGCTTTGTTTGCCGAATGCTTAAAAAATGGCATTACACCATATGTGACATTGCATCATTTTGATACACCGTTAAATTTACATCAAAACGGGGACTGGCTAAATCCTAAAACAATTGATGCCTTTGTGGCATATGCTGATTTTTGTTTTGCTGAGTTTGGTAGTCAAGTGAAAAAATGGATTACTATTAATGAACCAGCTTCTATTGCATTTGGACAATATGTAGTAGGAAATTTTCCTCCTAATATTCAATATGATTTACCAAAAGCAATCCAAGCAATGCACAATCAAATGGTAGCTCACGCCAAAGTTGTTAATCTTTTTAAAGAAAAAGATTACACTGGCGAAATCGGTATTGTGCATATTCTTGAATCATATTATCCAGCGGAAGATTCAGTAGACAATTTAGCTGCTGCAAACACATGTAATGTTTTGTACAACCAATTCATGTTAGATGCTATTTATAAAGGGTATTATGATAATGATACTATGTTTGTTATCAATGAGATATTAAAACAGAACGATGGCAAGCTAACTATTTTACCAATGGATTTAACAGAACTTGCAAAAGCAGCAAAACAAATCGATTTTCTAGGTCTGAATTATTATCAAAGTCATTTTGTACAACCCTTTCACGGTGAAAGTTATATTCATCATAATGGTACCGGTGAGAAGGGGACAGCTGTCTTTCGTTTAAATGGTGTGGGTGAAAGAATTTACAATCCCGCTATTCCAAAGACTGATTGGGACTGGGTGATTTATCCTAAAGGTCTCTATGATATGATGCTTTATATCAAAAATCGTTATCCAAACTATCAAAAAATTTATGTTACAGAAAATGGTTTGGGAGATAAAGATCAGGTAGTAAACGGAGAAGTTTTGGATCAGTCCCGAATAGATTATGTTGCTATTCATTTAAAAGCAATCGAACAAGCTATTTCATCTGGAATTGAAGTAAAAGGGTATTTTATTTGGTCCTTACAAGATATGTTCTCTTGGACAAATGGATATAATAAGCGCTATGGGTTATTTTATGTTGACTTTGATAGTCAAAAGCGAATTCCTAAAAAAAGTGCACAATGGTGGAAAGAATTATCGGAATCTACTAAAAAAGGATAGCTAATCGATTATGAAAAGAGGAGTTATGACAAGTGAAAGTCGTAGCTTCTTTTTTATTAAAAAAATCCTTTCATTTTTCAAAACTAATGTTACAATTGTGTTACAAAAAATATTCGTAAATAAAAGTAAAGAAGTGATAATAGTGAAAAAAATGTTAGGGATTTTAACTTTAGCAATCCTATTGGTGGGACCAAATGTATATGCGGCAGAAGAAACAGCGACGAGTGTGACAACCACTTTGGAAGTTTTAGAAACATCAAACAGTAACGAAAGTATGACTACAAATTCTTCATCAACGGAAGCTAGTGAAGTGTCAACAGATACAACAATAGAAGCAAAGGAAGTTGGCGAAGCAATTAAAAATGGGATTGAAGAACAAACAGGGATACCAGCGGCTGCAGACAATAAAGCTGTAAATCAAAATGTATCAGAAATTAGAAATGAATTAGCCAGTGGACAGTATGATATCTCAGCTGAACAGCTGGCAAGTTATACAGATGAGCAATTAGAGGACGCCTTACAAATATTTACGCGGGTAAATCAAGACTTTTATGGCATGGATCTAGGGGCTTATGTCCGTTTGTTGACTGCTTTATATCAAGATAAAACAGTTAATGTTGCAGCAGCAAACGCAGCACTAAGTTTTGATCCTACTAGTCTTTCACTAGCAGAATTAAAAACTCAAGTGGCGGACTTACAAAACTATTTGCAAAATCTTTATCCCGCAAATAGTAGTTTTATTCCAATTCGCCAGTTGAGTAATGATGAATTGGTGGCCATTTTGAATTTTGTCACACCTTTACAAGAAAAAATGCTTACAGAAGAAGGGCGCTTTTTCCCTGGGATTGTAGCTTGGATTGCACGTTATGCATCTGAGGGTATTCCGCAAGCGCGAGGGGATTTGGCTAAACCAGTTGCGACAAACACTACTGAAACAACAAATAATTCTTCTAATCAAGATACAAGCTCTAAAGAAACAGCAACTACAAAAACAGCAACTACAAAAACCACAGACAGTACCAAAGCAGCTACTGGCATCCTTCCAAAAATGGGAGATAAGCCAATGTTTTATCTCTCTTTTGTTGGTCTTCTGGTAGTCATAATAGTGGCAATTATCTTTTATCGACGTAAAAAGAAATAAAAAATAAAAAATCCTTGTGAGATGGACTGAAGATAAATAATCAGTTCAAAATCACAAGGATCTTTTAATCGGGAAAACAGGATTTGAACCTGCGACCCCTTACTCCCGAAGCAAGTGCTCTACCAAGCTGAGCTATTTCCCGTCAACATTTCTTACGTTACTGCTAAAAAATGATTTTTGCAAAAGAAAGGCTTAAAAACAGGGACAAAATCGATTGTTTCATGACAGAGAAGTGTGCATCAGGTATACTAATTAAAAGTAGATGGGAAGCTAAGCTTTTTAGGAGGTTTTTATGGATTTTGCTAAGCAGGATTTTTCATATTACGAGCGTACGATTGCGTTAATGTATCGTAAATTTTTTATGAAGCGGATTGTTTTAACGCTAGTAGCCTTATTCATTGTCGTTATTTATAGTTTTATTTTTAAAGAACATCTTATTATGAATAGTGTTATTATTGTACTACTTTTAGGTTTGGTTATGCTGTTTTTTAAAAAGTTGCAGGAATTTCCTGAAGTTTACGGGAATTTTCTAACTCAAAATGAACCGCTTGCTCAAATTATTCAAATTGAAGAAGCAGAATACAGCTATAATGTTTTAAAAGACAATGTCTTTGTTGTAGCGATTAATAAAAAAGGGGCGCGTAATTTACCGGCTAGTAACAAACAATACACTTTACTAGTAGGCTTTGCGAAAAACTTTTTTACTATGCAACCGCTCGCGATTTATTATTATGATATGTTGGAGTTGACTTATGAAGAGAAGTTTCGCTTAAAACGCAATGGTTACAATAATGTTCCCCGATTTTTGCGGCGTTTTACTTGGACTAATTTAAAAGCAACTGCCGGTAATGGTGTGAATTTTGTGTTGGGGAATCTATTCTTTCTCTTTATTTTATACCGCTTGTTACGTTATTTATGGCGCTTTTTGCAACTGTTGTTCTAATTGTTATTTAAAAAAATAATTGTTGACAGCAATTTACCTGCAATGGTAGATTGATATCAAATTTAGGAAAGGGGTCATGTAGACATGGCACAGCGAACTGTTTTAATTGCAGATTGTTGTTGTATGGTGCAAAACATTGCAGCATACCGTTTTGTCATGCCTATTAATAGACCTAATTTCTAAAGCATTCGCGAACAGTTCTGTGTGCACCAGTAACTATTTGTGTATATTTTTAGAGTATTCGAGGTACTGATTAATAGTCAGTACCTCTTTTTTTATTTCTTAATTTAAGCTAAGGAGCAAAAGCATGATCATTAATCAAATTAAAGAAGCCATTGGAAATACACCACTGTTACGCTTTACCAGTTCACAATTACCAATTCCAAACGGGACAGAAATTTTTGCAAAATTAGAATTTTTAAATCCTGGCGGTAGCATTAAAGATCGTTTGGGGCAGTATTTAGTCAGTAGCGCTGTTCAAACAGGAAAATTAAAAGCTGGTGGCACTTTAATCGAGCCCACCGCAGGAAATACAGGCATCGGACTAGCGCTAGCGGCCCAAGCCTATGGCATTCAAACGATTTTTGTGGTGCCAGAAAAATTCAGTTTAGAAAAGCAAGCGTTAATGCAGGCACTAGGGGCAACCCTTGTACACACACCTACCAAAATGGGCATGACAGGAGCAATAAAAAAGGCAAAGGAACTCGCACAAGAAATACCAAATAGTTATTTACCGCTCCAGTTTGAAAATGAAGGAAATCCAAAAGCTTATTACGAAACACTGGGTCCTGAAATTGTGGCAGATCTTCCTGAAACAATTACAGCTTTGGTAGCAGGTGTTGGCTCTGGTGGAACGTTTGCAGGCACAGGGGCTTATTTAAAAGAAAAATATCCTGAAATTTTATTGTATGGTGTTGAACCAGCAGGCTCTATTTTAAATGGAGGCTTAAGTCATGCCCATGAAATTGAAGGTATTGGGGTCGAGTTTATCCCCCCATTTTTTGAAAATTTACCTATCGCAGGTTATGAAACAATCAGTGATGAAACAGGTTTTTCTTATACTCGCCAACTAGCAAAAGATTATGGGGTTTTAGCAGGTAGTTCAAGTGGGGCAGCTTTAGCGGCGGCTATTAATGTGGCTCAAAAATTACCAGCGGGTAGTGTGATTACGACTGTCTTTCCCGATGCTGGCGATCGTTACTTATCAAAGGATATTTACACACGTACTAAGTATTAATAAGAATTTATTCGACCAATTTTTTAGGAGGAAATTTTATGCATCGCAATACAAAATTAATTCATGGTGGCATTAGTACTGATCCGGTGACAGGAGCGGTGAGTGTACCAATTTATCAGACTTCAACTTACAAACAAAATGGTGTGGGAAAACCTAAGGGCTATGAATATTCCCGCTCGGGCAATCCAACGCGTTTTGCACTAGAAGAATTGATTGCCGATTTGGAAGGGGGGGTTAAAGGTTTTGCTTTTGCTTCAGGTTTAGCTGGTATTCATGCCGTATTATCAATGTTCAAACCAGGAGATCATATTTTATTAGGCGATGACGTGTACGGGGGAACTTTCCGGTTATTAGCGCAAGTTTTTGAAAAAAATGGACTGGATTATACAACTATCGACACGAGTGATTTAAATAATATTGCTGAAAACGTTCAAAAAAATACTAAAGCACTGTATTTGGAATCCCCAAGTAATCCGTTATTGAAAATAACCGATATTAAAGGCGCTACAGCACTGGCAAAAGCCAATCACTTAATCACGATTGTAGATAATACTTTTGCTACCCCATATTTTCAACAACCTTTAGACCTTGGAGCAGATATCGTGGTTCATAGTGGGACTAAATATTTAGGGGGACATAGTGATGTAGTATCTGGCTTAGTTACGACGAACAGCCCTGAGTTGGCAGAAAAAATCGGCTTTTTACAAAACGCAATTGGTGCGGTTTTGGGACCACAAGATAGCTGGTTAATGCAACGGGGTATCAAAACACTCGGGGTTAGAATGCGGGAACATCAAAAAAATGCCTTGACTGTGGCGCAGTTTTTACAAAATCATCCAGCAGTAGCAAAAGTCTATTATCCCGGTTTGACTAATCATCCTGGTCATGAAATTGCTTTAAAACAAATGCAAGGTTTTTCGGGGATGGTTTCTTTTGAACTTTCAGCTGAAGAAAAAACAACAGAATTTGTAGAAAGTTTAGCCTTATTTACTTTAGGAGAAAGTCTAGGTGGCGTCGAAAGTTTAGTTGAAGTACCCGCTGTCATGACCCACGCTTCGATTCCAAAAGACAAACGGGAAAAAGCTGGCATTAAAGATGGTTTAGTTCGTTTATCCATAGGGTTAGAAGATGAAAGAGATTTATTAGCAGATTTAAAAGCAGCTTTTGAAAAGGTGGGAGCATAATGGGGTTAGAATTTATTCCGATTTTTAAGGAATGGGCCAAGGAATACGATGAAACTGTAGCAGGACATGATCCAGAATATGCTGAAGTTTTTGCTAATTATTCAGAAATGTTAACTATGATTACTGAAAAAGCTGGACAAAATGTGTTAGAATTTGGCAGTGGCACAGGAAATCTAACCATTGCTTTGTTAAAAGCTGGGAAAAATGTTTTCCCAGTTGAGCCCTCTGCAGAAATGCGGGACTTGGCTAAAGAAAAACCAGAACTTGCCGGTATTGATTTTTTAGCCGGCGATATGGAGAATTTTCCGTTACCCGCGGGGAATATCGATACGATTGTCGCTAACTTTGTCTTTCACCATTTAAATGGAATTGAAAAAAAGCGAGCGTTGCAAAAATATGCGGTACTCTTACCAAAAGGTGGCAAAGTAATTATCGGCGATACGATGTTCGTTTCGCAAATGCGCTTTGATGATACCATTACCACAGCTATTAATACTGGCAAAGAGACACTGGCAGCAGATTTACAACGGGAATATTATCCTTTATTGCCCAATTTGGAAAATTATTTTCACGAAGCCGGTTTTACGGTAAAATTCTGGCAAATTAATTCTTTTGCTTGGATTGCTGAAGCGGTGAAACGCTGAGAAATTTTTTGGTAACACGACAATTTTAAGCATTGCAGCCGTGATAATAAAAAAATGAAACAAAAAATGTCTTCCCCAAAAACAATTAAGAAGGAGCAAAAAATATGAAGATGAATGTCGAAAGTTTTAATCTAGATCACACGAAAGTAAAAGCACCTTATGTCCGCGTAGCTGATCGCAAAACAGGTGGAAATGGTGATACGATTATTAAGTATGATGTCCGTTTTAAACAGCCAAATAAAGAACACATGGAGATGAAAAGTCTTCACTCCCTAGAACATTTGACAGCTGAATTGATTCGTAACCACGCTGATTATATTGTGGACTGGTCACCAATGGGATGCCAAACTGGTTTTTATTTAACGGTTTTAAACCACGATGATTACGATGAAATTTTAACTGTGTTGAAAAAGACGATGGAAGATGTGTTAAATGCAACAGAAGTTCCTGCCAGTAACGAAAAACAATGTGGCTGGGCAGCAAACCATACGTTAACAGGAGCCCAAGAACTGGCGCGTGAATTTTTAGCAAAAGAAGATGAATGGTCCACTGTTTTTGCAGCAGAATAATTCATTCATATAATAGTAGACAAATAAAAAGCGTACCCAACAAATGACTGTGGGTGCGCCTTTTATTTGTTTTTGTTTTATAAACTAGCATAATCACTAAATAGTTGGTGAAAAGTGGGGTTTGCTTTTTTTAGCTGCACTAAACGTCCAGTTTCACTTTTTAAAAAGCAGTGCTGACTTTCACCAGTTGTAAGAATTTTGGTTTCATCTGATACCGGTGTAATCTGATAGGTGAAATTTAGACGCGTACCGGTGTATTTTTCTACGTTGACGTGGATTTTGACCGTCTCACCGTAATGAATCATCTCTTTATATTGGCAACTCACGCCTAGAACTGGCACAATAATCCCACTTTCTTCTAACAAATGATAGGGCAGTCCCAAGTGTTCCAATAAAGCAACTCGGGCTTCTTCAAACCAACGAATATAATTGGAATGATGAATAATCTGCATTTGATCAGTTTCGTAATAATGGGGGCTACGGATATAACCAGCGTATTTTTCCATTTTGTCTCCTCGTCTTACTTGTTAACTTAGTAATAATCTTTATTTTACTAAAAAATTAAAAGCGGAATAAGTCATCGATTAATTCATAATCGTCATTATTAATCCGAATATCTGTTGCTTTGGCATTAGCCATCATTTGCTCAACATTTCTTGCGCCGGGAATAACAGCAGCAATATTTGGATTTTTTAAATACCAAGCTAAAACAAGTTGGGTTACGGTTGCATCATTGCGATGGGCGATAATCTTCATTTCTTCCATAGTAGCAATAATTTTTTGATAACGTTCTCCAGTGAAATTAGGATTTTTACTGCGGGAATCATTTTCGGCAAATTTTTGGTCAGCGGTATATTTTCCTGATAATAAACCCGATGCTAATGGGAAATATGGAATAAAGCTAATGTTGTGTTTAGCTAAGTAAGGGAAGAGTTCGGTTTCAGCTTCTCGATGCAATAAATTATAATTGTCTTCAACTACATCCACATAACCGTCTAAATTGGCTTCTTTAATTTGAGCTAAAGAAAAATTAGAAACACCAATTGCTCGAATTTTACCTGCTTCTTTTAATTCATGAAGTGCTTTTACTGCTTCATTTTTTTTCGTTGCTTCATCAGGAAAATGGATATAAAAAATATCAATATACTCTGTTTGTAGTCGTTTTAAGGCATCTTCCACTGCATTTTGTAAAAACTCAGGACTATTATCTAATTGCTCTTCATTACCGGGGACTTGGGCTGCTTTGGTGGCAATAATTACGCGGGCGCGGTCAAATTCAGCTTCTTGCAAAACTTCCCCAATTAATTTTTCCGATTGTCCAAAACCATACGCATAAGCGGTATCTAAGAGGGTGACACCATTGCGTAATGCAGTCCGTAAGACTTCTTTGCCTACTTTGTCATCCAAGTTTTTAAATAGGTTGTGACCACCAATTTTATTGGTACCTAATCCTAATGTGGATGCGTAAACTTGTGATTTGCCAATTTGTACATCTGCCATGAAAAAAACCTCCTATATGTTTTTTACTCTAATACAAGTCTAAATCAAACTGCCAAAAAGCTGAATTGAAACGTCTTATCAGTAAAACTTTTAAATGAAAGCAGGGAAATTTTGAAAAGCACTTTGAAAAATCTTGACATTTTCACGTAATTCTAGTAGCTTAACATTAATAGTAAAAATCAGTGAAAGAAAGAGTAGCAAATAAGATCCTTTTAAGAGAGAACTGCCTTGGCTGAAAGTAGTTTAAGCCTTATTTGTCAAAGACATTCTGGAGATGAGCGCGTGCAAAGCCGCTTCCGTTTTACCAACGTTATCGGTCTTGAGGAAAGTTTAACTTTCAAATTTAGGTGGTACCGTGGATTGATCATTCGCCCTTGTGAGAACAAGGGCTTTTTTTGTATTCCAAAAACGGCCAAAAGCTGATTAAAAAAGAGTTTGATGGAGGGTAAAAAATGGCAAAACGAACTGTATATTGTGGTTTAGTTTCAAAAGCTGAGTTAGAACAAACTGTAACCTTAAAAGGTTGGGTACAAAAGCGTCGCGATTTAGGTGGCGTAATTTTTATTGATTTACGTGACAGAGAAGGCATTGTACAAGTGGTCTTTAATCCTGAATTATCAAAAGACGCCTGGGAAATTGCCGATAAATGTCGCAGTGAATATGTGATTGAAGTGACAGGTAAAGTTATTTTACGAGAAGCAGCAGCAATTAATCCCAAAATGAAAACCGGCGAATTTGAAGTTATCGTCTCTGAAATTACTGTTTTAAACAAAGCCAAAACACCACCATTTGCAATTGAAGATGATCAAGAAATCAGTGATGAAATTCGTTTAAAAAATCGCTCACTTGATTTACGTCGTCCTAAAATGACGCAAAATATTATCATGCGTCACAAAACAACCCAAGCCATTCGTCATTATTTAGACGAAAAAGGTTTCTTGGATATTGAAACACCTTATTTAGGTAAATCTACGCCAGAAGGTGCGCGGGATTATTTGGTACCTTCACGAGTACATCCGGGTCACTTCTATGCTTTGCCACAATCACCGCAATTGTTCAAGCAATTGTTGATGAACGCAGGCTTTGATCGTTACTATCAAATTGCGCGTTGTTTCCGGGATGAAGATTTAAGAGGCGACCGCCAACCTGAATTTACGCAAGTCGATATGGAAATGAGTTTTCTAACGGTAGAAGAAATTCAAGAGATTACAGAAGGTATGATTGCAAAAGTCATGCAAGAAGTAAAAGGAATTGAAGTGACGTTGCCATTTCCGCGCATGACTTATGATGAGGCGATGAATCGTTACGGTAGTGATAAGCCAGATACTCGTTTTGCGATGGAATTAGTGGACTTAGGTGATGTGGTAAAAGATGTCGATTTTAAAGTCTTCCAAATGGCACTAACTTCTGGTGGTGTAGTCAAAGCACTAAATGCAAAAGGTGCCGCTAGCAAGTATTCTCGTAAAGATATGGATAACTATGCCCATTATGTTGGTCAGTTTGGTGCAAAAGGACTAGCTTGGGTTAAAGTAGAAGAAGATGGCTTAAAAGGGCCAATTGCTAAATTTTTAACAGAAAAACAAGCGGACATTATTGCCGCTACAGATGCTGAAGTTGGCGATTTAATCATGTTTGGTGCAGATTCCTTTAACGTGGTAACAGCAGCTCTTGGTGCAGTTCGGAATAAAATGGCCAAAGAATTAGGCTTAATTGATGAAAGCAAGTTTAACTTTTTATGGATTACCGATTGGCCTCAATTTGAATATAGTGAAGAAGAAGGTCGTTATGTTTCGGCCCATCATCCTTTCACTTTACCCAAAAAAGAAGATATTCAATATCTAGCAACTGATCCAACCAAAGTACATGCCGAAGCTTATGACATTGTTTTAAATGGTTATGAATTAGGTGGGGGCTCATTGCGTATCCATGAACGCGAATTACAAGAAAAAATGTTTGCTGCTCTAGGTTTTGGCCGCGTAGAAATGCAAGAACAATTTGGTTTCTTATTAGACGCTTTAGACTATGGTTTTCCACCACTAGGCGGAATTGCCTTAGGTTTAGATCGTTTTGTTATGTTACTAGCAGGTGAAGACAATATTAGAGAAGTGATTGCCTTTCCAAAAAATGGGAAAGCGGCTGATCCTATGACGCAAGCACCAAGTACCGTTTCACCATTACAACTATTTGAATTAAATATTGAAGTCACTGCAACCGAAGAAGACTAAAAGAATCTTAAAAGGACACTCACTTTAGTGGGTTGTCCTTTTCTTTTTGCATCAGACTTCGTATAATGTACACAGCGAGAAGAAAGTTGAATTACTGCGATGGGCTTTGATTTGGCTTGCCTCTTAGTTATAGGCATAAGGAGCTTTTTTTATCATGAAAAATATTGCGCAAAAAGTCACTATTTCAGACTATTTGCAAAAGTTTTCGTTTTCTGTTGTTTACGCAATTTTAGCCTCAATTGCAGTAAACTTTTTCTATCAACCAGGAAAGATTTATTCTAGTGGAATTACCGGTGTGGCACAAATTATTACCACACTTTCAACAGATTGGTTCGGGTTTAATCTTCCAGTTTCGGCCAATTTATTAATTTTAAATCTACCTTTGTTTTTAGTCGGGTGGTTTAAAGTTGGTCATAAGTTTACGATTTTCACCGGTATCACCGTTGTTTTAGCTTCTTTATTTATGCAGATTATGCCAGAAGAAGTCTTAACAACAGATCCAATTGTTTGTGCCATTTTTGGTGGGGCTGTGATGGGCGCAGGAATTGGTTATGCATTAAGAAGTGGCTTGTCTTCAGGTGGTTTGGATTTTGTTAGTATTGCAATCCAAAAAAAGACGGGAAAGACAGTCGGCTCGATTTCGATTATTTTTAATATTATGATTATGTTCGCTGCCGGGTTACTGTTTGGCTGGCAGTATGCGTTATATAGTGCCATTGCCATCTTTGTAAGTGGCAAAGTAACCGATGCAGTTTTTACAAAACAAAAGAAAATGCAGGTAACCATTATTACGCGTCATCCTGATGCGGTGATCCATCATATTCAAGATAAGATGCGTCGGGGAATTACGATTATAAATGAAGCAGAAGGTGCCTATAAACATGATAAACAGACAGTCTTGTTAACTGTTTGTACACGGTTTGAATTACCTTTGATGCGTCAGGCAATGAGAGAGTCAGATCCAAAAGCTTTTGTCAGTATCGCTGAAAATGTTCAAATTTTAGGACGCTTTTATGAAGAAGAATTGTAATAAAAATTTATAGAATCTAGTGGGAAAAGTGGCGAAGTCATGGAACAAAAAACAAAACGACGATATATTACTGGCCTAGATGGTGTCCGCACTCTGGCTGTTTTAGGCGTTATCTTTTATCACCTTTTACCAGATAAAGTTAAAGGGGGGTATTTAGGGGTAGCGATATTTTTTGCGATTTCCGGTTATTTAATTACGGATCACTTAAATCAAGAGTGGCAAGAAACGGGGAAAATTCGCTTGCTAACTTTTTATAAAAAAAGAATTAAACGCCTATGGCCTAATCTAGCTCTTGTCATGGTGCTTTCTACGGCCTATATTACTTTATTTCAGCGCAATCTTTTAAATAATTTGCGGGGCGTATTTTTTAGTAGCCTTTTATTTTTTAATAACTGGTGGCAGATTCAAAACGGGGCCTCTTATTTTGATCGTTTCAATAACGAGTCGCCTTTTACGCATATCTGGTACACAGCAGTTGAAGCGCAGAACTATTTAATTTGGCCGATTTTATTTATTATTTTGATGCTACTATTGAAAAAAAGAGGCAAAATTTTTATCGCCGTCATGATTGGCGCGTTAGCTTCTGCCATTTGGATGGCAATCTTATTTAAACCTGGCAGTGATCCAACTCGTGTTTATTATGGCACAGATACGCGGGTCTTTGGTATTTGGATGGGGAGCGCGCTAGCTTTTATTTGGCCGTCAAATCATTTAAAAGAAAGAATTCCTAAAGAAGCAAAACGCTTATTAAATGGTGTGGGCTTAACTTCTTTATTCCTTTTAATTTTAAGTTTCTTTTTCTTAAGTGATCAAAATAGTTTTCTTTATTATGGTGGTTTCTTTTTAATTAGTATTCTGTGTGTCGTTTTACTGGCGGTGGTAGTTCATCCTGGTGCAAGCCTGAACAAATGGCTAACTAATCCGCTCTTTAAGTATATTGGTAGCCGCAGTTATTGGATTTATTTATATCAATATCCTGTCATGATTTTTTATGAAGCAAAAATCAAAAATTTAGCAGACAACGTTTTGTTACACACTGTGGTTGAAATATTTTTAATTATGTTACTAAGTGAATTATCTTATCAATTCTTTGAAAAACCATTGCGACACTTTGATTATTCTAAGACGTGGCAAGTAGTCAAAGGTTGGTTTAAAAAACCAATTCTTAGTTGGCAAAAACCAGCTTTTCTTCCAACAGTTGCAATCTTAGGTATCACGGTAGTCGGGCTTATTATTGCACCGGTCAATCATGTGGATGCCAATCAACAAAAAATGAAAGAACAAATTTTAGCCAATCGTAAAATTGCAGCGGAGTCTAAAAAAACAGCAAAAGAAAAAACCACTAACACAACGACAAGTACAACAGACGATAAAGCGGCTAATGCCAAAAAAGCGGAGCAACATTCAGAATTAGCCCAAAAGTATGGCGTGACCGACAGTCAAGTTAAAAAAGCGGATGCAGCTAAATTTACTTTCTTTGGTGATTCCGTCATGTTAGGGGCGGCAGCGGGATTAAATGAAATGTTTCCTAATTCTGTAGTAGATGCCGAAATCAACCGCCAAGTTTATGCCAGTGTTGATTTACTCCAAAAATTAAAAGACGATAAATTGTTACATGACACTGTGATTATCGGATTGGGGACCAATAGTCCATTTACGGATCAACAATTTGCCGATATTATGGCGATTATGGGACAAGAGCGCAAAGTTTATTGGATTAACATGCGGGCCCCAACTGTGCGTACCCAAGGAACGGTAAATGCAGCCTTAACCAGTATGGCCAAAAAATATAAAAACTTAACGATTATTGATTGGTATGATTATAGTATTAATCATAATGAGTGGTTTTATGAAGATGGTACCCACATCAATCCCGATGGTTTAACTAACTACGTTAAATTAATGGTTGATAGCCTGATCAAGTCTTAAACTTTCACTAGTTTTATAAAAATAAGAAAACTCCTTTTGCTACAAAACGAACCAGTTACCGAAACTGTCTGTCGTTTGTGCAAAAGGAGTTTTTTGTTTAGAAAATCACTTAAAGACGTTCAAATCATCAGATTTACTAGATTGTGTTACCATTAAACTATGAAAAACAGTTTTTTAATCTGAAGTAGGTTGTTGCATTTTAAAATTATGTGTAAAAACAATGGGTTTTATTTACCGATTGTTTAAAAAAATAAGCGTTACGCTTAGTAAAAAAGGAGTAGGACAATGACAGTAGATTATAATTCAAAAGCCTATCTAGAAAAAGTTGATGCTTGGTGGCGTGCGGCTAATTATATTTCAGTAGCACAAATTTACTTAAAAGGAAATCCTTTATTAAGAAGAGAAATCCAACCTAAAGATGTTAAAGTGCGCCCAATTGGTCATTGGGGAACGATTGCTGGTCAAAACTTTATTTACGCCCATTTAAATCGTGTTATCAATAAATATGATTTGAATATGTTTTATATTGAAGGTCCTGGACATGGTGGACAAGTAATGGTTTCAAATGCGTATATTGATGGTCATTATTCTGAAATTTACCCTGAAGTTACCCAAGATGAAGCAGGACTAGAAAGATTATGTAAAATTTTCTCATTTCCTGGGGGAATTGCTTCTCATGCAGCGCCAGAAACGCCAGGATCAATTCATGAAGGTGGCGAATTAGGTTATTCACTTTCCCATGCTACAGGAGCTATTTTAGATAATCCTGATGTGATTGCCGCAACTGTTGTTGGTGATGGTGAATCAGAAACAGGACCACTGGCAGCTTCGTGGTTTTCAAATGTTTTTATTAATCCAGTCAATGACGGAGCTGTGTTGCCAATTTTACATTTAAATGGTGCCAAGATTGCCAATCCAACCATTTTAGCCCGTAAATCAGATGAAGATTTGCAGAAATACTTTGAAGGAATGGGCTGGGATCCAGTCTTTGTTGAAGGAGACGATCCAGCAATTTTACATGAACAAATGGCAACAGTTATGGATGAAACGATTGAAAAAATTAAAGCAATTCAAGCAAAAGCGCGCCAAGACAAAGCCGAAAATGCAACGATGCCCCATTGGCCGGTGATTATTTGCCGCACACCTAAAGGCTGGACAGGGCCAAAGGAATGGGATGGCGAAGCAATTGAAGGTAGTTTTCGCGCCCATCAAGTACCAATTCCAATTGATGAACAACACATGGATCACGTTGATGCGTTAACGAACTGGTTAAAATCTTATCGTCCGGACGAACTTTTTGATGATAAAGGGACAATTAAGGCAGAAATTCAAGCACTTGCACCAAAAGGCGCTAAACGTATGTCAGCCAACCCGATTACAAATGGTGGCATAGATCCAAAACCTTTAAAGATTACCGATTGGAAAAAGTACGCCATCGATACGCAAAAACCTGGTGCCGTAATGGCGCAAGATATGATTGAGTTTGGTAAATTTGCTCGGGATATTATCACCGCTAATCTCCATAATTTTCGAATTTTTGGTCCAGATGAAACAAAATCAAATCGTTTGAATGAAGTTTTTGATGTTACCAATCGTCAATGGTTAGAACCAGAAAATACAAAATATGATGAATGGTTAGCGCCAGTCGGCCGAGTAATTGATTCACAACTATCAGAACATCAAAGTGAAGGCTTTTTAGAAGGTTATGTTTTAACCGGACGGCATGGTTTCTTTGCCTCTTATGAAGCATTCTTGCGCGTGGTAGATTCCATGATTACCCAACACTTTAAATGGATGCGAAAAGCCAAAGAACAAGCGTGGCGGAAAAATTATCCATCTTTAAATTTGATTTCATCTTCGACTGCTTTTCAACAAGATCATAATGGTTATACGCACCAAGATCCTGGGGTGTTAACGCATTTGGCGGAGAAAAAACCAGAATTTATTCGGGAATATTTACCAGCTGATACTAATACCTTACTGGCAGTAATGGCAGAAACTTTGGCATCAGAAGAAAAAATTAATTTGATTGTTTCATCTAAACATCCTCGTCCACAATTTTATTCAGTGGCAGAGGCAGAAGTTTTAGTAAAAGATGGGTTGAAAATTATTGATTGGGCTTCAACTGATGGCAATAAAGAACCAGATATTGTTATTGCGGCAGCTGGCACTGAACCTAACTTAGAAGCCTTAGCAGCAATTACAATTTTGAATCAAGAATTTCCACAGTTGAAAATTCGCTTTATTAATGTCGTCGACTTATTAAAATTACGTCACCCAGATGTTGATCCAAGAGGACTAAGCGATGAAGAATTTGAAAATTATTTTACCAAAGATAAACCAATTGTTTTTTGTTTCCAC
This sequence comes from Enterococcus sp. DIV0755b, assembly GCF_051713765.1. Taxonomy (NCBI): domain Bacteria; kingdom Bacillati; phylum Bacillota; class Bacilli; order Lactobacillales; family Enterococcaceae; genus Enterococcus; species Enterococcus sp. DIV0755b. Next base: position 2,789,998 of record NZ_JBIOQN010000001.1, on the reverse strand, counting down.
GGTTATGAAGGTTTGATTCGTGATATTTTCTTTAATCGTACCAATCGCAATGTCCGCATCCATGGTTATCGCGAAAATGGTGATATCACTACACCGTTTGACATGCGGGTTTACTCTCAAATGGATCGTTTCCATGTAGCGCAAGATGTCGCACTGGCAGTTTATGGTGCACAAGGAGCTGAATTTGGTCAAAAAATGGAAGATAAACTTAATTTCCATCATGATTATATTCGTGAAAATGGCGTCGACATTCCAGAAGTTGAAAATTGGCAATGGCAAGAGTTGAAATAGTTTATTAAACAGTAACAGCCCCTTTTTTCTTAACTGCAAATTAGAGCAGCAAAGGAGAAAAGGAGCTGTTTTTTTAGGTAAGAAAAAAGTTAATCTTTGTTACTAAAATACTGCATATAGTGAGGTAAAGCAGCACTGATAGTGGTTGGTAAAACCACATAATTATCTTCTGCCAAGAGATCGCCAATATAGCTGTGGAGATAAACAGCCGCACAGATTGCATCACTTTTATTTTGAAATTGCGCCAAAAAGCCAGTCACCATTCCGGCTAAAGTATCACCAGTACCACCGGTTGCCATAGCAGGATTACCTAAAGGACAATGATAGCACTCTTTTATAGTATAAATTTCGGTGCGATGACTTTTAACGATTACATTGGCCTGAAGCTTTTGTTGAAAAGTAGCATTAGTCTGCTCATTTTGTTGCTCTATTGGAATACCACTGAGGCGCTGCCATTCCATTTGATGCGGTGTAAAAACGGTGTGAGAAGGATGAGTTAGTGACAATGCTTCTTGGGCAAATAAACTAATCCCAGAGCCGTCAATAACCAGCCACTGATTTTTTGTTTGTAGCGATAAAACAATTTTTAATAATTTAAGACTGTGTTCATCCAATCCTAGTCCTGGTCCGATTAAAATGACAGTTGCACTTTCCAGCACTTGAAAAATAAGTTTTTCATCCTCCCAATCCACGACCATAACTTCTGGTAAACGAGCGTGCAAGGGGGCGTGGTTGTCTTTTTGAGTAATCACAGTGACTAAGCCCGCCCCACTTTTAACGCAAGCTTCAGCACTCATCATAATTGCTCCACCATATTGCTTGTTGCCCCCAATTAGAACAGCACGACCAAATGTACCTTTATGGGAAATAGCTGGCCGTTTTTTGATGACGTTAGTTAAAATAGCTTCTGATAAAATTTCCATAGGTTCTCCTTTTTGTTCTTTAGTTTTATTATAACCAATCTTTTTTATTTCAACCAAAAATCAGTCAGCATCCTTTGTCAAAAAGTTGCTAAAAGTGGTATGATAGTTGAGAATAATGCAGTTTTATACATAGACTTAATATTTATGACAGATGTCTAATTAAGTTATGTAATTGTCAGGAGGAAATGTAGATGGATATTAATTGGCAAAAAGAAGTTGATGCTAGAAAAGACGATTTACTTAAAGATTTATTTGATTTATTACGCATTAACAGTGAACGAGATGACAGTAAAAAAACAGACGATGCACCTTTTGGACCAGGGCCAAAAGACGCTTTAAAACACATGCTGGCTTATGGCCAACGCGACAGCTTTACTGTAAAAAACGTCGACAATTATGCAGGTCATATCGAATTTGGTGAAGGAAATGAAACTTTAGGTATCTTCGGTCACATGGATGTAGTACCTGCTGGTGATGGTTGGGACACAGATCCCTATGAACCAGTCCTAAAAGATGGCAAAATTTTTGCTCGCGGTTCTTCAGATGATAAAGGTCCAAGTATGGCAGCATATTACGGCATGAAAATCGTCCGTGATTTAGGTTTACCATTAAGTAAAAAAGTACGCTTTGTCGTAGGTTCTGATGAAGAATCAGGTTGGGCCGACATGAACTATTACTTTGAAAAAGAAGAAAAACCTGATTTTGGCTTTTCACCAGATGCAGAATTTCCAATTATTAATGGTGAAAAAGGGAATATTACTTTAGGTGCTCATTTTCATGGTAACAACGAAGGCGCTTATGGTTTGAAAAATTTTGCAGCGGGTCTTAGAGAAAATATGGTGCCAGGTGCAGCAACAGCAAAAATGTTAGTACCAGATGAAGAAGCTGCCTTAGCAATGGAAAAAGCTTTTTATGACTTTGTTGAACAAAATCCTGTTACTGGTACGATTACTGTTGAAGATGTGGAAGTTTCAATTGAATTAGTCGGTAAAAGTGCCCATGGTGCTAGTCCTCAATCTGGGATTAATGCCGGAACATTCTTAGCTCTATTTTTAGATCAATTTGAATTTGGTGGCGGCGCCAAACAATTTTTACATGTGGCGGCTACAATTATTCACGAAGATTTTTATGGTGAAAAATTAGGTGTAGCGTATGAAGATGAAAAAATGGGTAAATTGACAATGAACGCTGGACTGTTTGCTTTTAAAGAAAATGAAGAAGGCTTCCAAGCAGATAATTTTATTGCAATGAACTTCCGCTATCCCAAAGGTGTGACAGCAGAAGGACTAGAAATTTCTGTTGATGGTAAATTAGGCATGGAAGGTGCCTCTATTACCCACAATGAACGCAATATGTTACCTCATTACGTACCAGAAGATGATCCATTGGTAGCAACTTTACTAGCCGTTTATGAAGATCATACTGGCGAAAAAGGACATGAAAAAATCATCGGTGGTGGCACGTATGGCCGTCTATTAGAACGAGGTGTCGCTTATGGCGCTATGTTCCCAGGTTATGTTGATACTATGCACCAAGCCAATGAATTTATGACATTAGACGATTTATTGCGGGCGACAGCTATCTACGCTGATGCTATTTATCGTTTAGCGAAGTAAGAATTAACAACACTTAGTAAAAGTCTTATTAAAAAGTACCTGAACAGAAGTTTGATGTATTTGCTTATAGCTTACATTCAAAAGCATTTAAACCGTGCATATTCTTCTGCTTTAGGTGCTTTTCTTTTACATTTGATTCTTAATAAAAGGAGGAGTTAGATGAAAAAGAGTTGGATTATTTTAGGCAGTGTTTTATTCATCATTATGATAGGAATTGGGTATAAAGTTTATCAAAATGATAGTAAAAAAGCCAATGTTCTAAAAACAAAAGAGCAACAATTGACGATTTTAAAAGAATATCCTGAAGTTAAAGCGGCACTGCTTCCAGCAGATGATCCTAAAGCAGGGATGTACCCTATCCCAGGTCTTTTTGAAGGGGAAAGTATCGCGTTAAAAACCGGTGAAAAATCTTTATGTCACGATTTAACACCACAAGGGATTGCTATGAGTGCTGATAAAATTTATATAAGTGAGTATTGTCATTTGCATGAACATCATTCTGTGGTACAAGTAATTGATAAAAAGACGAAAAAATGGGAAAAAACAATTGTCGTACCAGGAGAGCCTCATTTGGGTGGGATAGTTTATCGCAAAGAAGCACAACAGCTATGGTTGGCAACTGAAACAAATAAAAAAGCAAGTTTATCTTTGTTATTAACAGATACATTGGCCAATTATGATTTAGCTGAAAAAAACCAGCCAATCCGCTATGATATGACAATTCCAATCGGAGATATACCGAGAGCCTCTCTTTTGGCTTACTTGGATCCCTTTTTAGTTGTCGGCTATTTTTCTAATAAAAAGGAAGGTAAATTAGCGATGTTTCCTTTTGATACTAAAGGGGATTTAGTTTCTGTTGTTACCCAAACGCAGTCACTTAATGACTTAGGGGCAGCAGATGACTTAAATTCTGAAGATACCACTCATATCTTGAAAAAAATTCAAGGAATTGCTTATTGGAAAAATTACATGTTTATGTCGCAATCTTTTGGTAATCGTGATAGTAAATTATATGTTTTTGATTTACAAGATACAAAAGGAGGCTTTAATCCTGAGTCAGCAAAACTTGTACTGGATTTCCCGCCTTATCTTGAGCAAATCAATACCGATGGAGATTCGTTATTTGCGATGTTTGAAAGTGGCGCCAAGGCGTATCGTCATCACACCAATAAGAATATCGAGTACGCTATCCAGTTAGATATTAAAACGTTATTAGGTAATTTAAAAATAAAAGAATAATTTTCATTGTTACTAACAGACACAAAAGGAATAAAAGTCGCTTGTGGATACGAAAAAAGACTGAAAGCTACAGTTAACGTGTAACTTTCAGTCTTTTGGTATAGATAAAGAACTTAGCTTCTGTATCAAATAAAATTAATTGATTTTAATCCGTTTGATGTCTAAAACAGTACCTGTTTTAGCATCAGCCAAAAACTCATAGGTGACTAACTGATCGTCTTCTAAACGTGTAATACCGCCTTCATAGCCTTCAGAATGGACGGCAAATTTACGTAAAGGTTGTTTTTCAAAATTAATCCAAGAGCCTTCAATTGGTCCTTCTTTTAAAAATTCATCTTTAACGATTTGTAAAACATCATCCGCTCGTAAATTTTTTTTGCGTTGTAGCCAAAAAGCAGAAGCCATCCCACTAACTAGACCAACGCCCATTCCTAGCGCCAGTCCGCCTTTAAAATATGAAATTTCATTTTCGTTGTTCATTAGGCGCCCTCCTATATTTTTCATCTAATCTCTGCTAGTAAGTTGCAGAGGATATCTTCTTTTTTATCCACTTTTATTCTATCACAAAGTAAAAAAATACATAGAAAAAACTACTTTTGGCGTGAATGAATTTGTCTGGGAATTTGTTATGCTATAATAGGCACGTAAAGATTTTTATGAAAGAAGGGTTAGCCTACGGGCGCAAATAGATGGAAGAAAAAACATTTGCACGTATTAAAGAATTAACAGAACTACAAGGAACAAGTGGCTTTGAACATGAAGTCAGAGCGTATATGAAAGAAAAAATGACGCCACTTGTAGATGAAATGCAACAAGATGGTTTAGGCGGGATTTTTGGTATTCGTCATCATGAAGATGAAGATGCTCCCCGCGTAATGGTCGCAGCGCATATGGATGAAGTTGGTTTTATGCTAACAGAAATTACTCCGACTGGCTTATTTAAAGTTGTACCATTGGGTGGTTGGAATCCTTACGTAGTATCAGCACAACGTTTTACTTTGAAAACTTCAACAGGGCATAATTATCCTTGTATTTCAAGCTCTGTTCCACCACATTTATTAAGAGGAACGAGCGGTCAACAAAATGTTTCAGTTGAAAGTATTTTATTTGATGCTGGTTTTGCTTCAAAAGAAGAAGCACTAGAATATGGTGTTTTACCAGGAGACACTATCGTACCGCAAGTAGAAACAATTAAAACAGCTAATGGTAAAAATATTATTAGTAAAGCTTGGGATAATCGTTACGGTTGTACCTTAGTTTTAGAAGCATTAGAAGCTTTAGAAAATGAGAAATTGGGGCATACTTTAATTGCCGGTGCAAATGTGCAAGAAGAAGTCGGTTTAAGAGGTTCAAAACCTTCTGTTTCCAAATTCAAACCGGATTTATTCTTTGCTGTTGACTGTTCTGCTGCTGATGACACCGTCACAAAAAATGGAACATTTGGTCATTTAGGCGAAGGTACTTTAATGCGTATTTATGATCCTGGTTTGATTATGTTGCCTCGCTTAAAAGAGTACTTGTTAGATACAGCCGCAACCTACAACATTCCATACCAATACTTTGTTTCAAAAGGTGGTACAGATGCAGGTGCAGCTCATACAACAAATGAAGGTGTGCCAAGTACCGTTATTGGTGTTTGTGGGCGCTATATTCACACTCATCAAACGATGTTTAGTATCGCTGATTTTGAAGCAGCACGGGAAATGTTAATCCAAACTTTAAAAGGTTTAGATAAAAGTACAGTGGAAACGATTATTGGTGGTAAATAGTAAGTAATTCCGAAAAAATGGCGTTAAAAAGAGGAGAGACTCATGATTATTCCTAAAAATTTAGAAGAATTAGCAACTTACGTAGATAAGGGGCAAAATGTCTTTTTCTTCACAGCTGATTGGTGTGGTGATTGTCGGTTCATTAAACCTGCATTACCAGAAATTGAAGCTGATTTTCCGCAGTATAACTTTATTGAAGTTGACCGAGATAAATACATTGATGTTGCAGCCAAGTGGAATATTTTTGGTATTCCTAGTCTAGTGGTCATAAAAGAAGGCAAAGAACTAGGACGTTTGGTTAATAAAGATCGTAAAACAAAAGCGGAGATTGAAGATTTTTTGAACAGTTTATAAGCTTTGGAAAAGAGGAGATTGCAATGAGTAGACAGGTGTATCAAAACATTTTAGTCGGCATTGACGGTTCTGAACAAGCAACGCAAGCATTTCAAAAAGCAGTGGAAGTTGCCCGACGCAACGATGGTAAAGTTTATGTGGCAAATGTCATTCAACAAAATGTCCCCGTTTTAATGGGGTACAGTTCATTGAATCAAAATATTGTGGATCAAGAAACCGAGGCAGCCAAAGTGTTGATTGAAGAATGTAAGGATTATGGCAAATCAGTTGATTTTACGAATATTGAAGGTATTGTGGCTTATGGCTCTGCCAAAACTGCAATGGCGACACAATTACCAGAAAAGTATGATATTGATTTAGTTATGGTAGGACAATCAGGCTTAAATGCAGTCGAACGCTTTATGACCGGAAGTGTGGCAAGTTTTGTTATTCGCGAAGCTCCTTGTGATGTTTTAGTGGTAACTTATGAAGAAAAGAACGAAAAAGCATGACGATTCCTTGCTTTTTTGGTAAGATAGCTAGCGGAAGTTTTAAAACTTCCGCTACTAATTTTTAATAGTGTTTTTAAGGAGGAAACGTTGTGATTTTTGCATACAACAAAGCCCATGTTGGCGATACTTTACTTGTAATGATGGCTGACGATCAGGGATTGGAACAAACGGTTGAACGAAAATTCAATATTGCGCAAATTAAAAATAGCGCAGGTACAATTGTCGGCTGGAACTTTTTCCACGTTTCTGAATTTCTAGAATTAACTGGCAATGGCGCCATTTCATTAACTGATGAACAAATCGATCTTTTAAATGAAAAATTAGCAATTTCAGGTTTTAATGAAAAATTACCTTATGATCATGAACCTCATTTTGTAGTTGGTTTTGTCAAAAGTTGTGTGCCACATCCAGACAGTGATCATTTATCAATCACTGAAACTGAAGTAGACAATGGTGAAGTTTTACAAATTGTTTGCGGCGCACCAAATATTCGGGAAGGTTTAAAAGTCGTTGTAGCAAAACCTGGTACAATGATGCCTGATGGAATGCTAATTTGGCCAGGCGTTTTACGTGGGGTTGAAAGTTATGGCATGATTTGTTCAGCTAAAGAATTAGAGTTACCCAATGCGCCACAGAAAAAAGGTATTTTAGAATTAAGCCAAGATGCAGTCGTTGGCAGTGAATTTAAACGCGCATAACAAGAAAATCTTCATAAACGCGCATAACTTTTTTGGTTTAGGGTAGAATGATAAAAAATTATTTCGCATATTTCTTGTTATTTTGATTCAATGTGCGAAGAGTTCGTGTGTAAAGCTAGACAACAAGAAAAGCTTCTTACATTAAGTAGGAAGCTTTTTTATTGTGCTAAATTTTTGTAGTTGAATAGTGTGTGCAACTGGTTAAGAATCAAAAATTATCAGTCTTTCGACAAAAACATCCGCAACCTTTTCTAAAGGCTACGGATGAAATCCTGTTTAAAATTAATTATTTTGCTTTAAAGCAGATTGGTCGATTGTTAAGGCGACTTTTGTTGTGTGTTCTTTGCTACCACGGTAATAGGTAATTTCAATGGAATCGCCGACTTTTTTCTTGTATAAAGCAGATTGTAAATCAGAAGTAGAGTCGACTTCTTTGCCATCAATTTTAGTGATCACATCATATTGTTTTAAGCCAGCTTGTTCTGCTGGAGTTGCATTTTGAACCGTCGTGATGACAACCCCATTTTTAAGTGAGCTAGGTACTTTTAAGATTTGTTCTTGTTGTTGTGATGTAACAGCTGATAAGTCTACCATAGTAATACCAAGAGCTGGGCGAGTAACTTTGCCATCTTTTTCAAGCTGATTAATAATAGAAACTACGTCATTACTTGGAATGGCAAAGCCCATACCTTCAACGCTGATGTCAGAACTAGAAGAGTTCGTTGAGGCAATCTTACTTGAATTAATACCAATTACCTGACCGGCAATATTAACTAAAGGACCACCAGAGTTACCAGGGTTAATTGCAGCATCAGTTTGAATTGCACTGATATTCACGCCAGTTTGTGAATCAGAGACTTGGCGATTTAAAGAAGAAATAATCCCAGAAGTAACAGAGTTAGCATATTGGGAACCTAAAGGCGAACCAATTGCAATCGCAGGTTCACCAACCTTCAAGGCTGAAGAATCACCAAAAGTAGCTGTTTTATCAACTTTATCACTACTAATTTTTAGAACTGCTAAGTCAGTATAAGTATCTGTTCCAACTAATTCGGCTTTAATTTTTTCGCCATCTTTTAAAACAACTTCTAATCCATCTTGTCCTTCAACAACGTGATTATTAGTAACTACATAAGCAGTATTGCCATCCTTTTTATAAATGACACCACTACCTTCACCGACTGCTTGTAAGTCACCAGACTCACTATCACTGTCTGATTCTGACTCAGATTGTCCTTGACCAAATAAGTCTCCAAATGGATTACTTGATGAGGCTTGTTGTTTTTGTAAATTAATAACTGATACGACAGCATCTTGAACTTTTTCTACGGCAGAAGTAATATCTGTATCTGCATCAACTTTTACATTTGATACTTTTGTTTCACCACTCGCTGTTGTTGTTTGTTCTGAGGTATTACTTGGTTGTAAATTGGAACCATTGGCGAGATAAAAACCACCACCTACTAAGGCTGCTCCTAATACACCACCTAATATCCCGATGAAAAAGCGACTAAGCGCGCCACCTGATTTTTTTCTTTGCATGTTTGTTTCCCCCTTATTGTGGAATTCTTATAATTATAGTATATGATTTATTGCTGAGTTTAGTCTAATTATAGACTTTGAATAAAATATGAAAAAGTTGGTAGGAAATATTTCACAAATGAAGAAATTTTATCTTTTCCTTTGAAAACGATCGTTATTGCACTTTTGTAAAAATTGGGGATTAGTTATCCACAGACTTGTGAACAATGTGGATAAAAATGTGGAAACGTATGTTTGCTATGCTTTGATAGGATTAACTCGACATTTTTGCGTAGTAAATATTTAGCGAAAAGAAAAATGAATGTGTAAAACTTTGTGGTAAACTAAAAAAGACTTATGAACAATTGGGGAAAAGAGGTAAAATATGCAAATTAAAATTATTGCAGTCGGCAAATTAAAAGAAAAATATCTCGTGCAAGGGATAAAAGAATATATGAAACGTTTAGGCGGTTATACAAAAATTGAGTTAATTGAAGTAGCAGATGAAAAAGCACCAGAAAATTTAAGTGCAGCTCAAATGCAACAAGTAAAAGACAAAGAAGGAGAGCGAATTTTAGCTAAAATCAAAGAACAAGATTATGTTTTTGCCTTAGCAATTGAAGGTGAAAATCCAACCAGTGAGGCTTTTGCTAAGCAAATGGCCCAGCTAATGGTACAAGGAAAAAGTCATTTTGTTTTTGTCATTGGTGGTTCACTAGGGTTAAGTACTGCTGTTATGAAACGGAGTAATGCAGCAATTTCATTTGGCAAAATGACGTACCCGCACCAATTAATGCGACTGATTCTAGTAGAACAAATCTACCGCGCCTTTCGGATTAATCATGGGGAGCCGTATCACAAGTGATGCGGTTTTTTGCTGTCTATTTTATAGATTTAATTTAATGAAAGCCAAAAGCTGGCTAATTTATCTTTTTACTAACTACTTCTAAATGCTAACAATCCGTGCTTTGTAAGTAAGCGATCAGAGTTTACTCTTTGTTGAAAACGTTTGCTGTAAAAAGCGACCTAATGATACACGTATAAGGAAAGGCGGGGAAAATTGTGAAGAAAATTTTGTTAGGGTTAGCAATTATTTCTTTGTTACTGGTGGGTTGTTCAAATAAGTCAGAAGAAGCGTACCAATCTGCAATGACAGACGGTATTCAAGCAGTGGCAGACCAGAATTATCCTAAGGCAAAAGGCTATTTTGAAACAGCTTTGAAAGAAAAAAATGATGATAAAAAAGCGGAGAATTACTTAGCTGCAGTAAAAAATTATCAAATCTTACTTAAATACCAAGAAGAAGAGGATTTGGAGAAAGGTTTGGATTTATCAACTAAACTTTCGAATGATAAAAATGTACCAGATACAATTAAGAAACATGTTCAAAAAGTTGGTGAAGAATTTATTGCTATTAAGAATACGCTTGATGAGAGCATGAAATTGTATAATGAGGCGGAAAAATTGTCTGAGGAGAAGAAGTATACTGAGTCAAATGAGAAACTGAAGGTTATTCAAAATGAAAAACTACAAGGTACATATTACAAAGATTTAATAGCTAAGACAGTAGAACTTTCCCAATTAAATTTAACAGAGATTGAGAAAATAGCGTTAGCTGAAAAAGAAGCCGCTGAGCAAAAAGCAAAAGAAGAAGCACAAAAAAAGGCGGCTGAAGAAAAGATAGCAAAACAAAAAGCGGCAGAGCAACAACTAGCTTCTGGAAATGAAATGGATTCCACTTTTTCAATTACAGAAAGACAGGCATTGGATATTGCAGAGAACTTTTATAATTTCAACTCAGATGGTCAACAAGTTAGTTTTCAAAATATGAATCCGGGCAAGATTTTTTTAAATGAGGATGGAAGTGGGTTTTATAATATCTATGTAATGATAGAGGGCGCCCCAAGTGCAGCAATTTCTGTTGACGCTAATACTGGAGAAGCCAATCACAGTATCATGCATTTTCGTGGATTAGGTGTAGAAATTATAACTGTGGATGCACCTTGAGGAAGTTCCTAAATTGCTTTAATTACTGTGAGTTTAAAAGAAAATGTAGTGTCTTTTTGGTTTTAAAGGAGAAGAGTAAGAAAAAGTGGCTGTAGATATAGTTGATTGGTTACTTTGGACAATAGGAGTGTTATTAAAAGTAAAGCCTGCTACAACTTTAAACGCAAAATAAATCTGCATAATTTCTAGTTTTCTACAGCAGGGGATGTAATTTCTTGCTATTTATGCTAAGTTGAAACTTATTAAATAAAGTTATGCTTAAAGTAAGTAATAAATAATAAGTTAGGGGAAATAAATGAATAACAATGATAGATTATTGCGATTGCGTTATGCGATTGATTTAAAAGACACTGATATGATAAAAGCGTTTGAATTGGGCGGGGTACCTGTAACCAAAGAAGAGATGCGGGCTATATTGACAAAAGTTCACGATAAACACGAAGATAATAAGGGAAATAATGTTTATGAAAAAGCGATCAATAATCAAGTTTTTGATGCGTTTTTAAATGGCTTAATTCTTCTTGCACGGGGACCACAAAAGGATAAACCTGTAGAGGAAAAATCGCAAAAAAGTAAGGAAATAAAACATATTAATAACGTTATGTTGAAAAAGGTGAAGATTGCCCTTTCGATGACTACAGAAGATATCTTAGCTATCTTTGCAGAAGTTGCGCTTTATCCATCAAAAGGAGAGATTGGGGCTTTTTTACGAAAAGAAGGCCAGCGAAATTTCAAACCTTGTGGCGATAAATATATGCGTAATTTTCTTAAAGGGTTAGGGATATATAATAGAAAAGTTTAGTTGGATGGAAACAACTTTTTCACTCTAGATTCCGCGCAAGTAAGGAAGCAGTTTATGCTTTACAAACTTGGGCGGTAAATTTTTGTTTATTGAACAATGTATTTATTAGGTGACTAGAAACCTGATTATTGTTAGTGGTAAACTATAAAAATTTCTTGATTCGTACGCTAATTGTTATGCACTGTTTCTTTCAAGGTTTCTAATAGTACCAATCAAATGATTTTACATCTTCTTCAACCCTCTTCTATAATCAACTTATGATGAAACAAAATCATAAGTTGATTAATGGAGGTGCAACATGGAAAAATATGAAAATATTATTATCGGCTTTGGTAAAGGTGGTAAAACATTAGCCAAAACATTGGCGGCTAAAGGAAAATCTGTTTTAGTAATTGAAAAATCACAGCGGATGTACGGGGGAACTTGTATCAATATCGGCTGTATTCCATCAAAATCCCTCATTATAAATGGTGAGAAAAAGTTGGATTTTACCACAGCAGTTGCCCATAAAGAAAAATTGACTGGTAAGTTACGTAATAAAAATTATCATATGGTTGCCGATGAACCGACGGGTACAGTTTTGGATGGCACTGCGAAGTTTATTTCCGATCATGTTTTAGAAGTAACTTTACCTGATCAGACAACTATGCAAGTTGAAGGGGAAAAAATCTTCATTAACACTGGCGCCTTGCCAATAATTTTACCAATTCCTGGTTTAGCTACGAGTAATTATTTACTTGATTCAACTAGTGCAATGGATCAAAATAAATTGCCAGAAACATTAGTAATTATTGGAGCAGGATATATCGGTTTAGAATTTGCGGCCATGTTTGCAAGTTATGGTAGTAAAGTTGTCGTTTTAGATGCCCATCAAGAGTTCATTCCAAGAGAAGATGATGATGTATCAGAAATGATTTATCAAGATTTAACCGCTGCTGGTATTAGCTTTCATTTAGGGGTTTCAGTTGATAAAGTTGAAGATGGTGAAGATTTTGTCAATGTCACCTTTACAGAAAATGGGGCAGAAAAGACAATTAAAGCAGACAAAGTATTAGCTGCTACTGGTAGAAAACCAAATACGGCTAATTTAGGATTGGAAAATACAAACATTAAAGTTGATGATCGTGGCGCAATTGTGGTAGATGATCTTTTAAAAACGACAGCGGAAAATGTTTGGGCAATTGGGGATGTAAAAGGCGGTTTACAGTTTACTTATATTTCATTAGATGATTATCGGATTATTTTAGATCAATTAGTAGGTGAAAGTAAACGCCGCGTATCTGATCGCAATGTAGTACCATACAGCGTCTTTATTACGCCACCGCTATCTAATGTTGGCTTGACGGAAAAAGCAGCTAAAAAAGCGGGAGTACCATATAAATTGTTTAAATTTATGAGTGCAGGTGTGCCAAAAGCACAAGTGTTAGAAGATCCAAAAGGGATGTTCAAAGTATTAGTAGATCCAGAAAATGATCAAATTTTAGGTGCCAGCATTTATGCTGAAGAATCTCATGAAGTCATCAACTTAATTGCCCTAGCCATGAAAGGACAATTACCATATACTTTATTACGAGATCATATTTATTCTCATCCAACTATGAGTGAAGCATTAAATGATGTATTGAAATAAGTTAAAAAAAGCAGTATGACAAAATTCTTGTCATACTGCTTTTGTTATCGGTGTGTTCCAGAAGTGAATTTTTTTAATAAGCCATAAGCAGAAATTTCGCTAAAATTTGAACAACGATTTTCTTAAAACTCATTCTTATTCTTGAAGCCGAATACTTCTGTTACAATCGGCTTTTAAAATAATGACGTTTCATAACAATAGCTATTATGTGATTTGTATACATCGCAAATTATTTTAATAGTAATCCTGCTTTTTTGACAAAATCAGTTACTTCATAACGGGGTTTTTGATTAATGGCATGGCTGCAACGTTCTACCCAGTTATACTGATCAACACCATTTGTTAGATGGTAGAAAAAGTCGCTAACGGTTTGGTTATAAGTTGCAATACTCATACTTTCTTCTGGGTAACTATCTTTACCAACGACGAATGCTTGTGGCAACCGTGGTTTTTGTACAGCAGGTTCAGCGGGATACCCGATACATAAAATAAAAAGTGGTACCACTTTATCTGGTAAGTTGAAAAGAGTCGCTAAGCGGGGCATATCATTACGAATACCTCCGACTGTAATGCCACCTAACCCCATACTTTGTGCAGCAATTAGCGCTTTTTGTGCCGCTAGTGAAGCATCGACTACTGCCACGGTATAAAGCTCAGTGTTTTCAAAAACTGCCTCATCAGAAACTTCCAATAATGTTTCACTTCGATGTAAATCGGCGCAGAAAACCAAGGCTAATGGCGCTTTTGTAACCCATTCTTGTCCACCAGAGATTTCACTTAAAGCATTGCGTTTTTCAATATCAGTGACTTCAATAATTGAGTATGCTTGCAGATAACTGGAAGTTGGAGCCATTTGTGCACAAGTGAGAATGGTTTGTTTTGTGGTTTCATCAATTTGCTGTTCTGTAAAATTTCGCACAGAGCTGTGATTTAATAATGTTTGAATCATATCATTTTGTTCTGCCATATTATTATCTCCTTTAGTAATCTGAGTTGAGTAAATCGTAGCTTTTATAGTGTTATTTTACAAACGAAACAGCTTGACGGCACTTTCCATCATCAGAGCTACTGTAAGTGTAAAACTTAAGGAAAGTAAGAAAAAGTTATTCGGTAGCATAGCCGTGCTAAGAAAAGTCATCATTGCAATTACAGCAATCAATTTCCAAAAAACAGAAGCATGATATGCCAGTTCTTTTGCAAAAGGTATAATCCAGATGTTTTTTGTTTCTTGACTGGTTTCTTTCAAGCGATTTCCTAGTGTACGGACGCCAATTACGCCACAAATGAACATGAGTACCCAGATAAGCCATGTTACACCAGTATTATGCAGCAAAGAAAAGCGATTAGCTAAAAGCCAGATAATCAGTGCCGCTAAATAACTCAAAGTTGTAGTGGCCGTCATTTCCAATAAGAGTGTTATCTTTGTAATAGCTCGTTTTTCGGCACGACGGATTAAAAATAGTCCAATGAATACTATGATAAATAATAAACTAGTTGTTATCATTTTCGTACCTCGTTTTCTGAATCATTGGTCATTTGCAAAATAATTTTACCTTTTGCTCGTCCAGATTTTGAATAGGTAAGTGCTTTTTCAATTTCTGTAAAAGGTACCACTCGGTCAATAATAGGCTTAATAGTTTCTGTTTCAATCAATTGGCCTAAAATATCCAGTTGTGCACCACTGGGTTTCATAAATAAAAAAGTATAAGAAGCACCTGTTTGTTTTTCCAATTTGGTTAATTTATGGGTAGCCAAACCAAAAGCCAATTGTTTCCACAATGGCACACCATATTCTTTGCCGAAGCGTTGGTTTGGTAATCCAGCAATGCTAACTACTTTGCCACCGGGTTTAACAATTTTAAAGGCATCTTCTAATGTTTTGCCGCCACGAGTATCAAAGACATAATCATAATCTGAAAGTACCGTAGAAAAATCTGTTGTCCGATAATCAATAGGATAATCAGCGCCTAGAGATTTAACCAAGTCAAAATTATCTGCGGAAGTGGTCGTGGCAACATAGGCACCGAGATATTTGGCGATTTGGATAGCAATGGTACCAATACCACCAGAACCTCCTTGAATCATAACTTTTTGTCCAGGTTTAATTTGCATAATATCATGTAGTGCTTGATAGCTAGTTAAACCTACCAAAGGAATTGACGCCGCTTCTTCAAAATTAATATTATCCGGTTTTAAAGCGATGTCTCCTTGGTCAACGGCGATATATTCTGCAAAAGTACCAATCCGATTTTTTTGGACGCGCCCATAAACAGCATCACCAACTTGATATTTGGAAACATTTGCCCCAACTTTTGTAATAACGCCTGAAAAATCACTGCCCATAATCATCGGCATCTCATATTTAAGTAACATTTTCAGTCCGCCGTCTTTGGTTTTTAAATCAATCGGATTAATGCTGGCGGCGACAATTTTTACCAATACATCGTTTGTGCGAATATTTGGCACATTGACTTCCTTTAGTTTTGGCATGGATTGTTTATAGTGATCAATTACAGCAGCCTTCATTTTCTTTGTCATTTTCTTTTCCTCCATTTTTTGTTGAATTCGGTTTTGTGTTTGTTGGTTTATTTTTTTGAACGATTATGTTTCTGAGTTTAGTTTGTTGGTTTAAAAATGTCAACCAATAATGATTGACAAATAAAAAATTCTAGCGTTTAATGGTTTAAGAAGATAAACGTTATGACAAAGAGGAGGTAATTAAAATTGGCAGAACAAACATTGGAAATTTTTAAAAAAGGAATCCCAATTTTTACGATATTACAAGATGAAAATCGGCAACAAATCTTGGTTATGCTTTGTAAAACAAATCGTATGACGGTAAATCAAATTACTGAAAAATTATCATTATCAAGACCCGCTGTTTCTCATCATTTGAAATTAATGTTGAATGCCGGAATATTGTCCGTCAGTCAAAGTGGGACAGAACGCTATTATAGTGCAGATATGACGAGTACATTAGCGCTGTTAAAAGCGTTAACGCAATCTTTAGAAGCGGATACGAAAAATAAAGCTTAGCAATAAGTTTTTATTTTTTAAAACTAATGTTTAAACGTTTAAACATAATGACTGTTAAGGAGCTGTAATAAATGAATCAAAATATGCTATTTCAACCATTAAAACTAAAAAACGGTATTGTTGTAAAAAATCGCTTTGTAAAACCTGCTATGAGTGAAGTGATGGGAGATGATAATTATCGTCCAACAGAAGCTATCATCAACTTATATCGTAACTGGGCGCTGGGAGGGACTGGTTTATTAATAACCGGGAATGTGATGATTGACTCCAATGCCCTTGGAGAAAAAGGGAATATTGTGATAGAAAACGAGAAAGATTTGGCTCTTCTAAAAAGGTGGGCAGATGCAGGGAAAATTAACGGAGCTCAAACTTGGGTACAATTAAATCACCCTGGACGACAATCACCAAAACATGTGAGTGCACAACCAGTTGGCCCAAGTGCAGTCCCTCTTGAGGGCCCCAATTCATTTGCTTTTAATAAGCCTAGAGCGTTAACTGTATTTGAAATTCAGGAAATCGTTCAACGTTTTGCTACTTCAGCAGCGATTGTTAAAAAAACCGGTTTTGGAGGAGTAGAAATTCACGCAGCACATGGGTATCTATTGAGTCAATTTTTGTCTCCTATTTCAAATATTCGCACAGATCAATACGGAGGTTCTCTTGAAAATAGAATGCGAATTATTGTAGAAGTTTACGAAGCAATGAGAAAAAAAGTTGGTGAAAAATTTCCAATTGCCTTGAAAATTAACTCTTCTGATTTTCGTGATGGTGGATTTAGCGAGGAAGATTCAATTGAAGTTATTCATCAAATGGCTAAATTAGGTGTAGATTTAATCGAGATATCGGGCGGAAACTATGAAAATACCATGGTCCAAGGTAGTAATGCAAAAGGGGCCTTCTTCATTGATTATGCGGCAAAAGCTAAAAAAGGAATCGAGACACCAATTATTGTAACTGGGGGATTTCGTACCTTAGCCGGAATGGAACATGCTGTGTTAAATCATGAAACTGAGATGGTAGGATTAGCAAGAGCCATTGCCTTAATTCCTGATCTGCCAAATCAAGCAGCAAAAGGCACCTTCAAAGAAATTAATCTGGAAATGTTAAGTACAGGGATTAAGTCTTTAGATAAAAAAGCCGGAAGTTATATTGGGTTAAGCTATTATGAAATGCAAATGGTGAGAATTGCTAAAAACAAACCGGTGAAACGTACCCAAAATGCGTGGATTCCGCTTTGGTTCGCTTTTAAAACACAAGGTTTTACTATGTTACTGCCACAAAGAGCTTAGAGGAGGAATCAAAATGGATAATGGAAAAGTTGTTTTAATTACAGGTGCGTCAAGCGGTATTGGTTATCAAACGGCTGAAATGTTGTTGCAGCAAGGATATCGTGTATATGGTGCTGCCCGAAGAGTAGAAAAGATGGAGCCGCTCAAGGAAAAAGGCTTACAAAGTTTAAAACTTGATATTACAGAAGAAGCTTCAATTGTTAATTTAGTAGATACAATAATTCATGATGCAGGTAAAATTGATATTTTAATTAATAATGCCGGCTATGGTTCTTATGGCGTAATTGAAAATGTTTCGCTACAAGAAGCACGCAATCAGTTTGAAGTGAATTTATTTGGGCTGGCGCGGCTTGTTCAGTTGGTTTTACCATATATGAGAAAGCAAAAAAATGGGAAAATAATTAATATTTCATCAATGGCGGGTCGTGTCACTACCTATATGGGGGCTTGGTATCATGCAACAAAATATGCCTTAGAAGCCTTTAGTGATGCTCTGCGCATGGAAACGAAACCCTTTGGAATTGATGTAGTAATTATTGAACCAGGTGGTATTAAAACCAATTGGGGTATAATCGCAGCTGATCATCTTAAAGAATCCTCTCAAAAGACCGCTTATGAAATTCGAGCAAATGAAGCAGCGAAAAAAATGAAAAAATCTTATACCTCCAATCGACTGTCAGATCCTAAGTTAATTGCAGAAACAATAGTAAAAGCGGTGCATAGTAAACGTCCAAAAACGAGATATCTTGTGGGTTATGGCGCCAAAGCGTCTGTATTTTTTCACACTATTTTACCTACGCGTTGGTTTGATAGTCTGATACAAAAGGTTGTATAAGAACAAGTTTAAAAGAAAGAAATTACAATCACAAACTTACTTTAAAATTATTTTTTTAGTAACAGAAGAAGCCACTCCTTAAATGATAAGGGTGGCTTCTTACTGGTTACAGATATTAACCTGCTGCTAAAGTGCAATCAACAATAAATTTTCGTAAACAAAAGTTGCTTTTTTGCTGAAATCTCGACTGAATCTATGAGTATGCTGTGTTTAAATAGTTATGGTTATTCGCTGTAGTCATGAGTAGTTTGTAAAGTACCATCTTGTTTATAAATTTGTAAGGTGGATTTCTTATTAGCTGCAATTTCTTTGCCACGGGCAATGGCATCTTCTTTTTTTTCAAATGTATCACTCGCTCGTTTGGCACCAGTCGAAAATACCTCCCACGTATCACCGGAATATTTTACATTAACATCAGCATCCAGTAATTTCGTCGCATTTTTATCTTTGTGATGGGTATCGTCTTTTTGCGGATTAGCTGTTTGTTTAAATGTAGCCTTTTCTTTTTCACTCGCTTTGTTATACCATTTTTCTGCTTGACTGATTGCAATTGGAATGGCACGATCTTCTGGATAATCATCAGCGAGTAGGGCATTGGCAATTTCAATTGCCTTCTTTTTTACAAGCGTATCCAAATTTTTCATTGATGCAGGGTAGTCTTTCATGTTCCAAGCCATAAAACCGCCTCCAATTTTTGTTGTTATTTTCATCATACTACGATAAAAATTTTTTTGAAATTGAGAAGATTGGATCACGTTTAAAGTTCTGTGTATAGATTGGGACGGTATAGTAAAAACAAGCGACTTTTCTATTCAAAAATGAAATGGTTATTACGTGAGATTATTATCTTCGTTAGGCTGTTGAGTGAATTGATCGGCAATAACTTGTTGAATAAGTTTTTCAATTTCTAACACATCATACTGATTACAACAATCGGAAAAAACATAATAATAACTGCTATTTGTTGCAAAATTTTCATTATAGATGTTTGACAATAAAATGTCATGAGATGTTTCATCATCATACACTGTTAAATCGAGTTCATACTTATTGCCTAAGGTATTTTTTAACAACTGAATCGTCAATGCTGCTAAAAATGGATTTAAACTATGGTGAACGGCAATTGCAATATGTTTATTGGCTAAATCTTGTGCAATATTTAAGATCGATGAATAGTTGATTTCAGATAAGACATTCCGATAACGTTGCAAAGGGTCATTTGGATAAAATTGTTTTTGACAAAAATCCATAAACTTGTGCACATCATCAAAATTAAAGGGTTCCCTTAAGTTTTGGGCGGTTAAAAATAAGCCCCAAGAATCAAAATTAAGAATGAAACCGTCAAAATAATAGAGTTGCGAGTGATACTGATATAAATAATGTGACAAAATACGGTGCCGTTTCGGGAAAAAATTATTTTGTAGATAGCCAATTTGATTTAAGTAATTTAAAATTTGCTGATTTTGATAATCCAAATATGTTTTCTCTTCACGTTGTTGCTGTGCTAAACGATATGCAAAAGGTGAGTAAACCGAAAAATTTCGTAGACTGCAAAAGAAATCGTAAAACATCAACCCTTCATAAAGCGTATAAGGACGATCGTAGTTTTTCATATAATGAAACAAAATTTGATTTAGTTCATCAAAGAGGGGGCGATCTTTACGTTCAAAATCTGCCGCAAAAGTATATTCTCGAGTTTGGTTCAGTCGCGTGAATGTTATTTTCATCCACAGTTTAATCTGAAGTTCTTCCAAGTGATCAAAAGTAATATCCAATGCTTCTGTTAGTTCATCAATTAATGGAATATATAATTTGTTGATTTCTTGATCTAAGTCTTCTTTATTTTCACGCAAAAACCAGAAGTAACAATAGTAAAAGTAACGTATTTGAGTTTCATTTCCGATAATTTTTCCTCGTCTAAACGAAAGTTGAAATTCTTCTAAAAGCGCATTTAATTCCGTAACTCGCCGATAGTAAGTGGCTGAGCTGATATTAAAATAATCTTGAAATACCGGTCCATTAATCGATCCATTGGTAAATAACCATTTTATTATTTGATATTTGATAGAGCGTTCCAAAAACTTCAGATAACATAATTTTAAGGGAAAAGTAGGCTTTTTTTGCAAAAATAACGTTTGAGTATCTTCAATAATCGTAATATCAGCTGAAAAATCGTTTTCTACAATAAAGTTTTGTAAAAGAGTGGTATATTCACTTAGCGTATTAGGCGTAATCACTAAGTTGCGGCAAAGATTTTCCTTAGTACACTGACCGCCATTATTGTACAGGTAGACTAAGATGTCATTCATTAAATCGTATGGTTTTTCGAGCAATTCTCTTTTTAACAAATTATGCCCCCTTGTAGTTTAAATGATTGTTGTATAACAAAAAATAAGATTTTGGTCTGTTGCATCATCTTTATAATATTAGAAAAAACAAAAAAAATGAAGTAAAATGAAAAGAAAAGGAGGCTTGCTGATGAAAAAAACGATAATTATTGGTGCTTCACATAGTGGTCAAATGGTAGCACGGGAATTAAAAAGATTTGATGCAGATCATGAAGTGATTTTGATTGAAAAAGAAACGGTGACACCTTTCATTGCCAGTGGGATTAATCTGGTTTTAAAGCAAGCCGTTGGTAGACTACAAGAGGCCACAGCACCGATTGCCGATTTAAACAAAATCGGTGTTAAAAGCTATTTTGGATATGAAGTAATAAAAATTGACTGGCAACAGAAAACAGTTTTTTTTACTGACGGTGTTAAGAAATTAGCGGAAACTTATGAAAATTTAGTTTTAGCAACAGGCTCACGTCAATACGTGTCAAAAAAGTATGCGGAGTTTAGTGAAATTTATTGTTATAAATCATTTTTTCAATCACAAAAGTTAATGGATGCTTTGAAAACAGCACAAACGATTGCGATTTCTGGGCTCGGACATGCGGGAGTTGAGTTAGCTGAAGCGTTGCTTCAAGACGGGAAAAAGGTAGTTTTGTTTGGTCCCAATCAGCGATTATTACAGGCGTATTATGATAAAGAAATTAGTGATTTTCTCTTGTCACAATTTGAACGAAAAAAGACTGCTGTTTTGTGTGCTGATCATCTCATTGAAGTAACTAAAAAAGACAAAGGATTAAAACTACAGTTAATCGAGTCTTCAATAGATTGTGACCTGTTAGTAATTGCAAATAATTCCCGACCGAATAGTGAGCTTTATTGGGATGGGGTAACTCTTTTACCAGATAAATCAGTAGCAGTTAACTCTTATTTACAAACTACTCGGCCAAACGTTTATGCGGTGGGAGATTTAATTGGAATACCAGAATTAATCACCAATAAAAAAGTACGCCTATCAAAAGTGACACATGCACGTCAAACTGCTCGGACTGTAGCAAGCAATATCAGTGGCAAGAAATTCCCGCAGCCGAAGTATCTAAATACTTCATCTACCAAACTTTTTGGTTTTTATCTAGGTTCAGTAGGACTAACCAAGGAACAAGCGCAACAAGAAAGAAAGAGTATTACGACGATAAAAGTAGGCACATTGGCTTCAACTGAAGGGAGTCAAATTTTTTTACATATAGATTTAAACGAGCAAATAGTCGGGATGCAAATATTAAGTAAACAACCAGTTCAAATCTTTTGTGACTTATTAGCAATTGTGATTCGCAATCGTTGGCGGATTACCGATTTATATTACAATGCTACTTCGTTTTTTCCGATGAGCGTAACACTTACGCCGTTATTAAATGAAGCTGCGGCTGATTATTTAGCTAACTTTAATGAAGTAAAAAAGAATTCTGACCAAAGTTAATTGGTTAGAATTCTTTTTTGTTAGATAGTGTCTTAAACTGATTTTGCAGTAATTAAAATTTTAAGTAAATTACTGAGGGCGGATGAGTGTTAACACTTCGCCAAATAAAGAATAGTTATTCCCTGCTAAGCGTGCAACCGGCCGTAATTTTTCGCTTAGGATATACTCTTTAGTGACATCAAATATTTTTTCAGCAAAATAATAATCTAAAACTTTTAAAATAAATAAGTCAGAAACAATATTGCCGTTATCATCAGGTAAAGAAATTTCTTGTTGTAAGCGAACTTCTAGACGAATTAAAGGATCAACAAGACCAGGTGGGGTCACGCTATGACTTTTCACCGTCGGTAGATTGATTAATGCAAGTTCACTTTCGTCAGGCTTTAAGTTGGCTGCTGTTTCATTCATCTGATGTAAGACATTTTCATCTACCACGTGAATAACGCCTTCTTTTGTTTGACTCAAATTGTTAGCAGTGTCTTTTTTTTGCCCATTTTTACGAGTTGTTGCAATTAAAACGTAAGGTAAATCACTAGATACAACTGTAAAAAAGCTAAAAGGCGCAAGGTTGACGATACCACTCTCTTTGTTTTGCGTTGTTATCCAAGCGATTGGACGAGGGGAAACAGCTCCTGTTAAAAATTTATAATTTTGTTTTGCTCCCAAGTCAGCGGCGGAAAAATGAATCATAATTAGGCCTCCTCTCCTATAATAAAAAAATACCCGAACAACTTCAAATATAGATTAAGTGTCCGCAGATTAAAAATAGCTTGTGGACAATGAAACAACTATACTGTGTGTTCGAGTAATTTATCAAACTAGAATGTACGCATAGATACGAGATGTTCAAACAAAAGCTTATGCGCGTTTTTTGTTAGCATCACTTGTATCAAATGGTCGTACGTAGTCTTCAATTTCTTGACGTTTTGGTTCTAAGAAAGGTGGTAATGATAAGATTTCACCAGCTGTTTCATACGTTTCATCTTCTAAGAAACCAGGACCGTCCGTCGCCAGTTCAAATAAAACATTTGGTGCAGCCATAAAGTATTCAGAAGCAAAGTAAAAACGTTCTGTAAAACCAGAGTTAGGAAATTCTAATTCGTTAATGCGTCCAATCCACCATTCTAAAGCCTCTTTATCTGCTACACGTAACGCTAAATGATGGACGTTGCCAAAACCTTCTGTGGCGCGAGGAATATCATCGCGATGCTCTACGATAATACTAGCACCGTTACCACCTTCACCGATTTCAAATAAATGAAAATTACCATCACTAGCAATTTCTTTAAAACCTAAAACATTTGTTAGAACCAAAGTCATATGTTCTAAATTTTCAATGGTTACAAAAGCAGGGCCTAAGCCAACAATAGCATGTTGACTTGGAACATTACTATTTTTCCAAGGTGTACCACCGGCTACGCCTTGATTATTTTGGTCAGAAATTAATTGATAGCGTTGGTTGTCAAAGTCTTCAAATTCAAGATATTTTTTACCAAAACGTTCTTTAATTTCACCATGTTCAACCTTGTTGTCGTCAAAACGTGATATCCAATAAGTTAAAGCATCATCATTTTTTACACGAAAAGAAGTGCGGGAAATAGTGTTTGTTCCTTTTGTTCCCTTTGGAATACCAGGGAAATCAAAAAAAGTCATATCTGTACCAGCTGAACCCAAGTCATCGGTAAAATATAAATGATACGTTTCAATATCATCTTGGTTAACAGTTTTTTTGATTAAACGTAAGCCTAAAATATCAGTAAAAAAGCGATAGATTTTTTCAGCGCTAGAAGTCATTGCTGTCACATGATGAAGCCCTCTAATTTGTGTATCCATTTTAATTCCTCCAAAGTGTTCAATTATTATCCTTACTAAAAGTAAGTATAACGAGTAATTGTTTTTTCAGCAATTAATATGCTTATCTATTAGAAGATTAAAAAAGAGTCAATTAGAAAAGTAAGGATTAAAACATAAGTAAGCACACAATACTTCAAGCTCATACAAAAAAAAATTCACAATAACCCTTTTTTTGGAGTAGACTAATAGTAGAAATAGAAAGGATGTGTCTGTTTGCAACAAAATCATTTGTTTTTTGATCTGGATGGTACAATCATCAATTCTCAAAAGGGAATTTTTTCTTCTATTCGTTATGCATTAAAGAAAATGAACCTTGCTGATTTGCCAGATGAAAAATTACTTTCATTTATCGGACCACCATTAATTACCTCTTTTAAGAAAATTGGCATGACAGAAGAACAAGCAGTACAAGCAGTCGCTTACTATCGTGAATATTATCAAGCTAGTGGCATGTTTGAAATTACACCTTATATTGGTATAAAGGAAACCCTTGATCAACTTGCTACCAAGAAAAAGTTATATTTAGCTACTTCCAAGCCAGAAATTTTTGCTAAGGCAATTTTGGACTTTTTAAAATTTACCCCTTATTTTACTGGAATCTATGGAGCAGACATGGATAATAAACGGGCGGAAAAATCAGCAGTTTTAGCGTATGCTATTGCATCTTCTGGTTTGAAAGATAAAAATGATGCAGTAATGATTGGTGATCGAGAAAACGACATCTTAGGAGCAAAAGAAAATGCTGTTTTACCAATCGGAGTCTTATATGGTTTTGGTACCATCGAAGAACTAAAGGACGCAGGTGGCGAGATTTTTGTAGAAAGTCCGCTTAAATTGTTAGAATTGTTCAGGTGAAAAGTGCCAAAGTTATAACTTTGGCACTTTTTTTTATGAAAATTATCCGAATTTACTAAGGGGCTTTGTTCAATAAAAGTCTTTAATGAAGTTGATTTTGTTTTATTAACTGGAGGTTAAATTGTTGTATACGTTCTAAAGCCGAACAATCGTTAGAAATAGCTTTGTTTAGCTTTTTTTGTAGTCGAAAATTTTTTCTGTTTTTATGTTGACCAACCCTAGATTACGTGGTAAATTAATCAACGTTGACGAAGCAGTCACACAGCTGAAAACAACTTGAAATATTCTTGAAAAAAGTTGTTGACAATTGTAACAATGATTGCTAAACTAACGAAGTTGCTTAGTGAGCAGTACTTTTATGAAATATCATTTCAAAAAGTTTTGAAAACTTTTTGAAAAAAACTGTTGACAAACAAAACGTCAGCTGATAAGATATAAGAGTTGCTGAAACATTTAAAAAAGCAGCGATGTAGACCTTTGAAAACTGAACAAAGCAAGCAAACGAACCAATGTGTAGGGCGCTTCTATTATAGAAGCAAACAACATGCAAGCAATAGCTAGCAAAGTTAATTTTATTGAGCTTAACAGTCTGATGACTGTTCAAACACTTTTTATGAGAGTTTGATCCTGGCTCAGGACGAACGCTGGCGGCGTGCCTAATACATGCAAGTCGAACGCTTCTTTTTCCACCGGAGCTTGCTCCACCGGAAAAAGAGGAGTGGCGAACGGGTGAGTAACACGTGGGTAACCTGCCCTCAAGCGGGGGATAACACTTGGAAACAGGTGCTAATACCGCATAACAATAGTAAACACATGTTTATTATTTGAAAGGCGCTTTTGCGTCACTTGAGGATGGACCCGCGGTGCATTAGCTAGTTGGTGAGGTAACGGCTCACCAAGGCCACGATGCATAGCCGACCTGAGAGGGTGATCGGCCACACTGGGACTGAGACACGGCCCAGACTCCTACGGGAGGCAGCAGTAGGGAATCTTCGGCAATGGACGAAAGTCTGACCGAGCAACGCCGCGTGAGTGAAGAAGGTTTTCGGATCGTAAAACTCTGTTGTTAGAGAAGAACAAGGATGAGAGTAAAAAGTTCATCCCTTGACGGTATCTAACCAGAAAGCCACGGCTAACTACGTGCCAGCAGCCGCGGTAATACGTAGGTGGCAAGCGTTGTCCGGATTTATTGGGCGTAAAGCGAGCGCAGGCGGTTTTTTAAGTCTGATGTGAAAGCCCCCGGCTCAACCGGGGAGGGTCATTGGAAACTGGGAGACTTGAGTGCAGAAGAGGAGAGTGGAATTCCATGTGTAGCGGTGAAATGCGTAGATATATGGAGGAACACCAGTGGCGAAGGCGGCTCTCTGGTCTGTAACTGACGCTGAGGCTCGAAAGCGTGGGGAGCAAACAGGATTAGATACCCTGGTAGTCCACGCCGTAAACGATGAGTGCTAAGTGTTGGAGGGTTTCCGCCCTTCAGTGCTGCAGCAAACGCATTAAGCACTCCGCCTGGGGAGTACGACCGCAAGGTTGAAACTCAAAGGAATTGACGGGGGCCCGCACAAGCGGTGGAGCATGTGGTTTAATTCGAAGCAACGCGAAGAACCTTACCAGGTCTTGACATCCTTTGACCACTCTAGAGATAGAGCTTCCCCTTCGGGGGCAAAGTGACAGGTGGTGCATGGTTGTCGTCAGCTCGTGTCGTGAGATGTTGGGTTAAGTCCCGCAACGAGCGCAACCCTTATTGTTAGTTGCCATCATTTAGTTGGGCACTCTAGCGAGACTGCCGGTGACAAACCGGAGGAAGGTGGGGATGACGTCAAATCATCATGCCCCTTATGACCTGGGCTACACACGTGCTACAATGGGAAGTACAACGAGTTGCGAAGTCGCGAGGCTAAGCTAATCTCTTAAAGCTTCTCTCAGTTCGGATTGTAGGCTGCAACTCGCCTACATGAAGCCGGAATCGCTAGTAATCGCGGATCAGCACGCCGCGGTGAATACGTTCCCGGGCCTTGTACACACCGCCCGTCACACCACGAGAGTTTGTAACACCCGAAGTCGGTGAGGTAACCATTTGGAGCCAGCCGCCTAAGGTGGGATAGATGATTGGGGTGAAGTCGTAACAAGGTAGCCGTATCGGAAGGTGCGGCTGGATCACCTCCTTTCTAAGGAATATTACGGAAACTACACAGTTTGTAACTTGTCTTTGTTCAGTTTTGAGAGGTCTACTCTCAAACAATTTTGTTCATTGAAAACTGGATACTTGAAGAAAAAAATCAAAACAAACCGAGAACACCGCGTTGAATGAGTTTTTTAATAAGTTCAATTGCTTATTTTCTTGAGTAAGCTTCTATCGCTAGAAGAACTGCTCAAAACCAGACCGAAAGGTCTTATAAGGTTAAGTGAATAAGGGCGCACGGTGGATGCCTTGGCACTAGGAGCCGATGAAGGACGGGACTAACACCGATATGC
>NZ_JBIOQN010000001.1:1182500-2757500 GCF_051713765.1 Enterococcus sp. DIV0755b | reverse complement strand
AGAAGAAATATTGACGATGTTAGACGAAGCGAATCGCGCGCCTTCTTCTGTCAATTTACAACCTTGGCGCTATGTTGTAGTAGATACAAAAGAAGGAAAAGAAAAACTGCGGCCTTTTATTCGATTTAATCAATTACAAAATGATACATCTGCAGCTATGATTTTAATTTTTGGTGATCGTAAACCCCATGAATACGGTGAAGAAATCTATGGCGAAGCTTTAAAAGCGGGATTAATGCCCAAAGAAGTGCATGATCGACAATTAGCAACGATTATCCCACTTTATCAAAATTTATCGCAGGCAGAAATGGATGCAATTATTTTGCGGGATGCTAGTCTTTCGGCAATGCAGCTGATGTTGGTAGCGCGAGCTCACGGTTATGACACCAATGCAATTGGTGGTTTTGAAACCAATAACTTAGCAACGACTTTTGACTTATCTGAAGAACGCTATTTGCCAGTTCTAATTTTATCTCTTGGAAAAGCTGCAGAGGAAGGCTACGAGTCGGTTCGACTTTCAGCAGATAAACTTACAACTTTTAAATAAGAAAGTGAGCACTTGTAAATTTTACGAGTGCTTTTTTTTTGTAGCAGAAATTTCATGATTTTTAATTTTCGAAATAATTTATCAAGATTTTTCCTTTATTATTATTTTTGTACAAAACGAGATCCGGACAACTTTTTTTGTTAGAAGGGCTTATCACGAGTTAAAAAAGACGACAACTTAAAAAAATGAAACGTATGATGCAGATAGAAATCTAACAATTGTGCTAAAATTGATTTTTCACATAAATTAGGAACCTTCTTCGTTGATTTAAAAACTCTAAAAATACTCTGGATTCCTTGAATTTGTGTTCTAAATAATGTAAACGAGGTTTGGGTTAGTTACTAAATCGATTTCTAGTAGCATAAAAGAGTATATCTATTTTAGATTACAATCAAATTTTATAAAAAAACTGTATTTCACTTTAATTACGGGTTACCAAAAGCTAGATATCAAGCTAACATTTGGTAATCAGAATAGAAATACAGTTTTTTTATTTAAAGTCATTATTTTTCGAATAGAAACAACGAAATAGTTTAACCTAGGTTCACTTTTGCAATCTAAGCTTTAGGCAGCGACTTCTTTATCTTTAAATTGTGTCTGATAAAGTTTTGCATATAGACCAGCTTGTGAAATAAGCTCTTGGTGATTTCCCTGTTCTACGATTTTACCTTGTTCCATCACGGCAATTTGATCTGCATTTGCAATAGTAGAAAGTCGGTGGGCAATGACGATACTGGTCCGATTTTGCATCAGATTATCCATTGCTTTTTGAACGTAATATTCTGAAATTGCGTCCAGTGCTGAAGTGGCCTCATCCAAAATTAAAATTTGTGGATTTTTTAAGATAATACGTGCAATCGCAATCCGTTGTTTTTCACCACCGGAAAGTTTAATGCCCCGATTTCCCACGATGGTATCATAGCCTTTTGGTAATGTCATAATGAAGTCATGAATATAAGCAGCTTTCGTTGCTGCAATTAGCGCTGCTTCATCAGCATTTTCATTGGCATAAAGTAAGTTGTCCCGAATAGTTCCATTAAAAAGAAAAGTTTCTTGGCTAACTACGCCAATATTTTGTCGTAAGCTGGTAAATGTGACATCTTTAATATTTTGGCCATCAATTAGAGCAACGCCATGGGTTGGATCATACAGGCGGGTTAAAAGGTGAGTTAAAGTGGACTTGCCTGCGCCAGAGAGTCCGACAAGCGCCAAAGTTTCACCGGCTGAAATGTGTAAGTTGATATTTTTTAAGACTTCATTTTCTTCATAACGAAAATCAACATTTTCAAAAGTTACTTCACCAGCATCAATCACTAACTCTTTAGCAGTAGGACTGTTTTTAATTTCAGGAGTAATATCTAAATATTCAAAAATTCGTTCAAACAAGGCAAAAGACCGCATCAAATCAACTTGAATATTAGATAATTGTGTAACCGGATTATAAAGCCGACCTAAAAGAGAAGCAAAGGTGATAATACCACCAATAGTAAGTTGACCTTTAGTAAGTAAAAAGCCACCTACTAAATAAATTAACATAGGACCAATTGCCATTAAGACAGACATAGCCATGCGGAACCAACGACCAGCCAAAGACTCTTTGATTTGTAGGGCAGTTACTTCTTGGTTAATTTGATTAAAAGTTTGAAAAGATTCATCTTCTTTGGTAAAAAGTTTCATCAGTGTGCTACCACTTGTAGTTAGTGTTTCTTGGGTGTGTTGATTAAGTCTGCTTAGGGCAGTCTGGCTTGCTGATGCGATTTGCCATCTTTTTTTGCCGACTTTACGGGTAGGTAAAATGAATAGTGGTACAGTCACTAAGGCAACGGCTGCTAAAATTGGACTCATGGAAAATAACGCAAAAAGTGTTGTCGCTAAAATAAAGATACTGCTTAATGCATTGATGAAAGTAGTCTGAAAAACTTGTTGAATGCCGTCGACATCGCTGGTTAAACGAGTCAAAATTTCTCCTTCTTTAACCGTAGTAAAGAAACTTTGTGGTAAAAAAGTTAAATGGCGGTATAAATTGTTCTTCATTTCCAATGTTATATTTTTGGCAATCCAAGTACTAAGATAGCCTTGGGCAACTTGTAGTAAGTTTAATAAAATTGTAGCAGAAATAGAAAGTCCAATTAAAATACTTAATTGTGTCAAATCATGTTGGGGCAATGCCTTATCGACAATTTTTTGTAATAGAAGTGAAGGTACTAGTCCCAAAGCTGAAGTAGCAAGAATTAAAAGAATTACCAAAACCAATTTTAATGTATGTGGCTTAAAATAATTAAGGATACGACGGATAAAAGGAAGTGTCAATTCAGGTTTTTTTGTTTGATCAAAGTCAAAACGCATTCGCGCCATTAAATCCCCTCCATTTATTAGTTAGGTACCTAATTATTATACTACCGTTTTTTGAAAATGTAAATAGATAGGCACCTAACTATTTGACGAATGAAAAATCTTTGCGTAAACTTAAGGAAATAAAGGATGTGTTTTCATGAAAGAAGAAGCACTATTTGAAGAATTTCAACATTTTAATCATTTATTACGCCGCCATACTAAACGCAAAACAAGCGAGGAAGAATTTTCCTTTGGTCAAAATCGTTTACTCCGTATTTTAGCGCGCCAAGAAGGATCTTCTCAAAAAGAACTAGCCCAGCGGATGAATATCAGACCAGCTTCATTAAGCGAGTTATTAAAAAAATTGAATCAAAAAGGCTATTTGTCCAAAAAGCAAAATACAGATGATCGCCGCATCACAAATTATTTTTTGACAGATTCAGGAAAAAGCTACATTTCTTCTATGCAAGATGAACGGAAACAATTAGGTGAAGAATTATTTGCTACTTTATCGTTAACAGAAAAAGAACAGCTACATCAAATTTTAAATAAACTGGCGCTTCAATTGGAGGGAAAATTAGATGAGTAATATGAAAGAACGGGTGGTAGTTTTTGGCGATGCTATTATTGCTATTATTTTAACCATTATGGTCTTAGAACTCCCGATTAAGTATGCAACCAATGGTGAGCTTGTGTGGCAAACGTTATTCAGTGCTGTCGGAATTTATTTTATCAGCTTTTGCTTTGTCGCCAATCTCTGGTTTCAAACTGCTTATGCATTTAACCGCATTGAACAAGTGAGAAATAAAAGTTTAGTCGTCTATTTGTTTCTTCTGTTTGCTTTATCTTTGGTACCTGCGGCAACGAGAATTTTAATTGAAGATACAACAAAGCAGACGGTTTTAATCTACGGTGTCCTAACATTAATTGTGACAATGTTGATGCGTCGGTTGATTACCGCTTTAACTAAGCAGTCGATTTCTGAGCAAGCTTTGCAAAAGCGCCGTGTGGATGAATTGAATCGACAAGATATGTTAAGTTTTATCGCTCGAATTATAATTTTAGTCATTGGATTATTTCAAGTTCACATTGCCCTCATTATCTACTTAGCATTGCCGATTTTAGCGTTTTTACAAAATATGGTTGATCAAAAAGAAGAACGTTTTGTAGATACGTTAGATAAAAGAGAACAAGCGGATTATTTTGCTGATCGTAATCAAATTTGGGGCAATACCATGAAGCGCTATTCCCACTTATTACGAGATTCTTTTAACGAACCAAAGGAAAAAGAGAGTCAACAATGGCAAGATTTGATGAAAGAATGGCTAAAAAAAGTAGATCAAGAAATTACCATGCGCCAAACTGCACTGGAAAATGCTTCTCCGAGTGAAAAAGTACATTTACATCAAGAAATTAAACGCTTAGAAATGCAGCAATCCCGTCTTAAAGAACGAGAACGTCACTTGAAAAAACATCCTTTTGTTCACGGAAGTATGACGGAGCAGACGCCTAATAAAACAAATGCTTCTAAAAAATAGCTTACAGTTTTAAGACAAAATAATTGAAAAGAAAAAAATTTGGCGTTATTCTTTTTATGTTGTCTTAGTGGGATATAGCCAAACTGGTAAGGCACTTGACTCTGAATCAAGCAATTGCAGGTTCGAACCCTGCTATCCCAATCAAAAGCAAAAGCCACTTCCAAATTAATGGAAGTGGCTTTTATTAATCAATTTTTATGGTCAGTAATGCGGAAATGCTGCTTATAAGTTCAATCAAATAGGCATAAACTGAGATTGAGACTTTAGCGCTTATTTCATGATTATTACCGCATTAAAGTGACCCCTAAAAGTTAGTTTTTTTGGTCTAACTTTTGGGTATTCGTTAATACTACTTACTTTTTCATGTCTTTTTTATTTTAATGACCACTTGTAACTTTGATACCAATAATACCCACTAATAACAAAGCAACAAAAACCCAAGTTAAAGGTGCTAATTTATCGTGAAAAAAGACCACACCCACAATAATTGAACCGACTGCTCCAATGCCAGTCCAAATTGGATAAGACAAACTCATGGGGAGTACTTTTATTGCTTTTGATAAAAATAGAAAACTTGCAATCATACCCAAAATGGTATAAATGGAGTAGTCTAGCTTAGCAAACCCTGCGCTTGCTTTCATCATCGTGGACCAAAAAACTTCTAAAATACCTGCCAAACCTAAATAAAGCCATGCCATCATTTTTATCTACCTCCTCAAATTATGGCAAATAAAAAAAGAGGGCATCATTCCTACAAAGACCTAACGGAATGATTTCCTCTTTAAGCTGCCCGGTAGCAGCGAATACTTTATTTGCTTAAGAGTGATTCTAGCACAGGTATGCTAAAAGTCAACGCTCGCGGCTTAAATGAGCAAATTTTTACTAATTTCTGACACTATTCTGACATTGTGGCATCAATGGCAGCCATTAATGCGTGACGAAAATTATTAGCCTCTAACGCTGCTACACCTCGAATAGTTGAGCCGCCAGGAGAAGTAACGCCATCTTTTAAAACGGCCGGATGCATTTTACTTTCTAATGCTAATGTTGCGGTACCTTTTAACATTTGTTCTACTAATTCATAAGCTAAATCACGTTTTAAGCCATGTAATACCCCAGCATCACCCAAACTTTCAATTAATATAGCAATAAAAGCTGGTGTGCAACCTGCAATGGAGCCGACGATTTCTAAACTATCTTCCGGTACTTCATAAACTGCCCCAAGAGGAGTTAAACTGTCTAAAATAAACGCTTTTACTTTAGAATCAATATCTTTTGCAAAGCTAATGCCTAATACGCCAGCTCCTACTTGAACCGGTGTGTTTGGAATTGCATGGGCAATTGGATACTCTTGACCGACTTCTTCCATCATGGCAAAGAGATTTATGCCACCTGCTACAGAAACAATCGGCACTTTTTTAGCCAATACTGGTTGCGGTAGTGATTTTAAAATAGGTAACACACTACTGTTGTTTGTGGCGATGATAATGAGATCCATCCCGCTTAAATCATTTAAGTCTGTGAGAAGTTGAAAACCTAGTTCTTTTTGTAAATTCGCAGCTGTTTGGCTATGCCCACCTTTGACATAAATATTTTCAGCTGGGATTTGTTTGTCATAAAGCATTCCTTTAATTAATGCACTGCCGATTTGTCCGGCACCAAAAAACGCAATCTTCATCTTTTTTCCTCCTAATTGTAATTAAAAATTTTAGTTAAAAATTTTAGTTAAAAATTTTAGCGCAGTTGTAAATAGTGATTGAAATAATTTTTATAAGCTTTGTAACCAGCAATAATGGCACCTAAACTCGTAGTTGAAAGAAGCATAAAAGTTACCATAATCTGATATTTAATGGCATGAACCGGATCCACACCAGCAAAAATCAAACCTGACATCATGCCGGGTAAACTAACTAAGCCAACGGTTTTGGCAGAATCAATGGTTGGTTGCATCGCTGTTTTAATACTTTCTTGTAAAATAGGTAAAGAGGCCAATTTAACTGGAGCACCTAGCGCTAATTTTTCAAGCACTTGTTGTCTTTGGTCGTGAAATTTTGTATACAAATTACGGTAGCATAATCCAATTGCTATCATCGCGTTACTAGCAATCATACCGCTAATAGGAATAATTTGCGAAGGAATAAATTTAATCGCACCAGCGGCAATTAAAACGCCCATCGTAAGATAAGTGCTGATGAAAATTGCCAACAATGAATCTAAATAGTGCTTATGTGGGCTAGGATTACGCTTGTGGGCATTCCAAGCAGCATTTAAAACAATGAAAAAGCTCATACAAGTGGTGAGCCAAAAATTGTTGACTTGGAATAAATATTTTAAAAGATAACCTACAATAAATAGTTGCACCACTGCACGTAAAATACTGTAGAATATATCGCGACTTAAGCCTAGTTTTTCTTTGTAACTAATCGCTACGGCCACTAAAACTAAAATAAATGCTAAAATAAGTGATTGATTATTGACGGCTAATTGGTTCATCAATGATACCCCCTTTTTCTAGCCACAAAATTTTGCTTGCGTTTTGGATTTCTTCAGGATCGTGGGTAACTTGAATAATGGTGACATTTTCTTTTTGAACAGCCCCAATTAAATCGTGTACAATATTTTTGCTTTTTTCGTCTAAACCAGTCGTTACTTCATCTAATAATAAGATTTCAGGTAAAAACATCAAATTCCGAATTAACGCTACCCGCTGTTTTTCACCACCAGAAAGCTCAGTAATCTTTTTATTAAGATAGCTAGTTGGTAAAGCTACTAGCTCCAATAATTCTGCTGCACGTTTATCATCAAAATTTTGATTGCGCACCGTATAGGGAAAACACAAGTTGTCAAAAACAGTTGCCCCAAACAGACTAGGTTGTTGAAAGCAATAAGATACTTGTTGGCGATATTTCACAATTTCA
The DNA here is from genome assembly GCF_051713765.1 of Enterococcus sp. DIV0755b. NCBI lineage: Bacteria > Bacillati > Bacillota > Bacilli > Lactobacillales > Enterococcaceae > Enterococcus > Enterococcus sp. DIV0755b. The sequence goes on along the minus strand of NZ_JBIOQN010000001.1, from coordinate 2,750,163 downwards.
TAGTCAGATTGTTGCTTATCTTTAAAATAAATTTTTCCAGCAGTGGGGGTTAATAAGGTTGCAATTAACTTGAGTAGTGTGCTTTTACCTCCGCCAGAAGGACCGGTTAAGGTTAAAAAGTCGCCATTTGTTAGTGCAAAAGAAATATTTTGGATGATTTTTTTTCCGGCTATTTCATATTGCACATCTGATAGACGTAGTAATGTCATAAAACTCTCCTTATATTTTTTTATCATTCAACTTTTTATTGTAAAGGAGGAATGGAAAAAATTCTAATGATGGAACTTAATTGAAAAGAAGTATCAATCACAAAATAGAGAGGGTCAAAATAACGTTTTAACGTTATAATGAAATAACAAGTATTTTTTGAAAAGGGGTCAAAAGATGGTAGCAGTAAAAGTTGTAGTAAGTGATGTGGATGGCACGATTTTAAATTCTCACCACCAAATTAGTCAAAGATTAAAAGAAGCCATTAGAAAAATAGCAGAAAAAAATATTCCATTTGTGTTAGCTTCTGCTCGTTCACCTGAAGGAATGAAGCAAATTAGTCAAAAATTAGCGGTCACAAATTCGCCGCTAGCAGCTTTTAATGGTGCATTAGTGATTAGACAAGATCAAATAATTTATAGTCAGCCAGTAGAAAAAGAAGACGTCAAAAAAATATTAGCTGCTTTAAAAGTTCAATTTCCTACTATTGCTGTGAATTTGTATAGCGCAAATGAGTGGTATGTTGATCGGATGAACCAATATGTAAAATTAGAAAGTGAAATTACCCAAATAACACCTATTGTGAAAGATTTAGATCTACTAATTGATACACGACCGGTACACAAACTATTGCTTATTGGTGCTGTGGCTGAGATTACAGCTGCAAAAGATTTCTTAGCTCAAGAAGTTACTACAAGCGCACTTTATTTATCTAAAGATAATTATTTAGAAGTGACCCATCGCACCGTTTCAAAGGAAAGTGCCTTACAAGCCATTGCGCAATATTATAATATTACCACTAAAGAAATTATGACATTTGGTGATAACTATAATGACATTCCCATGCTTGTAGCAGCTGGAGTGGGAGTAGCGATGAATAATGCTCCTCTAGAAGTAAAAAAAGTAGCTGATAGAATTACCAAATCAAATGATGAAGATGGTGTCGCTCATATTTTAGAAGAGCTATAATGTAAGCTTGAAATGAGTTTAAACGTACCAAATAATTTTTCTAGCAATTAAGTAGTAAATAACGTGGTCAAAATTCGAATGTTAACGCAATGTAAAAATTGTTTGAATAATCAGTGAATTTCGTTTACAACTGTTATTTTACATGTTATAACCTTTCAAAAGAGAGGTTGAGGTGATTTCTTTGAAAAAAGAAGAAATATGTATTAATGCAGTATATGAAGCAAACGTTATTGGTTATGATGAGCGGAAAACAGTGAGAGTTGTTAATATCTTTGAACGAACTGCAACGGTAGAAATTCTAGACTGTGGTCTTTTGGCATTGGCAAAAATTGGAACAATGAAGGAATCATTAAATGTCTAAATTAAAAATACGCAAGCGTTTAAAAGGTCTGTTTGTAAGAAATGACCAATCGATGCTTGCGTATTTTTTATCTAAAATGGTAATCCAAAAAAGTAACGTTAAAATTATTTTGTGTGCTAGCTATTTATTTTTAGGAATAATGGTAATGCGATATTTTTCAAAATAGCTTGCGTCCCCTTTGCTTTGGGTAAAAGCAAAAATTCCCATCAGAATTGCACCAATAGTATTAGTTAATAAATCCCCCATAGTATCCATCAAAGCCGCGCGACCAATTAAATCAACACCACCAGCACGGTAACGTTGTAAATTCATATCCCCAATTGTATCACATAAGAATTCCCAAAATTCCCAAAAGACACCACAAACACCAGCAAATGCAAAGCCGAAAAGCAAAAAGAGCCAAGGCGAGACAGCTTTACTTTGGGCTTTTTTTAAAGCGAGTATTGCAATCCCATATCCCAAAGCAGTTAAAACCATGGGGCTAATGCTGTGAAGTAATTTATCCCACCAACTGATGTAGGCAATTAAATGCAGACAAGTTCCTAAAAAGACCGAAATTAATAAAAAGAACCAATAAAAAATAATAATCATATCTGGAATTTCAATTCGTAAGAACTTGCGGCATAATTGCGGCAAGTAAATTAAAATGATACCAGCGATACATTCAACAAAGACTACCGGTGAATCTGACCGCGCCTTTGTTACCAATTCAAAAAAGTTAAACGCTAATACAAAAAGTCCAAAGGTTAAAAGTCCTAGTTGGATTTTTTTGATATTCATAAGTAAACCCTCCAACAAAAGTGTCAACAGTAACTGTTGCAATAAGTACCAATCTTAGTATACCAAACATACGGAGATTACTAAATTAAGAGCCATTTTTCTTAGTCTAGCCACTCTGTTAATGCTTTTAAAACGGTTGTAACTGCAGGATCAGCTTCTTTTAGGAAATCATGTGGTAAATAATAAACTGGCAGAAATTTTCCAGCGCTATTTTTTCGGGCTAGTGTTTTACTGTATTGAAACGGCACTTCATTATCACTCGTACTGGCGGTACTGAATACAGGAGGTAAAGTAGTTAAATCATTTAGCGTTAATTCAAATTCTTTCTGATTGGCTGGTGTAATACCATAAAATTGCGTTAATAGTTGATGAGAGACACCGTATAAATAAAGCAGATAGCGCTGCATAAAAGAATCGTCGAAAATGGGTGTTTTTTGATTGATACCTTGAATCATTTCTTCGGTTATTCCTTTTGAGGTTAGCTTACGGGGAAGCGTAATAAATTTTAAATCATAATAACCATAAAAATTGATTAATTGCTGTGGAAGCGTTTGTGTTTCTTTTTGTAAGCATTTCGTCAATAAAAGCATCAGGTAACTACCAGCAGAACGACCGCAAAAGCTAAAAGGTGCGCCTTGAATAATCGTATTTTCTATTTCATACCAAGTCTGTTTTAATTGAGCAAAAATTTCTGATAAGCTACTATTTGGTGCCAATAAGTAATCAAAACTGATTACTGTGTACCCGCGTTCTAAAAAAGTACGAAGCAGATTTTCAGATAAATCAGCCTTACTGCCGTAAACTAAACCACCGCCATGAAAATAAAGAATATAGCGGGGCGCCATTTTAGTCAGAGGTAGGTAAATGGTCGCTTCACCACCGCTGGTTAAGTGAACTTGTTTTTTCATTTTGTTTCCTCCGTAGTTTTAAATAGATAATTATGAAATTAAATTAGATAGTTAAAAAGTTGAGTTACACTCAATTCGTTCTAGGAAAAGAATTATAAAAAGGGCATATAAGAACATAATTCCATCATACAGTAGATAAATTTGTTGGGATAGAATTTTACTTTTAAAATTGTGGCACCTTTTCTCTATTTCACGATGTTGGTATTTTAATTTTCTTGTGCTACTATAAGAAAATACGTAAAGCAGGGTTTTAAACTGATTTTGAAGGGAAGAATAAAATGGCTGTTTTCTTTTATACTGATCGTGGGAATAATCAAAATGAAGATTTTGTCTATGGTAATGATACATTTGGTTTTATCTTAGATGGTGCTAGTGGCCTAGGGGAAAATTATTTAGTAGGGAATAGTGATGCACAAGTTTTTAGTCATTTTATTGGTAGTCAGTTGATTACACTTCTTGCTAATGAAAAAATGGCGACGAATCGGGCGTTAATGCAAGCAGTGACTAAATTTGCTCAGAAATACCGCAAAGAGTTAGGCAGATTAACTCCAGACTTATGGCCGAGTGCTACTTTTAGCTGTTATCGTAAAATCGGCGATGAGATGGAATTTAGCTGGTTAGGTGATTCACCAATAACTGCTTTCTTGATCCAACAGATGCGTACATTTTATGACCGAACAGTGCCACAAAATGATCAACGAATTGTGACGACTTTTCATCAGCTCTTAAAAAAAGGTGAAGTAATTGACGTGGCAAAAGAAGCAGTCAAAGAAGATTTAATTAAAAATCGTCAGATGAAAAATACACCGAATGGTTATGCTATTTTAGATCCATCACCAATTGGGATTGCACGTTTATCACAAAAAAAACTACCCCTTGTCCAGGTAGAAAAAATTGTCATTACAAGCGATGGTTTTTATCGGCTAGTGGATACGTTTAGCGAGTGTACCCCACATCAATTAGGTCAATTTAAAGATTATAGTATGCTTGTTTCTGCTTGCGATCATCTTCGCCAGCTAGAAAGAGAAGATGATCAATTACTAACTTATCCGCGTTTTAAGCAAAGTGACGATGCGAGTATTCTGGTGTGGCAAAAATAAAAGACGGTGTGACAGGAATCTTGTCACACCGCTTTTTTAGTAGAACTAGTGTAAAGAAGAAATAGATGACATCAATAATAAATCTTCTTTAAATATTAGCTTGATACTCGTAAAATGAAGCAAACTGTTCAATAGCTTTGTTAGGCGTTTTTCACGATTTTTTGAATTTGGTCATCTAAACTACGAATAACAGCTGCAGGATTATCTTTAAAATTTTTACTAAAAGAGTTTTCAGCTGCGCTAACAGTGCCAACTTCTTGGTTCATGATATCGTAGATAACTAAACTTTCATCTTCTTTGCGCCATTTTACTTTCCAATAAGGACCTTCTAAAGCGCCGTTTAATATATCTTGAGCGTTGTCTAAAACGGCTTGTTTAATAACGATTTCTTCAGTAGTTTCAATTCCTCTATTTTTATCTTCAGTTAATTTTTCAGCAACTTCATTCATATTAGTGGGAACAAGTACGGACATCTCACATTCCTCCTTTTTTTCTATTATAGCTTTATTTGTAAAATGTTGGTAAAAATTGCTTTTCATCAGAACAATGGTTTTTATTTCACAAAATTGAAGAGAAGGTCTACTCTTTAAATAGAAATGAAATGTAAGTAAACAAAGAAGGGATGAATGAAATGAATAAGCACAGTGAATGTACGACGATTTTAGTAGGGAAAAAAGCTTCCATTGATGGCTCTACGATGATTGCACGTAACGAAGATGGTGAAGCGCCATTAAATCCGAAAAATTTTATCGTAGTCAACCCGTCAGAGCAAAAACAAGATTATAAGGCTGTCATCAGTGGTGTAGAAATAAAATTACCAGAGAATCCTTTGCGCTATACGGCGACACCTGATGTTTCGCCTAAAATTGGTATTTGGGGTGAGTCAGGTATTAATAGTGCCAATGTGGCGATGTCTGCTACAGAAACGATTACTAGTAATTCCCGTATTTTAGGCATTGATCCCTATGTTGAAGGTGGGATTGGTGAAGAGGACATGTTAACAGTTGTCTTACCTTACATTAAAAGTGCAAAAGAAGGGGTAGAACGTCTTGGGGCACTGCTGGAAGAGCTTGGTACTTATGAACCCAATGGCATAGCTTTTTCTGATAATGAAGAAATTTGGTGGCTTGAAACAATTGGAGGCCATCATTGGGCAGCTGTGCGTATTCCAGATGATGCTTATGTAGTTGCACCAAATCGTATGAATATTACCGATTTTGATTTTGAGGCCCCAGATACAATGTGCTCATCAGATTTAAAAGAATTGATTGAGGAAAATCATTTGAATCCGGACTATGATGGTTACAATTTACGGCATATATTTGGTAGCGCAACAGTTAAAGATAACCAATACAATAATCCTCGTGCTTGGTATATTCAACGTTTCTTTACCCCTGAGGTAGAACAATCGCCTTTTGATCAAAATTTACCGTTCATTTGTAAAGCAAATCGTCTAATCAGCATTGAAGATGTGAAATGGGCGCTTAGTTCTCATTATGAAGAAACGGTGTATGACTGTTATGGTGATGGTACTGATGCACAAAAACGTCAGCTACGTCCAGTAGGAATTAATCGTAATCAAGAAGTTCATATTTTGCAATTACGCAATGATGTTGCAAAAGAAATTGCAGGAATCCACTGGCTCGCCTTTGGTCCTAATACTTTTAATACAGTAGTGCCGTTTTATACCAATGTTACAGATACTCCTACTTTTTATAAAGAAGTCAGCGAAGAATTTGGCTTGGATAACATGTACTGGTTAAGTGGACTTATCGCGGTTTTAGGGGATACGAATTATAATTTGTATTCCGATGTCAGAGATGACTATGTTCAAGCAAGTGTCGCTGCTTTTCGACAAATTCAACGTCAAAGTGATCAAGCGGCAGCAAGTCAAACTGATCTTTCCCATTATTTGGCTTCAGTAAATGAGGAATATGCTAAAGTAGCTAAAGAAATGACTACAAAGTTATTAGGGCAAATGGTAATGTTAGGAGCACCTCAAATGAAGTTACGCTTTAATTTAGGCGATTAGAAACTGTTTAACTAAGTATCAAGTAAAATAAGCAAAATTACAGGTAAGTTATTTAACTATTAAAGAATAAAATGAAGTTTTTAAAATGGTGTTTTTATTTTCAAAAACTTTATCTAAAAAAACAGCCACTACGCGCCGAAGTGAGCAAAATTAGATTTTCAGTCTAATTTTGCTCACTTCAAGGCTTAATATAGTGGCTGTTTTTAGTGCTTATTTTAGTTGTGTTAGTGCTTTTGGTGGCACTGTCTTCTCGTTAACTTCTTCCCACTGGGTGACTTCTTCTTTTTTAGAATTATAGGTCACTTTTAAGTAGGCATTTTTTCGTAAGGGACGTTCTTTATTGGCTCTAAATGATAATTCTTTGCTGTTACCTTTATCATCGTAGCCGGTGAGTTGATATTCATAATCCAAATATTCTTGACCGCTATCATCTTTTAACGTTACTTGTTTGCCATCGGTTGTAATCTGGACGTAATAAGTGTCTCCACCCATTTCAGTATTTTCAATAAATTTAAATAATCCAAAGGCTGCAGCAACGATTACTACTAAGCCAATTAATAGTTTTTTCACGTGTTTCACCATCCTAGTTCCTTTATACTCTTATCTTAAAGCTATTTTAAAAAAGGTGCCATTGTTTTAACTTGCGTTAGACTTACAATTTTGCAATGATTCTTTTGACAAAAAAAAGCCTTAAAAAGGCTCGAGTAATAAGAAAATTTCGTATAAGAATCGACTATAGGATACGGCTAAAGGACAAACAAAAAATTGAGGCGGAAACAATGGGGAGAAAGTTTCCGCCTAATGGAAAATTAAGGTTATCGGGGAATATCCTTTATTTCTAGTTCCATATTTTACACTTATTTCTACAATTATTAAATTTTAGCTGTAGGAAAACAGAAAAATATTTCTAGTTTAAGTTATTTTTAGATCGGAAATTGTTATTAGAATAGGATTGAATGGTAAATAAGTGTTTTTCTTCATTTTTTTTTAGATTTTAGAATTTTTTGATAACAAATAAATTTTAGTTAGGGGAAAGAATAATAATTTGAGCAATCGGTTGCTATAGTATTGATAACTTTTATTCGATTTCGGAACTTATAAAACATTTTTATCAAATTATCCAAGCGTTTTTACTGTTTTTTCTTATTTTTTATAAAAAGATATGTCTGCAATCGATTGCGTAGTTTCGTTGAAAAGCATTTTCTTTTATGCCATAATGAGATTGAAATGACAGCAAATAAAGAAAGCGTAACAATAAAAAAGAAAAGGTGTGATGAAATGAATACAGCAGCAATTGCCCACCGTCCAGATAGTGAGTTTGCCTATCTTTATCAAAAAGATATCATGCATATTCGTTTAAAAACGGCGAAAAATGATGTCGCAAATGTAGAATTAATTCATGGTGATACTTATACATTAGCAGAAGAGAAGTGGTACCAACATCCTTTAAAAATGGAAAAGTATCTGAGCACGGCTGTTCATGATTACTGGGTAGTGGCAACGAGTGAGCCTTTTAAACGAATGGCCTATGCTTTTCGGGTAGTAGGTGAAGATAGCACAGAAGTATTTTATGGCGATCATGGATGTTTTCCTTTTGAGCAACAATATTTAGAAATGCCCAATAATTATTTTAGAATGCCTTATTTTCATGAAATCGATCGTTTTAAAGCGCCGGCTTGGGTGAAAAATACAGTTTGGTATCAAATTTTTCCAGAGCGTTTTGCAAATGGCGATAAAACAAACGATCCCAAAGGTACATTTCCATGGGGGAGTAAAGCACCTGATCGTCAAGATTTTTTTGGTGGTGATTTACAAGGTGTCTTAGATCATCTCGATCATTTTACTGAGCTGGGAATTAACGGTCTGTACTTTTGCCCAATTTTTAAAGCCTATTCCAATCATAAATACGATACGATTGATTATTTTGAAATTGATCCTGATTTTGGGGACAAGGCGTTATTCAAAAAGCTCGTAGACGAATGTCACAAACGCGGAATTAAAGTCATGTTGGATGCTGTTTTTAATCATATGGGGGATACTTCACCCCAATGGCAAGATGTCATTAAAAATGGCGCGGACTCAAAATATGCGGATTGGTTTCACGTCAATTCATTTCCAGTTAGTTATACAGAAGGAAAAGATTTTGAAAATGCAACGGATATTACCTATGATGTTTTTGCGTTTACTCCTCATATGCCAAAACTCAATACAGCTAATCCTGAGGTCAAGGAATATTTATTGAGTATTGCGGCTTATTGGATTGAAGAATTTGATATTGATGCGTGGCGCTTGGACGTTGCCAATGAAGTAGATCATACTTTTTGGAAAGAATTTCGTGAAGTTTGTGACGCGATAAAAGATGACTTTTATATTTTAGGGGAAATTTGGCATTCAGCCCAAAGCTGGTTAAATGGGGATGAGTTCACGGCGGTAATGAATTATGCTTATACTGATGCAATCGTAGGCGCATTTGTTAAAAAAGAAATCAGTTTAGAAAAAATGATCTCAGAAATTAACCGCCATTTAATGATGTATCGGGAACAAACAAATGCGATGCAATTTAATGTTTTAGATTCTCATGATACTCCCCGGATTCTAACTGAAGCTAACGAAGATAAAGATTTAATGAAACAAGTTGAAGCCTTTACGTATCTACAGCCAGGGTCACCTTGTATTTACTATGGTGATGAGTTTGCTATGACAGGTGAGATGGACCCTGATTGTCGTAAATGTATGGTGTGGCAAAAAGAAGAACAAGATCGCGATATGTTCGATTTCTTTAAAAAATTGGTTAGTTTCCGGCGGGAGCATGCGGCCGTTTTAGCCGATGGAAAAATGATTTGGGAAACAGTTAATTTAGCAAATGAACAAATCGTCTTAAGCCGTAAATTAGATGATGAAATAATTTGTGGTCATTTTAACTTAGGAACAACTAAAAATGTATTTGAGAAAAACGGAACGATTCTTTTAGGGCATGGTTTTGAAGAAACAGCTGGGCAGATAACGATTGCGCCAAAAGGTTTTGTTATAACCAAAGCGTAGAAAAAGGGTGAAAGAAATGGAAAAACACTGGTGGCAAGAAGTAGTAGTGTATCAAATTTATCCTCGCAGTTTTAAAGATAGTAATGGCGATGGAATTGGCGATCTTGGTGGTATTATTGAAAAACTAGATTATTTAAAAGAGTTGGGAATTGGTGCAATTTGGTTATCACCGGTTTATGCTTCTCCAAATGATGATAACGGGTATGATATTTCAGATTATGAAAAAATCATGACTGAATTCGGTACGATGGCAGATATGGATCACCTGATTGCAGCGGCCAATCAGCGCAATATTAAAATTATCATGGATTTAGTCGTTAATCACACATCTGATGAACATCAATGGTTTGTTGAGGCTAAAAAAGGACGTGACAATTTATATCGCGATTATTACATTTGGGCAGATCCAAAATCTGACGGTAGTGCACCGAATGAATTGCCATCGACGTTTTCTGGCAGTGCTTGGGAGTTTGATGAAGCTAGCGGACAGTATTATTTACATCTATTTTCAAAAAAACAACCGGATTTAAATTGGGCCAATGAACAAGTTCGACAATCCGTTTATGACATGATGAACTTTTGGATTGCTAAAGGAATTGGCGGTTTCCGGATGGATGTTATCGATTTGATTGGTAAAGTTCCCATGGAAATGATTACGGGAAATGGGCCGAAATTGCACGATTATTTACAAGAAATGAATCAAGCGACATTTTTTAAACACGATCTTTTGACGGTCGGTGAAACGTGGGGCGCGACACCTGAAATTGCCAAATTATATTCTAATCCTAAACGTAATGAATTGAGTATGGTTTTTCAATTTGAACACGTTGGTTTAGATGAACAACCTCAAAAAAGTAAATGGGATTTACGCCCATTGGTAGTTGCCGAATTAAAAGCGGTTTTTGAAAAGTGGCAAACAGAATTAGGTAATGAGGGTTGGAACTCACTATTTTGGAATAACCATGACTTGCCACGGATTATTTCCCGATGGGGCGATGAAAAAAATTATCGTGTGAAAAGTGGCAAATTATTTGCTATTTTATTACATCTTTTAAAGGGAACACCTTATATTTATCAAGGAGAAGAGATTGGCATGACCAATCGATTGGTGACTGCAATTGAAGAAGTGGATGATATTGAAAGTATCAATATGTATCATGAACGCCTCGCAAAAGGCTATGACCCTAAAGAAATTATTCAATCGATTAATGTCAAAGGTCGGGATAATGCTCGTACGCCGATGCAATGGGATGACAGTGAAAATGCTGGCTTTACCACCGGTACTCCTTGGCTTTTTGTCAATGAAAATTATCAAAAGATAAATGTAGCCCAAGCCTTAGCGGATAAAGATTCGCTATTTTATACGTATCAAAAGTTAATTCAATTGCGCAAAAATAATCCAATCGTTGTTTGGGGAGATTTTCAATTAATTGAAACGGCCCCTGAAGTTTTTGCTTATAAACGCCATTATGAAGGCAAGACTTGGTTAGTGGTAACAAATTTTTCTGGCAATGAAAATAAATTTGATTACGATGGATTGATAAAAGAGATCATTATTACTAATGGCATCTTACCGCAAGATTTGAAAAATCTTACTTTAGCTCCCTGGGATGCTTTTGTTGTGGAAGTTGAAAAATTATGACGAGTTGGTGGCAAAATGCAGTCGGTTATCAAATCTATCCCCGTAGCTTTTTTGATAGTAATGGCGATGGGATTGGGGATATTAAAGGAATTATTGAAAAATTACCTTATTTAAAAGAGTTGGGTGTCGATTTTATTTGGCTCAATCCAATGTATAAATCCCCTAACGTTGATAATGGTTATGATATTTCAGATTACCAAGATATTGCAGCTGAGTTTGGCAATATGGCCGATTTTAAGACGCTTTTACAGGCGACGCATCAAATCGGTTTAAAACTTATTTTGGATTTAGTGGTAAATCATACCAGTGATCAACACCCGTGGTTTGTTGAAGCTAAAAAAGGCAAAGATAATCCTTATCGCAATTATTATCACTGGCAAGAGGCAACAGAAACTAAATTACCAAATAATTGGCAAAGTTTTTTTGGAGGATCTACTTGGACCTTTGATGAAAAAAGTTCACAGGCTTATTTTCATGTTTTTGCCCCAGAACAACCAGATTTAAATTGGAAAAATGAAGCTGTTAGAAATGAAATTTATCAAATGATTCGTTTTTGGCTTGATATGGGAATTGACGGCTTTCGTTTAGATGCGATTAGTCATATTCAAAAAGAACCTTGGGATTTTCAAATCAAAATGAATCCGTGGGCACCATTTATGAATGTTGCAGGAATTGACGATTACATGAAAGATTTACAACAAATTTTTAATGAATATGATGTCATGACTGTTGGTGAAGCTAGCGGTGTTTCTAGTAAAAAAGCAGTGAATTGGACGGATAAAGACGGCTATTTGGATATGATTTTTGAACTTGAACATAATGTGCGGATGGGAAAACCTGGGAAAGAGCGGATTAACTTACTAGGCTTTAAAAAGGTTATCGCTCGTTGGCAAAAAGATTTAGGACCAAAAGGCTGGAATGCGCTTTATATTGAAAATCACGATAATCCTCGTTTTAATTCTATTTTAGGAAATGAAACGAGTAAGTCTGCTAAAGCACTAGCGTTAATGTATTTATTTTTACGGGGAACGCCCTTTATTTATCAGGGACAAGAGCTTGGCATGACCAATTATCCTTTTAAAGCTATTAGTGAGATTAATGCCAAAGATACGTTGTCTTATTATAAACGCTTATTAGCTGAAAAAAGTGAGGACGAAGCACTAAAACTTGCTACCGCTTGGACAAGAGATCATGCACGTACACCGATGCAGTGGGATACTAAAAAAAATAGTGGTTTTACCACGGGGCGCCCTTGGCTTAAAGTGAACCCTAATTATGAAAAGATAAATGTCGCTACTGAAGATAAAGATCCTGAATCGGTTTTAAATTTTTATCGACAGTTGATTGCACTACGCAAAAAAGAACAGACTTTTATAACGGGTACGTTTACTTTATTGGCGGCAAAAGATCCTGATATCTTTGCTTACCTGAGAACAGGGAAAAAACAATTTTTAATTGTCACCAATATTAGTCAAAAGGTGCGCAAATTCACATTGCCTAAAAAAGTTTGGCAAAAAAATTGGCAGCTTGTGATTGCAAATGATCAAAATGCACCGCAAACAGTTTCTCAAAATATGCAATTAAATCCCTATGATGCTTGGCTATTTGAACAAAACTAAGAGCAGATTAACTTGTTATCTTTAGATAATAAGAGTAGCGCAAAACAAACTTATGAATTGATATAGCATAATCATGTGCTTTATTTTGTCTAATATTTATAATTTTGCTAAACTGAAGTCTAATAAGTTGAAATAAAGAGATAGGAGCAAAATAATGGCGACAAAATGGCAAAAAAAAGATTTATGGGCTTTGTTCATCATACCGTTGGAACTTTTAATTGGAAATAATTTGATTCATATTTCTTTTTTTAAGGATAATCCGTTATATCTTTTAATTGGTAGTGTAGGCATTAATTTAGTGGCTTTTTCAATTCTAATTTTTTTCTACAAAAAAGATTTGAAAGAGCAGTGGACGCAGTATCGCCAACGTTTGTGGTTAAACTTATTGTTGGCAGTTGTTTTAGTGGTTGCAAGTCATCTCTTGATTCAATTTGTCAGAGGGGCTATACCGGAAAATTTATTAAAAATTTCAACTGACGCTTCTGATGCAGCAGTATCAGAAAGTAGTTTTAGTGGCAATGTCCAACTTGTGGCGCTGTTTTTAGCGGCGATTCCCTCTTTTATAGCGCCTTTTTCAGAAGAACTCATATTCCGCTATCTATTAGTTGGCAAAGCCCCTAACAATTTGGTGAGAATTGTGATGTTATTTGTTCAAGCTGTTTTATTTGGTTTGATTCATTATGCTAATTTTAACGGTAACATCTATGCAACGATTCCATATATGGCAGTAGGATTTTTCTTTGGTCTTATCTACATGGTTTATCGTAATATTTGGGGATCATTGATTGTCCATTGGATCTTCAATACCGTTAATCAGATGTTGCCAACGTTATTCATTATCATTTTGACGTTACTCGGAATTGCAAAGTAATCAAATGCGCGATTAAACGGATAAAAATTGCAAATTTAGTAGATATTTTATAAGTGGAAAGTTTAGGCAGTGTGACAAAAGTCTTGTCACACTGCCTTTTTTCCGAATAAGCGGTTGATAAAAGCAGCTTCTGTCATAACCTCTTTTTATATCTGGCGTGGTAGCAGCTGTTTTTATTACAATCTCTTTTTTTAATAAAATATTTAAAGATGTATTTTAAGCAATCATGAATTAAATAAGAAGGTAGGCTAATCATTTAACTCCAATAAATGTTTTCTTAAAAGCGGATCAGAAGCATACAGATACAGACCAAATTTTCCCCGTTTTAATAAAATATTAACTGAGTTCATGACGATAGCATCTTTTGCTTTAGCTAGCATAGGAATATCATTTCTATTTTTAAAAGCTTCGTGATCTTCGTAAAGACTACTGTCAACATAGATTTTGTCTTTTTTTTCATCGTATTTAATGCTCGGACCTAAAATAACACCAGCATAATTTAAATCAAATCCTTGTATGGTATAAATGGAGCCGACTTCCTGAATGGTTTCTGGGCGCTCTGCCCAAGGACGATCGGTAAAATTAATTTTATCCCAAGGCAACTTTAATTGCCCAGCTGTCACAAACCACGTCTTTCCATCTAAAACGGTAAAAGGAAAATCAGCGGTGGCTAACAGGCGGGATAGTCCGAAAGCCTTATTTTTTTCCTGTATTTTTTCATACATTGGTAAGCCATCGGCAAAAAATTCTAACTCAAAATTGGCAGTTTGGGGTCTTTTTAACAGTTGCCCTTTTGTAAAAGCATCAATCCAAGCGGTTATCGCTTTATTTTGGACACGATACTGTTTATCCAAGTGATAATATTCGGTGGGGTGACCAGTTAATAACGCTTTTAGCCAATCATTTTGCCAGTAACTTTTGAGTTTCACCACTTGCTGCGGATCAAAAACAAAAATCACCACTTTAGCTAACTGCATAATTTCAGCTAATTGATTTTGTTGTTTAAAATTATTAAAGGGATCCTCTTTAGTTAATAACAAATGACCCTCATCAATCATCACAATATCGGCTTGTTGGTGATTTTTTTTATAACGGTTAATAAAAGGAGTTGGTTTCATAAAATCTTTTTTATAAAGGTGGCTTGTTTTTGTCGCCAGTTCTTTATAAATTTTTAGCATCTCATTGTGATTAACTAATAATTTATTGTCAAAGCCAGAAAAAGGAGTATCTTTTTGACGGGCTAACGTTTGCAATTTTTCAAAAGCACTAGCTAAAACAATACTTTTACCCGCACCAGCGTCGCCACTTAAAACAAAGACGGCGGTCTTTTTGGCCGTCGTATTTTCGGCACTGAACTTTAAAATTGCGTCTATCACTTTTTGTTGTGAGGAATCTAATTGGGCCGTTTTAGGCAGAATAAAACTACTCGTAAATGTTTCCATTGTCTTCACTTCCTAAACATTATTGTAGAAAAAATCTTCTTATTTGTAGAATATTTTGATTTAAGGCGTTATCATTTTCCCTTGTGTCTGGGATTCTTTATAATAAAAGGAGAAATTTCATTTTGATGAAAAGAGGAGATAAAATGGCAGAAGAGAAAAATCATGGAATGATGGCTGTTATCGCCGCTTTAGTTGCCAATATTTTAGTCGCCATTAGTAAATTTATTGGCTATATGTTGAGTGGTAGTGCTGCTATGTTAAACGAAAGTATTCATAGTGTGGTGGATTGTAGTAATCAAGCACTCTTGTTAATCGGTGATAAGCGGTCGACAAGACCGATTAGTGAGTTGCATCAATTTGGTGAAGGTCGGGCCAAATACTTTTTTAGTACGATTGTAGCAACCATGCTCTTTTTTGGTGGTGGTGCGCTTGGTGTAATGGAAGCATTAGAAAAACTTTTTCATCCCGCCCATGAAGTTGGTAATCAGTGGCTTGTAATTGTAATTTTACTTTTTGGTATGGTAGTAGAAGGTAGCTCATTACGCATTGCTTTTAAAGAGATTAAAGAACTAAATACAGAGAAACTCCCACTGTTTCGTTTTTTACGAGAAAGTCGCCACAGTGAAATTTTAATTATTTTTACCGAAGATTTTTGTGCGGTGATTGGTTTATTACTTGCTTTAGCTGGAACGATTTTAACGATGGTGACAGGTAATGCGGTTTTTGATGCCTTGAGTGGATTATTAATTGGACTTTTACTAATGTTTGCGGCCATCTTTTTAGCCCGTGAGTTTTATAGCTTAATTATAGGGGAAAGTGTAACGGCTGGTGATTTAAAAAAAATTAAAGAAGCTTTTAATCGCAAAGAAGTAAAACGGTTGATTGATATTAAAACGGTCCACTTAGGGCCAACTGAAATTATGATTGCGGCTAAAATTGATATTGTCGATGAAGATGAAGCGCACAGTTATACGGTGGTAAACGATATTGAACGCGATATTCGCCATAGTTTACCTGATAAAAAAGCTTATATTTACATTGAAACAGATGAATATGATCCTAACTATGTTAGAAAATAAGGTTGGGTTGGATAAATTTTGGCTAAAACTAGCATAAACGCGTCTTGTTTGCTACAATGAAAAAGAATTTTATAACAAGAAAGAAGGATTTAAACAATGATTGCAGCAAGTGACTTACGGGCAGGAATGACATTTGTCCAAGACGGTAAATTGATTAAAGTTTTAGATGCCAGTCATCATAAACCAGGTAAAGGAAATACAGTAATGCGTATGAAACTTCGTGATGTGAGAAGTGGCGCGACTTATGATACTACTTTACGTCCAGATGAAAAATTTGAAAAAGCGCACATTGATACAAAACCGGTACAATATTTATATACAATGGATGATACAGCCTTTTTCATGGATCTAGAAACGTATGAACAATATGAAATTCCAGTCGAAACAATTGAAGAAGAAATGAAATATTTACTAGAAAATATGGAAGTGAAAATCCAATTCTTCGGTTCAGAAGTTATTGGTGTTCAACTACCAACAACAGTCGTTTTAGTTGTAACTGAAACACAACCTTCAATTAAAGGGGCGACTGTAACGGGCTCTGGTAAACCTGCGACAATGGAAACAGGTTTAGTTGTGAACGTTCCAGATTTCATTGAAGCTGGCGAAAGTTTAGAAATCAATACAGCTGAAGGTACTTACATTAAGCGTGCCAAATAATTAAATTTAAAAACCAAGAGTTGTACCTTTCACTCTTGGTTTTTTTGTGCTACTTTTTTGATAAGAAATTTTTACAGAAGGAGGCGTTGAAATGGACTATTTGATTGTAGCTTTTTTTGCCTTTTTTGGTGGTAATGCCCGCTATTTACTAGGCGTGAATTTACCAGTAGTAAATGGTTTTCCGTTGGGGACGTTAGCTGCTAATTTATTAGGGTGTTTTTTATTTAGTTGGCTGGTTAAACATATTATGGCAGATAAAGATGTAAATGGGCGGCTCATTCTCGGGGTTGGAACCGGTTTTTTTGGCGCTTTTACCACGTTTTCTTCTTTTGCATTAGAGACAGTGAAACTATTTGAAGCCAATATCTTTTTGGCATTTATTTATCTTATTTTATCGATTGGTGGCGGCCTTTTTGCAGCTTATCTAGGAGAAAAATTTTGGCGACCTAAAGCAAACAAGGAGGATTTTAAATGAATCTATTACTTGTTGGTTTTGGTGCAGCTTTAGGTGCAATGGCACGTTTTGCAATTAATCGTTTTTTTGAAAAGCGGCCTCATCCTTATCCTTGGGCTACTCAAATTATAAATTTAACCGGTGCTTTTCTTTTAGGCATATTTTCTGGTTTGAACTTAGGGAATGCTCTTTATTTATTTTTAGGAACTGGAATGATGGGAGGCTATACGACTTTTTCAACGTTTAACTTTGAAATGTTAACGTTATATCAAACAAAACGAAAACTTTTTTATTACTATTTTGCTCTTTCTTATGGTGGCGGCCTCTTGTTAAGTTTTCTTGGCGTAGCACTGGGGAGTTTTTTAGCAAAATAAAAAGAACCAAAGCATACGTCTTTTCGCTTTATGATTTTCAGCGAATTGGTATTCTTTGGTTCCTTTTTTTATTTCATTATTTGATAGACGTCTTTTGAAATTTTGGAGATGACTTCATAACCTGTTCCTTGGGTCATTACGCTAATAACATAAGGCTCTTTGGTGTAAACAATCCCACAGTCATGAGCATAACCGCCTAAATCACCAATTTTATGAGCGACGCGAACGGGTAGATATTTGGGTAAACGTTGTTGGTCATAGGTGGTATGGGATAAATAAGTTAAAACTTTGCCTCCTTCAAAATACATTGCTTTTAACAACTGACTATTTTCTTTAGCATTAATGATACTAAAACGGCTCCATTTTCGCCCAATAATACGACTAATTTCATTTTTCATCTTTTGATCGTATTTATTGGCACCATAATAACCTAAAAAGTTGGCGCCTTGATTATCGGAATACTTACAGGTCCAGTTCATAATCGTATCTATGGAGTAATAATTACCATAGCGTTTGGATTGCAATATTCCCGCGCCACCACGCATATAAGATAGTGACATTTTATTAATGGCATCTGTATATCGATATTTTTTATAAGGATTGATTTTTTTAGCATTGATCTGTTTTTGGGTATAGTATAAAACCGGTAGTTTTCCAGTGCTGGCGGCATGGAAATTTTTATTGCCGTTTATTTGTGCTGTGCTGCCATCAGTTAGACTCATCACATGGATCCCTACATTTTTATTTTTATATTTTTTATTGAGTAATTGTTGGACTTTTTTTAATTTTGCTGCTTTTGAAGTCGCTTGTTTAGTGGCACCGGCGTTAATATAACCTTGCCATTTACCCGCTTTATTATAAAGGGTGAGGTAACGAGAGCCGTTGGCATGTTGATAATAGCCACGAGCTATATACAAATTCCCCATTAAATTTTGGCTTGTATTTTTCTTTTTCCATTGGAAGTTTTGCCAAAGTGGCTGATTTTTATTGGTTAAAATAACGGTTTTACCCCATTTTTGATAAATACCTTGCGCTCCTGGTGCGACTTTTACAGCGGCACTATTTAAATAGCCTTGCCATTTTCCTTTTTGATCGTAAAGGGTGTAGTAAGTAGCACCATTTGCATGGCGATAAAGCCCTCTAGCTCGGTAAGTTTTACCATAAACATTTTTTGTTTTATTGCGATAGCGCCACGCAAAGTTTTGGTGAATTTGATAATTTTTATTTG
This sequence comes from Enterococcus sp. DIV0755b, assembly GCF_051713765.1. NCBI lineage: Bacteria > Bacillati > Bacillota > Bacilli > Lactobacillales > Enterococcaceae > Enterococcus > Enterococcus sp. DIV0755b. The sequence goes on along the minus strand of NZ_JBIOQN010000001.1, from coordinate 2,731,398 downwards.
TAATCGTAAGGTATTTACCAAAGGATTGATAAATACCTTGAGGACCTGGAGCAGCAGTGAAAGCTTTAATATTAGCAAAACCAATCCGAACGTGTTTGCCATTTTTTGTTTGATAAAGACTGTAATAGTCATTGCCGTCGACGTGATGATACAATTCTTTGACTAAAAAAGTTTGCTTATCATATTTTTTTGTCGTTAGTGTTGAATTAGCAGTGAGTGACTGAAATAAGGGGTAATTTGCCTTAGTTACGGTCACGTATTTTTGTTGTTTTTCTGCTAAACCGAAAATTGTTGTGGTAGTAGTATCAACTGACTTTATGTAACCGATAAATTTTCCTTGACCATTATAAAGATCAAGATAGTTTTCTCCGTTGACATGGCGATAGAGGTTGCGACTTTGCCAAGTGCGTTTTTTAAGTGTAGCGCTATTTTGCGCTACTTGTAAGTTACTATCTTGCCAATAAGTGTTACTGGTAGTCTTTACACTAACGTATTGCACCTGGCTAGTAGGAATACCTAAGGGGCTGTCACTTAAACGACCACTCAAAGTGTGAACATAAAAAATTGTTTGCCCTTTTAATTTATAGTATTCTGTTCCATCAGTGGTGAGAATTTTACTTAAAACTTGAAAAGTCTGATTGTAATAAGGCGTTGTTGTTGTAACAGCGGCACTGGCTAAATCTTCCCAAACTGGCTGCTCTTTTTTTGTAATAGTGAAATACGGATGACTAGCATTTGTTTCTTTAGTAACTTGCGAGGATGTAACAGTTTTTCTTTGTGATTGTGGTGCTGTCGTGGTGGTACTTGCTGGCAGTTCTTTGCTTGTTTGTGATGTGCTAGTAGTGGATGATGATATACTACTTTGACTTTGTCCACTATCACTTGTCGCAAAAACAGGTGGAGAAGCTACCAATAACCAACCCAGGCCAACCAAAGCCATTCCCAATTTTTTCATTTTATTCCTCCTTTTGTTTCCGCTTTCGATTTAATGGTATCACAAAAAAGATCTCTTTGGAAAAGAGACCTCATAGCGGCTTTAGCGGATTTGATTTTTTGCTTGTTGCTGTTTTAAATAGCGTTCTTTTTGGGGCCGGCTTAATTTTTTAAAGGCAGCTTCTGCTTTGGTGGCACTACTGCGATCCAAAAAAATTTCCGCATGAATCATTTTAAGTGGTCGTCTTTTTTTTAGGCGCGTATATTTAGCGCCGACACCGTCGTTGTGCTCTTTTAAACGGCGGGCTAAATCAGTTGTATAGCCACCATAAAAGGTATTATCATGACACAAAAGAACATAAAAATAATGTTTACTCGCCATAAAGCATCGCCTTTAAAGTAGGGGTATATTCGTTGTTTTTCGAATAGACTGTTAGTGGTGGTAAAATTTTTAAGCCAGCTTTTTTACCATCTTTTATTCCTTCTACTAGCACAATATTAGCGTCTTTACCTTCTTTAGGATAAACAAATTGCACGCGTTTAGGGGCGATGCGATAATGTTGCATCAACTCCAAAATTTCTAAAAAACGATCAGGGCGATGAACCAGAGCAAGGCGGCCGTTCATTTTTAACATTTGACTTGAAACAGAAATGACGTCTGCTAAAGTTGCATGAATTTCGTGACGGGCAATGGCCAGATGAGGATTGGGATTCTTTTCATTTGTCGGCAAATTTTTAAAGTAAGGCGGGTTACACAAGATTAAGTCTAGGGAATCTTTTTTTATAACCGATAGACTGTCTTTTAAATTGAGTTGGTGAACCTTCATTTGTGCTTCTAAATGATTTAAAGCAATACTTCGTTGTGCCATATCAGCTAACCGAGGCTGAATTTCAATTTGTTCGATCTTGGCTTGGGTTTTTTGACTAATAAAAAGGCCCACAGCACCATTGCCAGCACAAAGATCAAGGATTTTACCACGTTTTGGAATCTTAGGGAAATTAGCCAATAAGACAGCATCGATGGAAAATGAAAAAACGTCACTACTTTGAATTATTTGGATGCCTTCAGCGTATAAAGCATCAATGCGTTCATTTTTATTTAACACGTTTTACACCTACAATTATAAAAAATTGAAAATATCTATCCGTATTATACTCGACTGACCTGTGGGTGCAACTTTTTGTTGAAAATCTTGATTCGGTGGCAGAAAACTTTTTAGTAGGTTTAGCAGGTAGAAAATAAGAATAACTAATAGAAGGAAAATATTAAAATTAAAAGAAAGAATGAAGCTATAGATGATGATAAAATGACGTAGGGTAAAAAAAGCTTGTCAAATGGTCTTTTTTTTTGCATACTTAGACCGTATTGCAATAAAACGATATTATCCCGTTTTAAAAATATTTTTAAAGTAGCTTTTTTTTAAAAGTTAGGTACGGGACTAAGCGCATGATAGAAAGGGAGATCAGATGTTTTTTACCATTATGCGGGGAATTGTCCGCTTTCTTTTATTTGTGTTAAACGGAAATGCTGAATTTCAAAACAAGTCAGCCTTACCGCAAGATGAAAATTATATTTTAGTTGCACCCCACAGAACTTGGTGGGATCCTTTATATATGGCAGTAGGGGCGCGTCCGAAAAAATTTAGTTTTATGGCTAAAGAAGAGCTGTTTAAAAATCCAATTTTACGCTTTATTTTAGTTCATGCCAATGCTTTTCCAGTGGATCGACAAAAGCCAGGGCCTTCTGCAATTAAAACACCAGTGAAACTATTGAAAAATTCTGATTTAAGTTTGATTATGTTTCCAAGTGGGACCAGACATTCAACAGAATTAAAAGGTGGCATGGCACTAATAGCTAAAATGGCCAAAGTGAAAATTGTTCCATGTGTCTACCAGGGGCCTTTAACTTTTAAAGACTTATTAAAGCGAAAAAAAGTTACCATGCGGTTTGGGGAACCAATTGATATAAGTGACATAAAAAAAATTGATAAAGACGGGTTAGCGATTGTAGAATCTCGCATTCAAACTGCTTTTGATCAATTGGACCAAACGATTGATCCTAAATTTAAATATATTGCCCAATAAGTTTTTAACCAGCGTATTTTTACGCTGGTTTTTTTATATGTAAAAAAATTAGTGACTTTCATAACGAATAAGAGATTTGCGCTAGCTTTTTTGTTTTATTGAAGGGGAATTTACAACAATCAAAAGATGAAAATTAGTAAGTGTGAAAGTTGAAAAGAATATCTATCTTATACTTATAACTAAAAAATCCAACGCTTTTTGTAAAGAGGCTGAAAGTGTTATAATAGTCAGAAGATGCTTTTTTAGAAAGGTTGGAATGAAATTGCGCTTTTTACATACCGCAGATTGGCATATCGGCAAAAAATTGAATGGCTTTGATCTACTAACGGACCAACGAGCAGTTATTGATCAAATTTTAGCCTTAGCTGTGACAGAACAAGTAGATGCTGTGGTGGTGGCAGGAGATTTATATGATCGGGCAGTACCAGGTGTTGATGCAGTGAATTTATTTAATGAAAAAATTATTGCGTTTAATTTGGAAAATAAGTTGCCCCTACTGACAATTGCCGGTAATCACGACAGTTGTGAACGTCTAAATTTTGGGACACCTTGGTTTAGTAAAACAAATTTTTATTTACATACAGAATTGGCACAGGCCTTTCAACCAGTAGAAATAGCAGATACGCAGTTTTTTCTGTTGCCATACTTTGAACCTTTTAGTGCTCGCTTGTATTTTAAAGATGACAGTATTAAAACCTTAAACGATGCGATGAAAAAAATAGTAGCTGAGATGGAAAAAAAGTTTGATTCCGCAAAGCGCCAGATACTGGTAGCGCATTTTTTTGCCGCTGGTAGTAGTAAAAGTGAGTCGGAAACAAAAATCATGGTCGGCGGATTAGATAGTGTTGCTGTTGATTTATTAAGTTCCTTTGATTATGTCGCATTAGGACACTTACACAATCATCATGCCTTACATCATCCTAGTATCCAATACAGTGGCGCGCCACTAAAATATGCTATTTCAGAAGAAAACCAAACAAAAGGTGTCTATATTGTCGATACAAGTGATTTTTCCCGCACATTTTATCCTTTAACGCCTAAACATGATGTTAGGACAATAACCGCCAGTTACGAAGAGCTTTTATCACCAGCCTTTTATCAGGCGTTTGATTGCGAAGATTTTTTACAAATTCAATTAACTGATCGCGGTGTGATAGCAAATTTAATGAATCAATTAAGAGCAATTTATCCGCGTCTTTTAGGAATTTCTCGCTTGCATCAGATTCAGCAGGAAAGTCAGTTGCATAAACTGCAAAAAAGAAAAGATACCCCTGCTGAAATTGTTCACGACTTTTTCACGGAAATGACAAGTGAAACATTAACTTTAAGCCAAGAAAAGTGGCTAACAAAAGGTTTGCAAACAGCAGCAAAGTTTGATGAGAATAAGTGAAGGAAAGTCTTTATGCAATCTAACAGCTCGCTTTTGCAATTTTTGACAAGGAGGAAACAACAGTTATGCAGCCACGGACTTTACGCATGAAAAACTTTGGTCCTTATCTTGATGAAACCATCGAATTTGGCGCCTTTTCAGACCAAGGATTATTTTTAGTCAGTGGAAAAACAGGTGCAGGTAAAACAACTATTTTTGATGGTATGACCTATGCTTTATTTGGTCAAACCTCTGGTAAATTACGGAATGGTAAAGAGATGCGTTCACTTTTCTCAAAGCCAACAGAAGAAACTGAGGTGACTTTTTCTTTTAGTTATGGTGGTTTACTTTATGAAGTGATGCGCCGTCCTGAACAAGAAGTTCAAAAAAAACGTGGGACCGGCACCACAAAGCGGGCTGGGAAAACGACATTGACTGTTTATGATGAAGCGGGCAATGAGAAGAAACAATATACAAAAAATGTTGATTCTGAATTATATCAACTGCTTCACTTAACTGCAGAACAGTTTTTCAAAATTATTATGTTGCCGCAAGGGGAATTTCGTAATTTTTTAATTGCCTCAAGTACAGATAAAGAACAAGTTTTGCGTCGGCTATTTGATACTGAAATTTATCAAAATTTGCAAACTTGGTTAAAAGAACAAACAGCCGCTAAAAATGAAAGTATTCAAACAAAACAAATGCAAGCCGAAACGTTAGTTGAAAGTTTCAAATGGTTTGAAGAAGCTACTGTTTTTCCATCATTAACAGCCACAAAAAATGCCTGGCAAGAGGATTTAATGGCATTATCGGCTGCTATTAAATCCCAACAAAATGTAGTGGCACAAGATACAGACAAAAAGAAAAAAGCTGAAACAAACTATTACCGCGCACAAGAAGTTAAACAAAATTTTGATGAGCTTGAAAAAGTCCGCAATAAAGCTACTGTCTTAGCACAAAAACAAACAGCCATCTCAAAATTAACAGAGGAGAAAGATTTGCTTTTGTGGGTGCAAAAGCAAATTCCGGTGTTAAATTCGCTTAAATTGGCGTTGGCAAAAGTCAGTTTGCATGGGGATAAACGAGCCGAAGTTCAAAAGCAAGCAGACAAAAATGCAGTCGCACTCGCACAGTGGCAAAATCAAAGAGAAAATGTCAAGAAACTTGCAGTGAAGCTAGAAGACCAAAAAAAAGCACTTCATACTTTAGAATTAAAGTTACCACAGGCAGAACAATTGGAACAAAAGCAACAAATACTTACCGCTCAAAAAAAAGATACGCTTAAAATACACAAAGAAGTAACCAAGATTGAAGAAGCGATTGCAGTTTTGCAAAAAGATTACCAAGAGCAAGCGCAATTGGTAAAAAGAAATAATCAATGGCAAAAAATAATGACCGAGTTAGTCAAAGTGCAACAAAGCGTTAAAGATTATGAAAAATTGACGACGACTAAGACTGAGCTGACAGATAATCTTAAACAAAGGAATCAGTCTTTAAAAGCCATGGAAGTTGCGATATATACACTGCAAACAGAAATTAACGAAGCTGAAGAAAACTACCGCCTACAAAAAAGTAATCATGCCAAAGCGATGATTGCCAAATTAAGTTTAGATCTCATACCCGGTGAACCTTGTCCTGTTTGTGGCGCAACCGAACATCCTAATGTAGCTATTCATCAGCAAGATTCACCAGCGACAGTTAAAGAAAGTGAAGCAGCATTAGAATTAGCTGAAACAAATAAAACCAGATTAAGTGAACAACTGGCTAGAAGCCAAGCGCAAAAAGAGCAATTAGAAAAAGAACGCGTTCACTTAGAAAAACAGGTAAGTCAAATAAGTGATGAAATAATTACGCTAAAAGAAAAAATCGTGGCAGACTTTACGAACTTGCAGACAGAAAAAGTCACTGGAGATATTTTTAAGGAAATTACTACTTTTGCTAGCGTCCAAGCAGAATTAGGGCAACAAATTGAAACAGCCAGTGAAAAACAAGCTGAATTAACCCAAGTAATAGAAAAGCAAAAAGCAGAACTTGCACTTTGGACAAAACGTTATCAAGAACAGACCAATCTTTTGGCTGGCTTAAATGGTGAAATCGACAGTTTAAAAGAACGTGTAGGAGACAGCGACGCTACGCTTTTAAGGAGCCAAATAACAACAATTACTAAAGAAATTTCTGACTTAAGTGAGCAGTTGCAAAAAGATCAAATCACAGGAGAAAATTTGAAGTCTGCAACAAAGAGTTATGCGGTGCAATTAAAAGAGTTGACTGATTATGAAAACCAAGCACAACTAGAAGCTAACCAGTTAAATCAACAAGTAGAACAACTTTTAAAGCAAGCACCTAAAGAATTTTCAAAAGAGCAATTAATGGAAGCAAAAGTCTCTGAACAGCGGTTAAGTGAACTAACTGAAGAAATCGAAAATTATAAAAATGATGTACTTGTTATAAATCAACAAGAAGAAAAACTACAGCAACTTTTAAAAAATGAAACATTACCTGTGGTGGCGGAGCTTTTAACTATTCATGAAAATTCACAAGCCAAGTTAGCTGAAAGTCAGCAACAGCTTTCTTTATTAAAAGTACAGCAAAAAGATAATCAACAGTTACTAGATAAATTAGTAGAATTGTTAAAATCTCACGAACAAGCATTAAATGATTTGGCGGAAATGGAACAGTTGAGTCAAGTATTAAGTGGCAAAAATATGTACAAAACCAGTTTGGAACGCTATGTATTGCAAGCCTATTTAGCGGAAATTTTAGATTTGGCTAATGGTCGTTTACAGCAGTTAACCAATGGGCGTTATCAATTTAGCTTAGCAGAAAAATCCGGTGGTGGACGTGGTCAAAAGGGGCTAGACATCGATATTTATGATGATAATGCCGGTCAAACAAGACGGGTACAAACCCTTTCAGGCGGAGAAAGTTTTATTGCTGCTTTAGCCTTAGCACTCGCGTTAGCTGATGTGATTCAAAATCGTACCGGTGGTATTGCCTTAGATGCTTTATTTATTGATGAAGGTTTTGGTTCACTTGATGAAGAGGCATTGGAGATGGCATTAGAAGCATTAAGTACATTGGAAACAGAAGGACGTTTAATTGGTATTATCAGCCACGTACCTGCCTTAAAAGAAAAAATCGTGAGACAAATAAATGTGAAAACCAATGGGGCAGGACAAAGTAAAATTGCACTAAAATTAGATTAATAACAGCACTTGGCTGTTTGCAATCATAAGATAGGAGAGATTTGGGTGAAGTGGAGTATTCCTGAAAAAGTGATTGAACGAGGGCGAACATACCTCAATGAAGGAAGAGTACTATCGGTAACGCCGGATCCGGCCAATAAAGTTTGGCATGCTGTGGTATTAGGTAGCGAGGAATATTTAGTCGACTTAGATGCGACGGCAAAAGAAGAAGACTATTGTCAATGCCCGTATTGGGAAGAACATCATTACTGCAAACATACCGTGGCAGTTGAATTATTTTTACGTCAACAAGGAAAAACCCGTTTTATGAGCAGTATGGAACAACCTGTGAAAAGTAAATTTTCAACAGCAGAATTGTTTACCAACGGTTTTGCGAAATTAAAGCTACCGGCAGCAGAAGATAAAGCGATTGCGTTGCGTTTACAATTTAACATCGATGCCATTGAAACAAATCCCTATCATAAAGAACTAGCAGTTTTTGGCATCAGTTTAAAAGTTGGACAAAGAGGGACGACGCGCAATTATATTGTCAAAAATATTTACAAATTTTTACAAGCCTATTCCGAACAAAAGAAAATATTAATTAATAAACAACACAGCTTTTTAATTGAGCCAAAAGCATTTACTCCTGATGTAAATCAGGCTCTGACAGTTTTATGGGGAATGGCCCAAACCCAACAATTAATGGGACAAACTGGGATTTTAGTTAATGGTAAATTAGATAAAAAATATTTATTAGTACCAATTGGCTGGGGCAAACAGCTGTTGGAAATGTTAAGTAAACTAGGTGCGACCTTTGGTTATGATGACAAAAAATTGAATCCGATTCTTTTTTCTGATGTAGCATTACCTTTAGCTTTTTCAGTAAGAAAAGAAAATGAACAGTTTGTTTTAGCTGTTGAAAAAGATTATGACCAAGTGTTCAATTATTATCACTGGGGTGTGATTGATGAAAAAATTCATTCTTTAAGTAGTTGCCAACAAGAAATTTATTTAACGTTAGATCAGTTATTAAAACGAATTGAAAAAAAAGAAATACCTTATGCCAAAAAAGAATTATCGGTCTTGTTTAAACAAGTTCTACCGCTACTGCGTCAAATCGGGGAAGTGCATATTGCTAAAGAGGTATATCAATATATTAGCGATGAAGATTTAAGTATTAATTTTATTTTGCGTAAGAAAAAAGGGCAGGTTGCCGTAGAATTGCAGTTTATTTATGGTGAGGCAGTTTTTTCCACTAACAGTGCCCATAATGTCCAACAAGAAAATCAGCCAGAAGTATTGCGCGATTATCAAAAAGAAGATCGTGCCCGCCATTTGTTACAACAACAAGGTTATAAGGAAAATGAGACAGGCTTTTTTAAAGATCTACCTACTGGAAGTGATTTGTATTATTTCTTTACCCGGGAGTTGCCTACCTTACAACAACTAGGCACAGTAAAACTGGGCAAAAAATTACGCGAATTGTACTTAGATGCGCACAAAATTGAACCAGAAGTTAAAGTAGACAGTGACGGTTCGTGGTTGGATGTGCATTTTGATATTTCTGGCATTGGTGAAAAAGAAATTGATAATATTTTGCAAAGTTTATTAAATCAAGATGCCTTTTATACATTAGCAAATGGTCAAATTTTATCCCTTGAGACGCCTGAATTTCAAGAAACTAGTGCTGTCTTACAAAAATTGCGCCAAACAAAAAGCCAAGCTGGTGTGATTAAGATGCCGCTAAATCAGGGGCTTGTGTTACAAGATCAGTTAAAAGATGCCAATGTTTCTTTTAGTGAATATTTTACGCAGATGGTCAAAGATTTAACTCATCCTGAAAACTATCCAGCCTCATTACCAGCAGGTTTAAATGCCGACTTGCGTCCTTATCAAGTAACGGGATTTCGTTGGCTGAAAATGTTGTCTCACTATCAATTTGGCGGTATTTTGGCAGATGAAATGGGACTAGGAAAGACATTACAGACGATTGCTTATCTCCTGTCAGAAAAGCAAGCAGATGCCAATAAAACGTCTTTAATTGTCGCTCCTGCTAGTTTAACTTTTAACTGGTTAGCTGAATTGAAAAAATTTGCGCCAAGTTTAAAAGCTGCTGTAGTTGGAGGCAACAAACAAGAGCGTATCAATTGTTTAGCCCAGGAAGTGGATATCTATATCACCTCTTATGCTAGTCTAAGACAAGATATTGATTTATATCGCGAATTATCTTTAGATCAGTTGATTTTAGACGAAGCACAAATGGTGAAAAATGCAGCAACTAAGACTGCCAAAGCTTTACGTTCATTAGTAATACCACACCGTTTTGCCTTAAGCGGAACGCCAATTGAGAATAATTTAGAAGAATTGTGGTCTTTATTTGAAATGATTATGCCAGGATTTTTCCCAAGTCAACAGCGTTATCGCCAGTTATCAGCAGAGCAAATTGCGCAAATGATTAAGCCTTTTGTATTAAGACGAGATAAGAAGACCGTCTTAAAAGATTTACCAGAAAAACTAGAAACCAATTATTACAGTGCACTAACCGAAGATCAAAAGAAAATCTACTTGGCCTATTTACGTCAGATGCGAGAAGAAATTAGTCAAATGGATGCTGCTGCCTTTAAGAAAAATCGGATCAGCATTTTAGCAGGTTTAACCCGATTGCGGCAGATTTGTTGTGATCCTAAACTCTTTATTGACGATTATGAAGGAACTTCTGGAAAACTAGAACAAGTCAAAGACTTAATTCAAGCCGCTCAAGAAAATGGCCGTCGCGTTCTTTTATTCTCACAATTTACTGGGATGTTAACAATTATTGAAGAAGAATTAGCTAAATTAGGCTTTGAGAGTTTCTACTTACGTGGTAGCACCCCGCCAAAAGATCGCATTGCGATGGTGGATGCTTTTAACAACGGAGAAAAAGACGTCTTTTTGATTTCTTTAAAAGCCGGCGGAACTGGTTTAAACTTAACCGGTGCTGATACTGTCATCTTATATGATCTGTGGTGGAATCCAGCAGTAGAAGAACAAGCAGCTGGTCGGGCACATCGGATTGGTCAAGAAAAAGTTGTCGAAGTCTGGCGTATGATTGCAGAGGGAACAATTGAAGAACGCATGAACGCACTTCAGCAAGATAAGCGAGAATTGTTCCAAAAAGTTATTCAAGGCAATGAAACCCAATTACAGCAACTTACAGAAGCCGATATTCGGATGATTTTAAGCGCTGGAGAATAATCGCTAACAAAAAAAGCGCATTGTCTTTTCTAAAAGAGGCAATGTGCTTTTTTTATTACATTAAAAAATTGCTTTTATCGTTGGTGTTAGTTGATCAAAAGAAGTCAATTCAATATCTTGAATCGCTTTTTCACCAGCTGGAATTTTTCGGTTACGGTGGTTGAACCATAATGATTTCCAACCGGCACTTTTGGCGCCAACCACGTCATTTTCAAAACTATCGCCGACATATAAAGTATTTTCCGGAACGAGGTTAAATTCTTTTTGTGCCAATTCAAAAATTTGGCGGTCAGGTTTTTGAAAGCCAGTTGCTTGTGAGATAATCACATTATCTTCTTTGACCCAGTTCAAGAGTTTTAATTGCATAATTTTTTTATATTGGTGATCTGTGGGGCCATTTGTAATAATACTAATGGGGATTTTTTTGGCTTTTAAAAAGTTTAGTGTTTCAAAAACTGCTTCATGCATGACGATATTATCTAGCTCTTCTTCATAAACTTTTTGAAATTCCAAGGCTTCAGCTTCGGTAACTGCAGGGTAATCTAAGTCCTTTAACGATGCCATAATGCGGTAATTACGCATATAAGTTAAACTCCACTTTCCTTTGGCAACATTACAAAAAGTTTCATCACTATGAAAACGAAAACGAATATAAAGATCATGCATATCTGTATCCATTACTAAGGGAAGAACACGGTGTACAGCATTACGAAAAGGTTGTTGCTGATCATAAATTGTATCATCGACATCAAAAACAATTGCGTTAATCAAAAAAGGCCATTCCTTTCAAATTTTCTGCAAATTTCATAAGATCCTGATTCATTCTAACGAAAAGCAGTATAAAATTAAAGAGCAAAACGCTGATTTATAAAGGTTTTCTTTACCTAATTAAGAACAAAGCTTTTCAGGAAAGAAAAATTAGATTGCAGTTTTTTTTACTTAAAAAATAATGCTCTCTTTCACAATCTCGGTCATCGTTGTAGCATTCAGATAATTAAAACCGAGGACCCAATATTCAAAAATTAAGAAATATTAAAAGTAATATGACTAAAAAATAGCATCAATATTTAATTTTATTTTATTTCTGAATTTTCTGAACAAATTAACTATCGCCAGAATAATTAAAAAAATATTTTTTTCCAATGATATTTTCACAATCAATTTGCTAATTTTTTGTTAGTAATTTATTACAGATTTGTCTTGAGAAAGCAGAAGAAAATAACGTTAGTCTTATAAATAATTATCATATTTTTTATTATTTGCTAAAAATATTGATTAAAACCGTGATAAAAGCAGTTGGATTTGTCTATACAAATTTATTGTTGTGTATGCAACAAATTTTAAAAAACGAAATTCGATAAATTATATAACATATTTTATTATTGTGTTCTATTATTTTTTACAATTACACGCTGTGCTATATATAAGCAAATAAATGGCAATAAAATTTGATAATTCTAATCTTTCTAACGTGAAAACTAGTGAAAACGTAAGTAGTCTGGGAATGTATCATTAAGATAACTTTAATTTTTTAAAATTTTTTTTGAGAAAAGGGTAGTATTTTTTTTTTGAATTAGGTATAATGAACTCAGATGAAATTATAAGTAATGTCAAAAAGAGATTGCTTATAATAATTAAGAAGGAGTGATACACGTTGTTGACACTTTATACTTCCCCCAGCTGTACATCGTGCAGAAAAGCTCGCGCGTGGTTGCAAGAGCACGAAATTCCCTTTGTTGAACGTAATATTTTTTCAGAACCTTTGAATATTACCGAATTAAAGGCGATTTTACAAATGACTGAAGACGGGACAGAAGAAATCATTTCTACTCGCTCAAAAGTCTTCCAAAAATTGAATATTGACTTAGATGATTTACCATTAAAAGAATTACTAGATTTGGTGCAAAAGAACCCTGGTTTGTTACGTCGACCAATCATGATTGACGAAAAACGTCTGCAAGTAGGCTTCAACGAAGATGAAATTAGACGTTTCTTACCACGTGAAGTGCGTCAATTAGAATTACGACATGCACAGTTAATGGCTGGTTTATAAGATAGTTAAAAGCTCCGACAAGTACTTGTCGGAGCTTTTTTATTGGGTGAAATTCTATCTTTGTCATTTTTGAAAGAATAAGTTAGCTACTATTTGTATTCATAGTTTTTCAGTTTTTACCGGATTTTATCGCTGGATTTTTAAGATTTACTAAATCACGAGGTTTTCCTTTACATTTGATAAGGTTCCGTTACAATGTAGCTATAATGTTAGAAAAGCGAGGTGTAGCTAAGATGGAAATGGAACATATTAACGAAAATACGATTCGTGTTCTCATTAAAAGCGAAGATTTAGCTGCCCGAGGGATTACCTTCTTAGATCTACTAGGTAACCACAATGAAATTGAAAACTTCTTTTATAGTATTTTAGAAGAGGTAGATATCAATGAAGAATTTAAAGGCAGTGAAGCTGTTACTTTCCAAGTATTGCCAAAAGGTGATGGATTGGAACTTTTTATCAGTAAAAATATCCCCAATGAAGAATTTACCAACTTGGAACAAATTGCAGATGGTAGTGCCGAAGAGGTGAGTGATTTCTTGAAAAAACATATCGCAGAACAATTACAAGAAGTCCAAGAAGAAGAAGAGACGACAGAAATTAAACGAAATTATGTCTTTGAAATGATAGATTTTGAACAAATGATTCAATTAGCCCATGAATTTGAAGGTGGGGATGGGGTATTAACCAATCTTTATGAGTTAAATCATTTTTACTTCTTAGAAATTCAGTTTACTGATGAATACTTGTTGCAAAATCAAATTGATGATTACTTAGCTTGTCTAAGTGAGTTCGCTCGCCTAAGTCAAGTGACACCAGAAGTTTTAGCCGAACACGGTAAGCTTTTAATGGAACGCAATGCGCTAGCAACAACGCGCCACTACTTTTAAGCGATAAGACTTGGATTTTTCCAAGTCTTTTTTTGTTAAAAGCGTTATGTTAAATACTAGCAGGTTGCAAAAAGCCAAACAAATTCGTTTGGCTTTTTTATTTGCCGATAGTTTGCCGGCGAACTAGTTAATAGATAGCCTTTATATAGTTTTAATTTTAAAAAAGAGTTTGGCACCATAAGCAAGATTGTGCGTAGATGCTTGTGGGGGATGAAAATGTTAATCGCCAAAAATAAAAAAGGGGAGCTAGTATCGGCACTAAATGCTAAAAGGGAAGAAGAATTTGTTTGTCCAGCCTGTGAGAAAAAATTATGTTTAAAACATGGGCAAAAACAGCAACCGCACTTTGCTCATTGGAAAAAAGACGCCTGTCAAACTTTATCAGAAGGGGAGACTACGGAACATTTAATGGGAAAAGTCTGGCTCAGTCAAAGACTAACCAACAGTAGCTTAGAAGTTTACTTACCTCTTTTAAAGCAGCGACCGGACCTATTACTTGCTCAAACACCCATTGAGTTTCAATGTTCTTCATTGTCGCTGCAACGTTTCAAAGAGCGTACTTATAATTATTTGAACTATCAGTATGAACCTTGGTGGATCGTTGGCAAAAAATTTGTGCCCAGCCAACAGATGAGCCAGTTACAAAAAGGTTTTTGTTATTGGGCTAAGACGGCTTATTTATGACATTTGGATATCACAGCCCAACAGTTGCGTATTTATTATCTGACTAGCTGGGATTATAATCGTGGTTATCATTGGCAATGTCAAAATATAGCGCAAGATAGCTCATTGACACAAAAAAATTCAGCCAGTTTAAATTTAAAGCCAACTACAACTTATTGGCATACGGTCGCTTATAAACGTTTTTTACGCCAACGGCTTTTTCGGCGACAACCACGTTTTTTACGCCTTCAACATTTTTTTTATTTAAAAAGAGAAAATTTACTTGAATTACCGTTTTGGTGTTATGCCAGCAGTCGTTATCACTTTTTCTTTGAACATGAATTATTGGTGTTACGTTGGTTGTTTCTCCAAAGCAAAAATTGGCAGCACTGGTTATGGCAACTGGCTAAACTTGAATGGCAATGGGATTTTCCTCTAGTCTGTCAAAAAAGCATTTTAAGAGAAATTTATTTGGAGTGCCAGGTCTTATCTGGGCAGAAAAAGGGAAGTTTTTCACCACCAAAATAGCGCAATTATGATAGTATAGAAGATAATCGAAGAGAGATTCTTTTCGTTTAAGTACTTATCAGGAGGTTTTAGGATGGCGACAAAACAATTACCAACTAGAGAAAGCTTACCAGTAGAAATGACGTGGGATTTAACGCCAATTTTTGCTGATGACCAAGCTTTTGATACGGCATTTGCTGCTTTAAAAGAAGAATTAAAACAAGCTGATCACTATAAAGGTACCTTACAAGAAGGCGCAACTGCCTTTTTACAGGCATTGGAATTTTGCTTGGATATTTATCGAAAATTGGAAACGCTCTATGTTTATAGTCATTTAAAAAATGATCAAGATACGGGAAATACCGTTTACCAAGGTTTATATGCTCGTGCTAGTAGCCTATTCGCAGAAGCAAGTGCAGCAGTTTCTTGGTTTGAACCAGAAGTTTTAACATTGTCAGATGAACAAATTTGGTCTTATTTTGATCAAGAACCAAAATTAGCCATTTATCGTCACTATATTAAACAAATGGTAGACAATCGCGCCCATGTCCTACCAGCAGAACAAGAGGAATTACTAGCTGGTTCAAGTGAAATCTTTGGTGCCGCTGATGATATTTTTTCAGTTTTAAATAATGCAGATTTAGTTTTTCCTACAATTGAAGGTAGCGATGGTGAAAAAATTCAACTTTCCCATGGTGTATATGGTCAATTAATGGAATCAACGGATCCTGCTGTCCGTAAAGCGGCTTTTGAAGGCCTATATAGTGTTTATAAACAATTTCGTAATACATTTGCTCAAACATTGAGTTCTCATGTAAAAGGACATAATTTTAAAGCAAAAGTGCGAAAATACGCTTCAGCAAGAGAAGCTTCCCTTAGCAATAATCATATTCCAGAGAGCGTTTATGACACATTAGTAGAAGTAGTCAATCAACACTTGCCATTACTCCATCGTTATGTCGCATTGCGTAAAAAATTATTGGCAACTGACACACTGCATATGTATGATATGTATACACCAATTTTAGGTGAAGCACCGATTAAGTATACGTATGAACAAGCGGTAGAAAAAGCTAAAGAAGCATTAAAAATTATGGGACCTGAATATAATGACATTGTGGCAAAAGCTTTTAGTAGCCGCTGGATTGATGTAATTGAAAATAAAGGAAAACGTAGTGGCGCGTATTCTTCTGGGGCCTATGATACCGCACCATATATTTTAATGAATTGGCATGATACACTGGATCAACTATTTACTTTAGTTCATGAAATGGGACATAGTGTTCACAGCTATTTTACGCGTAGTAACCAGCCCTTTGTTTATGGGGATTACTCTATTTTCTTAGCAGAAATCGCCTCAACTACAAATGAAAATATTCTAACAGAATATTTGTTAGAAACAGAAAAAGATCCAAAAGTACGGGCATATATTTTAAATCATTATTTAGACGGTTTTAAAGGAACGATTTTCCGGCAAACACAATTTGCTGAATTTGAACATTTTATTCATACTGAAGATGCTAAAGGTATTCCTTTGACTAGCGAATATTTAAGTGATTATTATGGGGAATTAAATGCAAAATATTATGGTCCTGAAGTAGAAAAAGATGACGAAATAAAACTAGAGTGGTCGCGTATTCCACATTTTTACTATAATTATTATGTCTATCAATACGCGACTGGTTTTTCTGCAGCTTCTTCTTTAGCAAAGAAAATATTAGCCAAAGAAGATGGTGCATTAGATCATTACTTAAATTACTTAAAAGCAGGGAATAGCGACTATCCAATTGAAGTGATGAAAAAAGCTGGCGTTGATATGACAAAAGCGGACTATATTGAAGATGCAATGAAGATGTTTGAACAACGCTTGACTGAATTAGAAGCTTTAGTTGAAAAATTATAAAACATAAGCGTAAAAAAAAGACTTGGATAAAACCAAGTCTTTTTTACATTAATTTCAAATGTTTACTGTCGTGGGAGATACGTCGTTCATTTTTTCGTTGCAAGTAGCCATCGATATGGAAAATTTGGTAATTTTCTTTGTCAACCTGACAAAGGCGAGGAATATCAGCTAAAGCTTCTTCTCCTTCTAATAAAACACCATAATCTCTTTCGCAAGCATAATTGTAAACTACAGCTGAAGGATGGGTGGTAATGCCCATTTCCCGAGCGGTATTTTGATCTTCTTGAAATAATGTTTTGACCAAGTCGCTGCGACGATCTTCTTCAAACATTTCCAAATCACCACCAACTGCCTCAACTAAAGAAAGAACAAGTTCTTGTGTGTATTCTTTTTTCTTACACGCTACTTCTTCTTGCATCTGCATTAAAAATTTCCGTGCTTTTTTCTTGCCTTGTAGTTGGAGAGCTTTGGCATCTAAAGCAGCGGCGTAGGTATTTTCAAAAAGTTTATTGCGGGCTTCAATATCATGTTTTGGGATGTTGTAACGTTTCATCACGTCAGTTATCGTTTGCATATTAACCAAAGGCATCAGCCGAAATTGGATTTTTTGTTCTGATGTTTGTACGAAATTCAACAGGCGCTTTTCTGAGCTTAAACAGATGGCCCCTAAAGGATTGACAAACAAATAAATTTCAATCACCTAAATCTCCTCCAACAATTTGAGTCGTTTCTAGCTACTTCAACTTAGCAGAAACGTAGAAAAAATGAAAATAAACAGTTTTTAGCTTTGCATTTTTTTAAGACTCCGGCTAATTTTATTTTCAGCAGGTAGATAAGGAAGGTTCAATTCTTCTGATAATTGATCAAAAGCTGCCTTACCTGTTTTTATATCTTTTACTTCTAATTCCAATTCAAAATCATGACCACTTTTGCCATAAAAACTTTCATCTAGAGCTAGTAAACCAGCGTTAATTGGAAACTCAGCACGCTTTGTCGTGAGCTGACTAATGATATGTAATTGCGTAATCGCAACATCTAAAGTGGCTAATTTTTTTTCGACAGGTCCATTTTTAGGGACTTGTTGTAGTTTTACGTAATTTTGCGCCTCAGTTGGGGTTAATCTTTCAGTTGTTTCTAAGAGGCCTTCTTTTTGAGGTGTTTTTAATGTTACTTCAGCATATTCAGGCAAGAGGCGGATTCTTAAACCGGCATTTGCCTTTTTTAATTTTTTATCTGGTGTATCAAAATAGCAATTTGTTTGCTGCGTGATATGTTCAGCTGTAACGTGATAGTACGTCATAATACGTTTGAAATCACGAGCACTTACCATTGTTTTAAATTCAATCTCAGTTGATTGACTCATAATAATCCCTCACTAGTTTACGTGTTCAACTGCGAAACTGCAAGTTTAAGCCTGGGAAAAATGACAATCTTTTAATCAGAAAACGGGGAATTGCAAAAAATTGATAAAATTTAGCAAAACATGATAAAAAAGCGGTTTAATTCTAATTTTAAAAGAGGATTCCGAACTTTTAGACTTACAGGGGTTCAATTTGTTCACGTCTATAATTTATCGATTTCCTATTTTGCCATAAAATGACAATATACGCAATTTATACGCTAGAATAGTTGGAATATTTTTTCAATTTGAAGAGATAAAGATTTATGCCGGTTTATGGTAAAATGACAATGGTATGTATTAAAGAAAATTGAGGGATGATTATGGATCGAGATTGGGATAAATTTTTAGCACCTTATGAGCAAACCGTATCAGAGTTAAAAGTAAAATTGCGGGGAATTCGCAAACAATTTCGCGAACAAAATCAACATGTACCCATTGAATTTGTGACTGGACGGGTAAAACCGGTAGAAAGTATTATTACGAAAAGTCAGATACGTCATATTCCGATGGAACGATTGGAAGAAGAAATGTCTGATATTGCGGGATTAAGAATTATGTGTCAATTTGTGGAAGATATTCACCAAGTTGTGCAATTATTACGTAACCGCAAAGATATGAAAGTGATTATTGAAAGAGATTATATTACGAATAAAAAAGCTAGTGGTTATCGTTCTTACCACCTAGTGATTGAATATCCGGTTCAATTAGTAAATGGTGAAAAAATTATTTTAGCAGAAATTCAAATTCGAACGCTCGCAATGAATTTTTGGGCAACGATTGAACATTCTTTAAATTATAAATATCAAGGGGCTTTTCCCGAAGAAATGAAAATTCGCCTGCAGCGTGCAGCAGAAGCGGCGTATCAACTCGATGAAGAAATGTCAACGATCCGGGAAGAAATTCAAGAAGCGCAACGTTTGTTTTCTCATGGCCGGGGCAAATCAGATGACAGCTATTATCAAGCTTCGATTGATCGGGAGGAGACGTAATGCCATTAAAAGTCGCTATCGTTTCAAATCACGGTCTTCAGTCGGAAAAAACCGAGCGCCAGTTGCGCAAGTTGCTGGCTGAAAATGAGATTACAATTGATCAAGGACACCCTGAAATTGTCCTTTCTATTGGTGGCGATGGGACCTTACTTTCAGCGTTTCATCGCTATAATCATTTACTAGACCAAGTGAGTTTTTTAGGGGTTCACACTGGCCACTTGGGTTTTTATACTGATTGGCGTGATTATGAAATACCAGAACTTGTAGCCAGTCTAAAAGAAAATCGTGGTCAAAGTATTAGCTACCCATTACTAGATATTCGAATTGAATATCAAGATGATAAACCAGCAAAGCACTTTTTGGCATTAAATGAATCGACAATTAAACGGGGCAATCGCACGATGGTTGCGGATGTTTATTTAAAAGGAGAACTTTTTGAACGTTTCAGAGGCGATGGGCTATCCATTTCAACGCCAACTGGTTCAACAGCCTATAATAAAAGTGTCGGAGGAGCTGTTTTACATCCCAGCATTAACGCAATTCAATTAGCGGAAATTGCTTCTTTAAATAATCGTGTGTTTAGAACATTAGGTTCACCTTTAGTGATTTCTGCTGATGAATGGATGGAAATACGCCTACAAGATAGTAACGACTATATGATTACTGTCGATCAATTAGATATTCAAAAAGATCATATTAAATCAGTTTATTACAAGATTGCCAGTGAGCGAATTCACTTTGCTTCTTTTCGGCATATGGATTTTTGGCACCGAGTAAAAGATGCTTTTATTGGAGAAGATTAGACCTTTATGAAATTTACGTATCATTATCAAAAAGAGACCATCCAGCAGTTAAAATATTTTTTAAAAGAGCAGGGCATTTCAAAAGGATTGTTGGCAAAAATTAAGTTTCAAGGTGGCTTAATTTTAGTCAATGATAAACGGGAAAATGTCTTGTATTCTTTGCGGCCAAATGATAGGGTTACTATTGTCGTGCCAGATGAAAAAGAACATGAAACAATGCTTGTAGATAAAACACCCATTGCTATTGTTTATGAAGACGAGCATCTTTTAATCGTCAATAAACCAGCGGGAGTTGCTTCAATTCCAGCGCAATATCATCCCAATGGCACGATGGCAAATCGCGTGAAGTATTATTATAAGTCAAAAAATTATAAAGATCAGGTCATACATGTGGTTACTCGTTTAGATCGGGATACTACTGGGTTAATGTTGTTTGCTAAACACGGTTTTGCTCATGCCCAGTTAGATCGCCAGTTGCGCCAAAAGGAAGTCGAAAAAAGATACCAAGCACTCGTTTCCGGCAACATTGACCAGCTAGCAGATCACGGTATGATTACATTGCCGATTACGCGGGATTTAAGTTCTTTATTAAAACGTAAAGTTGCCAAAGATGGGCAAATGGCGCAAACGGAATATTGGTTGTTGAAACATAACGCGAATATAGCGTTAGTGGATATTAAACTTCATACTGGCCGAACCCATCAAATTCGCGTGCATTTTAGTGGTATCGGCTCTCCTTTATTAGGTGATGACTTATATGGCGGTCTAATGACTGCTGGCATTACGCGCCAGGCGTTACATTGTTATAAGTTATCATTTAATCATCCTTTTAGTGGTGAACGGTTAACTTTTACCTTAGCTTTACCTGAAGATATGACACAGGTAGTTCAAAATATTTAAGAATGCGTGGTGAGTGTGAGTGGATGAAAATTTAGAACTGGAAGAACGCTTTGCTGAATTAAAACAGGCTTTACTTAAAGATGACATGCAAAGGTTCAGAGAACCTTTCTTAGAAATGCACATATACGAACAGGGGCAGTTCTATCAGTCCCTCACCAGTGAAGAACGCCATCGTATGTATGGCTATTTGTCGCCAAAAGAGTTGGCGGATATGTTTGATGTAATTGAAGAAGATGACGAACATATGACTGATTATCTGTTTGAAATGCGTCCTGGGTATGCCGCTGCTATGTTAGCGGAAATGTATACCGATAACGCAGTTGACTTATTAAATACGCTTGATAAAAAAGCGGTCAATAAATATTTAAGTCTAATGGATAAAGAAGATGCCAGTGAAATTAAAGAACTACTTCATTATGAAGATGATACCGCTGGTTCGATTATGACGACCGAGTTTGTCTCGATTGTTGCCAATCAAACAGTACGTTCTGCTATGTATGTGTTAAAAAATGAAGCAGATGTAGCAGAAACGATTTATTATATTTATGTGGTCGATCAAGAAAATCATTTAGTGGGTGTTATTTCATTAAGAGATTTAATTGTTAATGAAGATGATACTATGATTCAAGATGTGATGAGTGAACGGGTGATTTCAGTCCACGTAGGCGATGACCAAGAAGACGTGGCCCAAACGTTTCGGGATTATGATTTTTTGGCATTACCTGTTACAGATTATGATGATCATTTATTAGGGATCGTTACTGTCGATGATATTATTGATGTCATTGATGATGAAGCAGCAAGTGATTATTCAGGTTTAGCTGGGGTCAATGTTGAAGAGGTTTCTGAAAACCCTGTGAAGGCTGCTAGTAGACGATTACCGTGGTTAATCACGTTATTATTCTTGGGGATGGCCACAGCCACATTAATTTCTCATTACGAAGAGCTGGTGAGTGAAGCGAGTATTTTAGCGGTTTTTATTTCACTTATTACAGGAACTGCCGGTAATGCTGGTACTCAATCTTTAGCCGTTGCAGTAAGACGCTTAGCGATAAATGATGATAAAGAAAATAGTTTTGTTAAAACCGTTGTCAGTGAAATTTTAACCGGTTTGGTGACCGGATTTATTACGGGGTTAACTATTTTTATCATTGTTGCCATCTGGAAACACAATCCAATTCTTGGTTTTGTCATTGGGATGGCCATGATGTGTGCCATTACGGTCGCTAATTTAGCTGGTAGTTTTATTCCAATGTTAATGGATAAACTAGGTTTTGATCCCGCTGTTGCAAGTGGACCATTTATTACGACTTTAAGTGATTTAACCAGTGTTTTGATTTATTTTAATATTGCTAGTCTTTTTATGCAGTATTTCATTGCTTAAAAAACCCAAACGAAAGTATCGCTTTTATTTTTCCAGTTTACAGTGGGAAAAGTAAAGGATATGATCGTTTGGGTATTTTTTATAGCTATAGTGATTTTGTCTTACAGAGCCAAATGGGCCGTATCGCTTTTTATTACTCTAAAAAGCGTTGTTTATAAGCTTCATATTCTTCTGGTGTAATCAGTCCTTCATCTAGTGCTTTTTTACGTTCCTTTAACTTTTCAAAATTTGTTTCGGTTGTTAATGGGACGCTTTTTGCAGCAGTAGACTCTTGTCGCATTTGACGGGCTCGTTTGGCGCTAGTAATCCCATCCATTACGCCATCTTGCATGTCGCTTTTACTATCTTCTAATAATTTGGCGATGGCAAAAACGGTTTTTTTAGTCCAAAAAATACTAAAAACTTCACGAAAGCTCTCAATTCGAACTGAACCCCAAAAAATGCGTGTATTAGGATTAATAGTATTAATATTGTTCAAAGGGATACTTTTGTAATCGTGGTTAAAAGGTACCCAGCGTGCAAAAATAAGACGACCGGCATCTGTAATCGCATAGGCATGAAATCCTTTGCAATCAAAGTAACGCACTTTTCCTGTTTGTTGGGCTCTAATTCGCTCTTCAAAATCCTGCTGATCTTCGCCAGTTAAGGGTTTAAAATTTTCAAGATCTTCGGGATGATGACGCCCGATAAAACTTGCAATCACTTCCTCATCTTTTCCTAAGGCGGCTTCGATTAGGCTAAAGTGTTTGCGTTGTAACCAACCACCCAAAAATGGCGTAATATTCTGACCTAATTTATGGTTACGGGCATAGGCGTACATGGCATCAGCTTTTTTCATAGACGCTCCTTTCTAGCTTTGAACGATGTTTTATTCTTTATAACGTAGTGTAAAAAATTGTCCTTTAACTAAGACGTACAATTTTTGTTCCGTGCGCTTCATTAACGCTTAAAGTTGTTACAACTTCATCTACATTATCTGCGGTAATACCAGCTCCTGGTAAAATGATAATACGATCATTGGCATACGCAATTAACTCTTGTAAGTAAGAAAGATTTTCTGAAATTGGTGTTCCACTCGGGCCGCCATGGGTTAAGATACGGTCAACACCATGAGCAATTAACCAATCAATTGCTTCAAATTGGCGTTCTTTTACCAGAGCGTCAAAAGCCATGTGAAAGGTAATTTGTAATCCTTCAGCAGTCTCAATCAATAATTCTAAAGCTTCTTCATCAAGCCAACCACTAGGAGTTAAGCAGCCAAATACGACGCCGTCTGTTCCCATTTTTTTTGCCTCGATTAAATCAGTATGCATAATTTTTAATTCAGTGTCATTGTAAATAAAATCGCCACCTCTTGGACGAATCATGGTCATCACCGGAATGTTTTTTTCGCCAGCATAACTAAGTGTTTCTTCGATTACACCAGTACTTGGTGTGGTGCCTCCTACGGCTAAATTGTCACATAATTCAATTCGTTTAGCTCCAGCATGAATAGCAGCAGGAATATTTGTAAAATTTTCGGCACAAAATTCTTTAATCATAATGGTCTCCTTTTATAAATTAATCTGAAACAAGAGCGAATTTGTTTTCATGTAGTATTTTATCACAGCCTTGTGTTAAAGTAGAGTAGCGAAAAACGACAGTAGCTATTAGCTAGAGGAAAGTAAGCGAGGAAATAGTATGTTGAAAAAAATTGACTGGGGTAAACAATTTGTGGCAAAAAATAGTCACTTATTTTTATGCCCCTTATGCCAAAGCCAAATGAGTGCCTCACCGGCAGGACTGGTCTGCCAAACGGGACATCGATTTGATGTTTCAAAAAAAGGTACGTTGTATTTTCTTAAAAAAAATATTCACAGTGGCTATGATCGTAAACTGTTTACCGCCAGACGGCAGTTAATAAAAGCCGGAATGTATGATGGTTTGTTACAAAAGATTAGGGAATATATTCCAACAAATACGACAGTTTTAGATGTGGGGTGTGGTGAAGGTAGTTTTTTTAATAATCTTGCAATGGAAAAAAATCTTACCGGTATTGGATTTGATATCGCGAAAGATGGGGTTTATCTGGCCACAGAGCAACCAGAACCTTTATTTTGGTGTGTTGCAGATTTAACGCGCTTACCTTTTGGACCGCAAGTTTTTGATTGTGTTTTGAATTTATTTACCCCTTCAAATTACAGTGAATTTAAACGTGTTTTAAAATCAGATGGTACCCTTATCAAAGTCGTTCCCCGCAGTGGTTATCTAAAAGAATTACGACAAGCTTTTTATCCCGATGACAAAAAGAAACAACATTATGAAAATAAGGAAGTCATTCAACATTTTAAAGAACAATTTAAGCTTTTAAAACACCATGAAATAACGTATAGCTTTGATGTTTCAGTAGAAAACCAACTTGCATTGTTAGAGATGTCTCCTTTAGAGTGGGGCGTTTCGGTAACGCAAAAAGAGCAAGTTGCCCAGAAACCATTAAATAAAATTACAATTGATTTAGACTTGCTAATTGGAAAAGAAAATTGAAACTTTTGTGACTTTTTTCGGATAAAACTGTTGCATTATTTATATAAGAGTGATATATTACAAACAAGTCATTTTTCATTGGTTTTTATCAGGTTCCTGTTCTGATAAAAGTTAGTGAAAAGAACTTCACTAACGTAGCGACTCGCAGTGATTAACACCGAGCCGATACGTTCTTTTTTTGCACTTTTTTTACAAATATATTTACTGAAAGTGCTATAGTAAGAGAGAATAATTGCCTTTTTATAAAGCATAAATAAATCGGAAACTAAAAGGAGTAATAAAGTTGAATCATATTGTTTTGTTTGAACCTCAAATCCCCGCCAATACTGGCAATATCGCGCGTACTTGCGCTGCCACCAACACACCACTACATTTAATTGAACCTTTAGGCTTTTCTACTGATGACAAGCACTTAAAACGAGCAGGGTTAGATTACTGGCACGATGTGAATATTACTTACCACAAAGATTTGGCATCATTTTTAGATTATTTAGGTGAGCGTCGTCTTTACTTAATCACAAAATTTGCCAATCAAGTTTACAGTGAAGTGGATTATACCGCCGATGAAGAAATTTTCTTAATGTTTGGTAAAGAAACAACCGGATTACCCGAAGAATTCATGCGGGAAAATGCGGAAAAATGTTTACGTATTCCAATGAACGATACCCACGTACGCTCGTTGAATCTGTCTAATACTGCTGCTTTGGTTATTTACGAAGCATTACGGCAGCAAGGATTTCCTGACATGGAATTAAGTCACCACTACGAAAATGATAAATTAGATTAAATTTTACCTACTCACAATTAAAGGAGCTTTTGTCATGGAGTTATATTTTACCCGTCATGGTAAAACTATGTGGAATAATGAACGACGTTTTCAAGGTGCAAAAGGAGATTCGCCATTACTTGCAGAGAGTTTAGCCGAGATAAAATTATTGGGGCAACAGTTAAAGGATATTCCATTTGAAAAAATATATGCCAGTACGGCCCCTAGAGCGATGAAAACTGCACAAGGGATTTTGGAGCAGTTACGCTATAAACCTGAAATTATTTATAATGATGGGTTAAAAGAACTTGGTCTAGGAGAGTTAGAAGGACAGCTGATTGATGAAATGTCTCAGCGTTATCCAGTGGAATTACACAATTTACGTCATCATTTGGATCGTTATGACCCGAGTGTTTTTGGCGGAGAAACAATTGAAGATGCTTTGGCACGCATTGAAACTGTTGTTTGTGATGCTGCGATGCAAAATAAGGGCCCACTTTTATTTGTCGGCCATGGTGCCTCTTTGACTGCCGCTATTCAGTGGTTAGCAGGTAAGCCCCTTGCTGAATTACGAGAAATGGGTGGTTTAGTCAATAATAGTTTAAGCATTTTAACGACGAAAGAACCGGAAAATTTAACACCATTTGAATTAATTAAATGGAATGATGCGAGCTTTTTAGGCGATCAAAGTAGTTTAGACGCTTTATTATAGAAAGGAGCCGGTTTGGCATGGAAGAACGAAATTTTGTCAGCGGAACTGTCGCGGCAATCTTTTTTGAAAATCCCGGCAATTTTTATAAGGTTATGTTAATCGATATCGCAGAAACCAATACTGAATATAAAGAACCTCAAATTGTGGTAACAGGTTCATTTGGTGATATTAGTGAAGATACTTTATATCAATTTTATGGTGACTTAGTGGAACATGCCCGCTATGGTCTGCAATTTCAAGTAGAGAGTTATTCTCAAAATCAACCGACTTCTGAAAATGGGTTGATTAATTATTTTGCCAGTGAAAAATTTCCCGGTGTAGGACCCAAAACGGCAGAAAAAATTGTGACTACATTAGGAGTAGATGCAATCAAAAAAATCGTCGCTGATGCTTCTGTTTTGGAAAGTATTGCCGGCTTAACTGAAAAGAAACAACAACAGATTGCTGAAATCGTTCGTGCCAACCAAGGAATGGATGAAATTGTCGTCGGATTATCTCAATATGGTTTTGGTAGCCAGCTTTCCTTTGCAATTTACCAGATGTATCATAGTCAGGCTTTGAGTATTATTGAAGAAAATCCGTATCAGTTGGTAGAAGACATTGATGGAATTGGCTTTAAAAAGGCGGATCAATTAGCGGAACAATTAGGTATTGCCGCTACGAGCGAAAAACGATTGCGGGCAGCTGTTTTACATCAAGTTTTTCAAAGTTCGCTCCAAAGCGGGGATACGTATATTGAAGCAAATCGGTTATTAGATGAAACGTTGCATCTTTTGGAAAAAAGTCGTCCGGTAGAAATTAATCCAGAACAACTAGCAGATGTGATTATTGCTTTGACCGAAGAAGATAAAATTCAACAAGAAGCAACACGCATTTATGAAAATAGTTTGTATTTTGCTGAAATTGGCATTGCAAGCTCGATTCAGCGCATGTTAAAACGCAAAAAAGAAATTAAGTATCCTGAAAAGACAATTGATAAAAAATTAGCCGCTTTAGAAAAAGACTTAGGCATCCAATATGGGACCTCTCAAACAGAAGCGATTAAGGCTGCTTTAGCTTCACCATTATTTATTTTAACAGGGGGCCCTGGGACAGGGAAAACGACGGTTATTAATGGCATCGTCCAATTATTTGCTGAATTAAATGATTTAAGCTTGGATCCGTTAGACTACACCCAAGAAGTCTTTCCTATTTTATTAGCAGCACCAACTGGACGGGCTGCAAAACGGATGAATGAAACAACCGGGCTTCCTAGTGGGACGATTCATCGTCTTTTAGGCTTAACAGGAAGAGAAAAAGCCGGTGAAATGGAAATCAATGAATTAGCTGGTGGCTTACTAATTGTCGATGAAATGTCAATGTTAGACACTTGGCTGGCCAATTCATTACTAAAAGCGATTCCTAACAATATGCAAGTTATTTTTGTTGGTGATAAAGATCAGCTTCCTTCTGTTGGTCCAGGTCAAGTCTTACATGATTTACTGGCGATTAAAGAAATCCCACAGCGGGAGCTGACGGATATTTATCGTCAAGGAGATGGCTCGACCATTATTTCTTTAGCCCATGAAATAAAAAATGGTCATCTTCCGGCTGATTTTACACAAAACAAAGCAGACCGTTCTTTTTTTCCTTGTCATGCCCAACAAATTGAACCTTTGATTGCTCAAATCGTAACCAAAGCCAAAGCAAAAGGATTTACCGCCCAGGATATTCAACTGTTAGCACCGATGTATCGGGGACCAGCTGGTATTGACGCATTAAATAAAATGATGCAAGAAATTTTTAATCCCAATGATGGCTCAAAAAAAGAAGTTTCGTTTCACGACCAAGTTTATCGCATTGGAGACAAAGTTTTGCAGTTAGTGAATTCGCCAGAAGATAACGTCTTTAACGGTGATATGGGACAAATTGTCGGCATTATTTTAGCCAAAGACAGTGAAGATAAGGTGGATGAACTAGTTATTCAATTTGATGCAAATGAAGTCACGTATAAGCGTAATGATTGGCAAAAAATTACATTATCTTATTGTTGTTCCATTCATAAATCACAAGGTAGTGAATTTGAAATGGTCATCTTACCAATGGTCTATCAATACCAACGCATGTTACAGCGCAATTTACTTTATACCGCTGTTACCCGCAGTAAAGACAAACTAATCTTATTAGGGGAAAGTCAAGCGTTTCAAACTTGTGTGGCAAATCAATCCGCGAATCGTTTAACGACTTTAACACAAAGGATAGAGGTCTTAACTACTTCTAAAGTAGCTGATTTAAGCACAACAGAACCAAGTGAACCAAGTGAAAAAACTAAGGCCGCTGTTTCAGCTGAAAATCAAAAACAACATCAGCCCTTAACTTATGAAACCGAAATTTCTTTAACCGCTGATGCTGTTAGTAAAACTTCAGCGAATAATTTAGTCGAAGAAAATGATTCAACTAAAGAAAATTTAGCAGCAGATTTGCCACTTCGTTTTATTTTAACTAAAAAAATGGTTCGGGAAAACGCCATTGATCCATTGATTGGAATGGAAGGGTTAAGCCCAATGGATTTTATGTAACCGCAAAAATTTTTGCTAGTAAATATAAATCGGTAAGACAGAATACGCAAACTATCTTTATGCCATTAAGGCTAAGGTAGTTTGCGTATTTTTATAGTTAAAATTTTATTCAGGATAATACCAAATCAGTTGAGGTTTAGTAGCAAAGGTAATATCAAAAGGACGAGAACCCATCACTTCGCCATCAGCTTGACCATATTCTGGCACTGTGGAAACGATGCGCAGTTTATGACCACTATAATGATGATAATGTTTTGAAGTCGTTAATTTATTGGTGATGAGGCGCACAATTAAGCCTAAAATTTTAATCATCGAAATTCTTTCCACTACCACCAAATCGAGATTATCTTTACGAGCGTTAGCCATTGGGGCAATTGCCACTCCGCCTCCAAAATATGGATGATTTGTGGTAGTACATAAAAAAGCTTTTTTAAATGTATGTTCTTCACCATTTACTTCTAATAAAATGGGAAATCCCTTTTGAGTAAACAAGACTTTTACAATTGAAGCAATATAGGCAAAAGAGCCAAGATTATATTTGTTTAAAGTCTTTTTGGTCAAAGAATCATTAGTAGCTGCGACAATGGCGGCATCTAAGCCAATCCCGACGTTATTAATGACTAAGCCTTTTTCATTTTGAATTTTTTCATCATAGGTCAAAGTATTAATAATTTGTGGTTCTTTAGCCCGTTGAATCGCCCAAAAAGCTTTTTGCGGATCTTTTGGCAGTTTAATGCCACGGGCAAAATCATTACCAGAGCCCCCAGGAATATAACTCACAGGAAACTCTTTATTCATGCGATAAAATTGATTTAGAACTTGATGTAAGGTCCCGTCGCCACCAATCACAACTAATAAAGGATAAAGTTTATCTTCATAAGCAGCTTTTATCTCATCGTTCCAACCGACTAAACGAGAAAGTGCCAGATCTTCTGCTATTTTGGCTTCGTGACCAGCATATTGGGTATAATGGCTTTCATAACTCATCTGTTGTTCCGCTAATAAATTTTGAATAATCTCACCGGTTTTTTTTCCATTGCCTTCACCAGAGACTTGATTAATCAAGAGTATGTAATGAAATTTCACAATTTTTTGCTCCTCTTTTACACTTAATGTTCCATATTTTAACAGAAAAAACTGAGGAGGGAAAAGAAAAAAGCGCACAAAAAAAGATCTAGTGAGTTTTTTTGTGAAGGTGTTGCTGTCTTTGTTGCTTTTTTGTCTACTTATTAAGGTTCTGATGTCCACTTAATAAATCTTAACTCACTAGACCCTATTCAATTAGTAAGGAGTAACTCAAATTCCCACATCCTTTAGCAATTTTTTAAGTCTCATAACAATTCTCTGTTGTGTAGAACCTACATCGTCTACGTTACTGGGAATTCCTATGACCCCTTACACCTATTTTATACCATATTTCAATAGAATTTGCAAGCGTTTTCTTTTAAGTGACTTCTGGATTGTGCTGTCATTTTTTCTTTTAATAAAAGCTAGTTTTATTGGTGAGTCTTTATTAAAAAAGACTGGTCAAATGTAAGTAATGCAGGTAAAATAGAACAAGTTGCAAATAATCTTAAAAAATTACTTGTAGCTATCGCGGTTCATCAACCATCCCGCGTCATCAAAACTCGGAGAAAGAAGGAAAAATTTGTGCAAATGAGTAAAAGTAACACCAATGTCAAAGTTTTGGCGGTAAATGCGGTTGTGGCGGCTTTATATGTGGCACTTTCTTTAGTTACCCCGTTTTCAGCCGGTCCGATTCAATTTCGGATTTCTGAAAGTTTAAATCACCTAGTCGTTTTTAACCGAAAATATTTATGGGGAATCTTTTTAGGTGTCATCATTTATAATGCATTATTTGGTTATGGCATGATGGATGTCCTTTTTGGTGGGGGACAAACTCTACTGGCATTGACATTAACGAGTCTTTTGCAAAATAAAGTAAAAGATAAAAAGATTTTGTTAGGCTGCAATATTGCCTTTTTCACTTTTAGTATGTTTTTAATTGCTATTATGTTGATGATTACGGCTGATTTGCCATTTTGGCCAACGTATTTGACAACGGCTATAAGTGAGTTAATTATTATGTCTATCTCTGCGCCGATTATGATGTGGTTAGACAATCGTCTGCACTTTACTAAACAACTATAAAAAATGACTTGGGAATCTTCCCAAGCCATTTTTTTATTCTGCGGCTGTTAAATCTTCTAATTCAACAACTTTGAAATTTTTACTTTCGAGATGACTAATAATTTTATCGCAAACAACTTTATCGGTTTTAGCAGGTAATGTGATGAGTGTTCGACGAATAAACTCATCTTTACCAATATCTAATGTGATACAGCTAGCAATGCTACTGTATTTTGCGATAATTTTACTAATTGCGGCTAAATCACCTTGTTTACCGGTTGAAGCAATTGTTAAAACGTAACTGCCTTGATCAACGCTCCAAGATTGCGATAACATATTCAATAGTGAGCTGTGGGTTAAAATACCATAAAATTCATTATTTTCGTTTAACACCGCAATATAAGGTAATTCTTTAATAGTGAAAAAGACTTTGAAAAAAGAAGAATTTACATAAATAAATTTTGTCGCATTTTTAAGTAAATGAGTGACAGGTAAATTCATATCGCCGCCGTTTGCTTTGTGACGATAAATATGCATTTTATAAATGTTTCCCCGGAAAATCTTTTCATTTTCATCTAGTATTGGCACACAACGGTAACCAGAATCTTCCAAAATTTCTAATGCCTCTGCTAATGTTGCTGTTTCTTTGACGGTGGTCAAATCTCTTTTTTTATACACCATGGTTTTTAGTAGCATAACAAACCCTCCATTATCTCCAATTTAACAAATTTATCATATCATATTCTTTCAAAAAAGACATAGCTGGTTAGCTTCATTGACAGTCAGAAAAAAACATGCTAAGTTAAAGTGTACTTTTGTAAACAAATCAGTCTATGAAATAAAAGCTGATATAAAAGTGTGATCAATTTGAAGGAGGCCATAAAGATGGGTGCGAAAAAAGCCGCTTTAGCCTGCTCCGTTTGCGGATCTCGTAACTACACAAAATCTGTGAGTGAAGGGAAAAAAGGCGAACGTTTGGAGATTAATAAATTCTGTAAATATTGCAATCAATATACATTGCATCGAGAAACCAAATAGGAGGCAGCAGGCATGAAATTTTTACGTAGTGTAGTAGATGAAATGAAAAATGTGACGTGGCCGACAAAGGCACAGTTACGCAAAGATACACTGGTTGTTATTGAAACATCTTTGATTTTTGCCGCGATGTTCTTTGTGATGGATACCGCAATCAAGAGTATCTTCGGCTGGATTTTAAAATAAATTAACTAGCTGAACAATGTAAAAAATGCTATAATAGCTAAGAAGAAAAAACTTCGGGCAACTGAGGTTTTTTTATTTTAGACAAAAGGAGCCAAACAAATGGAATCATTTGAAAGAAACTGGTATGTGCTACACACGTATTCGGGTTATGAAAACAAAGTCAAAGCAAATATTGAATCACGGGCACAAAGTATGGGTATGGGCGATTTTATTTTTCGTGTTGTTGTCCCAGAAGAAACTGAAAAAGAATTGAAGAACGGCAAAGAAAAAGAAGTTGTTCATAAAACTTTTCCAGGCTACGTCTTAGTGGAAATGGTTATGACTGATGAATCGTGGTATGTCGTGCGAAATACACCTGGTGTTACCGGTTTTGTCGGCTCCCATGGTGCCGGAAGTAAACCTGCACCTTTACTACAAGAAGAAATCAATCATATTTTGCGTTCAATTGGTATGAGTACACGAACAAGTGATTTGGAAGTTAATGTTGGGGATACTGTTAAGATTATTGAAGGTGCCTTTGCTGGCTTAGAAGGCCAAGTGGCTGAAATCGATGATGAAAAACAAAAATTAAAAGTAAATATCGATATGTTTGGACGAGAAACAAGTACCGAATTAGATTTTGAACAAGTGGATAGTCTATCTTAATATCTTTAAACTTTTGAGGCTGTGACATGGCTATGTCACAGTCTTTTTTTGTAAAAATCTTTTTTTGTGAGAGGATGACGATATAATTAATTCTGGTTTTACTTTTTATATGGTTATAACCAGTTAAAAGTTGAAAAAAATACCTGATAAATTATGAAATTTGTTTTTTATTTTAAAGAGAACAGCTTAAATTTACTTGTTTTATCAGATTTACCGCTGCTATTTTAAAGTTCAAATTTTTTCTTGACAGAAAATGTTAGCGCTTTTATAATTGGTTTGTGGTTACTACCAGATGAGTAACGTTTTAATTTGAAGGAGGCGATAAAATGATTGGTTGTTTATTAACTGGTCATGGTTCATTTGCACCGGGGCTTTATGGGGCTTTAAAGATGATTGCAGGTGAGCCGGATTTTTTTGAAGTCGTAGCTTTTACTGATGGTGAAAATATCGATGATTTTGAAATAAGGATTAAAAATGCAATCCAAACACTAAGCGATACTTGTGAAGGCGTTTTGGTTTTCAGTGATTTACTTGGTGGTTCACCATTTAAAACAGCGATGATTGCAGCGCAAGACTTTGAAAATGTTGAAGTTGTAGCTGGTGCCAATTTGCCGATGTTAATCGAAACAATTGGATTACGTTATGCCAGCACAGATTTAGCACAATTAGTAGAAGATGCTGTAACTGCAGGTCAGACTGGTGTGGTACATCCACAATTAGTTTTTCATGAAGAAGATGATGTAGAAGAAGAAGGGATTTAGCTTATGAATCTTTGGAACAGTATTCTAGGTGCTTCAATTGTGGTGTTAGTTTTTGTAATCGCTTTTGCTATTATTTATTATTTTATTGGTGCTCGCGGTATGAAATCACAAAAAGAGCACTTTAAAACATTGCACCAATCTCTAGCACCTGGTCAAGAAGTAAAATTTGCTAATGGTCTTTACGGTACCGTCAAAGTCATCAATCAAAAAAAAGAAACAGTTGATATTGAAGTGAAATCCGGCACAATCATTGAGGTTTCCCGGTATGCGATCTCAGAAATCGTGAAATAACGCTAAAAAACATACAAACGAAACTATTTTAGGAGGAATTATTATGTCAGAACCAAATATTTTATTAACACGCATCGATAACCGCTTAATTCATGGGCAAGTGGCAACACAATGGAACGGAACGTTAGGAGCTAATTTAATTTTAGTGGCCAATGATAAAGTTGCCGGAGACAAAGTACGCCAAGGTTTAATGGATATGGCAGCGCCAAGTGGTGTTCAAACACGGTATTTCTCGATCCAAAAAACGATCGATATCATCCATAAGGCTTCACCAAAGCAAAAGATTTTCATTATTGCTGAAAATCCAGAAGATGTTTTGAAATTAGTTGAAGGAGGCGTGCCAATTAAAAAATTAAATATTGGAAATATGCACATGGCAGAAGGAAAACGCCAAGTTGCTACCACTGTGGCCGTGGATGATGAAGATGTTGCAGCCTTTAAAAAATTGCAAGATTTAGGGGTGGAACTAGAAATACGTCGCGTACCAACAACAGCAGTAGAAGACAGTAGCAAACTATTCAACTAAGCGAGAGCTTAAGGAGGGAGTTTAAGAATGGATTATAATTTCATTCAGATCTTATTGGTCTTTTTGGTGACATTTATCGCCGCTATTGATCAATTCAGTTTCTTGGAATCATTATATCAACCAATTGTAACAGGTATGGTAATTGGTCTTATTTTAGGGGATTTACAAACAGGTTTAATCGTTGGTGGTACGTATCAGTTGATGACCATCGGGAATATGCCAGTTGGTGGAGCACAGCCACCTAATGCCGTTATCGGCGGAATTATGGCTGCCATTTTATCTATCACATTGAAATTAGAACCAACAGCGGCAGTTGCAACAGCAATTCCATTTTCATTATTAGGTCAATACGCTGTAACTTTGATTTTCTCTGCCATGTCACCTGTAATGTCAGTAGCAGATAATTATGCTCATGATGCCAATACTAAAGGAATTGACCGCATTAACTATTTAGCTATGGCAGCAATTGGTGCCATCTTTGGTTTAATCGTTGTCTTATTCTTTATCGGTGGTGCAACTTTTGGGGAACAAGTTGTTAGTGCAATTCCAGAATGGTTGATGAAAGGTTTATCAGCTGCTGGGGGCATGATGCGTTATGTCGGTTTTGCAATCTTATTAAAAGTAATGGTTTCTCGCGATATGTGGGGCTTTTACTTCATGGGCTTTGGTCTAGCAACAATCGTAATGGCAGCGCCAAGCTTGTCTGGTCCTGCTTTGATTATCTTGGCATTTATCGGTTTTGCGTTAGCTTTCTGGGATTACCAAATCCAATCTAAATTCAAAACTGCCACAGCCAATGCAAATGACTTCGGAGGTGACGAAGATGGCATATAATATTCCAGATACGTATCAAGATCAATCGGTGGGTGAAACACTTGATAAGAAAACATTGAATAAAATGGTTTGGCGTTCATTGTTCTTACAAGCATCTTTTAACTATGAACGGATGCAAGCTGGCGGTTGGTTGTACGGTATTTTACCAGGCTTGAAAAAAATCCATAAAAATAAAGATGACTTAGCCGCTTCTATGAGTCATAACTTGGAGTTCTTTAATACCCATCCATTTTTAGTAACGTTTGTAATGGGGATTGTTTTATCACTAGAACAAAATAAAGCAGATATTCCGACTATTCGGGCCGTTCGTGTGGCTGCAATGGGTCCTTTAGGTGGGATTGGGGATGCACTATTCTGGTTTACTTTGGTACCAATTACAGCTGGTATCACTTCCAATATGGCAATTAGCGGAAATGTAGCTGCACCATTCATTTTCTTGCTTGTTTTCAATATTGCTCAATTTGCATTGCGTTTCTTCTTAATGAATTGGTCATATAAACTTGGGACCGATGCAATTGGCATCTTAACAGAAAATGCCAAAGAGTTTACGCGGGCAGCAAGTATTTTAGGTATCTTCGTTGTTGGATCATTAACTTGTGTTTATGGTGCAACAAAAGTTGATGTTCAAATTCCAAATGGTGAAACAAATACTGTTCATTCGGTTACAACGGTTGTGCCGGCCGGAGAAGAACACAAGTATGATGAATATATTTATAAAAAAGATGAAAATGGTAAATTGACAGAAGATGTTCAAGATGCTGCTGAAGGCGAAAAAGCTTTAGGCGTTGTGAAATTACCTTCAGGCGATTTTGAAGTAACTTTTAATCGCAATGAAACGACTCCTGTAACCATTGATATTCAAAAAATCTTAGATGGTATTTTACCACAAATGATTCCACTAGCTATGACGTTACTTTTATACTTCTTATTATCAAAACGCGGCTGGACACCATTAAAATGTATCTTGTTGTTATTGGTAATCGGCTTAGTCGGATCTGGGTTTGGTATTTGGCCAAATATCTGGCCTTAAAAAACTTTGATAAATTATACCACTTATTCTCACATGATAAGTGGTATTTTTTTTACATGTGGTCTAGATGATTTGAAAAATATAAGCGCTTTATTTGTTGTTTTTATTGACTTGGACTTAAAAAGAAGATAAACTCATATTGTGGTAGTAACCAGTTGTGAGGAGGTATTCTATGACGCGTGCAAAAAAACAGCCTTTGTACGATCAACTTGTTGAATTATTAAAGGAAAAAATTGAAAACGAATACGAAGCCGATACAATGTTACCCTCTGAGCGAGAATTATCTGATCTTTATGGATTGAGTCGGACAACGGTTCGTTTAGCTTTACAAGAATTAGAAAAAATCGGCTATATTTATCGCCAGCACGGTAAGGGGACTTTTGTTTCTGATTTAAAAGACACTAGTGTCAATTTACAAGGAATGTATAGCTTTACCGAACAAATGAAAGCTTTAGGACGGACGCCTCATACCGCTGTCTTAGAATTTGAAAAAATTGAAGCCAATAAATTTTTGGCTAATCAGTTTAACGGCAAGCTAGGGATGAAGCTGATTAAAATGAAACGATTAAGAAGTGCAGATGGTGAACCGTTAATGTTAGAACGGACATATTTACCATTGAATAAATTTTTAAATTTGACCAAAGCAGATTTAGAGCATAAAGCACTTTATGATATTTTCAAAGAAGATTATCACGAGGTGGTCAAAGTGGCAGAAGAAGAACTTTTTGCTAACATTGCCCGACCAAAAGATGCGCCTTTTTTAGAAATTCGAGAAGGGGCTCCAGTATTGTCTTTAATGCGTAAAACATATAATCAAGCCAATGAAATCATTGAATTTACGTACAGTGTTGCCCGTGCAGATCAGTTTCGGTATAAAATTATTCATCAAAATACACAACAATAAAATTAAACGAGATATTCAAATGTTTAAAGGAGGATAAACATGTTTCAGTTTTCAACAGAAGAGCTAACAAAAATGGGAGCAGAAATCACTACTCGTGAAATTAAGCAACAGCCAGAATTATGGCAGGAAGCTTTTTCTTATTATAAAGAAAATATTGAACGGATAAATGCTTTTTTAACAGAAGTAAAAAAAGCGGCGGTGGGGAAAGTACGAATTGTCTTTACCGGTGCCGGAACTTCTCAATATGTTGGGGATACGATAAAACCTTATTTAAATAAAGTTGGAGATAGCCGTCATTTCATTTTTGAAAGTATTGGCACAACCGATATTGTCGCTTCTCCTGCGGAATACTTACACCCAGATGACTGGACGATTCTAGTTTCTTTTGCCCGTAGTGGAAACTCGCCTGAAAGTGTTGCGGCAGTGGATGTGGCTAATAAATATGTGAAAAACTTAAGACATATTACCATTACTTGTGCCCCCGAAGGACAATTAGCAAAAGCAGCCAGTGGCGATGAACATAATTTATTGTTAATGATGCCAGCTCACGCCAATGATCAAGGCTTTGCAATGACAGGCAGCTTTTCTTGCATGGCACTTACCGCGTTACTTTTATTTGATGAAAAAAATGATCTTGCGATAAAAGAAACGTATGTGAAGTCAATGGCAACACTAGGAAATGAGGCCATTGCTAGAGAAGATGAAGTACAAAAAATTGTTGATTTGGATTTTGATCGTATTGTTTATCTTGGTTCAGGCAGTTTGGCTGGTTTAACTAGAGAAGCTTCCTTAAAAGTCTTAGAACTTACGGCTGGTAAAATGGCGACCGTTTTTGATTCTTCAATGGGCTTTCGTCATGGTCCGAAATCTTTTATTAATGAAAAGACGATTGTGTTTGTGTTCGTTAATAACGATGACTATACGCGCCAATACGATGTCGATATTTTAGAAGAAGTTTATGCAGATAAAATTGCGCCTTCTGTTTTAGGGATTAGCCAAAAAAATAGCGAAAATAATTTTAGCGGTGCTAATTTTGTGTTTAACTCAAGTGAGGAGAAGTTACCTGATGGCTATGCTGCTTTGCCATTTTTAATGGTCGCACAAACAGTCTCACTTCTTTCTTCAATTAAAGTTGGCAATACGCCAGATACACCATCACCAACAGGAACAGTGAACCGTGTGGTAAAAGGTGTAACGATTCATCCTTTTGAAGCGTAAATCACTATGAATAAGTTTAAAAAGTTGTGACAAGGACCTTGTCACAGCTTTTTTATATACGTAAATTTAATGATTATTATAAGAGATAACACTAAGAGATTAAGGTAATTGGATAAGCTAGTACGCTAGGACATTAAGCTATAATCATATAAAATTCAAAGAGCGATTGATTGAAATTTTGATTTCTTGCCTGCAAGCTGAAGAACTGTAAACGTGCGGGGATGATAAAAATTCAATAAAAAAATAAGAATTTATTCTTTGTTTAAAAGACTGGCGTATAATGCAAGAAGAGGATGTGAGACGATGAAAAAATTGTTTATAATAGGGCTTTTTTTATTGGTTTTAGCTGGATGTGGGAATACTGCACAAACCTCTTCTAATTCTGCTCAAGCTAAGCCTGAAAAAAAGGAAGAGACAACCGTAGTAAAAAAAACAAAATCAGCTGTTCCCACTTTATTTATTCATGGCTACAGTGGCACTGAAAATTCTTTTGGCGGTATGTTAAAACGATTGGAAAAATCGGATATTGCTAAAAAAGAGGTGCTGATGAAAGTTTCACCAGCCGGAGAAGTTACGCTGATAGGACAGCTAAGTGGTAAAAAAGACAATCCCTTAATTCAGGTGTTGTTTGAAGATAACAAAAATAATGAATGGTCACAAACGGAGTGGTTGTATAATTGTTTAGCAACTTTAAAAAAAGCTGGCATTAATCAAGTGAATTTAGTTGGACATTCAATGGGTGGTGTTTCAGGGCTACGTTATTTGATGACTTATCCTAATGATGAAACGCAACCACAGATTTTAAAATTTGTGGCAATAGGCGCACCATTTAACGATTTTTTAGATGCCAGCGAGAGTCAATCTGTTGCAGACTTACTAAAAAATGGTCCCAATGAAGTTTCTAGCCGTTATCAAGATTATCAAAATTTAGTCGGCAATCTGGACCAAAAAATTCAAATATTGCTTTTGGCAGGACAACTGGATCAAAATAATTTTAGTGATGGTACCGTCCCCTTAACAAGCGCATTAAGTGTCAATGCCTTATTAAGTCAAACCAATAAAGTGACAAGTAAAATATTTTATGGTGCCAATGCCCAACATAGTCAGTTGCATGAAAATAAAGCGGTCGATCAGGCTGTGGCGAATTTTTTATGGCCGCAATAATAGAAGTTAAAAATAAGTTGTAATAGTAGTTGCTAGCTGCAACAATAAAAGAAATTTTACGAAAATTGTGGGTTAACTTTTTTAATCTCAGCTTACTAAGAAATGCTTTGAGCGAGTTGTTTATTTGAAAAAAATGAGGTATGACAAGATTTTTGTCATACCTCATTTTTGCTTTCATAAGTGGAAGGATAGCTTTTGTTTAGTAACATACCTTTTTAAATATATAAACTATCACAACTTGAAGTCAGTTCAAATTAATTTTCTTATTGTGGTGCCAAGCCTTTTAATAAGACTTCGCTCCATTCTTCAATATAAGGTAATGCGCGGCTGTAAATTGAAGCATCTGAAACGCCAGCGATGAGGGATTCGATATAGATAAAGAGAAATTCATCTGTATACTTAGGATCGACAGCACCTTCAACACGGCCCTTTTGAAACAAGTTTAGTAAAACCTGATTGCTTTCTTTGGCATAGTTTGCCATAAAGGTAGCGAGTTCTTGATCTTCTGTTTGGGTATAGCAAGCCATTAAGTCTAAATAAAATTGTTTGGTGACGCAGTTGAGATGATCGATTTTTAATTGTGTTAATGCCGCAAAAGTTTCAGCAAACGATTTGTTTTGTTTTACTACTGCTTTGGCGTCATTTGCCATTTGAGTCATAAAATTTTTAAATACTACTTTAATTAAATTGTCTTTGGATTGAAAGTATTTGAAAATGGTCGCTTTTGAAATTTTGGTTAATTGCGTAATTTTATCAATTGTTAACGCATTACTGCCTTCATCACTATTCATAATATCAAATGCAGTTTGTAATACTATTTGCTTTTTTTGTTCTGTTCGCTTTTCAAAGCCGTTCACTGCCACACCTCCTAACTAGAATCGCTATCTCTATTATAATTAAATGATTTTAAACTGCAAATGAAAAAATAGTTCAAAAACTGGTGGATTTTAATTGACATTTTTTAGTCGAAAACATAATATTGAACTCGTAATAAAGAATTAGTTCAAAAAATTCCGCTAGCAAATAATGGAAAAAGGAGTCTTAAAAATGATGCAGTTAATTGAAATTAATAACTTGCAAAAAAGTTTTGGCAAGTTCCAAGCCTTAAAAGATGTTAGTTTTACAGTTGCTCCAGGGGAAGTAGTTGGATTTATTGGCCCAAATGGTGCGGGAAAATCAACTACTATTCGAACTATTTTAGGAATTTTGCAAAAAGATGCGGGTAGTGTAAAAGTTTTTGGCAAAGATGCTTGGCAAGATAGTATTGAAATTCATAAGCGTCTATCGTATGTACCAGGGGATGTGGCTTTATGGGGCAATCTTACTGGTGGTGAAATTATTGATTTATTTATGAAATTACATGGTGGTGCTGACTTTAAAAAAAGAGATGACTTGATTAAAAAATTTGAGTTGGATCCACGTAAAAAAGCGAAAAGTTATTCAAAAGGAAATCGCCAAAAAGTTGGTCTCATTGCCGCTTTATCAGTGGATTCTGATCTTTATATTTTAGATGAGCCTACTTCTGGTTTAGATCCTTTAATGGAAGCTGTTTTTCAAGATGAAGTTGAGAAGATAAAAAATGCCGGCAAGTCAATTTTACTTTCTTCACATATTTTAAGTGAAGTAGAGCGTTTAGCTGATAAAGTCGTGATCATTCGTGAAGGAAAAATAGTTGAAACAGGTACACTACAAGAGCTCCGCCATTTAACGCGTTCGACCCTTACGCTTGTTGCCAAAGGAAATGTTGGTGAATTAGCTAAGTTAAACGGTGTCTATGATTTTCAGCAAAAAGGGCAAGAAGTTAGATTTGCGATTGATAACAAATCTTTGAACACTATTTTGGCAGCTGTAGCTAAATTAAACGTTGAAAAGTTTGAAG
Source organism: Enterococcus sp. DIV0755b (assembly GCF_051713765.1). Taxonomy (NCBI): domain Bacteria; kingdom Bacillati; phylum Bacillota; class Bacilli; order Lactobacillales; family Enterococcaceae; genus Enterococcus; species Enterococcus sp. DIV0755b. The sequence continues at coordinate 2,689,936 of NZ_JBIOQN010000001.1, read as the reverse complement.
TTGTACCGCCGACACTAGAAGATTTATTTATTAGACACTACGAAGGGTGATGGCGAAAATGGCAGAAAAATTTTCACAATGGAACTTGTTATTCCTCCAATTTTTAAAACGTGATTGGAAAAAGATTTGTGTATGGCTTTTAGGGTTAGGGTTATTTAGCGGTGGCTTTGTTTCCGCTTTTGAAGAAATTTCAAAAGGGCAAGGGTTAGTCGGTATGTACCATACAATGCAAAATCCGGCGATGATTGCGATGATTGGGACAACACCGATTGCAAATGCTAATGATTATACGATTGGTGCGATGTATGCCAATGAAATGCTGCTGTTTTGTGGACTATTTTCTTTGATTTTAAGTGCGCTTCATGTGATTAATCATACCCGTAAGGAAGAAGAACAAGGATTAACAGAATTAATTCGTTCTTTTCGGGTAGGGCGACAAGCAAATTCTTTAGCCGTTTTAGTGGAAGTTTTATTGATTAATTTGGGTTTAGGTATGCTTATAGGCGGTTTAATGACTTCTTTTCAGACTGATAGTATTAATTTTAATGGCAGCATGTTGTTTGGTTTTTCCATCGCCTTAGCGGGTATTTTAGGTGCTGTTTTTGGGTTACTATTTGCTCAAATTATGCCCACTGCAAGTGGCGCAATTGGTACTAGTCTTGGTTTTATTGGATTGTTGTATCTTCTTAGAGCAGCAACAGATATTAATAATGCAGATCTATCAAAATTAAATCCATTAGGCTGGACTTATCTAACTTATCCTTTTACACAGAATAATTGGTTTTATTTAGCGATTGGCTTCATCTTTAGTCTGTTTGTCCTCTGGTTTAGTTTCTTTTTAGAAGGGAAACGTGATTATAATGCAGGCTTCTTGCCAGAAAAAGAAGGGCGGAAAAACGCGCGGAAATCACTACTTTCTGTACCGGGTTGGTATGTCCGAATTAATTTTACTGTTGTGATGAGTTGGTTAATTGGCTTTGCCGTAATTGGAGCAGCCTATGGTTCTGTCTATCAAGACATGCAAACCTTTATGGAAGGTAACGAATTAATTAAACAAATGTTTGTTCATAGTGGTGGGAGCTTAGCGGAATCTTTTACTGGGACGATTATGATGGTAATGATTGCCTTAGTTGCTATTTTACCAATTGCTGTAGTAAATAAGTTGTTTAATGAAGAAAGTCACGGCCGGATGAGTCAAATTTTTGCAACGAAAGTATCTCGCTTTAAACTCTATGCTACTGCGCTTTTCGTTGCTATCATTAGTGGTGTGTTAGGTGTATTTATTAGTTCTTATAGTTTAGGTGCTACGGCGGTAAGTGTTATGAAAAAAGCTGATAGCATGCCTTTACAAGAATTTTTTGAAGCAGGTTTCAATTTATTACCTGTCGTTTTATTCTTTATTGGTTTAACTGCGTTTTGTCTTGGCTTCGCGCCAAAACTTAGTAAAGTTGTCTATGCTTATCTATGCTACTCTTTTGCTTTAAGCTATTTTGGTGGTATTTTGGATTTGCCTGATTGGTTTAATAATACTTCTGCATTAAAATGGTTACCCCAACTACCAGTAGCTGATTTTGATTTGACACGCTTTTTATTGATTACAGCAATCAGTTGTGTTTTAATCGTCTTCGGGTTTATTGGTTATAATAGACGTGATTTACAAGAAACGGCTTAAGTAATAAAAAACGCATCCTTTCCTTTTACTAGGAGGATGCGTTTTTTTATTTTGTTCATTTTACTCTTGTTTGGCAAAAATTTCTTTTTGTAGTCGTTGGGCAGTAGGCGTTGTGGCTAAGCCACCTTCAGCTGTTTCTTTAAAAATAGATGGCATTTGACGTCCTACTTGATACATTGCTGCTACCACTTCATCAGGCGGAATAACACTTTCAATTCCGGCTAATGCCATATCCGCGGAAATAAAAGCTTGTGATGATCCCAATGCGTTACGTTTTACACAGGGAACTTCCACTAATCCTGCAACTGGATCACAAATTAAACCCATCATATTTTTTAAAGTAATGGCAACTGCTTGGGCAGCTTGATGAGCAGTACCACCGTTAGCGCAGACTAAAGCCGCAGCGGCCATGGCACTAGCAGAACCGACTTCTGCTTGACAACCACCCTCAGCACCAGAAATAGAAGCATTATTGGCAATAACTAAACCAAAAGCGCCCGCTGTAAATAAAAAGTTGACTTGCTCTTCGTGACTTAAGTTTAAGCGTTCTCGGACTGCTAATAAAGCACCTGCAACTACACCAGCACTACCTGCAGTAGGCGTGGCACAGATTAGGCCCATTTTGGCATTTACCTCATTCACCGCAATCCCATTGCGGACAGCGGTTAAAATCGTTTCGCCACTTAAAAAATTGCCATTATTTAAGTACTCATCCATTTTTTTAGCATCACCACCGGTAAGTCCGGTAACAGACTTTACTCCAGCTACGCCTTCTGCTACAGAATTTTCCATAACCGTTAAATTGCGTTCCATTAAAGCAATAATTTGTTCTTTTTTACGTCCTGTAACTTCCATTTCAGTTGCAATCATTAAATCCGCAACGGAATCATAAGCTTGTGCTTGTTCCACTAAATCCGCAATCGTATAAAACATGCGCGTTTACTCCTTAATCAAAATAATTAACCGTGTACATGTAATCTAACGCTTTTAGTTGTTCACAAATACCTGGTTGTGGTTCATCTACTTCAATAATCATAATGGCTTTTTCACCCTTTGACTCGCGGGTGACAGTCATTGTTCCGATATTTGCTCCGCGTTCAGAGAGAATATTTGTCACTTTGGCGATCATACCAGGGACATCTTGATGAACGGTAATAAAAGTTGGCGTACCCATTGAAAGGGAGATTTTAAAGCCGTTTAGTTCAGAAATCTGAATATTACCACCACCAATGGATTTACCCGTTACAGATAATGTGCGTCCATCTTTATGCAGAACCATTTTTACTGAATTAGGGTGTTCTGCTTTTTCACTTTTAGGAATAAAGTAAACTTCCATGCCGCGTTCATAGGCGATTTTTAAAGAGTCAGCGAGATGTTCATCATCTGGTTCCATCCCCAATAATCCACCTACTAGAGCAATATCAGTTCCATGGCCACGATACGTTTTTGCAAAAGATTCATATAAATAAATATCTACGCTGTCTGGTTGCTCACCAAAAATACTGCGAATGACCTTACCAATTCTAGCTGCACCAGCAGTATGAGAACTACTAGGTCCCACCATTACAGGTCCAATAATGTCAAAAACACTACGATATTTCAGCTGTTCCATTATGACACCTCGTTTTTATTTTCTGCATTTGTAGTCTAACATAAAAATAACGATTTTTAAGCCAGAAATTCTTATAAAAAAGATAAGTTTTTTAAAATTTAGAATGAGTTGAACTGGCGCAATAATAGCAAAAAAAATCAAAAACCACAATAAGTTAACACGAGGCAATCATTTTACGATATACTTATTAAGTAAAGCGTTTTCATTACAAGAAAGTGAGGAATAGCGATGAAATTGATTATTGAAAAAGACTATGAAGCTATGAGTCAAGTTGCAGCCAATATTTTATTAGGTCTCATGAATGAAGACCGTAGAGTAAATTTGGCAATTACAGCAGGCAATACCCCCAAACGGTTATATGAAATTATGGTACCGCAAGTAAAAGGACGTCCGCATTACGAAAATGTTCATTATTACAATTTTGATGAAATACCTATTGCCAATAGTAACGGTTACGGGGTTACTATGCGTAATTTAGATAATCTATTTTTTTCACCAGCAGAAATAAAAGAAGAGCAAATTCACCCTTTAGATGCTTCAAACTGGCAAACACAAGATGAACGAATCAAAAAGGCTGGTGGCTTAGATTTAATCCTCATGGGAATCGGAAGTGACGGCCATTTTTGCGGAAATTTACCTGGTTGGACAAAATTCGGAGCAAACACATATGCTGTTGATATTTCAAAAGACAAAGCGCTTCGTGAAGCTTTAGCAGCAGAAGTAGACGGGGATATAAATAAAGTGCCAAATGAGTTTTATACGATGGGGCCAAAAAGTGTGATGGCAGCCAAACATTTAGTTATGTTTGCCAATGGGAAGAAAAAAGCGGCAATTGTCAAAAAAGCTTTCTTTGGCGCAGTGACAGAAGCGGTTCCCTCTTCCATTTTACAGTTACATCCTAATTTGACGCTTTTATTAGATGAAGAAGCTGCAAGTGAATTGAAGGATTAGTAAATAAATACTTTCCTATTTCTCAGATGTTTTTTAAATGAAAATAGGAAAGTTTTTTTTAAAATGAAAATAGGAAAGTTTTTTTGTAAATAAAAATTAGGATTTGCTTTTAAACTATTCATTAAAATTAGCGTTTCTTTGTGAATTTTAGCAATAATTGAGTAAAATTTCGTTGCAATTTCTAAAATTCTTGCTATAATATTTCAGTGTGCGTAAACTTACGCTTATTTTGAGGCACGCATTTTTTATTGGTCTTTTATTTCGTATTTTTATTTGCTTGCGATTAAAAGAACCAAGTACGTGGGAGGGGAAATATGCATCTCCAATTAACCACATCACGGACTCAAGGAGGTATGTCTCGTGGCAAAGAAAGTAGAAAAAATCGTTAAATTGCAAATTCCTGCAGGTAAAGCAACACCAGCTCCACCAGTAGGTCCTGCGCTAGGTCAAGCGGGTATCAACATCATGGGCTTCACCAAAGAATTTAACGCCCGTACTGCTGATCAAGCAGGTTTAATCATTCCAGTTGTGATCTCTGTATATGAAGACCGTTCATTTACATTTATCACAAAAACACCACCAGCTGCAGTCTTATTGAAAAAAGCTGCCGGTGTTGAAAAAGGTTCAGGCGAACCAAACAAAACAAAAGTTGCAAAAGTTACGCGTGATCAAGTTAAAGAAATCGCTGAAACTAAAATGGCTGACCTAAACGCTGCTGACTTAGAAGCTGCTATGCGCATGGTCGAAGGTACTGCACGAAGCATGGGGATCACTGTAGAATAATTCTACACCCTGAGGAAGTAGCTTCTCAGTTCGCTCGCTATTGAAAAATACGAGACACGTGGGAGGTTCTACCGTTATAACCACATCAAGGAGGAAACAAAATGGCTAAAAAGAGCAAAAAAATGCAAGAAGCATTGAAAAAAGTTGATACAACTAAAGCTTATTCAGTTGAAGAAGCTGTTGCATTGGCAAAAGAAACAAATATCGCAAAATTCGACGCAACGGTTGAAGTTGCTTACAAATTAAATGTTGATCCTAAAAAAGCAGATCAACAAATCCGTGGTGCTGTTGTATTACCAAACGGTACTGGTAAAACACAAACTGTTTTAGTTTTCGCTAAAGGTGAAAAAGCAAAAGAAGCAGAAGCTGCTGGCGCTGACTTTGTAGGCGACGACGACATGGTTCAAAAAATCCAAGGTGGATGGTTTGACTTTGACGTTGTAGTTGCAACACCAGATATGATGGCGACTGTTGGTAAATTAGGTCGTGTCTTAGGTCCTAAAGGTTTAATGCCTAACCCTAAAACTGGTACTGTTACAATGGACGTTACAAAAGCTGTTAACGAAGTAAAAGCTGGTAAAGTTACTTACCGCGTTGATAAAGCTGGTAACGTACATGTGCCAATCGGTAAAGTTTCATTTGAAGATGACAAATTAGTTGAAAACTTCAAAACAATTAACGATGTGTTAGTGAAAGCTAAACCATCAGCTGCTAAAGGTCAATACATTAAAAACATTTCAGTGACAACAACATTTGGTCCTGGTGTTCACGTTGACCAAGCTTCATTTTAATTAATTGTAATTTAAACATTGACTTGACTATCTTATCTATGGTAAGGTAGTCAAGGTTAATAATTAACTGTACCGAAGACAGTAGGTGACGTACGTCTTAATTTCCTACCGAGGACATTTATTGGAAAACATTCAATAGTCCCTCTATGTCTACGGTGACAAGGAGAGGCTTTTTTCTTTGCCTTAAATCCTTGTTCATCAAAATCAGGAGGTGAAATACAAGTGAGTGAAGCAGCAATCGCTAAAAAAGCGCAAATCGTGGACGAAGTTGCTGAAAAATTCAGTGCAGCCGCATCTGTAGTAATCGCTGATTACCGTGGCTTAACAGTTGAAGAAGTAACAAACTTACGTAAACAATTGCGTGAAGCAGGCGTTGAAATGAAAGTTATCAAAAACTCTATCCTTTCTCGCGCTGCCAAACAAGCCGGCTTAGAAGGTTTGGACGAAGTTTTCACAGGTCCTACTGCCGTTGCATTTAGTAACGAAGATGTAGTTGCACCAGCGAAAATCATGGACGAATTTGCTAAAGACGCAAAAGCACTAGAACTAAAAGGCGGTATCATCGAAGGTAAAGTGGCTTCTCTAGAAGAAATCACAGCTTTGGCAAAATTACCAAACCGCGAAGGTCTATTATCTATGTTGCTATCTGTACTACAAGCGCCAGTCCGCAACGTGGCTTACGCTGTCAATGCAGTTGCAGAAAGCAAAGATGGAGATGCAGCCTAAGCGCCGCATAATCTAAATAAAAATTACAAAACCTAAATTGGAGGAAAATCAATCATGGCATTGAATATCGAAAACATTGTCGAAGAGCTAAAAGGCGCGACAATCTTAGAATTAAACGACTTAGTTAAAGCTATCGAAGAAGAATTTGGCGTATCTGCAGCAGCTCCTGTAGCTGTAGCAGCAGCTGGTGCAGCTGGTGGCGCTGCTGAAGAACAAACAGAATTTACTGTTGAATTAACTGCAGCTGGCGACCAAAAAGTTAAAGTTATCAAAGCAGTTCGTGAAGCAACTGGCTTAGGCTTGAAAGAAGCTAAAGCATTAGTTGATGGCGCTCCTGCACCAATCAAAGAAGCAGTTTCTAAAGAAGAAGCTGAAGAATTGAAAGGCAAACTTGAAGAAGTTGGCGCATCTGTAACAGTTAAATAATCTTTGATTATTTCAAAAACCGAGATCCTTATAGGGTCTCGGTTTTTTTGTGTTTTTTTGAAGTTCAACAATTCTTTTAAAAAAAGTCTACTTATTTACATAACTAATAAAAATAATCCAAAAGCTAGGTAAAAACTGATTTATTGGAAGAGGTGAAGAAATAGTATTTATTATAATAATAGAGCTATTTTTTGAATTATGATGATTTATCAAATTAATTCAAAATAATTGCGTTATTAGGAATTGTATTATTCTTAATTTTAGAAAAATAAGCATAACGTCTATTTTTTTATCAATATAGTCCAAGAGTATCTATATCAATTTAATCTGACAGATTGTAATTATTAAAATAACGTTTATTTTTAATGGAAAAATTTAAAACGGTTTATTTGTCAAAAAAAGTAAAAATAATGTTCTTTTTGGAATTTGTAGATAATAGATATCCTCCATACAATGGGAACATGCACTAAATGAAGGAGTAGAAATAATGAAGGAGAAAGTTTGGAGGAGTAAGGGAGCTGTTTTTTTTAGTATCCTTATCGTTCTATTACCGTTTGCTCAATTTTTCATTAATGGACTTACCGCTATTGCGTTAACGAATGATAGTGGGAGTAATGTCCGACAATTGTTTGACAATGAGTATGGAAAAGCAAGTCTTTCCTATCAGACAAATGAAAATGAAATTATATGGCAACTGAATATTGACAAAGAATCAGCTACAAAGGCAACTCAATTTTTATTTTCATTAAAAGACAAAAAAAACAAGAGTATTTTACCCACTCTTAGCGAAGAAAATCAAGCAACTGATCATTTAACGGTCATTTCAAAAGAAACAGAAAAAGATTACGCTACAGTATTTGAAAGAAAACCTTCAAATACAGAAAAAAATTATAAAATTGAATTTTCTACGCCAGTAGTAAGTGCATTAACTTTCAAAGTGGCGTTTAATGCAGCTTCTGATCAAATGGATGAGCAAACAACGCTTTTTACAAAAGAATATCCTATTAATATCAAAGAAAATGATGAAACTCAAACTTCAACTGAAGAGACCATGACTTCAGCTACGAAAGAATCAAATGATGGAAGTTCAACAGAGAGTTCTGCTACCGGTGAAGAAACTACTAGTGAAGTTAAAGATCTAGGTGACGCTGACGAAGCAACTGTGGATTCAGCTAAAAAAGATGCTGAAAAGAAATATGAAGAAACAGGAGTACCGCAAAAAATTACACGGAGTGCGGCTGTGACTCTAGGTGGAACTGTAACACCTGGTGGAGAGATTCCTAAAGCAAATGAATTGGTAATTAGCAACACTGTTGATAATCCACTTAATCAAGTAAAGATTGTGGTGGATGGTACAACAGATTATACACTGCAATCAAAAAATGGTGCAAAAGCAAACTACGGTAATCTAGATGACTACAAAACAAAAGTATTTACAGATTATGGTAATGTAAATGGTGCAAAATCAGTTGTTTTCAAAAGTACTACCGCAGCAAAAAACGCTACCATAACCATTACCTACCCGAACATTGGTACGTATAATAAAGAACCAGTGGGGGCGAAGTTAACAATAAAAAATATTATTCCAGCTGATAAAGTTAGCTGGACTGAATTAAAAAATCCAGTTATTGATGTCGCCACCTCATTGTATTCCGGTATGGTTTATGACTATATCAAAGGTATGGATATCTCTTTCCAATTTATAAAAGATTCAAATCCTATTGAGATTAATAAGGCGGATACATTTCTTACCTTTGCTTCCTTGAACTATAATGATGGACAAGGTCCAGAATTTGTCTTTCCAAATTATGATACGAAATCTTATTTAACTAAAGATACAGCATTGGCCTATGGGAAAGTTCCCAAGGGCACTAGGAGTAGTTATCCATATGATTCCCAAAAAGCATATTACGGTAGAGATTGGTTTGACGATAATCTAGCGGCCCCTGGTTACGTAAACGGAGCGGTAAGCTTTAATATAGACAATAATAAAGTTGGAAATGGAAGTACTTATACCATTGGTTCATTAGCAAGTCGTTCTTGGACTTCATTTATGAGTAGTGTACTAGTTCCCATTGATCCAGGTAAACCAAATAAAACTGTGACCGAGAATACAAACTGGAAAAATCGAACTAAGGATGAACTTGATAATCAAATTTTGAATGATATATTAACCACTTCTCCAAAGAAACATTCATACTTCATTAATCAACCATTGTATAGTTCAGATGAATCAATCGGGCGTCCAGATACTATTCAATTAATAGATGAACTACCTGAGTATGTAAAACCCGTAGGACTTTATGTTTTACAAGAAAATGGCGAAAAGCTTAATTTAACAAATTCACTACCCATAACTCGTAATGCCAATAATCGTTATGACCTTCGTATAAATATTACTGGTGAAGATTTAAAAAAAAATTGATTTTGATGGAGTAGGCTTAAGTTTTAGAGTAGACGTTGAAGTTGACGATGCTTTTACAGCAGCTGATACTCAAAATAAGCAAATTGATATGCCGAATACAGCAACAGTTAATTTTTTACTCAATGAAGAAATTTTATTTAAGCACTCAACCAACGAGGTAGTGACATATGTTAAACCAAAATCAATCGATATCCCAATTGAAAAACGTTGGACCAATGAAAATGGAAATACTAGTTTACGTAAAGATATTAAGTTACAACTACAAAAGAAAACAGATAGCGATGAAAATTGGCAAAATGTAGAAGATAAGAGCTATTTTATTAGCTCTACTGCGACTGATGAAAAATTGAAGTCAACATTTACTTCTTTACCTACTTATGAAGATAACAAAGCCATTGAGTATCGTGTGGTAGAAGTTTTTGATAGGGATGAAACTTCAGTGCCTGGCTATAAAGCGCCAGTTTGTAGTGATGAAAATGGTACTAAAATTGTAACTAATGAACTGTTAACGACAAATTTGAATTTCACTAAAGTCAATGAAAAGAAACAACCATTATCTAATGTTATCTTTAAACTTACAAAAAACGATCAAAATCCACAGACAGTAACGACTGGTGAAGACGGGAAAGTAAGTTTTGAATCCCTAACCTTAGGACATTATACATTAGAAGAAACTAAAACTGCTAATGGTTACGAATTGGGTCAAAATGGGAAAATATCTTGGGAGTTTGAAGTAAAACAAAATGGAGATACACTTTTTATTAGTTGGGAAAATGGATCGCCTCTTGACGAAAATGCTAATTTCATAAATAAACACAAGTTATATAATTTAAACTTTACCAAAATTGATGATCAGCAAAATCCTTTAAAAGGCGCAGAATTTGAGTTGAAAGATATAAACAATAATGTGATTCCACTAGAAAATTCAAATAATGACTCTAAATTTATAGCTAAAAATCTTCTTCCAGGGGAATACACGTTAACTGAGATAAGAGCTCCTCAGGGGTATTATAAACTGGAAAAATCAGTTTCATTTAAAATTGATGATAGTGGAGAGTTAAGCTCTGATAGCAAGATATTAACGAACATTGAAATTTCTGACAATACAATTTCTTTCAACGTTCCTAACAAACCTAAAGTACCACTTCCTGCTACAGGTGGTATTGGCGTTTGGTTAATTTATGGTGCGGGAATCACAGCACTTATTGTAGGTGTAGGATATTACTTCTTGCGCAATAAAAGTAAGGGGGAAGCGTAAATGAAAAAAATTTTACTAGCCCTTACAAGTATGCTTTTGTTTTTGCCGCTATTAATGGGGATGGCACCTGCACAGCAAGAACAGGCAACGCAAGTCCAATTTATTTTGCATAAAATTGTTTTTCCAGAAGGTCAACAACCGCAAGATACCCCGAATACTGGTCGCGTTGATGATCAACATGCCAATTTGTTAAAAGAATATCATGGTTTAAATGACGTGACATTTACAGTTTTTGATGTTTCGAAAGAGTTCTATGAACTGCGAGAACAGGGAGCAACAGTTGAACAAGCACAAGAAAAACTAGCCGAAATAGGAACAAATAATCAAAAAGTGGCAAGTGGAATTACTGCTACTGTTAATGGCGAAGATGGCATGCTCATTTTTTCATTACCAGGAAAATCTGATAATGTAGCTGGAAAAGATGCAGTCTATCTTTTCCACGAAGCAAAAACACCAGATTATATTAAAGAAAAAAGCAAAGATTTGGTTGTCGTCTTACCAGTCTATGACGGTAGTCAAATGTTAAATGAAATTCATCTTTACCCAAAAAATGAAAGAAAAACTGCGGATCATCCTACGTTTACAAAAACGATTGGAAATGAAAAAGCAGACTATAGTTATGGTGATACCATTCCTTTTTCTGTTGAAGCGACGATTCCTCATGATTTGACAGATTACACATTTTTTAAAGTATTGGATAAGGCTGATGAAGCACTCCAATTTAACCCAGAAAGTTTATCAGTCACAATTGATGGTGAGGATATATCTTCACTTTATGAAAAAAGCATAAATGATCATGGCTTTGAATTACTTTTTAATGACGTAAAAAAATTAGTTCCTTATGAAGGCAAAACAATTGCCATTACCTATAAAGATACTTTGATTAGTCAAAATAAAGTAGACAGTGAAATTTTGAACAGAGCTTTTCTTACCACAGACAGCGATAAAATTGTTAAAGATGTCTTTGTTAAAACTAGTGGCAAACGATTTGTAAAAGTCGATGCCTATGATAATACTAAAAAATTATCAGGCGCAGAATTTCTTATCACCAATAATAAAGGTGAATATTTAACCCAAGCTAAACATGGCTTTACTTGGGACAAAAATGCTACGAATAAAAATGTCATCAAACTAGTTTCGGATAAACATGGTGAATTTGAAATTCGAGGCTTGGCTTATGGTACTTATCAGTTAGAGGAAATAAAAGCTCCGAGTGGTTATGTGAAAAGTAATGAAAAAATTTCTTTTAAAGTAACTGCCTCCAGTTATAAACAAAAAGAAGGAATTTTGAAAGTTGTGAATACCGCGCAACGTAACGAAATTCCTAAGACTAAAAAACCGAATACAGGTCTTTTGCCAAAAACAAATGATATGGCAAATAGTAAATTAGTTTGGTTCGGCGCATTCATAATTTTGGTTGTTGTGATTGTGTTTGTTCGCAATAAAAAAGGAAAAGAATAAGAAGGGGTTAAAGAAGATGAAAATCAAGAAAAAATTATTTGGTGCACTAGCTACACTAGCACTATTATTGCCATTAGGACTAGGTATGGGACAAGTGGCGAAAGCGGCGGGAGGGACAACAGAAACACCAGCTGAAACACAAAACGTCACCATTCACAAAAGACAGTTTAGTGATGATCAATATCCACAAGATTCAAAAGATCTGAAAAAAAATACCGGTAAAGAAATGACAGATTTTGGTGGAACAGCTTTAGAAGGTGCGGGCTTTACAGCATATGATATGACGAGTACCTATTGGGCAGCTTATGAAGCTGCTAATGGAGACCATGAAGCTAAAGAAAAAGCAGCGATTGAGGCAACCATTAAAGCAGATTTACCAACAGAATCTACAAAAGCAACCGTTTTTGCTTTGACTGATAAAGATGGTGATTCAACACAGGCGTTACCTGTTGTCTCAAATGGCGAAAAGGCTATTTATCGTTTTGTTGAAACGACAAAACCTGCGGGAGTTGTAAGTGAAAAGAGTCAAGATTTCATTTTAGGACTACCAGTTTATGATGAAGCTACAGCTAAAAAATTAGATACTGTTCATGTTTATCCTAAAAATGAAGTGAAAACGTTGAACTTAGGATTCACGAAATATGGTGTTGATGAAAAAGGTGCAGCGACAACTTTACCAGGAGCAAAATTTAAGTTAAGAAATGACTCTGGATACTATTACAAAGATGGTGCCTTTACTGCAGGTGAAGAAGAGGCAGAAATTATTACATCAGATAAGGATGGCTTAGTTTCTGTACCTAGTTTAACTTTAAAACCTGGGAAATATATTTTCTCAGAAATTGATAGTGGTGTTTCGACTTCAGAAAAACAAAAAGATGAAGCAGCTGAAATTTACCATTACGGAAAAAAAGACGTTGTTACAGCTATAGTTGATGACAATATGAAAATTACGTATCACTATTTTAATGCTAATCAAGGGGAAGAAGAAGGTAATAAAGCCAAAGCCTACAACTACAAAGTTCCAGCACCAACTAAAAAAGCGAATGATAATGATTTAGATATTGGTCAAACAGTGACCTTCACTATTACCCAACTAATTCCTAATGATATTAGTGATTATACAGAATTTAAATTAGTGGATAACTATAATGCAAACCTAGAATTAATTTCAGATGAATTGGCTATTTTAAAATCTGTCAAAATTAACGATGCACCTGTTAATGATGTTAATCCAACATACAAAAGTGATACAGAAAATAATACTTTTACTGTAGGTTTTGATCCTAAAGAGTTAGTTAATTATGCTGGTCAAAAAATCACATTTACAGTTGATATGAAGTTAAAACCGAAAACTGAACTTGGTGAAGGTATTGATAATACGATTACTTTTAATAATAACTTTACTCCTAAAACGGATAAAGATACTGTTAAAACGTACGGCCATTCATTTGTTAAAAAAGATTTAGTTTCTGGTAAAACCTTACAAGGTGCTGAGTTTGTAGTTAAATCGGGCGATAAATTCATGTTAAATACAGACGGTGAAATCTCATGGGTAGATACCCAAGAGAAAGCAACTGTTTTAAGCTCTGATGACAAAGGCGAATTTAGAGTTGACGGTTTAGCTAAAACGGACAAAGGAGGTGATGAAATCAAATATGAATTAGTTGAAACAAAGTCGCCTGAAGGTTATGTTTTACCAACAAGTAGTTTTGGATTTGTTGCAGATAACGGTAAGACAGCGATGGAAGTTGATAATAAATCCAAAGGTACTCTCCCTTCAACCGGTAGTATTGGAATTTACTTCATTATTGCGGCTGGTGTAGTTGCGGCTGGTATCGCAGTCTTCTACTTTACTAAAGGGCGCAAACAAACTGAAGCGTAAATAATTTTTGTTTATGTTGCACTAAGACAATTAAGACAGGGCAGAGATTTTTCTCTGTCCTGATTTTTAAGTAAGGATGCGTGTCATGAAAAAAGCCAGAAAATGGAAATGGACTGTTTTGGATATTTTGATGGGTCTCTTATTGCTTTTTGGCATTGGGGCGCTTTGTTATCCTTTTGTTAGTGATACAGTGAATACATTTTTAGATCAGCAAATTATTGATTACTACCAAGCAAAAGCAAATCATGAAAATGAAGAAGCAATGCAAGCTGCACAAGCAAAAATGGAAAGTCAAAATAAAAAATTAGCTAAAGAAGGCAGTAATCCTGGTGCAGATCCTTGGTCTGAAAAGATCAAAGAGAAAAAAGTACCAGCAAAGCCAGCGAAAACATATTTTGAACAACACACCATTGGTATTGTAAACATTCCGAAAATCAAAATAAAACTACCAATTTTTGATACCACAAATGATTTATTTCTAGCCAAAGGTACTTCTTTATTAGAAGGAACCTCCTATCCGACTGGTGGCAAAAGCACCCATGCAGTCATTTCTGGCCACCGCGGCTTACCTTCGGCTAAATTATTTACCGATTTGCCGGATTTGAAAAAAGGTGACGTCTTCTTTATTGAAATTAATAAGCGCACGTTAACTTATGAAATCGATCAACTAAAAGTAGTGGAGCCAACAGAGACTGAAGACTTGTTAATTGAAAAGGATAAAGATTTAGTTACTTTATTGACATGTACGCCTTATATGATTAATAGTCACCGTTTATTAGTGCGAGGACATCGCATCCCTTATACACCGAAGATGGCAAAGAACTTACAACGTGCAGATGATTATCAATTATTACGAGTTATCTTAATTATTGTCGGCACGCTTTTGTTCCTTGGATTATTAGTGACCGCGATTATAAAACATGCCAAAACATTATCAATTGCTAAAAAGCGCTATTTGTTATTATTCACTGCTACAAAAGATGGTACCCCGCTTTCTGACTTAACCTTTACGGTCTATGATCGTAAAGGAAAACGCCAAATTACCCGTCAAGGTGAGCCTTTAAAAGCCGTTACTAATGAAGCAGGCGAACTCCAGATTGAAGCGATGAAAGGTGGCAAATATGTCTTAAAATCTAAGGCAGGTAATCTAAAGATTCGCATTCAAAAAGTGACAGATGAACGTTTTTCATTGTCAACTGCAAAGAGTAACTGGGAAAAGCAATCTGATTTTGTCATAGAAAATAAATCATAATTCCGTTAATTTGTTTAATTTTTTGATTGTTTTAAGCTGTTTTATTGGGCAGTTACTTATATTTTTGCTACACTTAATTTGTAGTAAAGAATAAGGGGGATACAATGATGGATAAAGATCAAGTTAAAGGTAAAGTAAATGAAACAGCAGGTAAAGCAACAGGTGATGATTCACAAGAATTAAAAGGTAAAGTGCAACAAGAAGCTGGCAAATTAAAAGAAAAAGCTGAAGATTTAAAAGACAACGTTGCCGGTGAAATTAACAAATTATTCGATAAAAAAGATAAAGACGATAAAAAATAATTAATTTGGAGGTAGGACAAGATTTTGTCCTACCTCCTTTTTTTAATAAACGATACGACAGAAGCGGCTTTTACCACAACCTTTTTTCGATAGTGAACTTTAGCGTAAGTACGCATGTATGCAATAAAACTTAAGCAGTGTAATTTTATGGGGAATAGGGGAAAAGTAATTTTCGTATTCGATTAAGAAATAGGTTTAATTTGTACGCATGTTGAAGGGATTTACTCGTAAAGATTTGAATTTAATATTAGATAAAAATAAAATTTAGAAATTTTTAAAAATAGATAGATTTGGTCTAGACAATTCTTGATTAAATGAAAAACTGGTGCTATAATTGGGCTATACCAAACAAGCGTAGAAAGAGGTTATCGAAATGGAAATTATCCGCGTAAAAGATGCCGCTGCTGGCGGAAAAAAAGCCTTTGAAATTATTCAACAAGCCATGAAAGATGGTATTCATACATTAGGTTTAGCAACAGGAAGTACGCCAATTACATTGTATCAAGAAATGACAAATAGTGACCTTGATTTTTCAAATATGACATCAATCAACTTAGATGAATATGTTGGTTTAGGTGGCGAAGATAAACAAAGTTATCGCTACTTTATGAACGAAAATTTATTTAATCAAAAACCATTTAAAGAAACTTTTGTACCAAATGGTAAAGCTGAAGATTTACAAGCAGAATGCCAACGTTATGATGATGTGATTGCCACACATCCAATTGATATCCAAATTTTAGGTATTGGGCGTAATGGTCATATTGGATTTAACGAGCCTGGTACACCACTAGACAGTAAAACTTCTGTTGTTAATTTAACAGAATCAACAATTGAAGCTAATAAACGTTTCTTTGATAAAGTAGAAGATGTTCCAACAAAAGCTGTTTCAATGGGGATTGGTTCAATTTTACAAGGTAAAAAAATGGTCTTAATGGCTTATGGTGCAGATAAAGCCGATGCGATTAAAGGTATGGTTGATGGACCAGTAACAACAGATTTACCTGCTTCAGCACTTCAAAATCATCCAGATGTTGTCGTAATTGTCGATGATGCCGCAGCAAGTAAATTATAAAAATTAAAATTGTAACAAAAAGACAGATTCCAAATGTACCGCTCCTAATAAGTTAGATTTTTTGGTCTAACTTTTAGGGGCGGTTTAAAATTGGGAGTCTGTCTTTTTTAAATAATCTGTAAAATAATAGCTAAAAGTAAAATGACATAACCACTCATTAAATTCACTACGTCGTTATCAATGAAGCGGTATCCAGAAATTAAGCGACAAGGTTTTTGATGATGATTTTCTTGTTCGGTGATTTTACCGCAGACTTGGCATTGATACTTACTTTGTAATGTCGCCCCTAATAAACTATCAATTAACATACCGCCAACACCTAAAAGTAATGGGATCAAAAGAAGGGCACCGGTGAATAATTGGGGCGTAAATAACCAAGTACCAAGAGCATAGGTAGCTGAAATAAGTAAGCTTCCACCTACTGCTGCTAAACTTCCTAAAAGCGAGACACCGCCTGATAAGCCGGGGGCAACTTTTTTGAAATTAACGAGATTGTAAGGTCTACTTTTTGAAAGCAGACCTATTTCAGATGCCCAGGTATCGGCTGTAGTAGCTGCGATAATTGTTGACATAAGTAGAGTCCAATTGAGATTTAAGACGTTAAAATAAGCTAATAAAGCGCAGCTAGCTAATGGTAAACTATTGGCTAAAAGTTGTTTGGCATCTCGTGTGGCGCCTTTTTTACCAATGGTATCTTCTTTTTTTGACAGGTATTTTTTTAAGGCGTGGATTAAAATAGCACTGCCAAAAAATAATCCCAGTAAAAACCAGATAACAGGTGGGGAGAATGCAGCTAGAAATGTCCCCAATAAAATGAAAGTAAAATATCCTGAACGGGTTAAATAGTTGGCAATATAAAGGAAGAAACCAATTACGGCTGTAAAAAGTAGACCGCCTGCGGCAAGATAAAAAGTAATCATGATAGACTCCTTAATTTTAAGAATAATTCTAGTGTTAGTGTAACACGAAAAAACACTGTTAGAGTGACTTGCCTTTATTCGTTTGGAGCCCAATCGAAATAAAGACAAGAATCTAACAGTGCTTTTTAAATTTTACAGACCAATTGTATAATCGTCGTCTTCCATCGCTTCAACTTGACCTAATAAATACCCATTACCCACTTGTGAGAAAAAGTCATGATTACTAGTACCAGTTGAGATACCGTTCATAACAATTGGATTCACATCGTCAGCGGTATCGGGAAATAGTGGATCTTGACCCAAGTTCATCAAAGCTTTGTTGGCATTGTATCGTAAGAAAGTTTTAACTTCTTCTGTCCAACCAATTTCATCATATAATTCTTCTGTATAACGTTCTTCATTTTCATATAATTCATACAATAAATCATACATCCAATTTTTTAACGCCTCTTGTTCTGCCTCTGGTAGTTCATTAAACCCAAGTTGGAATTTATAACCAATGTAAGTACCATGGACGGATTCGTCACGAATGATTAATTTAATGATTTCCGCTACATTGGCTAATTTATTGTTGCCTAAATAATAAAGGGGCGTATAAAAGCCAGAATAAAATAGGAATGTTTCCAAAAAGACACTGGCAATTTTCTTTTCTAGCGGTGTGCCGTTCTTATAAATTTCATTAATTCGTTCTGCTTTTTTTTGTAAATAAGGATTGGTATTGGTCCATTCAAAGATTTCGTCTATTTCTGATTTTGTGTTTAAGGTTGAAAAAATAGAGGAATAACTTTTTGCGTGAACAGATTCCATAAATTGAATATTATTTAGTACTGCTTCTTCATGGGGGGTACGGACATCGTTACGTAATTGTTCCATTCCGCTTTCAGATTGCACGGTATCTAATAAGGTTAAACCACCAAAAACGTGACCCACGGTTTGCTTTTCTAAATCAGATAAAGTCCGCCAGTCATCTAAATCATTTGATAGTGGAATACGTGTATCTAACCAAAATTGTTCTGTTAGTTTTTCCCACGTTGATTTATCGATAATATCTTCAATTTCATTCCAATTAATGGCTTCGTAATAAGTTGCCATGATTTGCCTCCTAATCTAAGTTGTTGTATCGTCTACAGCTAATCGCCGCAAGTAGAACTTTAATATCTCAAATTCTACTATTGCAACTAGTTGAAAAATACAACTTAAATGACACAGCTTTCACATTGATTGCTACCGATTTCTTCGGCATCGTCTGTAAAGGTACGAATATAATAAATCGATTTAATTCCTTTATGAAAGGCGTAATGACGTAAAATATTTAAGTCCCGTGTTGTTTGTTTGGTTGTTGCAGTTTTCCATTCATAAAGACCTTTTGGAATATCAGACCGCATAAACAAGGTTAAACTCATACCTTGGTCAATGTGTTGTTGGGCTGCCGCGTAAACATCAATGACTTTGCGCATATCCATATCATAAGCAGATGTGTAGTAAGGCAATGTATCATTTGATAAGTAAGGTGCTGGGTAGTAAATTTTCCCGATTTTCTTTTCTTGTCGCTCTTCAATCATCCGCGTGATCGGATGCAAGCTTGCACTGGTATCATTAATATAAGAAATCGAGCCGTTTGGTGCTACTGCCAAGCGGTTTTGATGATACAAGCCATCTTTTTGGACAGCTTCTTTTAGTTTTGCCCAATCTTCACCAGTTGGAATAAAAATTCCTTCAAATAATGCTTTAACTTTATCTGATTGTGGCAAGTGATTTTCAGCAATATATTTATCAAAATAGCTGCCATCGGCGTAAGCTGATTTTTCAAAGTTGTAAAAAGATTGCTGGCGTTCTTTAGCGATTTTGTTACTTTCCACTAGGGTCCAATAGTTTAATAACATAAAATAAATATCGGTAAATTCAACAGACTCTTTGGAACCATACACCAAATGATTTTTGGCAAAGAAAGTGTGTAAACCCATACCGCCAAGTCCAATCGTATGAGCCTGCTGGTTCCCATTGGCAATAGAGGGAACCACATCAATATGCGAGTTATCCGTTACAAAAGTCAATGCGCGAGTCATCGCTCTAACTGATTTACCAAAATCAGGACTATCCATTAAGTTGACAATATTTGTGGAACCTAAATTACATGAAATATCAGTTCCTAAAACTTCATATTCTTGACGACCATTTAAAACAGAAGGGGTTTGGACTTGTAAAACTTCTGAACATAAATTACTCATAATAATTTTGCCGTCAATCGGATTTTCACGGTTGGCGGTGTCGATATTGACAATATAAGGATAACCAGATTCTTGTTGCAATTTAGAAATTTCATTTTCTAATTCCCGCGCTTTGATTTTTTGTTTCCGGATATTAGGGTTTTTGACCAAATTATCATATTCTTTGGTGATGTCAACATAAGAAAAAGGTACACCGTATTCTTTTTCAACACTATAAGGACTAAACAAGTACATATCTTCATTCTTGCGAGTTAATTCATAAAATTTATCCGGCACTAAAACACCTAGAGATAATGTTTTAACCCGAATCTTTTCATCCGCATTTTCTTTTTTGGCAGATAAGAAAGCCATGATGTCAGGATGAAAGACGTTTAAATAAACCACGCCGGCACCTTGGCGTTGGCCGAGTTGATTGGAGTAACTAAAAGAATCTTCAAACAGCTTCATAACGGGCATAACACCACTAGCTGCACCTTCGTATCCTTTAATTGGTGCGCCAGCTTCCCGTAAGTTTGATAACGTAATACCAACACCGCCACCAATGCGGGAAAGTTGTAATGCAGAATTAATACCGCGCCCGATCGAGTTCATATCATCAGTAATTTGAATAAGGAAACAAGAAACTAATTCTCCCCGACGCTTACGACCAGCATTTAAAAATGAAGGGGTAGCCGGCTGGTAGCGTTGGTGAATCATTTCATCGGCTAAAGTCATTGCCAATTCTTCATCACCATCGGCAAAATACAAGGCGTTAATGGCAACACGATCTTCATAATTTTCTAGATAAAAAGCACCATCGTTAGTTTTTAAGGCGTATTGGGAATAAAATTTATAAGCTGCCATAAATGATTTAAAAGTGAAATTTTGGGCTAATAAAAAGTCATAAAGTTTCGTGATAAATGCTTGAGAATATTTCGTCAAAAATTCTGTTTCTAAATAATCCTCAGCGACTAAATAATCCAATTTGTCATTAAAAGTAGCAAATTGCTTTGTATTAGGAAGAACATTTTCGCTAAAAAATGCTGCCAATGCTTCTTGATCTTTATTTAAAGGGATTTGACCGTCAACAGGTCGGTTAATTTCGTTATTCAGCTTATAGTAGCTGACATCTTTAAGCTCTTTTAAACTCATGGAAGGACCAACTTTCTTTTTCAGACTCTTAAGATAAAAAAATGCGAAAAAAAGAAGGTGTCCCGCAGATTTTGAAATAATAAAAAAAGCAACTGGTAAAATATGCAACACGTGTTTAAAAAACACTAGTGTAACTGTCCAGTACTATCTTAACTGCGGTACAACCTTAATTAATTGTGTTTAAGAAGCAAGACTGCGTAATTGATCAGGTCTAAAGCCGATAATTGTAGTCTCGCCTGCAGTCGTTACCGGTACACTTTGGAAACCTTGTTCTTTTAGAAAGTTCAATGCGGTAGGTTCTTCATCTATATTAACTTCTTTAAAGTTGACGTGATTTTCAGTTAAAAAGCGTTTAGTCATTTTACATTGCATACAGTTGTTTTTAGAAAATAAAGTGATAGTCATAATAGTTGCCTCCTTAAAATTCTTTATATACTCAGTATAGAGAAGTGGTAGTAAATGTCAATCAAAAAACACTAGATATTGTGTTTTGTAATATTAAACATACTATACATTGTGGTTTTGTGTTGATTAAGTGTTTCCAATAGCACAAGGACAAGTTTTCTTTCTCGTTTTCATGAGACGAAAATGAAGTGGTCTAGCTCGAAACAAGAATAATTATTACTATGTGAAAAATATTACAATTTTGTCGATTTTATTGACTTTAAGCGTGACAAACCTTATTCTAAATGAGAATAATTATCAGTCGCAATTGGGTTTTTCTTTATAAAGGAGTAATAATGCAAAAGTTAGCAGAAGTCGCACCAAATCAAACGTTTATTGTGAAAAAAGTAGCAGCGCCTACTGAAGTTCAAAAACATTTGCAAAACTTAGGTTTGTTGCCTGGAAGTCAGGTAGTCTTATTAAAAAGTAAGGGACAAGATGGAATCGTATTAGTGCAAAATACTCGGTTGGCTCTAGATCAAAGCATACTAGCAGCTATTTGTGTGGAACCAGCGATTGAAAAAAGTGAAATCTTATCGTTGGATCAATTAGCGGTCGGCGATAAAGGAAAAGTAATTAAAATATTTGGTGAAGGGGCAGTTAAGCGCCGTCTGATGGATATGGGCTTAACTAAAAACGTGCTTTTAACAGTACGAAAATTAGCGCCTTTAGGTGATCCGATTGAAATTAATTTACGAGGTTACGAATTGTCGTTGCGTAAAAGTGAAGCAGAATATATTTTAGTAGCTTTAATTAAGGAGGGATAGGATGAATCAGCTGCAATTTGCTTTAGCAGGTAATCCCAACAGTGGTAAAACGAGTACGTTTAATCAATTAACAGGATCCATGCAGTCGGTGGGAAACTGGCCAGGGGTAACAGTTGAACGTAAATCAGGTAGTTTAAAAAAGCAAAAAAATATTACTATCCAAGATTTACCTGGAATTTATTCATTATCCCCTTATACCCCAGAAGAAATTGTCGCAAGAGATTACCTTTTAACCGGTATGCCCAATACGATTATTAATATCGTTGATGCGACGAATCTAGAGCGCAATCTCTACTTAACGACACAACTCATGGAAACTGGTATTCCAATCGTTTTAGGTTTGAATATGATGGATTTAGTCAAAAAAAGCGGTAAAACTATTAATATTGCTAAGTTAGCTTATGGTTTAGGTATTCCAGTTGTCAGTATGAGTGCGTTAAAAAAACAAGGCTTAGAAGAATTAATTCACCAGAGTACTTTAGTGGCTGAAAAATTTCCGCCAGAAACAACCTATCCAACTTATGATGATCGCCTAGAAGCGGCATTATCAGAAATTATTGATGTTTTAGGAAATACGGTGCCACAAAAACAAGCGCGTTTTTATGCAGCTAAATTATTTGAAAAAGATGAACTAGCTACCGCGGCTTTAAATTTAAGTAAAATCCAGCAAAAAGAAATTAATGAAATTATTGCGATCACCGAAAAAATTTTTGATGATACAAGTGATGCAATCTTAGTCAATGAGCGTTACGAGTTTATCGCTCGCTTAATGGTGTTATGTAC
This sequence comes from Enterococcus sp. DIV0755b, assembly GCF_051713765.1. Taxonomy (NCBI): domain Bacteria; kingdom Bacillati; phylum Bacillota; class Bacilli; order Lactobacillales; family Enterococcaceae; genus Enterococcus; species Enterococcus sp. DIV0755b. Next base: position 2,667,047 of record NZ_JBIOQN010000001.1, on the reverse strand, counting down.
TGTCAATGACGGTGAATTACGCTTTACCATCAGCGACAAAATTGATCAAATTGTTACCAATCGCTTTTTAGCCATTCCGATTTTTGCTTTTGTAATGTGGGGCATTTATTATTTGTCAATTCAAACAATTGGAGTCATGGGGACTGACTGGGTCAATGATGTATTGTTTGGTACGCTTGTGCCGGATTTTATCGCTAAAAATCTCCAGGTCTGGCAGGTTGCACCTTGGATGCAAGATTTAATCTTAAATGGCATTATCGCAGGTGTGGGAGCTGTTTTAGGTTTTGTACCACAATTGTTAGTTCTCTTTTTATGTTTATCGCTCTTAGAAGACTGTGGTTATATGGCTCGAATTGCTTTTGTGATGGACCGCTTATTTCGTAAATTTGGCTTATCTGGAAAATCATTTATTCCCATGTTGATTGCAACAGGTTGTGGTGTTCCAGGTGTTATGGCCAGCCGTACAATTGAAAATGAAAAAGATCGACGTATGACAGTAATGGTAACAACCTTCATGCCGTGTTCGGCTAAATTACCAATTATTGCCTTGGTTGCGGGGGCCTTTTTCCCACAAGCGAGCTGGGTAGCACCTTCTGCTTATTTTATCGGAGTAACTGCGATTGTTTTATCTGGGATTGCATTAAAGAAGACGCGCATATTTGCAGGCGATCCTGCACCATTCATCATGGAATTACCTGCATATCACTTGCCGCAAGTCAAAAATGTTATGCGCCAAACATTTGACCGAGGTTTTTCTTTTATAAAAAAAGCCGGCACAATCATCTTTGTTTCAAGTATTATTTTATGGTTTATGTCAAATTACAATTTTGCCTTTCAAGCAGTTGCAGGCGATAAAAGTATCTTGGCAAATTTAGGCCGAGTAGTGGCACCGTTATTTGCACCATTGGGTTGGGGAAATTGGCAAGGCGCGGTGGCGACTATAACTGGACTAATCGCCAAAGAAAATGTCATAAATACTTTTGGCATTTTATTTAGTCATTTAGATGAAGTTTCGGAAAATGGCGCTGAAATTTGGGGACCACTTCAAGCAGCCTTTACACCAGTAGCAGCCTACTCCTTTTTAGTGTTTAACTTATTATGTGCTCCTTGTTTTGCAGCAATGGGTGCGATTCATCGGGAGATGGGGAATGCCAAATGGACTTTTATTGTTGTTGGTTATCAATGTGGTCTGGCTTATGCTGTAAGTTTTGTTATATATCAATTTGGCCATGTCATCTTTGAAGGTGGCGCAGTTAATCTAGCAACGATTCTTGCTGTTGGTGTGCTAGCATATATTGTTTATGTTTTAATGCGCAAAACACCTGCACCAAAAGATGACGTTATCTCCTTTCAGCAATTAAAAGAGGAAGTGAAATAAATGGTAGCTACGATAATTTTAAGTATTTTAATATTTGGTGCAGCGGGCTTTGTTATCTATCGCCAAGTAAAAAAAGGTAGTAGTTGTGAAGATTGCAAAACCAGTTGCCCGGTGAAAAAACCAGATTAAAATAAACTGCTTTTAACTGAAAATAAAAAAAGAGAAGTGTTGCGGGTTGTTTTTCCGTCACACTTCTCTTTTTTGAAATGAAATTTAATTGTCGAAGCAAATTTTAGTCGCTATTTGTTAATACGTTTATATAAATAATATTTTGTTACGCCACGCATTGGGGTATCTGGTAATTGGCCAAAGATAATAAAGCCACTTTTTTGATAAAATTCTACCGCCTGATAACTTTTTGTCGTTAAAGTCAGATTGATAACTCCTTCTTCTTGAGCCCAATCTTCTAGTGCTTGTAAAAGTCTTGAACCAATACCTTGATTTTGAAATTCCGGTTTAACGGCTAGCAGACTGACGTGAAGATTTTCAAAATCTTCCTTAGCAATGAGGCCACCCACTAATTCTTCGTCTAAAATTGCCGCGATTGCAAGTTTTTCATGTTTTTTTGGCAGTTCTTCGTGAAATTGCTTTTGGTATTGAGCAGTAAAGACATCTCTTAATAAGGGTTCAATAGTCTCTGTTTGACTGGTTTCAATTCGTATCATGAAAATTCCTCCTGTCTATGCCCTTTTAGTATAGCAGTTTCGCTATTAAGAATGTAGTGTCATATTTTTGACTTAAGAAATAAACTATAAGGAAAAATGTCATTTATGTTTGAATTTGTTTGTTATTCTCCTTTTTAGCACGAATAACAAAAAAATATGTTAGAAAGGGTTTACAAGTGTTTGTTTTCGTGATAAGATACTTTTGAAGTTAATACTTAGTGGATTGTTACTATTCGATTAGGCAAAAACCGCGAATGAGAGGTCAATACCAGTGTCTTTACATGGTATGATAAACCTGTCATTTGCGGTTTTTTTATTGGTTTATAAGAGGAGGGAAGTTATGTACCGCATTATTCAAGTCTTAAATAATAATGTTGCCATTATTCGAATAGAAAACGATGAGCAGGCTATCGCAATGGGAAAAGGAATTGTCTTTCAAAAGAAAAAGGGTGATTTATTAAAGAAAGAGGAAATTAGTAAGCTTTTTATGTTGCGTAATAAGGAGTCTCAACAAAATTTCTCATCTTTACTAAAAGACTTGCCCTTAAATTTTATTACAACTGGCTATGAGGTGATTGATACAGCCGTTCGTAAATTCAATTATCCAGTTCAAGAATATATATATGTTACTTTAACGGATCATATTTATTGGAGTTATCAAAATCAACAAAAAGGTAATTATGAAATTAGTCGCTTGCCTGATATGAGTAAAGAGTATCCTACCGAGTATGCGATAGGTAAAATGGCTGTTGCAATCATTAATAACCGGTTGAATACCTATTTTCCAGATGATGAAATTAAAAGAATTGCGCTTCATTTTATTAATGCTAAACGTGAAGGCGAAGTAACAGAGGAAGTGGCTGATCCTCGGCAAGATATTGTTAAATTAGTAGAGAAGGTATTAAAGCAAAAAAATATTCATCGAACAGAAGAAAATAAAAATTTTTATGATCGTTTGATGATACATCTGAATTATTTTGCTGACAGACTTAATCAACCAGAAGAACAGGTCATCTTTTCTAAAAATCTTGAGACAAATATTAAAACGGATTATCCAAATGCCTACGAAATAGGTAATGAAATCTATCAATTAATCAGTGATTACGCTGGGCGAAAACTTAGTGATAGTGAACGAGTATATCTGGCAATTCATATCCAACGACTACTACGAAAGAAGGTTTAACAATGAAAGAAATGAGAACGTTACCAAAAGATTTTATTATGGGTGGTGCAACCGCCGCATACCAAGCAGAAGGGGCAACAAAATTAGATGGTAAAGGATTAGTCGCATGGGATACGTGGTTAGAAGAAAAAGGACGATACACGGCTGAACCTGCTAGTGACTTTTATCATCAATATCCAGTTGACTTAAAACTGTGTCGTGATTTTAAAATTGATAGTTTACGTATGTCCATCGCTTGGAGTCGAATTTTTCCTAATGGTTTCGGTGAGATTAATCAAGCCGGTGTAGATTATTATCATCGTGTTTTTTCTGAATGTAAAAAGCAAGGAGTAATTCCTTTTGTGACGATTCATCATTTTGATACACCTAAAACCTTATTTGATAATGGTGATTTTTTGAATCGAGAAAATGTTGAGCATTTTGTAAACTATGCAAAATTTTGTTTTGAGGAATTTAAAGAAGTACATTATTGGAGTACATTTAATGAAATTTATCCTGTTGCCACGAATCAATATTTAACAGGTATCTTTCCACCAGAAATAAAATTTGATTTAAAGAAAGTTGTAACTTGTTTGCATAATATGATGTGGGCGCATGCAAGAGCCGTAAATATTTTTAAAGATGGTAATTACAAAGGTGAAATTGGTGTTGTTCATTCTTTAGAACCAAAATATCCTTATTCTGAAGATGAAAAAGATGTTCATGCTGCGGCTAAAGATGATGCCTTGTCGATAGCATTTTTATTAGATGCCACCTATAAAGGGCGCTATTCAGAAAAAACAATGACACTAGTTAATGAAATATTAGCAGCGAATAATACGAGTATTGAATTTGAAGAATCAGATTTTGTTGCAATGGAAAAAGCAGCGACGCAAACTGATTTTCTAGGAATTAATAATTACCAAAGCCACTGGGTGCAAAATTATAATGGAGAAAGTGAGATTGGCTTCAACGGTACTGGTGAAAAAGGAACGAGCTATTATCGTATTAAGGGAATTGGAGAACGAGTTCAAAGAGAAGATATTCCCAAAAATGATTGGGATTGGGCAATTTATCCAGAAGGGTTATTTGACTTACTAGTTCGTATTAAAGAAGACTATCCTAATTATGGAAAAATTTATATCACTGAAAATGGCTTGGGCTTTAAAGATGATTTCAATGACGGTGTAATTATAGATGATGCACGGATTGAATATTTACGAGGTAATTTTAATTCAATCTCAAAAGCAGTGGATGCTGGCGTGATGGTTAAGGGATATTTCATTTGGTCTTTAATGGACGTGTTCTCTTGGGCGAATGGCTACAATAAGCGGTATGGCTTATTTTATGTAGATTTCAAGACGCAAAAACGTTACCCCAAAGAATCTGCCTATTGGTATAAGTTTGTTAGTGAAACGAAGGTAATTATTTAAGTAAATAATACAATAAGAAAAGTGAGTATAGCAGTATGAAAAATAAAGTCAGAATATTGAAAAAACGGGGCGTAAGAGATGAATAAAGAAGAGTTACAAATGCTAGGATTTGAAATTGTTGCTTATGCCGGAGATGCACGCAGCAGCTTGTTAACCATTATTAAACAAGCGCGGATTGGAAACTTTGAAAATATAGCAAAACTTATGGCTGAAGCAGAAGAAAATTTAAATTTAGCTCACAATGCTCAAACAAAATGTCTAGCTGCAGAAGCGCAAGGTGAGGACCTAGATATTGGTTTTATTTTTATTCATGGTCAAGATCACCTAATGACGACAATACTTTTAAAAGAGCTCACAGAAAATTTTGTCGATTTATATAAAGAAAAATACAATAAGTAAAAGTTAGGGAGGAAATAAAATGAATGCCATTATTAAACAAATCGAAAAGCACCAGGCAACTTTCCAAAAGATCTCAAGAAATATTTATTTGTCTGCTATTAAAGATGGTTTTTTGGCCGCGATGCCTGTCATCTTATTTTCAAGTATTTTTATTCTAATCGCTGCGATTCCGCCAATTTTTGGTGTTGCTTTACCAGCAAGTTTTGAGACATGGTTATGGAAAATTTACGATTTTACTATGGGATTAGTGGGGATGTTGGTAGCTGGTACGACAGCGCGTTGTTTAGCTGGATCGATGAATCGTAAAATGCCAGATGGAAAAGTAATTAACGAAACTTCTGTTATGCTAGCTTCTATTTGCGGGATGTTATTACTTGCAGTAAATAAAACGGACGGTGCTTTTGTTGCCGACTACATGGGAACTAAAGGATTATTATCCGCTTTTGTTGCTGCTTTTATTACAGTTAATATGTATAAGTTCTGTATTAAGCGTGATATTACAATTAAAATGCCACCGGAAGTGCCTGGAAGTATTTCACAAAATTTTCGGGATGTTTTTCCTTTTTCTTTTTCAGTAGTAGCGTGTGCAATTATCGATTTGATTTCTCGTTATTTCATTAATGCTCCTTTTGGGGAGATGTTTTCTAAATTATTATCTCCACTTTTTTCTGCTGCAGAATCTTATCCAGGAATGGCACTAATCTGGTTTTTAGTTCCAATGTTTTGGTTTGTTGGGGTTCACGGTCCATCTGTAGTTAAACCTGGATTATCATCTGCTCTGTATGGAAATACAGAAGAAAACTTACGATTGTTTCAAAATGGTGAGCATCCTTTTCATTCACTAACAGAGAATTTTGGGAATTTTATTGGTGAGTTAGGTGGTACAGGTGCAACATTTATAGTACCAATTATCTTTATTTTACTAATGCGGTCAAAACAGTTAAAAGCGGTAGGAAAGGCATCAATTATTCCGGTAATGTTTGCAGTGAACGAACCTTTACTATTTGCAGCACCGATTATTTTAAATCCATACTTTTTAGTACCGTTTTGTTTGGCCCCAGTCGCAAATGTGCTCATTGGTAAGTTATTTATCGATGTTTTTGGCATGAATGGATTCATGTATGTTTTGCCGTGGGCGACACCTGGACCAATTGGGACAGTGCTTTCAACCAATTTTCAACCTATTTCATTTGTGCTAGCAGCAACATTATTGATAGTAGATTTCTTTATCTACATGCCGTTTTGTAAAGCTTATGATAAGGTTTTAGTTGAGCAAGAAGCGCAACGAGCCGAAGAAATCGATGAAATAGAGACGATTGTACCAGAATTATCAGCAAACACTGCAGCGGCTGTTGTGGATGGAAACGAAACTGTTGTTGTAGAAAATAGCTCGGCTGTTAGTACAAATGCTAGCGGGAAAGGGATTGATGAAGATTTAAATGTTTTAGTTTTGTGTGCTGGTGCGGGAACGAGTGCAATGTTAGCAAATGCTTTGAAAAAAGGTGCCAACGAAACAGGAAAACATATAAATGCAGCAGCGGGATCTTATGGATCTCACTATGATATTATGAATAACTATGATGTTATAGTTTTAGCACCACAAGTAAATAGTTATTACGAGGATATCAAGACGGATACTGATAAACTAGGTATCAAACTAATTGCAACTAAAGGGGCACAGTATATTAATTTAACCCGTGATCCAAAAGGTGCAGTTGACTTTGTCTTGGGGGAATTAAATAAATAAATTTGCTAAGTTTTCTGCTTAGTTAAGGTAGAACAACATGTAGGTTCTACCTTTTTCTTATAGTGTCTATAACAGATTTTGGAAAAAGATAGCAAGTTAAGTTGATAAACGCTATTTTTGTGAACCAGTTTAAGTGAAAGAATTTTTAAGTGAGGTTCAGCAATGGAGGAAAATGCAAATGGAAAAATATCTAATTAAAGATTGGTGTTTTTATTTAGGTGATAATGATATTGCTTGGCAAAAAGACTTTAATGACAAAGATTGGCAGAAAATAACAGTTCCTCATGATTGGAGTATTACTCAAGATTTTACCAAAGATGCTTCTAGCGGTACAGGATATTTACCAGGAGGGATTGGATGGTATCGGGCTCATATCATGACAAAAGAAATCGGGAAACTTACTGATAAAATTACACAATTACGTTTTGAAGGTGTTTATAAAAACTGTCAAGTTTGGGTGAATGGGTATCATTTAGGCGGATGGGTCTCTGGCTACAGTTCATTTCAATTCAATTTGACTGAAATTTTAAGTTATAACACTAATGAAGAAATTGTAATTGCCGTTAGAGTAGATCATACAGATATTGCGGATTCTCGATGGTACAACGGTAGTGGTATTTTTCGTCCTGTCTCAATTGTGACTAATTATCCTGTTATGATAGATCGTTATGGAATCACTTTTAACACGGCGGCATTAAGAGGTGATGAAGCTGTCATTCAAACAAAAATAGCTGTCACAAATTTTAATGAAGAAAAAAAAGAAGCACATCTTAAGCAAAGTTTGACAGATTCCGCGGGCACAGTCATAACTATTGGAGAAAAAGAAGTCACATTATTTGCAGGGGAAATTAGTGAAATTCAATTTGAAATGAATTTGCCTGATCCAAAATTATGGCGACCAGAAACACCAAATTTATATACCTTGACAACGGTTCTTTCAAGTAATGGCAAAGTGAATACTTATCAAGAAAAAGTGGGAATTCGCACCTTTGTATTTACTGCTGACAATGGCTTTATTTTAAATGAAACAGATAAAATGAATTTAAAAGGTGTTTGTCTTCATGAAGATGCAGGTTGTTTTGGTACTGCGGTTCCCAAAGAAGTCTGGCTTCGACGTTTGTTAAAATTAAAAGAAGTGGGTTGTAACGCTATTCGAATGGCTCATAATCCCCATGCACAAACTTTGTATGATTTATGTGATGAATTAGGCTTCTTTGTTTTTGATGAAGCCTTTGATGAATGGGAAAATCCTAAAAATAAATGGTGGCAAGGGCACAATGTTTATCCGCCTAAATATGAAGGATACGCTAAAGATTTTCCTGTTTGGCACAAGCATGATCTAATTGATATGGTTCAACGAAATAAAAATCATCCGTCAATTATTGCTTGGAGTATCGGTAATGAGATTGACTACCCTAATGATCCGTATGCCAATGAATTGTTCAATGAAATGGAAGGAAATAATGATGCGAATAAACCAGTAGAAGAACGAATATATAATCCCAATCGCCCTGATACCCGTCGTTTAACAACAATTGCTAAGCAGTTAAGTCAGATTGTTCATAGAGAAGATAAAACTAGGCCAACAACTTTGGCTGCGGCATTTCCAGAATTATCTTATCAAACTGGCTTAGTGGATAGTGTAGATTTGATTGGTTATAACTACAAAGAACATTTATACGAAGAACATCATCGCTTGTTTCCCGATAAACCATTTATTGGTAGTGAAAATCGACACAGTTATCAAAACTGGTTAGCGGTTAGAGATAATGATTATATCGCGGGTCAATTTTTATGGACAGGAATTGATTATCTAGGAGAATCACGTGGTGTTTGGCCAAAACATGGAACTTATCGTGGATTACTTGATATGTGTGGCTATGAGACGATGATGTTTTATAAACGTAAAAGCTGGTGGTCTGAAGAACTAACAGCCCAACTTTTTACCCGCCCAGCTAAAGCAAAGTCTGCTGAACCATGGGAAGCAGTTTATCGTAAATGGAATTACATTGCTGGTGAACAAGTGGAAATCCGATTGTATACTAATGCGGATAAGTTTGAATTAGTGTTAAATAATGACATGATTTCATTAGTTTTCGACGAAGTAGAAGGATACTATTCGGGTATTATGCGCTATGTAGCAGGTGAATTAACAGTAAGGGCAGAAAAAAATGGAGAAAAAGTTACAGATACGCTTAAAGCTGTAGGGCAAGCCCAACGATTGCAAGCAAATGTATGGACCACGCCTAAAGACTATAAGGATTTTCTATCAGAAGATGAAATTATTAAACAAATTGAATTGTCACTAGTAGATAAAGATGGCAATTTAACATCGGAAAATCAGATTATCACTTTTACTGGCGAAAACTGTGAATTTTTAGGTTTTGAGAATGGAAACATGGCTGATACAACAAATTATAGTGAACGGTATCGTTATAGTTATAACGGTCGCGCTATTTGCTACGTGAAAGTACTACCGACCACTATTAATGCTAAAGCCGTGTTTTCGATTTCGGGGTACCATGATTTAGTAGTTGAATTATAAAGATTAATTACAGTAGTTTTTTCAGGTTTATTATTAATTTTTATTTAGAAGAAATGCGCTGGGGAAGAACTAATTTAAAAAAAATACCACCGCATACAATCTCTTCGAAACGTCTAAAAGACGCCGAGATCATACCGATGGCGTGGGTTTGGCACCCAATGGGCCGTGAGGGGCTCGAACCCGCGACCCGATGATTAAGAGTCATCTGCTCTACCAACTGAGCTAACGGCCCAAAATACTTTAAGAAAAGTACTTTTTTATGTTAGCACTCCAATTTTGAAATTGCAAGAAAAAACCAAGAAAAAAGTTTTTACTTCTTAATTTGTCGTAAGAAAAAATTTACAGAGGTACAAAATTTCATTCATACTTTTTTCACACTTTGTCGGTACTATACAAGAGTACCAACAATAACCTGTCTTTTTAAGACAAACCCTAACACTTTTTCATTTTTACTCCTGCCTGTCGGTTCCCCGCCGACAGGTCTTTTTTTATTCTTTATCCTGTTAGGTGTTGGCCTGTACCATAAAGCAATTCTAAAAATTTCCTTTAGCAAACTAGTTTTGCTAAGAAAAATATGTTATATTCTATCTAGTTTTTAAAACTACTTTATATAATTATCGTAAAATTTATGTGAGGTAATAGCAAATGAATGATACTTATCCAAATGAAACTTTAAAAAAATGGGGAGAAGCGTTGAGTGAATTCCATTTGCCACGATGGGATCAATTACCGGATTTAGAACTATATATGGATCAAGTGATCCAGTTAGTAGATCAATATCTATCTCCTGTCACTACTGGAGATAAGCATCCGCTTTTGACCAAATCGATGGTGAATAATTACGTGAAATTGGGCTTAGTTCCACCGCCGGTAAAAAAGCGCTATACAAGGACACATGTGGCTTTTTTACTAGCGATTACAACTTTAAAACAAGTATTAACGATTCCAGAAATTAAAGAGGCAATCGTTTTTCAAGGTCGTACTGACGGTATTCGTGAAGCGTATAACTTTTTTTGTCGGGAACAAGAAAGTGCCATCCATTTAATTGCGCGCCAAGCTAAAGGCGAAGGTGTTAGTTATCCGACAGAACCAATTCCATTTTCTTATTTAGCAGCACGTACAGCCACGATTGCATTTGCCAATAAAATTTTAGCCGAAAAAGTGATTCGTTGTGAAATTGATTATTTACGACAAGGAGAAAATAATGACTAAAGAAAAAATTGCATTACTAGTAGACTCAGGAACAGATGTGCCAGAAGAAATAAGTACTGCGCATCATATGTATACAATTCCTTTAAAAATCATTTACAAAAATCGAGAATATACTGATAAAGTGGATATTACTCCAGAAGAAATTTATAGTAAGTTACACCAAGAAATTCCTTCAACATCGCTACCAGATGGAGATACAATTAACAAAATTTTCGACCAAATTAAAGCAGATGGTTTTACTCATGTCTTAGCAATTACAATTTCAAGTGGTTTAAGTGGTACGAATAATGCTGTCCGTCTTTTAGGTGAGCACTATGAAGGTTTGACTACGTATGCTTTTGATACCAAAAATATCGGAATTGGCGCGGGACTACAGGCGATTCGGGCAGCTGAATTATTACAAAAAGGACTATCTTTTGAAGAATTAATTACGCAATTGGAAAAAGAAGTATTACAAAATAAAGTTTATTTTAACGTGGCAACATTAGAGTATTTGCAAAAAGGTGGCCGAATTGGCTTAGTGGCGTCCATTTTAGGCAATGCTTTAAAACTAAATCCAATTATTTCTTGTAATGACGAAGGTATTTATTACACCGTCGCCAAGGCCCGAGGACGCAAGAAAAGTTTAGAAAAATCAGTGAGTTTGATTCGCGAAGCTATTGGTAATCATCAGAATGTGTGCTTAGCAGTTGCCCATGGTGATGCGCTAGCAGAAGCAAAAATGATGAAAGAAGTGTTGGAAAGGGAATTTCCACAAGTTAAAGAATTTTTCTTTGGCCAAATTTCACCAGCACTGGTTGTGCATACTGGCCCGGGGCTACTCGGTTTTGGTATTCAAGCTTTAGATTAATGAAAAGTAAGGTTATAGCTTAATGAAAGAAAAGAATTAAACAACAAAAGTAGCATGTTTTTGTTGCCTAATTCTTGCTCTTTTGTTAAGCTTTTTGCTTTTAAAAGGTTGGTCGGACTGGAAATTTTCGATTTAATGAAATGCCTGCCAAAATGAGTTATAATAGTAGAGACAAATTTAAGAAGCATAAAGAGGTGTCTTCTAATGAAGAAAATATTAGTAGTTGACGATGAAAAACCAATTTCAGATATCGTCAAATTCAATTTAACCAAAGAAGGTTATGAAGTCTATACTGCTTTTGATGGCGAAGAAGCGATTGAAAAAGTAAAAGAGGTCGAACCGGATTTGATTTTATTGGATTTAATGTTGCCAAAAATTGACGGCCTAGAAGTAGCCCGTGAAGTACGAAAAAATTATGATATGCCGATTATCATGGTGACAGCCAAAGATTCTGAGATTGACAAAGTTTTAGGCTTGGAGTTAGGTGCAGATGATTATGTCACAAAACCTTTTTCAAATCGTGAGTTAGTGGCGCGAGTTAAGGCCAACTTACGCCGAGGATCCACTGCAGCAAAAGAAGCAGAAGAAGCACCAAATTCTGAACTTTCAATTGGCGATTTAATCATTCAGCCAGAAGCTTATATGGTGATGAAAAATGGTGAAGCAATTGAGTTGACCCACCGCGAATTTGAACTGTTACATTACCTAGCTAAACACTTAGGTCAAGTTATGACTAGAGAACACTTATTACAAACCGTTTGGGGTTATGATTATTTTGGTGATGTTCGGACTGTTGACGTGACAGTGCGGCGCTTGCGGGAAAAAATCGAAGACAACCCAAGCCATCCCAATTATTTAGTGACAAGAAGAGGCGTGGGGTATTACTTACGCAATCCGGAACAGGAGTAATGGAATGAATAAAAAAGTTCGCTTTTTTCAATCAGTGAACTTTAAAATCGCCCTGGCATTTATCTTGATCTTAATTATTTCGATCGAGATTATCGGGGCGTATTTTATTCGCGGATTGGAAAATAAAACGGTGGAAAGTTTTACCACCGGTATGAATCGACAAGCTGCTAGTTTAGCAGGTACTTTAGGTTCTGAATTAAGTAAAGACGATGGTAAAGATAGTGAGGAAGCAGATGCTTCAATTCAAAGAATTATCGATACCAACAAAAGTGGCGACATTATCGAAATTCGTGTGGTCGATGAAAAAGGGATTGTTCGTGCTACTACCAATGTTTCTGACCGAAGCGCAAGAGGAAAGAAAAATGATTATCGCGATATCGACGATTTAGCTGTTAAGTCTGAAATGGCCATTGATGATTCAACCGGAAATCGCGTGTATATCAATGTTCAACCGATTCAATCGCCCACCGGTGATACTATTATCGGAGCTGTTTATATTAAAAGTGACATTGAAAAACAATACTTAGAAATTCAAAATACAGCTTTAATTTTTGTCACAGCTTCGATTATTGCCGCTGCTATTTCAATCGTCGTTGCTGTTTTGGTTTCTCGCTCAATTACCCAACCGATTGGTGAGATGCGCGAACAAGCTAGGCGAATTGCCAGAGGAGACTACAGTCGCAAAGTAGCTGTTCATGGAAAAGATGAATTGGGCCAATTAGCAGAAACATTTAACCAATTAGGCGATCGTATCGAAGAAACACAAGAAGCGATGGAAGCGGAACGAAATCGGTTGGATAGTGTGCTTTCCCACATGACTGACGGTGTTGTGGCAACAGATCGACGAGGTAAAGTCATTACGATTAATGAAATGGCGATTAATCTTTTAAATGTTACTAGTGAAGAAGCAGTTGGCCATTCTATTTTAGAATTACTGGATATTGAAGAAGATTACACGCTGCGAAAATTACTGGAAAATCCTGATGAAATGTTAATATCACGGCAAGCTCAAGATGGCAGTGAACTGATTTTACGAACAGACTTTTCGATGATTCGGCGAGAATCAGGCTTTATTAGTGGCTTGGTTGCGGTTATGCACGATGTAACTGAGCAAGAAAAAACAGAGCAAGAACGCCGAGAATTTGTGTCCAATGTCTCTCATGAGCTGCGCACGCCTTTAACCAGTATGAGAAGTTACATTGAAGCGTTAAGTGAAGGAGCTTGGGAAGATCCTGAAATTGCGCCTAATTTTTTAAAAGTTACACTTGATGAGACAGACCGTATGATTCGTATGATTAATGACCTTTTGAATTTATCACGGATGGATAATGGCAAAAACAGCATGCAATTGGAATACATCAATTTTAATGAGCTTGTTAATTTTGTTTTAGATCGTTTTGATATGATGATGAATTCACAAGATCAAAAGAAAAAATATACGATTCGGCGTGAATTTACCAAACGGGAGTTATGGGTGGAAGTCGATACAGATAAAATGATGCAAGTAATTGATAACATCATGAATAATGCGATTAAATATTCTCCTGACGGTGGTACGATTACAGTGCGATTGATGGAAACACATAATAATATTGCCTTGAGTATTCAAGATCAAGGCCTTGGCATTCCTAAAAAAGATTTGCAAAAAGTTTTCGATCGTTTTTATCGGGTGGATAAAGCACGGGCTAGAAAACAAGGTGGTACAGGGTTAGGACTTGCTATTTCAAAAGAAGTTATTAAAGCACATGGCGGCAGTATCTGGGCTGAAAGTAAAGAAGGGCGCGGTTCAACGTTCTTTATTACATTGCCTTATGAACCATATGAGGGGGATTGGTGGGAATGAAAATATCAGAACGCATTATTAGAATTGGTTTAATTGCGTTGATTATATTGAGTTTTTATCTTTCTTACATGATTTGGTTAAGTCCGACTGCCCGCAGCAGTCTACAAACTGCTAAACATACAGACCGTGTCGTGAATACAACACAAAATATTCGTAAAGCGACAGATATTTTTTTGCCATTGCGTTTAGTATGGGTGAACGGCGAAGACGATATAAAGCAGACGTCCTCAGATACGCTCATTACTGAGGTGCAAGATTTGGTGAATAAGGCTAGTTTTGGCACGCCAGAGAAAAAAAACTACGATAATGATGAAAATTTTTTAGCTGATGTGGATATAAAACATGGCGTGGAACTTTCTTATTTTGGGCCTTTTTTGGTAAAAGAATACGCAGAGATGTTCAATTTGAATTTAGCGTTGGATAAATTACAAGATGTCTATTTTACAAAGGCGCAAATTAATTTTGATAATCATCAAATCCGCTTTATTAATATGCGGCGCCATCAAATTGTGGAAGTTCCAATCACAATCGATGAGATGAAAATATCCGAACTTATGACCGATTCGGCTGAAAAAAATTGGTTAGTCATGAATGAAGAAAACCGGATTGCAAGTATGAAATATAATACGCAAGAACCAGTTAAGTTAAAACGCTATAGTTATATCGCCTCCAATTTATCTTATACAACTTTTCGGGATGCTTTTTTTACCAATCCTCAAGATGTAAAAATGAATGAGGAAACCAGTAATTTGGTACTATATGATGGCACGGAAAATATGAGTATCCAAGAAGAAAAGCAGTTAATTGATTTTAAAGGTGAGATTGATTTAAGCGGTGGCGAAGGTGATATTTATTCGCAAAGTTTCAGCTACATTGCGCGCTTAGGAGCTAATTTAGGGAATTTACGTTATTTTGATCGTGACAAAGATGAAATTAGTTATCGGATATTTGTTGAAGGTTACCCAGTTTTTGGTGATGCTTACCAGGGGCAAGTAAATTTGAAAGTTAATAATGAAAATAAGACAGACACCGGAACCTTACCTGTTCAAATTTTAGCGAGTATGAATGCCATCCAAGTGCCGATTCCTTCTGATGAAACAGTGGAATTACCACCAAGTCATACAATTATTGAAAATTTAACTTATCTTGGTGTCAATCAAAGCCTCGTGCAATCGCTGGTTATTGCCTACGAACGACAAGATCTCGCTGCGACAAATGGTGTCGTTGATTTAGTTCCAATGTGGTACATTCGGTATGATGGTCAGTGGTATTCCTATGATGATCTAGTTGCAAAACTGCAACAGGGAATGGGGGCGGAATAGTTGGATTTTAAAAAAATCGAATGGATTTTCTTTTTGGCTTTTCTAGGATTAAATATCTTTTTATTCAGTATCTACCATGCTGCCAGAAATGAAGAAGGTAATGTCTCGAGTACAAATCAAAAAATTGATATTGAACAACGCTTGGAAGCAGATGAAATTAGTATAAAAGGGAAACTTTCCGCACAAATCAAAGAAGGTTATTATCTAGCAGCAGTACCAACTGATATGAACGAAGCCGTAAATACTGAAAAAAGTAAGAATAGTACTGCTTTTAGTAATGGGGCAACTTTTGCAGGTGACGGCCATAGTCAGATTATCTATACCCCAAGTACCAATTTTTACATTAAAGATGGAAAAGAAACCAAAGATAACGTCGATGCATTTTTAAAAGATTCAAAGGAAGTTTTATTTGGTGAAGAATATCAATACTTACCTCACGAGTCATTGACTGATAAAGAATATCCGGAAATTATTTGTGCCCAAAGTTTTGAAGGCATTCCTTTTTATGATAATACAAGTAAAATGGAAATTGTTTTAGAAGAAAATGACGGTCTACTACGGGTATCACGTTACATGCAAACGCATTTATCTGCGATTGAAAAATTGCGAGAAAAAATGGCGCTTTACAGTGAAAAGGATGCAGTCAATACACTATATATTAATAATAAGTTGCCTGCTAAATCAAAAATTTTATGGCGTCAGCTTTCTTATGTAATGATCTTACAAGTTAGAGGGAAAAACGTGTATGTACCTGCTTGGCTTGTTGCTGTAGAAACTGGGAACAATAATGTCCAAATTGAAACAGTTAATGCCTTTACCAATCGAATTATTACGAATAATACGTTACAAAAGGTGGAAAATACTAATTAAGGTATGTATAATAGAAACGTTTAGAAGGTGTTGGAAATATGTGATGCCTTAGTTTAAGTGAAGGGAAGTCTAGCAGATGGCAGAAGCTGCTTTAAAGATTAGTGTGTTAGCCAGTGGCAGTTCTGGCAATTCTTTATATATTGAAAGCGGGAAAAAAAAGCTGCTAGTGGATGCCGGTCTTTCTGGTAAAAAAATTACTTCATTGCTGGCAGAAGTTGGAAAAAATCCAGCTGATTTAGATGCCATTTTAGTAACCCACGAACACAGAGATCATATTCATGGAGTCGGTGTATTGGCTAGAAAGTATGGACTAGATGTCTATGCCAATGAAGGCACTTGGCAGGCAATGGAGGGCATGTTAGGGAAAATCGATGTCGCTCAAAAACATATTTTTGAAATGGGCAAAGTATTGACGTTTGGGGATATGGATGTTGAAAGCTTTGGTGTTTCCCATGATGCGGCTGCTCCGCAATTTTATCGTTTCCATAAAGACGGTAAATCATTTGTTATGTTGACGGATACAGGGTATTGCAGTGACCATGTCAGAGGAATTATTCGCGATGCGGATGCTTATTTAGTAGAAAGCAATCATGATTTGGAAATGTTACGCATGGGACCTTATCCATGGAGTTTGAAACAACGAATTTTAGGGGACCGTGGCCATTTATCTAATGAAGATGGTGCTTTGGTTATGACCGATATTATTGGAGACAATACCAAACGCATTTACTTAGGCCACTTAAGTAAAGAAAATAATATGAAAGAACTTGCCCATCTCACGATGAAAAATATTTTGAAAGAACATGATTTGGGTGTGGATTATGATTTTAAAATTTATGACACCGATCCGGATCAAGCCAGCGAGTTATTTGCAATTTGAGTAAATAAATTTATAAAAAAAGCCACTTAAAAGTTATTTTAAGTGGCTTTTTTCTTTGCGCAAAAATCTTCATTTATCTTGGATACAACAAAATAGGAGTGAATAGTTGATTTTTTAGTAAGGCGTTTTGTAAGTAAATTGCAAGTTGCGACAGGCTGTTTTTTTCTGAAATAAAGATAAGTAATTTTCAATTGCTGACAAAAAATGATACAAAATGAGGTTATTACTTGTAAAAATATTATGTTCATAAGAAAATAAAGAAAAGTGAGAAATTGACTTTTTTATGGGAGTAAAAGGAGTGAGGAAATATGAAGCGTTGGGTAAGTATTGTGATGCTAATGAGCTTACTTGGTAATTTTTGTACACCATTAGTAGCTGTAGCTGAAGAAATTGGTACAAAGGAAACTGCTATAACCACAGAAGAATCAACAACGACGAGTAAGAATTCAGAACAGGTACAAACAACAGAAGAAACAAACAAAAAAGAAACTATCCCCCTGATTGCTTTTGATCAGGAAAGTAAATTCAAGTCAAAAGATGAAACAAAAGGTAACTATGAACTGAATTTATTGGGAAGTATTACAAGTGAAGAACAAGGTGAAGTAACGGCTACATTTGAGACAACGAAATCATTTGTTTTAGAGAAAGAAGCTGAAAAAGGGAATATTTTAAATCAAAAAGCAGAAAAAATTGGGGAGTATAAAGTAGAAACAACTGCTCAGCGAATTAAATATATCTTGAATTTTAATAAACTTGTTAAGGGCGAAAATCGTTTTCGATTAATTTTGCTTGGTAGTATTAATCGAGGTCCGGACATGTCACTTGATTTTTATCAAGAGGATAAAAAAATCTTTCAATTAGATTTACCGCAAATAACAGAATCAAGTAGTGAAAATGATACTGATAAGACATCAGATTCTACTACAAATAGTACAACAACGCCTGCAACTGAAAGCAGTAAAGAGGAAACATCAACAACTGAAAGTTCAACTTCAAAAACAGAGGATACACAGGCAACAAAAAATGAAATAAAACCCCAAGTACAATCACAAAGAGAACCAGAATCATTAGATGATTTATTTAATCAATATGCACCTGGCGATAATTTTGTTAAAAATATCCAATTGAATTTTGATTCTAATCCACCAACAATTCAATCGGCTGTCGATTTTCGCTTAGATTTTACAATTCCGGATACTGTGCGGACACAAATGATTCCTGGAGACTATTATGAAATGGACTTTCCAGAAGGTTTAGCCATTAGTAATCCATCACCAACAGGAACCTTAAAAGATGATGATGGCGTTGTTTATGGTACATATATTTTTGATGCGAGTACGCAGAAATTGCGGATAACATTCACGCAAGCGGATGGTCAAGATTTTTCACCGGCAGATAGTGGGTATGTAACAGCAACTGTCCAATTGGATCAGCAAAAAATTACCACGCCGGGGAAAACGACGATTATTTATCCTAGTAAAACAAATATTCCACCTTTAACAATTACCGTTAAGCCAACTACAGGGACTTCCATAAGCAAAGAAGGACACACTGATACTCCGAATAATCCGAATAAAGTTATTTGGGAAGTAGATTTTAATAAAGACTACGCAGAATTAAATCAACCTTTAATTACCGAGAATTTCCCATCAGAAGTAACTTTTAATAAAGATGAGACGGGTGCTGTTTCAATTTATCCCCTGTATCTAGATTTGAATGGAAAAGTAACAGGAATGGGACAAACGCCAGTAGACTCTAGTTTGTATACAGTTGCAGCTGATGGCTCAGTTCAATTTAAAGATAAAATTGATAGTCCTTATCGTATTGTGTATGCCACTACTATTAAAGATTCTGCCAAGCCTGCGGATGGGGGAAAAGTAAGCATAACAAATAATGTTACTTTAACCGCTGATGACAAGACTTTAGATGCTTCTGCTTCAGTTGCTTTAAACTATAAAGAATCACTAAAAAAAGAGGAAACAGGATATAATGCGGCAAATCAAACTTACAATTGGATTATTCGCTACAATTATGGGCAAAAAGAACTTGCTGATGATACGGTAATTTCAGATACTTATTCTTCTAATATGGAGGTTTTACCAACAAGTTTTAAAGTCAATACGGTTCACTTTGACAGTAATGGCAATCCAGTTCAGGGATCACCATTAGATCCTAATGATTATACAATTAATACTGATACCAATCCATTTACGATTACCTTTAAAAATGATGTACAAGTCGGGACGGCCATTAATATTGAATATCAGACCAAAGTAAAAGAAATTGTCACGAATACAGCGGCAGAACCTGTAAAAGTAACTAATAATGCTACTACGAAAAATATACCTACAACCCCAACAATTTCCAAAACTCCTGCACAACAAATTGTAATAAAAAATAAACCTACAATTGACGTTGGGGCAAAATCGGCTTTTTATAGTATTGATATTAATAAAAATGGTTACGAAATGGATAATGCGAAATTTACCGATAGCATGTCTTATACAGAGCAGGGCTATACTAGTGTTCCTTTAAAAGTGAACGATCCGACTAGTGGTGAAGGCGGCGGGGTCGAAATTCAGGAGATTTCTGAAGGTGAAAATAATGGCAAAATTTTAACAGGTGCTTTTCATATTGTAAATTCTAATGGTGACGAGCTTATTCCGTGGATTGGGAATCCTGATACAGCTGATTACACCGTCACTGTCAATGCGACTGAAGATGGTAGAGGTTATAATGATTTTACTGTAGAATTCAAAAATGCTTATGCCAAAACCAGCAGTCAATTTAAAATGTCTTATTACATTATTTACAATCAATTTAGTGAGGGGAACCCAAGTCCTGGGGGAAGTATTGATTATAAGAATACTATTACTGCCAATTTTCAAAATAATGGGACAGATTATAGTTCTTCTAGTAGTACAGATTTTAAAACAAGTACGCGAGAAGTCAATCAAGGAATGAAATCTGGTAGTTACAATCCAGTGACCAAAGAAATCACGTGGACGATTGTGACAAATTACAATAATATGAAGATTTCAGGTTTTGATTTTAAAGATCCAATCACGGGTAATCAAGTGTATTTGCCTGATTCATTAGAAATTACACGGGGTACCATTACTGCAAATGGTAGTTTTAAAGCAACTACTGATTCCAATTACAGTGGCAATCAAAAAGGACAAGGATATGTGCAAGTAACCAATCCAACTCCAAGTGATCAATCACAAGGTACTTTGGCTATTCAACTGGGAACAAGCGGCACACGTATTCCAGGCTGGGATGTTGATAATGCGCCAATGGTTTATCGAATTCAATTTAAAACCTCTCTCAAGGGGCAAATTGTATACGATCAATCAACTTATCGCAATACTGCCACTACACTTATTGATGGTGAAGAAGAGGAGCTGTCTGCCTCAGTTTCAATCGCATTTGGGGGTAAATCTGCACTAAAAACTGCAAGCTATGATGAAAAGACAGGTCTGATTGACTGGAACCTAATTATTAATCCTAATCAATCCCTCCTTGCCAATGTAAAAGTGGAAGATAATCCAAGCTCCAATCAGATAATCAAAGAAGATTTCACGTTATATACAGGAAAGTATTCCGGTTCTGGAAGTTCCACTACAGTTCAACCAGATCAAGAGGTACCAAAAGATCAATATGAGGTGAAAGTCATAACGGATCCAGCTACAGGACAACAGCAATTTACTGTTGATATGTCCGGAATTAAAGAAATAGCTGATCCAAATAACAGTGGTGAATATTTAACGGGTGTAATTGAAAAACCGTATGTCTTGGTTTATCAAACAGAGCCTAGTTTAACCTCCAAAACAGAAACTGTGACCAATAGTGCCTCTATTTCCAGTGAGGGAAAAGAATTACCGGGTAAAGATACAGAAAAAGAAATTTCAGTAACCATTCAAGAGTCCAGTGGAGCGGCTTATGGTAAAAAAGGAAAAGTCGTTTTACAAAAAACAGATGGTAAAGGCGGCATTGTTGCAGGTGCGGTTTTACAATTAATACGAGAAAATACAAATACAAATGTAAAAGATGTTCTTTATCAAACTACAACTGATAACCAAGGGAAAGTAACCTTTGGCAATCTAATTGCCACAAGCTCGGTTTATAAATATTATGTAAAAGAAATTGAAGCCCCAGATGGCTATACAATTCCACAAGATCTTCTTACAGGCAAGGAAGTAGAGGTTAATACTAATAACGATCCTGCAGTGATTTCTATTAAGAATGAGCCAATTTACATTCACTTTGAAAAAACAGACGGAGCGGGAAAAGCATTGGCTGGTGGCGTCTTCAATTTATTTGAAATTACGGGGACACCGGAGGAGCCAAATTATCGATTAGTAAAAATACTACAGCCCACCCTTCAAGGAGAAGATTTATCTGGTTTAGGGGATGGCCATTATCGTATTCAAGAAATGATTGCCCCAGATGGCTATCAAATCAACCATACTCTCATTGATTTTGAAGTTAAGAAAAATGAAGATAATACGCGAAGTGTATTTATTGATAATCAGAAGATTTCAAGCGGTGAGCTTCAACTAAAAGATTTCCAAGGTTCGGCTGTTTTACAAAAAACCAATGAGGGTGGGGATAATTTAGCTGGTGCACAATTCCATGTACAACGAGCGGAATTGAATTCAGATGATTATAGTGATTACGGAGTACAAAATCGCTATGTGACAGATGCTAGTGGTCGACTACTTTTAGAAAATCTATCTCCTGGGAAATATAAAGTTAAGGAAAGTAAAGCACCAGATGGCTATTACTTGAATGGTCAAGAATTTGATTTTGCCATTAGTCCTATTACAACGGGAAATGAAGCCCCGGCTACGATTGAATTAAATGAAGGCAAGCCGCTAATTAACTATAAAGGGACTGCCCGTTTCTTAAAAGTAGATGGGCATGATTATGCGTTAGATCAAACTATTACACCATTAGCAGGTGCACAGTTCCAGTTATATGATGCATCTGGAACAACAAAAATTGGTTCGGTAGTGACCTCTGGAACCGATGGTTACTTTGAGTTTCCAAATTTAGAGCCAGGCACAACTTATGCTTTTAAAGAAGTGAAGGCTCCTGATGATTATATTCTAAACCAACAGATTGCTCGTTTTACGACACCTTTGACGAATAATCAAGACAGTAGTGCCATAACTATTGATACAGAAGAAGGAAAAAGAGTTGTTGATTTTGAAACACCTTATAAAAATTATAAAGAAGGCGTATATTTTCAAAAAGTCAACATCCATGATCAAGGTTTAGGAAATGCAAAATATCAATTGTTGAAACAAGAAAGCAATAATCAGTGGCAACAAGTAATAGATCCTAAAAATGGCGCAGAAAGCGATGGAATGTATGTTTCAAATCCACTCGATGGGGTGGTTGCAGCCTTCTTCTTAGCTCCAGGAAAATATAAATTTGTTGAACAATCTGCACCAGCTGGCTATCTATTAAATACTTTAGAAATACCATTTGAAGTAGCCGATGAAGTGGAAAGCAATCCTGGAATGGTAGAGATTCCAATTTCAAACCAGGCAAATGTAAACTACCAAGGCTCTGCCCAACTTTATAAAGAAGCACAAGGAGAGGATAGCTTTAATAAACTGGAAGGTGCGACTTTTGATGTCTTTACAGATGAGAATTCGCCTCAAAAGGTAACATCTACACCAATTTCATCAGATAAAGATGGTAATGTTACTGTTGAAGGTTTGGCACCAGGAAAATATTATTTCCAAGAAGTTTCCAATGGTGGAAATTATTTAGTTAATACGCAAAGAATTGCGTTTACTATTCCTGATAGAGCTCAAGGAAAGCCTACGGTTGTGACCACTAATGATCAAACTGCTTTAGGGGATAAAATGACTTTGCGAAATTATCTTGGTAGTGTGGAGTTAACTAAAGTTGATAAGGATAATAATCCTTTAGGTGATGCGGAGTTTACTGTTTACAATCAAGAAAATAAAGACGTAGGTAAAGGTGTCACGGATCACGTCAGTGGAATTGCCACCATTGGCAAGTTAGCGCCAGGGAAATATACCGTTAAAGAAACCAAGGCACCGACGGGGTATTTGCTAAACGATACTGCTTTCAATTTTGAAATTCCTGAATCTGCATCTGGTAAGCCAAACTCTGTCAAACTTGAACAAGCTATTGTGAACTATCAAGGTTCGGTTAAATTAATTAAAACTGATTTGAATAATCAACGGCTAAAAGGAGCTAAGTTCCAGTTATTAGATGATGAAGGTCATCCTGTGGGGACTTCAACCTCTAATGAAGCTGGTGAAGTGGTCTTTCGTAATTTAGCACCTGGTCAATACAATTTCAAAGAAGTTGAAGCACCAGAAGGTTATATTTTAAATACTGCAACGATTCCAGTAGAAGTACCAAAAAGTGCAGGAAATGAGCCAACGGAAATAACAGTAAAAGATTCTTTTATTAATTATCAAGGTGCTGCGCAGTTAATGAAAACAGATGGTGAAGGCAACCCGTTACAAGGAGCTACATTTAAGGTAACAGATGACCAAGGTAAAGATATTGCTGGTAAGGTAGCAACTTCTGATCAAAATGGTCTTGTAGAAGTTACTGGCTTAGCCCCAGGAGATTATCGTTTTGTTGAGACTTCTGCTCCGAATAAAGGAGATAAAGGCAAATATATTATGACCAACGAAGACTTAGCTTTCCAGGTGCCTGTCGAAAGTAAAGGCAAGCCTGACATCATTAAAATTACTGATAGTGTCAAAAATTATCGTGGGACTATTCGAATTCATAAAGTAGGAAATCCAATTGATGATGATACAAAAATTATTAGTCTTTCAGGTGCCGAGTTCACACTTTATACAAAATCTGATTTTAGTGACGATAATCCGTTACAAGTAACTTCTAATGAAAAAGGTTTAGTGGAATTTTCTGATTTGGCGCCAGGCACGTATTATGTGAAAGAAACCAAGGCACCAAATGGTTACTTGTTAAATACATTTCCTTTAACATTTGTTATTCCTGAACGCGTGCCAACTACAATGCCAATGACAGATTCACAAAACCATACCAATAAAATTGAAGATGGCACATATGTTATTGATAGCGGAGATTTTCATAATGCTCATAAGGAAATCCAGTTGAAAAAAGCAGATGGTGAAAGTTCAGGGAATTTAGATTTATCAGATGTACGTTTTGCATTGTATTTTGATGATGGCACTCCTAATGGAATCTTGATCAAAGAGGATTTGAAACCAGAATCTGATGGTATGGTGAATTTAAGTAATTTAGCGTTAGAGGAAGGTAGCTATAAATTAGTCGAAACTACGACTTCTTCTGATTACGTAATAAGTAGCCAACCTATATACTTTGTTGTAGACGGAACCCAAGTGAATGGAATGAAGCTTAATTTAGTTAACTATCAGGCCGCAATTACTGGTAAAAAAACAAGTGGAGATAAAAAATTAGCAGGTGCAGAGTATCAAATTTTCAGAGCTAATGATATGAGTACACCGTTGACTACAACTGATAAAGACGGTAATAGTCAGACGATTCTTAAGACGGATAATGAGGGAGAATTTTATGCAAAAGGTCTGAGTGCGGATGATTATATTCTGAAAGAAGTAAAAGCTCCAACAGGATACATCTTAGACGAAACAACGCATAAATTTACAATCCATCCTCAAAAAGACAAACCCGAAACTTTGAATTTGGGGAATTTTGAAAATTATCAAGGTACTGCAAAATTAATCAAAAAGGCCATGTCAGGCAAATTACTAGCACAGGCTACTTTTGATTTACAAGATGCGGCTGGAAATATTGTTCAAAAAGAACTCATAACAGATGAAAGTGGTGTATTAACTGCAAGTAATCTAGCCCCTGGTGACTATCAATTTGTCGAAACCAAAGCGCCAGCCGGTTACATTTTAAATACAACACCAGTGAAATTTAATATTGCAGATACGGCAACAGGTAGTCCTGAAACTGTAGTTGTTACTGATAATTTTATCAATTATCAAGGTGAATCCCAGTTGATAAAACATGACGTAACTGGTAAAGCACTTGCCGGAGCACTCTTTGAAGTTCAAGATACGACAGGAAAAATAATTCAAAGTGATTTAATATCCAATCGTGATGGTAAAGTTACTGCAAGTAATCTAGCCCCTGGTGATTATCAATTTGTGGAAACAAAAGCGCCAGCAGGTTACATTTTGAATACAACACCGGTGGAATTTAGTATTACAGATAAAAAAGCCGGTAAACCAGAAATGGTAGTCGCAACAGATAACTTCGTCAATTATCAAGGTGAAGCGCAGTTAATTAAAAAAGATGCAAACGGTAAAGCGTTAGCCGATGCGATCTTTGAATTACAAGACTTAGATGGTGAGACGATTCAAAAAGATTTGAAATCAGATGATGAAGGAAAAGTTACCGCAAGTAATCTAGCTCCTGGAGATTATCAATTTGTGGAAACCAAAGCGCCAGCCGGTTATATTTTAAATACAACACCGGTGAAATTTAGTGTTGCAGATAAAGAAGCTGGTAAACCTGAAACGGTAGTTGCGACAGATAACTTTGTCAATTACCAAGGAAAAGCACAACTGATTAAAAAAGATGCAAACGGCAAAGCGTTAGCCGATGCGATCTTTGAATTACAAAACTCAGATGGTAAGACGATTCAAAAAGATTTGAAATCAGATGATGAAGGAAAAATTACCGCAAGTAACCTAGCTCCTGGGAATTATCAGTTTGTGGAAACCAAAGCGCCAGAAAATTATTTGTTAAATACTAGAATTATAAGCTTTACGATTCAAAATTACGCCGCTGGTAAACCAGACACAGTAATTGCAACAGATAACTTCATCAATTATCAAGGTGAAGCGCAATTAATTAAAAAAGATGCAAACGGTAAAGTATTAGCCGATGCAATATTTGAATTACAAGACTCAGATGGTGAGACGATTCAAAAAGATCTGAAATCAGATGATGAAGGAAAAGTTACCGCAAGTAACCTAGCTCCTGGAGATTATCAATTTGTGGAAACTAAAGCCCCTGCTGGTTATGTTCTGAATACAACACCGGTGGAATTTAGTATTACCAATCAGGCAAATGACGAACCAATGGTAGTTAAAGCGACAGATAACTTCATCAATTACCAAGGTGAAGCGCAATTAATTAAAAAAGATGCAAACGGTAAAGCGTTAGCCGATGCGATCTTTGAATTACAAGACTCAGATGGTAAGACGATTCAAAAAGATCTGAAATCAGATGATGAAGGAAAAGTTATTGCAAGTAACCTAGCACCTGGTGATTATCAATTTGTGGAAACAAAAGCGCCAGCCGGTTACATTTTGAATACAACACCGGTGGAATTTAGTATTACAGATAAAGAAGCCGGCAAACCAGCAATGGTGGTCGCAACAGACAACTTCATCAACTACCAAGGTGAAGCGCAACTACTAAAAGTAGATGCAGCGGACACTAATAAAAAATTGGAAAATGCAGAGTTTGAATTACTCAGTGAAGATAAAAAAGTGTTGCAAAAATCACTGAAAACAAATAGCAAAGGGATTCTAATTGTCTCAAACCTTGCACCGGGCAAGTATTATTTCAAAGAAGTCAAAGCACCGACGAATTACCAATTAACAGATAAATTGACTGAATTTACTATTGAAAAAGATCATCAAGGTGCACCACAAAGAGTGCAATTAGTTGTAAAAAACCAAGCTGTATCTAAACCAACTCATCCTCATAAACCAAAAGAGGAGCATTATCCAAAAACTGGTGATCAGTTTAATACTGGTGGTATTTTATTAGGCCTAGCAGTAATAATTAGCGTAACAGGAATTTATCTTTTGGCGTATTTGCGTAAAAAAGATAACAAGTAAAAAATTCCCCATTAAGAAAGCCGTCTTAAAAATTAGTTTTAAAAACTAACTATTAAGATGGGCGTACTTAATGGGGTTTTTATTTGAAAATTTAGCCTAATTTTCCATAATTGCAAAATAAAAAATCCATCTAAGTTTCAGCTTAAATGGATTTAAACAATAAATTCTACTTAGGAAGATAAAAAATTCAAAGTTTAATAGACTTATATTTAGTAGTTTTCACTGTTGCCAGCGATACTGATGTGAATATTTTTTTGTGGATTTTCAATTAGATCCATCACGCCTTGTGCGTAATCCGCCATACTAACTTCACTTTTACCTGCTTCATCTTTCACTAAAACATCTTCATTGATTTGATATTTGCCAGTATAAGGTGCATCGTAAATAAAGTTGGCAGCAGGCGATACATAGGTCCAAGTGACATCGGGTACTTCTTTTAAGGCAGCAAGCGACTGCGCCATATTAGAAGCAGTTGGATGAATAGGAGAGGTTTCAGGAATAGTATCTAGTAAACGCTTTGTCTTTTCTTGATTTAAGTATAGTGAAGAGGCGCCACCAACTACAATTAACCAAACAGGCGTGCCACTTAAAATAGTAGCAAGGTGAATCAAACTACTTTTATGCATCTCTTCTTTGCCCCGGGGAGCATTAAAAGCATCAATTACTACATCAAAAGGTGATAAGTCAGCGGTGGTTAAATCAAAAAGATCTTTTTTTAGAACGGGAACAGCGACAGTTAGTTTTTCAGGGCTACGAACAATGGCGGTAACATCATGATTTTCTGCTAATGCAGCTTTTAAAAGATGACTACCAACGTGACCGGTCGCACCAATAATTCCAATTTTCATTAAATTGCCTCCTCTTAAGCTAAAAATTATTACCTTCTTTATTTTAACGGGAAGTTCTCTTTTTTACTAAAAAAACGCCTCTTGCAAAAAGAGACGTAAAGTTACGTTTTAAAGCGTAAAACTTGAATAATTAAGACTACAATGTTGGCACCACAATGGCTAATAATCGCAGTCTTAATTGAACTACTTTTCACGTACAACAAAGATAAGAAACAGCCTAAAATGAAATAAACTAAAATATCACTCTCGGTATGAACAAGGGCAAAGGCTAAAGAACTAAGTAAAATTGCCAGTGGTAAAGAAAAATATTCACTAAAAAAGCCAATACAGGCCCGTCTAAAGACGAGTTCTTCCATGATTGGGCCACAAATTGTTGCGATAAAGGCAAAAATTGGTCGTTGCCACATCACTTCCATCATATTTAAACTACGATTAAAGTTAGTTTGAACACTAAAAAAATTTTCAACATATCCTGCTATGCCAATCAGTAAAACCGTTAAAATAATACCCATAACGCCGATGAGAATAATTTTCTTTAGGGAAAGGAAATGAGTTTCAAAGGGTAGGGGTTGTCTTTTTTGATATAAAAAAACTAAAACAGCCGTGCCAATCAAATAAGATAAGCTAGCGGTTATTGTTTCACCGTTACTTATTCCAGGAATTAAAAAGACTAAAGCATAACACAAAATAGAGATAAAACTGTATTTAATTTGCGACATCACACGTCTCCTCTAAGTATCTAATAAAAGTATACCTGAATCATTTCTTTAGAACAATCGCTTCAGAAAATAGACAAAGTTTCTTCAATAAAAAAACAAGGGAAAAAACTTGCATTGTGCAGGTAAAATGAGTAATATAGTTCTTGTAGGTTAGCACTCTATCTATGAGAGTGCTAATACATGAAAATTGATGGAGGGATTTATCGTGTTAAAACCATTAGGTGATCGCGTGATCATTGAAGTCGCAAAAGAAGAAGAAAAATCTGTAGGCGGAATCGTTCTAGCTTCTGCAGCTCAAGAAAAACCACAAACTGGTACTGTCGTGGCTGTTGGTGAAGGCCACGTTTTAGAAAATGGTGAAAAAGCCGCAATCCCAGTTGCTGTGGGCGACCAAGTTATGTTTGAAAAATATGCTGGCTCTGAAGTGAAATATAACGGCCAAGAATATTTAATTGTTAATGGTAAAGATATCATCGCAATCGTAGAATAATCACGACTATATTTAAAAAAATTTGAATGAGGTGTTTAAGATGGCAAAAGATATTAAATTTGCAGAAGACGCTCGTGCCGCTATGGTACGTGGTGTAGATAAATTAGCTGATACAGTAAAAGTAACCTTAGGCCCTAAAGGTCGTAACGTTGTTTTAGAAAAATCTTATGGCTCACCATTAATTACAAATGATGGTGTTACGATTGCTAAAGAAATCGAGTTAGAAGATCATTTTGAAAATATGGGGGCAAAACTTGTTTCTGAAGTGGCTTCAAAAACAAATGATATTGCCGGTGACGGTACGACAACTGCTACAGTTTTAACTCAAGCAATTGTGCGCGAAGGAATTAAAAATGTGACAGCAGGTGCTAATCCTTTAGGTATTCGTCGCGGGATTGAATTAGCAACAAAAACAGCCGTGGCTGAATTACACAATATCTCTACAATTGTAGATTCAAAAGAAGCGATTGCCCAAGTTGGTGCGGTTTCTTCTGGTAGTGAACAAGTTGGGAACTACATCGCTGACGCTATGGAAAAAGTAGGTAACGACGGTGTAATCACAATTGAAGAATCAAAAGGGATTGAAACAGAACTAGACGTTGTTGAAGGTATGCAATTTGACCGTGGTTACTTATCACAATACATGGTCACAGACAACGATAAAATGGAAGCTGTTTTAGATAATCCATATATTTTAATTACCGATAAGAAAATCTCTAACATTCAAGATATCTTGCCATTGTTAGAACAAATTTTACAACAATCAAAACCATTATTAATTATCGCAGACGATGTGGACGGCGAAGCATTGCCAACACTTGTTTTGAATAAAATTCGCGGTACATTTAATGTGGTTGCAGTTAAAGCACCAGGTTTTGGTGACCGTCGTAAAGCGATGTTAGAAGATATTGCTGTTTTAACAGGTGGTACTGTCATCACTGACGATTTAGGTCTTGAATTAAAAGATGCAACAATTGAAAGCTTAGGTCAAGCAAGTAAAGTTGTAGTTGATAAAGACAATACTACAATCGTTGAAGGTGCAGGCGAAACTGACGCGATTGCAGCTCGGGTACAATTAATTAAAAATCAAATTGCTGAAACAACTTCTGATTTTGATCGTGAAAAATTACAAGAACGTCTTGCAAAATTAGCTGGCGGTGTAGCAGTAATTAAAGTTGGTGCGCCAACTGAAACAGAATTAAAAGAAATGAAATTGCGCATTGAAGATGCTTTAAATGCGACTCGTGCTGCGGTTGAAGAAGGTATGGTTTCTGGTGGTGGTACAGCACTAGTAAATGTTATTGCCAAAGTTACTGCGATTGAAGCAGAAGGCGACATTGCAACTGGTGTGAAAATCGTTGAACGTGCTTTAGAAGAACCAGTGCGTCAAATCGCTGAAAATGCTGGTTACGAAGGTTCAGTTATCATCGATAAATTAAAACATGCTGAAATTGGTATGGGCTTTAATGCAGCAAATGGTCAATGGGTAAACATGGTAGAAGCTGGTATCGTAGACCCTACTAAAGTAACCCGTTCTGCATTACAAAATGCGGCATCTGTCGCTGCTTTATTATTAACAACAGAAGCTGTTGTTGCAGATAAACCAGAACCTCAAGCAGCTCCAGCAGCTCCTGGTATGGATCCAGCAGCAATGGGCGGCATGATGTAATTTAATTAATTAAAAAGCAGTAGTACTAAAAGTGACTAGCTTTCTAAAATAAGAAGAACTTTTAAAAAATTGTTTTACGAATTTTTGCGAAATTTCGACTTATTTAAGTAGAAGTTGCTTTTGTAATACTGATGATTCAAAAACAGAGTGTGACAAAATTTTTGTCACACTCTGTTTTTTTATTTTTATCAAGTAGTGCCATCATTAAATTGTCTTCCAATATTTTTTACTCTTTTGTGTAGTGATAAATAATATCATGCAGAATATCTACTACATCCGCTTCTACCCGATCATTATAGTAGGCTGCAAAGCGTTCATCTGCTACGTACATATCCGCTAGACCACGATGATACTTTTGATTATAAAAAGGAGCAGCAACTTGTAACCAAGCTTTGTGAGCGTCAAAAACTTGGTGAGCTATCATACTATCTAAGTCAATTTGGTCAGATTGCGCCAAAATTTTTAAATTAGCAAATAAAGCGATTTCTGCTTCTTGTAATTGTTCATACTGACTAGGTGTTAAATGGGACCATTTATCATTGGCGGCACGAACGGCTTTTTCACCATATTTTTCGCGAATTTCTTTCCCAAATAGCGCTTCATTTTCAGCAATTTTATCCGCTTTAAAAGCAGCAAATTTTTCACTATCGTTCATTTTAGTTCCTCCTTGGTAATAGACTAATGTTTGAGAAAGTGTTTGAATTGTTTTAGTTAGTTGCGCTTGTTGTTGTAACAATAACTGATATTGTTCTTCTAAAAGCGTCAGTCGTTTTGATTGTGATAAGTTCATTGCCGTTTTGATTTTAGTCAAACTAAAACCAAAGCTTTTAAAAAACAAGATTTGTTGTAACGCATCGACGGCATCATTATCATAAAATCGATAGTCAGAGTCTGGTTTGCGCTTGGCTTTTAACAAGCCAATTTGGTCATAATAACGTAATGTTCGACTCGAAACATTGGCTAACTTTGCTAATTCATTAATCGTATACATACAAGAGGCCTCCTCGTATAGTCGTTTCGTTTTCTTTCTCACAGATAGCATAAGCTTTGACGTTACGTCAAAGTCAAGTATTAAAAAGAAAAAAATTTTCAGTTAGGTTGCATTTTTTATAGCACTTTTATTTGAAAGGATGTAAACAGAATCGATTGCAAAATTATTGGTTATTTAAACTAATTTAAAGCATAATTTTCTCGTTTTAGTCAAACTTTCTTTTTAAAAGTTAAAAACCGTTTATGTTATACTATTTTTGTGGCAACGTACAAAACCATAGGAATATGTAATAAAAATTATTTGAAAGGAACGATGTTATGAAAATAATTGAAACGCCAGTTAATAGAAATTTAAATTTAGAAAATTTTTATCCTAACATTACCAAATTTATTTTTGGTAAGACTGCTTTGAAATATTATAAACTTTACGCAGTGGATCGCACCCAAGTGATTTATGCGGATACGTATGACAAAATTCGCCTCATTTTAATTAATGATCGCAAAAAAATCCGAAAAGAAGAGGTGGATACTATTATTCACCGCCTTTTAAAAGTTGACCGTCGGGCTGTCCATGTTGATGTCAACATTAAACACAAAATGCAAGAAGCTGGCAGCACTTTTTCTAAACCGCACAAAGATATTATTTTAGTGGAATATACCCCCAAAAAAGATTAGTGCAAATTTCTTGTAATTTTGTTTTAACGTAAAAAATTGGTTAGGACACTAGGACAAAGAAAAGTTGCTGAAAGTTAACTCTTACGAAAACTCTATCATCTCTTTAATTATAAAAGTAAGTCAGCGAAGTTTGGCTTACTTTTTTTGTCGCATAAAGAAAAAGTGCGATTTTTCTATCTTTTACTATTTTTTTGATATAATGAAAGGCATAAAATATCTTGAGGAGTTTAAAAAATGCCAAATTTATATCCTGACGACAGCTTAACGCTGCATACAGATTTATATCAACTGAATATGATGAAAACATATTGGGAATTAGGGCGTGCGGATCGACATGCTGTTTTTGAATGTTATTTTCGGGAGATGCCTTTTAAGACAGGCTATGCAATTTTTGCAGGCTTGGAGCGTTTTGTTCGCTATTTAGAAAATTTACGTTTTACAGACAGCGATATTGCGTATTTACGTGACGTAACTGGCTACCCGGAAGAATTCTTAGATTATTTAGCCGAGTTAAAATTTAGTTGTACGGTGCGTTC
This sequence comes from Enterococcus sp. DIV0755b, assembly GCF_051713765.1. Lineage (NCBI taxonomy): Bacteria > Bacillati > Bacillota > Bacilli > Lactobacillales > Enterococcaceae > Enterococcus > Enterococcus sp. DIV0755b. Next base: position 2,634,021 of record NZ_JBIOQN010000001.1, on the reverse strand, counting down.
TGCTTTAGAAGGCGATTTGGTTTTTAGTAATGAACCAATTGTTCAAATTGAGGGCCCACTAGCACAAGCACAATTAATTGAAACAGCTTTATTAAACATGGTTAATTTCCAGACTCTAATTGCAACTAAGGCTGCCCGAATTAAATCAGTTATTGGCGATGATCCGTTGTTGGAATTTGGTTCCAGACGTGCCCAAGAAGTCGATGCTGCCTTTTGGGGCACTAGAGCAGCTTTTATTGGGGGGGCGGATGCGACTAGTAATGTTCGAGCGGGTAAAATCTTTGGTATTCCGGCCAGTGGTACCCATGCTCATTCATTAGTCCAATCTTATGGGAATGATTATGATGCATTTATGGCCTATGCTAAAACCCATCGAGACTGTGTCTTTTTAGTTGATACTTATGATACGTTAAAATTAGGTGTTCCCGCAGCGATTAAGGTCGCCAAAGAAATGGGCGATAAAATTAATTTCTTGGGTGTTCGGATTGATTCAGGGGATATGGCTTATATCTCTAAAAAAGTTCGCGAACAATTAGATGAAGCCAGCTTTACCAATGCAAAAGTTTATGCTTCAAATGATTTGGATGAAAATACTATCTTAAGTCTAAAAATGCAAAAAGCTAAAATTGATGTTTGGGGTGTAGGAACCAAATTGATTACCGCCTATGATCAACCAGCATTAGGCGCTGTTTATAAATTAGTATCGATTGAAGATGATAATGGTGAAATGGTGGATACGATAAAACTTTCATCGAATGCCGAAAAAGTTACAACGCCAGGTAAAAAACAAGTGTGGCGCATTAATCGTAACAAAGATGGTAAGTCTGAAGGGGATTACATCACTTTGTGGGATGAGGACCCAAGAGAAGAAGAGGAAATCTTTATGTTTCATCCGGTTCACACCTTTATTAATAAAACTGTCCGTGATTTTAGTGCCCGTCCGGTTTTACAAGAAATTTTTCATGAAGGTAAGTTAGTATATGACTTACCAGATTTAGCACATATTAAAGCTTATGCTCATGAATGCCTAGATTCCTTATGGGATGAATACAAACGAGATTTAAATCCCCAACAATATCCGGTCGATCTTTCTACTGACTGCTGGAATCACAAAATGGCAATCATGGAAAAAGTGCGTAAATCAGTCGCAGCAGTAACCAAAGAGGAGGGACGTTTTTAATGTCTTTACAAACAGAAATTATTAACGAATTAGGAGTAAAACCAGTTATTGATCCGAAAGCAGAAATTAGAGTTAGTGTGGATTTTTTAAAAGCATATCTTAAACGAAATTCATTTTTGAAATCCCTCGTACTGGGAATTAGTGGGGGTCAAGATTCTAGTTTGGCTGGACGCTTGGCTCAACTAGCTATTTCTGAATTGCGAGCAGAAACAGGTGAGAATTACCAGTTTATTGCAGTGCGTTTACCATATGGCACCCAAGCAGATGAAGCAGATGCTCAAAAAGCATTAGCTTTTATCAAGCCAGATGTTTCTTTAGTAGTGAATATTAAGGAGGCTGTGGATGGACAAGTTGCTGCTTTAGAGGAAGCTAGTGTTGCCATTTCAGATTTCAATAAAGGAAATATCAAGGCGCGTCAACGCATGATAACCCAGTATGCTATTGCTGGGGCTAATAATGGAGCGGTCATTGGAACAGATCATGCCGCTGAGAATATTACGGGTTTTTTCACAAAATTTGGTGATGGTGGCGCAGATATTTTACCGCTATTTCGCTTAAATAAACGCCAAGGAAAACAGCTTTTAAAAGAACTAGGTGCACCTGAATCTTTGTATCTAAAAACACCAACGGCAGATTTAGAAGATGACAAGCCCCTAGTTGCAGATGAAGTGGCATTGGGAGTTAGCTATGATGAAATTGATGACTATTTAGAAGGAAAGGCTGTTTCTGAAAAAGCACAGCAAACAATTGAATCATGGTGGGCCAAAGGACAACATAAACGTCACTTACCAATTACCGTTTTTGATGACTTTTGGAAGTAAAATAAAATTATGATGGCGCAAATTAATTTTTAATTAAAATATTTCCGTCACTTTTGCTATATAACTTAGTTTATTTTATACTAAAAGTGGAGTTTTGGGGAAGACTCCGTCAACAACGGCTAGAGGATACCAGTATGGATCCTCTTTTTTTTGCCCTTTTTTAAATTTTTTGGAGATTCTTTACACTTACAAATCAAACCGCTACAATAAAAGCTATTGAGAAAATAATAACAAAAATAAGGAATAGAAGGTTTCTTCATGAAAAAATTAAAATATGTTTTTGCTGCGATAGCAGTTTTTTTACTGATTATAATGAGTAACTTATATTTGCAGTGGTGTCAAAATGATTTATCGCTTGATTTAGCATTGAAGTTTGCATTTTCCTGGCATACAGCTAAATTTTTCTTAGGTAGTTTGGTTTTATTGGCCGTTTATGGTGTTTTTGCAGCTATTGCCGGATCGCTTTTATTTGGGGGCTTATTTTATAGCGTGGCCATTGGTTTATTAGGTTTTGCTGACTATCAAAAAATGACTGCCCGCCAAGAACCTATCTATCCTGATGATTTGAAAATGCTAGGACAACTTGGTGTTTTAAAAGATATGGTAGGTTGGCCACTTTTCATTTTTGCCCTTTTTGTCCTTTTATTAGCGCTATTAGCATTGGGATATAGTATTTATCGCAGTCGTAAATTAGCGCCCAAAAAGCAAATCTTTCGAGGAATTATTTTTTTACTGAGTGTCTTCTTTTTACTTTATGCCAGCCATTTTAATTCTAATGATAACTTATTGCGTAAAGCGTATAACAAAACAGCGCTTTGGATTCCATACTCTCAGAAGATGAACTATTATAACGTTGGTTTTGTCGGTGGTTTTTTGTACAATTTAAGAGTTGAAGCGATGACAAAACCACAAGATTATTCGGCAGAAAAAGTTGCCTCAGTTGTCAAAAAATATCAAGGAGATGCTGAAACAGATAGTAAAGAAAAGCCTAACATCATTTATGTCATGTCAGAAAGTTTTTCTGATCCCGCTCATTTAAAAGGAATTCAGTATACTGGGCAACCGTTGGCAGATTATTATGCGGTCGCAAACAATACTTATAGTGGCAAAATGTTGTCGCAAAATTATGGGGGCGGGACAGCTAATATTGAATTTGAAGCGTTGACGAGTTTTAGTATGGAGCTATTAAACGCCCAGATGACAACGCCTTATACGCTTTTAGTTCCAAAATTAAAGAGCTTACCATCACTTGTTTCCCTAACAAAAGAACAAGGCTATGATACTACTGCCATTCATCCTTATGATACTTCGATGTATAAGCGAAAAGACGTTTATAATATTTTAGGATTTGATCGTTTTCTTGATCAAGATACAATGAAATATCGTGATAAAATTGAAAATAATCCTTATATCTCTGATGAGTCTGCTTATGATGAGATTTTAGATCTTTTAAAAGCCAATAAGAAACCGCAATTTGTACATTTAGTGACGATGCAAACACATATGCCTTATGGTGATAAGTACAATAATATTTCTTATAACGTAACTGCTGATGGCAATGCGAATACGAATGCGATTGCGAATTATTTGCAAGATGTAGCTTATAGTTCAGCTGCATTACAGCACTTTACCGAGGCAGTTAAGCAGTTACCTCGCCGGACATTGATTGTTTTTTGGGGCGATCATTTACCGGGGATTTATTCTGACACCATTCAAAAAGCCAATAGTGGCACAACCCTCCATGAAACACAGTTTTTAATGTTTGATTCAGCGGGAAAATTGGCGAATAGTCAGCAACATGACGCGATTACAAGTCCGTTTTATTTTGCGCCTAATCTATTCTCTCAAGCAGGACTTAAACTTAGCCCTTATTATGAGATGCTTCTACAGTTAGCGCATACTTTGCCAGCTTTTGAAAAAAATATGTATTTAAATCAAGGAACATGGCAAAAGAATTTGACATTAACAGGAGCAGCTAAAACGACTTATGAAGATTATCGTCTGATTCAATATGACATCTTAGCAGGCAAGCAGTATAGCTTAAAAACGGATTTTTTTAAATAATTATTTTTATGATAAGGAGTTACTATGAGCTTTAAGAAAAAAGACAACCAACTTTATTATAATCCCATTCGTCGGGCTATTTTAAATCATAATTTGATCGAACCAGGTGATAAAGTTGCGATTGGTTTAAGTGGGGGAAAAGATAGTAGTAGTTTACTTTATTTTTTAGATACCATTGCCAAGCAAGAACGGCTGGGCTTTTCTTTTGAAATAGTACCAATCAGTTTAGATATGGGCTTTGAAGGAGTTGATTTACAACCGCTCCACAATTTATGTCAAAATCTAGGTTACAAGTTGGAGGTTGTGCCTACAAATATTGCCGAAGTGGTATTTGATATTAGAAAAGAGCAGTCCCCATGTTCTTTATGTGCCAAGTTACGGCAGGGAATTTTGTACAATAAAGCGAGAGAACTTGGATGTAATAAAGTTGCTTTAGGACATCATTTAGATGACGCTATTGAAACTTATTTTATGAACTTTTTATTCCATGGTAAGTTAAATAGTTTTGAACCGAAAAGTTATTTGACAAAAACAGAAGTGACCTTGATTCGTCCGTTGCTATATATACCAGAACAAGAGATTATTCGCTTTGTGAAAAGAGAAGAACTTCCAATTGTTTTTAATCCTTGTCCTGCTGATAAGAAAACAAAACGAGAAGAAATCAAGGGTTTTGTTGAAAATATTGCCAAAAGCTATCCTGATGTGCGCCAGAAGTTTTTAATGGGGATGGAACAAGGAACTGCTGCGGATTTTTGGCCTTTAACAAAATAGCTAATTTTATCGAATACGAAGAAAAGAGTTAGTACCTTTTCTTCGTATTTTTTTATAGCTAGAGAAGGCTTGTTGCAGTCAAACCATTAAATTTTTGCTTTAATCGGTTCTTTTTTCTACAATTAAATAAAACGAGCAGTAAAAGTTTTAATTTGAGGAGGTGGCGAGGATGAAAGTTTGTGTGGCAATTGATTCATATAAAGGGAGTGCAACTTCAGAGGAATTAAACGGTGCAGTTTGCCAGGCGTTGAAAAAATTAGGAATTAGCAGTTGTAATGTCCCCATTGCTGATGGTGGTGAAGGGACTTTAGCGATTTTATCAAAAGCGTTTACTGGTCAAAAAAGAGAAGTGGATACGATTGATTTATTAGGTCGCCCAATAAAAGGACACTACTGGCTAACAGAAATTAATCAAGTCAAAACAGCAATTATTGAATCTGCGCAAATACTTGGTCTTACCCGCATCACTCCAAATGAAAAAACAATCCAAGCTGCTCATTCCTATGGATTAGGATTAGTGATTTTAGCGGCTATAAAAGAAGCAACCCAAGTATTTGTTTCTTTAGGCGGCAGTGGAGTAAATGATGGTGGACTGGGCCTACTTGCAGCACTTTGTGGGCAGGCTATTCCGCAAAAAAATCCATTGCTGTTAGGGGAAAAATATTTAGCTGAGCTTGTATTTCCTAAATTAGCCGGTAAAAAATTGATTGGACTAACAGATGTAATGAATCCTTATACTGGCGTGAATGGCTTTTCTTATGGCTTTGGCGCGCAAAAAGGTGGCACTGAAAAAATCTTGGCCCAGTTTGATGATGCTGCTGAAGCTGTGCGGAAAAAATTCCAATCACAAATTGATCTGAATAAATTTTCAGGTAGTGGCGCAGCAGGTGGAATTGGTGGCGGTATTTTATTAGCTGGTGGGCAATTACAACCGGGTTTTGCGACAATTGCGCAATTACTTGATTTAGATCATAAATTAGCGAGTTGTGATTTTGTGATAACTGGCGAAGGGCGCTTTGATGAGCAAACAGCCCAAGGCAAAGTTCCTTTAGGCGTCGCGCGCTTAGCTCGCAAACATCAACTTCCTGTCGTAGCTTTTTGTGGCGCACGTCCGGAAAATATCACTGGAATTGAATATCATTTTGATGGTGTTTTCTCAATTCAAACGCGACCAATAACGTTAAAAGATGCGATGGTGAAAAAAGTTGCGCTGGAAAATATTGCATTATTAACTGAAAATGTAGTGAAAGTCTATTTATCAGGACAGAGATAATAAAAGTTAGGCGGTGTGACAAGCGTATTGTCACACCGCCTTTTTGCAAATAAATATTGTGATAAAAGCAGCTTTTGCCACAATCACTAACTTTTTAAAATATTTTTTGTTCCTGTAAGTGAGGCACCAAGATTTCAATAAAAGCCGCAATTTCCCGTAAAACATCCTTAAATACGGCTTTATGCGTTAAAAGGTAAAAATGGCGTAGGTGATGCTCGTGAATTTCTTGATAAGGAATATCAGAGTTAATCGCTAATTTTGAAATGATAGAGCGACCAAAACCTTCTTTTAACAAGGCTAAAATTGCTTCATTATTGTCGACAAAAATAACGTTTGGCAACAAATTATTTTCGCGTAAATAAATTTCATTATAAAAGCGTAAGCCCGATTCGTTTTCTCTTAACAGCCAGTATTGCGATTTTTCATCACCAGCTAAGACTAATTCATCTTCATAAATAGGTGTTTGGTTAATTGCTTCGTTTCGTTCTGGTTTTTCGATAAAACCAATACTTACCTTATTTTGTGCCATTTGTTGACCTACTTCTTCGGAATTCATTAGTTTAATGGAAAAATCAACATTTGGAAATTGTTTGACCAAATGGGGAAGCAGTTTGGGCACAAAATAGACCGCACAAGTGTGTGAGCATCCGACAATACATTGTAAACGAAAATTTTCTTGGTTTTTGAGCCGCTGACTCGTATCTTCCCATTCTTCAATGATTTGCAAAGCGCGGGGATATAAAAAGACGGCTTCTTTTGTCGGAATGATTTCTTGTTTGCCGTTTCGAATGAACAATTCTACTTGTAAATGTTCTTCTAATTTTTTGATCTGAGCGGAAATCGTTGGTTGGGATAAAAATAAATCTTCTGCTGTATGGGTAAAATTTCTAGTCTCGTAGACAGAAACAAAGGTGTGTAGTAGATGTAACATCAGAGAACCTCCGTTTTAATAAAAAAAACTAATAATAAGTATTTATACTATTTATTTTTCTTTTAGTCAAAAAATCACTATACTAACTACGTACTCACTAGTGAGAAAGTAAACAAATTTTTAAAACGATAAGGAGGACAAAAGTGCGAGACTTTTTAAAAACAATCCCCATTCCCATTTGTGGTTTGATTTTAGGTCTAGCTACAATTGGAAATGTATTAAAAAACTATCAATTCATTCTACTTGGTAATAGCTTTGGGGTGATAGCTGGACTGTTATTTAGTGCTGTTTTGCTCAAAGTTTGTTTAACTTTTCACCATGTGCATGCAAGTTTGACCGATCCGATTATTGCATCGGTGGCCCCCACCTTTACGATGGGGACAATGGTTTTATGTACCTATTTACTTCAAATACAAATAATTGCACCAGTAATCAAATATTTATGGCTACTTGCCATTATCGTTCATTATTATTTGATGGCGTATTTTACGTATCATTTTTTAATTAAGCCCAGTGTTACAATTGAACATCTTTATCCTAGCTGGTTTATTGTGTATGTTGGAATCGGGGTCATCTCGGTTACAAGTGGGAATTTCTTCCCCCTAATTGGCCAAGTAAACTTTTGGGTAGGTCTATTTTTCTACTTACTTTTATTGCCGTTAATTATTAAACGGGTTTTCTTATTTAAAAAGATGGCAGAGGCGACCTTACCTTTAGTTACAATTATCGCAGCCCCGGGGTCGCTTGAGTTAACGGGATATTTAAAAGCATTTTCTGATCCGCAGTTGTTTTTAGTAATTAGCTTACTAATTTTATCACAAATATTATATTGGTTCATTATTTTCCAAGTAGTAAAAATGATTCGTTTGCCTTTTTATCCTAGTTACGCGGCCTTTACTTTCCCCTTAGCGATTTCTGCTTTTGCCGCTAAAAGTGCGAGTGATTTTTTTAAAGAAATAGGACAATCTTTTCTTTTGATGGATCTTTTAGCCGTAGTTGAAACGTCTTTAGCCGTTATTATGATAATTTATGTAGGTGGACATTACTTGCATTTTTTAATAAAGCAAGTTAAAAGATTAGCTGTTATACGCCAAAGCTAAATTAAGCCTGCTAAAATAAAAATGAACACAATCTTTTGAACCGTTCCCAGTTTACTTGTAGGAGAACGGTTCAAAAGATTGTGGTCTAGTGCTAACAAATTTAATTAATTCTAATTTTCTGAATAAAAAACTATGTTAGCGGCAGTTGAGTCAGCTTAGATTCAATCTTTTCTAAACGTTTTTGTAGTTCTTGTAATTTTAATTGTAATTCTTCTTCTTGTTTACGTTTATTGTAGAGATTAGGTTTACCACTGTTTAAATAGGCAGTAATTAAGTCAGCGACTTTGCTTTTTGAGACAGTAACTTGCGTAACATTGCGTACTTTACCTGTGTCATCAATTTTTTTAGTTGTTAAAAGCGCCATTTCCTCCCAGGCCATTGGACCGGGAATATAGCCTGCCGGACCTTTTTCAATTAGCCCAGTTTCTTTTAACCAACCATAAAATGTGTGTTGATTAAAACCATTTTCTTTTCGAATGTGATAAAGTTTCATAACAAAACTCCTTTCTTTTTCTACTAACAAGTACGCTAAAAGAAAGGAGTTTTACTTAAATATATTGTCAAAAGCTAATTATTCTATTCACGGTATTAATTAAAAGTATGATGGTGACAAAAATTTTTATAATGCCGCTAATAAAATTTGATAGATTCGCTCGACATCTTTTGGTGTGCCGCGTAGCTCATAGTCAGCTAAAAAAGGACAATTAAATTGAGCGGCATATTGTTTAGCCGTTAAACAGTATTGTCGATTAAAATTCTTATTCCCGCTTCCAACAATTCCTAAACAATTTTTCTGGTTATCTTCATAAGCAATATATTCTCTTAAGGCTTCAGTTAAAATTTCCTGATCGCCATTATCCACCCCATTGCCACCTTCTAAATAAGTGGGAACAAAAACAAAAAAAGGTGCTGTGATAGGCTCTGGTAATGTATTGTCATCTACTGCGTAAAGGGTGATAGGAGGATTTGCGTTATTTTTCTCATGTTGGCTTTGTGCATATTTTTGTAAATTTGTCACAAATGCGCGCGTGTTGCCAGAAATTGACATATAGTAAATGTTCATTTAAGTTACTCCTTTTTATTAGTACTTCGCTTTGAATTATAACATGCTTTTTTTAGAAATTTATAGTAGACCCACTTGGTAAAATACATGGGACATGGTAAGCTTACTGGTGGAGGTTGATAACATGATACGTTATGCAAAAAAGTCTGATGCAGCTGCTATTGCGCCACTTGTATTAGTCATTTTAGAAGATATGGAGTTACCTTTTGTTAAAAAATATGGCGCCAAAAAAACTTTGGCCTTGTTAGAAGAAAGTGTCGCTATTGGCGATTATCGTTATGGTTATAAACGTGCATTGGTTAAAGAAATTGATGGCAAAGTTGCCGGTGTGGCTTATGGCTATCCAGCTAGTGCAGAAAAAACGATTGATGAGCCTTTAATTCCATTACTAGAAAAATTTGATATCCCTAAAGATACTCGTCTTTTTACCGATCCTGAAACGATTGAACCCGAATGGTACTTAGATTCTATTTCTGTTTCAAAAGAATTTCGCGGGCAGGGGATTGGCGGCGAATTATTAGCGGCACTACCGCAAATTGCTAAACGAGATGGAGAAAGCGTCATCGGATTGAGTGTAGATGAACAAAATCCTGGTGCAAAGCGATTATATGAGCGCAATGGCTTTAATACTGTTGCCAAAACCATGATTGCTGGCCATCAATATGAACATATGCAAAAACCAATAGCTTAAAAAAAGACCGCTGTTTTTAGCGGTCTTTTTTTATATGCCGATACTTTCTTTAAGTGTGATAGAAATTGTTATCTGGAAAATAGCGTAGCAAATTTTTTCTTTAATTTCCTAAGGTAAAAATCTAAGTGACTAGAGAAAAAGTGCGATTTGGAAGTTCTTTAATAGCAAAAACAGGTAAAAAGCCAGCGCATAGAGGCTGGCAAATAAAATGCAATTAATGAATTTAGTAGTTATTTAGCAATTGGGAGTAAGGCGGTAATCCAATTTTTGTGATTTGCTGCGATTATAAAGCCAATAGTCCATAATGGCTGCAATACAAATACAAACCGGCGCATCATCGTCATTTGTCACATCTAAAACGTAGTAGTCGCCAGAAAATAAAGTGGCTTTATCCATTTTCATAATAAGATGATTGAAATGGCGAATACTATATTGATGTTGGTAAATATTACCTTGGACTGTCCAATGAAGTTGTTGAATATAATAAAAATCACCAGGCCAGCGAAAAATCTTTTGTAAAGTACCGACTTTTTCAAAATTTTTGTAAATTTCAAAACGTGTCCCAAAAGTAAAACTAATCTGCTTGATACTGGCTACCATTTCCCCGTTCATTTTATAAAGAGAGAGCGCATCACCTTTTGTTCCCCAACGTCCCACGAGTAAAAACAAAGATTTTCCTTTTTCGTCTTTGACAATGGTACGGGTGATGGAACTCAACTGTTTGTCTTGAATAAAAAATTCAGACATCCTAGCGCCTCCTTATTCATTCGCTAAAGCTTCTACTCGTCTTTTAGTTTACGCCAAATTTTCGTCAATTGCTCGCATAATGGCTTTACCAACACCTGAATCAATGTTAGTCGCGGTTAAATACTTGGCGTTTTCTTTCAATTCAATTTTAGCATTTCCCATCGCAAAACTCACCCCAGCTAGTTGAATCATACTTAAATCGTTCATATTGTCGCCAATTGTCATCACTTCAGACAATGCGATATTCCGTTCTTTGGCAACATGGGCGACTGCAATTCCTTTTTGGGCATCACGATGATTGATTTCAATATTATTTTGTCCAGAAGAAGTCACATGTAATGTTTCATTTTGATCTAATTGTTTTGCCACTGGTCCTAATACGGCTGGACCATCTTTATGAAAACAAATAATTTTTAAAACTTCAAAATGAGGTTTCGTTAAAAGTGTTTTAATATCGGCGACATAATTTACCGGTAAAAATTCTAATTGTGCCGAGGTCATCGCAATCGCCATTTTATGCGTTAAATGGGGCATTAATTCTGCCATGTGTTCCGAAAAATTTTCAATTCTTTTTGCTTGGCTTTCTGAATAAAGTCCTTCGTTTGTTGCTACTTCATAATAAATATCAGCAGCACGTAAAGTATCTAAAATTTCTGAAACCACATCTAGTTCAATTGGAACGGTAAATAATGAATTTCCGTCCTCGTCAAAAACTTGAGCACCATTTAAGTTAATCATGGCGCATTTAATGCCTGCTTGTTCTAAAGCAGGTAAGGCTTCTTCTCGGTTACGCCCAGTAGCCACCATAAATTCAATCCCATGTTCTTTTGCATATTTAATCGCGGCAATATTTTCGACAGAAATCTGCATGCGGGAATTTAATAACGTTCCATCCATGTCAGAGGCAATTAATTTAATCATAAATAGGTGACACCATCCTTAAAATCTAATGTAAAAAGCTGAGGGAGTTCATTTTACGAACTTTCATACGCTTTCAGTTTAACATAGATTTGGACAAATTTGTGGCGGTTTCAAAGACAATCCTAGACATTTAGGCTACAATAACTTGGGAAGATAAAACCGATTTAAGCTGGCAGTACGAAAAAAATTGTCCATTTTATCAATAGTTATTATAGGGGGTAGCCATGAAAACAATTATTCATAACAGTTGGCAAGAAATCTTAGCACCTGAATTTAATAAACCTTACTACTTAGAGTTGCGGGAGTTTTTAAAACAAGAATATCAGACCCAAAAAATTTATCCAGATATGTATCATATTTTTGAAGCGCTAGAACTAACGCCTTATGAAGCGGTCAAAGTCGTTATTTTAGGTCAAGATCCTTATCACGGAGCTAACCAAGCTCATGGGTTATCTTTTTCCGTTCAACCTGGTGTCAAAATTCCGCCTTCTTTGCAAAATATTTATAAAGAATTACAAAGTGATTTAGGGATAGCACCGGTTAATCATGGCTATTTAACGAGCTGGGCAAAACAAGGTGTTTTACTTTTAAATACAGTGTTAACAGTGCGAGAAGGACAAGCTTATTCGCATCGCGGTAAAGGCTGGGAGCAACTAACAGATAAAATTATAGAGAAGTTAAACGAAAGACAAAAGCCGATTGTTTTCATTTTATGGGGCAAAGGCGCGCAAGACAAAATCAAAATGATTGATCAAAAGCACCATGTCGTTATAGCTTCACCGCATCCAAGTCCATTATCGGCACATCGCGGTTTTTTTGGTTCACGTCCTTTTTCAAAAGCTAATGCTGCTTTAGTTTCTTTTGGTGAAAAGCCAATTAATTGGGAACTACCACACGATCCAACAACTGTATAACACAGTGTAATAATAAAGCGTTTACTGTTATATAATAAAAACGGAACTATGTGAAATTAAGAACAAAAAACCGGTGCTTTTTACTATAACAGCAAAAATAACTGTTCTTTTTTTTGTGAATAGTGTATGATGAGGGAGAGAAAAAATACAGGAGGTAATTCCGGTGGAATTATTTGATAGTTTAAAATTTAAAATTGTACGTCGAGGCATCAAAATTGCTTTTCCAGAAGCAACTGATTCACGTATTTTAGGTGCAGCTGCACGTTTGAAGGCAGAAGAATTAATTACACCAGTTTTGATTGGAAATAAAGACGAAGTTTCAAAAGCTGCTGCAGCTCGTGGTATTACCATTGATCAATTTGAAATTCTTGATCCTGATAACTACGCAGATTGGGATAAAATGGTTGAAGCATTTGTGGAACGCCGTAAAGGTAAAGCCACTAAAGAACAAGCAGAAGAAATTTTAAAAGATGTGAACTACTTTGGTACCATGTTAACTTACATGGGTGTAACAGATGGAATGGTTTCTGGTGCGATTCACTCAACCGGCGATACTGTTCGTCCTGCGCTTCAAATTATTAAAACAAAACCAGGTGTTAGCCGTACCAGTGGTGCATTCTTAATGGTTCGTGGCCGCGATCAAGAAAAATATTTATTCTCTGATTGTGCGATTAATGTCAACCCCTCTGCTCAAGAGTTAGCAGAAATTGCGGTAGCTTCAGCTGAAACTGCTGAATTATTTGATATCGATCCTAAAGTGGCATTATTAAGTTTTTCTACAAAAGGTTCTGCTAAAGCACCAGAAGTAGATAAAGTTGTTGAAGCGACAAAAATTGCAAAAGAAATGGCACCAGATATTATTTTAGATGGTGAATTACAATTTGATGCAGCTTACGTTTCAGCTGTTGGGCAACTAAAAGCGCCAGAGTCAGCTGTTGCTGGTAAAGCGACTGTCTTTGTTTTCCCTGAATTACAATCTGGTAACATCGGCTATAAAATTGCACAACGCTTCGGTAACTTTGAAGCGATTGGACCAATCTTACAAGGTTTAAACAAACCTGTTTCTGATTTATCTCGTGGTGCAAATGAAGAAGATGTTTACAAATTATCTATTATTACAGCAGCACAAACTTTAAACATTGCTAAATAAAGTAGTCAAGTAGAGGCGTGACAATATTTTTGTCACGCCTTTTTTAATAGTCTAAGTTGTTAAATTTGTAGTGTTTGTTTTTGCATTCTGCTATTGTCCCAGTTATACTTAGCAAAGCTTTTACTAAAAGTAGATATATTTATTGGTGAGGAGGAGCGAGCATGATCGCTTTAACAGATCTTTTGGCAACAGAAAAACTAGGCCAGATTATTGGTGAATGTGCCACTGCTGGTGATGTCATTATTTTGACAGGTGAACTGGGGGCAGGAAAGACGACAATTACAAAAGGCATCGCCCAAGGACTTGGTGTAAAAAGAATGGTAAAAAGTCCGACGTATACGATTATTCGCGAATATGAAGAAGGCCGCCTACCCCTTTATCACATGGATGTTTATCGGATTGGAGCCGATGCTGAGGAATTGGGATTAGAAGAATATTTTGAAGGTGAAGGATTATCTGTAGTAGAGTGGGGACAACTACTAGCTGATGGAATGCCAGTCGATTATTTAGAATTAACCTTAAGAAAAGTTGAGCACGACGATAATGCCCGTACGGCGGAATTTACAGCTTTTGGTAGCCAAAGTGCAGCCTTTTTGAAACGGATTTTAAATACTTGGGAGAATAAAGCATGACAGATGTAGCCGTAACCATTCGACCTACCCAACCAACTGACGCTCCGCAACTTTTACAAGTGATGAAAAAAATCGGCAGTGAAACGGATTTTCTAATTATGGATGAGCACGGCCTTTCATTGACTGAAGAACAATTAGCCATGCAATTAGGCGCTTTTTTGGAAAGTAAAAATAATTTATCATTAGTAGCTTTAGCAGGAGAAAAAATTATCGGCATGGCTTCTGTTTTAGCCGAAGATAACCCCCGCGTCGCGCATATTGGCGAAGTTGGTATCTCCATTTTAAAAGAGTACTGGGGCATGGGACTAGGCGCTGCCATGATGGAAGAAATTATCTGGTGGGCAGAAAACTCCGGTGTTATTCGTCGATTAGAGTTGACAGTTCAAGCGCGTAACAAAAGAGCAATTCATCTTTATCAAAAATTTGGTTTTATTAAAGAAGGTAAAATGCAAAGAAGCTTTTTAACTAGGCAAAATGAGTTTATTGACGCTTATTTAATGGCACTTTTGATTGATTGAGTTCCTTTTTAAAACAGTAAAGAGTCCCAAGAGTTTTTGTAAATAAAAAAATAGACGTAACGTCTGTTAGCTATTAAGCTATACAAACGTTACGTCTATTTGATTGTCACTAATTTTTTTAACGGATCAGTACCAAATTCTGCTTCTTGCCGTAATAAAATTTCAGCACAAGCACGGCTATCTTCTAAAGCATCGTGGTGATTATTTAATGTAATATCTAGCATATCACACATTGTATTTAAACGGTGATTAGGAAATTCAGGGTATAGTTTGCGGCTAGAACGCGCGGTGCAAAGGGATAGATAGGGTTGTTTTTCCAAGCCATAATACTCAAGGCAACCAGCTAAAACTCCGTTATCAAATGGCGCGTTATGGGCGACAATTAAACTGTTTTGATTATAATATTGCGAAATTTGTTCCCAAACAGCAGGAAATTTAGGCGCGTTTACAACATCTTCCGGATGAATACCGTGAATTTGAATATTACGCCAGAAAAAAGGAGTTTCCGGTTTAATTAAAGAGTAGTATTCACCGACAATTTTACTATTGCGTACCATCACTAAAGCCAGTGAACAAGCACTATGTTTTTCGTGATTAGCTGTTTCAAAATCCATTGCAATAAAATTCATTTTAATCGTCCTTTCTTCGTGTAATTTAGCACAAAAAAGACGATAGATGCAATTATTCCATCGTCTTTTTAACACAAATTAAAAATTTAAATCCAGTTCAACCGGACAATGATCGCTGCCAAAAATTTCTGTATGAATTTTTGCATCCACTAGTTTGTCTTTTAAGTCTTCTGAAACCACAAAGTAGTCAATTCGCCAACCCGCATTATTCTTTCGGGCGTTAAAGCGATAACTCCACCAAGAATAAACTCCTTCAAGTTCGGGATAAAAATAGCGGAAGCTATCAATAAAGCCAGCATTTAATAATGCAGTGAACTTACTTCTTTCTTCATCCGTGAAACCGGCATTTTTGCGATTGGTTTTCCAATTTTTTAAATCAATATTTTCATGGGCAACATTTAAATCACCACACAGAATAACTGGTTTTGTCTGGTTCAGTGTAACTAAATAATTACGAAAATCATCTTCCCAAGTCATACGGTAATCCAGCCGTTTTAGTTCATTTTGTGAGTTTGGGGTATAGCAGTCGACTAAGTAAAATTCCGGATATTCTAAAGTAATCACTCGGCCTTCTAAATCATGGTGATCAATACCAATTCCATAAGTCACATTAAGCGCTTCTTTTTTTGCGAAAATAGCTGTTCCAGAATAGCCTTTTTTCTCAGCATAATTCCAGTATTCATAGTAATTAGGTAAGTCCATTTCAATTTGACCGGCTTGTAATTTCGTTTCTTGTAAACAGAAAAAGTCAGCATCTAATTCGTTAAAGACCTCCATAAAATTCTTTTTCATCACTGCCCGTAAGCCGTTGACGTTCCAAGAGATTAATTTCAAAATTTTTCCTCCTTTATCCCTATTAACATTCTTATTTATTTTAGCGAAAAATGGTGTAAGATGAAAGAAAAGGCAACTAAAGGAAGTGTTTTAATGAAAATCGGTGTCCTAGGAATTGGCAATATTGCCCAAAAGGCTTATTTACCGACGTATTTAAAAAAACAAGATGAAGCCCACTTTTACTTTGCGACGCGTAATAAAGAAGTTCAAGACTTACTCAAAAAACGTTATGGCTTTTTACATGTATATGAAAATATCACCGAATTATTCGAGCAAAATATTACTGCTTGTTTCATTCATAGCGCAACTAAAAGTCATTATGAGCTGGTAAAAGCATGTTTAAAAAAAGGAATTCATGTTTTTGTCGATAAGCCGCTGACAGAAAGTTTATCGGAAACTAAAGAATTATATCAACTTGCGGCTGCCAAAAATTTAATTTTAATGTTAGGTTTTAATAGACGTTATGCACCTTATATGAAACATTTAAAAGATTTACCTGACAAAAGACAACTGCACCTGCAAAAAAATCGGATTGCGGGTCGGGGTACGCCTGAGTTTTTAGTTTATGATTTATTTTTACATTTAGTCGATACAGCAGTCTATTTAATGCCTGGTACGCCAAAACTAGCTTACGGTGATTTGCAAGTGACAGACAATAACTTGGAATATGCGACGATGTTACTTACCAGTGAAAAGATGAGTGCGACGATTACAATGGATTTAAGAAGTGGCGCCAATTATGAGCGTTACGAGGTGACAAGTCCCGCTAAAACGTTAATTCTTGAAAATCTAACAAATTTAACGGAATTAAATTCTAAAGGCAGTCTGCAATTAAGTGGTGACGATTGGCAGACAACTTTAGCAAAGCGTGGATTTGAAGACATGGTCACTCAATTTTTAGCTGCGGTGGAAAAAAATGAACAACCCTTACAAGAAAATGTTATCGTTAGCCATCAGTTATGTGCGGAACTGCTTGCCAAAAGTCAAGCCTAGGTGGCAAGATTTTCCTTGACGTGCTAAAATGAGTGGGATGTTTTTAAAAGAGAGGAAAATTTTTCATGAAAGATGCATTTAAACAAGCTTTTCCTGAGATTAGTATTTTATTAGATGAACCGTTAATGAATTATACATTTACCAAAACTGGTGGCCCAGCCGATGTTTTAGCTTTTCCTAAAAGTGAAACTGAAACGAAAGCTTTAGTGGATTACTGTCGGGAAAATGATATTCCATGGTTAGTTTTAGGCAATGCGAGTAATTTAATTGTTCGGGATGGTGGTATTCGCGGACTCGTTATTATGTTAAGTCAAATGACAAAAGTGAGTGTCAAAGATACGATTGTAGAAGCACAAGCGGGGGCAAAATTAATTGATACCACTTATGCTGCTTTAAAAGAAAATTTAGCTGGCTTTGAATTTGCTAGTGGTATCCCTGGAAGTATCGGCGGTGCTGTCTTTATGAATGCAGGTGCTTATGATGGCGAGATTAAAGATGTTTTTGCCAGTTGTGAGGTATTATTTGCTGATGGTACAATCAAGACATTAAATCATGATGAAATGAATTTTTCATATCGTCACAGCGCAGTTCAAGATTTGGGGGCGATTATTTTATCAGCTCGTTTCCAATTAAAAAAAGGAAATCACGAAATGATTAAAGCACGGATGGATGAACTAACTGCTTTACGTCAATTAAAGCAACCTTTAGAATATCCTTCTTGCGGGAGTGTCTTTAAACGCCCAGTCGGACATTTTACAGGCAAACTTATTCAAGATGCTGGTTTACAAGGAATGAAATGGGGCGGCGCCCAAATATCTGAAAAACATGCAGGCTTTATTGTGAACGTTGATAATGCGACAGCGACAGATTATGTCGAACTAATCGCCTACATTCAAAAAACGATTAAAGAAAAATTTGATGTGGCATTGGAAACAGAAGTCCGGATTATTGGTGAAGAATAAAAATAAGCGGTGTGACAAAAGTTTGTCACACCGCTTATTTTATTCTTTTTAATACATTTCTGTGCGATTCTTTTTAGTAAGTCGTAATAAAATGCTACAAACAGCAGCCGTTACAACCCCGGCTACAATGGCTTCTGGAATACCTTGCGTGAAAATAACCGTTAAAATAGCGCCATATAAGAAATCGTGACTTTGTCCACTTTGACTAACATAAGTGGCATAACTATTTTGAAAGAGAAAATAAATTAGATTCATTACTAATAGCGTATTGGTTAAACCACCACTAATTCCGGCGATAAATAAAGTGATGCTATTGGCTTTATTTTTTAGTAAACGCCGCCCATATTTATAGACAAAAAATGGAACTACACCAATCAAAATACGGGGGAGAATAGCGACAATTAATGCTTTCCAATCGCCATGATTTGTCCCAATAACGTTAATAAAAGGTGAGAAGACAAAAGATAGCGGATTGGGTCTGGTGGTGGAATTGTATACGCTCATAATCCCCATTGAAAAACCGAGAAAGGCACCTAAACGAGGACCTAAAATAATGGAACCGATAATTACAGGGACATGTAAAATTGTCGCATTTAACGGTCCAATTGGGATAAAACCTAAAAAAGGTACAAGACTCATTAAAATCATGATACCTAAAAAGAGTGCAGTTAACACAAGATCAAATGTTTTGCTGTTTTTCATCATAAACTCCTTTTACTTAGCGTCGCTTCTACTGCTTTAATGATAGTTTCATTCGTTGCTAGTGCGCCGCGACCAAAATCACCACAAGCAAGCAGCGCTTCACGTGGTTCTATTTCTTTATACCCGAAGTCTTTTAAAGTGGCAAGATTTTTTTCCATGACTGGGTTTTGATACATGTAGGTATTCATGGCAGGAGCAATTAATTTAGGTACTTTGGTTTCTAACGCCATTGCCACAGTCGTCACCATATCATCAGCAATACCATTTGCAAGTTTGCCGATAATATTTGCAGTAGCAGGAGCAATTAAAAGTAAATCTGCATGTTTGGCTAACTCAATGTGATTGACTAAATCAGCTCTTCGTTCAGTCATTACATCGGTATGGACTGGTCGTTTGGATAATGTTTGCAAGGTAAGTGGGGTAATGAATTGGGTGCTGTTTTTTGTCATTAAAACATCCACTGCATAGCCGCGTTTGGTTAATTCATTTGTTAAATCTGCTGCTTTATAAGCTGAAATACTAGCCGAGACACCTAGTAAAATATGTTGTTGGCGCATAATTTTTCTCCTTTATACAATTATTTTTTTGAAGCCGTCACAATTGCTGCTTTAATCAGTTCGGCAATTTCTTGTTTGGTAGTGCCAGTGGTGTAACTGCCATCTTGTGCAATTAAATAGCCCAGATGCTGTTTTTCACCGACTTTCGTTAAATCATTGGCTAAAATAAAGTCAGCCTGATTTTTTTTAATACTATTCATAGCTACGGTATAGAGTTCATTAAAGGAAACATCCACTAACAGTTTGAAGCCAACTAAAATCGTTTCTGGTTGTAATTGCTTAATTAACTGAATAATTTTTGGATTTTTCTTTAAAATTAGAAATAGATGATCCGTTTCAGATGAGATTTTTTTCTCTGTTACTGGTAATTTTTCCAATTCACGAATTTCATTTGTTAAATCGGTCATGTTTAAAGAATTACCTTGATAATTTTTCAACAAACGATTTAAAGCGGTCAATAATTGTTCTTCTGATAAACTTGTAGCCGGCGTAAAGTCACTGACAGCCATACTGTGAATAACGGCATCGTAGTGATTTTGTGATAATAGTGACTCTAGGGTAGTACTTAAATTTTTTGTATCACTAATCAAGTGTAAGTTAATATTAGTGTTACTGGGTTTTTGTGCACTGGTTGTTGTCACATAGTCGATTGTAGTCGTCTCCTCATAAAAGGCATTAGCGATGGCTACACCTAAACGACCACTAGAATGATTGGTAATAGAGCGGACATCGTCAATTTTTTCTGACGTCCCGCCAGCGGTGATTAAAATTCGCATACAAATCTTCCTTTACATTTTAATAACACTACGTCCTTCATGGGTACCATTAAGTAAAGCAGCTGTTACTTCTTTAACAGCATTTAAAGGCACTTCATCATACTTTAATTGATCAGTTACTTTCCAATCGGTTGCTAAAAGTCGCCACATTTCTTGGCGCGTAGTCATCGGCTGATTAACAGAATCAATGCCAAAAACTTTTATGCCACGTAAAATAAAGGGTAAAACAGTAGTGTTTAATTGGATACCACCAGCGTTACCACAAAGAGCGGCTACTCCTTCATAGTGAAGTTGGGGCAATAAAGCCGTTAAAAGTTCGCCTCCGACAGTATCGATGATGCCAGCAAATTGTTGTTTGGCTAATGGTCGAATTTTAGCTGGAATTAATATTTCAGGGGCAATAAACTCAGTTGCTCCTAAATTTTCTAGCCAAGATTTTACCGCAGTTTTTCGGCTTGTGGCAATAATCTTTTGATAGCCTAGTTGATGCAATAAGGCAATTGCGATACTTCCAACACCACCAGATGCCCCGGTCACTAAGACAGCTTCATCTTTTGCTATATTTTCGTTAATTTTTGCTACTGCTAAGGCAGCGGTAAATCCAGCTGTTCCGTAAATCATACTTTCTTTTAAACTTAAATTTTGTGGTAATTTTACTAACCAATCAGCGGGTACACTTTGATATTCACTTAAACCACCAGCATGAGTAACGCCTAGACCATAACCTGTTGCAAGCACTTCATCACCTGCTAGAAAGCGTGGATCTGAACTTTTTATAACCGTACCGGCTAAGTCAATTCCTAAAGTTAAAGGATAGTTACGCACAACACCTGTTTTTGCCTGAGTTGCTAATGCATCTTTAAAGTTTAAAGATGAATACGCAATTTTCACAATAACGCCATTAGAATCAAGGGAGCTGAAATCTTGTTCTAATAAAGTAGCACTTACGTTTTCATCTTGGTTGTTAACGACAAATGAATAAAATTGATCGGCCATGATACCCCTCCATAAAAAAACAATTTAATTTTCTTCATCATACCATAAGATAAAAAAATACTTAGGGAAGTTTTCTCGTGTCTAAGGGAAAAGTTTAGAAGTGAAAAAAATAGTCAAATTTTTTAAATATCCTTTTTTAAAGCGATAAAATAAAAGAATGGGTAATGTAAAAAATAGTTATTGTAATACAATTTAGTAAGTTTTTGCTATGATTGAATTAGGACTTGTTTTTTGTTCATTTATCAGTATTCTTAATGAGTATGACAAAAAATATTGAAATGAAAAAGGGGGAGAAAAAGTGGCTAAATCCATCATCTCATTTAAAAATGTGACCAAACGTTACGACGATGAAGATACGGTATTAAAAAATGTCAGTTTTGAGATCGAGGAGGGCAAGTTTTATACCCTTTTAGGACCTTCTGGTTGTGGGAAAACGACAATTTTACGGATTATTGCCGGCTTTTTAGATGCTACAGAAGGAGATATCTTCTTTGACGGGCAAAAAATAAATGATGTTCCAGCAAACCAACGCCAAGTCAATACAGTTTTTCAAGACTATGCGTTATTTCCGCATATGAATGTTTTTGATAATGTGGCTTTTGGCATGAAAATAAAAAAAGTTCCCAAAGATCAGATTGAAAAACGCGTAATGGAAGCTTTACGTTTAGTTCAATTAAAAGGTTATGAAAAACGTGAAATCAGTGAAATGTCAGGGGGGCAAAGACAACGAGTAGCGATTGCTAGAGCGATTGTCAACGAACCTAAAGTTTTACTATTAGATGAACCACTATCAGCCTTGGATTTAAAATTGCGAACCGACATGCAATATGAATTACGAGAACTACAACAACGATTAGGCATTACCTTTATTTTTGTTACCCATGACCAAGAAGAGGCTTTGGCAATGAGTGATGAAATTTTTGTTATGAACCACGGTAAAATTGTTCAAAGTGGGACACCAGTTGATATTTATGATGAGCCGATCAATCATTTTGTAGCAGATTTTGTCGGGGAAAGTAATATTGTGGCAGGTACTATGATTGAAGACAATCTGGTGGAATTTGTCGGTAAAAAATTTGAATGTGTCGATAGCGGGATGCGACCAAATGAACCGGTGGAAGTAGTTTTACGCCCAGAAGATTTGTCTTTAACTTCTGTTGAAAAAGGAAAATTAATTGTAAAAGTTGATACCCAACTCTTTCGCGGTGTGCATTATGAAATTATTTGCTACGATGAGCAGCAAAATGAATGGATGGTTCATTCAACGAAAAAAGCTGTTGAAGGTAGCCAAATTGGCTTGTATTTTGAACCAGAAGATATCCATGTTATGCGCTTTAACGAATCAGAAGCTGATTTTGATGCTCGTTTAGAAAGCTATGATGAATAGGGGGAGAGACTATGACTAAATTAAGACGTTTTTATTCCGTACCCTATTATATTTGGCTGCTTCTATTTGTGATTGCTCCGGTCTTACTAATTATTTATCAATCTTTTTTTGATATGAATGGTAATTTTTCTTTATCAAATTATGAAACTTATCTTGGTTCGGGTAAGTATTTAATGATGACCTTAAATTCGGTTTGGTACGCATTTTTGATTACACTGTTTACCTTAGTGATTAGCTATCCTACTGCGTACTTTTTAACTAAGTTACAGCATAAAGATTTATGGTTGTTGTTAATTATTTTACCGACGTGGATTAATTTGTTGCTAAAAGCTTATGCCTTTATTGGTATCTTTGGTGTTCATGGCGGGATTAATAACTTTTTAGGATTATTTGGTATCGCGCCAAAACAGATTTTATTTACCGACTTTAGTTTCTTAGTAGTAGCGACTTATATTGAATTACCGTTTATGATTTTACCCATTTTCAATGCTTTAGAGGAAATTAATCCTTCGTTAGTTTTTGCTAGTCGTGATTTAGGAGCTAATAGTTTAGAAACATTTCGGCGCGTGATTTTTCCTCTTTCTTTAAATGGGGTAAAAAGCGGTGTGCAAGCAGTCTTTATCCCGTCCCTTTCTTTATTCATGTTGACGCGTCTAATTGGCGGTAATCGGGTGATTACCTTAGGGACGGCCATCGAACAACATTTCCTCGTGACCCAAAACTGGGGGATGGGTTCTACGATTGGTGTGATTTTAATTATCGCGATGTTTATCGTGATGAGCTTAACTGGGGAAAAACGTAAAGGGGGCGTCAAAAAATGAAGAAATTTCGTTGGTCGAACCTTTACCTTGTATTTGTTTTTATCATTTTGTATATTCCGATTTTTTATTTAATTTTTTATTCTTTTAACGCTGGGGAAAATATGAATAGCTTTACAGGTTTTAGTTTGCAACACTACAAAGCTGTTTTTGAAGACACACGTTTGATTATTATCGTGTTAAATACCTTTATGTTGGCTTTTTTATCAGCATTATTAGCCACCATAATTGGTACGTTTGGTGCAATGGGAATCTATTATACGAAAAAAAGACGTTGGCGTAATGCGTTTTTAAGTGCGAATAATATTTTATTAGTATCACCAGATGTCATTATTGGCGCGAGCTTTTTGATCTTATTTACACTTTTAGGTAATATTTTCAAAAACTTCAGCTTAGGCTTTTTTAGTGTTTTATTATCACATATTGCGTTTTCAATCCCGATTGTCGTTTTAATGGTTTTACCAAGATTAAAAGAAATGAATGATTCCATGATTGATGCGGCTCGCGATTTAGGGGCAAACAATTTGCAAGTATTGCAAAATATCATTTTGCCTTATTTGGCACCAGGAGTTATTGCAGGTTATTTCATGGCCTTTACGTATTCCCTTGATGATTTTGCTGTAACTTTCTTTGTGACAGGTAATGGCTTTACGACGTTATCTGTTGAAATTTATTCCCGGGCAAGACAAGGAATTAGCCTAGAGATTAATGCGTTAAGTACATTAGTGTTTATCTTTTCAATGGTCCTTGTGATTGGGTATTATTTCATCAGTAAAGATAATCGCAGTAAAAAGCAAAAGAACCGCCGCAAGAAAGTGGAGGTGCCAGAATTACGATGAAAAAATTACAATCTCTTTTTATTGGTATTATCGCTGTGATTTTAGTTTTAGTTTTTGCCGTTAATCGCTTAGAACATACTAGTGGTATGGCTGGCGCAAAAGTATTAAATATATATAACTGGGGCGATTATATTGACCCAGATCTTTTAAAGAAATTTGAAAAGGAAACTGGCTATAAAGTCAATTATGAAACTTTTGATTCAAATGAAGCGATGTTTACTAAGATACAACAAGGTGGGACTGCTTATGATATCACCATTCCAAGTGAGTATATGATTCAAAAAATGATTCAAGAAAAACTAGTTTTACCTTTAGATCATAGTAAAATCAAAGGTTTAAATAACATTCATGAAGATTTTTTGAATCAAAGTTTTGATCCTGAAAATAAATACTCTGTTCCTTATTTCTGGGGAACTTTAGGAATTGTCTACAATGACAAATTTGCCAAAGCAGATGAGTTAAAATATTGGCGAGACTTATGGAATGAGAAGTTTCGTGACAATATCATGTTAATTGATGGTGCGCGTGAAGTGATTGGCTTGGGGTTAAACAGCCTTGGTTATTCATTAAATAGTAAAAATGATGCCCAGTTAAATGCTGCGGTGAATAAATTAAAAGGATTAACGCCTAATATTAAAGCCATTGTCGCTGATGAAATCAAAATCTATATGGCCAATGAAGAAAGCATGGTTGCTGTGACTTTTTCTGGTGAAGCTGCTGATATGATAGCTGAAAATCCACATCTACATTATGTTATCCCAGCGGAAGGCTCAAATTTATGGTTTGATAATATAGTCATCCCTAAAACTGCTCAAAATAAAGCTGGAGCATATGATTTTATCAATTTTATGTTGCGTCCTGAAAATGCCGCTCAAAACGCAGAATATATCGGTTACTCCACGCCTAATAAAGCAGCTATGAAACTTCTACCTAAAGAAATTATTGAAGATAAACAGTTTTATCCTACTGATGAAATGCTTAAACATTTAGAAGTTTATCAAGATTTAGGGAAAAAATACTTGGGGATATACAATGATTTATTCTTAGAGCTTAAGATGTATCGGAAATAGGGAGAATCTACAATGGAAACGGCGTATTATCAATAATTTTTGGACATCTCCATCTACCGTTTTCGCTATTGGTTTCTCAAATTTCTCTCAAAAATTAGCTTTTTCGATGTTATTTTATTTTTTCTCTCAAAAATTTCTCTCACGTAATGTACTAGTAAGTATTTATTGTATTTAAAAATTGAAAGAATTAAAGAAGTTTTTTTGATTGTAAGACGAACCATAAAATCAATTTAATCTAGTATAACCATGGTAATAAGTATATCGTTTTTACCCAACAATTAAAAATGTTTAAACAAACAGAGTATTTTATTTTGACTGAAAACATTTAATTACTAATTAAAAGACTTTTAGTGCAGAAATGCTAGAAGTCTTTTATTCTGTTTTAATAGAAAGGAGATGCTATATCAGTTAAAAAAATAAAGCTACTAATATCTACAGTGAGTTGTACTACTAGTATCCAAAAGTATTCGTAGAAAGTCCTTCATATCGCTTAATGTTTGAAAAAGCAAAAATTGCTTACTTACTTCTAAAGTCAAGAATGGATTTTGCGTTATCGAAAAATCAAATTGACAAAGAAGGATTCGTTTATTTTGAATTTACTGGACAGAAATTTGCTTATATGATGAATTGTAGTGAACGGAAAGTAAATCGAATCAAAAAACAGTTAGGGGAAAAAGAATTATTGATATAAGTTCATACAGGATTTAATAAAATAGAAAGAAATAAAAAACGTTTATATATTTGTGAATTAGAAGCAATGGAAAGGGAAATCTATGTGTTTCGACAAAGAGATCGTGTGGCTCAAAATCTCGCTACAAGTGAATATGATAAACGATTTACTTCATCTAAAATGGCTAAAACTCTTGAAAATAGTGGACTAGACAAATGTCTAAAAAACTATAGAATCCTATTTTTGATCCTAAATTAGATACAAAGAAAAATAATCAATGAAATATGTCAATCAATTGGATAATGAAGAAGATTGTACGTGGCGTGAACAATTGGGAAAACAATATGCTCATACTTTTTGTAGAGAACAATTACTCAATTATATTGGACGTACAACAAGTAGTGTAGAAAAAGCTGCCAAAGCAATCGATATTTTCTATCAGATAAAACGAAAAGGAAAAGAGAGAAGAAGTATTACAGAAAATCCAATCGATGCACAACATTGCGGTAAATCGAAAAAGAAAGCAAGGGGAGGGGAAAGTGGCTGTAACACCCATTCACGTTTTCTTTGTAATGATTGGTGCAGTGGCAAGCATGGTGTTTATCATTAATAGGTAGGGTATGAAGTCCCCACGTCAGAAATGAAAGGCGTTTGGACTCCTCGGACCGTCACTAAAAAACGGTTCAACCACAAAACAAGAACGAAGCCAACAAACCTGTCGGCAAACAAGCAGACACGTCAACATCAGAGAAGTCGACAACCACAGAATTAGCGAACGGAAAAGATGCAAGCAATAAAATGGCGGTATGAACTCAAACAACCTAGGGTAAACGAAGATCGAGCTGGGACGAGCGACACAAATGAAGCAACAGATACTTCTGGTGGGGAGGGAAAAATCCGACTTAATCAATAGATTTGTCCAATCCAATAGAAGAGCATACTAAACCAACCACTCCAAGTCAATCGGCTGACAGCAAGCCTGTAGAAAAACCAAGCGCACCAAATTAACCCACAAAGCCAGCAACTGATACTAAAAATACGAATATAAGTGAAACGTGTCATTATGCGTTATCAACACGTCCTTATCAGAGAATCTTACCCAGACTTTGCAACAATCGGTAATAGTGGTATGTTTTTGTAAGTGTCTAGTATTTAGTTAGGATTGCAAAATAAGAATTTAGAAGTAAGAGGATAGAGAAATCTGTCCTCTTTTTTGTTGTCTAGGCGGAGCGGGAGACCAATGAAACAAGTATCCGAAATGGTCGGTTTAAAGGTTCGATTCCTTGTATTTGTATAGGAGCTAGAAATGGATTCGAAGGTAAGTTAATTGATTCTCCTTTCAACTTATCAGTATAGTTTCCGCCAAATCTTTATTGATGACTATACTGAGCCGCAGGTATTCAGATGTTCCGACATTGGCGAGTACGGGTTCGACTCCCGTTGCCTGCGTACAAAATTTTATAGGAGATTTTCCTATTTCTCTTGGCGGAAAAGATAAAAATCTGAAAGGAGACCATGACATGGCAGATATTACAGTGAATCAATTAGCTACTCAAACTTTTTATCAAATTCCCCAAATCTTTATGACACGGACAGAACGAATCAAAGATCAAACAGGAAAAGTCATCAAAAAGATTCGATATACGAGCGATTACGCCCAATTATCCAATGACGCAAAATTGGCGTACGGCGCATTGTACAATCGGTGTCAGTTATCGATTCGTTCTTACGAATCTGGAAAACATGATTTTGTTGATGAATGTGGTTCAGTTTTCTTGATTTATACTGTCGAAGAATTAATGGAGTTGTTAGATAAGTCGAATAAGACGATCACTAAGATCAAAAAAGAATTAAGACAGAAAAAACTTTTACGAGAAGAAAAGCAAGGATTAAACAAACCCAATCGACTTTATCTTCAGTTAGTTGAAGCTGATCATCAAATTATTGAAGAATACGATTCGAATAATTGCTTAATAAAACGACTTGATTATTTTGGTAATGAACTTTCTCTTCCAAATAAAAATCATTATAGAGAAACAGAAAAAACGGTTGAAACCATTGTGGGACAAGGACGTGTAAATTTTACACGTGTAGAAAATACACGTCTTGACGTGAAAAATTTACACACTAGTAATACTGAAAATAATAACGATACAAATCGATACGAGAAACCAACAAAGACTCCTCTTTCAGAAATCTCAGAAAAAGAAGCAATAAAAATGGGGGATTTTCCATTTTTTACGGAACGAACAATTGACTTACTTTCTTTTTTTGGAACAGATGCAAAAAAATGATTAATAAAATTTATGTTGCGAAACGAAAAGTAGAAAAAAAGTATGCGGATATACTAACCATTCATTTTCGTCTTTTGTCACGATTGAATGGAGAACTTTGGGCACAAGATTTAGAACACGAAGTAGAGAAATTTATTTTTAAATATCGTACCAGTTGCCATGAAGGAAAACCGATTCATGATATATTTGCTTATTTTTATCGGATGATGACTCAGTTCTGGAAATTAGTGTTGTTGGCAGAAACGGTTGTTTCTTTTTCTGAAATTGAATCTTTGAGACAAAAACTTTTAGCAAATGAATTGACAGAACGAAGTGTGATTCAAGCTATTTTTCCTGATAAATATACACTGCCACAATTGGATCAAGAGTTGATTAATTTACGTAAAATAGCGCTGGAGCGTGTGAAGGAGGAAAATAATGTTTCGAAACACGAATCGACGATGTTATAACGGGTACCATATACCACTTGAAACGATGAGATATGCCAGTTGGCCACCTACTTATGTTGAATGTGATTGCGGAAATCTAGCGAAACATATCGTGCATTATAGACGCTTGCCTTGCGGGACACCACATTTCGCTCAGACATGGATTTGGGAATGTCCAATATGTGGACAGAAATATCGTTTACCTAAAGGCTCTTTCGAGTTTGAATCGATTAAGTAGAAAGAGAATATCCAAAATGGTATAGATCAGAAATAAGCAGAGTATAACCATTTTACGGTATTAAAGCAATTGTCGAAAAAGGAGATAAAAAGTATGAGGAGAGAACAAGAGAAAATTGAAAAACCAGTTACACGAGCAAAAAATCAAAGAATTTTTCGTATGACAGACATTCAACATTTTGGTGCAGAGTGTTATTATTTCCCTGTATTTGAAACAGTTTCTATTCCGGAAGAAAAGACGCGTATCCTTCGGCGTTTACGAAAATTTCGTGTTGATGGCAAAAACGTTGTAGAATTTGAAGTATACATGGAAGGATTAGAGCGCAAACAGTATGAGAAACAAACCTTCCCGTTGAAAGCTATTTATTCAAATATCAAATGTGTAACCAATATCTATGGGAAAACAATCGCACGTCGGGTGAAACTAGGGCAACCGTTACGTTGGCTGCTTCTAAAAGGGAATCAGAGTGAAGATTAAAAAACTGAATAGACAAACAAAATACTTAATGTTCTCTTTTTCGATGTACCTTAACATCTAATCAAAGGAAACAAGGAAAGCCATTGGACACTTGGAAAATCCATGGAGAACTTAGTGATCATAGTAGACTTGGAGAGTCCGCGGCTAAAGTTAGGGCATACTCGCTAGACCTTTTTTGAACTCAACGTCGGTTCTCTTTTACGTAAGTACAACAACGAATTGGCGCGTATGAGTCCATGCTATAGGAGCTAGGAACGGAAATGAACGAAAACGATGAGGGTTTTCGGTAAACCATGGATGGCACAAGAATGAAGATTGTGGGAATTGGGACTAATGATCGGCTATAGCGCCTTATCTAATCAGAACCGCTACTAAGGGGATAAGGTTACGTACATTTGTGAAATAGAAAATCAGATCTTCAGTAATGAGGAGATCACTTAGGAAAAGTTTTTTAAAAGACTTGTTTCTAAGCGTGTGCGGTAGTACATGTAGACACTTGCCAGGATAGCAAATGATTTGCAGGAGCATTTACCGTTGTCTACTAGGGTTCTGGATCCGGACGCCATAATCCAGTCGAATACCCGTTAGGGTAGATCGAAGAAGAGAACAGAGAAAATTAATGGTTTCCATAGGACGGAAAATAGATGGATTAAAGAAGCAAGGGAGTGTTTTAATTTTTTACTGGAAGAAATTAGACTCTTCCCGATATTCGTAGGAGCCAGCATATTAGATGAATGAAAAGATAGAGTGGGAGAAAGAACATGGATATTGTAGAAAGAAGAGCGGATACGATATCAAAATAATCAGAGAAAACACGGATACCATCAGTGATAAAGAAATGCTTTTAGCAGAGCTGATAAATGATGAACTGTTGAGGGAAGACATAACTTTTAATCAAAAATTACAAATTATAAAACGAGTGATGGAATTAGTTGAAATCCAAGAGCCTCTTACGAAAGAAGAACGATTTGAAATTGTTTGGGAATATAAAAACTTGTTTTCAATCTGGACAATTAACTTAGATACAGGCAAATCAGAAATTACTTGGAAAAAAGATGAATTAGAGCGCTACTGCAACATGTATGGAGTAACGCTAAAAGAGTTCATTAATTGGAAACTTGAAGATAATTAGTCAACGAATGATAGAAATTTCAGAAAAGGTGAAGTAATGTTAAAAGCCATGAAGTTAGAAAAAATAGGTTTTAATCACTCAATAAAACAAAATAATTTCTTTGATCATGAAGGTACTTCGTGGATTGTACGGGCTATCTCTGGAAATCGAATCAAAGCCCGGTATGTGAATGTTGGTGGTATAAAAGGATTTCAACATAACTTAATTGAGGCAACAGTAGTCGCACAAAAAACTGATACGTTTTTAAATGAGACTTAAAAAATGCAGAAACGGAATACATTGGTTTGCTCTGGAGTTAAACAAACGGCCTAGCGAACAAAAATTTCTATGACACCTTGAAAACTGAATAACCAAAGAAAGTAGGCGGTAGCATGAAACGAAAATGTCGATCACCTGATGTTATTGGTAAGCGTAAAGTTTTGCGTTGGCCCGAATCAATGAAACGGTGTCGCTCACCTTAAGACCCTTGATGGGTGGTTCAATATTTTTTAACGTAAACGTTAAGTCTGTTTCATTATCAAGAGAAAGGGACGATTGAACCTGTATACCTTGTTTATTTTCCATTGTTGCTTGATTTTTATCTTTGTAAAAGACAGTGATAATTTGGCAGCTGCTTAAGTCTTCATAAGCTACGCCGAGTTGTTTTTTTAGGTCAGCACGTGTCGGCAAAGTCGTGTCTGTCTTAGATTCTTCTTTTGATTCTACTAAAACAGAAGGACTGCTGCTCGTTTTACTTTCTTTGGTTATCGTTGATTTTCCTTGAAGGGAGAAGGCGATTGCAACTAAAAGAAATACAACAACACTTCCTAAAATACCGCCTATCACTTTTTTTCTAGTTGTCATGAGATGTCTCCTTTTCATTTATCTTATCTAAATATAACAAAAAATTTTTTGGAAATAGTTGTAAAATAGTTGTAATGCAACTATTTTACGTGAAAACTATGTTTGTAAGATGAAAGAAGGGAGCATTTATGCAAAGAAAAAAATGCGGACAATAACCGTCAATCCCGAAGCAATAGATGATTTGAAGGAAATTGTCGAGTTATGGAAGCAAAAAAAGACATATGTTGGAAAATTGACACAAGGGCTTGTTACTGAGGAATTGTTCAAAGAAGAATTAAAAAGACTAAAAACTGAAAGCGAGGAAGAAAAAAATGAAAAGTAGCATTGTAAAAGGGTTAATCGTATCAAGTATTGCATTAGGTGGGTTAGTAGTCGCTGGACATGAAGCAAACGCAGCAGAATGGAAAGCCAACACGCCTGACCAAATTCAAATTGTCAACGGTCAAAAAGAATACACGATGAAACTTGGAGATACGT
This sequence comes from Enterococcus sp. DIV0755b, assembly GCF_051713765.1. Taxonomy (NCBI): domain Bacteria; kingdom Bacillati; phylum Bacillota; class Bacilli; order Lactobacillales; family Enterococcaceae; genus Enterococcus; species Enterococcus sp. DIV0755b. Next base: position 2,602,123 of record NZ_JBIOQN010000001.1, on the reverse strand, counting down.
TATGGGCGATTGGGCAAAAAATTAATGTAAACCATGTCAAATTAGCTGAAATCAATGGTATTAACTTAAATGCTGGGGAACAGTACCGCTTACCAGTTGGACGTGTCATTAGTTTTGAAGGCAATGTAGCAACCGTTAAAGAAAGCAATGGTCAAGTAGTCAGTCAGGCAGTTATTCAAGATAAGGATAAAGTAGACGCTTCTAAACCAGCAGGAGAACCTGTTAACGGAAACCAAGCGCAAACGCCACAAAATAATGGACAAACAACTACACCAGCACAACCACAAACTGGCAACCAAGATGGTACACAAGCAACAACACCTTCTGAAAATGGAGGTACAGGTCAAACTGAAACGCCTGTGGCACCAACAGAACCAACAACGCCAGTGGAACCTACTGAACCAAGCAAACCAACGGAACCTGAAACGCCAGTAGAACCAACAGAACCTGAAAAACCTGTTACACCTGAAAAAGACACAACACCTATCAATTTAGGAAATAGTGGAATGACGTTCAATAGTCAAGCCGAAGCAATTTCCTACGGAGAATCACAAATTCGTGATGAAAAAAGCAAATGGTTTGGGTATGGATTTTCTGGAATTGAATTAGTAAATAAAGAGTATGAACAATTGGGACAATGGACGGTAGATTTCTATAACCCAGATAAAAATTAATGTGAGTTTAAAATAAGAAATAGTTAAAAAAGAAGACATTTGCTTCATGTCTTCTTTTTTGTGTATCAAATAATTTAGAAAAGGGGACATTAGATATGAATAGTAAAATTAGAAAGCATTCCTTTCTAAAAGGCATGCTTTTTGTGTTATTTGCGAATATGTTCTTGTTTGGCGGGAACACATTAGTGAATGCTGTCGAAACAAGTGATTCAGCACAGCAAACTACCCAGATAAGTAAGGAACATGTAGTTGTTCAACAGGAACAGTCTCTAGGAGATAAAACTGAGAAGCAAGTAAGCACACAAACTAATCAAGAAAATCAAATAACTGGAAATGAAAAACAAAATATTGATGCAACAATTGGTAAAGAACAAAACTCAGCAGACAGTCCAATAATTCCAAGCTGAACCGACTGTAGATGGCAAGGAAGCTGAAAAACCAGCTGAACCGACTGTAGATAGTAAGGAAGCTGAAAAACCAGCTGAACCGACTGTAGACAGTAAGGAAGCTGAAAAACCAGCTGAACCGACTGTTGTAGGCAGTAAAGAAGCTGAAAAACCAGCTGAACCGACTGTAGATAGTAAAGAAGCTGAAAAAACAGTAAAAACTACTACAGATAAAAAAGAAGTCGTTAAGTCAAGAGCAAAAAGACAAGCCTTGCCACAACAAAAATTAGATGTAAAGTGGATTGATAAAGGGATTAACTGGATTGTCTATTCCGCGAAAGACCGTGAAAACTTTACAATGGATAGATGGGCAAAATTCTATGTTAACGGAGAGGTTGCTTTCTGTCTTGAACCGAATAAAGAAGCTGCGATAGGAGCTGTTCATACTGGAGCAAATCTTGATACTTTATTTAAAGACCAAGCTTTACGGAATAAATTAACTATGATTTCTCATTTTGGTTATATTGCAAATAAAGACCAATCTGACAAGCAATATATTGCTACACAAATGCTCATTTGGGAACTGCTAGGTGCGAAGTACCATACTATTTACAATGGTTTAAATTACGAAGCTAGAAAAGCTGATATTTTGAAATCAGTAAAAGAAGCTGAACAACGAGCGTCTTTCCACAAACAAAAGAAACCAATTAAAGTTGGTGAAAAAGGTGTTTTTGTAGATACGAATAACACGTTAAGCAATGTTAAAGGTATTCGTACCCCTTCGGGTGTAAATGCAAAAATTGAAGGTAATAAATTAATTGTTACAGCTGACAAAAATGCACCAGATAATGCGACAATTCATTTAGATAGAATTACAATTGTTGGTACACCTTTAGTTTATACAAGCGGTAATGCCCAAAAAATTGGTGTGCTAAAACCTTTTGACCCGTTAGATAGCTGGTTAACTTTACAAGTAATCAAAAATGGAAATGTCAAAATCATTAAAGAAGATACTGAAACAGGAAATAAAGCCCAAGGAAAAGCAACTTTAGAAGGCGCTAAATATGGTTTGTACAAAGAAGATGAAACAAAAGTTGCAGAAGTTACCTTAAAAAATGTGAATGGTAAAGTCCAAGCCGAAGTAAAAGACTTAGACCCAATCAAGTACTATTTCCAAGAAATTCAAGCGCCTAAAGGTTACACACTATCAACTGAAAAGTTATTTGTTTCTGTACCTGCTGGAGAAACAGCGGTAATTACTGCTAAAGACCGTGTTATCAAAGGAAATATTAATGGTTACAAAGTTGGAAACAAAGAATTAGTCGCAACAACAAATTCTGATATTAAACCAAAATTAGCTGGTGTTGAATTACAAGCAAAGTCAAAAACAACAGGTAAAGTCGTGAAAACAACAACAGATAAAAATGGCTACTTTGAGTTTAAAGGTCTTGCTTATGATGACTACGAAATTTCTGAAACAAAAGGAATGGAAGGGTACAAATTAATTCAACCGTTTACTGTCACAATTGAAAAAGACGGTCAAACAATCAACTATGTTTTAGAAGATAAAATCATTGAACAAAAATTAAAAGTGGTTAAAGTAGACCAAGAAACAGGTAAAACCATTGCATTAGCTGGTACTCAATTCAAAATTTGGGATAAATTAGCAAACAATGGTCAAGGTGGCTATGTATCAATGGCATTACCGAACGATACAGAGCTTTCAGACGTATTCACAACGAATGAGAAAGGGTACTTTGTTACAACGGATACCTTAAAATACGGAAAAGACCGTTACGAGTTGCGAGAAATTAAAGCACCTGAAAAATATGTCTTAAACCCTATACCTTATGTCTTTTCGGTGACAAGCGATACAGATACGATTCAAGTAATCAATTTTGCGAACCGATTGGCCAAAGCGAATGTGGAAGTGTTTAAATACGACACCACAACCAATTTTGACCAAAAAACAGCGATTGCTGGTGTTGAATTTGACTTGTACAAAAAAGATGAAACAGGAAAGACAACGTTTGTCGGCACATTCAAAACGGATGTAGATGGCAAGATCAAGGTCAATGATTTATTAGTCGGTGATTACTTGTTTAAAGAAGTCAAACCATTGGCAGGTTACCAAGCATTAGATAAAGACGTACCATTTACTGTAACCGTTGAGAAAGATGGTACCGTGATTGCTTTAGAAGTGGAAAACAAACGAATTCCACCTGAAATTGGCACCACTGCAATGGGGAAATACACTAACCAACAAAAAGTGAACCCACTAAGCAAAGTAACCATTACTGACGCTGTCAAATACAGCAACCTGATTGTAGGGAAAACTTACACAGTTAATGGTGTTCTGATGGATAAAGAAGCGTCTATTCAAGCAGGAAAAGACGTGCCTTTGTTGGTTAATGGAAAAGAAGTTACCGCAACTAAAGTGTTTGTTGCGGAAAACCCTGACGGAACGATTTCTTTAGATTTTGTCTTTGACGCAAGCGCATTAGCTAGAAAAGAGACAGTCGTATTTGAAAATGTTTATCGTGACGGACGTTTAGTCGCTTCTCACACTGACATTCACGACAAAGGGCAAACTATTCGTGTTGTTAATCCTACGATTCATACAAAAGCAACAGGTCAAAACGGCGAAAAACAATTACAAGCTCTACCAAATCAGAAAGTGAAGGAATGGGTACAATTGAACGACTTAATTGTTGGGCAAATGTACAAATTGTTGGTACAAGGCTATATCACACCTGATGGCGTGAAATTAGATGGCACTAGTGCTGAAAAAATCTTCAAAGCCGACAAGGAAACCTTAGAATTTTTATTTGAATTTTTGGTTGACGGAAGCAAACTTGAAGGAAAAGGGTTAAGCTTTGCGGAATGGTTAGAAGCTCAAGTTGAACCTGACGAAGAAAAACCAAGTAACGAAATCGAATTTGAAGAAGTGGCGAAACACAACGTTGACTTAACAAGTGAAGAACAAACCGTGAATTTTGTTAAAGTGCCAACACCTGAAAAACCACATGTACCGAATACACCTGAAACACCAAAAGAAGTGAAAACCAGTGCAATGTTACCTAAAACGGGCGAACAAACAACATTGTCAATCGTGATGACAATGTTAGGCGTATTTGTACTTGTTACTCTAGGAGTTATCGTTTACAAGAAACGCAAAGCATAAGAACTAAAAAGAACGCTGACTAATAATAAGTTGGCGTTCTTTTTTTATTCTAGGAAAAGGACGGAAAAATATGGAAGCAACTCTACTAAGACAAGAAAGGTTTGACGTTATGAGAGAAATCGCAATCCAAGAGAAAGACCTTGCTTTGCAATGGCGTGGCGGCAAAGGACAATTATTGTACGTCAAACTGAAAAAAGCCAAAACACTAGAAGCAAGAGTAAACAACATTATTACACCAAAGAATATTCATGAAGTCGATACAATCAAAATTATACGAAATAATCGGACGTTCAATGTCAAAGTAGCTACAGAAAAAACAACCTATCGTCGTTCGTTTAGTGGAAAATATGACGCACCTGTTTTTTACATTGAAACGCCAATTACAAAAGCAGAGTACGAACGTATTTTCAATTCAAAATAAACGAATATAAAGGAGGAAATCGAATGATTATTTTATCAGGAATCTTTCTACTTGTTGTAGGTGGCGTTGGGGGTTACCAGCTTGCCGGTTTTCCTAAGTGGGTAGAAATGCAGCAAAATAGAGCCATTCAAAATCATTTTCATGTGAAAGCCAATGAGTATACGTACTTTGTAGAAGGGATAGAAGACGGCTTTATTTTATCACTACAAGACACCGAGTATCGTATTAAATTTTCGAGCAATAAACCGTTAAAAGTGGTTTATGTTGAAGAACTTGCACCTGTGGAAGGGTGATAAACATGTGGATTGAATTTTCAACGGAGGAACAAAATCGGTCAGTCGTTGATTTACCAATGAAACAACGGCTTCCTTTGGTACAAGGAATTCCGTTATTAGAAGAGACCAGTCGAGAGCTTTTGGCAATCCATCAACAAGTAGTGATTGATTATTGTATTTATAACGAGAAAAACCAAGATTTAGCGACGCTTGAAGCGACATTAACATTGCCTGTAGAGGGTCAAACGATTGTCGAAGCCATTCAAGCACCTGTACGGGATAATGAGGAGGTTGATTCTGAAGACGCAAGAGCATTTCTTGCATTATTTGAAAAAAGTTTACCTAAAGATAAGCGAACACAAGGAACAAAAAAAAGGAAAACGGAAACGAACACAGAAAAAAACGCAGCTAGTAAGGAAAAAATCATTCAAGTTCCTTACACAGAGGGAAGAATGACTGTCAAATTTGCGACGTTTCTTAAAGTTATGTTTCTATTTTTCTTACTGCTAGCAGGATTTTATCTTGGAAAATCTGTTCAATCAGAACCCAAGATTCCAAGTGAAGTGAGCGAACAATTGAACAACTTGGAAAAACAAGTCCAGCAACAAACAAAAATTGATACATTCAGCCGTTTCTTTTTATCTAATTATTACACTGGAACAAAAGAAGATGACAAAGTACAAGAGAAAATCAAGCGTTTTGTTGACAAAGAAGCATTGAAAGAATTTCAAGGAACAGAGGAACAAATCAAAAGTATTTTGCCTTGGGAAGTCAAGCGTGATGGTTCGACTTGGCTAGTTTCTTACGTAATTAATCTACAAGATAGCCAAGAAAAAACAACTACTCAGCAAGTGACATTTTCCATTAAGGAACAAGAGAAACAATACAGAGTAATGACAGTACCCAAAGAAGAATCTTTTGAAATCAATCAATAAACCCAAAATTTTAGGAGGAATTTTCATGAAAAAAATGATTTTAACCAGTTTATTTAGTGCAACCCTTTTATTCGGTTCAGTTGGAACCACAGTATTTGCAGACGAATTAGTCCCTACTGATTCAAGTACGCCACCAATTGAAGTGCCGACAGACCCTAGTACGCCCGTTGACCCGACGGAACCAACAACGCCTGTCGACCCACCTGTTGATCCCGTTGAACCACCTGTCACACCAACAGACCCAACAGACCCAGTGGAACCAACAGACCCTACAGAGCCAACAGAGCCGAGCGAACCCGAAAAACCAACGGAACCAAGTAAACCTGTTGAACCTGAAAAGCCAGTCACACCAAGTAAACCAACGGAGCCTGAAAAACCAGCGAAACCTACACAATCTGACAAACCAGTAGATGTCGTTGTGACACCAAACGGAGAAATTAGTCACGGTGGGAATACTAGTCAACAGCCAACCGTACCCATTGAAACGAGTAATGTCAATGAAATCACCCATGTACCAACACCCAACACACCTATTACAACGTCAAACGGTGAATCAATTGTTGCCGTTCTTGATGGTACACCATTAAAACAAACAGAAGAAGGATTGAAACCCATTCAATCTGATTTTAAAGTGCTGCCTAGTGGAAACGTTGAAGTAAAAGGAAATGATGGGAAATTAAAAGTATTGCCAAAAACAGGGGAAGAAATGAATGTCTTTTTATCTGCCGCAGGCGGTATCTTATCTCTAGTATCTGGTTTTATCTTCTTTAAAAAACGTCAATCAATGAACAATGGATAATTCATAAGGAAGGAGCAGCGAGCCATGGGAAAGAAAAAACTCGTCTTTGGCTGTTTCCTTTTTTTACTCCCTTTTTTCTTGTTAATAGGGAGTGTCTTTTTGACCATATTAATGATTAGTGGGGGGTCAATGAGTAATAACTCAGACTGTATTACACCTAGTATGGACAACCCAGCTGACGGAACCACTATTCCCCAATCAATTGATGAATTTGTAAAAAGTCATAAAGACGCCTACATTCTTTCGTGGAAGGCAGGCGGCTTTTTACCGTCTGCCAGCATTGCGCAAACCATGGTAGAAAATGGCTTTAACTTTACGAATCCTTCGGGAACGTCATTTTGGCAAGCACACAACATGGGCGGAGTAAAAACGTCTAAAATTGATGATTTCCCACTTACTTTGGCAACGTTTGGACGTGATTCTGTTGACATTACAGGAACAAAAGCGGGAACAAATGTCGGTGATAACACAGGCGGTGCTTACACGTGGTTTAAAGATTATAATGCAGGCATTGTCGGCAAAGCGGAATTCATGGCACACCAAAGTCTTTACACAGGTGCTATCAATAATACTGATGGCTTAGGAACGCTCACGGCTATTTATCATGGTGGTTGGGCGACTGACCCAACCTATCTTATGAAACTAACAACAACCTACAACAATTTAGGTAGAAAGTTTCAATGGTTAGACCAAGAAGCGATTCAAAAACACGGGGCTGCACCTTACAAGAAAAAGGACGAAATACCTGGTATTGTTGATAACCTACCTAAGAACAACGGAGAACAAGCAGACGGTCAATCTAGCAACTGTGTTGTGGTTTCTGAACCGTCGGAACAGGTCACGGGAGAAAATTCCGCACCAACATTAGATGTTCCAGCGGAATACAAAGGGAAATTAACTCTGCCACCCCCCGATAATAAAAATTATGCAGGGAACAGTTATCCATTTGGACAATGTACGTGGGGGGCTTTTAATCGAATGGCACAAATTGGACGCCCAATTGAGTGGTTTTCAGGTGACGGTGGGAATGGTGGCTCTTGGGGCGCTTCTGCACGCGCAAAAGGATACACCGTGGTGAAAGGGAAGCCTACTGTTGGTTGGGCTGCTAGTTTCTATGGCGGTTTAGCGGGGTCTACGCCCCCTTATGGACATGTCGCCGTCGTGGAATATGTCAATCCAGACGGTAGTATGTTGGTTAGTGAAACCAATGTCGTAAGTAGTGGTTCTGGGACACGTTCTTGGCGAGTGATTAACAAAGAAACGGTCGCACAAACGGCATTCATTCAAGGAAAAGGAGGATAGTGTCTATGGGCAACTATGATTTTATTAGCAAAATTCTATGTCCCGTATTGCTGGTCATACTTGTTTTAGGTGGCTTTTGGGTGGTGTCTGAAAGGCAAGAACAGGGAAGGGAAATTCAACGGTACCAACAAGAGTTAGCTAAGCAAAAAGAAACGCTTGTTGAGAATGAACAACGCTTAGAAAAATTTTCTAAGCAAACAGAAACCGCACCAAAAGAAACAAACAACGAAGGACTGATTACTGCCACGAGTCAGCTGTTTTCAGCTGTTTTTGACTATCATTCAGACCGTGAAAAAGAAAGCGTCAAAGCAAGAAAGGAACAAGCAAGCGCCTATGCGAACCAACAAGCATTAAATGGGCTTTTTCCAAAAGACGCAGAGACTATTCCCCCTTCGGTCACAACGGTTTCACGTTTAGAAAGAGAGCCAGAAGTCTATGTCATGGCGTCTGAAAAGCAGGAGATTAAAGCGTTAGTCATGGTTGAATATTCCGTAACGATTGCTGGTAGCAACGCGCAAAAAGGCACCTTTATGTATAAAGTATCGTTTGACCCTACAGCCAAACAATTTACTTCTGTTAAGAATTTAGGTGAAATCCATGTCCCTTAGAGGTAGAAGGGGTTATCTTCTTTTAGGAATAAGCACTTGTTTTCTGCTAGGAATTTTTTGGCTTGTGGTTTCTACAATACAGACAAATCAAGCCATTCAGCAACAAGAACTTGACCGAAGGGTTGTAACGATTGCCACAAATGAAGAACGGGCGCTTGTGTTCTACAAAGATGATTGTTCCGATTGTCAAAAGATTTTTCCCGAATTGTACAAGGAAAATTTAGCCCATGATAATCTGCTGTTTATTAATTTAAATCAACCAAAAAATAAAGGGTACATTGCCAAGTATCAGTTAGAAACTGTTCCGACCATTGTAACGCCAAAAGGCAGATACGCAGGGACAGACACGAAGAAGATACAACAATTACTAGAATAATAATCTATACGAAGGAGTGAGTTCTATTGCACGAAGAAATCAATCCGTCAGAACGACGAGAACAACCGAAAGAAACAATCGCAACGACGTATGCGTACCAACGTCCAGCGATTCAAGCAGCGCTTTTTGTTTTGTGGCGGATTCATAACAAAGCGTATCAAGCAGGCGCTCGGTTGTTTTATGAAGAAATTCACCAACACATTCACACGACAAAAGGGGCATACAAAGAAGCCTTAGCTTTTTTAGAAGGGGCAAGCGTCGTGGTGAATGAAGTCGTGGTGGAAAATAAAGTCCCAACGGTACTAATTCAACGCTACGGAATTCTTGAACATGACTGAACGAAAACCCGTATTCAATCCGCAAACAGTGACCAGTAAAAAAAGGTTGCAAAAAAAAGGGCAGTCAAAAAATAAAGGGTTGGCATTGTTTCAACGAAAAAAAAAGCCAGACCCAAGTACACGAACGATACGCTTTGCGCCACGAACCGCACAAAGTGTCGTATCGTTCATGTTTTTTAGCTTCTTTTTGGTGATGTGCGTGGTTGTTTTAATGACCTTTGGTCGAGTAGATACCTTGTCAAGAATTGCTATGAGTAAGCAAGTGAATAAAGAAGAGTTGGTCACAAACGTCAATAATGCCTTAAAGGACACCGAACAATTACGCTATGAGGGCATGAAGTTAGCGGACCGATTATTTACGATTTCTCACAAAGACAATGGGAAAAAGTATTGGGAAGAACAGCTGGCACCTTTTTTGGCAACAGGTTTGAATCCTAATGATTTAGGCTTTAGCACGACAAGTGTTGACCGAATCGCTCGGAACGTTCGTTTTATTAAGATGGACACGATTGACGAAAAAGAAGCCCTGTATCGTTTATATTATGATGTTCGTTTTACAGAAGGTGATACGTGGCAGCAAGTACAGGTGATTCTTCCAGTGAGCTATGAAGGGCAAGAAATGAAACTGATTGACTGCCCCGCATTTACGAATCTTGCGACAACAGAAGAAAAAAACACAAGTATCTACCAAGAAAATCGCTTTATGCCAAAAGGAAAAGACGTTACAGAGGAAGAAAAAGAGAAACTGACAGAATTTGTCCAACGATTTTTTGAATTGTATGTGACCAATGATGAAAAACTCGCGTTAATTGCCAATGTTCAAGGGTTAGGAAAGGCAAAACTAGTGACAGTCGAACCAAAAAAAGTGCTAAAAACAGACAATGGGCATTACTATGTTCAAGGCGTTTACACGTTCGCTTTTGATGAAAGGAACCCATTCACGTCTAATTTTACGTTAGAAATTCAATCCACCAAAGAAAGTTATTATGTAACGAAAATGAATGGAGAGTGACATGATGTTTGATTTAAAACCCATTTGGGATAATTTATCCCAACAAGTGATTATTTTATTGGCGATTGTTGCCTTGTTTTTGATTGTGGTAGGACTTGTGACACAAGGATTCGCCCGCACCATTGCGCTAGTATTAGGCGTATTGGTGTTAATCGCTTTGATTTTAATGTTGTCTGACGCAGAAAAAATAGGAAATTGGATTAAGGATAAGGTGTTTAACCCTAGTGCAGGTGTTATTCTACCACTGAAAGGAAGGATCGATGTATGGAGTACAACTATACAAGAGAATTTAAACAGCCTATCAAGATTTATTCCATAAAGGGCCATGCCATTCCACTGGCCCCGAATGGCGTACGGTTGGAACATCTCGTTGTCGGTGGTGTGTTTCTCTTTCTAACCTTGCTGATTTGGTTATTAGGCTTTATTGCTAAAGTGTCCTTTATCCAATCCCTTTTTACAAATTATTGGTTAATCGTGATTGCAAGCGTGGGCGTCCTTGTTTGGACGCTCTTTTCATTGAAGTGGGACAACAAGAATTTTATTGATTACATTCTAGGACGAGGAAGCTACGTTCTACAGAAAAAAAAGCGGTACGAGCATGAGTTGTTCGTACCGTTTTTCCATGAAAAAGTCACCTACCAAGTCAAAAAGAAATGAGGTGATGGGGTGGCACTAAAAAAGAAGGAACCTCGATTAGCTTTTCCAGTGGAAGCAATGACAGAGAACTTTGTTTTTACAGAAACACAAGAAGTTTGGGTAGGCTACAAAATCGCCCACCAAGTTTTTCCTTTAAATGATTTAGATTTTTTTAAGGAGTACATTGAAGATGGGGAGGGAATCTTTGAACATGACAATTACGAATATCATTTAATGAATATTCCTGAATACTTTGACTTAGAAGACCATGTAGAAGAAACCATTGACAAACTCGTACGAGGAAGTTTTTCAGACCTTGGGGAAACTTATTTTCGACAAGCAGGAGAAATTTTGCAGGACGAAGTACAAATGAACCAGTACAACACGTATTTATTTGTCCGTTTTACTACACCTATTCAAGTAGCCAACCCTTTAGAATACGTTGAATTGTTTAAAGATATGTGTGGACGATTGATTCACCGTTTGACAGGGCAAAAAGTGCCAAGAAGTGTCCTGTTATCAACGTTTCGCAAAGCAGAAAAACAATTGTACAATGACTTAGCGAATTACAAACAAATCGAACGTTTAGATACAAAAACAATGGGGCGTCTTTTTTATTATTTCTTCCACCGTGCAAATACACGCTTACCACAACGTGAATTACTTGTAGAAGAAATGACCGAAGGGGTGATTGAAAATCATAGTGGTTATCTAACCGTCGAACAGTTAGGGAAGACCCATTATCTCTCTTTTCTAACATTAACGGACGTTCCTACGAGTATGTTTGGCAGCGCATTTGTTCAAAATTTACAGGATAGCTTGTCTTCGCCTATTGAAACACATGTACGAGTGACATTTGACCATGAGGATAAAGACCGTCGACACGTGCATAAAATGAGGAAGCGGATTTTTGAACAGGACAAAGACCAAGAAACCGTTGACGGCATTTTAGATGATGATGAGGTCGTATTGTTCGGGGAAGAACGGTTGAGAGACCTTAATGAGCGATTAAAAAGCAAAGAACGTCGCTTGTGTCGCATGACAATTACGTTTGTATTAGCGGCAGAAAGCAAAAAAGAGCTAGAAGAACGAATCAAAGAAGTAGAATTTGTTCTTGATGGTACAGCTTACAAGGTCTATCGCCCACTTGTTGACCAACTAACCCTTTTCAATCAATGCTTAATCGGCAGTGTCAGCAAATTTAAGAGCTATGAACAAGTGGTTACCACAGGATATGTGGCTGATTTTGGACTTGACCTTGAAAAAGAGGTGGGGAATCGCTATGGTATGCCACTTGGTCGAGTGATTACAGCGAAGAAGTTTAAATCCGTTCAACATGCGTTATCGTTATCTAGTAAAATCATTTGGTTTTTCCCGAATTTAACGAAACGAGCCATTGAAGGCGCCCAACATACTAACGGAAATACGTTGATTATTGGTCCGCCGGGTCAGGGAAAATCCGTATTGGTGAAATACATTTTCTTGTGGCTCACTTTTTTAGGGCAAAAAATCCTTTACGTTGACCCCAAAAATGAAACAGAAAAATTTTTCCGAAAAGCATTAGAAAAATTTGGATATATTCCTGAATTTAAAGCGTTGTTTGAGCGAATTAATTTTATTTCACTATCAAAAGAAGAAAAATATCGAGGAATGCTTGACCCATTATTGTTTTTACCAAGGGAAGAAGCAATCGAAACTGCACGAACCGTTTTAGAAAACTTTGGACAAGTGGACAAAGATAGCCATACGTCAAACGATAAGAAAACGTTGATTTTAGAATCAGTGGAGGCGGTCATGAATGGCAGAGGAAAGAAGCACTTGAGCAAAGTGATTGAGGTCATTCGAGAAAAAGACGAGAAACTGGCTAAATTAATTTCAGGTCACAATGTCGGGTTAGGAAAAATACTTTTAGGGAACGATTACAGCGAGCCAATTCGCTTTGAAAATCAAATCAATGTATTAGGTACCCAAGGGCTACAAATCCCCACACAGGACGAAATAGCTGCCAATAAGTTAAAAAACGAGCAAATTGCAGGTATGTCGATTATGGAAGTCATAATGAAAATGACCTACATTTTCTCTACGGATAAAGACGAGGACGCAGCCATTATCTTTGATGAAGCCAAAGGATTTGAAGATACTTCCCAAGGACGATTCTTAATTGAAGACAGCTTGCGTAAGGGACGTGCGAACATGACGGATATATACCTTGTCACTCAAGCGTTTATGGATTATGATAGAGAAGACAAGAAGGAATTGTTATCGTATAAGTTCGCCTTTCGTCCCAATCAAAAAGAAGCACAAGAAAAAGTGTTACACTTCTTTGGTATGGAACCTAATAGCGCCAACGTTCAGCTAATGAATGAACTAAAATCAGGGACGTGTCTTTTCCAAGACCACAGAGGACGGAATCAACCGATTGCCATTGATGTGTTATTTGATAGCTGGCTACTTGCGATTTCTTCTACCAATAAAGAAGACGAAGCGACCCAAGTGGCGCTGGCATTAGAACAAAGTTCCTAGAACTATTTAAAGAAATATGATATACTAGGGGTGCAAAGATGGGTCATTTTGTACACGAAGCCCCTAGAGAGGTCGGAGTCTCTAGGGGCTTTTTTGTGGGCTGATGTCGCCTTCAATGGTTTTACTTCTTGTTTCGTTTATTCAGCCAATACTCGAATAAGGCAATGAGTATGCCGACAAGAAGGGGGCAAAGAAAATCTTGGGTCATTTTGTACACCTCCTTCCAGTCGCAAGACTGTCGGATAGGCGACAGCTTATTATACCGTAAAAATAGTTGAAAAAGGAGTGAACGAAGTGAAAAAAATACTTCCTTGGATTATTGGATTTTTAGGTATCTTAATTTTAACTGGTTGTGGAGGAAACTCTATTAAAGATACATTGACTGCTGATGGTGGAAAATGGAAATTAAAATACAATGATTTTGAAAGTGATAAGATGAAATTTTACGAAGATGGAAACATTGAGTTTTTAGTAGCAGGGCAGGTCGCTAAGACTGGCACCTATGAAGTCAAAGAAAAAGAAAAGCGAATCGTAATTTCATTACCCCAAAAGAAAAAAATTTTTAATGATATTGAGATTAAAAACGGGGATATATCTCTTGAATATGGAGATAAGAAACTCACAATGAAAAAAGAAGAATAAGAGGTGATACTTTGAAAAAGAAATCACTACTATTAACAGTCCTACTTTTTGTAGGCTGTTTTTTTATGTTTACACAATCTACTCTCGTGTTTGCAGCACCTGAACCTGACGAAAATAAAGTGATTGTAAGGGAACCTACCACAGACGTAGATACCATTTACGAAAATTACAAGGATAATTCATTTGAATTAATGACCAAAGAAATGGAAAAAGATAGTGTTTTTGGTGTGAAAGAAGCTATTACCAATGCGTCAGCGACACTGAAAAATTTTACATGGGCTGGTGTTAAAGGGCTTGGTCAATTCAATGCTGAAATGGTCAAGTTCCTTTTTAGTATGGACGTTGTTACACCAATTAAGCAGCCTATCCAACAATTGACCTCCAATATCGCAGGAAACATGTTAAGCATTGCTGGAACGATAGGGATTGGTTTTGTTACGTTAATTATGGGAATTAAATTCATTGGTGAGCAGCGATTTCGCCAAGCGCTACGAGTCTTTCTAATGACCATACTTATCTTTACAGGACTTTCCGTTTGTAAAGACGCAAACACGTCCGATTCGTTGTTCAACCAAATGTTTGACGCAGACAAACAAATCGAAGCAGCATTTGTAAAAGTCAATCCTGTATTAAATGGTGAAAGTGTTCCAGAAAGTAAAGATGGGAACGTAAATGAGCGCATGAAAAGCGCAGGAGAACTAATTGCTTCTCGTGTGTTTTACACCAATGTGTATGAACCTTATTTACTCATGAATTATGGTACGTCTAATTCTGAAACCATTCGTAAAAAACAAGTCGAATACAAAGATTCAGAATACGACCGTATCAACATTTTACTAGATAATGATGTGACCAATGATGATAATGTTACACTTCATGAGGACGTCACAAAATATGAAGCAGACGAATTGAAAAACCGAAACATTATGTATTTCAAAAATTTGGATAATACTTTCTACGGTGTGTTTTACATTGTCGTGAATTTGATTCAAACGATTGTTTATTTTATCCTTTGCTTTGTCCGTCTAGTCATTGCAGTTATGCAGATATTTTTATTACCACTCTTACCAATTCTTCTTTTAGTCGGTTTATTCATGATAGGAATCAACGTTTTTGTGAATTATTTCAAAGCCTTTGGCATGACCATTTTCATGAAGGCTATGACGGGCTTCGCCTGTATCTTCTTTGCCACGTTTCTGTCTTTAGGGTTTCAATTAAGTAACGCTGTTGATAATCCATGGCAAAAAATCTTAACGATTTTAATTTACTTGTTGACGCCATTAGGTCTGTATATCTTCCGTAAATTCTTAGGTAGTCTGTTTACTGGAAGGGTCTCTTTAGCTGACGCTATGGCGTTTGCAACCCACCCATTTAGTACCGAAAAGAAAATGCGTGAAGCCGCAAAAGAACAGAAGGCAGCCAACAAAGAACACCGCAAACAAGCCAAAGAAGAACGAAAAGCCGCACTGAGAAAACGCCAAGAAGAAGCACAAAAACGAGGAAAACAAGAGCTTGGATTGAAACAAAAACCCGTGAAAGAACGAGAAGCCAAGCGCAGTGCCTTACGACGTGAGTTAAAACCAAAAGCACAGCACAAAGCCCCAAGCAGTGTGGAAAAAGCGCAACAGAACCTACAAAATTTACACGAAAAAGGACGCCAGCAAGAATCGAAGGAACAACAACAGCTTGCTCGTCAACGTCAACGCAAAGCCTACGACAAGGAGAACCTGCAAACAGCAGCGGCACTTGTGGCAGCCAATCAAAACTTGAGGAAAGGAACCCCGTTAGCAGACGGAAAATCCGACCCAAGAGAGAAACAACAAGGGACACAAATCCGTCAAAACAACCGACGGATAGGACAATCACGAAAAGGAAGCGTCGACGGGCAACGTTCAGCGGCACGCCGTCAAGGGCAAAAACAAGCGCTGGCTAAGACAGAAGCTGCACAGACGGGAACCAAACAGCGGCAAGCGACAAACAATCGGTCGGTCGCCCGTAGCCAACACCGAACGATTGGGCAAAAACCTGCCAATACAACGATTACACCTAAAACCAACAGCCAATCAAGAGGACGCTCCTTAAACGGAACGGGGGGCAGTCCATTGCGACATAAAGCACCTGTTCGTCAAAAAATGCAAGCTGTTCAACAAGTCATTGACCAACCATCACCGAAGGTTCAAGCAACAGAAAGTCGTCCGACGACAACCGTTGTGCCACCGATCACACGCATGGCAAAACGAAATGCACCACCTGTAAAAATAAAAAAAGCACCGAAAGGGTCCGCTGTTCGTCGAACCATTAAAGCGAAGACAGCCCCACCTTCTGCAAAAAATCCAATGAAAGGAATGAGACGACCTCGTGCAAGAAAATAATTTTTTTAATGGACTGTTTCAGTCAAAAAATCCTTCAAAAGGAACCAACCAACCCCCACAACGGACAAAATATCAGCAACTTCTCCTTGCCTTTTGTTTTGTAGGTGTGTTGCTTTATCCTTTTTCATTTACGGGCGTTATTCCTTTATTAGTGGTACAACTAATTGATAAGAAAGAGAAAGCAGCACATGTCTATGACATGGACTATGAGAGCTTCCTAAAGCGTGGAAGCTCTCTTTTTTTTAGCCTAGCTTTTCTCTTTTCAATTCTTAACCTACTCAGTTTTACTTTATGGATTCCACGTGGCTACTTTTCCGCCTATCTCTTCTTTCCACTTAACTTGTTACACACCAGCCTACAATTTAGCTGGCAAACAATCGTCGCATTAGTGCTTGGTGGGTGTGGCATGGGCAGTATCTTTGTTTCATTTTCAGCATTTATCGCCAAGCGGAAAGTCGTGTCAAAAGAAGAGGAGCGCAAGCAAATTCTACAATCCAAAGACTACAAGAAACGAAAGAAAGAGAAGTTCAAAGAATCGCAACGATATACAGAAGAACATGAACGTGCGTATGAAACTGCCATTGAAACCATGGACTTTGCGTTGTATGAACAACTAAAAAAACAATTTCTGCTAGGGACAAGTGAGTTTGGGCTGCCTTATATCATGGACTTTGACGAGTTTAATCAACATGCGTTAATCCCAGCCACGACTGGTTCAGGGAAGACCGTTTTGCTTCAATTATTCGTTCAATATGCTGCTAAATTCAATATGCCAGCGATACTGATTGATGGTAAAGGCGCACGAGATACATTGGAAGCCATGCAAGCGATTGCTGGGTACTACGATAAAGAAGTACGAGCGTTTACAGATGATGGGGATATGCGATACAACCCAGTAGAACATGGGAATGATATATCGATTCGAGATAAGCTGGTTACCTTAGCAGAGACAGAGAGCGTCTTTTATTCAGGCGCCGCAAAAGCTCTTTTGCAAGTCACTATTCAATTATTAGACGAGTTCAAAGGTGCTGATGTCCACCTATCAGGTGACACCGAAACAACCACAGGTATCGAAAGAAGTTTGCCTTTTGTGCAAAAATTCTTGCTTCCTAGAAACGTTCTGCACTTGTTTGCGGACGCTATCTTACCCAATAATCCCAAGTTATTTGAGATTGAGGTAGAGAAAAAAATAGAGCGTCCAAAGAAAAAAGCAGCAAAAGAAGTAACACAAATACTTGATGATTCAGACATTCAAACGGAGAATGAGAACCAAGAAGAAGTGAAAAAATCGCAAGTAAAAGACAGTAAATTTAGAAACATTTTCCAACAAGGAGACACACAACCAGAGACAGAAACGATTGTTCTTAATCGTGAAACATTGGATTTAGATTCGTATTATATATTACTCAAAAGGAACCTTAAGTACCTACCAAAAAATGCAGAAACAGGGGAGAACGTCAAGCGGAAATTGTTTGAACGATTGTTTATTCGCTATGAACACAAAGACTCTCCGTTTTATTTGTACGAGACTTCCGAAGCATTACAGACCAATTTAAACATGTTACTTGATAGCAAATTGGGGGAGTTGTTTGATACAAAAGGTGCAGAAAACAAACTAGATAAACTAGATATTCAAGAAATCGCTCGTCAAAATGAGATTGTGTATGTCTCATTAAATGGATTGATTTACAAAGAATACATTCGTACATTAGCACAAATGCTTGTGGGGGACGTCAATTATTTTGCGTCAGAAATGTATCGAAAAAACCAAAGTAAAGGCATACTGGTACTCTTTGATGAGCCTGCTTCTTACTTAAACGAAGCGTTTATCGACATGGTAAACAAAGGTCGTGGTGCAGGTGTCCACGCCATTTTCTCCCCACAAACAATGGCAGATATTGCAAAACTAGGCGATAAATTGCAAGAACAACTCGTCGGAAATGTAAATACATTGATTATTGGGAAGACGAATGAGACTGGCGAAGCAGAGTATTGGAGTAACACAATGGGTACCTATGAAGACATTGAGGTAACGAGCATGATTGAACAAGAAGACGGGTATTCTGATGTCGGAAAAGCCGATTGGACAGGCGAACGTGGGACAAAACGAAACGTCGATCGCTTCAAAATCAACCCAAATGCGATTAAAGCGTTACGTACAGGTGAGTTCATTGTGTCACGTACTGCCAAGAATGTAGACGAGCCACCACAAACCGTTTATGTGCGAAACGCACTCGATTGGCTTAAAAATAATAAGCGAAATTAATGAAAGTCGTCTGCAAATATCGGCAGTAAGTATGCAGTATATATGCAGATAGTATGCAGTAAGTATGCAAAAACAAAATACTAGTAGCACGTCCTCGGCGCTTGGTATCAAAGGCTTTCTCCGCCTGTAAAATTCCTGACCATTTTCGCTCAACGTGGGTTAAAACCCTCTTATAAGCGAAAATGGTCAGGAATTTTACAACTACGAAAAAAATACCAAGCGCCGAGGACAAACAGAATAGAGAAAAATATATAAGATAGAAGTAAGATAATAATAATTAAGTTCAAGAGATGAATTCAAAAGATTAAGTTCAAAAGATTAACAACTACCCCTTGCGATAGACGCCCCTTCACCAAACCTTGAAGGGGCTATCGCTAAGAGCAACAACTCCCTAAATCCCTCACAAAAACTTGAGGGACTTCAACCTCGAAAAAGACTTTCTACACGATGTTTAAGAAATTCTTTTTCAATGAAACAAATAGGCAATGCCTATTTGTACCTTTTTAGAAATGCGGTGATAAATTGGAACCTTTACTTTACAACTACTACATTGATTACTCAAAGCAAGATAAAACACGTTTACTTATATTGTGTCTGCTTCATGAACTGAGAGTGATTTCCCCTCAACAATTAATTGCCTTTTTTCAAATTGGGCAACTATCCGCAGAAAGAACGGTATACAAACATTTAAGTTTATTAAAGACAGAGAAACTTATTGCTAGGTCACAAAATGGAATGAACACTTTTTACTATCTTACAAAAGAAGGACATAATTACATTGGCGGATACTACACTCTACCAAAAGTTCCCGAATACAATTTGCAGCACCATTTACAAATCAATGATTATCTAATTAAAATGTTGCAGCTTTGCCACCGCCACACTCATTTAAAAGCTGTGGTTTCAGAACGACGGAAAGTCTATGAAGTCAAAGACCAAAAGAAAAATAAAAAAGGCGTAAAATACTTTGTCCCTGATTTTATTTTCGTTTTTACTGGTGAGGACGGACGAGAAGTGGAGTGGCAATTTGAAATCGAATTGACTTTAAAAACAAGGAATCGTTACCGTGAGGGGGTCTTTCCAAAATATATTAAAAGTTTAACGACTTACGAAGACGCCCGTTTAATTTATGTCACACCTAGTCCAATCATAAAGGAAGAATTAGAACTATTTAAAGAATATTTCATTTATCAACAAGGCGAAAATTTAGAAGAAGTGTTTGAACGATTGCATGTTTTTTCTGCCGAAGAATTTGAATATGAAATGAAACAATTACTAGAAGAAGATAAATTTATCAATTGGAGTGAGAAAAAAGGAAAGAACTAGCCGCTTTGCGACTAGTTCTTTTAAGTGCATTGAATTTCGCTTCTTTGGCTCATGCTTTGACGGACTTGTTCCCACCTACTCGTTTTTATGATGGTGCATTGCCGTATGTAACGGTCTGCTGCTGTTTGTTACAGTATCACAGCCAGTCGAAAACACAAGGGTATATAAACGAGCAAGCTCGCCCTTGTGTTTTCTTGATGTCTATGAAACTTTTACGGCACAGCAACCGACCGAAACATACTGGCGAAAATGAACAATCAAATCTAAAAACGAAAAGGGGGAGAGTGCAACAAGTCCTAGCATGAGCCAAAGAAGCGAACAGCTTCCCTCACTCACGCCAGACAAAAATGGTTGTTGAAAAAACACAAATATTTTTGAAAGAGGGAAAAGAAAATGTTTAACGATAACGAATTTGTAAAAGGATTAAAAAACCAAGCAAACGAACAATTGGCAAAACGACATTTAAAAATTGATGGTTGTTTTGAAGGAAATTTTACCACTTGGATAGGCTGTTATGCCATTCCAGAAGACAAACCAACCGCTCTTGACCCTATGAACGAAGAAGAAGCCAAAGAACAAGATAAACATAGAATAAATGGAATGGTACAAGACTTTAGCGAGTGGTACGAATGGGAAATAAACAACGGTAAACTAGAAAATTTCAACTAGAATGGAAGAGGAGGAACGTTACAATGAATAGTACAAAATTACCTGAAAATTATTTAATCGTAGAATTCAACGAACGAAGCAACGACATGCGGACATATAAAGGCGAAATAGTAACACTTCATTTAATTTCACAACTACAGATACTTGATGAAGCAGTGAAAAATGAACAAGGATACTACAAATTTTATTTTGACGAAATCGTCAATGGCGAAATAATCAATCATTATCGTATAGATATAGGCGATGGATTTTATAAAAACAAGAAAATGTTTGCGTTTTTAGCTGAAAAAGCAGTTGACCTAAAACAGCTCTATTCTTCCAAACCAAACAAAAGCATAAAAAAAGAAACCTTTTGCTAACGACAAAAGATTTCTACACGTTATACGAGTTAATAATGTAAAACTAGTATAACGTACCTTAACTTATTTGACAATAAAAAGATTCCGCAAGCCCTAGAGCTTGCGGAATCTAAAGGGGACGTTCTCAAATGAAAGTGAGAAACTATAAAAACTACACAGCTGTTTATCTTGAAGAAATTACAAGCAAAGAATTTAAGGAAAGTATGAAAAAATACACTGAATTAAAGGAATGTGAAAAATATGTTGTTATCAGACCAACAAAAAAAGCGGCAGAAGCATTTGCTCAACTTCATTCCTTGCCATTATCAGAATGTAAAAAAGGCGCTAGCTACCGCATTTTAAACCTGCAATTTACAGTGCTGAACGTTGAACAAGGACTTGTTACATTTTCCTACTTTAACAGACATGGAAAAAAAGAAACAATCACACCTTTTGTACAGAACACCGCTCCAATAGGTGGCGTGCTGATAGAGACGCTATTTACATTTGATACAGGTAAATTACTTTATTTTTAGAAAATGATATTAATTTCCACGGGTGGATAACCACCCGTGGGCTAATATAAAAAAATAGGAAAGAAGGAAAAACAATGATTAATGTACACGCAGTAGGACGCTTAACGAAAGGGGCAGAGTTGCGCACCACAAACAATGGAAAGAGTGTCGCAAATTTCACGCTTGCCTGCAAACGTAAGAGACCCGATAAAGATGGCAATATACCGACAACTTTTGTTCAATGTGTTTTGTGGGGAAAACCAGCCCAAGCCTTTGCCAAATTTACTCAAAAAGAAGCGTTGATTGGGGCAAATGGTGAACTACAAACCCGTTCTTATGATGACCAACAAGGAATTACGCATTATGTGACCGAGCTAGTGGTGGAAGACTTTGAATTTTTAGAGTCCAAAGAAACGGTACAGAATCGGGAGCAAAAGCAACAAGGAATCCCACAATCAAATCCGACGCCACCTACTATTGAACCAGCCTATATGAACCAAGAACCACCGTATGAACAACCGCCATTGAATGGCATGTCTGAATATGGCTACAATCAATAAGGGCTGTTTTTTCATGCGCTCCACACTCCCACCGCCACCACCGTTTAGGAGCGCATGAAAAAAGAAAGGCTTCCGCCTTTCTTCTCGCTCAAAATGTGGTATAATGACTATGTAAAGAGGACGTACGATAAATACGCCCTCAAGTAGACCGTTTAAGACGGTAGCTAAGATTATTCGTCAAAAATAGACCAGTCACCTAGCCAAAGGTTATGACGGGTCTATTTTTTCTTGTTGTTACTGATTTTCAGAATCAATGTTGCGAATGCTAATGCAAACATTAACGCTTCAAAAACAGTCAAAGCTATTCCTTTCTAGGGAAAAAGCAAACAATGAAAAACATAGGCATTCCCCCTTTATGAGAGATTGCCACCGCCATAAACTTTCTACTCTATTATTATACCATAAAAAGCCTTGTATCGTTGCAGATACAAGGCTTTTTTGCTGGTAAAAATCAAAAAAAAGAGCTGTTTCTTCCTTACTCCAACCGACACCGCCGTTCGGAAGAAAGCCTTGTTGCACAAGGCAAAGGTCAAAACCATTCCGCTCAAATTCTCCTTTTCTGATGTCAAAACGGTGTCACGCAGCCCTTTGCGTTTTTCGCTTGCCCCTTTTCGTGTGTCCGTGCCATTCACTGCTTGCTACAGTACCACAGCCAGTCGAAAACACAAGGGTAAAATGCACGAGCAAGCTCGCCCTTGTGTTTTCTTGGTGTCTATGGTTCTTTCACTACACAGCAAACGACACGAACACACTGGTGAAAATGAACAATCGAAAACAAAACGCAAAGGGGGATAGTCTACACCGTTTGACGAAAAGGACAATTTAACCGTCCAGCTTCACTTCCTCAAACGCCTAACAAAAATGGTTGTTCAAAAACCAAAAAAGAAAGGAAAATCAAAAATGACGGTATTAATTAGTAAGGAATTTCAAACAAAATCAGAAATGGTAACAGCGAAAAAGCAGTTAAAAGCGGAGATTTACGGCACATTTGATTTAGAACGGCAAGAGGTTAGAATTCCCAACGGCTTAATTATTTTACAAAGAAAGACTTCTGCCAACCAGTGGTTAAGCTTGACGAACCGAATCAGTGATTTTTCGGCATACATGACAACTAAGGACGCAGATTATCGTCTAAAAACGCCTGATTTAATTTTAAAAGTGACGCAAAACCGAAAAGAGGGACGGTAAAATGTCTTATATGATTGAGAAAATAGTCATTCGGAATTTTTTAGACAACAACGGTATCTATTATAAAGTGCGAAAAAAAAAGGAAACTAGCTTCTGACTTTGGTATTTTCAGAGACTATGAGAATGCTTACAGAAGAATGGAACAACTAAGAAAGAAAGGCGCTGATAAAAAATGACCTACATTCAACAGGTATCAACCCTTGAAGAATTAAAGAAAGCCTATAAAAAACTAGCATTGAAATTACACCCCGATTGTGGCGGCAGCAATGAAGAAATGGCGCAACTGAACAATGAATATGATGAATTGTTTAGCAAGTTGAAAAACACTCACAAGAACAAATATGGCGAAACCTACACCAAAGAAACGACTGAAACGCCCGAACAATTCAAGGACATTATAAACCAACTTTTCAATCTAAAAATGGACGGTGTAGCAATTGAAATCGTGGGAACGTTTATCTGGCTAACGAGAAATACCAAACCATATAAGGACGATATAAAAGCCCTAGCATTTCGTTATTCACCTAAAAAATACGCATGGTATAAAGCGCCAAGTGACTACAAAAAATGTAGTCGGAAACATTACGATATGAACACCCTTCGTGAAATGTACGGCTCCCAAAAAGTGGACACAAAAAAAGAAGCCCTCACTACAGGACTTCAAAACTGAAAAAAATTAATTTACACGTTGAGTATAGACTAAAAAACAAGAAAATACAAGAAAACCCCTCGTAAGAACAGCCCACCTGCTGTCCTTACGAGAGAAGGGAGTGTATCACATGATTGGAAAAAATATAAAAGCCGTTGCTTCTGAAACCTTATCCAAGCGCTATGACCCTCGATTTGTGATTGTTCAAATGGACACAGGGGAAATTTTAGACGACGCCCAAGGCTATGGCTATAAATCAAAGCCCAATGCGTACAGAGGGTATGCGTATAAAGAGAAACAAGCAGTAAAAAGAAGACGACAACAGGAGGGATTCAAAAATGAAAAATGATTTATTGGCATTGCTTTTTCCGCTTTTTTATTCTACGTTTGGCGCTGGTTTACTCCGTTCCTTCTTTTTTGGTCGCTTGCGTCGATTGGTTAAAAAAGGGATACGCATACTTTTGTCTGGTGTGATTCTTGTGGTTGGCTGGCTCTTATTTCGCTACTTTTGGTTTTAAAGAAGGAACAGGACAATAACTATAAAAAAAGAAAATAAACGAGCAGTCGCTACGTTAACCCCAAAACAGCAAGTGGCATTAACTGCACTAGCCAAAAAGTACGACCTTTCAGAGAGCAAAATTCTTGCTCATGGTTTGGACTTATTGATTGCGCACGAACAAGCCCATTTTGATGTGGGATTAAAAAAGTGTCGGCACTCATAAATAAAGTGTCTACACTTTTCATGATGAAGGAGGAAACGAATATGACGAAGAAACAAAAACAGTGGCTAAGCTGCTTCCTTACGATTTTGCTTGTGGGGCTAGGACTAGGAAATAAGCAAGAAATTAATGCTTGGTTCGCACATTTACAATCAGATAAAACCGTTCAAACGGTACGCAATCAGTTAGATAGTAAAAACGAACAAAAACAGCGAGAAAACCATGGAACAGCTACCACAAGCATTGACCAGCAACAATACGACCAATTAGCTGCTTTAGACTTTCATAGTGGCGATAATGCTGTTTTAAACGTAAATAATGGGCAGTCTACACTGGATATTTCCCAGTGGCAAGAAAACAAGGTGATTTATGGCGATTTAGACCCATTGAACCGCACCACTGTTGTTACTGCTTACCTTGATAAACAAAATTTAGGACGTTCCGAAGGGCGAGAACGGCAAGTATGGCAACCGACAGGCTGGCACCAAAAAAAGGTTGATGGAAAAGAAATTGTCAACCGAGGACATTTGCTTGCCTATACGTCTAGTTTTAACTTTGATACAGAGGGGAACTTTAAAAAAGGAGAACTAGGGAGCCAAGACAACCCGAAAAATCTTGCCACATAGACCGCTTTTTCGAATCAAAACGTTCAGACAACCTACGAGAAGTTGGTTCGAGAAGCGCAAAAAATCAACGGAAATAAAGTCGTGTTTCAAATAGTGACCGTTTTTAGAGGAAATGAACGAATGCCACGGGGCTATTGGTTGCAAGCGATTGACAGTGCAGGTACACTTAATTTTAATGTCTACGAGTACAACGTGCAGCCAAACGTCGTGTTTCACTATGAAGATGGCACAAGTAAAATCGATAGAACAATGAAAGTGAGTTGGGAATCATGACCAAAGAAGAAAAAATAAGTTTGATTGTACGAAACAGTGACTTTACTTATGAAGAACTAGAAAAACTATCAATGTCGAGTATTGATAGCCTGTATGTGGCGCATGTTCTTGAAAAGAACGGGGGATAAATATCCCAACGTGTTGCCGTTGTGATTATAATGTGGTATACTTTATTTATAGGAAGGAAGTGATTTCATGACTGTATCACGACTTAATATTCGGATTGATGGAGATTTAAAAGAGCAAGCAAAAGAAGTTTACAAAGATATGGGAATGGATTTAACCACAGCCGTTACAATATTTCTAAAGCAAAGTGTGCGAGAACAACGTTTACCTTTCCAACCAAGTAGAGAACCCATTGAAAATGTTATTGCTCGCTATGAAGTAGAAAATGGCTTGACAACAAAGGTTGATTCAGTAGCAGACCTGATGGAGAATTTAAATGCTGACGATTGAGTACACTTCTATATTCAAAAGAGATTATAAAAGAATGATGAAAAAACACTACGATATGGAAAAGCTAGAAAAAGTAGTTAAGTTGCTTGTCACAAACAACCAAGATGAATTGGTAAGAAAATATAGAGACCACGCTTTAAAAGGAAACTGGAAAGGTTACAGAGAACTTCATTTAGATAAAGACTGGTTACTCATTTACAAGATTGACGATAAAAATTTAATCTTAACAATGACACGTACAGGCAGTCATGATGAACTTTTGTAATCTCACAAACGATAGGTTTGAACGTCTAAAAATAATTTTTTCTTACAGAAAATCATAAAAGGCTTTCAAATCAGCGAAATTAACTAGCAATTCGGGTGATTTCTATATCTCATATCAAGTATGAATTTGAGATATAGAAATTAGTAGCTTGTTTTAAATAACGTTTTTTGAAATATATTTGATATTTTTATTAAATTGTTAGGAAAACGGATACAAACAGTGCATAATTAAATTAAAATCATACAAATTAATTATTTAACTATTTCAAAAAAGGAGAGGCTTAAAATGTTGATTAAAAGTTTGCCGCTCATTATAGTTATTGGAATTTTTATTTTTATAGTTTTACAAATTAACAAGATGGATAACATTAGTAACACAACAAAATGGTTGTTCTACTTTATAATACTATTTGGGGGAGGAATGCTTCTGTATCTTATGTTTATATTTCTTTTTTTGGGAATGAATGTTTAATTATAAACAGGAGGTAAATTCAATGAAAAAATTTTTTGGTCTGTAGGTATGTTTTTTATGGCAATGTTATTTTTGGTTCCTTCAACCGTTTCAGCTAGTGAAAATAATGTAAGTGGTGGTGAAATTCCTGAGTTTGCTAGTGAGTTAATGAGCAAAATGGATTTGTATATCACCCAAGATGAGTCAGGCGACAGATATTTTGATGTAGATAGTGCAATAGCAAATAACGAAGGGGAAATTGTTATACAAGCTGGGAAAGCTTTTAATAGTATCAAAGCAGAAGATGAAACTTCTCCGTACCTTAGACTTAGAATACCAAGTGTCTCATATGGTAATTATTGTGGACCGGGAAATAATGGTAAAAAACCTATTGATGATTTAGATAGAGCTTGTAAAGCACATGATGGTTGTTATAAATGGGGAGGGAACAATACAAATTGTAATAGAAACCTATGTAAAGCCCTTGTTCCTGTTATCCAATTAGCTCAACAAAATCCAGCAAAATTAATATATGCAACAGCTGCATATAAATATTTTAGTTGCGGGAAATTGCTGAGGTAGAATTTTTTATTTACATGAAGGAGAACAAAATTATATATATTTGTTCTCCTATTTATTTTTTATTAAGAGAAGAATAATGAATAAAAAAAGGACACGCATTCTTATTATGCTACTTTCAACCGTTTGCCTAATCTTAGTTGGTGTAATAATTTTTCAGTCTTTTTCTATTCATAAGAATAGTAATCCAAAAAATGAAAAAATCGAACAGAAAGATAACTATGATAAGATAGTTAGCAACTTTAAGGAAATTAGTAACGATGAATTGTGGAGAATTAGGGAGTCAAGACAACCCGAAAAATCTTGCCACACAGACCGCTTTTTCGAATCAAAAAGTTCAGACGACCTACGAGAAGTTGGTTCGAGAAGCGCAAAAAATCAACGGAAATAAAGTCGTGTATCAAATAGTGACCGAAATGAACGCATGCCACGGGGCTACTGGTTGCAAGCGATTGACAGTGCAGGTACACTTAATTTTAATGTCTACGAGTACAACGTGCAGCCAAACATCATGTTTCACTATGAAGATGGCACAAGTAAAATCGATCGAACAATGAAAGTGAGTTGGGAATCATGACCAAAGAAGAAAAAATAAGTTTGATTGTACGAAACAGTGACTTCACTTACGAAGAACTAGAAAAACTACCCATGGCTAGTATTGATAGCCTGTATATGGCACATGTTCTTGAAAAGAATGGTGGTTAACGTATTTTCCGTAAAGCGAACACTTCACAACGATATACAATTGTGCTATACTTATAATATGAAAGGTGTGAGAAAAATGGCTCAAATTAACTTTAGAATTGACGATGAATTAAAAGAAGAATCTAAAGAAATCTTTGATTCTCTAGGAATTGATTTGACAACAGGTATTAAAATATTTTTAACTAAAGTTGTTCGTGAAAAAGGAATTCCTTTTGAAATGACTGTACGAAAAGATAATCTTGCTCAAGCATTAGAAGAAATGAAAAGTGAAGACTATAAATCATTTGATAGTGTGGCTGAATTAATGAAGGACTTAAACGATGAAGATTAAGCGTACTCCCACTTTTAAAAGAAATTACAAGTCCCTAAAGAAAAAACATTATGACATGCAAAAACTAGAAATTGTCTTAGAATTACTTGTCCAGCAACAAACAGATATACTTTATCAAAAGTATAGAGACCATGCGTTAAAAGGAAACAAACAAGGACTTAGAGAATTGCATATTGAAAAAGACTGGCTTCTTGTATACGAAATAAAAAACGAGATTTTAGAATTATGGTTACTAGCCACTGGAAAGCATGACGATGTTCTTTGAAGTCTTACAAGCGGGCAGATTGAGAGGTGATTTTCATGAGAGTAATGGTTAAAAATGAAAAAATAGATATGCTATATTCGATTATTTTAGTGTTGTTAGGTTTATTCGCACTGTTTGTATGTAAAGTTTATAATTTCTACTGGGAATGGACTTCGTTTTTCTTGTTTATGGAGATAATTTCTTCAATTAATTTACCAGCTGCGATTAGAAGAAAAAAACAATACAAAAAAATTGAAGATTTGAGAAAAGTATTAAACTTATCCATTGAAGAAGTACGAGAAATTGCGGATATTGGTAGATATGATTTAATAGATTGGAAATGGGATAAGGCATATATCCCACAAAAAAAGTTGTACAAATTAGAGGATACATTAGAGAAAATGTACTTCAAAAAGTTTGATAAAGAATTTGTGTTAGATAACAAAGGATATGTTCAATCAACTAGTCTCACAAACGGTGAGAATTAACAACAAACACAGGGTTGTTTACACAACAGAAAAAGAAAAACATTTGGTAAAAGTTTGGAGTGCATGGTCACATTATGAAAAAGGAATGCCAAGGTAGACGTATCAAAAACTCAATTGGTCATAGAAGCACCATTTACAAAAATTGACACTCCTGCGACTTAAGTCGTGGGAGTGTCAATTTGAAGGTACAAACAATATTTTCTAGGTATAGAATATCAGAAAGTTACGTAAAAAACGTGACGAAATTGTAAGTTGTATTATTACTGTCAAGACGTTATTTTTTTATTATGTAGATGGGGTTAAAAATCTACAAATAAAGAAATGAAAGAGGATGAATTATGAATATTAAGTTTAAGATTGGTGTAATAACTTTGGTAGCAATTTTAGGTATAAGCGCAACAATACCTAGTGTAACTGCTTTAGCAACAGAAATAGAACAAGATAATCAAACCTCTTTGTATGATATTGAAGAAGATAATAATACTACTTATGATACTAAAACAGAAGAAGTAGCAGCAGTTCAGTTGACAGATAACGATTTAATTATTAATGGAGAAGTTTATAATCAAGAAAAACTAGAAGCACTTTTAGAAACAGCGCAGGAAGTTGAACAGCCTAGTAATGGTGGACGACAAAAGAGATTTGCTGCCGCTGCAGGAGTTTACTTTATTCCAGGTATTGGACAAGTTGCTTTAGCGGCAACTGGGGCTATTGTTTTAGGTGGAATTACGATTGGAGCTGGACACTGGGCATATAACACAATTAAGAATTGGCTAAATAATCCACAAAATAGTGCTTCTAGAGCCTATGGTATTCCTAAAGGTTTGTTAGATTCAAATGGTAATGTCAAATTAGGTAATTTTAACCAAAAAGTAAAAGGGAAAAATGCTTGGAAAGACCCTAAAACAGGCTATGTTAAAGAAAAAGATACCGCAGGACATGGCGGAAGAAAGTGGAAAATAAAAGATAAACAAGGAAATAGAAAAGCTTCAACAGATGGAAATGGAAAAATTTTATCAAAATAAAATTAGGTATGTATTAAATGAAAAAAAAACTTAGAGGATTAAAACGTAAATGGAAACTAATGATAACTAATTTGGATAAATTAGCTATAGATGCCAACTATGCTGATGATGAAATTTTCATTAAAGAATCATTTGAATATTTCAATAGGAAAATATCTGCACCTTATAAAATTGAGCTGTTTGACAAATTGTTACACATACTTAATACTAAGCAAAAACAAGATGGTAAGCGTTGTTATCTGTTATGGTATCTTCCAAACGATATATTTGAATCAAGTATTCTAATTTTTGATGGATTTATTGAATTAGAGAACTTTTTAAAAGAAAGGAACTATAAAGTTGTCGATAATGACAATTACCGATTGTTTTTAAATAAAAATAAAATGCCCGAAAATTATATAAGTGCTAGAGTTAAAAGTGAAGAAAGGGTATCAGTAACAGCGACAATTGAAAATGAAGAATATATAAATAAAATATCCGTGATATTAATAGCTAATGAAAAAATTATTTCTATGGTAAAAAAAGAATTGAATTAATATAGTGCTGGGAACAATCAGAGTCACACTAGAATAACAGTCTAGGTGTCTTACAAACCGCTCTCAAAAACGATGGTTTGTGAGACTATAAAAATAAGCGATAACTAAAAAAGAGGAATCCTTTAAATTAAGGGTTCCTCTTTTCTCATAACCCGTCTCAATTTCAACGTCTCATATACTCCTGTTTGTGTTATAGATTTGTTCAATAAGGTATACTCTATTGAACTTTTTTGTGTGGTTATTAAATCAGTCTTTCTTAGTGTTCATTAGACTTGTTCAAAACGGAGGTGATTTTCAAGTGCGAAAAGGAGAATTTGTCGTTTTTACAGGAAGTCTGAGTTCAATGACGAGAAAGCAAGCACAGGCTCTTGTGACTGGTGTGGGGTGGAAAGTACAACATATGGTCACAAAACAGACAACAATACTAGTTGTTGGCTATCATCAAACAAAATTGACAGATCCTTTTTCGGAATCCGAGAGGCGAACAGGAGAAACGTCCGTCGAAAATTCGTGTCAGTTGTATCGAAAAATGGTATAAATAAGCAAAAAAGGGGGATAAAACAAGGAAAATTCTATTGAAAATCCGAATAAGATTATATTAAACTTAATTTGTAAAAAAACAGCATGTTAAGTCTATTTTGCGTACCAATTACCTCAACAAAAATTTCTTATTCTCATCAAAAATCTTCTAATTAACTTATTAAAAACACACTAACTAAAATTCAGACACATACAAATTACATGGAAGATATACAGAAAGGTGGTTAGCATTATGATGCAAATATCTGTTGGGAAATGGGGAAACTCAAACGCGATTAGAATTCCCGCTGAACTATTGAAAGCAATCGGTGCGAAACAAGGGGATAAATTGGATGTTGAAATTGAAAATGGAAAACTAGTTTTAGGTATCGATTCTAAAGATGAGTTAACATTTGAACAATTATTTAAAGATTATAGTGGAGAATCCTTAAAAAGTTTATTGGTAGAGTTTGAACCAGTAGGAAATGAACTATGGTAAAACAAGGTGATATTGTAAAATTTAATTTGAATCCGAAACAAAGTCATGAGCAGCAAGGTTACAGACCTTATATTGGTTTAAACTATAAGGGTGTTGCGCAATATTCTAATATCGCGATATTCTCTTCAATTCCTAATGCAAAACGAAACTATCCTCTTTATGTTCCAGTACCAAAATCAAATTAAACCACCGGAAAAGTATTACTAGATTAACTAGTTGCAATTGATTACAGTGCTGGAAAATATGATTTTATAGAAACTGTCTCTAACGATTTTGTCGAAGAACTGTTAAGAAAAGTAAAAGTGATTTTTCAAAAAGATTGAGCTGCGAGAAAATCTAACAGCTCTCAGGCTGTAGAGAAATCGAAATGTTCAACCGTTTTTTTAGGGGCACTTTGTCAAATGAGGTTGTAAAGAAAAATCCAAAAGATAATGGCTCTTTGTCAAATAGGACTGATAGAGTGATATAAGAACATCTAAGGTAGAATTTATTTTCTGCTTTAGATGTTTTTTATGTTTAATAAGTGATCAGATGATTGATTAAGAAAACTCTGGTTCTCATCCTACGAAAGCTTCTAAACACGTAAGCTATTCGTTTCAATGCTTTGATGTGGGTATGCAGATTCTCTATTTTAGCATTTGAGTAAGGCAACTCTAAGGCTAAACGAATGCCTGATTCATAGTTTATAAACGCTTTTTTTATATGATGCAGTTCTCTTGGAACCGACTTGGGCATTGTTTTTACAAGCTGAAAGAAGATGTCCGCTTCTTTGTCATGAAAAGCTTGAAGAATTTCTTAATAGTAAGCATAAGCTATTCGTAGTTCATCAGAAGTAGAAAGCAGACGTTCTACGACTTCACTTTCGGTTAGATAGGCCCAACCAAAATTACGCCATTTTGTCCATTTATCATAAACAAGCATGTCCTGTCGTGTAATCAGAAGTCGAGATAAAGCCTTCACTTGTTGATAGTGTTTGGCTTGTATTGGATCGTTTCGGTCGAAGCTTTTCATGACTCGTAGTCGAATATCCTCAAAACTGCGAATGAGGTGCTTGACGATGTGAAAGCGATCCACAACGAGTTTGGCATGAGGAAAGCACTCTTTTATCAACGAAGCATAAGAAGCATTCATATCCGTTAGAGTATTTTTACGTTTAAACGTGCACGTCGTTCAAATTGTATAAAATAAGAAACCAAGTCTTTCTTCTTACGTGAAGGAAGAATATCCAGTAATTTCCCGGTATCGCCATCCATACAAGAAAAAGAATAGGGACCAACTTGATTTTTCAATGAACGAAATTCATCCACCAATAAACAACGATGCAACCAATTTCTTTTCACTTTTGTCATGGGGAGCAGAGAAGCGAGTGTTCGCGAAACGGTTGACCAAGAAACGCCGCAATGTTTAGAAATCGTCGTCATTGCTTGCTTTTCAGTCAATTCCTCCAATATTTTATAATGTGCTTGTTTGGCGATAAAACAGTTTTTTTCAACAATGTAGGTATTCGCCGTAAAATAGGTGTGACAGCCATGACAGAGGTATCGTTGCCTTGCCAAAGCAAGATAAGTCCGTTGATTCGCACACTTATTGAGAAGGACCAGCGATTTTTTCTTTCCGTTCTTAACGATCAGCCCATGTTGATTCACCTAGGACAGCGATGAATCGTTTTAATGAGCGTAGCAGAAACAACGATACTGTTGATTGAATGTATTTTTTCTTCTCGACATGAGTGATTTGAATGTTTTTATCTTTGATTCCTAGTAATAGTTTGATAGGATGAAGATCAGACATACAGAACGCTCCTTTGATTGAGTAGGAGGTAGCCTTTTTGTTTTTTTAGAGTTTGAGTTTTCGTATAAAATAATTATCGATTCTATAAATATTAAAACTTTTTAATGAAAATTCGAGAAATATTATATATAGTTATATTGATTAATGCTTTTTCAAACCGAATTTATTATATAGTCAAGTTTTTATTTTTCAGTAACTTTGGGTAAAAACAAAAGTTTTCAATATACTTACCTTTATTATTGGGTTGTAATTTAAGTGAAAAAGAAAGATAGTTTGTTGTTATAAGCTATAGACGAATTAAGTGCTTTTTTTCGTTCACTTACAGTTTAGAAAGTAGGTATAGCGAAACAAATTCTGTGGGATATGTGTTATTTTACTGTAATTTATAAACTAGAAATACTTAGATAAAAGTCATTAATAAAAATACTATACTTGGAGTGAAGATGATGAGAAAAAGAGGTTTGTTCTTCTTGGTTTGGATAGTCGTGTTATTGTTCTCTGCTCAATCTTTCATTAATGGCATGACAGCAATTGCGTTAACGGAAGACAAAGAAAAAAACGAACAACAATTATTTGATAACGAATACGGTAAGGCTTCAATTCAATATCAAATTAAGGAAAATCATGTTGATTGGCAAATCAATATACATAAAAATGACAACAAAGAACCAACACGCTTGACCTATTCGCTACAAGATGTAAAAGATAAAGCTGTTATCTTGCCAACAATGGTCAAAGATGATCAGTCATCAGAAAATTTATTTGAGGTAAAAACAGATAAGAGTATTGCAGACTACGGTCAAGTAGTGGAAAAAGAAGTATCCACTGCTATTAAAAACGATCAAATTAAATTTACGACACCGGTGGTAAGTGAAGTCAATTTAAAAATTAGTTTGAATACAAAAACGGACGATAAGGCTGAAGAAGTAGGATTCTCAAAAGAATATCCGATTACACTTGTGAAAGCTAACGTAACAGAATCGACAACAATACAAAGTAGCTTGGGTTCAAGCACTGTTGAATCGACTGCGACTTCTTCTAGTGAGGCTACAAAAGAATCAACAAGTGGTGATGTAACGAATCTAGGCGATGCTGACGAAGCAACAGTTGATTCCGCTAAAAAAGAAGCTGAAAAGAAATATGAAGAAACAGGCAGACCACAAGTAATTACGCGGAGCGCGGCAGATAGCTTGGGTTTTGCTGGAAGAACATACGCAAATATCGAGCCTCAATATATTACTGATAACAGTGGGACTTATCCGGAATACTCTTGGATTCCCGATGGAAATACGAATGTTATAAATCATCAAGGGAAGGTTGGCGGAGGATCTTCATGGGATGGGATAACATCTTGGGACGGAAATCAAAACAATAAGAAAAATTCTTATATAGAATATGGCGGAACCAGAGCAGATGCTGATTTTGCAATTAGAAAGTATGCCAAGGAATCTACACGATCACAAGGATTGTATGATGTCTTCCTGAATATTCGTGGAAATGTTCAAAAGGAAATTACACCAATTGATATTATGTTAGTTGTCGATTGGTCAGGTAGTATGAATGATAATGACCGAATTGGCGAAGTGAAAAAAGGGATAGATCAATTCGTCAATACATTAGCTGCTAGTGGAATCTCCGATAAGATTAATATTGGCTATGTTGGGTACTCTAGTCCAGGATATCTTAACAATACAATTAATTTAATGCCTTTCAAGGACGCTCAGCAACGAATAAAGACTTTTACACCAAATAAAGCCTCGGGAGGAACATTTACAGAAAAAGCTTTGCGAGATGCCCAGAATCAACTTTCCAATGGTGCTAAAGACCATAAGAAGGTTATTGTTCTGCTAACCGATGGGGTTCCAACTTTCAGTTATAAGCCATCAAGTGTTAAGAGCATAGCTAATGCACCCAAAACACTGACAGAAGGGGAAAAATATTATGCTGATGATAGTGAAAACACTATTATTGGACAGGGAAATTCTTCTTCATTAAATGGATACTATACGTACTCTCCTGAAAACGGAAATAGAGGTAACTATGTTAAAAATTATCCAACAGCAAAATATAGTGAAAATTCTACGTACGTTAGAGTTCCAAATGCTTTTGTTGCTACTATTGGTCAGGCAGTTAAAATTAAAGAAGCAGGAACTGAAATTCATTCATTGGGTATACAGCTAAATAGTGACGTAAATGCAGGATTAACGTCGGAGCAAGTTCAAAATAGAATGAAACAAATTGCTACTAAAAGTGATAGCGGAGTCCTTTATTATGAAACAGCAAATAAGGCTTCGGGAATTGCAAATTACTTTTCTAATAAGGCAGTTCAGATTATTGGTACCGTAAGTGGTGGTAAAGTAATTGATCCTATTGGGAAACAATTCAATTATGTAACTAATTCATTAGAGATAACTTCAGTTGCTGGATCAGCTCTAATACCAAATTACACCGAACCAGAAAAAAATGGTGAGATAGACATCAACAATCTTAACTTGGGAAAAGGTCAAGAAATTCAAATTCATTATCAAGTTAGGATAAATACAGAAGACGAAAATTTTGTGCCTGATAAGTGGTATCAAATAAATGGGAGAACAACCTTTACACCTAATCAAGAGCTCCCCGATAATATGGTAGATTTCGGTGTTCCTTCTGCAAAAGCACCAGGTACAACAATAGATTTAACTAAAAAATGGGATGAGTTTGATAATAATATACTAGGAAGATCAGATTTATTGTTCCAGGTTAGTAGGAATGAAGTCCCTATAGGTGTTTTGAAAATAACTAGTCAAAATGAAAAATCAGATGATAAAAACATCTGGAGTAGAGAACACGTTCAGAAGATTTCTGCTGCGCAGTTACCTTATAATGAAACAATTTGGTTACCAAAATTTGATAATCAAGGTAATGATTTTAAATATGCAATTAGTAAAGAACTAACAGAACTTACAAATTATGAATCAACTAAAATTGATGATAATACTTGGAAAAATACTAAGATATTTACCCCTTTGTCTTTAAAGATTACTAAGAAAGATAGTATTACCGGAAGTTTACTGAAGGGTGCTGAGTTTGCTATTTCCGGTGGTGATTTAAGCGAACCAGCTGTGCTCGAACCAAAAAGTGATGGAATTTATGTGTTACCCGAAAAAATTACTTTAAATAAGGGGAAAGTTTACGAGGTAAGCGAAACAAAAAGTCCAGAAGGTTATCGAATGTTGAATGATCCAATTCGAATAGAAATTGATGCAACTGGAAAAGTAAGTATATCTAACAAAGAACTATCTAATGCTAATTTAACTGTGTCTGACAATGTCATAACTTTCGATGTCCCCAACAAAGCCAAAGTACCGCTTCCTTCCACTGGTGGTTCGGGTACGTGGATGTACTATCTAGCTGGCTCGCTAGCATTGGTTGTGGTGGGTGGTTATCTCTTTTACCGTTCCCGTAATAGTAAGGGGGTGGCGTAGATGAAGAAGATGCTGTTGGCATTTACTAGTTTACTGCTGTTTGTACCTCTAATGATGGGGATGTCGGCCAGTGATACGTTGAAGGATAATCGTGTGGATATTGTGTTACACAAGATTGCTTTTCCGGATGGAGAGATGCCGGCTGATAGTGAAAACACAGGCCGTGCGGATGACGATCATGCCTCCTTATTAAAGGAATATCACGGTTTGAATAATGTGAAATTTGAAGTTTTCGATGTTTCTCGGAAATTTTATGAGTTGAGAAATTCTGGAATGTCGGCGGAACAAGCGCAACAAGAGCTTACGAAACTTGGTCCCAATAAAGTTCGGGTTGCGGAAGGAACCACCCACCGCGCCAGTGAAGGGGAAGAACGCTACACGATAGCTGATGTGCAAGATGGTTTGCTGGTTTTCAATCTTGCTGCGAAGTCTGCACAAGCGAAAGGGCAGGATGCAGTGTACTTGATTCATGAAGCTAGTGCCCCAAAATACATTAATACTGTTTCGAAAGATTTGGTTGTAGTGTTGCCGGTTTACGATGGCGATGCAGTTTTAAATCCGATTCATCTTTATCCGAAGAATGAACGGAAACAAACGATTCCACCTCGGTTTAATAAGGTCGTGACGGACGGTAAAGCCAATTATAACTTTGGTGATAAGGTTCCTTTCACGGTAACAAGCACGGTACCAGATGATTTGACCGACTATAAATACTTTAAAATTACGGACCAAGCGGATGATGTTCTACATTTTAATCCAGAATCGTTAAAGGTCACGATTGATGGTAAAGAGGTCAGCTTCCTGTATGAAAAAAACGTTCGCGAGCATGGCTTTGAATTGAATTTTAAGGATATTGACAAGTTATCCGATTATGAAGGAAAAACCATCGTAATCACTTATACCGATACCTTGATGAGTCATGAAAAAGTCGATGC
Organism: Enterococcus sp. DIV0755b; assembly: GCF_051713765.1. Classification (NCBI taxonomy): domain Bacteria; kingdom Bacillati; phylum Bacillota; class Bacilli; order Lactobacillales; family Enterococcaceae; genus Enterococcus; species Enterococcus sp. DIV0755b. The sequence continues at coordinate 2,564,221 of NZ_JBIOQN010000001.1, read as the reverse complement.
AAAGATTGTGAATACGGCTTCGCTAGATACGGACTTCGATAAAATCACCAAGGAAGTGGACGTTAAGACTGGCGGCAAAAAATTTGTGAAGGTGGACATGGCGGATAATACTAAGCTATTAGCTGGTGCCGAGTTTGTCGTCTTAAATGAGCAAAAGCAATATCTCGTGCAAAGTAAAGATGGTTTTGCTTGGGAAGATTCTAGGGATGCTGCGAATCTTGTGAAGCTGGTTTCCAATAAAGAAGGAGCATTTGAGATTACTGGTTTAGCCTATGGTAAGTATCAGCTACAAGAAATTACCGCGCCAGATGGGTACCAATTAAATCAATCTCCGGTTGAATTTGTTATTAGCGAAACGAGCTATGATATGGCAGATGGTGTACTGAAAGTTGTCAACAAGTCGACCGAAACGCCACCTAATAAGCCCGATAAACCAAACAAACCGAATGTACCGGATACAAACAAACCAAATACCAAACACCATTTTCCAAAAACCAATGAAATCTTGAACAATAAGATGGTTTGGTTAGGTGCCGTCATGATTCTCATCGTGATCATTGTGTTTGTTCGCAATAAAAAGGAAAAAAATGAAGAATAAAAAGGGGTTAAAGAAAATGAAAACAAGAAAACAGAAGATTTGGGGCGTTATTGCAACATTAATTATGGTATTTCCTTTCGTATTAGGACTTGGTAATGCTAAAAATGTATTTGCTGATGATAATACAGATATGGCTAATATCATCATCCATAAAAAGAAAATGACAGGTGAGAATGTACCTAATCCACTGATTCAAAATAGTGGTAATGAGATGACAGAGTTTGATAACTATCAAGGGCTAGCAGGTGTTACTTTTAGTGTCTATGATGTTACGACTGAATTTTATAACAGTCGCGCTGCTGATACTTCGGTGGATGATGCTAAAGCTGAAGTAAAAAATTTGACTCCAAATACTCCAATTGCTCAAGGAACCACAGATGCAGGTGGAAATCTTACTTTGAATTTACCTAAAAAACAAAATGGCAAAGATGCGGTCTATACAATTAAGGAAGAAGAAAAAGATGGGGTTGTAGCTGCTGACAATATGGTAGTTGCCTTTCCAGTTTATGAAATGATTAAACAGGCAGATGGTTCTTATAAATATGGAACAGAAGAATTAAGCACAATTCATATCTACCCTAAAAACGTAGTCTCTAATAACGGAAGTTTACAGGTGAAAAAAGAAGGTACCGCTGAAAATGAAGGCTTGAATGGTGCGGAATTTATCATTTCAAAATCTGAAGGCGAATCAAACACAGTCAAATACATCCAAGGAGTTAAGGATGGCTTATATACTTGGACTACGAATAAAGAGGACGCAAAACATTTTATTACTGGCTATAGTTACAGTATCGGAGACAATCAATTTACAGAAGCGAAAAATGCGGATAGTGTAAAAGGTGAACTGACCGTTAAAAATCTTGAAGTTGGCGCCTATACGTTAGAAGAAGTAAAAGCTCCTAATAACGCAGCATTAATTGACAGTCAAACAAATACACCCTTTACGATTAGTGCCAATAGTACCGAAAAAACACCAGTTGAATTAACCATTAAAAATGATACATCAAAGGTTGAAAAAACAACACCGCAATTAAACGGCAAAGATGTAGCAATTGGAGAAAAAATTCAATATCAAATTTCTGTTAACATTCCTTTAGGGATTGCAGATAAGGATAGTAATGTAAATAAATACGTGAGATTCAACTTAGTCGATACGCATGATGCGGCTTTAACCTTTGATAACCAAACTTCTGGAGACTATGGGTATGTATTATATGATGGAGAAAAAGTGATTTCTTCAAAAAACTACCAAGTTACTGAACAAGATAATGGATTTACGGTTGCTGTTAATCCAGATTTTATTCCTTCATTAACGCCTGGTGGCACCTTAAAATTTGTTTACTTTATGCATTTAAATGATAAGGCAGATCCAACGAAAGGGTTTAAAAATGAAGCCAACGTTGACAATGGTCACACGAATGATCCAAACACACCAAGTGTTGAAGTTGTAACGGGTGGCAAACGCTTCGTCAAAGTTGATGCCGATGTAACATCAGATAAAACACTAGCGGGTGCATCATTTGTTGTTCGTAACGAAAACAGTGATACAGCGAAATATTTGAAGATCGATGACACAAAGACAGTAAGTTGGGTGGATACTAAAGAAAATGCAACAACTTTTACTACTACTACCAAAGATGACGGCTTGATTGCGATTACTGGTCTTAAATACGGTACCTACTTCTTAGAAGAAACAGTGGCACCAAACGATTATGTTTTATTATCGAATCGTATTGAGTTTACAGTTAACGACGCTTCTTACGGAACAACAGAAAAGTTAGTTGATCCACAAAAAGTACCAAACAAACACAAAGGTACTCTCCCTTCCACTGGTGGTAAAGGGATCTATGCTTTCATCGCAATTGGTACGATTGCGGTAGCAGGTGCGGTATTCTACTTTACACGTGGACGCAAACAAACTGAAGCGTAAACGAACTGAACTGGGACAGAAGTCGGGAATGGCTTCTGTCCTGATTTTGCTATAAGGAGCGTCTCATGAAAAAAGCAGCGAAGAAGAAAACAACGAAAAAAAGAACATTTGTGGATATTTTGATGGCTTTGTTGCTGATTTTTGGCATTGGGGCGCTGTCTTATCCTTTTATCAGTGACACGCTGAATACTTTTTTAGATCAGCAAATCATCAATTATTATCAAGCCAAAGCAAATGCCGAAAATGAAGAGGCGATGCAGGCGGCACAAGAAAAGATGGAGCAAAAAAATAAGGAATTGGCAGAAAAAGGTAGTAATCCAGGCGCTGATCCTTGGTCTGATGCGACAAAGAAGAAAAAGGTGCCGAAAAATCCACCCAAAGATTATTATCAAACCCATACGATTGGTGTCATTAATATTCCTAAGATAAAAATTAAACTGCCAATTTTTGACACCACCAATGATTTATTTTTAGCAAAGGGAACTTCGCTATTGGAAGGGACTTCTTATCCAACGGGCGGCGAAAGCACCCACGCCGTCATTTCAGGACATCGGGGGTTGCCAGAAGCGAAACTGTTTACGGATTTACCAGAGCTAAAAAATGGGGATCAGTTCTACATTGAGATTAGTAAAGAAATCCATGCTTACGAAGTGGATCAAATAAAAGTAGTAGAACCGACGAATACGGATTATCTGCAGATTGAAAAGGGCAAGGATTACGTCACGCTCTTGACCTGTACGCCTTACATGATTAACAGTCACCGACTGTTGGTGCGAGGCCATCGCATTGCCTATGTACCTAAAATGGCAGCCGAGCTGAAAAAAGCCGACCGCTATCAATTGTTGCGAATTATTGGAATTGTGGTAGGGGGAGTATTACTTATCGCACTTTTAGTCGCCGCAGTTATTAAGCATGCCAAAACATTAGCCATTGCCAAAAAGCGATATTTGTTGGAATTCAACATATTGCAGAATCAAAAGCCCTTAACCGGGGTGACTTTTGCGGTTTATGATCGTAAAGGAAAGCATCAAATCAATCGTGATGGCAAACCGCTAAAAGCAACAAGTGATGAAGCAGGAATCATTCAAATTGAAGCGATGGAAGGTGGAAAATACGTTCTGAAATCGACTACGGGCAATTTGAAAATTCAAATTAAAAAAGTGACAGATGAGCGATTTACCCTGGTTACCAAAAAGAGTCCTTGGCAAAAGACAAATAATTATACTGTTGAAAATAATCCAAATTTAAAATAATTTAATTTATAATCTGACACATTTGAAGCTCTTTCATTGGGCAGTTGACCATATTTTTGCTACACTTGAAGAGTAGTAAAGAATAAGGAGGCTATATCAATGGATAAAGATCAAGTTAAAGGTAAAGTAAATGAAACAGCAGGTAAGGCAACAGGTGATGATTCAAAAGAATTAAAAGGTAAGCTACAACAAGAAGCTGGCAAAATCAAAGAAAAAGCTGAAGATTTAAAAGATGATGTAGCTGGTGAAATCAACAAATTGTTTGATAAAAAAGATAAAGAAAAATAAATTTTTGCTGGCTCTTTGTCAATGGTGTTGTTTTGATTAAATCATACTTTAGGAAATGCTGAAGCATTTCCTTTTTTGTGTTATTAATTATTTCACAATATTTTTCTGGATTAGAGCATGCATCCGGAGGTGACGAAAAGTGTGAAATTCAATTGCTATTCTTTTGATTATTTTGATAAGATTATTCTTTCCTTTCAATTTCCCGTTTGAATAAGGATATTCTAAAGAATTTTTGCTGTTTTTTTGTGCTTTGTTAGGTATCAAATCGCTTTTTTAAATTCATCGTTCAAAGAATGCGGTAATCCGTCAATCAAATTGAAAAAATCGACCGAATTTTTTGTATCAAAAAGCCAACAATTCTTGATAGACCTCGTAGTTTTGGTGTAGTTGGTCATCTATAGAAACTAGATAATCTGTCACCTTAGATTCTGTTAAATATTTTCTTTGACAGAGGGGAAATTGATTGAAGGAGGTATAATTTAACTTCATATTCTTCTTCAAAATTGTTCGCCAATACTTTTTTCAACTTTCGATAATCTTTTTGATCCTGCGGATCATTTTTATTTAGTTGATTCATTGCCTGAACTCGTTGCTTATTAAAGGCACTCGTAATTTGTTGGATGACGTGGAAGTGATCGATAGAGATTCGTTCATTTGGAAAAACTTCTTTGGTCACTGTATCGTAAGAGATATTCATATCCATAACATGTGCGTAACTCGTCTTCTAGCTTTTAAGGTAAATAGATGGAAATACGCCTGCAACTTGAAGTTGTGCCGGTCATCTAGGATATCAAAATTTTACCAGTATCCGCATCGCAGATGATAAAGCACATAGCGCCCTCGCAATCACTTGTCCCCTTGAATTCATCAAGGAGGAGATGTTTGGGAAGATAGTTGTTTTTTACATACTTCTTCAAAAAACTATCTAAGACACGTTCAACGGTTTTTGTGGAGACAAAGTAGCGTTCCGCAATATCTTTCATGAAATCTTTTTCTTCAAATCAACAGTGATTGCGAATTTTAAGTTTTGCGAAATGTAAAAATTTCTGCTACATGATAGGTTTTTACAGAAAAAGTATGATGGCATTGCGTGCAATAAAAACGCTGTTTATACAGGTGTAGATCACTCGGTACCTCCTGATACGGAAATAACGGAATAAAGCTCTCTTGATAGGCGTGACGAATAATAGAATCATGTCCACAATATTTTGGAAAGGGAATATAGGAATCTTTGATATTTAGAATTTGCTTGCTAGAATGACTTGTCATTCCATCCGTACATTTGATTATCTTCCTATGATTGGGTTTGACGATTTAATAAATTTGTAAAGTTAGAAAATTTGTAGTAAGTTAGTAGAAAAAGTAGATAATTAGTAACAGTTTTTGAATATAGTAAGTGTTTGATAATGATGTTTTTTAGATTGAGTATTATTAGTAACATAAACAACAGTGATTTTTTAGAATTAGAGGTGGTGACTGAATCATGTTATGTTTATAGTGCAATTATTCATTACGTATAATACTTTGACTCTTCAAAAAATTTTATAGTAAGTATAAGGTTAGGGACATATGAATAATGATGACTTATCCTGTATTGTGTAGAGTATCTTAACTGAGATAACTTTATTAGAATATAAAAGCAGTGCGTATAAATAAATATAAGTTGTGGTTGAAGATAGTGGCTAGTCAATTAGTATAGATTTTGGTTCGTATTATTAAAATAAGGAGTGCTTTTATACGTACCTGTACGAATTTTAATGTATGATTGATATGAACAAAACTTTGCGTAGTAACGTTCAATTAAAGTACCTATTAAATTTTTTTCATAGGGGTGAATATTTTGGGAAAGGTTTATTTAGAGAAAAATGTCTATACCGCTGCACTTGAAAGATTAGAAAAAATTTTTTCGCAAGACTTTGCTGTATACTTTTCGTTTTCTGGCGGTAAAGACAGTTCCGTAATGTTACAACTGGCAAATATAGTTGCAAAAGAGAAAAATAAGAAATTTGATGTTTTGTTCATTGATCTAGAAGGTAATTATCAATATACCATTGATCATGTAAACGATCTTAAAAATCTAAGTCAAATCAATAAATTTTATTGGGTTTGCCTACCCTTAGTTTTAAGAAATGCAGTAAGCCAATTAAGTACCCATTGGGTTTGTTGGGATAAAAGGCAGAAAGAGTTCTGGATAAGAGATATGCCTGAAAATTGCATTAACGAAGATAATTATCTTTCAAAATATGGGTGGGATTTTTTTATTAATGATATGCAATTTGAAACTTTCATTGTAGCTTTTGCAAAATGGTATCAAAAAAAGCATAGTAAACCAGTGATGTGTGGTGTTGGTATTAGGACAAATGAAAGTTTTAATCGTTTTAGAACGATTGTGTCTCTTAGAAAAGAGAAATGGCAAGATTATAATTGGACAACTCTTGTCCAAAATGACTTACACCTTCCAATTTACAATTTTTATCCAATTTATGATTGGCAAACAAGAGACATTTGGATTGCTGTTTCTCAACTTGATTTAAAATATAATCAACTTTATGAGCTTTTTTACAAATCTGGACTTTCCATTCATGAAGCAAGAATTTGTCAACCGTATGGTGATGACCAAAGAAAAGGTCTAAGTCAATTTAAAGCTATTGAACCGGAAACTTGGTCTAAACTTTTAATAAGAGTTGGTGGAGTAAATTTTGGCAATATTTATGCTAAAAGTTTAGCCCTTGGGTATATGAAGTTGGAAAAACCCAAGTATTTAACATGGCAAGAGTACACAATCTTTTTATTGGAGAGTATAGGGATTAAAAATTATGACTTAATGATTCACTATGCGAGAAAAATAGAAAGGTTTATTGAATGGTATGAAGTGAAAAAAGGGATCCCAATGCAGGATTTTGCACCGAAATACTTAGAATCTAAAAAGAAAGTAGCTTCATGGAGAAGATGTGCAAAAATGATTTTAAAAAATGATTACTATGGTAGAGGATTATCGTTTTCACAAACCAAAAGAGATGACGCAGAATTAAAGGCGATGTTAGAAAAAGATGAAACAGAGAATAAGATAATATATTTTGATGAGAGGTTAAAGGAAAATGGCAGAAGAGATTAAAATGTTAGCGTTAGAAGCAAAATTAGTTCCAATAGATGAAGTTTATGCTAACGATTATAACCCTAATATAGTTGCAGCACCTGAAATGAAATTATTGGAAACATCAATTATAGAAAATGGATTTTGTTATCCAATAGCAGTCATAAAGGATGAAAATAACATGTACTGTATTGTAGACGGCTTTCATCGTTATACAGTTGCAAAGAAGTTAAATTTAAAGGAAATACCAGTAGTTGTACTAAAACATGATATTGTTAAAAGGATAGCTGCAACTGTTCAATTTAATCGTGCGAGAGGTACCCATCAAGTGTTAGACATGTCGAAGATAGTTATAAGATTAGTTGGAGAAGGGAAGACAGATTCCGAGATTGCAGAGATGCTAGGAATGGATGGAGATGAAGTCTTTCGTTTGAAGCAACTTTCTGGTCTTAAAGAAGCTTTTAAAAATAAGGAATTTTCAAAGTCATGGGAAGAGTTTGAAAAGAAATATAAGTGGAACTAGTTAGATGTTTTTATTACTTTTTTCAATATTAAAGACACTTCAAAGGTAGAATTAGTATTTTGATGTAACGATTGGTCGAGATTAAGTATACTAGCAAGTAGTTGTCTATCAGGTGGGGAATTTTATGAACGATTAATGTTTGAGAAAGTTTGTGTAACTATATATTTGACCATAAAAGTAAAGGTTATGTTCATATGACGTCCACTAATTACTTTAAAATCAATCAATTAATTCGATCAAAAAAGTATGGAAGTATCTAACAAAGAAGTGTTTAAAGAGTGTTTAATTAAAATATGATATAAGTCTAAGTCGTGTAATAACCATCAATCTTGGACAGGTGGTTATTTCGCGGCTTTTTCATTTTCTGTTACTATAATAATTATTATTAATACTCTTGCTTACAATACTATCATTTTATGATTAAACATGTAGGTTTTCTCGTTCAGAAGTTCTGTTAGGCAATATTCTAGTGGGAAATTACCTTAGGTACATTTTGAAACTGTTTATTTGATTAGTAATACATAATTTGTTCTTGATTGATTGAATAGAGTAGTTTTAAGTAATCACATAAAACTGTAAAACTCATTTACAAGAAGGGGTAAAATTTAATAAAAAAGAAGCAGTATCAACTAATTCATTTTCAATAACTTTTCTATAAAAATTTAAATAAATCAATAGGTTTATGATACCAGTTACCGTACTGCTCAATAGCATAAGCTTTTATATTTTGAAAAATTTCAATGGTAAGGGAATTTATTTTCTCTTGTTTCAATTATTTAGGATAATAGTGTGATTTTAGTTTCTCTTAGTTATTTAAATAGTGATCTAATAGAGGATTTAAGTTACCAAGACGACTACGGCTAATAGGCTTGGATTAGCTTGTTTGTTCTCAAAGAATGGATAGCAAGACTCCTCAATGGTTTACCAGTCATTCTGGCAGTATAAAACTATACTCCGCCACAGAAAAGAGAAGATTATCCGACAATAAGGAAGTAGCTATCAGTGTAGTGGTTAGTGGGAATCATCAAAAGTGACATAAAAATAATCGTGAAGTGGTAGGGAAATCAAAAGCGACATTTTTATATCTAACTGGGGATGAATTAAGAAAACGTCTCAAAAACAATTGGCGTTTATTCTTTTGTCGAACAATTTCGTTATTTGTTGAAAAAATAACGGAGAGTAAATGAAAATCTTATTTTTTGACGATAAAACGCTTTCTTTGTAAAATGATTTTGTAAAGAAAATAAGAGATAGAAAGACAAACTATATTAAGTCAATCACAATATGAAAAGTTTGAATAACGTAATTTGGATATGGTTTGAAGGTATGACAAAGAAACCTTAGGCAGAGGAAGTTTTTGAAAAGATCAGTTAACGGTCATTTTCTGTTCCCCATAAGGTGTATTATCTTTCAGTAATTGGTAAATGATCCGCACCAGTTTTCTTACGACATGACTAATTGCGACACTGTAGTGTTTTCCTTCCGCTAGTTTTTTCTGGAAATAGACACGCATAGACGGCGACCAAATAGACATGAGCCTGGCGAACTCATGCAATGCACAGCGTAATTGTGAAGATCCTCGTTTGACCATTCGGTCAGTTTCTGTTTAATTCATTCCAGAAGTGGAGACGGATGATTCTGCACCTGCATAAGCAAGCAGCTGATTCGGTGAACGAAAATTCTTAATATCCCGAATTTCGGTAAGAATGACACTCCCTAATTTAAAACTAATGCCAGGAATCGTTAAAATAGGCGAATCAATTTCACTCATTAATCGAGCGACTTCCTTCTCTGTTTCGTCTCGCATAGTCGTAAGTTACTGAATGGTATTAATGGTTTGAAGGAGTTCAAATTCTAGCGCAGGGGAATCTTGACTAATGGTGGTTTGTGCGAGGACTTTAATCTTGATTGCCTAATCTTTTCCGAAGCGACCTTTTGAGTGTATTGAAATGAAATTCGTCAACTTCGTTAAGTGTCCATTTCCTAGCTTTCTAGTAGAAAGGTATTCTTCCAAAATCGCGTACACATGGGATTGGTGCTTTGCAGAAAAGAAGAACCCAAAGAAGAGGCTGATTTCAGAAAGCGAATATTTAAGGTGTGTATAGCTTACTTTTTTCGAGTATAATCCTCTTTTAATCTGGTTGTATGTCGAGTTAAATATTTCAATTCAATCATTTAAGAGGAAGCACTAAATGATTATTTATCAAGATTTGTTCGTAGTTTTCGAGCAATCATCATGGCGTTTTTTTATCGGTTTTGGGTTTTACGCAAGCTTTGATTCTTGGCATATTCTTTAATTAAGTACGGATTATAGCTGTAGGTTGGGGAGGTTTGCGTCCGAAGAAAGCGTAAGATATTAAAGCAATAATGATCGGTATCTTATAAGGCGCTTTGATGTCTTCACCGGTAGATTTCTTCAAATTAGCAAGTGCCATTTGAAGCTTCGTAAAGCCTTCACGGTTATTTTCGATTTGAAAGTGGTGGACAAAAATCGGTCCTTCAGGATCAACGACCGCTAAGTCATGTTTATGCTTGGCAACAGCTATTCCAACAGACAACATAAGGACCACTCCTGATCAGATAAAATTTACACTGTGCTCCACGTACTATTTGCCTATGTAACCTTGTGCTCAATCAAGCGTCACGAACAGATATCCTGCGCTAACAAAATTATTAACAATTTGACAAAGAGCTATGGCTAGAGCCCTTCACTAACAGTATTCCAAGGGAATCTAGTGGAAGTAGTACTAGTCCACAGTGCCTAACTCAATTATAGATAAAATAACAGCTAATTAAAACGGAATAGCTGATTAATTGAGTAATCTAAATATACAAGGAAGTGAGGATATTATTTTTAATGTGAGTTTATTTTTTATTAATATTAATAAGAGAGGTAGGTTTATTTTGAAGTTGATAAATGTTAGAAGGAGTGAAATTTAATGAAAAAAGTTGCCTTAGTTACTGGCGCAGGTCAAGGTATAGGTTTTGCTATAGCTAAGCGTTTATATAGAGATGGCTTTGATGTGGCATTGGTGGATTACAATGAAAATTCTGCACGAGCGGCAGCAATAGAGTTTGGTGAACATGCAATGGCTATCGAAGCGGATGTTTCGAAGCGTGACGAGATTTTCTCAGCAGTTAATAAAACGATAGAATCCTATGGAGACTTGTCAGTGATTGTAAATAATGCTGGGATAGCACCAACTACACCGATAGATTCTATTACTCCAGAACAGTTTGAAAAAGTTTATTCTGTTAATGTGGGAGGCGTCTTATGGGGAACACAAGCAGCTTCCGAAGCATTCCAAAAATTGAATCATGGTGGAAAGATCATCAACGCTTGTTCACAAGCGGGTGTTGTGGGTAATCCTAACCTGATGTTATATAGTAGTTCAAAATTTGCTGTTCGTGGTATGACCCAGATTGCTGCACGAGATTTAGCTGAATATGGTATTACTTGCAATGCTTATGCACCAGGTATTGTTAAAACACCTATGATGATGGATATTGCTCATCAAGTAGGTGTTAATGCTGGTAAAGACGATGAATGGGGAATGCGAACTTTCAGTAAAGATATCGCATTAAAACGTTTATCTGAACCTGAAGATGTTTCGGCAGTTGTTTCATTTTTAGCCAGTGATGACGCCAACTATATAACTGGACAAACGATCATAGTGGATGGCGGAATGCAGTTCCAATAAACAAAGTGGTAATAATTCAGTATGGAGCGGGAAGGCTCGAAAGTTTTTTAGGTTGGCTCTTCGTCAAATTGTTTTGATGGTGCAATTGACGAAGAGCCTATTTGTAGTTTATTTTATTGATGAATAACAGACATTAATCTATATAACTTATTAGTCAATAGCTAGAAATAATAGCGTTAAAAAACACTTTATAATTTCCCTCTAATTTTAGGATCTAACATATTTATTACAAAAGCATTTTTAGCAATTACTAGACACTGAAATATTTATTGAAGTGATCCTGTGCCACCCACACCAATAGGTTCACTCCCCTGAAACTAGTGTTTTATATACGGAAGAGTTAATTTTGTATTATTGCTCTGCAGGGCGGGGCACCTCCTGTGGTCCCAGTTTCCCGTATGCTTTTCCATGGTTATTCCGTCATGGTTTGCCCTGAAACGCGAGTTGAGACGACGTTTGTTTTAGGACTCTTTCTTTTCATAAGCTTTGTGCTATACTAATCTCGGCAATTTGCCCCAAAGAGGACGAGAAGTAGCCTACAAAATTGCTCATAAGGAGCTATTACTTCCACTTGTAATATTCTTACCGGTACATGGCTGAAGAAGAATAGGATTTTTAAAAGGCCTGTTTGTTATGCTCATCATGACCGAGATATGAGATATCAATGCTAGTATCAATATTCTGACCGAAGGTCTAAGATTACATTCTATGGGATTGGTTTAGATCCAATCATCAAGAACCGTAGGAACTACGGGGATCGCTTGGTAAACAAGAGAGACCGCTGTTAGTGAAGAAATACGCTTGCAAGTATGCTCTATCCCCAAGAAGCTCCCACTTCAAGCGTTAAGAACCGTTAGGTTTAGCTAAGTGGTGAGTAATTCATTTACGTATGAAAAATGGTACTAGAAGTGGATAGATGGACGAATTAGAACTAGGCTGGGTTCAATCAGTTGATGATCAAAGACACATTCTCTTCTAGGAGAAAGTAAGGAATTACCTTTTATAATAACGATAGGGTTAATCTTACGTTTCCATTAGAATATCTGATATTAAAAATAGTTAAAGAATGGCTGTAAAAACTCTTGAATATTATTCCACAATTAGTTAGCAAACTTGGTTATAAGTTTACTTTTTCATCTAAATAAGGTTTTGATTTTGAACAATCTTTTTTGGGGGAAACCTGACTATACAACGGGCTTTCCTGTATTAGAAATAAATGCTTCAAGCTGTTAATTGTGGCAATTGTTTTATCAATTGTTAAGGGAGTTCCACCTAGCTTGGGAATCCTCCCATGGTTCTTTTTTCCAAATTCTACCATAAAATCTATTCCACATGATATTCTAGTAGGGAGCGTGATCATCTACCTACTCCTGTTTATAATAATTGATAGCCGTTATAAAGATTGATGACTAGCACGAGGAGAATCACCATCTGGAAAATAATAGTCACTTTTTGTGGGGAAAGAATGGTGCTGGCCCATGCCCCTAGCAAACCGCCAACAATAGCGGCCGGAATCACAAACCATAAAATTTTTAAGTCATAGAGCCCAAATCCGGTGATCCCAGCGATTGTAACAATTTTCGCTAATTGTGAGAAAAAAATCGTACAAATCGAATAGACGGTTGCTTCTTTGATTGGTAAAGCGAACATTAACATTAGCAAGGAAACATTGATTGGTCCACCGCCGATTCCTAGCAGGCTTGCTAGAAAACCAAGGACTAGGCCACAGAAGCAATACCAGAAGTCTTTTTTCAGTTGGAATCCGGGCCAGTCATATTTGGTATAAAAGAAAGCAAACAACAACATCACGACAGTCAAAAAAATCTGTACCATCTGTACTTGATCTTCATTCTGGAAAAGCAACAGTAGCTGATCAAAAACGACATTGCCCAATATACCGCCTAAGATAGCTCCTCCTGAAACCCAAAGGACGATTTGCCAATTGATTTTACGTCCGCTAGCCAACTGTCTTGCGGTAGAAACTAACGACATGGTAAAAACGGCTACGGTAGAATAAAAAGAGATGGCCGCAACAGAATGGGCACCGATAAAATCAAAAATGGGCTTGATTAGGACCCCGCCTCCCATTCCTGAGACGGAACCGATCGTATTCGCTAACACAATTACAATAAAATAAATGACCCCAATCATACATTCACCTCCTCGTAAAATATTATTTGTCTAATGATCTTTCTACAGGATACTTCTAACTTGTAAAATTTATTGAATAACCTATTCCTTGCGGAATTTGTTTCGATATTGTGTGATTTCTCAGAGTACAATGGATGTATGGAAAAGATCCAACGGGAATTTGCTACTCCCTCCTGTAGCTTTGTCTACCTAGAGAAGTCTGTTACCCGAACCACTGTTATCACTACCAACTCATTAGCTGTTTCGATAATGGACTAGACTTTCAAATAGTAGTTTGGAAGGCAGCTTCTAGCTCTGTTATCACCGTATTCTATTAGGCGAGGTTGTGGCTACACAGTGAGATTCTGGGAAATCCCACAGTATCGAAGCATTTTCCAAAATTTAAAACGAAAGGAGGTCCTTCTTCCATGAAATTATTTGTCGGTATTGACGTTAGCTCTGAAAAATTAGATGTTTGTTTCCTGACGGATGACGATCAATTATCTATCTTGTCTGAAATCTCTGTTGCTAATGACATTGAAGGAGCTACATTAACTCGAGAAATGATTTTTGAGTTCAACGAGAAATATCACTTTACTCAAATTGTGATTGGCATGGCATCAACGTCCATGTACAGCTTCCATCCTTCGATGTTTTTTCACGAAGATAAGGAGCTGAAAAAACTCAATGCACTTGTAACGATTGAAAATCCTTTTCGGATTAAACAATTCAGTCGCATGTTTGATGAGGATAAGACCGACCGAAACGATGCATTAAGAATTGCTGATTTCTTACGTATACAGCGGTTCACAACTTCTCCTATCAAAGAAGAGAAGTACATGTCCTTGCAGCGTTTAACACGCACTCGCTATCAACTCATTAAGCAATTGACTCGTACAAAACAACACTTTCTGAAAAATCTAACGTATAAATGTAATACACTTGCTCGAGAAATGCGCGACGAATCAACCAGCCTTTTTAGTGCTACAGTCATTTCCCTCATGACAGATGACTATACATTAGATGAATTAGCTGAGCTTCCTTTGGAAGCGTTCTGTGACTTACTCCAAGAAAAAGGTAGAGGACGCTTTAAAGAACCAGAGAAAATTGCTAAAGCGATTCAACGTGCAATTACCATGAGTTATCGTTTAGGTGACCTTGCACAAGAGTCTATCAATGTTGTCTTAAGTGTTCTTGTACGCGAAATACGTGCGCTTGAAAAGAACATCAAAGACTTAGATAAAGCAATTGAACAGCTCGTTGTCGTCATTCCAGAATATCAATGCTTAACTAGTATTCTAGGCATTGGGAAAGTTTATGCTGCCGGTTTGATTGCTGAAATTGGAAAAATCGAAAGATTTGAAGATCAGACAAAATTAGCGAAGTACGCTGGATTAAGTTGGAAAGTGAAACAATCTAGAAATTATCAATCACAAAACACACTTCTGACAAAGCAAAGGAATCGATATTTTAGATACTACTTAGTTGAAGTTGCCAACTCAGTAAAAAACTAATCTTTCCGAATATAAAGCTTTTTATCAAAGTAAATATAAAGAGGTTCCCAAGCATCAACACAAACGAGCACTCGTCTTAACCGCAAGAAAATTTACGCGTCTGGTGGATACGATACCACGTAACCATCAACTCTATACGCCACCAAGGAGCGTGATAGATAAATAACATCTTGTTATTGACGCAAACCCTTGAAACAACCCGAAAAAAATTTGATTTTTGTCGGGTCTAGTTAAGTGTGCTTCAAATAGGTTACTCAATAAAAAATGCTCAATTTTCATTTTTACTTATTACCATTAGACTGTAACAATCCTAAAATCCGATTAATCTGTGGCATAAACTCTTGCAGAAGCTGCTGATAGCCACAACGTCCTTTACTATCTACATAGATGGCATCTTTCATCCGTTTGCAGCCACCACGACACATCGTTTGAAACGGACAATTTAGACATTTTTTAGATATTTTGGGTCGTTCACACATAAACGCTTTTGTAACATCTTGTTCAAATAACTGTCGTAAGGTCTGCTCTTGAATATACCCCATTCGATGCTCATCCAACACGTAAAAATCACAGGGATAAACACTGCCGTCTGCTTCAATCACATACTGCACTTGACAGTTTCCTAAGATTCCACATGCGGTTACTTGTTGCTTGACAAATAGATTCAAAAGGTCATCAAAAAGTCTGATACTCACATAATGTCCTGCTGCTAATTCTTGCATCCATAACTGCAAAAGCTGGTGGTAAAAACCAGCAAAACGTTTTGGTGTAAGGACATAGCTATTTTTTTCTTTTGCATCTAAATCATCCAAACAAGGGATAAATTGAACAAACTTGATTTGTTGTTCTTTTAGAAAGCGAAAGACTTTCTTGGCCTCTTTAGCCAACGGGTTCGTTAAAACACAAAGCACATTGTAATCAATCTCATATTGATCAAATAGCTGTTTTGTTTGTAGCACCCGATGAAAAGAGCCCTTTCCTTTTGGATCAACTCGATGTAGATCATGGTAAAGTGGATGGCCATCAATTGAGAGACCAACTAAAAAATCATGTTCTTTTAAAAAAGCACACCATTTCTCATTAATCATAGTCCCATTTGTTTGAATAGCGTAATGGACCTGTACCCGCTTTTGCTGTTGATCTACTAGCTGGGTTACTTTCCTAAAATAATTGAGGCCCGCTATCGTTGGTTCTCCGCCTTGAAACGCTAATGTCAACTGATCTCCATCTTCTAAGTCTACATAAATATTTTTAATCATTTTCTCTGTCACTTCATCTTTCATTTTGCCAAAAGAGCGGACTTCCCGCAAGGAACTGACATTAGCATAAAAGCAGTAGCTACAGCGAAGATTGCAGAGGGAAGATGCTGGTTTAATCAATACTGAAATATGTTTCATAATGAAGACCTCGATTCCTGAAAAATTAGTAATTAGCTGCTACTTTTTTATTCGCAACATCAAGACGGTTAACAAGATAAAGAGAAGTGATTATTTAATTAGACATTAATTGAATTTTAAAAAAGTCCCATTTTTTATAACTTTCGACATATTCTATAGGTTTATTGCTGTCGGATAATGTAGATAGTCTTTTTTGAAAAACAACTGGTTCAGACTTATCCATTTCTAAACGCTCAGATATACTATTAGGAGTAGGAAATAAAATTTCATTTGTTTCTACAAAATACTCTTCGCTTAAATCGATACCATAATCCAACTTCAAACGTCGATAGATAGAACTGTAATAATCCATTTCCGGATAATTTGGGTTTATATATTGCTCTGGTAAATATGATTTTTGATAAATGTAAGGTGTTTCATCAACTTCCCTAATTCGTTCGATTTGGTAGTAATATGAATTAGTGGGTAATTGTAACGTATCTAATATTTGTTTTTTATTTTTCCGCATAATGGAAAATACGTGTACTTTGTCGCAATCGAATGAAAATATTTCTATATCAGAAAACTTTACTAATTTTTCTTTTCTTGCACGAGAAATAAAAGTTCCCTTCCCTTGATAACGTACTATATAGCCCTCATTAACTAATTCTTTTAGTGCGCGAATTGCTGTTATAGAGCTTACGTTATATTTTTTAATGATTTCAGCTTCTGAATAGAATCGATCGCCATTATGAAATTCACCGTTGACAATTTGTTGTTTTAAGTCATTTTTAATTTCTAAATACATTGGTTTTATCATGAATATCTCCTTATGTTTGTATTAACGAGCAGCTCTTGCGAGATTTCTCTTACTATGCAATTAGAATACGTATTGTGAATTGATATTCCTTCTTACCGTACTGATGTCATGAGGTAATAGTCACAACTTTATTGATTGATAATTCATTTGATAGCTCAATAGACGCTTCACTTCAGTAAGGACGACACACAGAAAAAGAATCAAGTAGAGCTTACCGCAAATATAATTATACAATGAAATTGTATTATAACAATTGAGCAAGCGCCAATATGTTAAGGCATTTAAACATACTAAATGATAGGCCATAAAAAAACAACTATTAACTAATTACTGGGGGCTAAAATTTAGTATTTTATTTATAGTAACATATTTTATAAAAAATGTTGACTTTTAATAGGCATATTAATATACTTAGTATATTAATGAAATTGAGGTGAAGGTGAATGGGAACTTTTGAAATAAAAAAAGAATTTCTTTTAAATGGGCAACCTTTTAAAATTTTATCTGGGGCAATTCATTATTTTCGAATTCATCCATATGATTGGGAGCACTCTCTGTATAATTTAAAAGCACTAGGGTTTAACACAGTAGAAACGTATGTTCCTTGGAATTTACACGAGCCCCAAAAAGGAGAGTTTCATTTTGAGGATAGATTAGATTTAGAGAAATTTTTGACGTTAGCTCAAAATTTAGGGTTGTACGCAATTGTGCGACCTTCCCCATATATTTGTGCCGAATGGGAGTTTGGGGGATTTCCTGCTTGGCTACTCCGTGAACCAATTTCTATCCGAAGGAATGAAAACGCTTATTTGAGACATGTGGCGGATTACTATGATATTTTGATGAAAAAGATTGTTCCTCATCAACTAGATAACGGTGGCAATATTTTAATGATTCAAATTGAAAATGAATATGGTTCTTTTGGGGAGGAAAAAGCATATTTGCGCGCGATACGAGATTTGATGATTGATCGCGGAGTGACAGTTCCTTTTTTTACGTCAGATGGTCCGTGGCGAGCTACTTTACGCGCTGGAAGTATGATTGAGGAAGATATTTTAGTCACTGGTAATTTTGGTTCTAAGGCGAGAGAAAACTTTGGTTCTATGAAGCAGTTTTTTGAAGAGCATAATAAGAACTGGCCGTTGATGTGTATGGAATTTTGGGATGGTTGGTTCAACCGTTGGAAAGAACCAATTATTCAACGAGATCCACAAGAATTAGCTGAAGCGGTAAAAGAAGTATTGGAACAAGGGAGTATTAATTTATACATGTTTCATGGAGGAACAAATTTTGGGTTTATGAATGGTTGTTCCGCGCGAGGAGTTATTGATTTGCCACAAATCACTTCTTATGATTATGGAGCACCGTTAGATGAACAGGGAAATCCAACGGAAAAATATTTTGCGTTGCGCAAAATGATTCACGAAAATTATCCTGAGATCAAGCAATTGGACCCCTTAATTAAACCAACAATTGAAAAGAGAAATATCCCTTTGGCAAACAAGGTAAGCCTTTTCGCAACTTTGGCTACGATAAGTCAACCTGTGGAATCAAAATATCCAAAGACGATGGAATCGTTGGGGCAAAATACTGGTTATTTACTCTATCGAACAATGATTGAAAGAGATGCGAATAAAGAACGATTACGTGTAATTGATGGACGAGATCGTTGTCAATTGTTTCTTAACCAAAATTTACAAGCTACTCAGTATCAAACAGAAATAGGTGAGGATATACAAGTTAGTATGACCGAACATGTCAATCAACTTGATATATTGATTGAAAATATGGGACGTGTCAATTATGGACATAAGCTCTTTGCAGAAACTCAAAAAAAGGGTATTAGAAGAGGTGTAATGGCAGATTTACATTTTATTACAGATTGGCAACAATATTCTCTGCCGTTGGAAGATTGTAAAACTGTTGATTATTCAAAAGACTGGCAACCAATGCAACCAAGTTTCTATCGGTATGAATTTAATCTGGATGAAGTAGGGGATTGTTTTATTGATTTAAGTAAATTTGGTAAAGGGGTGGTATTTGTTAATCAGACCAATATTGGTCGTTTTTGGGAAGTAGGACCAACGCTTTCTCTGTACATTCCTAGTGGGTTTCTAAACGTCGGTAGGAATGAAATTGTTATTTTCGAGACAGAAGGGACCTATCAACCAGAAATAAACTTAGTAAAAGCACCAGTATATAAAGAAATAAGAGAGGGATAGATCATGAGTATTATCGGGGTAAGAATTGACGGACGTTTAATTCACGGACAAGTAGCTAATTTGTGGGCAACAAAATTGAATATTTCTCGAATTATGGTTGTGGATGATGAAGTGGCTCAAAATGATATTGAAAAAAGCGGGTTGAAATTGGCAACCCCGGCCGGGGTAAAACTAAGCGTTTTACCTATTGAAAAAGCTGCGCAAAATATTTTGGCTGGTAAATATGACTCTCAGCGTTTACTGATTGTTGCGCGGAAACCAGACAGATTATTAAAATTGATAGAGTTAGGAGTTCCAATAAAAGAGATTAATGTAGGGAACATGTCTCAAACTTCTGAGACGCGATCGATTACGAAGTCGATTAATGTTGTGGACCAGGATGTAGAAGTTTTTAAACAATTGAATGACAGAGGCGTTCATTTAATTGCACAAATGGTCCCAAGTGATAAAGCAGACGACTTTATGTCGTTGTTAATTAAATAAAAAAGATATAGGAGGAGAAAAAATGGATATTCTATGGTGGCAGGTCTTATTATTATCTTTATACGCAGGATATCAAATTTTAGATGAACTGCAAATTTACTCTTCAATGAGTGCTCCTGTTTTTGCGGGCCTTTTTTCTGGTTTGGTAATGGGAGATGTTGTAACAGGTTTATACATTGGTGGTAGTTTGCAGTTAATGGTATTAGGTGTAGGGACTTTTGGTGGAGCTTCTAAAATTGATGCTAACTCTGGAGCGATTTTAGCAACAGCATTTTCTGTAGCTCTTGGAATGGATCCGAAGCAAGCTGTAGCTGCGATAGCGGTTCCAGTAGCTAGTTTAATGATTCAATTAGATGTTTTGGCACGTTTTGCTAATACGTTTTTTGCGCATCGCATTGATAAAAATGTAGAAGATATGGATTATAAAGCAATCGGTCGAAATTTCTTATTAGGGGCGCTACCTTGGAGCTTATCTAGATTAGTGCCGGTGTTCTTAGCTCTAGCATTCGGCGGAGGAGTTGTAGAGAAGGTAGTAACTATTTTAAATGGAGATTTAAAATGGTTGGGAGATGGATTATCTGTAGCAGGGGCTGTTTTACCAGCTGTAGGTTTTGCAATTTTATTAAGATATTTGCCAGTTAAAAAACATTTTCCTTATTTAATTTTAGGATTTACTATAACGGCACTGCTAACCACAGTGTTTAGCAATATTCAGTTGTTAGGAACTAGTGTAGCTACTGTTGTAAAAGATTTTCAGGGTGTGTTTAATGGCTTACCAATGTTAGGGGTTGCTTTGATTGGTTTTGCTTTTGCTGCAATTAGCTATAAGAATAGTTCAAATAACACGAGTACTCAGAGCCAAAATATTACTAAATCTGAAAGCGGAACTTTAGAGGAAGGAGAAATTGACGATGACGAAATCTAACTATAAGTTAACTAAAAAGGATTTTAAACAAATTAATAGAAGAAATTTATTTAATTTTCAATTAGGTTGGAATTATGAACGAATGCAGGGATCGGGATATTTATACACAATTCTTCCACAGTTACGGAAAATTTATGGGGACAATACACCAGAATTAAAGCAAGCGATGAAGACCCATACACAGTTCTTTAATACATCTAATTTCTTTAACACAATAATTACAGGAATTGACTTGGCTATTGAGGAAAGGGAGGGAATTAAAGCAATTGATACAGTTTCGGGGTTAAAAGCTGGATTAATGGGACCATTCGCTTCTATTGGAGATTCTATTTTTGGAGCATTGATCCCTACTATATTTGGTGCCTTAGCTGCGAATATGGCAATCAATGGCAACCCAACTGGAATCTTTATCTGGATTGTTGCGCAAATGGCGGTGAATGTTTTTCGTTGGAAACAGTTGGAATTTGCATACAAAGAAGGCATATCGTTGGTTACAACAATGCAACACCGACTAACAGCGCTAACTGATGCTGCAACATTGATGGGGGTATTTATGGTGGGAGCTTTAGCTGCTACTATGGTCAATGTAAAATTTGCTTGGGTACCTAATTTTGGGGATGTTACTGTAGATATGCAAAATAATTTGGATATGATTTTACCAAGATTATTACCAGCTGGAATTGTAGGAGCAATTTATTGGATGTTAGGGAAAAAGAATATGACTTCTACAAAAGCAATTCTAATTGTATTGGTAGTTTGTGTTGCTTTATCTGCCTTAGGAATTATATCTAAATAAACGGGAGTAATAGTATAATGAAACATAATTTAGTATTAATAAGTCATGGAAAATTTTGTGAAGAATTAAAAAATAGCGCTGAGATGATTATGGGACAACAGGATAATATTTTTACAGTCTCTTTATTACCTTCAGAAGGGCCAGAAGATTTTCGAAAAAAATTTTTTGATACTATCGAAGGGTTAAGTGAATATGTCGTTTTTGCAGATTTAATGGGCGGAACACCATGTAATATTATTTCAAAAGAGATAATTTCTGGCAAGGATATTCCGCTATATGCAGGAATGAATCTGCCAATGGTTATTAGTTTCATTAATGGGGAGCTAATTAATGCGGAAAGTGATTTCGTAGTTGATGGAAAGAACGGTATTTGTGATGTAGGAAAGGTAATTATTGAAGATTTGGAAAATGAAGATGACTAGAAAAGTCACCTAGAATTCTTATCTTTTGATTTTTGTAATTTACTTTCTCATAAAAGATAAGGTTATCGTCAATTGTATTGTGTGACGTTGATCTTATCTTTTTAGCTCTTTGTTAATAGGGACTGATAAGTTGCGCAAAACGAAGCTGGAAGTTAAGGATCAATTCTGATTCATCTACCTCATAATTATAGACCCGATAAGTGTTTCGTCTTATGAGTGAATGAACAAAGCTAACTAAAGATAAGTTTATCTATGTGATATATCAAAAATGGGAGAGGGATAGAATGATAAGGAAACGTTTTAAAATGCATAAAAAGGGTAAATTGGGGGCTATAGCTCCTATTTTTTTAATAGGTTGTACAGCGACAGTTTTCTCAGTAAATAATCAAGTTGCTAGAGCATCAGAACAACTAGCAACGAATCAAACAGTAATAGAAAATTCCAATGAGGATAGCACTATTTCAGACGATGAAAAGACTAAAACATCAACAGTAGATGAATCATCTGGTATAACAGAAGGTAGCCCAGTGGCAGATGCTGTAGTAATAGAAAGCTCCGATGGGGACCATATATCAACTAATGAATCTAAAGATATACCTTCGTCAATGGATGAAATATCAGGACAGCCAGCAACGAACCAAACAGCAATAGAAAATTCCAATGAGGATAGCACTATTTCAGACGATGAAAAGACTAAAACATCAACAGTAGATGAATCATCTGGTATAACAGAAGGTAGCCCAGTGGCAGATGCTGTAGTAATAGAAAATTCCAATGGGGATAGCACTATTTCAGATAGTGAAAGCACGGAAAAGAAAGAATGGGTTTCTTTTTCAGAAATTCCTGGCACAGTAGTAGTTAATGAAGTGGGAGGAATTCGTTATAATACATTATCATCTACTTTTGAAAATGATAATGGGGAAAAGATGGCTTTATTTGAAAAAGAGGGGTTACAGGTTGATGATACAGGGAATGCTACAGTAAATTTGTCTTTTGTAGAGTTATCTGAACCAGGAGAAGGTCGGTTTGGGGTTTTATTGAAATATGGACAACCAAATTATATAATGGTTGGGTATGATAGAGAAGGATGGTTCTGGCAATACAAATCTGCAGTTGATTCTGCTTGGATGACAACTAAACGTTCTGTGTCAGCACCAACGAAGGGCTCAAAAAATGAATTAATGATTAGTCTAAAAAAAGATGGCCAGCTAAACGCGAGTGTTAACGGCGAAAATCTTTTTGATACTTATAATATACCTAAAAATGTGATGGACACTTTAAAAGAAAATAAAATAATTGCTTTAAAGTTGGGCACATTTGGGAACGAAATAACGAAAGTGGATATAAAAACGGATAATCAATCAAATGTTGCCACTTCGAACATATCTAAGGAAAAGGAATTGGGAATTACTGTAGATGATTCTAAAATCACTTATAACACGATAAAAACGGATCAGATAGAAGCAGTGATTGATGTTCAATTCCCTAGAGTAAAAGAGTATCATGTTGGGAAGGATATTCTTCCAGGGCAAGTCTACCCTCTTGATATTGTCAAAATCAATGGAATTGATGTGGCTCCTATAACTTCTTTTGAAAAAATCAATGATTCTACAGCAGTATATAAGATGAAATTGAAAAATTTGGAACATTTAATTAATGCAGAAATAGAAGTTCAACTTCAAGTTGTAAATAATGAACTGCATTTTGAGGTTGTTAAAGTTATCAATTACAATAAAATTGTTATGGGGGAAATAATAGATGATACAAGAAAATTAATTGAAACAATTGAGTTTCCGGGTAATTATTTAGTTTCTGTGTCTAGTAAAGATGACAAAGCTGCTTTTGATGGTGCCAGAATGTCTACTAATACTCATAAAAGAGGGGATGTTCATATTAATGTTACAAATCCAATGGAGGACATTCCGCCGATAGGATTCATGTATGGATTTGTATCTAATAATAAATTAGCAGCGGGTGTTTGGTCTAATTCTCAGTGGAGTTATGGTGGTGGAGCAAATGATTATACTCGACTAACAATTGATAAGGTAACAATTAACGGTGAGAATTATCTTGGAATATCAAGTGCCCCATTTATTTATCAAAGGCATTATAAGGGTCAAGTTTATGATGAGCGTACAATTGAGCTACCTAATGCTAAAGTGATCATTACAAGAGATTTAAATGAGGATGAAGTAGTAGACTGGCAAGATGGTGCTATTGCTTACAGACAAATCATGCATTCTGCCAAGGGTTCGGAGGACGTTCCTGACTTGGTTGCGTATCGTATTGCTATGAACTTTGGCTCACAAGCTCAGAATCCCTTTTTAACTACCCTCGATGGTATTAAAAAGATTAGCTTGCATACTGATGGGCTTGGACAGTCAATTTTGTTAAAAGGATATGGGAGTGAAGGACATGATTCTGGACATTTAAATTATGCTGATATTGGAAAAAGGATAGGTGGTGCAGAAGACTTTAAAAAACTTATAGAATTATCTGAAAAATATGGGGCACGGTTAGGAATTCACGTTAATGCCTCCGAAACATATCCAGAATCCAAGTATTTTAATCCAGAACGTTTAAAAAAGAATTCTGATGGAGCATATAGCTATGGTTGGAATTGGTTGGACCAAGGGATTAATATTGATGCTTCGTATGATTTGGGACATGGTAGATTCAAGCGATTCCAAGATTTAAAAGAAGTTCTTGGAGAAGGTCTTGATTTTGTATATGTAGACGTATGGGGAAATGGTCAATCAGGAGATAATAGTGCGTGGGCTACTCATCAATTGGCAAGGGAATTAAACGATAATGGATGGAGAGCAGCTTTTGAATGGGGATATGCTGGAGAGTATGATTCTACATTTCAGCATTGGGCAGCCGATTTAACTTATGGCGGCTATTCATTAAAGGGAATTAACTCTAATATTGTACGTTTTATTCGTAATCACGAAAAAGATTCATGGATTGGAGATTATCCTTCTTATGGTGGGGCAGCAAATAATCCACTTCTTGGTGGATATGATATGAAAGATTTTGAAGGATGGCAAGGGCGTAGTGATTATGCTGGGTATATAAAAACGTTGTTTAAGAGTAATCTTCCAACAAAATTTATTCAACATTTTCAAGTGACAAATTGGGAAAATGGAACGCCTGTGTTTATGGAGGATAATGGTGAAAGTTACGAATGGATTCCTGAATTGGAAATAAAACTAAAAGATGAAGAAGATAGAAGGTTAGTTATTTCTAGAAAGTCTAATGATGTGCGCGATGTTGGTTATAGAGAACGTATAATGACGCTAGATGGTCGCAAAATCTATGATGGCTCTGCATATCTTATTCCGTGGGATTGGGCGAGTGATGGCAGTAAATTATCTAAGAATGACCAAAAACTTTATTATTATAATACCACAACAGGTAGTACTACATGGGAGTTACCAAGTGACTGGTTGGTAAATAAAGTCTATCTGTATAAATTGACAGATCTTGGGAAAACAGATGAAACTATTGTAGAGGTTGTGGATGGTAAGATTACGATTGATGTAAGTATAGAGACTCCGTATGTAATTTATCGTACACCGCATAGTAATGAAAAAGTAGTTTGGTCAGAAGGTATGCATATAGTTGACCAAGGATTTAACAGTGGCACATTGAGAGATTGGAATATAAAAGGCGAAAGGGATAAAGCTGAGATTGTTCGTTCGCAAGGAGATAATCCGATGTTGAGGATTATGAATAATAATAAAAAAGTGAGTTTGACTCAAAAATTAAGTGGGCTGAAGCCAAATACTAATTATGCTGTATACGTTGGAGTAGACAATCGTAGCGATTCAATTGCAGAAATTTCTGTGGATACAGGAGAAAAGACGTTTAGTAATGCAACGGGTCGTTCTATTGCTTTAAACTTTGTTAAAGCTTATGCTCATAATACTTTAAAAAATAATGCAACGATTAATGACCTTAGTTTTTTCCAAAATATGTATATTTATTTTACAACTGGAGAAAATGTAGAGAATGTAATGTTGATTCTCTCAAGAGATGCAGGAGAAGAAGCAACTTATTTTGATGATATTCGAATTTTTGAAAATAATTCTATAATGTTTAATGGCTCACACGACAGTGAGAAGGGAATATTTAAACAGGATTTTGAAAATGTTCCACAAGGAATCTATCCTTTTGTAATAGGTGGAGTTGAAGGTGTAAGTGATAATCGAACCCATCTTTCAGAAAAAAATCCTCCTTATACCCAACGAGGATGGAATGGGAAAAAAATATCTGATGTTATTGAGGGCAATTGGTCACTTAAGACAAATGGATTGGTAGCTCGTAATAAACTTCTTTATCAAACTGTTCCACATAATTTCCGATTTGAACCGGGAAAAGTTTATCGAGTAAGTTTTGATTATGAAACTGGTTCAGATGATACGTATGCATTTGTTATAGGGAATGGTCAATATCAAAATGATCCTTCTGAATTAACAATGTATCCTTTGAAAAATACTTGGACCAATAGTGAAAAACCGGGAAAAGCAAGTTATTATGTAACGGGTAGTGAAAATGGAAATACATGGATTGGTGTATTTTCTACAGCAGCAGCAGCCAATACACATGGGGTTAAGGGGAATGCAGCTAATTTTGGCGGATATCTTGATTTTGTGATGGATAATTTGGTTGTGGAAGAAGTTAAGGTGACACCGGCTACTAAACTGGAATTTGCTGTTGAAGAATTCCTGCCATTTGATGATTCTTTATTCACGAAGGAAACTTCAGATAGATATAAAGAAGCATTGGGTAGAATTTTAACGGCTGACCCACGCGTGTTAACCTTAGATGAAGTAAATAAACTAATAGAGGACATAAGAAAGAAAAAAGAAGAACTGGTTCTTAAAAAACTCTATATAGATAAAAGTGATATTGACAGTATGGGAGCGAATGAACAACCTGGGAAGGGAATAGAATTGGCTTTTGATGGCGATACCAATACAAATTGGCACAGTAAATATGACGATATAGCAATTGATAAACCTGTAAAAATTGACTTAAAAGTTCCCACAAGTATTAAGGGATTTGTATATGTTCCTCGTCTATCTGGAAAAAATGGGCGTGTTAAATCAGGTGTATTAGAAGTAACAGATATATCAGGAGAATTCATTACGTTTGAATTTTCTGAATGGGGAAATGATAGTAACGAAAAAAGTATACTATTTGAACAGCCGATTGAGGTTACGTCAATTAACTTTATAGCAAAAGAGTCTTATGGGGATATTCCAAATAAATTTGTTTCTGCTGCAGAATTGAAATTCATGTTACAGACAGAAGAAAGTGTAGAACCTGATAGAACGATTTTGATAGATAATATATTATCAGTTGGAAAGAAAATGGGAGAAAACAATAATGAGGTCAAGTCTATTATTTCAGAGTTCAATCTTTATGACAAATATAATTTAATAACGAAAAATATATTAATAACCTTAGTAAATAGGTTGAATAGCTTGATTGATGATCCCAAAACACCGATAGAGAAAAAGATAAACGATTTTGAAGGCGATCCTAAAAAAGTTAGAAAATTATCGCAGGACGTTCAGCGATTCAATAATAAATATCAATCTATGCCCATAATCACAAAATCCGACAAAAAGAAAGTAAGTAAGGGCGAGACACTACATGATGATTTCGAAGATGATTTTTCTGAAAAAGTTAGAAAATTATCGAGGGATAATCAGCAATCCAACAATAGGTACCAATTACTTCCAAAAACAGGAGAAGTTTCTAATAAGGGATGGCTTGGTGGTCTTCTATTATTTTTTTCCTTAATAATTACAATGATTGGTTGTAAGGGTTGGAGTAAGAGGGGAAATAAATTCTAGCTTATAAATTTTATTGAGTAAGTTCCAATTTTGCCTATAGCAAACCGCTCATAGGGACAATAAAGGCTTCTTTGAATCTAAACTTTGTAAAGGGAGATAGTGAACATAGCGAGAACGTCCATTTGGCTCTAGGTTAATAGTTTATTGTTGAAAATCAAATTGAATGGCTCTTCGTTAATGAGTGTTGGTGAAGAATTTCAACAGAATAAAGGCTCTTTGTCAAATAGGACGGATAGAGTGATATACGAACATCTAAGGTAGAATTGATTTTCTGCTTTAGATGTTTTTTTATTAATGACTTTAGTCAGTTGAAATCTCTAAAGAGATTTCAACAAAAAAACACTCGTACTGCGCGTGGAGGTCAGAGCTTTAGCGATAAAAACTCCTTTCGATATAATAGATAAAGGCTACCAACCGTTATCAAGTCGAAAGGAGTTTTTGAATGGCGAACGACGATAAAAGTTTAGCACATACTCGTTGGAATTGTAAGTATCATCTTGTGTCCACACTAAAATATAGAAGAAAAGTAATATATGGTCAATTGAGGCGAGATATAGGGAAATACTAAGAAAATGGTGTGAGATGAAAGAAGTCGAAATCATTGAAGCGCATGCAATGCCCGACCATATCCATATGTTGGTAAGAATTCCACCAAAGTTGAGTGTATCAGGTTTTATGGGTTTCTTAAAAGGAAGAAGTGCAGTAATCATTCATGAATGTCATGCGAATTTAAAATACAATTATGGAAATCGATCCTTTTGGTCAAAAGGCTATTATGTGAGCACTGTAGGACTGAACCAAAAAACGATAGCTAAGTATATACGAGAACAAGAAGCAGAAGATCGAGTAAGGGATAGTATAAACAAAAGAGAGTATAAAGATCCATTTAGGAAGTAACAACTAGATAAGAATAGAAAGGTAGCGGTTGGCGGTCTCTAAAAAAGCTCTCTTAAAGGGAGCAGCAGGTAACGAGCCCTTCTAGGGCTATTTACTTGGGAATCCGCCCAAATGTATTGCTTGAGCGGATTCTTTTTTATGTCTTTGGCTCTAGTGGTGGAGTATGCGAACCAAAAACACCTGATATGAGAGTAGAATAATAAAAAGTCCTACTAAAAAACTCCTTAATCGCGTTAAAATGTAGTTAGTTAGGCCATATAATAACGGAAAGAAGAGATTCAAATGGTTCATAAGTAGTAGCTCTGCTTATACAAAGCAGGGACGTAAATATCCTATTACATTCACTCCAAAGTATAGAAGAAAGATCATTTATAATCAATATAGAGCTGATTTGCAAGAAATAATCAAGCGCCTATGTAGAGCTACAAAGGAGTGAAATAATTGAAGACAATGTAATGCCAGATCATATATATATTGCTAAGTATTCCGCCCAAAATAAGTGTTTCGAGTCTCATGAGAGATCTAAAAGGGGAAAGCATCATGATGATATTCGACAAACATGCAAATTTGAAAGATAGGTTTAGAAACCGCCATTTTGAGGCACAGGGACATTGTGTAAGCACATGTGGTCTTAAGAAGCGACAATAAAGGAATATAATCAAAGGGTGATGTGGTTTTAATAAACTGAGTGTTCCAAAATACAGTGACCCTTTTAATTTAAGGGTTAAAAAGTAGGATAATTTCCTCTTAAAAGGAAGTGAAAGTGATAAAACCAGCACCTTGAGGTACTGACTAGTAGTAGAGGCTTATAGCCTCAGTGCAAACTACCCTCCAAAAGGTGTTTATGATTTATGATAAAAGTCTTGGAAACACTAGACGATAAACAAAAAGGAATCCTGTTAAAAGCTAATGAACTCTATAAAAATCATTTGGAAAACACCGTTCATTTTATTGATGATGAAATAAGCGAAATACAGTTTACTCGTTCAGAATTTATACAGTGATGAACGCAGTAAAACAGAGAGGTATCGATTGTGCCAGCGTAAAGGATATGTCAAGAATAGGCAGAGATTACCTCAGAGTCAGTCAATGTATGAAATATTAAGGCAAAAAAGGAATAAGACGGATTGCCAACAACGTAGATAGTTTTTACAAAGCCAATGATTTTACTCTCTTTAGAGACATTATGAACGAGTGATGTGTAAGAGACATCTCAAGGGAAATCAATTCTTTATTCAACTAAAAGGAGAGAGCGAAAGTCACATAGGGAGAACTCCACCTTATGTAACATATTAAAGATAGTCCGACACTCTGTACAGAAAAAGAAGTTTTTTGTAGTTCTAACCCTATTTTAAAAGATTTAACAGGTAACATTCGGATCTTTATCTTGTGAGTGTCATTATTGACAATCTAGCCGTCCGTTAATTATATGAAGATACCTTTCCTTTTTCCAGAGAGTTATTTTTTGAAAAAGTTAAGTTTTTAGCTGCTAAGCCAAGTAGTTTTCTAGTAGGAAGTACAGGGAACTATCTTTTTTGAAATAAATAATAAAAGTGAACAAACTTTAAAATTAGGGTTGACTAAAAATCACTTTTTGTATACCATATAACTGTGAGAATCATTATCATTTAGAAGGAGAAAACTATGTTAAAAGCAGAAAAGCTTAGTGTTAGTTATAATAATTTTTTGGCATTAAAAGAGATTTCTATAGAAATACAAGAAGGCACTTTAACGGGAATTATTGGTCCAAATGGAGCTGGGAAGTCTACGTTGCTTAAAGCAATGCTAAATATTGTCCCTCATCAGGGGAAGGTGTACGTTAATAATGAAGATATCAGTAAAAATTTAGCAAAGATTGCGTATGTAGAGCAAAAAGCAGATATTGATTTTACCTTTCCAATAAAAGTAAAAGAATGTGTATCCATGGGAACCTATGCTGAATTGAAAGTTTTCCAACGAATTAAAAATTCAGAATGGGAAAGAGTTTTTAAGGCTTTGGAAAAGGTCAATATGGAAGAATACTCTAATCATCAAATAGGAGAATTGTCTGGGGGGCAATTTCAACGTGTACTTTTAGCAAGATGCCTTGCTCAAAATGCAGATTTCATATTTTTAGATGAACCATTTGTAGGGATAGACTTAATTAGTGAGAGAATTATTATGGACACTTTAAAAGAATTGAAACATCAGGGGAAAACAGTGTTAATTGTGCATCATGATTTGAGTAAGGTGAAGAAATATTTTGATAATATTGTACTTTTAAATCAAAAATTAATTGCTCATGGGAGTGTAGAATCTGTATTTAATGAAGTGAATTTAAAAGAGGCCTATGGGGATACTATATTTATTGGAGAGGGGATATAATATGCTTCAGAATTTTATTGATGGTCTGTATGATTTTCACTTTTTACAGAACGCATTAATTACATCCATAGTTATAGGAATTGTTTCTGGAACAGTAGGTTGTTTTATTATTTTAAGAGGAATGTCTCTTATGGGGGATGCTATTTCTCATGCTGTTTTGCCAGGAGTAGCAATTTCTTATATTTTAGGTATTAATTTTTTTATTGGTGCGATTGTATTTGGTCTATTAGCTTCTATCATTATTACTTTTATAAAAAGCAATAGTGTAATAAAAGGAGATACAGCAATTGGTATTACTTTCAGTTCTTTTTTAGCACTAGGAGTTATCCTTATAGGAGTTGCAAATAGCTCAACGGATTTATTTCATATTTTATTTGGAAATATTTTAGCTGTACAAGATATTGATAAGTGGATTACAATTGGCGTTTCGGTTTTAGTGTTGGTTATAGTATTTCTATTTTTTAAAGAATTATTAATCACTTCTTTTGATCCATTAATGGCAAAAGCAATAGGGATGAATGTCAGTTTTTATCATTATCTATTGATGGTTCTATTAACTTTAGTAGCAGTAACAGCTATGCAAAGTGTGGGAACTATATTAATTGTTGCAATGTTAATTACACCAGCAGCTACGGCATATTTATATGCAAATAGCTTGAAAACTATGATATTTATTTCTGCAACAGTCGGAGCAAGTTCATCATTGCTTGGATTGTTTATTGGTTATAGTTTTAACATAGCAGCAGGATCAAGTATTGTTTTAACAGCGGCATTCTTATTTGTAATTAGTTTTCTAATCTCACCAAAACAAAAATTTTTAAGAAAGAAGGAGAGATCGTTATGATGAGAAAATGGAAAGCAGTACTGGGAAGTCTGGGGATTTTGATTGCTCTTTTTATATTCGGGGCATGTTCAATAAATAGTAAAGACAAAGATAAAGTGGCTTCGAACGAAAAATTAAAAGTAGTAGTTACTAATTCGATTTTAGCAGATATTACCGAAAATATAGCAAAAGATAAAATTGATTTACACAGTATCGTACCTATTGGGAAAGATCCCCACGAATATGAACCTTTGCCTGAAGATGTTCAAAAAACTTCAAAAGCAGATTTGATTTTTTATAACGGTGTTAACTTGGAAACTGGAGGAAATGCTTGGTTTACAAAATTAGTTAAAAATGCGAACAAAGAGGAAAACAAAGACTATTTTGCAGCAAGTGATGGCATAGATGTTATTTACTTAGAGGGTCAGAGTGAGAAAGGGAAGGAAGATCCTCATGCTTGGTTAAATTTAGAAAACGGTATAATTTACGCTAAAAATATTGAAAAACAGTTAGCGGAAAAAGATCCTGATAATAAAAAATTCTATAAAGAAAATCTAGATAAGTATATTGAAAAATTGGATTCTCTAGACAAAGAAGCTAAATCTAAATTTGCTTCAATTCCGAATGATAAAAAAATGATTGTTACAAGTGAAGGATGCTTTAAATATTTCTCGAAAGCGTATAATGTGCCTTCTGCTTACATTTGGGAAATCAACACTGAAGAAGAAGGAACACCAGATCAAATAAAACACTTAGTTGAAAAATTACGCACAACAAAAGTTCCCTCCTTATTCGTAGAAAGCAGTGTGGATGATAGACCAATGAAAACAGTATCAAAAGATACCAATATTCCTATCTATTCAACGATTTTTACTGATTCAATTGCAGAAAAAGGACAAGATGGTGATAGTTACTATGCGATGATGAAATGGAACCTGGATAAAATTGCTGAAGGCCTTTCGAAATAATTTGGAGGGTAGGTATGGTACAAATTAAAACGACTACTATACTAATTTATTTACTAGCAATTCAGGAATTATCAAAAAGAAAAAAGAAATTAAAAAATAATGATTTAGCAAAAGTTCTAAGTGTTAGTCCAGCATCTGTAAGTGAGATGCTGGCTAAACTTAGATATGAGGACTATTTAGATATAGGATTTCAATTAACTGATAAAGGGAAAAAATTTATTGACGATTACAAAAAAGGTTTTAAGTAAAAGACTTTATTTTTAGGGAGGATAAGAAAATGGCTATTGGAGTGATTATGATAGGACTTATCCTAATAGCTGGATATAATTTTTTTAAATCTTTCTCGGTTTATTTTAGAAAAGGTGAATGATTTAGATGAGTCTATTAATTCTTGTAGGATTGCTTTTTGTATCAGTTATTTTGCTCTTTCTCATTAGTTTAGCTCTAAGGAATGAGTTCAGTAATAGACGTTAACGATTGAAACTTCAAGTCCTGTGTAAGATAATATAGTTAATTCATCTTATTAGGAGGAAGTACCCATAGAAACCAGAGATTATATTACAACTCACCAAAAATTAATAGAAAGTGGACTAAGCCATTTTGAAAAAGAAGGATTTCAGCAAACTAAGATAAGGCAACTGTGCTTGACCGCAGGCGTAACTACGGGTGCTTTTTATAAACATTTTACTTCTAAGGAAGCGTTATTTGAAGAAATTATTCAGCCGCATATTAATGCGCTTATTAATATGTATAATGAAGAGTTTACCAAATACCTCTTAAACTTAGAAAATATAGATATAGAGAAAAGTTGGAGAGAGAACTTCAATGAATTAGATCCATTTATTAATTATATTTTTGAGAATAAACGTATATTCGATTTGGTTTTATTCCAATCAGCTGGAACCAAATATCAAGATATTGTTGAAAAAATTACATCATTTGTGACAAAAAAGACAGTCTGTTGTCTAGATAAGTTAAAGACTATCGGAATGATCAATCAAAATTTAGTCTTTAATGAAGAAGAAATCCACTTCTACATTTACTCATTCTACGCTACATTCTATGATATATTGAAGCATAGCTATTCAAAAGAAAAGACTATGCTATTAACCAGAAGATTGTATCAATTTTCTGTTCCTGGGTGGATTGAATTACTGAGTTAATTAAAAAAAGCTTGCATTGAGAATTGTTCTCAGTTATGCTTTTTGATAAGATCGCACTGTTATCTGAATAACGGTGCATTTTTATCAGCTTAAGATAACAGTGCGATCTTATTTTTTGGAGGTGAAAGAGTGTCAAAAATCAATCCGTTAACCTTGATTACTTTAAATATTTTTTTTCCGGTCATTATTTTTTTAGGAAAGGGAAATATATTTCAAGTGGGGTGTTTCATTATTGCTACAGTTTTAGTATTGATGTTTCGTAAAATAAAGACATGTATTTATTTCATCTTGATTTATTCAGTTCTGTTTTTAGTAATGAAAATTATTGATGCTATCAAGATAGAGTTTTTTACTATATTTTTTGGGACATCCTTATATATTGTATTTCGAATGTTGCCGGTCGTAATGATCTCATGGTTGTTGGTTAGTGTCTATACTAGCAATGAATTATTATCCTCTTTAGAAAAAATACATTTACCGAAAAAAATAATGTTAAGTATTACAGTAGTGATCAGATTCTTTCCGACTTATCGTTCTGAAATAAGAATGATTAAAGAATCTTTAAAAATGAGAAACATTCGCTTATCTTTTTTTCAGCCTCTGCAATATTTGGAATTTCTGTTAGTTCCCGTTCTTATACGTGCAACTATGATTGCTGAAGAAATGACCGCTAAT
Source organism: Enterococcus sp. DIV0755b (assembly GCF_051713765.1). Taxonomy (NCBI): domain Bacteria; kingdom Bacillati; phylum Bacillota; class Bacilli; order Lactobacillales; family Enterococcaceae; genus Enterococcus; species Enterococcus sp. DIV0755b. The sequence continues at coordinate 2,529,389 of NZ_JBIOQN010000001.1, read as the reverse complement.
GCAATAACAAAGGGGATAGAATCTCCTGTGAAAAGAAGTTCTTACTATAAAACAAACATGAGCTTATTAGACTATATCATCCTGTTTTCCGTTACTATTTTTTTCTTAAGTATTTTGATTTGAGGTGAAAGAATTGTTTGAATTTAACAATGTTTCTTTTTCATATAAGGATGTTAAGGAACAAGCGCTTGTTGACCTTAATTTTTCAATAAAAAAAGGCAGTCTTACATTGATTACTGGTTCTTCTGGGAGTGGGAAATCCACACTATTAAAGTTAATGAATGGACTTATTCCAAGACTTTATGACGGAAAATTGGTTGGGGAAATTTTATTTGAAAATAACTCGCTACAATCCTTAACACAAGAAAGTATATCAAAAAATATTGGCTACGTAAGTCAAGATCCTAGAGGACAATTCTTTACAACAAATACAACGAGTGAGTTAGTATTTTCGATGGAAAACTTTGGATTTACAAAAGAGCATATGGATAAAAGAATCAATGAATTAGCTGAATTATTAGATCTTTCAAATATATTAGATAAAAACATTTTTTCGCTATCAAGTGGTGAACGGCAGAAAATTTCTATTGGATGTAGTTTATCGCTAAACTCTAAATTAATTATATTGGATGAACCGTCTTCAAATTTGGACTTCAAAGCGACTAAGAAACTTGCTGACTTACTTTGTGATTTAAAAAATAAAGGATTTACTATTGTTATAGCTGAACATCGTTTTTACTATTTGAAAGAATTAATTGATCAAGTTCTATTTGTTAAAAATAGAACTGTAAAAACTACAACTATTCAGTTGTTAAAAACTGAAAACAATAACGCATTAAGGAAATTTGACATTTTTAATAGTTCGATTGAAGTTCCCTATATCGAAAAGGTAAGTGCAGATGTATTAAAAGTTGAAGAAATTACTTATGAAAATATTCTAAAAGACATAAATTTTGATGTCAAAGTTGGAGATGTTATTGGTTTGGTAGGGAAAAACGGTGTGGGGAAAACAACCTTACTAAGAATACTCATGAAGATTATTCGCCCTACCAAAGGAAAGATAATCGAAAATAAAAAAAATTTGTCATCGCCGTTTTTAGTAATGCAAGAAATGGATTACCAATTTTTCACAGAATCAGTGAGGAGCGAGTTAGCCCTGGGGAATGAAATAGTTAGTAAAGATCAGCAAGAAAAAATTTTAAAAAAAATGGAACTTTATAAAATGAAAGATCAATTACCGTTTGATTTATCCGGTGGAGAAAAACAAAGATTATTGGTTTCTATAGCTTCATTGTCAAAAACTAATTTATTTCTATTTGATGAACCTACAAGTGGGTTGGATTATATTAATATGGAAAGGATTGCTGACCTTATTAAAGACTTAAAAGAAAAGGGTGCAGTAGTTATAGCCACTCATGATCCGGAATTTCTTTATAAAACATGCAATAGAATTATTTATTTAAAAAATGGTGGAATAAAAAAAGATATAAAACTTAGAGTAGAAGATTCAACTTTGATAGAACAGATTTTTAATGACATAACGAAATAGAATTGAGGAGAATATATATGAAAACAAAAGATTATATTTTTATTGGTTTAGCTACAGTTATTTCCCTAGTAATTTACTTTTTTTCAATAATGGTTAGTAGTATTGGTGGGGCGTTTGGTCACAGCATATCCCCAGGGATTTTTGGATTATTATCTGGAATCATATTTGTTTATATTAGCTATAACTACCCTAGAAAAGGAATTTTTACTATTTACACAATTGTTTTATTGTTATTTTTTACGTTAATGGGCGGGGCGTACTTACCTTGGTTTATCAGTTCGATTAGTATGGCGATCTTAGCTGATATTATTCTATCTGTATTTGGATATGATCGAGCAATTCCTCAAGTTGCGTCTTGGGCTCTAATGCAATTAGGCAGTGCTGCCGGACAGTGGATTCCTATATGGTTCTTTACAGATCGTTTTCGTCAAGATTGGATAGATAAAGGACAATCTGCTGCAACAATGGATGCAATGATCCACTATGCGGTAGGTATATGGGGAATCATTTCAGTGTTAGTTGTAGCAAGTTTATCTATGATTGGTGTATTGATTGGAAGAAAAGTCTTAAAAAAATACAAAAAATAGAACGTAGTTTACCTTTTATCTGTTTGTACATCTCTAATTTACGCTATTACGGAAAGCATTAACAGTTGTAAACGAATAAGAGAAGAAATTGAATGCGGGGGAGGAAAAAATGAAAGTATACAAAAAATTATTTAGTTATGTCCCTAAAATGAAATACTACGGATGGTTAGCCACTTTATTTTCTGATTTTTCTGTCGTATTAACAGTCTATGGATATTACAGTATTTACAAATTTCTTCAGTCTCTAATTATTGTAGGAGATGAATATTTAGCTAAGAGTTATGCGGTTCAAACTGTTGCTTGGTTAACTTTAGGAGCTTTATTTTATATTTTTTCTGGCTTATTTTCTCATATCCTTGGGTTTCGCTTAGAGACTAATTTGAGAAAAAAGGGAATTAGCGGTTTAACAGAAGCAAGTTTTCGTTTTTTTGATTTAAATTCTTCGGGATATATTCGAAAGACAATTGATGACAACGCGGCTAAAACACATATGGCAATTGCTCACTTGATTCCAGATAGTGCTCAAGCCATAGTAACACCTGTTTTATCAGTTGCCTTAGGCTTTTTCATTAACTTTAAAATTGGATTGGTTCTAATCGCCATGTTAGTAATTGGTGTATTCTTGTTAAAGAAAATGACAGAGAATACAAATTTTATTCAAAAATATCAAGAATCGTTAGATGTGTTAAGCTCTGAAACGGTAGAATATATCCGCGGAATTCAAGTTATAAAGATATTTGGTGCTAAAGTAACATCATTTAAAGCCTTGAATAAAGCAATTAACGATTATGCTAAGTTTGCATATAAGTATTCTTTGAGTGGGAAAACACCTTTTGTTCTTTTTCAATGGCTATTTTTTGGCATAGTTTGCATTTTGATAGTTCCTATAACCTTTTTTATAACTTCTCTTACCACTCCCAAGATATTAGCTGTTGACTTGTTGATGTTGTTTTTTTTAAGTGGAATTATTTTTGTTTCTTTCATGAGAATAATGTATGTAAGTATGCACTTGTTTGAAGCAAGATATGCAGTCGAAACACTAGACTCCCTTTATTTAGAAATGAAGCAAGACCAACTAAAATATGGGAACGAGACACAGATTAAAAATTGTGACATTGCATTTGAAAATGTCAGCTTTTCATACAAAGAAGAGTGTGTTTTAGAAAATTTCAACTTAGTTTTAGAACAAAAAAGAATTTATGCATTAGTAGGAAAATCAGGAAGCGGAAAGAGTACGATAGCTAAACTAATTTCAGGTTTCTACAATGTGGATAAGGGACAGATTAAAATTGGTGGTAAGCCTTTAAATCACTATTCAAAAGACACAATTATTAACACAATTGCTTTTGTCTTTCAAGATACGAAACTATTCAATCAGAGTATTTACGATAACGTTTCTATAGCAAATCCTCAAGCGCCAGCAAGTAAAGTATTTGACGCGCTAAGATTAGCCGGTTGCGAATCGATTTTAGAAAAATTTCCCGAAAGAGAGCATACCTTAATTGGTAGTAAAGGAGTTTATCTGTCAGGAGGAGAAAAACAACGTATAGCTATTGCCAGAGCAATTTTAAAAGATGCAAAGATTGTTATTATGGATGAAGCCAGTGCATCTATTGATCCAGATAATGAGTATGAACTACAAAAGGCTTTTCAACATCTGATGAAAGAAAAAACAGTTATTATGATAGCTCATCGATTATCCAGCATTAAATCTGTAGATGAAATTCTTGTCTTGTCAGAAGGGAAAATAGTAGAACGTGGAAATCATAATGAATTAATGGCTAAACATCAAGTGTATAAACAATTGGTCACTAATTATGAGAATGCAAATGATTGGAGGCTTGACAATGAAAAGTTTTTATAAAAACAAATTCGCTTTAACTAATCAGGGCGCAGAAGATTTAGTTAAAGCATCTATTTCTAGCTTTTTTGTATACTGCATTAATATGGTACCAGCATTCATTATAATGATGCTGATAGACGAATTAGTTTTAGAAAATGTAAAGCCGCCTTGGCTTTATTTTACAGTATCGTTCGTTACTTTGCTTTTCATGTATTGGTTGTTAGATAGGGAGTATGAAAACTTATATAATAGTACTTATAAAGAAAGTGCGCATTTAAGAATGCAAATTGCAGACGATTTGTCAAATTTACCATTATCCTATTTTTCAAAACATAATTTATCAGATTTATCTCAAACTATCATGTCTGACGTTGAAGGTATTGAGCATGCGATGAGTCATGCAATACCTAAAGCCGGCGGTATGGCTCTGTTTTTCCCTTTTATTTCAGTGATGCTTTTGGTTGGTAATGTCAAAATGGGATTAGCTGTTATTTTGCCAACGTTATTTAGTTTTGTCTTAATCTTGTTATCAAAGAAATCCCAAACGAAAGCCAATACTAAATATTACGATACTTTGAGAGAAAACTCGGAAGAATTTCAAGAAACTATAGAATTGCAGCAAGAGATTAATAGCTTTAATCTATCTAAAAAAGTTCAAGACAGACTTTTCAAAAAAATGGAAGAGAGTGAAAGGATTCATTTAAAGGTAGAATTAAGTACTTTTTCAGTCATGGCCTTATCCTCTATTTTCTCATATGTTAGTTTAGCAGTAGTCATTCTAGTAGGTGTTCACTTACTGTTAACGGGTGAAGTGACTATACTCTACGTCGTTGGTTACTTACTAGCCGCAATAAAAATAAAGGATTCCTTCGATTCTATGAAAGAAGCAGTGCTTGAAATATTTTATTTAGCTCCTAAAATACAGCGAATTAGAGCTATGAAGGAAACCAGTATCCAAGAGGGATCAGATAGTCCTCTGAAATCTTTTGACATTGAGTTGCGAGATGTCTCTTTCTCATATGATAACAATACCCCAATTTTAGATCATATCTCTTTTACGGCTAAACAAGGAGAAGTGACTGCGTTAGTAGGTGCTAGTGGTTCCGGGAAAACTAGTATCTTGAAATTAGTGTCTAGACTGTATGATTATGATGAAGGCTGTATTTTAATTGATGGGTATGATATTAAACGTGTATCTCCAGCTTCTTTGTTTAGCAAAATCGCTATTGTTTTTCAAGAGGTAACTTTGTTTAATACAAGTATTTTGGAAAATATACGTATTGGAAATAGTCAAGCGTCAGATGAGGAAGTGAAAAAAGCAGCTCGTTTAGCTAACTGCGAAGACTTTATTGAAAAACTACCTGACGGTTATCATACATTGGTCGGAGAAAACGGAAGTTCACTTTCTGGAGGAGAGCGACAACGCCTATCCATAGCACGGGCTTTTTTGAAAAATGCGCCAATTTTAATTTTAGATGAAATTACTGCCAGTTTAGATGCGGAAAATGAAAAACGTATTCAGGAAAGTTTAAATCGTTTAATACAAGATAAGACAGTACTAATTATATCGCATCGCTTGAAGTCTATTGAAAAGGTAAATAAAATTGTAGTGATGGATCAAGGAAAAATAGTTGATCAAGGTACTCATAGTGAGTTGTATCGAAGGTCAGAAATATACAAAAATCTCATAAAGAAAACTAAACTATCTGAGAAATTCGTCTATGAAAAAGAAGCTCAATCACGATGATGAAATAGGCTTTAAATTAACCTACAATTTTTGGGATATAGTTATAATTCTTTTTCAAAAAGAATAATTTTATTAAACAGCATCTAATTTTGAATACACGAAAGAATCAGTATGATTGAATTAGTTCACTTAATGTCTATTCTTATAATATAAGGAATAATCAAAGTTTTAAAAAATTGGCGATAAACCAGTTAAACATAAAAGATTGAATAAAAAGTTATAGTTTCTTTCATATTGCCGTTTTAAGTAGAGGAAAAGCTACTTAAAACGGTATTTGTGTTTGATTGGACTAATAAAAGTGAATTCTTATTTTTCAGAGCTTAAACTGCATATTCTTTTAAATGATTTGATTATCTCTATGTACCGATAAATTCGTTTTCAAATAGTTATCTATTCATATGAGTTTTATTTCATGTTATTTATTGTTGACAAGAGCAACTCTTGTTGGTAAAGTATCAGTGTCAAAACGTAACGATTACGATTTGAGATGTCTAAATCAAAATAAAAGGAGTATAAAGGTATATGGCAAAAAAGTCGAAAATTGCTAAAGCAAAGAAACAAATGGCGATGATTGAAAAGTACGCAGATAAACGTCAGGAATTAAAAGCCGCAGGAGATCGCACCGCTCTCGCTAAATTGCCAAGAGATTCAAATCCGAATCGTCTGAGGCTTCGTGATCAGACGGATGGTCGTCCAAGAGGGTATATGCGAAAGTTCGGTATGTCCCGTATTAAGTTTAGAGAACTTGCCCATCAAGGGTTGATTCCTGGAGTAAAAAAAGCAAGTTGGTAAAAGGAGGAAATATCATGGCAGTACCAGCAAGAAAAACATCTAAGGCGAAGAAACGGTTAAGAAGAACTCATCAAACTGTAGTAAAACCAGAAATTTCATTTGACGAAGCGAATGGTGATTATAGACGTAGCCATCATGTATCTTTAAAAGGGTACTATAATGGAAAGAAAGTAATTAAAGGAGCTTCAAAATAGTTTAATATATAACTTTTAGGAGGGAATCAAAATGGAAATTATTTACCCACCTTTAGTTGAAGAAGGATTAAAGTATTATCTTGAAACGACCCAGCAATCGCTAGATAAATGCACTTTTTATCGTTCGATGGTAGAGAGAGGAATTATTACTGAAACGGGTTTACCGACCCAACAGGCAATTGAAAATGGATTAGTCAAAGATTACTATGAGGACCAAGGCTTATCATTTGATGATTTTTTAAGAATCTATCCAATTTTTGAAGAGTATGACGAGGAGTTATTTCAATGTATTGATGGTTATTGGGAGATACCTGTTGATATGAAAGAAAATTTAGTTTCACAATTGGAATCTGGCGAGTTAACTTTTGAAGATGCACAACAAATTCAAGCATATCTTGAAGATCGATAAGTATTGAAGGAGGAAGATTTATGCGTCAAAATATTATTTTGGAATGTGTCGAAACTGGAGAACGTCTGTATCTCACCAGCAAAAATAAACGGAATAACCCTGAACGGTTAGAATTAAAAAAGTATTCACCAAAATTGCGCAGACGGGCAATTTTCAAAGAAGTGAAATAGCTAAGTGATAAAAAGGTGACAAAATGGGCATACCAGTTACAATCGTTTCTGGATTTTTAGGGGCTGGAAAAACAACGCTAATCAATCAAGCCTTGCAAGTCTCACCCTACCCCAGGGAAGAAATTATTATAATTGAAAATGAGTTTGGTGAAGTTGGGATTGATCACAAATTATTAGTTCATAGCGAGGAACGGGTGTTACAACTAAATAATGGATGTATGTGTTGCAGTCTTCGCAGTGATTTATTAGCAATATTGATTTCTTTACTGGAAACAATAGAAGAACATCAACAACCAATTTCACAAATCATCATTGAAACTACAGGTATAGCAGATCCCCAACCAATCATTCAAACACTTTTAACAGCGCCTCAACTAAGAGGAAGAGTATATATCGATAGTTTATTGACTGTTATTGATAGTGACAGTTTTGAACTTATTGAAAGAGAACCACAAGCCCTTAAGCAACTTGTCATGGCAGATCGCATTTTTGTGTCTAGAAAACAAAACTTGAATTTATCCGCACTAAAAAAATTACAGAGAGAAATCAAAAGTATTAACCCTTTATCCGATATTCGAATGTTCACACATAGTGAAACGATTCAAAAAAAGGATTTTTATAATTTGGAAAAATTCAATCATCCCTTAGTTTTTGAAAGTGATTCATCAGAAAATCACTATAATGGCAAACACTATCATCAACATCATCAAGAACATGAGTTTAAATCAATTCTCTTAACTTCAGATCAAGACATAAAAAAAGATTTTTTATTCCAATGGATTGACCGGCTGATTTTAACCAACCAAGGGAGCCTGTATCGTTTTAAAGGATTGATTGCTTTGCAAGATCAAGATTTTATAGTTGCCATACAAGGGGTAAACGAACAGGTTAATTTTCAATACACCACTCGACAAAAAGACCAAACCACTATTATTCTAATTGGAAAAATGTTGGATGAAGAAAGGATCAAACAGAGTTTTGATAAATTACTGGCGGAAAGCAAATAATGATAAGTATTGATTAGGGGTAATTTCTAATGGAGAAAACGGATATATCTAGTGCATATCGACGACTTAAAAGCCCGAATATCAAAACTAGAAAAAGGGCATTAAAAATTATCAAAGAACATAAACAAAATAAAATGAAGAAATTAGCATAATTAAGGAAGGAAAAAGAATGAAGAAAATCAGTGTAGGACTTATTGGGATAGCAGCTCTAGGATTATTGGGAGCTTGCTCCAGCACTAATGATGCAAAAGTATCGAATGATAAAGATGGAAAATTAGAAATTGTAACAACGTTCTATCCAATGTATGATTTCACCAAAAACATCGTCGGCGATGAAGCGAACGTGGATTTAATGGTTCCAGCGGGATCAGAACCTCATGACTATGAGCCCTCAGCTAAGGATATGGCAAAAGCTCATGATGCTGATGTTTTTGTATATCATAACGAAAACATGGAATCATGGGTACCAAAAGCTAAAGAAAGTTGGAAGAAAGCTGGGCCTAATGTAGTAGAAGGAACAAAAGACATGATTTTATTGCCAGGTAGTGAAGAAGAAGATCATGATCACGGAGAAGAAGATCACCATCATGAACTAGATCCTCATACGTGGGTTTCACCCAAAATGGCAATTAAGGAAGTTTCAAATATCAAGGATCAGTTAGTTAAATTGTATCCGAAAAAAGCAAAAGTATTTGAGACAAATGCTGAAAAGTATTTGACTAAACTGAAACGGTTGGATGCTGACTATACCACTAGTCTTAAAGAAGCGAAACAAAAAAGTTTTGTGACACAACATGCAGCCTTTGGATATTTAGCTTTGGATTATAGATTGATACAAGTTCCTATTGCTGGACTAAGTCCTGAAGAAGAGCCATCTTCTGGTCGATTAGCTGAATTAAAAGAGTATGTTAAAAAAAATAAGATCAATTATATTTACTTTGAAAAGAATGCTAATGATAAAATCGCAAAAACTTTGGCCAATGAAGCTGGGATAAAATTGGAAGTATTGAATCCTCTTGAAAGTCTTACAAAAGAACAAATGGATAATGGTGAAGATTATGTTTCAGTAATGGAAGACAATCTAAAAGCGTTAGAGAAAACAACTATGGTTGCTGGTGAAGAGGTAGTTCCAGAAAAAGAAGCGAAGGATGAAAAGACAGTTGCTAATGGGTACTTTAAAGATGCCGATGTGAAGGATCGCGAATTGAGTGATTATACAGGTGAATGGCAATCTGTTTATCCGTTGTTAAAAGATGGAATTTTGGATGAAGTTTTCGATTACAAAGCAAAACTCAATAAAGACATGACAGCTGCCGAGTACAAAGATTATTATACTACTGGCTATAAGACAGATATTGATACTATCAACATTAAAGACAACACCATTGATTTTGTAGTCAACGGTGAACATCATCAATACACATACAAATATGTTGGATACAAAATTTTGAATTATGAAAAAGGAAACCGTGGTGTTCGTTTTAATTTTGAAACTGATGATGCAGGTGCTGGTCGTTTTAAATATATTCAATTTAGCGATCATGGAATTGCACCAAGTAAGGCAGAGCATTTTCATATTTTCTTTGGTGGAGAAAGTCAAGAAAAACTTTATAATGAAATGCATAATTGGCCTACTTTCTATCCAGCTTCATTATCTGAGCATGAGATTGCTCAAGAAATGATGGCCCATTAAAATCCAATCTTTGGAGGAAATACATGGTAAGAAAAGTATTATTGTCTATGGATTCCAAGAATATTGATGCTTATCGGCGTTATCGATTTGCAAAGCAAATGAGATTAAATGGGAGTACATTAGCTGATATTGCTGCAACTTTACATGTTAGTATTGACACAGTTCATAGAGTATTAAAACGGGATCCTGATTGTTGTTTTATCAAGGTCAATACTGGAAGAAGTAGACGTTTAGCAAAACGGCATAATAGCTTGGCCAATTAATTGATAATACCAGAGTAGATCATTTTTCCCTTATTTGGATTTGATCTGCTTTTTATTATTTCTTGAATTGTCAAATCAAGCGCAACACTTTATCAAAGAAGACTTCATAAGGTGTTCTCCAATCTAAACACTTTCTAGGTCTTTTATTCAGTTTTTCAATCATCTGATTTATCGTTGAGTTATCTACCGTAGCTATCTCTTTCGATTTTGGCAAGTATTCTCGAATGAGTCTATTCGTATTTTAATTTGTTCATTGTTGCCAAGGGCATGAGGATCTGGAAAATAAAAGGGCATATTATTCAATACTTCTGTAACTGCGAAATGATTGGAGAATTCTTTTCCTCTATCTGGAGTGATCGTTTTGACCGCCTCATTTGGAATACTGCTTAAAAGTTCAATCATTTTCTCGCTCACATAAGCGGCTTTCTTTCTGGGGACCTTCTTTCCTGCTAAAAGGAAGCATGATTTTCTGTCTGTCAAAGTCACTAAACAAGTACCACCAGTTTTGCCAGCTACAATATCGGCTTTCCAATGACCAAAATCACTTCTATCATCTGCGGATTTTGGATGGCCATGGATCGAATGAGTAAGGCAAATCTTCCCACGAGACTCGACATGATTTTTTGTATGTCTTGTTTTTCCTCGATGGTGCAATGAACGGATCAGGCCTTTATTGCCGTGTGAGAGGGGTTCTGTATCGAAAAGATCATTGCAAATTGCACGGTAGATCGTGATAAAACTAATTGAAAAGTCCATATGTTCATGCTTCAAACGATTCGAGATTTTCTCTGGCGACCACTGAAAATCGACAAATAAATGACGAACAATTGACCAAACTCACGGATCATTTAGAATGTGATAACGTCCGCATTTTTTCTTCGATAAGCATAATTTTTTTCCGCTTTGGAAGGTGATTAGTTTTTTTCTTGTTTCTTCTCAGTTCATGTAAAATAGTAAACGGGCTATGCTGAATGTCGTTGCCAATTATACTAATAGAAAATCCTTCTTCGTGAAGCAGAAAGATTCTTTCTCGTTCGAGTATAGTAAGATGACAATACTGGCTCATAATTATTTTCCTTCTAGGAGTGTTCTCGACAAACTTATACTAGTTGGATATCGATTATGACTCATTTTTATGTGTTGCACTTAAAGTGTAAATTCAAGGTATAGAAAGAGGTTCCCTATGAAAAAAATACCTATTACAATCTTAACTGGCTATCTTGGTTCAGGAAAAACGTTACTTCTAAATCATATTCTGTACGGTGATCACGGAAAGGAAATTGCTGTCATTGTAAATGACATAGGGGAAGTAAATGTTGATGGGGTATTAGTCGACAAGAAAGGTTTTAAAAGAACTGGAGAAAAACTTGTTTCGATGCCGAATGGATGCATTTGTTGTACATTACGCGAAGATTTGATTGTTGAACTAGATCAATTAGTGCAATTTTCTGACTTGAATCAAATTGTTATTGAAGCTTCAGGAATCAGCAAACCAATTCCAATTATTCAAGCAATTATATTAGCTAAAAACCCTTTAGACATTGATTTGACCCAACGATTAGAGATTGGTGCCATTATTATAGTAGTGGATGTAAAACGTTTTTGGGATAATTTCGAAACAGGTGAAAAGATTCAGGAAAGAAAAGCTGAAGGTAATGTAGTTGAAGAAGAACAGGATATTCGTGGCTTGTTAATTGATCAATTCGAGTGTTGTAACATATTACTTTTAAATAATAGTGACTTAGTGTCAACCAAGACGATTTACAAAATTAACGGTCTAATTGCTAAGTTACAGTCCAATGCCAAAATAATTAGGACAATTAAAGGTGAAGTAGACTTATCGAAAATTCTAAATACAAATCTTTTTAATATAGATGAGACTTCCTATTCAATGGGCTGGTTCAAAGAGTTAGAGCTTGGCTATCAAAATCATATTCCTGAAACAGAAGAATATGGTATCTCAAGTTTTATCTATCGAAATCGGTTACTCCTTGACGCACAAAAATTTGCCCATCTTACGGATAAAAATTTTCCTGGCAATATTACAAGAGCAATTGGTATGAAGATGGATCAACAATGTATTAAGGAACAACTTGAGGGTTGTTTAACTGATTCTCTTAATGCAGATAATTTCCGAAAAATTTCACCATTTCCATGGAAAAATTCTAATATGTTTAGCCAGATATCGTTAATGAAATTTTTAAGAAAAGCTGGTGTCAAGATAGGCGATGTCATAATTATTGGCATTTTGATTATTACCTCTTTTATTCCCTTATTTGTATTCTCTATAGAAAAGGAGAATGAAACAACTGAAGATGCTATCAAATATGCCATCGTTCGAATTGATGGCAAGGAAATGGATCGCTTCGATTTGGATAAGATCAATCATAAACTCGTGAATTATCATCCTGCGAAGGGACAATATAATATTGTTGAGATTAAAGATGGAAGAATTCGAGTTAAAGAAGATAATAGTCCTGATCAAATCGCGGTTAGAACTGGATGGATCTCAAAACCCGGTCAAACGAGTATTTGTTTACCCCATAAGTTAGTTATTAGTATTGAGAAAAAAGAAAGCACAGATTACTACATTTACTAATCTGGAAATAGATGAGGAGGTTTTTAATAAGAAAAAGATATTATTATTAATAATAGCAGGGGCTTTATTAAGTGTGTTAAGCGCTTGTGGACAAGAAAAAGAAGCGGTGACAACAGGCACAAGTATCTTTAACGGGACCTGCAATGGTTTAGTTAACAGTCGGTTAGATTACTTATTTTGGCTCTTCGTCAATGAGTGTTGGTGAAGAAATTCAATAGAATAATCGAGATACTCACACGGCTAGACAGCTATCTTGTCTAGCCGTGTTGTTGTTCTGGCTTTAGTCAGTTGGGTAGTGTTCTTAGTTTTCTTGAAATATTTTCCTCGATATAAAAAGATTCGTTCTCGGTAGTTTTGAAAATTTCTAAAGCCATAGGCAATTCGTTTTAGTACTTTGATATGGTTGTTCAAACATTCTATAGGGCCGTTGGAATAGGGAACGCGCAACGCTCGTTTGATTTCTGTTCGATATTTCTTGAAGGTCGTGAACACTGGTTGGTAGTGCTCTGGCAACTCCTTGTAGTCTTCTTTTAGGAGCGCGACGAATTTGGGAACAGCTTGTCTTCTGATAGCGGAAAGAAAATCCTGGTAGACTTCGTAGCCTCGCTTTAAGGAGTCATCATAAGATAATAGCCGATCGACTATCTCCGCTTCTGTCAGATGATCTCGAAATGACGGACGCCAGTAGCGATTCTGGCCCTTCAATTCCCACGCATTCTTTTGAAGTAGTCTCCAGTATTTCTTTAAGTGCTTCGACCGACGATCCCCTTTTTTAAAGGTCTTCATTACTTGAATTCGGTGGTTGGTAAAGGCCCGACCGATGTGTTGGCTAATATGAAAGCGATCGGCGACGATTCGGGCATTCGGAAAACACTCTTTCACCAATGTGCGATAGGGTGTATAGAAATCTGAAACCACTAGACGTACTTGTTCACGGACTTTTCTAGGGTAGCGCAAGAAATAGTCGCGTAAAGGATTGAGTTGCCGATTTTCCACAATATCAATCAGTTGATGGGTCTTGCCGTCCATCATGACAAAGCTCATGGCTCCCGAGACATTTTTCACTGATTTGAATTCATCGAAACACACCACTTCTGGTAACAGCTGGTTCAAAGAAACGGTTTTAGGCTGAAGGCTGCGAAGTATTCGAATGACAGTGGTCGGAGAAATGTGCTTCATACGTGCGATCAAAGACATAGAAAGAGGTTCGCTTAATAGCTCAAGAATGGCTTGTTTGACTCTGCGAGCAATGGAGCAGCGACGATCACTAACTGAATCTTCTGCTAAAAAAGTCTTTCCACAGTGTTTACATTTGAAGCGCTGTTTGTTAATCCGCAGAATGGTCTTGTAGTTACTGACATCATTCAATAAGATGGATACTTTTTTCCAGCCCCATTTAATGATCGTTTGCTCATTTTGATAGTGGCGATGAAAGCATTCCTCCGGTTGATAGGTCAATGTGACATCAAAAGCAAAACATGTTTCGTCATTGATTCGCTCTTTGCGAAAGGCATCCTCATGAAAAGTAAGATTTAGGTCTAGAATATCTAGTAACTCTTTGGTAAACTCTGAATAGGACATCTTGAAACACTCCTTTGAATGGTTTTTGTCGACTTTATTCTAAAGGATTTTAAGGTGTCTGTTTGCGTTTATTAAAAAAAAGAAAAAGTATTGGCAACAGAAGGCGTCACCAACACTAGATATTATAGATCCCTTATTTTCTTCGCTTCAAATTGTCAAGGAGTCATCATAAATTTTGTATGGATTCTTTTGTTTGGGTAGTAGTCTTCTAAATAATCTTGGATTAACACCTTCATCTCTATTTTACTTTTATATTTGTTGGAGTCGATTAATTCTCATTTGATTGATCGATGAAATGCTTCAATTACTGCATTGTCAACAGGAGTCCCAGTTTGGCTCATTGAATGTGTGATGTGGTGGTCGGTCAACAGCTCTTGATAAATAAAAGACCGATGCTGGCTACCTCTATCGGAATGAATTACCGTAGGCAATTCTCCTTAATAAATTTGTAATGGACGGACGACAATCTCTTTTTTCATGTGTGAATCCACCATATAGTAACGTAGAATACGAGTTGCTAAGTCAATATAGGTGGACAAATAGAGGCGACCGTCATTACATGGAATGTAAGTAATATCCGTCACCCAAACAGCATCAATTTGGTTCTGTTCAAATTATCGATTCAACATTTTTTTACCATTTCTTTGATTGTTTTTTCTCTACCATGAGAAGATTTGCGTCGATGAAATCCTCTTGTGCATAAATTCATTTCACGCATAAGAACAGCTACAACACGTTTATTGATTTCGATTCCTTCATCGTAAAGTTTTTGAGTGATCCCTGGAGATCCGTATCGATCTTTGTGTTCGTAGAACACTCGTCTTCCTCTTTTAGTCGTTTATTTTCCTGTTCAAGAATGTAGAAATCTGCTTTATCAGGTAATCTTTTTCCTTGTCCAGCAAAAGCATTTTTCCCGTATCGACGATATTCTGAAACCCATCGGGAAATTGTTGGACGAAAGATATTGTATTCTTCAGCAATTTTCTTGGTAGTTACTTTTTTCTCAAGAATATCCTGTGAAATCTTTAGTTTAAATTTACGATCATACGTTTTTCTCAATAGAGTTCATTCCTTCCGGTAACGTAACTGATAGTCAAGAAAAGTGTATCATAGCCCAACTTAGTATCAGGGTTTGTCAACTAAACTGTGGAAGTTGATAGATAAGAGTTTTTAACAACCAAAATTCTCTTGACTATTTTTGAAATCAGACAAATTTTGATTGGACACATAGTTGAATAAATCTACCGTCGTTACGGAAGGTAAATCGCATGCTTTTCAATTCTAGAGGAGAAGTCCTCGTTGAAGTACCATAGCCCAGTTCTGGATTCGACCTCCTGCCCACTTCGTACATAAATAAAGTAATTTTAGGAGTGAGACTGTGACAAAAGTTATTTTTAAGCTAAAAACGAATTAAAAAACGTTGATAATTAAAATCATTCGTTTTGGATTCTATGAATCATTATAGAACGCTGTAAAATCGATACTTTATAATTATAAAGAAGATGGCTTCAAATTTATTGTTCGAAATTTGAAACTATCTTTTTACTTATGTCACAGACTCCCTTAGTTGAGTTATTCTTTAATTTCGAATTTCGAGATAGCTAGATATATTGCAAGCATACATTCTTGATAACAATCTTGATCATATTTTCCAGTTCTCCAGGATTGCTTATGGACCAAAGCGCTAAATCTTTTGAGAATGGCCACAACTGCTTCTTCATTTCCATTCTTTGCTAAAATGAAATCTTCTTTTAAAGTATTCATAAATTTACCTTCTTCCCATGAACTTATAATCTATTTATTTTTTTGGGAAGGAGGAGGACGAGCAAAGAAGCATACAAAATTAGTTATTATGCAGATATTAAACCAGCATTTTTTGAATTTTTTTGTAAAGTCGATGTTTTAAATTTGTCGCACCCTGTCTTGTAATATCCAGAACCTTTCCAATTTCTTTATCAGTTTTATTAAAGATAAATTTTTCGATAAGAAAAATTTGTTCAGGTTCTTTCAACAAGGGAAGGATTTTTGCTAATTTTATATCTTCAACAAGGAGAGTCACATTTAAAACATTAATCGGCTGTTTAAATTTTATAGTATCTTTAGTAAACAAATATGGTGGGAGTTGATCAAGTTGTTCATATTTTTGAATTTCTTCTTGTTTTTTATAATAAGTATTAGCGGTGTTCAAAATGACCTTTTCAAAGAATCGAATCAACTGGGCATTTACGCGTTCGTCGTTATCTGACATATTGCACACCTCCTCCATTAAGATTTAAAGGGAAAAGAGGCAAAAAACACGAAAAGAAGCTAATGCAATTATGCTGCGCTGCGAATAACTTCTATAAGCTCACATGCATTGATAGGACTGCTGATGTTTATTTTCAAAAATGTTTTTTTAGTTGATAATGGATAGTTATCTTTATACTTAGAAAAGAAAATTCATATATCTTCTTAAATATCAAACATGTCCTTATGGCTAAGAAAATGTCTTGAGCTTTTTACGTATAATAAATCTTTTCTAAAACCTCCTTTTGGATAATATTCTTATTCGTGTATAGATTGTATTTTTTATTTCTTCCCCCTTCATAATTAACAACTAGAAAAGAGTTCGAATAGACACGTATTTGAACGAAAATTTTTATTGGATTCCCAAATTGGAATATTTAGAAACGAAAAATTCCTATTATCTGTATAGTGCTTAGATAATAACGGATCATAATAATTATTGTCTTTGAACTAGATATATGTAAATAGTATTCATCATGATGAAAAATGATGAGTTCTCGGTGATAAAATGTACTTTTTACGGTGGAATATACATGAAAGCGATAAGTGGATATTTTATAATGAAGTAAGTTAGCTTATTTTGACAGAGGAATAGTATTTTAGATAACGTATAAAATACTATTTAATGATGTAGAAAGGAAAGAGAGAAACAAAAGTGTTTTCAGATAAAGAAGTCTTATTAAAGTCTCTTCATGTTTGTTTAAAGTTACCTATCGTGGTTTTTAATTCCGAATTCAGTATTATAAAAGAGTATCGCTCAGATAGAACTACTTATTTTTTTTATGATTATAAAAAGTTACTAACTGATAATATTAAAAAAACTAAAGATTTCCATTTCTTTACTGGTGATTTTAATGAGATGTTTCTTCTATACATGTTTAAAACCAGATATTACTTATTTGGTCCATTTAGAGCAAATAATATTGATAAAGTTTTTTTTAAACTAAAAATGAACAATTTGAATGTTGCAATGGCTGATAGAGAACGACTCTATAATTCATTGCAAAATTTGACTTTGTATTCTTTAGGAGACATTCGAGATATTCTGATTTTAGTTCATTATTTTTTTACTGGAAAAATAGAAGATCTATTCCATGAACCGTTAATTGAATATACAGAAAATCTAAGTAAAACTATCGAGCAAATCAAAATAGATAATCTGTTATCACAAAATTACGATCCAGAAATATATCTGTTTCTTTATGAAAATAAAATACTGGAATATGTTAAAAATGGAGATATTCGAAATTTAGAAAACATGGTTTTTAATCTGAGTAATGGAATAATTCCAAGTGTTAGTGGAGATACGATTCGGTCTGAAAAAAATTATTCTATCATTGTTTTTGAAAAGTTAGCACAAACGTCTATAACATTAGGAATGGATATAATAGAAGCGTATCAAAGTAGAGATGCTTTGATACAAGAAAACGAATTAGCTGTATCGTTACCTGAGGTCTTAAAAGTGAGGGATTCTGGGATTGTTTATTATACTAAGGAAATCGGAAAAACTAAGATAGAGCATCTTTCTCCCTTAATTTCTTCTGTCGTTCAATTCATCGGCTTAAATATCTATAAAAGAATTACTGTAAAGGAAATAGCTAATTATTTTTCTGTAAGTGAAACTAAATTAAGAGAAAGCTTTAAGAATGAAATGCATATTACGATTTATAATTATATCTCTAAGCGAAAAATTTCTACGGCTAAAATAATGTTGAAATCAAACCATACTATCAGTGAAGTTTCTTTAGGTTTAGGATTTTCAGATTCTTCACACTTTTCGAGAGTATTCAAAAAGTACGCAGGTGTATCTCCTAAGCAATATCAATTAGGTTTAGTGGACAATTTCAACAACATTAGCTGAGAGGTTTTATTTTATTATGAGACTATATCATTTACGTAGTTTGGAGGAGTTGAGGAAATTGGATTTTAACAAAAAATTTTTTTGGGAAATTTCTGATTTGAGTTGTTTCGTAGAATCTGAGCGTCTAAGTAATGGTAATAATAGTGTGTTAAATGAATATGACAAAGTAGTAATTAATAAAGTAAAAAGTTTATGTGAAGAAGCTAGAGAATCTATCAGTCATATTAATGGTAGCAATTTTAAACAAACATTATTTAATCTGATTAAGCTAGATGCTAAAATATCAAGTTATTTATTCTTTTTGATACATGATGAATTTATGGATTATCAAAAATTGGATCAGTTAATTGAAAGAGAAAGCTGGGAAGATTATTACGTGGGTCTAACTTTTTCAGAAAAGTTAAACAACTACAAGTTAATAGATTATAAGTATTTGAGTGAAAGCAATTAATTATTCATGTAGAGTACTAGACACTTTAAATATGGACAATTCAATTATAAAGAAAAAGAATCAATAATTTAATGAGGCTGTGACAAATGTCATTTTTTGTTTCGCTAAAAACGAGTGAAAAAATGTTGATAACTCCAATCATTCGTTTAAGATTCTAGGAATCATTCAGAAATGCTGTGAAACCGATACTTTATAATTATAAAGAAGGTGATTTCAAATTCCGAAGAAGGAATTTGAAGTCACCTTTTTACTTATGTCACAGTCTCATTCAGTAATGCGGGATAAGGCTCCTTATTCCGTTATTTGAATACTCTGAAGTTTAATCTAAGAAAGGGTAATATTTTGAAAACATGCTTCATCGCATAGAAATGAACTTAATTTCAGAAAGAATACATACATATCTTTTTATATGTTTTCAGCTGCTGAATGGTTAAAAAGCACAAATATCCGAAAAAAACATGAAGAAATGTACTTTTTTGTTGTAATGTGCATGAAATTCTCTAAGTAAATTAGTTAACATAAGGTTAGTAAGATTCCTATTCTGTGAATAATACGTATCAGATTTATCTTTTATTCTTACTAGGAAAGTAATTATTAAGGGAGTTGATTTGAATAATGGTTAGCAAGAATAATAAGAGAGTATTTCTAGAAAAAACAAAGAAACGAGTATTGAAGTACAGTATCAAAAAATTAAGTGTTGGGGTTGCATCTGTTTTGATTGGTGTTGGTCTTGTCTTGGGAACAACTGAACTAGTTCAAGCACAAGATGAAATTTCTCCAAGCAGCCCACTTGAAACAGCGATAAGCTCCGTACAAGTAGGTGACAAAGTAGCTTCGGGGAATACTTTTCAGGAGAATCCTGGTTATACGAAAAATTATAACTTTTCGGATTTACAATTTAATCCTCAAGAACTAACTGGAGACACACTAAAAGGCAATACAATTGGATTTGAAGTTTACGGAAAACATGATATTGCAGCATCAACTAAAAACTGGGAAATCCGTCTTCAATTAGATGAACGATTAGCTAAATATGTAGAAAAAATTCAGGTCGATCCAAAGAAAGGAATTGGATCTTCTAGACGGACCTTTGTAAGAATTAATGATTCGCTGGGTAGACCTACAAATATTTGGAAGGTCAATTATATTCGTGCAAGTGATGGATTATTTGCTGGGGCAGAAACAACCGATACGCAAACCGCTCCTAATGGGGTAATTACGTTTGAAAAGAGCCTAGATGAAATTTTTAAAGAGATAGGCATAGACAATCCCAAGACCGATCGTTTAATGTATCAAATCTACTTGGTAAGTCATCAAGACGATGATAAAATTGTACCGGGTATTGATAGTACGGGCTACTTTTTAACAGATTCAGATGATTTCTATAATAGCTTAGATGTATCTGAAAATAATCCTGACCAGTTTAAACATGGATCAGTAAGTGCAAAATATGAGAAACCTAATACTCAAACAAAAGATGGTTCAGGATCCACAGGTGCTAATGGAGCTATAATCTTAGATCATAAGTTAACGAAAAATTATAATTTCTCATATTCATCTTCCGCAAAGGGCACGCCTTGGTATGCTAATTACAAAATTGATGAACGATTAGTTCCATATGTAGCGGGTATACAGATGCACATGGTTCAGTCTGACAAAGTAACATATGATGTTTCGTTTGAATCCGGAACAAAAGTGGCTGATTTATCAATTGAACGACGTAAGGATCATGAAAATTATGGTGTAGGATCAATTACTGATAATGATTTGACTAAACTTATCGATTTTGCTAATGCAAGTCCACGTCCAGTCGTTATTCGATATGTTTTACAATTGACTAAGCCATTAGATGAAATCTTAGAAGATATGAAAGCAACAGCACAAGTTGAAGAAAATAAACCATTTGGTGAAGATTTCATCTTTGATTCTTGGTTGTCGGATACGAATAAAAAATTAATCCAGAACACTTATGGAACAGGTTATTATTATTTGCAAGATATTGATGGTGATGGAAACCCTGACGATAAAGAAGAGAGCGGAGACACGAATCCATATATCGGGAAACCTGAATTAGAAGAAGTATATGATGTTGACACAACAGTTAAGGGGAAAGTATTCATCCACGAGTTAGCGGGAACAGGTCACAAAGCCCAGCTAATGAGTTGGTAGTGATAACAGTGGTTCGGGTAACAGACTTATTTGGGTAGACAAAGCTACAGGAGAGAGTAGTAAATTCCCGTTGGATCCTTTCCATACATCCATTGTACTCTGAGAAATCACGCAATAACGAAACAAATTCCGGAAGGAATTGATTGCAGAAGTCAAACAACGTTACCAAAAATATATTACTGAATTCGAGACCATTCCAGAAGAGTTGAAAAATAAGCGGATTGAAGAAGTTGATAAAACACCTTCTGAAAACTTATCTTATCAATTGGGCTGGTTAACCTTATTATTAGGGTGGGAAGAAAAAGAGAAGGCAGGAATTGAGGTTCAAACACCTGCAGAAGGTTATAAATGGAACAATTTAGGTGGACTTTATCAATCGTTTTATGAAGCATATGGAACAAAAACTTTGGCTGAACAAATTACACAATTAAATAAAAAAGTGATTGAATTATGTACTTGGATAGAAATGTTAAATGATAAAGAGCTGTTTGAACCTGAACAACGGAAGTGGGCAACGACGAAAGCCAAATGGCCCTTGTACAAGTGGATTCATATTAATAGCGTAGCACCATTTACAAATTTTAGAACTAAGATTCGTAAATGGAAGAAGATTGTCTTATGAAATATGTTTGTGCATAAGTAAGTACCCTCAACCAAAAGCAGTAATTTAAAAATAAAAAAGAAAAGATGGCAGGGCCAAGTGAGGTGAATATACAAATAAGTATAGTTATTTTGGCAGAGAAACCTAGTCAAACCTTAGCTTATGCTAATGCTTTGAATGCTTTGAAGTACAGTGGTGAGTAGTTCACAAAATTCGATCACTTCTTCTAAATCTTCCATGACAGCTACCGCATTGGTTTTTCAGAGATTCTATACGAGAGGATTTTACTGTTGAATAGATCCATAAATGGATCTAAATAAAGTTTTTTCTGACGAATGATAGTGTTTACTTCGAAATATTTAAATTCTGTTGTATCCGTTGTAATCTTTTGATGACAAACGCTAGTATAGAAACGATGATGGATAAGGTTTTTGGCAACTACACCAACTATTAATCTTTAAGAGCTAAAAAATACTCAAAACAATTGAGTGATTTCTTAGTTCTTTTTTCCAAATGAAGTGTTCATAAAATCAGACATAAAAGTTTGGAATATTTCATTGGGGAGTGATTAAGAAATAAATGATAAATTCATTTCTGCAGAGGCTGCTGTTTTGGATTATTACAATATCAGTCTGACCTAATTAATGTCTTTTGTTAAGAAAAGCAGTCATTTTTATAAACCTAAGTTTTAGCATCACTTTTTCTTACGATTTTTATGATTATCACCCAAGAGGTTTAAATCCTTAATTAAGAAATATATAAATATAGTTACAGGAATAAGCGAGAAAGCAATAATAAGAGTGTTTTCCATGATTATCACCCCTATCTATATAATGAGTTCAATTGATATGTTTAAAACAGTTAATTATTAAATAAAATCCATCAATTTACTTATCCATAGAGCGTGAGTATAGTTTTCCTACACATTCAAGTGCTATACGAAGTTCTTTAATTCTCTGTACAACACAATCATCACTACTGCGCGTCATCCAATCTGGATTAGCATCCATTAAATTCATTATTTTTATCCTAATTTCTTTTTGCCACTGTTTCCTTTTTTTCTTGTCCATTAATCTCTCACACCTCAGTTAATTATTATGTAGCAACAGATAGGAATAGATAGCTGAACAACAGAATCTCTATACTAGAATATTATAATTCTGAAAAGCTGATTAGTAAAGAAGTTGAACAGTAAATGCATTTAACCATCTTGTAATAGAAATACTGGGTAGAAAAAAATTAAATGTTATAGTATTATTAGCATTGAGAATAATTCTCAATTGTTTAGGGTCTAAAGTTGTTAAATCATGCCAATACATATTATGGTTACTTTTTCGGACATAATGAGGAGATAGTGTTTTGAATCTGTAGCATTTCATATTTTCCCGAATATGTGGATTTATGTGTTTAATGCCAATATAATAAGACTTACATCATCAGATTGGTTGAATCTTTAGAACTTTTGAATTTACTGTATCTATTTTGAAGTAAGAATAGCGTTTTCAGTGTCCATGCTCAAGAGAATTTTCATTAACAAGATTGCTAATTTATATTGTTTGCATACGTGTAAAATCATCCTACAGGGTGGGAGTTAATATACGAGGAGGAAAGAGACACATGAAAAAGATAGTTTTGTGTTTGCTTTTGTTGTCATCGCTTACATTTAATCAGCAAGTTTTTGCAGAATCTTATGAAAATTGGACTGAAGTTGCCACGGAAATGAATATTTATTTGGATAAAGCTGTGAAAAGTTACTTTTCCGGAGATATGGTCCAAGCTAAAGAAGATATTAACACTGCTTATTTCAAGTTTTATGAGAAGTTGGGGTTCGAAAAAACCGTTAAAACACATATCTCTGGAAGGAGGGTAAAAAATATCGAAGCTTTGTTTCATTTGTCTAAACGCTTGAGTGTGGAACGAGGAAACGAGGAAGAGTTAAGCGATACGATCAAAGAGTTAAAAATTAATCTTTTGGAAGATGCCACTAAGTTAGACAATTTCAACGGAGAAAAAACTTCAACTCAAGCAAGGAAAAATGTTAATAATAGCTCTGTTGTTTTTATTTCTTCGTTTGGACTAACGCTAAGAGAAGGATTGGAAGCGATTCTAGTCATTTCTGCAATTATTGCCTATCTAGTAAAAACTAATAATGGAGAATTAGTGAAGAAAGTTTATGTAGGAACAGGATTAGGCGTTGTTTTTAGTGTTATTTTAGCAATTATTTTCACCTATACTGCACAATTTTTAGGAGATGTAGTAAGTGGAAGGGCACAAGAATTATTTGAAGGTATCACTATGTTTTTAGCCGTAGCTGTTTTGTTTTATATGAGCAATTGGATGTTGTCGAAATCATCAATTGAAAATTGGAATAAATATGTTTCTCAAAAGGCACAAATCTCTGTTTCAACGGGTTCACAAGGAGCGTTAATATTTTCAGCATTTTTAGCCGTGGCAAGAGAAGGGGCAGAGTTAATTTTATTCTTTCAGGGACTTCAAACTACTGTAAGAGAGAATAGGCAGTATATTTGGTATGGGTTAGGTTTAGCAGTTCTCATTCTGCTTTTTGTGTTTGTTTTAGTTACAAAATTCAGTGTAAGACTGCCAGTAAAACCATTTTTTTATGGAACTAGCATTTTGATGTTTATTATGTGTTTTTCATTTTTAGGGAAGGGGGTATCGGAATTGCAAGAGGCTGACGTGGTCACGCAAACGTTTGTTCCATGGATGAATGGATTTAGTGTTGATTTTTTTGGAATCTATGATATGTATGAGTCGCTTATACCACAACTTATTTTGCTGGTTATTACTATAATGATGTTTATTAAATCTACTAAAGGTGGGGGAAAAAATGAAAGATTATAGAAAAAATTATTTTTATTTAACCGCATGTATGTTGCTATTATTTTTCACTCTGAGTGGTTGTAAAACAGTAGAGAAAGTAACAAATATGAGTGAGGAGAAGATGACTATAGTAAATGAAAGTACTATGGAAGAACATGATTTAAAGAGTGATGATTCTGAAGTGGCATCACCTAAAGATGTAGCTGGATTTGAAGAATTTGATATTGGTGATTCTGTTGAAAAAGGACCATTGCATATTGCAGCTGTGTATTTTCAGCCAGTAGATATGGAACCAGAAGGGAATAGTCTTGCCAAAGCTGATGCTGATGCGCATATTGAGGCGGATATTACTGCTACGCAAGAAGGTGCTGAGATGCTAGGTTACGGAAAAGATGAATTTGTTCCTGGATTAGGTGTCAAAGCAATTATTCAAAAAGAAGGTAGTGATGTAGTTCAGGAAGTAGCTTTTATGCCAATGAATGCTTCTGATGGCCCTCACTATGGATCGAATGTTAAATTTGAGGAGGGGTTAGGTACGTATAAAGTGAAATTTGTAATCAGTGCTCCAGGGAATGAATACTTACTTCATGTAGATAAAGAAACTGGTGTAAATGGTAAATTTTGGACAACTCCTATTGAAACAGAATGGCTCTTTGATTGGGAGGGCCCCAAGTGGTAATACTTCTTAATTAAGAAAGGTAATTATTTATCTATCAGGATAAAATTACGGTCAATAAGGAATGCTCTATTGCATTGTTAAAGCATTCTTTGCAGAGCATGTTTAATACTTGATAATGTTTTGATTTCTGGCATTTCCATATACCTAATTGAAGTAAAATCGTAAGTCATTTTTATTATTATGCTAAAGTTTATAAGGAGGAAGTGGAAGTGTTTAAGAGCTTTATTCTATATATCCAAACATTTTTGGTGCTGAGCTCTGTACTTTTTTGTTTTTATCAGTTAATTCAATCAAAGAAACTGAAAAAACAGACAACAATTTCTGCGTTATTACTATCTTCTCTAGTTATTTTGTTTGTTCGTATTCCGAATTTTTTTAATAAATCCGAATTTTTAAAATTGTTATCTTTGGTGTTAATCCTGCTCATATGTCTTTTCTATTTAAGTTTTCTATTGCAAAATAGGTCCAACCAAATAAAAAAATATAGTTTAATTGGAATTTTAGTGTTAACAATTGTTCAAGCTAGTCTAAAGCTATATGACACAGTCTCAAAGATTTCGGTTTATGAGCACAAACTTTTCGAAAAGAGTTCAGTGCTAGAAATCTCAGGCAATTTATTAGGAGTTTTATTCATTTTGCTTTGGGTAATTGGTTTAAAAAAAAGTGTATCAACTATGTTGGATAAAGAAAAAAATTTTTTTTCAAATTTAATATTGATAGTCTTTTTATTTCAACAATTTGGACTAGGGATGCTTTGGTTGTATCAAAAAACTATACTGCTCGACGGGAGCCCATACATTTTTCAAGTAATTTCTTTGTTAATAAATCAGCAATTGTGGTCGGTTTATGCTTTGTTGATAGTGATATCTTTCTTTTGCATAAGTTTAAATAAAAAGAAGAGAACGCAGCCACTGTATGTAGACAATATGACTGCTGCAGAAAGAAGGAAAGTCATCGCTTTGGATCGAAAAAACCGACGAGCTCTAATTTTTTTGGTTATGATGATGTTTTTAGTTTTGCTAAGTACAACAATTTTAAAAAGAGCGACAACACAGGAAGAAACTTTATCAGAACCAGAACCTTATGAAATCGAAGGTAGTGATATTATTATTCCTTTATCTAAAGTTTCAGATGGGGATTTACATCGTTATGAGTATATTACAGAAAGCGGAATTCCAATTAGATTTATTGTGATACAAAAAAGCGAAGGAGCTTACGGTGTGGGACTAGATGCGTGTGAAATTTGTGGAGCTAGTGGATATATTCAACGAGGGGATACAATTGTTTGTAAACTTTGTGATGTAGTTATGAACAAAGCCACGATTGGTTTTAAGGGAGGGTGTAATCCAATTCCTTTGGCGTATGACATAAATAAACAAAAAATAATTGTTCATGAGAATGATTTGAGCAAACATGAAACAACTTTTAAATAGCCTAATAACATTAATTGGTAAACTTTGAGGGGGGACTGAACAAAATCTGACAATGACCAATTTCAAAAAAGATTCATGTTAACAGTATTGCAGCTCCCTCCTGTAAACAATTTTAATGTTGTGTCTGATTAGGCTGGTGAGTTTCATGGTAGTTTATCATTAATTGCGGAAAGCTTCTCATAGTTAAGATAGATATTTGTGTTGTTGTTTTGGTTTCCTCTTTATATTTTAAGTGAAAATCTTGAAGCATAGGATGACTGATTTTGGAAAGATGGCACCTATATTTTACAGTATCCAAAATCGTACCATAATCGAAACAACTAGCACGTTAGGAGTATTAATAATCTCTTGGGTGCTAGTTTTTTACATGGATGTCATAGGTGTGGCTAGAAGGTTCTCGTTGCCAGTTCTTTTTTTGCTCTATTAAAAATGAGAAATCACGAATATTGAAACGTATTCTGCAAAGAATTTTGTTACTTATTGCTTTTAATAAGAGCAAGCAAGAAAGATAATCATTTTAGAATATATTTATTGAAAGGAGGCAAGGAGATGTTCTTAATAAAAATAATGATACACTCTATTTTCAGAAATAAGAGACATTCCTTGCTGATAGGTGTGACTACCATTATTGGTATCACTCTATCGGTCTCTATGCTGTCAACCATGCTTGGTATTCAAGAGAAAATAAATTTGGAATTAAAAAGTTATGGGGCTAACATCGAGGTAACACCAAAAACTACAGAAATTATTAGCGATTTATATGGAACCAAGAAACATATGAAACAAAGGGACAGTTTTATTAATGAAAAAGATATTATAAAGGTAAAATCTATGTTTTGGGGATTTAATATTTTGGATATTGCTCCTTACTTAATAACCTCAGTACAAATAGATCAAACTCATCAACCGGTAGAAATGGTTGGTACTTGGTTTAATAAAAAATTGACGCTTACCAATAATGATACGATGGTAACAGGCCTTCCAAAAATAAAAAAATGGTGGGCGATAGAAGGAACCTGGTTAAAAGATAACGATCTTACAGGACTCCTAGTTGGTGAAGGTATAGCTAAAAATAAAAATTGGCAAATTGGCGATATAATTGTTTTGAAAGGTATAGGAACTGAAAAAAAGCTCGAAATCAAGGGGATTTTTCATTCTGGTGAGGGGGATGACCAACGCCTTTTTGTCAATTTAAGGGTTGCTCAGCAATTGTCTGGTAATACAGGCAAAGTTTCTAAATTTGATGTAAGCGCATTAACGACACCAGATAATGAATTGGCCAAAAAAGCGGCAATTAATCCTAATCAATTAACAGTGAAGGAAAGGGAAATTTGGTATTGCACAGCTTACGCTAGCTCCATTGCGTATCAAATCCAAGAAGTGATGCCAGATGTGGTTGCAAAACCCGTCAGAAGAATTGCTGAGTCAGAAGGAAAAGTTTTAGAGAAAAATAAGCTACTTCTGATTTTCGTTTCAATTATTAGTGTTCTAGGTGCAGCAGTTGGGGCGGCTAATCTAGTATCCGTTACATTAATGTCACGAAATATTGAAGTTGGTCTGAAGGAAGCTCTTGGTATTACAATGGGCATGCTTTGTTGGGAATTACTTTCAAGTATTTTTTTGATCAATTGTGTGGCAGGTGTGATTGGTTTTATTTTAGGGCAAGGCGTAACACAAATTATTGGGCATATTGTCTTTGGTTCGGGAGTTCCGTTTTCAATTTATTCGGTTCCTTTAACGATTGGGCTAATTTTGTTTATTTCTGTGATTGGTAGTATTCCAATGATTCATTATTTACGGACTTTTAACCCAGCAGATGTGCTACATGGAAGGAGCTAAGTTCAATGAACATGAGGAGAAAGTTGCTTGTTAAGGCTATTTTTAATCGAAGAGGACGTTTTTTAGTTTCTTTGTTATCTTTGATTATTGGAACAGCAATTATTTTCAGCTTGCTAACATTATATTTTGATATTCCTAATCAATTTTCTGGTGCCTTTCGATCGTATGGTGCTAATATGATTTTTGTATCAAAAGACGCAAAACGTCCCTTGACTTTAAAAGATGTCGATAGTTTGTTAAAAACCATTGGTGATGAGAAATTGGTTGGTTTGGCACCGTACCATTATGAAACAGTTACGTTAAACCAACAGCCTTATTTACTAAGTTTAACAGATATAAATCAAGTAAAAGCGAACAATACTTCTTGGAGGGTAGAGGGAAAGTGGCCTAAAGCCAGCCATGATTTGTTAATTGGTAAAGAAATTGCTGAGTTTAGTGAAATTAAGGTAGGTAGCATTATTAAATTACAGACTATTTTAGATAAAACAGATATGGATTCCCGATTAAAGTCAGATAATTTCGTTGTAAGTGGGATTGTTACTACTGGAGGAAACGAAGAAAACAGCCTTTTTATGAACTGGTCTGGTGGTAATCAGTTATTTGGTCAGATGGGAGAAGTGGATGTGGTTGAGGCAAACTTAGAAGGAAACAAAGATGAGCTCACTCAGTTAAGTCAAACAATCAATAAAAAATTTGGCACTATTGAAGCGCGTTTAGCAAGTCGAATTAGTGAGGCGCAAGATAAAGTGTTTAAAAAAATTGCGCGTTTGTTTTTAGTTATTGTGATTTTTGTGGCTTTATTAGTGTCATTAATTTTATTCACCACATCTTATGCAATGATTTCTGAGCGTTGGAAAGAAATCAGTTTGAAAAAAACACTAGGGGCTTTTGAAACAATGATTTACCAAGAGTTTATGCGTGAGAATCTATTAATTTCATGCATTGGCTATGTACTAGGGTTTATTGGTGGGATTTTGGGAACAAAATGGGTGTCGGCAACATTTTTTCTAAGAGAAAGTCACTTGTATTGGTGGGTTTTTTTATTAGTCCTAGGTGTAATGATGTGTATTAGCTTTTTTTCTACATTAATTCCTCTAAGAAAGATAAAAAAAATAACTATTGAGCAGGTATTAAAGGGGGAATAATAGTGAAAAAGATTCTGGAAATGAAGAACGTATCTAAAATATATAAAGATGTTTATGCGTTATCAAAAATTAATTTTGATGTTTACGAGAAGGAGTGGGTGTCTATTGTAGGGTCCTCTGGATCAGGGAAAAGTACGTTGTTAAACATAATTGGTTGTATCAGCAATGCTAGTGAAGGAACGATTATTTTTGACAATCAAGAAATAACCCAATTAAAGCCTAAAGAATTAACTGCTATTCGTCGGGATAAGATTGGTTTTGTTTTTCAACAATTTCATTTGGTTCCCTATTTAAATGCTCTTGAGAATGTGATGCTCGCTCAATATTATCATAGCATTGTTGATAAAAAAGAGGTCATTGAAACCATGAAATCTGTTGGATTAGAGAATCGCATGTACCATTTTCCAAAACAATTATCTGGTGGTGAGCAGCAAAGGGTTTGTTTTGCTCGCGCAATTATTAATTCTCCGCGTCTAATTTTGGCGGATGAGCCAACTGGTAATTTGGATGAAGAAAATGAAAAAATTGTCTTAAGCTTACTACGTAAAGCACATAACCAAGGCTCGACCATTATTGTAGTGACACATGATGAGACAGTTGCTAAGGAAGGCGATCGTATTGTGAAACTTAATCACGGAAGAGTAATTGATTCATATGCATAGGCTTAATACATGTTGATTGAAAAGTCAGAGCTATTCTTCAATCGAGCAGGTTCATCTAAACAACTAAAGTCGCGAAAATTTTGGTTTTTAGATAAAATGTTATCAAAAATCAATGGTGAATTACTAATTATATTGATTAAAATAAGTAACGTTAAGAAGAGTAAAAAACGATTAGCGATTAGTTGCAAAAAACAAGGGTTCTATGTAGCATATAGTATATAGATGTTATAAACAACATCACTCCAGAAAAAGAGTAGCCGGTTCCAGAAGCTTGGGGAAGTCTTTCAAGGAAACTCGCTACTCTTTTATTGCACATAAGAATAGCATACTATGCGAAATTTAATCAAGATGGTATTGAAAAATCAATCGTGTTGGTCTTATGAAATCACTGGAAGGAAAGGCTCTAAGTCCTATTTGACAAAGAGCCATTATCTATTGAATTTCTTCACCAACACTCATTGACGAAGAGCCAGTTCTATTGAGACAGAGTAGTTTTTTTAATAGTATTAAAAGGGGTACACAGAAACTGTTATGAATTGTTATTCAACAGTTTCTGTGGTGAATATGAAATCAATTAATTTCGCATATTCTTTTTTTACAGAGTCAGTTAGTTGATTGTTAGTTACAATGTAATCGCCAGGATGTAAAGTATAAAAATCAAAGAAAGCACGTGTATTGAATTTATGCATATCTGAAACAATAAACCGTTTGGAAGAATTCAGTAAAACCATGTTCTGAAGCTCGCCCGCCTCAATATTATAGTTAGAGACGGAAAAGTTATTAATTCCATTAACGCCGATAAAAGCTTTGTCAAATTGTAATTTTGCTACTGTAGCATACGACAGCGGTCCGTTGAAAGATCCAGTGTCTGGATCATAACTCCCCCCAGTAATGATAACTTGGAAACGACGGTCAGTTTTTCGAATGCGATCAAAAACAGTATTGCTAGAAGTTACAACCTGAACATTTTGTGCTGTAATGAAATCTACCATTAATTCAATGGTGGTTCCTGGTCCAAGAAAAATAATATCATTATCTTGGACTTGTGTGGCAGCAGCTTTTGCAACAGCCAATTTTTCTTTTAAATGCAATTCCATGCGTTGGGAATAATCTAGTTGTCGATTTTGACCAAAAGTAAGACTAATGGCTCCACCATGAGTACGAATAATTAAGCCTCGTTCATCTAAAGTATCCAAGTCTCGACGAATCGTCATTTGTGAAACACGTAGCTCGTTTTCCAATTCAGTTACAGAGACTTCCCCGCGATCGTTGATTAAAGTAGTAATCAACTGTAAACGTTCTCTCTTTTTCATTATACCTCCTCAAACAATTAGTATTAATGATTAACTACTTACCTATTAAAAGTATTATACTAAATAAATCTAACTTTCTTTACAAGACTAACATATTTCTACCAAAATATAAAGAGAATAAGTAATCAAAGAACAATAAAAACAGTATTTTGTTAATAAACAAACAATTAATTAACACAAATCTCAAAAAAAGCACAAAAAATGTTGACTTATTTGTTCGAAAAC
Source organism: Enterococcus sp. DIV0755b (assembly GCF_051713765.1). Taxonomy (NCBI): domain Bacteria; kingdom Bacillati; phylum Bacillota; class Bacilli; order Lactobacillales; family Enterococcaceae; genus Enterococcus; species Enterococcus sp. DIV0755b. The sequence continues at coordinate 2,497,450 of NZ_JBIOQN010000001.1, read as the reverse complement.
GCTATCATTTGATTGTGAAAAAAATAATATGAATGGAGAGAGCAAATGAATTTTTTACTGATTAGTCATGGTCCTATGGCAGAAGCCGCAGTAATAAGTGCAGAAATGATTATGGGAAAACAAGAAAATGTCCGGACCTTATCTGTTACGCATGATACAACATTAGAAAGTATGGAAAAGGCTATCTCAGAAGTCTATGAATATTTTGGTTCGCATGACTTGATGATTTTTTGCGATATTCTAGGAGGAACACCTTCTAATGCTAGCTTGCGTTTCAAAGCTAGAAAGCCTTCGGTTGAAGTTGTGACAGGTTTTAATTTACCAGTTTTGATTGAAGCTTTCATGGCCAAAAATTTACCTGCTCCAGAACTATTAGAAATCGTTAAGATTGCTTATAGCAAAGGACAAACAATCTTGGAAACACCCCCGGCAGTTAAAACAACAGAAACAATGGATCTGTAAGTAAAAAGGTTACGGATTATTGAATCATGAAATTTGAGATTAATCAAGGAGGAAACAATTATGGCAATCGAGTTAGTTAGAATTGACGACCGTCTGATCCATGGACAAGTTGCAACAACATGGACACGTAATTATGAAATTGAACAAATTTTAATTATTGATGACAAGACTCGCAATGATCCCATTGCCCAATCAGTAGCAAACTATGCGGTACCTGTTGGAGTTAAGGTGATGATATTTGGTGTGGATCAATTTGCCGGAGTTTTGAAGAAGACAGAGATTAAGAAACGAACGATGCTATTATTTACAAATCCAATTGATATTTTAAGGCTTGTCAATGAAGGGCTGCAAATCTCTGAAGTGAATGCTGGAGGTATGCGCTTTAACGAAACACGCAGGCGCTTATCTAAAGCTATCTCTGTCACAGATGCAGAAGATGAAGCTTTCAAAAAATTGATGGATAAAGGGATTCACATCAATGTTCAAATGGTACCAAAAGACCCACGAGTAGACTATGGGACTTTGGAAAAATAATCCAATCTGTTAAGAAAGGGGCGATCGAATGTTTTTTCAATCATTACTGATTGCATTATGGGCCGGTATTTGTGCCCTAGACCAGTTTGGGCCGCATTTAGGATTTCGAAAGCCATTGCTGGCTGGGGTAGTTGTAGGTTTTATCCTTGGTGCACCTGTGGAAGGCTTGATAATTGCCGGAACGTTAGAACTGATGTGGCTGGGAACTAACAATGTAGGAGCTTACCAGCCACCAGATGTAATTTCTGGTGCTGTGGCCGGTGTAGCAATTGGAATCATGTCAGGTGGAAGCGAAGCTGCCGGTGTAGCAGTGGCAATCCCAGTAGCTTTATTAGTTCAACAACTGAGTATGGTTATCATGACCACGAATGTTACTTTGGTCCATAGTGCAGATAAATTAATTCAAGCTGGGGAATTTGGAAAAATTGATCTACTCCAATATCTTGGAGGCTGTTTCTTTTTCCTAAGTCGCGCAATTCCAGTATTTATGGCCGTTTTTTTAGGTGCACCTGCTATCGAGACAGTATTAGATGTAATTCCTGAGTTTGTTATGACAGGGTTAACTATTGCGTCTAAGATTATTCCTGCAGTTGGGTTGGCGATGCTATTGTCTATGATGATGAAAAAAAATATGTGGATTTTCTTAATATTGGGATTCACATTGGCAACTTTTTTACAATTACCAACTATTGCTATTGCCTTATTTGCTTTATGTGCAGCCGCTGTTTACGACATTATCATGAACCAAAGTTCTGATGATCAAGGAAAAAGTACTGATAGTGCAACAACAGTTACAGTAGCTGAAGATGATGGGGGGGGGTACGACCTTTAATGGGAAATAAAATTACAAAGAAAGATTTGAATAAAGTGTTCTGGCGTTCGCAATTGATTCAATTTTCTCATAATTATGAACGTATGCAGAGCTTAGGCACCTTGTTTGGGATGTCTCCCATTTTAAAGCGATTATATAAAAATCGTTCTAAAGAAGAACGAATTGCAGCGTATGCTCGTCATTTAGAATTTTTTAATAGCCATCCGGTGTTAATTCCGTTTATTTTAGGAGTAACAGCCGCTTTAGAAGAAAGCACAGAAGAAGATGAGAAAGAAACCGTAATTGCTGTAAAAACAAGTTTAATGGGACCGTTGGCCGGGCTTGGAGACAGTTTATTGAATTTTACTTGGTTTCCTATTGCTGGTAGTATTGGTGCTTCATTTGCTGTTGAGAAGAATTTTTTAGGTCCCATTCTAATGTTCTTAATGATTAACATACTTTATTTTCCATTGAAATACTATGGGGTTCATTTAGGGTATTCGAAAGGCCGGGATTTATTAATGTCTTCCAATGGCAAGAAAATTTTAGATCGAATAAGTACTTCTGCCAATGTTTTAGGTGTCATGGTAACGGGAGCTTTAATTGCATCTACTGTACAGATGAATCTGGGATTACAGTATGGTAAAGGGGACAGTGCTATTAAAGTTCAAGAAATGTTAGATAAAGTTATACCGAATCTCTTACCAATGCTGATGACTTTGTTGTGTTTGTATCTTTTTAAAAAATGGAATGGCAAACATGTAGTTGCTTTGATTTTTATAATTATTTTCGCGGCTATCGTTTTATCAGCTTTTGGAATATTAGTTTAAGTTGGTGGTTTTAAAATGAGGACAATTTTAGTTTTGATGGATACGCTACGTAAAGATGTATTGTCGGCGTATAATCCGCGTACCAAAGTAAAGACACCAAATATCGATGCTTTTGCTGCAGATTCGCTAGTATTTGACAATCATTATATTGGTTCAACTCCATGTATGCCTGCCAGACGAGACATTATGACTGGACGTTTAAATTTTTTAGAGCGGTCTTGGGGACCTATCGAGCCTTTTGATATTACATTTCCTAAATTGTTGCAAGAAAACGATATCTATTCGCATTTGACTACTGACCATACCCATTATTTTCGTTTGGGAGGGGAAGGATATATCAATCAATTCACAACTTGGGATTTTCATCGAGGACAAGAAGGTGATCCGTGGGTTTCAAAAATTCGTGATCCAGAATGGATGCCAGAGCAGTATTATGGCCGTTTGAGAAAACAATACCAGGCGAATAGAGAAAAATGGATTAATGATGAAGAAGCCTATCCAACACCACGTACTTTTCGCTCCGCCTGTGATTGGTTAGAGGAGAATAAAGGAGAAACGGACTTTTATTTGCAAGTAGAAGTCTTTGATCCCCATGAACCTTTTGATGTTCCAGATCAGTATATGAATATTTACAATTCAGCCTATGAAGGGCCCTTTTTTGAAACGCCTATCTATGGGAAAGTGGATGTACCTTGTGAGGCTGTTGAATATATTCAACAACGCTATGCAGCTTTAGTTACTATGACGGACAATCATTTTGGGAGATTGATTGCTAAGTTAAAGGAATTAGACATGTATGAAGATACTTTGATTATTTTGACTTCTGATCATGGCTATTTATTGGGTGAGCATGGTTTGTTTGGAAAAAATTATATGCACAATTACAATGAATTAGCAGCTATTCCTCTAATGGTTCGTGATCCAAAGGGAAAACGAAGGGGAGAGCACACGAACAACGTTTCCCAAAATATTGATATTATGCCAACAGTGTTGGAATATCATGGTATTGCAATCCCAGAAGATGTACGTGGACATTCTTGGGTGTCGATTATTAATGGCAGGAGCAATGGGAAAAACCACGCTATTTATGGTGCTCACGGCATTACTGTCAATATCACAGATGGTAACTATACGTATTTCCGTGCCCCAAAAGCAGACAATCAGCCGTTATTCGAGTATACCGGCATTCCAACAACTATCCGACATTATATTGGGGAGAGCGATCCAACATCTATCGAGATAGGACGTTTTTTAATGCGCACTCAGTACCCAGTATTTAAAGTGCCAATCAACCAACCTGCTATTTTAGATGGTTTGGGAGATATGTCTGCTTATACTAGAGATAGTTTGCTTTTTGATTTGAAAAGGGACCCACTACAGATGACTCCTCTACAAGAAAGAGAAAAAGAAGCCGAAATGATTGACCAGTTGATCCGTGTGATGACAGAAATGGATGCTCCGCAAGAACAATATCAGAGATTAGCGTTGAAGCGTTGATATGAAAATGAAAGGCAGAGTAGATTATGCTTTGCCTTTTTATACATAGAATATGTATCTAAAATAAAGGAGAACCCTTTAATGAAAAACATTACTGTATTAATAAAACCTGCCTCAGCGCTATGTAATATTCGCTGTAGCTACTGCTTTTATGCCAATGTCAGTTCCTTGCGGGAAGTCCGCTCGTTTGGCAAAATGAAAGAAAAAGTGACGGAGAAAATGATCGAAAATATTTATGCAGACTTAGAAGACGGTGATCAATTGACATTAGCGTTTCAAGGTGGAGAGCCAACGATGGCAGGTCTCAATTATTTTCGAAAAGTGACCCAATTAGTGGATCAACAGCAAAAGCAGATACAGGTTCATTATGCGATTCAAACGAATGGGACCATGATTAACGAGAATTGGTGTGCTTTTTTGAAGAAACATGATTTTTTAGTTGGTCTCTCGATCGATGGCCTTCCACTTTACCATGATCTATACCGAGTTGATCCAAAAGGAAGAGGCACTTTTCAGCGAGTGTTACAAACAAAACAGCTTTTTGATCAATATGAGATTGAGTACAATGTGCTTTGTGTCTTGACGAACCCGTTGGCTAAAGAGGGCAAGAAAGTCTTTCACTTTCTAAAAGAACAACAAATCAAGTTTGTTCAATTTATCCCTTGTTTGGATGATCTAGATGCGAAGAAAAAAAGTAGCTATGCTCTCACACCAAAACGTTTTGCGGGATTCTATAGACAGTTGTTCCCTTTATGGCTAGAACAGTTAAAAAAGGGCAATTATATCAGTATCAAGCTTTTTGATGACTTAATTAATTTGTTAGTACGAAAAGAGATTACTGCATGTGGTATATTAGGAAACTGCCAAGTGCAATATGTCATTGAAGCAGATGGCAGTGTTTATCCTTGCGATTTCTACGTATTAGACGAGTATCGAATGGGTTACATCCAAGAAAACACTTTAAAAGAGCTTTTTGAAAAAGAGATTACTTTTGATTTTGTTTGTAAAAAGCCAAATTTACCTAAAAAATGTGGCAATTGTCCTTTTATCAAAGTTTGTGGCGGAGGATGTAAACGTATGAAAAATGCCGTTTATGTTGACTCTTCTGGACAGTATTGTGGATACCAGGACTTTCTAAGATACTTCATACCTCGGATACAAGAGATTTTACAACTAATCAGTAGTAAAATAGTGTAACTATTGGTCTGTTATATTTATATTAATATTTGTGTAATTTAAAGTATGGGTAGCGAGTGTAATCATCAAGCTAATCTTGGATCTGGTAAAGCTCACTCAGTTATGGAAATATCTTTTTATTCAATAATATTACAGTCTTCATAATGTCTAAAGTTACTGTTTCTGGATGGAATAAAAAGTGGCTAGGAAATCTTATAACAGTTATTAGAACAGATTTTTGATGAAAGGGTTCTAGGTAGCTTTTTTAGAAATTCTGGGATGATGACGGTACTTAATAAAAGGAGCTCGGATAAAATAAATTTTCAGGCAGTAGCAATTATAAAAATTGAGACTGAATTACTTTGGCAATTTAAAAAATTAAAAACGAGTAAAAGATAACCACTAATAATCAGTTGTTTCCATTCCAATCAAAGGGCTATCGGGAAGAAGGTGATGCATGCCAATTAATTTAAGAAGTTATTCCCCTTTTTGTTTTGTATTGGCTATGCGCAACGTTTTTCCAAGAGGGATGCCTTTGCTGTCAACTTCATGGTTATGCTTACCAAAATCAATAAAGAATATAAAAACAAGTCCCTTCGTGGATTTGTCAGATAAGGTTGGGTTCTAATTTTTGGACGATATAGCATTGTGAGATATTCAGAAATGATGTTCTGTCTAGCTCAATCTATCTACTATTACAATAGAAGAAGACGTCAGTTTAAAAAGGGAAATTAAATTAGACTTCAAGACAAACTATGTGAATTGTCAATAGAAATTATTTCTAAAAATAACAAGAATGGAGGAATGCCAAATAACCGTTTAGAAACAAAAAATTTTAAACAGTCTGGAAAAAATATTCAGTAAAAAAAGCTTACTTAAGTTTCTGCTCATCAAATGGTTGATTAAATTTGAGAACAAAGAAGATAATACGCACGAGCTTTTTAGCAACGTGTGTGATAGCTACATTAAAATGTTTTCCTTCAGCTAATTTTTTATCTAGATAAGCGCCTATAGTAGGGGAGAAACGGGCAGCTAATCTAGCTGCTTGAATAAGCGCCCAACGAAGATGAGGAGACCCTCGCTTCACCATATGGCCTTCATTATCCAATTGTCCAGACCGGTGAATAGAAGGCTCTAATCCAGCGAATGCCAATAGTTGACTAGGAGATTGGAAATTTTGAATATCTCTAATTTCAGCCAATATAGTTTCACCAAGACGAAAGCCTATACTAGGAATAGATAGAATCGGCGAGTCCAACTGAGTCATTCATTTTTGAATTCTATTATCTGCTTTTTTGATTTGATTGGTTCGAAACTCGATGGCTTCAATCACTTGAAGAAGCTCAAAGGTTAGAGCCTCAGAGACACGACCGATAGATTGCTTAGCGGCTGTATGAATTTCGTGCGCTTTTTCAGCAGACATGTATGGAATTTTGACTAATGAGCTCTCACGAGCTCTAGAAATTTTTCCAGTTGTCGGGTACTTTTTGAAAAGTTCATAAATACACTGAGCATGTGTGCCAGTTTTCCCTACAATATCGGCTAATTCAGGGGAAATAATATCTAATATTTTGGTATATTGCACTTTTTCATAGGAACGTTGTTTAACTAAACGCTCTCTATGACGAGTATTAAATTTTAATTCTTGGATATGATCTTCCGCAACAAAATTATCTACGGGAGTATCTGTTCGTAACTTTTGCGCAATGGCTAGTGCATCCTTTTTGTCAGTCTTCGTTTTCCGTAAGGAAGTAGACTTGGCAAACTCTTTAATTAATAAAGGATTATAAGAAAATACTTTATAACCATTCGCACGCAAAAACCAAAGTAAATTGTAAGCGTAGTGCCCAGTATCCTCTAAAGCAATTTGAATATCAGTATCGAAAGATACTTGGCATAATTTTGAATGAAGACGATAGAAACCATCATAATTATTCCGAAATTTAAACTTTGTGAGGTCTTCTCTATTGTCATCTAAAAGAGCAACATCATGTTTCTTCTTCGATACATCGATACCAACCCAAATTGTCATAATAAATCTCCGTAATTGTATTTTGCGGTTGTGATAAGCTCCACTTGACTCTTTGCCGTGTATCCTTACTGGAGATTAAGCGTCGCTGGTATGGATAGAGTTACACGTTTTAATGTCATTGCCATGTCTGGAAAGGCAGTAGAAGCCTGTGGTGATGTAGACACAATGATTCTGGATAAAACTGGTACTATTTACTTATGGTAATCGTCTGGCGGCTGATTTTTTCCCGGTAGATGGTGTAGATCGCAAAGAACTAATCCATTATGCGGCGTTGACCTGTTTGCATGATGAAACTCCTGAAGGGAAGTCCATCCTGGAGCTTGCTCATCGAATGGGTGATAATAGCACAGAGATAGTAGGTTCTAGTTTTATTGAATTTACTGCTCAGACAAGAATGAGTGGTATTGACCTTCCTGATGGAACAAAAATCCGTAAGGGTGCATCTGATGCAATTGAAAAATATGTTAAGGGACAGGGCGGAAAGATTCCAAAGAATCTATGGGAAGAGGTAGAAAAAATTTCCAGCTTGGGGGGACACCTCTTACAGTCTGCGAAAATAGCCGTATTTTGGGAGTTATTTATTTGAAGGATACTGTAAAAGAAGGTATGACAGAGCGTTTTGAACGTTTTCATGCAATTGGAATAAAGACAATTATGTGTACTGGTGATAACCCTTTGACTGCAGCTACCATTGCAAAAGAGGCTGGCGTAGCTGGGTTTATTGCAGAATGCAAGCCAGAAGATAAAATTGAAGTAATCAAAAAGGAGCAAGCTGAGGGAAAAGTTGTGGCTATGACAGGGGATGGTACAAATGATGCTCCGGCCCTTGCACAGGCTAATGTAGGTCTCGCCATGAATAGTGGAACAACTGCTGCTAAGGAAGCTGCCAATATGGTAGATCTTGATTCGGATCCGACTAAGATGATACTTGAGGTCGTGGAAATAGGTAAACAATTGCTAATTACACGTGGTAGCCTAACTACGTTCTCTATTGCAAATGATATTGCAAAATATTTTGCGATTATCCCAGCGATGTTCATGCGGGCGATTCCTGAGCTGAATGTGCTTAATATCATGAATCTTGCAACACCGAACACTGCAATACTGTCAGCCTTGATTTTTAATGCCGTCATCATTCCTTGCCTGATTCCATTGGCTATGAAGGGCGTTCAGTACCGACCCATGTCTTCGGGGAAAATGCTTCTTAGGAATATGATGATTTTCGGTGTTGGTGGGATCATCACACCGTTTATTGGTATTAAAATTATCGATATGATTCTTTATCCAATATTAGGCTCATTAGGTATGTAAAGGAGAAAGTGGCTATGAACAAACAAATACAAATAAAGAATTTACTGCATGGTGCACGTCAGGCATTTTCTGTCTCCCTTGTTTTTATGTTGATATGCGGATTATTTTTCCCTACTCTATTAACAGGACTTTCAACTTTGTTTTTCCCGCACCAAGCAGAAGGAAGTCTACTGAAAGTTGAGGGGAAAACAATTGCGGCAGAAAATGTAGGACAAGAATTTTTGCAGGATTATTATATGTGGAGTCGCCCTTCTGCTTATCACTATAATGTGTATATAGAAAAGAAAGATGGAAACAAAACTTATAAAGATGGAACAAAATTTTCAGGCATTGCTTCTGGTTCCAATAACTATGCAGCATCTAATCCGGAGCTTACCAAACGAGTAGAAGCAGATATTGTGGACTTTCTAAAAAAGAATAGCAGTGTCAAGCGCGAAGATATCCCTACCGATCTGTTGACGGCTTCCGGTTCTGGACTTGATCCCCATATCTCTCCGAGATCAGCGAGCATTCAAATTCCTCGTATAGTTGAGGCTTCTGGTCTGACCGAAGAGTTAATTTGCTAGATTATCAAGAACAATACAAGCGGGAAATTTCTAGGTGTATTTGGGGAAGAAACAGTAAATGTAGTCAAGGTTAATCTTGATATTGGCACTGCCATGGGGTTGATTAAAAGATAAAAAGCTTTGTCTATAGTAACTCGGAATGGAGATGAGTCATATGTTATTGCGTCCTTATAAGGAGGCATCTAGGTTGAAAATTCCTGTGGAAATAGCTGATGTAAAAGTGACTCCCGGTCAGGCACTGCTTACTCTCCTATGTGATGTCAATGAGTGGTTGGACATTATAGAAGCAAATCCATGTATATGCGGTTCGAATGATGGGAAAGCCATATATGTTCTCTATCGCGACGTAGCTTTTGTTATTTCAGAGTTTTGGGAGTTCTTTGCATTGATAATGGCAAAGATCAATCAGACTTGGGAGATATGTGCGTTTGGAACAACAGAAAATTAGGATTCGATTATCTGCTGAAAAAGTTGGGCCATTTGTTGAGCTTACTCAACAGACAATTTCAGGAAGTAGTTCAGATGCTCTTCGGACACTTTGTTTTCAACTTATTTGTGATGAAAAAGAAACTGCAGATAATCTTCTTGAATTTCTCAAGAAAGTTAACTGGTTAGTTGATGTTGCCGTAATGAGTTGGCGAAAGTCAAGTTTTTTAAAAAGCAAAAGCTGGCTCTGCTGCCCAAAAGCAAAACCCACTTTTGCTACGCAGGATTAAGGAATGATATGAATACAAGAGATTTGTTGGAGGCTTTGAGCTTCAGCCAGAAGATGGAGCTTTGGGAAAGTTTTTTGCAGGATGGAGTTGAACCAACAGAGTTTGAGTGGTTACAAAATTCTATTTATCAGGATTGCCTAAGCAATCGCATAGAATGGGAACTTTCTTTGCATGAAGCTATGGATTAGTTAGGATTTCATATTACTAATCAAAACCAGAATTTTGAAATCTATGATCGAACAGGGAAAAGATACTATTTTGGTGCTAATATGCAGCATCCAGCGGAATGGATATTTATAAAAATCCTGTTTCCCATAAACTATCAATAAGCAATAAATTCCTTTTAGTTATAATGTAACTAATAAGAAGGAAGCTAGTACGACGACAATTTAAAAATAATCCATTAATGAGGAATTGTTTAGATAAAATTGCGAAGGGACCTCCTATACATCATATTATCTTACTACTTTGTTTTCTTCGCAATATTTCCTGGATGCCTACTCTTGTAAGTTGGGAACTTGAGATGATATTAGGATATATAACGAAACACTAAATGAAGGTAAGTAAATCGTGAAGTAATCACAAGTAAACATTGCAAAAGTAGTGGTTCCGAAAGTCTCGAGTGCTTTGCTACATGTAATGACATAGTGCGACAAGGGTGGAAGGTATGCATTATTACGGATTCACTGCAATACTAGTTTTGGATGAAATGAGGTGTACTTAGGTAGCGTGATAGAAAGTGATTTTCTTCGACTTGTTCTTGTAACTGGAAAAACAGATTTAAAAAGCTACGAATAATATTGAGATATATGAAATCTTTCGGAGAAGTTTTTGGAAGCCTCTCCATATTTACGCACTTCTATTTTAATTAGTTTTAACATCCCCAGAACAAAGTGTTACTCTTATTATGGATGATAGAGACTATCTTTGCGGCATTGTAACGAAGGGCCCTTTATTGCAGACTTATATTAGAAAGATAGTTAATACTATTTCTTTGATTGTGTAGATTATAATCTTAGCAATAGGAGAAAGTATTCTTATGCCTATTTAATTTGTGTCTAAAAATGAAATATCAATAGGTTGTTAGCCACAGTGACTTAGAGGCGTGTGGAGGTAAGTGATTATTTGTTGAATATTCGACACATTGCTTAATATGAGAGATAAAAGTTTGTGATTATGCCATTGAAACACAGTTCCATTGTGAGATAAATTTATGTATAAGCTAATACTTTTACAAACTTTATATTCTGGGTGTATATGTTTCTTAGGAGGTGATTACATGAAAAATTCTAACCAAACTCCGGAGCAACTATTAAAGGTGATTCAGGAGGAAGAACGAAATAAGGCAATAGGACGCTAGAAAATTTTCTTCGGCTATGCTGCCGGGGTCGGAAAGACGTACGCTATGTTGGGAGCTGCTCATTCGGCGAAAAATAGAGGAATAGATGTCGTTGTGGGTTATATTGAACCACATACGCGTCCAAAAACGATGGCTCTGCTACAAGGATTGGAGCAGTTGCCTAATTTTCAGCTAGAATACAACGGTATCAAACTGCGTGAATTCGACATAGATGCGGCTCTTCAGAGAAAGCCCGGAATTTTGCTTGTAGATGAACTTGCTCATACCAATGTAATAAGTTGCCGTCACGAAAAGCGTTATCAGGATATTGAAGAATTATTAAATGCTGGCATTGATGTCTATACGACGATTAATGTGCAACATATTGAGAGTTTAAACGACACGGTGGCATCAATTACTGGTGTTTTGGTCCATGAACGTATACCGGATTTTGTTTTTGATCGTGCTGATCAGGTGGAACTAGTGGATATTGAACCGCAAGATTTGATTAATCGATTTCAAGAGGGAGATGTATATAAAGAAAAACAGGCAAGGCAGGCGCTGCAGAATTTTTTTCCATTAAGAACCTGACTGCATTGAGAGAAATTGCTATGCGTCGGTGTGCAGATAAGGTCAATAAACTGACAGGTATTTTCAATATAAATAATCAGGCAGATTATCATACGGATGAGCATATTCTTGTATGCCTCTCATCTTCCCCTTCAAATGCTAAGGTTATTCGTACAGCTGCCAGAATGGCAAATGCTTTTCAAGGTACGTTCACGGCACTATTTGTAGAAACATCTGATTTTTCTAATATGAGTAAGAAAAACCAAAAACGCTTTCATGAAAATGTTCATCTTGCGGAGCAACTTGGGGCAACCATAGAGACTGTTCATGGAGAAGATATTCCTTTTCAGATAGCGGAATTTGCTCGGCTCTCAGGTGTTTCTCAAATTGTTATAGGGCGAAGTATAGCCATTAAAAAAAGATTGTTCAGCTCAAAAACATTGGCTGAAAAACTCATATCCTATGCTCCCAATATGGATGTGCATATTATTCCAGATATCATTTCAAGTGATTCTGTTTATCGAGCAATAAAAATAAATAGCAAGTTGAATATAAAATTTTCTTCTGCAGACATATTGAAAAACATTTTGACTTTATTAACTGTCAGTCTGATTGGTTTTTTGTTTCAGAGTCTTGGCTTTGTAGAAGCTAATATTATTATCATTTATGTTTTTGGAGTGCTCCTTATCTCTGTGGTCACGAGGAATCGGATATACAGCTTAATTTCCTCGGTTCTCAGTGTACTGTTGTTCAATTTTTTGTTCACTGACCCTAAATTTACTCTTCAGGCCACTGGTCAGGGATATCCGGTTACATTTGTTATTATGTTTTTTGCCGCTTTTCTAACAAGTTCTTTAGCTGTGCAACTAAAGAGGAATACAATTCAATCGGCCAAGGCAGCGTATAGGATAAAGGCTTTATTTGATACAAACCAACTTTTACAGAAAGCTTCTGATAAGGATGAAATTGTGTCTATAGCAGCTCATCAGTTGAATAAACTTCTTAGCAAAGATATTGTCTTTTATTTTGTTGAGAACAATATGCTTGGGACACCAAAAGTTTTTGCTTTGCAGAAAAAGACAGTAAATTCTGAACTTTTATCGAAAAGTGAAAAAGCTGTGGCAACATGGGTACTCAAAAACAACAAGTATGCAGGATCGACGACAAAAACTTTCTCCAATGCAAAGGGGAGGTATTTGGCCGTTCGCGCAAATGACCGAGTGTACGGTGTCGTGGGCATTGTGATGGAAGAAGAGACCCTGGATGCCTTTGAAAACAGCATTCTTTTATCTATTCTTGGTGAATGTGCGCTCTCCTTGGAGAGTGAAAATAACGCTAGAGAAAAAGAAGCGGCCACAATTCTTGCCCAAAACGAGCAACTTAGAGCGAATATTCTTCGAACAATATCTCACGATTTACGAACGCCGTTGACTTCAATTTCTGTGAATGCAAGTAATCTTATCTCAAACAGTGAGTCCTTCGATTATGATACGAAAAAGCAGTTATACAAAGATATTTATGATGACTCTATGTGGCTCATCAATCTTGTAGAAAACTTGCTTACCGTTACACGGATTGAGGAAGGACGAATGAACCTTCGTATGTCCGAGGACTTGGTTGATGATGCTATTGCAGAGGCCCTTCTCCATGTCAATCGAAAAAGCGTAGAGCACTATATTACTGTTGAGAGCAAACAAGAATATCTTCTAGCTAAAATGGATGCCAAGCTTATTGTACAAGTGATTATCAATATTCTAGACAATGCAATTAAATATACGCCAAAAGGTTCACATATCGTGATTCGGACAAAAAAGCAAGGAGATAAAGTTGTTATATCTATAGCAGATGATGGCGATGGCATCTCTGATGAAGCCAAGGCAAAGGTATTCGATAGGTTTTACAACGGAGCAAATAAATTTGCCAACAGCCGCAGAAGTCTTGGATTGGGTCTGTCGCTCTGTAAATCCATTGTTAACGCTCATGGTGGGGAAATCTTTGTTTCTGACAACAAACCACGCGGAACGGTGTTTACATTTACATTACCTAGAGGGGAGGTACAAATTCATGAATAATCCATTGATACTTGTTGTGGAAGATGATACATCTGTAAGAAATTTAATGACAACGACATTAAAGGCACATGATTATCGTTATCTTACTGTCTTTAATGGGGCATCGGCAATTCTGGAAGCTTCTTCTCATAATCCGGATATTCTACTGCTAGATTTAGGTTTGCCGGATATGGATGGAGTTGAAATTATTCAAAAAATCCGTACATGGTCGAATATGCCAATTATTGTTATAAGCGCACGTAGCGAAGACAGTGATAAAATTGATGAGCTTGATACTGGTGCAGATGACTATCTCACCAAACCGTTTTCTGTTGAGGAGTTACTTGCGAGGATTCGTGTAACCCAAAGACGGCTTCCAATTATGCAGAGAAGTTCATCTGAAGAAACTGCTGTTTTTACGAATGGGGCACTTCGAGTTGACTATGCTGCTGGTTGCGCATTTCTTAATGAAGAAGAGCTACACTTGACACCTATTGAATACAAATTGCTTTGCACGCTGTCCAAAAATGTTGGAAAGGTTCTGACACACACCTTTATAACGTAAGCCATTTGGGGGAGAAGTTGGGATAACGATCTTGCAAGCTTGCGTGTCTTTATGGCAACTTTGCGAAAAAAGATAGAGAATAAACCAGATTCTCCGCAATATATTCAAACCCACATTGGTGTCGGCTATCGGATGATGAAGATAGAGTAACCCATCTCTATGCAAAAAAAGTATAAGGTCAGTCGGGAGAAAGTAAGCTATCAAACAATCAGCAAAAGAAGGGATGAGATTTTAGAAAAACTAAGAGGGAGATTGAAAAATAAAATTTAAAAATAGTTAGTAAGATAATGCTGTTCAAAAAGAAGATGAAAGTTATTTTTTCATCTTCTCACCATATAAAATTCATAGTTCTTTCGTGTCTTATTAAGTCCCTACATATAGTTTTTGTAGAAGAATACTCTTGTATAGGAGCTTTCTTTTTTTTGCAGCTTATCAAGTTTAGCTATACCCTTTGAATTTGAGAGTGTAATATAAATCGTGTAAGTAACCATCACTCCTAGGCAGGTGGTTGCTTCACGGTTTTTCTTTTTTTTTAAATAAGAGCAAGGGGGAGTACACAGTGGCTAGAAAATCCCAATGTCGAAAAGTTAGTTAAATCCATTCTGAATGCCTATCAACCTGAATTTATCAATGGCATGTAAGATGCTTTAAAAGATGTACTTGAGCTTTTTTTTGAAAAGTAGGGTATGATGCCCATTCTAAAGAACCCAAGGAGCACAATAATCGCCGAAATGGTTATGAAATAAAACACTTCAAACCAGTTTTGGTGAAATAGCTATTGATAGATAAGTTTAATTCCTAGAAACTGTCAAAAGTTTTTTCATGAAAAACTTTTGTTTTAATAAGCCGAAAAATTTTCCGTTGTATCCGGTGTCATTTTTGATGGTAGATACTGGTGTAGAAACGACGATAACTCTGATTTTGGGCTATTGCTCCGACTTTTCTCCAATAAGAATTGTGGCAATGTGATTTACGCGTGTATGCGTTACTTTCATTCCTAGCTTCTTGATCGAGCGCTAAACTTTCTTTTTATTGATAGAGAAATCAAGAGTTCTAATTCATTAGCCATCCGTAATAGCCATAATTCTTATACTTTTCTCAAATTTAGAGCGCTTCTGATTCAATCTTCTGATCTGGTTTTTTACGGGCAAAGCGTTTTTGTAAGTAAATGAAGGTTGTCTTAAGAAACTTTAGGTTTTCTAGAGACTCAACTAATTAAATGATTCTCGGAGGCTTGCGATGATTCGTGCGATTGATTCATTCATTTTTGTTGGGCTTCCTATTTTCGCAGCTTTCCCAATACCAATATTTTAACAAGGCATTTTTAATTGAAGAGATCGTACTTATTTAATATAACTCTATCTCACCCAGCTTAACTTAAAATGAATAGAATATTTTTTACTTTGATGCTTTCTTATTAAATTTTCTTCACCAAATTCTTGACAGGCATTGATCTAGCGCTTCACTTGTGATGGAACCTTAATGGAATACTTCTTTGACAGATAATAGTTTCTATCTTTGTTTGACCGCATTATTAAAGATCTTATTTTACAGATTGCAGTCTTGATTGCAGGAAACAAGAGTATACGAAATCAAAACTAAGACAAGCACAGGAGGATTACCTTAGTGAAAGTAAAGGGAAACTATTGAAGATGTCTTATAGTTCATCCTCTATAAATCTAATTTTTTATGGTTGCTTAAAAAGTTTATGTGCAGACATCTGTTGATTCTTTATATTAGACTAGTGTATGATTAATTATGGAATTTTTAATCAGCTGATTTTATTAGTAAAAGGTTACTTTCTAAAAAATAATCATAAAAATGTAATTGAAATACTAGACTGAAAGTTATAATTTTTTTAAAAATAATGCAAAATTTATAAATGGATTATGAGCAATAAACGACTATGAATTGAGTATTTTTATATCATGGTATGTTATAGACTTTTTACAGATATCAATTTACATAGCTTTTGTTGAACTGTATTAGAGTCTCACTACAATATGAATTTACTGTAATACTCTTTTTTCATTTTTTGAAGAGAGTGTTTAGAATTATTTTGAGGTGATGAATTGATTACTATTAGTGATGTTGTTAAATTGGATGAACTTTCAAGAGGAAACTGTGTAATGGCCGTAAATAGCCTTGAAGTTGAAGTAACAGGGATTAATATCATGGATACCCAGGACATGAAAAATTGGATAAAGCAAGGGGAACTAATAATTGTTGGAGGGGAATACATTAAAGTTTTTTTTACGGAAGATTATTTGTTACAAATTATTAAAAGAAAAATTAGTGGCATTATAACTAAAAAAAGATATAAAGAAATTATCGATGGAAATTTGATAAAACTATGTATTGCTCATGGTATATCTATTTTTTTTGTAGATAATTTTTTTAGTTGGAGCGATATTATGTCCCCTATCCAACGTTTAATAATAAGTAATCAAAGTAAGATGCTTCAAGATGTAGATATTTTTCATAAAAAGATGTTAATAACACTGTCAGATAAGAAAAGTTATAAAGATATGTGTGAGATTTTTTATGAATTAGTAGGTTACTCTGCAGCTGTAATTAATTCTCACTTTAATTTGATTGATCATAGTTTAGATTTTGAGTGGGAAAACTATCTTAGTAACATTGCTCAAATTGTTCCAGGTATATTTGAAAAAATCGGTACAAGTTATGAAGGAAAGCATATTACGGGGATAATTGATCAACGCGTAAACGATTACACTAAAAAAAGTAATTTTTTTTATATACCTATCATAGATTCTCGAAAGGATTCCCCATATTTAATAATAAGGCAAGAAAAGCAAACAAAACTATTAACGGAAGATGTTTTAGCAAAAATAGAATTTTTTTGTTTAATATATAGATTAAAAGCATCCTATCAATATGAATATAAATTAGCGAGTAATCATTATAGAAATTTAGTATTTGAGGATTTGTTGAGCATAAAAGAAAACAATGAAAATGAAAAAAATAGAATTAGTTACTCATTGGAAAGTAAAATCTTTGATAACTATAGATTGATTTTAATCAAGGATGTTTCAGAAAAAAGTAATTATACTTCCATTCAAAAAAATAGTATCTTTATAAAATTTAGAGAAGAGCTCTCACAATGTTCCTTTTTTAATGATAATTATTTGGTTTTTTTCAAAGGTGATTATTGGGTAATACTTGTTCCTTATATAAGTAGTAAAATCGAGCCGTTTATTTCTGAACTTTTTAAATTTCTCCAAGACAAATATCGCAGTGGTAAATTTTGTATGGGGGTAAGTGAAGTACATCCTTATTGGAAGCTACATTTAGCTTTTAAAGAAGCTGAACAGTCAGTATATGTACTAATTTCAAATCATTCTGATAAAAAATACTTTCTATATCAGAAATTAGGAATCTTAAAGTTGTTTTTAGATGATCAGGGGAAAATTAATCAACTATATGTTAATAAGATGCTAGAAACGTATGTTTATCCGCTTGTTAATTATGATCAAAATCATCATACTTCTTTGCTTTCAACACTAGAAGTATTTCTAGAGTCTGATTTTTCTCACAGTAAAACAAGTAAGAAACTTTTTATTCATAAAAATACTTTATATGCAAGAATAAAACGAATCGAACAAATTTTAGATGTAGATATTAATCATTCAGATAGTTTAATGAACATATATATAGCGTTGCAAATTTATCAACTATCCAACGAATAATATTTTGAATTGTACAAACGTCCAAAGAAATCGCTTTCATTTTAGGTGTTTGTACAATTTCTTTTTTTATAGATTTAGATAGAATGAAGGTATCAAAGGAACAAGGAGATGTTAATTATGAGAAACAGATTCAAAGGGAAAGATTTTTTAGCTTTTAAAGATATGGATCGTGAAGAAATTGAATTCCTTACGGAGTTATCTTTAGATTTTAAACGTAAATGGACTGCCAGAGAACCACATGAATATTTAAAGGGACAAGTATGGGCAGGGTTATTTGAAAAAAATAGTACTCGTACACGTAACGCATTGGAGAGAGCTGCTGCTGATTTAGGTATTAAAATTGTTTATCTTCGTCCAGATGAAATGCAAATGACTCGTGGAGAGCCTTTAAAAGATACATGTCGTATTTTAGATCGCTACTTTGATGGTTTATTTATTAGAACGTTTGGTCATGAGATTGTTGAGGAATGCTCTAAGTGGATGCAGACTCCAGTTATTAATGGTCTAACAGCATTAGAACATCCCACACAAGGCATTGCAGATTTAATGACTATCAAAGAGAAAAAAGGTAAATTTGAAGGTTTGAAGATTTGCTATTCGGGTAATTTATACAATGTATGTTATACGACAATGATTATGTGTGCTTCTTTAGGAATGGATTTGTATATTGCATGCCCAGAAGGACTTGAACCAGATGCAGAAATTGTTGAAGAAACCAAACGCAGAGCTACATTAACTGGCGTAAAGGTAGTATTTACTCAGGATTTTGATGAAGCTCTAAAGGATGCAGATATTGTATATGGAATGTCTCAATATAGTATGGGCCAATCTGATGAAGAAATTAAATATTTGAAGAAAGCTTTTGCACCTTATCAAATTACAATGGATGCAATGAAAAAAGCTAAACCAGATGCAATTTTCATGCATTGTCTGCCAGCTCATAGAGGAGAAGAAGTAACAGATGAAGTTATGGAATGTAGTCAATCAGTTATTTTCGATGAAGGTGAAAATAGAATGCACTCTATTAAAGCAATTTTAGCAGCTTATGCAAATTAATTAAGAGAAATTAGGTGAAAGTATGGCAAAAATAGTTGTAGCGTTAGGTGGAAACGCTCTTGGGGATAGTGCGATTGAACAAAAAAGAGCAATACAGAAAGTAGTTCCTGGATTAGTTGATTTAGTTGAGAAGGGTCATCAGCTAATTGTGAGTCATGGGAATGGACCGCAAGTTGGAATGATTAATCTTGCATTTACAGAGTATTACGAGAACATAGAATCGAATGATGAATTACCATTTCCTGAATGTAATGCCATGAGTGAAGGGTATATCGGTTTTCATTTACAGAATGAGATAACAAATGAGTGCAATAAAAGAAGTATTACTACGAAAGCACAGACGATTATTACACAGGTTGAAGTAAGTTCGAATGATCCAGCTTTTCTTAATCCTACCAAGCCTATTGGAAAATTTTATACAAAAGAAGAAGGGAAAAATATATCTCAAAAATATGGACATACTATAAAAGAAGATGCTGGACGTGGCTATCGGCGAATGGTACCTTCTCCAAAGCCATTGGATATAGTTGAACTAGATACAATTAATTCATTATTTAGTGAGGGGAAAATTGTAATCGCTTGCGGTGGTGGTGGTATTCCAGTAATAAAAAATGAAGGGCGATATGAAGGAGTTGCTGCAGTTATTGATAAGGACTTTACAAGTGCCCGATTAGCAGAATTACTGAATGCTGATTATTTAATTATCCTTACTGCTGTTCCAAATGTTTTTATCAATTATGGGAAAGAAAATCAAGAAGCTCTTCAAAATGTTACAGTTGAGAAACTAAGTAAATATATTGCTCAAAATCAGTTTAGCAAAGGTTCTATGTTACCTAAAGTTGAAGCAATCCTTAAATTTGTTGATTCAAGTAAACTAAGAGTGGGAATAATTACATCGATAGATTACTTAAATGAAGCTTTGCGTGGAGAAGAGGGGACGATAGTTGTAGGGAGTTGATGAAAGATGGAAAAGAAGAAATTTAAATCTCCAAATACTTATGTAATAATCTTCTTTATTTTAATTTTAGTTGCGATTTTAACATGGTTTATCCCGGGTGGAAAATATGAAATCAATGGAGCAGGCCAAAATATAGCGGGAACGTACCAAAGAATTTCAGCAAATCGACAAGGACTATGGGATGTTATTATGGCTCCAATTATTGGTATGGTTGGAAATGAAAAAATATCTGGGGCTATTACGATTTCATTAAATGTTATGTTATTCGGCGCATTTTTAGAAATGATGGATACTATTGGAGTTATTAATATTGCACTTAAGGGTATCGCATCAAAATATAAAGAAAAGACAGCAGTTTTGATAACGGTTCTTACATTCGTAATGGGAATATTTGGAACTGTTCAAGGTGCATATGAAGAAGGCTTTGTGTATTTATTGATGTTTCTTCCAATAATTTTGTCTCTTGAATTAGACACAATTACAGCACTGATGATTGTTATTTTTGGTACTCAAGCAGGTTGTGCATCATCTATAATAAATCCATTTTCAACAGGAATTGCATCTGGTATTGCTGGTATAAGTCCTGGTGAAGGAATTGTGTTTAGAGCGTTTGTTTTTGTAGTTTTATTATCTCTGGCTGCATTTTTCATTTGTCAATATGCAAAAAAAGTTCAAAAGAATCCTCAAAGTTCCCCACAGTATTATAGACTTCAACAAGACATTGAAGAATTTACTAGTGCAGAAGGGAAACAAGAAGTAATGAATAGCCGCCAAAGAAAAGTATTTTATATTTTTTTGGCTACTTTTTCTATAATGATTATTTCTTTGATTCCATGGACGGCTTTAAATGAGAACTTTACATTTTTTGAAGAAGCTACCAATTGGTTGAATAATAATATTATTATTGGAACAATTATAGGTAATCATTTAGTGCCATTTGGAGATTGGTATTTCAATGAAATTAATGGTCTATTGATTATTATGACTTTCTTGGCTGGTTTTGTAATGAAATATGATGTTGATAAAATCATTAAAATATTGATCAAAGGATCGGCTGCTTTAGTTTCTACAGCGTTTATCGTGCCTTTAGCACGAGGAATTCAAGTAATTATGACAGATGGGAATATTACCGCAACTGTATTAAATGCATGTGAAAAGACATTAGGTAGTTTGCCAACCTCAATTTTTGTAGTAGTTTGCTTCATTGTTTATATTGTTTTAGCTGTATTTATTCCTAGTTCAACAGGTTTAGCAGCGGCAACAATGTCGATTATGGCTCCACTAGCTATTTTTGCAGGGGTTAGTGAATCAACAATGGTCGTTATCTACAATTTTTCTTTAGGGTTAGTCAAAATAATTGCACCAACCTCAATTATTGTAATGACGTGCACCCAAGCTGTACATGTTGATTATGGTACATGGATAAAAGTTACTTCTAAGTATTTACTTATATTCTTTTTAGCGTGTGTGGGCTTATTACTATTAAATATTATAGTGCTTTCTTAAAAAATTAAACTATTATAAGGAGTGTTCGATTATGTCAGAAAACATTTTTGTAAGTAATGCAACAAATGTATTGAAAGAGGTTGTAGTATGTTCACCTAAATTTTATGTATTCAATGCCATTAATGAAATTACTAAATCTTGGATGGAAAAAGGTGAAACTGAGCAAAATGAACGTATGGTAGCTGAATGGCAAACTTTAGTAGATGCATACAAGGCTAATGAAGTAATTGTTCATGAAGTGGATGCATATAAAGAATTAGAAGTTCAAACTTTTGCACGTGACTTCGGTGCAATGGTTAAAGAAGGAGCAATCATTGGGAAATTTCGTCACCCTGCTCGTCAAAAAGAAACAGAAGTATATGAAGAAAAATTAAAAGAATTAGGCGTTCCAATCATTGCGCGTGTGAATGCAGGCTGTTTTGAAGGTGGCGATTTCTGGATGATTGACGAGCACACTCTTGCTTTTGGTTTAGTGGATAGAACAGATCAAGCTGGTGTTGATAATTTACGTGAACAGTTGGCAAAATATGGTTATACGGTTGTTGGCGTTCCTGTGCCGCCTGCTAATTTACATTTAGACATGGTTTTTAATATTGTTGCTGAAAAAATATGTATTGCTGCTACAGAACAATTACCTTATAACTTTATTCAAATGTTGAAACGTAGAAATTTTAAGATTATTGATGTTCCAAGTGAATTGGTATTTAAACATGGATGTAACGTTCAAGCATTAGGAAATGGTAAAGTGCTAGGAATTGAAAATAATAAATCTGTTAACGAAGCAATGGAAGCTGAAGGGCTCAAGGTAATTAAATTACCGTTAGAACAAATTCTAAAAGCTGGTGGTGGTCCTCACTGTATGACTTATCCAGTACGTCGTGCATAAAACTTTTATAAAAGAAGGGAGTGAAGAGCTCATAGTAATTTATTTACTTTGGGATAATATGAAAATAGTAATTTCTGATTATAAGGATTCTATGATGCCTACCCATGATGTTGAATTAGAAGTATTGAAAGAAGGATTAGGCGAAGATGTTGAAATAGTCATTTATGAATATATTGATGAAAAAAAAGAAGAATTTTATGAAATTATCAAAGATGCTGATGCTTTATTGACAGCTTTTATTCAATTTAATAAAGAAATGTTTGAACATGCGCCAAACATCAAAGTTATTTCAATAAATGCAACAGGATATGATAACGTTGATTTATCAGTAGCTAAAAGTCGTCACATAGGTGTTTGCCCTGTTGGCGAATATTGTACAATTGATGTTGCAGAATATACAATGTCATTAATCTTATCACTTGTCAAAAATCTGAAAATATATTCTTATGATGTAGAAAAAAATCATCAGTGGAGATATGAAGTTGGAGAAGAAAATAAGAGAATTCAAGATTTAACACTTGGAATATTTGGTTTTGGGAAAATAGGTAAAGCAGTAGCAAAAAGGGCTATTGCTTTAGGGATGCGGGTATTAGCTTGTGACCCATTTGTTGATAAAGAAGAAGCAGTTAAATTAGATGTTCAAATTGTTGACATTGAGCATTTGCTACAAGAAGCAGAGGTGATTACAAATCACATGAACTTGAATGAGAGTAATTATCAGTTCTTTGATTTAGACAAGTTTTCGCAAATGACTAAAAAACCATACTTTATTAATACGGGGCGCGGGGCATGTGTAGTAGAAGAAGATTTATCTAAAGCTTTAGCTTTAGGGTATATCAAAGGTGCAGGCTTTGATGTATTAAAAGACGAACATCCTGATTTAGCTCATCATGAATTAGTGAACAAGGACAATGTGATCATCACACCGCATGCAGCTTTTTATACAAGTTCATCAATTGCGGAATTACAACGTATATCAACGCAAAATATTGTTTACTATCTGACTAACCAAAAAAACAAAGTATTTAAATTAGTTAGTGACTAGGATGGTATTGATACTGTATCGAAGTATATTCATTATTTTGTAAACTTCAATACAGTATTTTTAGTATTGAGTTGATTGTAATTGGAAAAAATATACAAAATAAATTAAAATATGATACAAAGGATGGCTTGAAGTTTATATATGCATCTCCTGGGGGGAATTATTCTTTTGATTTGCTTATTAGAGGACCCAATAAAGGTAGTCGACTGTATAGTTTTGCGAACACTGGACAGAAACGCACAAAGAGTCAATAATTAGTGATTTTCCCCGAGCAATTTAACACTTTTAGATAAGCTTTTGCTATTTTCCCATCATATTGGATAGAAACTTCATCGTTTTTTCTTTTGAATTGGCCTGATAAACAACTGTAAAATCAGCACAGATTTCTTTGAGATTTTTGATGCGTACTTTATAAGCGATGTTATGGTGGATAGGGACACAACACTGTTGGTATTTTTCTTTAAGGTATAGCGGGGGCGTGTGTCTTTCACCCTTTTTAAGCTATTTGTGATGAAGAGCAATATATTTTGAACCCCTCTGGAGTAGATGCTCTGTAGTATAGTATCTCATTCCAAATGAGGTCGATTTAGTTTCATAATTACAGAGCTATATAATATTGGGGAAAGAATAGTGAGTTGCTTTTCTATAAGTAAAATTAACTAAAAAAGTTTTGAAATGTAAGGCATATTATGATGTATCTCTATACAAAAATTGCAATAAAAGCAGTGTTAAAATCAAACCATACTAGTAGAGATGTTTTTTAGGATTAGGTTTCCCTGTACATTTCTAGAATACATAGACACATCTCTTTAAGTAATATCAATTCAGTTTGATAATAACTTCAGCGAAAACTAGCTAGGAGTGTACCTTCGCTTTGAAACTACGATAGTAAATATTATGTAATAATTCTATAGTTAGGAGAGAAAGGAATTGGATTTTGACAAAAAATTTTTTTGGGAAATTACTGACTTGAGTTGTTTTGTAGAATCTGAGCGTCTCAGTAATGGTAATAATAGTATATTAAATGAGTATGACAAAGTAGTAATTAATAGAGTAAAAAACTTATGTGAAGAAGCTAAAGAATCCATCAATCACATTAATGACAGCAATTTTAAACAAACACTTTTGCATCTGATAAAGCTGGATGCTAAAATATCGAGTTATTTATTCTTTTTAATATATAACGAATTTATAGACTATCAAAGATTAGATCAGTTCGTAGAAAGGGATAGCCTAGACGACTATTATGTTGGACTAACTTTTCAAGAGAACTTAAATATTTATAAGCTAATCGATTATCGATTATCAATATACGAATAAAACAACTGATTATATTTTTCATATATTAAAGATATCTTAAACGGATAGTTAAGTTAGTATATAGTTTATTTGGTCATTAATAAATTCAGTGATGTGCGATAAGAAATCTTATCCTGTTGTTTGAGTGATTTGAGAGCTAATTTTAGAAGAAAAGTAATTTTTAGAATTGCCTTCATCGCTTAGAAGATCTAATAAGTTTATATATGTTGGTTGCTTGATGCAACTAAAGCCAAACTTCAATTGGAAATATTCCATCTATACGGACACGACTAAAGTCGCAAGTATTCTCAGTTATTTTAGAAATGGTTTCAAAAGAATACTCACTATCTTTATGTAGTTTTAACTAATGTGAAAAATGTAACAGGAGAAAATGATGAAGAAATATTCTTTTTATTGAGATAAATTACTATTTTAAGTGCAACACCAATCAAAAATAAAAGTCCACATGACTCTTTGATAAAATGTGAGTGACAAAACTAACATTTACAAGGAGAACACATGAACTACCATCATCTTAACATAGAAGAAAGAATAGTTATATTGCAACTATCTGTTTCGGGAGTATCCATTAGAGAAATAGCTAAGCAACTAGATAGGAGTCCAAGTACTATTTCTCGAGAACTAAAGCGAAATAGTTATAAGACTGAGGGAAATGATTCTGCGTCGCCTTATAACCCTGCTATAGCTCAAAAACGCTATATTTCCAATAAAAGCAGATGTGGAAGGAAAGCAATAACAGAAAAAGCTGTCTTACGTTACATCAAAACAAAAATTGAAGCACACTGGTCACCAGAACAGATCGCCAATCGATTAACCTCTGATGTCAAGTTACCTTCAACCACAACTATCTATCGAATGATCCATCAAAACCGTTCAGGAAATATTTTGATGAAAGATTTGAGAAGAAAGGGACATTTTCTAAGACCAGCTGAAACCCGAGGTAAGTTTAATGATGGAGGTAGATCCATTAAGAAAAGAGATAAAGCGGTATATAAAAGAATAGAAATAGGTCATTGGGAAGGGGATACTATCGAATCAGGGAGAAGAGATCATAAAAGAAAATCAAAATGTTGTTTCGTTGCATTAGTAGAAAGAAAATCAAGAAATACCTAGCTATAAAAGTTCCAGATAGAACAGCTACAAATGTCACACCGGCCATTATCAATGTACTGAAAGAATATCCTCAAGAATTAGTAAGAACGATTACTTTTGATCGAGGAAAGGAGTTTTCTGGTTACTTAGAAATAGAATTTGCTCTTGGATGCAAAACATACTTCTGTGATCCTTATTGTGCATGGCAAAAAGGAACGAATGAAAATTCAAACGGATTACTTAGAGAATTTTATCCGAAAGGAATGGATCTATCAGAGGTGAAAGAAAACGAATTATCACATTATTTAGAATTGATGAATAATCGGCCTAGAAAATGTTTAGACTATTTAACACCTAATGAAGTTATCCACTCACATATGTTGCAATTAATTTGACAAATTATCTTGAAAAAATTATCCATATTGCAATGAAAAAGTATATATCATAAGTGTTCATAATTCCAACTTGATAGATAATACTTATGGAGTTATTTTTATCTTTTTCTTACTCACACTAAAGAATAATTATTGAAAGAGTCGATTTGAGTATGGTTGATAAGAATAACAAGGACCTAATATTTAGAAAAATAAGGAACAAGTATTGGAAGTGGAGCAACAGTCTTTGCAGTGAAAGATGGCGGAAGTTTGTCAGAAGACAAACTTCCGGTGTTAAAAGCAAAAGATGGTTATAAGTAGGCAAAATGGACACAACGCAACCAATTACAGCGGATGATACAGAATTTGTATCAAGTGCAACAAAACTAGAGGGTAAAACTGATACTGACAAGTATAAACCTGAAGGTTAAAAAGTGATGACAGAATTAAATAAAGAACCAGATGTATCTGAGGGAATAAAAAATAAAGATGATTTACCCAGGGATTCTACGTTCACTCGGAAAGAAAAAGTAGATGTTGGCACACCTAGGAACAAAAAAGTTACTGTTGTAGTAACCCTATAAGGCTGGATCATTTGATGAAGTTGAAGTAGATGTTACGGTGACAGACAATCGTTCTGACGCTGATAAATATGAACCAATGCAGAGGGGACAGTTACATTACCAGACGGAGGTCAATACCATGGGACAGCTGATAAGAATTGTAATTTTACAGTTAAGGGTCCTAATTAGAGGCAGGGACAAAAGTGAAAGTAACTGCAACGGATGGATCTGGCAATACTAGTGAACTTACTAATGTATTTGTTTCTTCCAACGAAAAAGACAGTGGAAAAGATAATAGTAAAGATAATAAGTCTAATAATCAAGGCAACAATCGAGTCAAAAATCAATTCTTAAAACTTAACCTAAGGAGGGAGAGATTGATAGGAGAGATTGATAGCAATATCGTTACTATTAGGGGCGGTTTAATCCTGTTAATAATTTTAGGGTTATTAGAGTATAAAAATCGAAGAAAAGAGAATGAATAGAAAATCAATTTCTTAAATCTCCCCTAAAAAGAGGAAGAAAAAGATTCTTCCTCTTTTTATTTACTATTTGGTATTGTTTATAGTGAAACATGAAGCAGGGGCGCACTAATTTATAAATTATGGTTACTTGTACTGTACAGGGTTAACGTGCTTAAATATCTATAAAACAATTTTGAGATAAAAGCAAAAAGAGAAGTAAACTTACGTAGAAAAAAGAGTTTTGTGAAATTAATTCTACTGTAAAACAATCTATCTGTAAGGATTCTATTCTATTTAGAATTTTTTATCAAGGGAATAGCGGACATTATTAACTAAGGAAGTTTTGCAAAAATATACTGCAAATGTAATAGCGTCTAGATCGGTATTAGCTATTAGCTTAATTAAGTGTAACAAAAAACTATGAGAGAGCTGTAGAAAAGCTAAATCTTTCTGATGCTATAAAAATCACTGAGTTTGCTAGAAAAACAGAGAAGTAAAAATTGAAATTTGGAATAATGGAAGCACTTATTGTCTCTTCACTCATCGCGAAAATGTAATATAAACCGTGTAAGGAACCATCAATCCTGGACAAGTGGTGGTGGGCTACCTATCAATAGGACAACGAATAAAGAACGATTTTTCAGAACTACTCTTTCATCTTTGAAGAGTAGTTTTTTTGTTTTTTTTCAAGCAGTAACTGCCGTGCTACTGCTTGCTTGATCATGCTTTAGGTAGGCTATTTCATAATATAAATGATGATATTCCATAAGCGTTAATACATGCAATTTTGAGACTCCCTTCCTAAAAAAACCCTTAACCATATTCGCTCAAAAGTAAAAACTAGCGCTGTCTTTGAATCTATTCAATCAAATATCAACGCTCAGATGTAAAACAGATGTGTACAGTTCTGGAGGTGGGCAAATCTAGTTATTATGACTGGGTGAAGAGGAAGCCCTTCAAATGTCAATCAGGAAATGAACACTTAAGTCGCTTGATTTCAAGAATCTACTTTGAAAATAAGGAGATCTATGGCGCACCCAAAATCTATAAGATTCGTATTGGTCGGGGTGAGACTAGCTCTCTAAAAAGAGTCCAAAAGTTGATGTGGGAGTTAGGTCTACGCTCAATCATCATGAAGAAATACAAAACAGACAAACAAGCAAACGTTGGACCTTAGGGACGAAAAAATTTGTTAAACCAAGATTTTACCAATACGGCAATCAGCCAAAAAGGGCAACGGGTATCACTTACATTCATACAAAAAATATCGGGTAGAAATTTGGCAAGAAAATGACCTAAAAATTGGTTATGGAAACCCTTGAAGATGTGTGTTTAAATCATATGTTCTCAGAGAACTTGATTCCCACTCAGATTTAGGTTCTCAATACACTAGCGAGGCCTATGAAGCAAAACTAAAAGAATTAAACATCCATCATTCCTTCAGTCTTTCAGCCGGAAAGATTGCCCATACAACAACGTTGGTATTGAATCGTTCCACACATCAATTAAGAAGGAAGAAGTGTGTATGTCAAAAGCATATGAAAGTTTTGAAGTCACTCATTTAGATCTGTTTCAGTATTATTGAGGGATTTTGCAATCATAAACGAATCCACAGCAGTATCGACTATTTAACACCAAATCAGATGGAGGAGTTGGCTTTACAAGCTTAGGTATTATCAACCGTCTACATTTTATTGATGAGAATTCCACAAGGGGAATCCTTCATCGCTTCAACCAGCAAGTCGAAGTGATGAGATGCCTACCTGCCGGAATCTCGAAAAATTCTCGCAAGTCGTGTTCGAGGTATTGACTCAAATCCATACCTTTAGAAGTATTGTAGATCTGATTCAAAAATTTATGAAGTATCACTTCAACAATCTGAATATATTGCGAAAGCTATCTTTAAAAGCACTCATAGTTTCTATCGTTTAGAACGTTCCATCGAGATACTTGTAAATACTGTTTCAGGGTGTTCTTGTTAAAGAAATCCGAAAAATTTAATTAAAGACTTAGATAAAGTTATTTAGTGTATGCAAATCAAAGAAAGGCCAATAGTCAAAGAACCGAGATTTCTGATATAAAGACATACTATTTTTACGGCTAGAAGTGTAAAAGAAAAAATAGAGAAGATTACTATATAAATGATAGGATTGAGAAAGGTCATTTGTAAGTAAATTAAAAGAAACTAGTACTAGAATACAATGTGAATAGAGAAGCTTAAGTAACTAAGGTTTTAGATTTTAATATATCAACCATATCTCCTTTTTTATTACCTTGTAGGCAGTGATCAAATAATAGTCTAGAGAATCTATATAAATTGCATTTTTATTAGTTAATAAAAAATGATCAATCATTATCAAAGATTGAATTATAATCAATAAACTAACTTTAGAAAGTATATTTTAATATCCCTGTTTTTTTCATAATGATACTCTTAGATTGCTGAAGAGTCGCTCCTTTAAAAAGAGGGATTCTTTTTTTATAAAAAAATCATTTTTATATACAAAATAAATAAAAAGCGCTGTTTGAAATTGTTGCTAATATGAAGGGAGGAAAATAGTTTAAGAAGACACTTTACTTATTAAAACTTTACGCGAAGGGGAGTGATCTGTAAATGCTTAAATTCTTTTATGAAAAGGATGTAAAGAGTATGCACTTTTCTATTAAAATATTTTAATAGAAAAGAATATTGTTAACAGAAAAAACATGTAATAAATGCACTTTTTTAAGTACTTAAACATAAAGAATATGTTGTTTTATGGGAGAAAAAACTAAATACTCTGTAGACTATAAAAGGAGTAAAGATTAACTATTCTCATCTCTTCAAAATTAAGGAGAGAGAACTATGGTTAAAGAGACAAAGTATAGGAACAATAAAGTTGAAAATCAAATTATCAGTTATTTTAATAGAGTAATAAAGAATGCTGCAGTAAATTATTATAATCAAAAAATAAATAGAAAGAAAAAAGAATTTCTAACTGATAGTTTTGATAGAATTATTTCTGAAAATTATACTATAGATTCTGAAATACCAAATACTGTTATTAATGGAATTCCACTTCACATTGAGGATGATTTTGTTTTCAACTTGCTAATAAACTTAGAGGAAAAAGAATCATTATTCTTAGTTTATTATTATTTTCTAGACTTAAGCATAGAAGAAATTGCGTATTTATTTGAAATGAAGGTATCAAGTGTCTATGGTTTAAAAAGAAGATTGTTAGAGAAAATTCGTCAAAAATATTCTCTCTAAGGAAGTGCTTAGATATGCTAGAGAATTTAATAAAAGAAGCACAAAATGGAGATTCAACGGCTTATTATGAACTCTTTCTTCGTTTTCAACCACTTTTAATAAAAGTATCTACTAATAATGGTTACTTTGATCAGGATTGTTTTGATGAATGCTTACGTATTTTTTATTTATCTATCAGTAAATTTCGGTTTTTGGAAAGAGATTCGTAGTTATGAATAACTAGCATGTAAAAAGTTGTTATTAATAGTGAAGAAAGTTTGCTTATAAAAGTAAGTCAGAAGTAGATTTTCTTTTATGATCTTTGATAATTAAATAGAATCTATTAACTACTTTAATCTAGTATGAGCTGGATTGAGTCTGCGCCAAAACTCAAATAATTTTGATGAGCGGAAAAATGACGATAAATCAAATTAATTTTGTCAAAATTAATTGCGATGACTTACTAGAGGATAATGATACTTCCGCAAGGCTGCTCAATGACTGAGGAGAAGTTTTATAACTTATGTGCTTGACGAGCAAGTTAATAGAATTTTCTTATGTTAAATTACATGAAGAGTTTTTAGGAGGTTATAGTATGGAAAAAGATTTCGATACGATGGTTAATCGGTCAGATCTTATAAATTTGGGATTTAAAGCTAATCAGGCTACACAAATGATAAAAGAAGCGAAGAAATTTTTAATAAATATTGAAGGAATTGAGTTATACAATAATCGACAAATAAATATGGTTCCATCGAGAGTAATCGAAGAATTATTTCATTTGAAAATAAATAAATGAGCGTTATACTTATTATAGATGGTAGATGTTCATTATAATGAGAGGTTATTCGTTATGGTGAAAATACAAAATATTTATCGTGATAATAAGACGAAAAAGTGGTATTTTAAAGTATATTTAGGTACTGATGCTGATGGTAAAAAAATACAAAAGACAAAACGAGGCTTTTCTAGTCAGAAAGAAGCTAAATTAGCTTATGATAGATACATGGCTACTCAAGGGTTTCATGAATTTTATGGGAATCACCTTAATTTATTAAGTAAACAAATGACATTTGAAGAGTTTTATAAAGTACGATTTGTTAGGTGGTATGAGAAACAAGTTAAGAGACAAACTTTCGAAAATGCTCAGTTTATTTTCGAAAAAAAGATGAGATACTTTTACCATATGAGAGTGAGAGACATTACAAGTGTAGATATTGAAGACTGGATGTTTGAATTAAGCCAAACTATTACTCGGAATTCTAGATTGCAAGAAAAGCAATCTACTTTGTCAAATAGTTATATTAACCGTATCAGAGGACATTTAAAAATTGTTTTAGATAGAGCACAAAAGGAGGGCCTGATTGATCAAAATCCTATAGATAATGTTTGTTGTTTGCCAAAAGAAAATGAAAAAATAGACTTTTGGGAGTTTAAAGAATTCCAAAAAGTAATGGAATATTTCAATGGTAATAACATGCAAATGAAGCATAGGCGCTTGGTGTATGAACTATTATTTTTTACTGGAATGAGAATTGGAGAATTGTCTGCTCTTCCGTGGAAATATGTTGATTTGGAAAAGCAACAAATTACAATAGAAAAAACACTAGTATACTCAAAAAAAGATGAATGGTATCTTTCTACACCCAAGACCAAAAATGCTTATCGCACAATAGGTATTGGTAGTCATTTATCAAAAAAATTATACGAATGGAAAAAGCTACAAAGTTTACTAGGAAACTTCGAATATGTAATTCAATTAGATGGTACGTTTACTCCCCCATATTCTTTTGCTAGTTGGTTAAAAGAAGCAGCTCTTGCGATGGGAGTTAAACCTATTAAGTTACATTCCTTACGGCACTCACATGTTGCTTTTTTAATTGAACAGAATATTCAACCTTTAGTAATACAAGAAAGAATGGGACATTCTAATATTAATATTACTTTAGGAACATACGGACACTTATATGCAAAGGCGGATGATCGCGTAATCCATGCAATAGATAGTTTTGAGTCGGATACTGTTATTTAAGGTAAAACGTAAAAGAATTTATAGTCTATTTTCTCTCATTTTTCTCTCAAAGATGGTAATAATACTATAAAATCAATGAGGAAAGAATGTTCTTTCCAGTTTAAGATGTATCGGAAGTAATAAGTGTTTACGTTTAAATTAAGATAATTTTCCCTATTATAAAACTTCATAAAAAACTCTCTACGCTAAAAAGCTGAACGATTTCGTTCAGCTTTTTGTTTTATTAAATAAAGATAGTAAAGAAAAAAATTTGCATCAGGAGATGAATTAAGCACAGTGTTTTTTTCGATATTGTCCAGGAGTTAATTGATATGTTTCTTTAAATAATTTGAAAAAGTGGGCTTTATCGCTATAGCCTAATTCTTCAATAATATTTTGAATGGTCAAATTAGTTTGTAATAAGTATTTTTTCGCATACTCTAAGCGATAAAATGCAAGCCACTCCGAAAAAGTTTTATCGGTATTCTTTTTGATAAAACTGGAAAGATAATTTGGATGGAAATGAAACTTTTCTGCGGTAGTCGTCAAATTGATTTCTGCTAAATGCGTTTGAATGTAGGCAAGTATTTCTTCCACAAGTAGTGAAGACGAAAGATTGGAATCTTTCATCTGAAGACATTTATCTGATAGTTGACTAATTTCAATAATAAATAAGACAAAAGCAGCTTTTGTCACTTTATTATTGAAATAACGCATTTTTACAATTTGTTTGAGTAAAAGTAAAGCATAGAAATGAACATCATCAGTTGGAGAAAATTGAAAAATAAAGTAGTGACTTTGCTTTTCTGTATCTTTAATACTTTCAACAAAAAAGCGATAAAGCATTGATTCTTCTACAAACTGTGCCAACAGTGCATCATTAAAATACTCTTTTTTAAAGTAAAAACTTAATAAAGCGGTATTCGCTTCTAATTCCTCATATTCAATAGTGGTATATTGATTTGCCATGATAAGTGCGCCAGCTTGGTATGAAAATTCTTTTCCATCCACAAAGACTCTAACTGAACCACTCAGTACATATAATATTCGAATGTATGGGGCGGGATATGAGAGGCGAGTGCGAGAATTAAGACAGACAAAAGAGGCAATCTGGCGTTCATCGTTTTCAGTAAATGCGGCTAACTCATTGATCATGCCACTTTGCGTTTTATTGTAACAGTCTAAAGTTTTCAAATAACTAAAAAAGTTTTGAAATTGTTCATTGGAAAAATGATACATAAAATACTCCTCACCTTATAATAACCTACTAAAGAACTTCAATTTAACTAATTCAATAGTGAACAAATTTAAGTATAATGATTCCGAGCTCACAAGTAAATAGCTATTTAACGAATACAATTAATTGTGAATTAAATTTCAAATGGTTGGCTTTTAAAAAAAGGTAGATGGAATACGCTACTTTATTTGGTGAGGAGAAAACAGATATGGAAACAAGTACCAAGAAATATCCAAGTAAATTAACGATTGCGATTGCAGCAATTGTTACAAACGTCATTTGGGGAACCCCTTTTAAGTTAATCAAAATTATGAATGATGAAATGGGAATTTCCCGCGAAGCATTTGGTGAAAATTATATGGGTCAAGTACTCGCAACAATAAGTATCCGTTTTTTTATTGCAGGTATTATGACATTAATATTTGCTATGTTTATTAAACAAGATATTTTCAAAATAAAAAAATCACAATGGAAAGAAGTTATTGTGATGGGGTTATTATCGACCACTGCTGCTTATTTTTTCTTTAATATTGGGAATGTTAATATTTCATCGACCATAAATTCTACGATTTTAGCCCAGTCTACGATATTTTTTGCTGCAATTTTAGCTCATTTTGCTTACAAGAATGATAAATTAACTTTTCCTAAAATTACCGCACTTATTATTGGTTTTATTGGCTTGATTGTTTCGCAATTGACTGGTGGTACTACCCTCCAAGACATGTTCCAATTTTCTTTAACTGGTGAAGGTTTCATGCTTATCTATGGTTTAATTGCAGCACTTGCGACTATGTTAGCAAAAAAAATTGGTTCCACGCTAAATTCTTTTGTGATGACCGGTTGGAATCTTGTTATTGGTTCTATTGTACTTTTATTCATCGGTATTTTGATGGGCGGCAGTCTTTTTGCAATTAATTGGACTCCCTTAGGAATATTACTATTAATTATTTTAGCAGCTGCTTCAGCAATTCCATTTAGTTTATGGTATTGGTGTGCACAATACGCTAATTTAGGCGAGATTACAGTTTATAAATTTATTATGCCAATCTCAGGGAGTTTACTAGCTGTAGCATTTGGGGAAAGATTTACTGCACCATTAGCAATTGGTTTAGTGTTGGTTTGTATTTCCATTATTATGATTAACAAACCACCCAAATTTATACAAAAACTAAATCAAAATGA
Source organism: Enterococcus sp. DIV0755b (assembly GCF_051713765.1). NCBI lineage: Bacteria > Bacillati > Bacillota > Bacilli > Lactobacillales > Enterococcaceae > Enterococcus > Enterococcus sp. DIV0755b. Next base: position 2,462,354 of record NZ_JBIOQN010000001.1, on the reverse strand, counting down.
AAAGAATGCTTTTTAGTGAGGAGAAAAAAATGAAAATTGGATTTATTGGAACAGGAAATATGGCTTCAGCAATTATATTAGGGGCTGTTAAAAGTAATTTTATTCCAGGAAAAGATATTTACTTATACGATGTTTTTACCCAAAAAGCTCAAGAGTTAAGTAATGAAATTGATGGAAATGCTTGCGCGACAGCAAAAGAAGCCATAAAAGAAGTAGATATCGTATTTTTGGCAGTTAAACCCAATATGATCGAAAAAGTATTAGCTGATTTAAAGGAAGAAATTGTTAACCAGAAAAAAATTGTTGTTTCAATAGCAGCTGGTACAACAATTGATAAATTGGAAAAGAATTTGAGTAAACAAACACCCATTATTCGAGTTATGCCAAATGTCAACGCGATGATTAATCTGGGTGCAGCAGCGGTTACAGGAAATACAGCCTCAAATAGCGAACAAGTTCACTATATTATTGATTTATTTGCTTCCATTGGTAAAGCGTGGGAAGTTGAAGAAAAAGATTTCTCTACCTTCACTGCGTTAGCTGGTAGTTCACCAGCTTATGCTTACCTTTTTATTGACAGCCTGGCACGGGCAGGGGTAAAGCATGGTATTGCTAAAGATAAAGCTTTACAGTATGCAGCTCAAGCAGTTTTAGGAAGTGCACAAATGATACTAGATTCCAATGAAAACCCCTGGACTTTAATCGATCGAGTATGTTCACCGGGTGGAACAACTGTTGCTGGTTTACTGAAGTTAGAAGAAGAAGCTTTCTTAGCAACTGTTGTTAAAGGAATCGACGCAACGATAGCAAGAGATGAAGAATTGAGCCAAAATTCAAAATAGACAAAGAGATAATCATACTCAGTTTTTATTAAAACATATAAAATTTAGATAGAATCATATTTTTCTGAAATTTATGCAATAAAAAAACGGCTATATAGTTTATATAGTCGTTTTTTTTATTGCATAAATTTTAATTCAAATATTTAATAAATAATCTATTTTCCTTTTTTTATCTATATTCTTAATATTTCAATAGATACAGCTATTTTTCATTTGATTCATATGAATATTAGTGAATGAAGTATAAATAATAATTGAAAAGTACTATTTAAAATAACGAATAGAGGTTAAACTTAAATTATGTTTCTTCAATTAACTTACATAGGTTAAAACTTTAATATTTTGCTCATGGTTTCCCCAATGTTCGCCAAAAAGGGTTAAACCACCAACATGTTCCATATTTTCTTCTGAAGCGATACGTAATGTAAAATAATCAGTTCCTTTTAATTCTAAATCATTAATATTTAGATTGGTTGTTGGAACGCCATCAATGCTTGTATCGTATTGATTAATACGAATATGCTTTAATTCTCCATACTGACTACAGGTATCAGGCCACCACGTTGGTGTCAAACGTCCGCGCACATCAGCATAATTACCGCGTACTGTATCACTGCCTAGTTTTTTGCCATTGATGTAATAAGTAATATCACTGGGCCACGTGTTGTTAGAGATAGGAAATTCAGAAGCAATTTCAAAGCTAATATCTAATAATTCGAGATGATCATCAGCTTGGACTAAATTAGGAATCTTGTATTCTAAAAATCCTTTACCAGTCCAAACTAGCTGAGCATTGACACGTTGTCCATCAAGAAAAGAACGGGGTTGATCTGCCATTCCAATATGTCCTTCTTCTGAAGCAAGACCGCACGTTGGTTCTGCGTGATAATCGGTAAAATGTCCAACTTTTACATCTGCATGGTAATGACGGTATTCCGGAAAAATTTTTTCTGGAAATTCAATTCCAATTTGATCAATTGCTAAGGCCGCGATTTTTTGCAAGCCGAATTTGCCAGGACATCTTCTGGTTTTCACAATACCAGCGTCTTCTAATTGTTGGATGTGGCGTGTTGTAATAGCATTTGAAATCGAAAGTGTTTCTGCTATTTCCCCAATATTCATTTCTTTTTTTGCTAGTTGATTCACTATTCCCAAACGAGTTTCATTTGCTAAAGCTTGTAAAACGGGAAGTGATTTTGTAGAAGTATCAATTATCATGGATAAGCTCCTTTACTTATTTGTTAAATATAAATATTGTAGTCGTTGTAATTTTATATCTTCGTTTACTAATTGGTTAAAATAATTAAGGTTGATATATCGGGATTGACGGTGAATGAAAACGCTGTTATTATTTTGTGTGTTGACATATAAGTTAAATAGTAATGTTATTATAAGTCTTTTTTAACCAAAAGGTCAATAAAGATTTTTTGAAATAGAGCAAAGAAATTTTGGAGGTAACAATGCTAAATAGAAAAGAACATCCTCGACCGCAGCTAATAAGAAAGAAATGGCAAAGTTTAGATGGAAAATGGGATTTCACTTTTGACGATGAAGATATCGGCTTATTAAAACATTGGTATAACAGTTTTCCTAAATCCCATGAAATTGTCGTTCCGTTTACATATGAGACGGAATTGAGTGGTATTCAAGATACGTCTCACCATAAAATAGTTTGGTACCAACGAGCATTTGAAATAGAAAATGATCAAAATCAAGTTTTGTATTTCGAAGGTGTCGATTTTGAAGCAAAGGTCTGGCTGAATGGAAACTTTCTAGGTACGCATAAAGGTGGTTATGAAAGATTTTCTTTTGACTTAAAAACTTATTTAACTAAAGGAACAAATACTATTACAGTACGAGTTGAAGATTCACTTTCATGTGAACAACCAAGAGGTAAACAACGTTGGTTAAAAGATAACTTTGGGTGCTGGTATGTTCAAACCACAGGGATTTGGAAATCAGTTTGGATAGAAGAAGCCAATGAGCAAAGGATAAATCACTTAAAACTGACACCTGATTTGGATTCTGATCTAATAAAAATCGAGACTGAATTGAAAGATGCCACTGTTCTGCCTGAAAGTAAGAGTTACTTTATTGAAGCAGAGGCAAGTTTTAAAGGCGAGATAATTAGTTATTATAAAGGACTGTTTCATCATAATAGTAGTAGTTTTACTTTAGATACACGATCAAAAGAAAATGCTGATTCCGGAACGCATCGTTGGAGTCCGCATACCCCCAATTTATATGACTTAACAATTCGTTTATATAACGAGACAGGTGAGTTATTAGATGAAGTCGATAGTTATTTTGGGATGCGAAAGATTAGTATCGAAAATGGTCAAATTTTACTGAATAATCGGCAGTTATACCAACGCTTAATTTTAGATCAAGGTTATTGGCCTGAATCGGGCATTACACCTCCTTCGATTGCAGCAATGGAAAAAGATTTAGAAAAAATTTCCCAAATGGGCTATAACGGCTTGCGTAAACATCAAAAAATTGAAGATGAGCGTTTTTTATATTTGTGCGATGAAAAAGGGATTCTTGTGTGGGTGGAGATGCCTTCAACGTATGTCTTTAACGATGTAGCAATTGAGCAGTTTACCAAAGAATGGTTGGAAGTGGTTAAACAGCACTACAATCATCCGGCTGTTATTACATGGGTACCTTTTAACGAAAGCTGGGGGATTAAAGGGGTCAATGAGCAATCGCGCCCGCAACATTTTACTGAAGGAATTTATCATCTCACAAAAGCGATTGATTCCAATCGTCCTGTTATTACAAATGATGGGTGGGAACATACAATTTCAGATATTTTGACTTTGCATGATTATGAAGAAACGGGACTCGCATTTGCAAAACGATATTCAGATCATCAAGATTTTGCTGCTTATGGCTATTCAAATAAAGAAAAGATTGTGTCAAATGAAATTCAATTTAATGATGGCTGGTTTGCTTTTGCAAAAGGCTTCGAGTATAAAGGGCAACCAATTATGATTAGTGAATTTGGTGGTATTGCTTTTACAGTTGATAGTGAGGGGCAATGGGGATACGGTAATCAGGTGAAAAATGAAAACGAATTCATTGTTCGCTTTGAAAAAATACATGCCGCCATCCAGAGCATTCCATATATTGCTGGTTTCTGTTATACGCAGTTAACAGATGTAGAGCAAGAAGTAAATGGTCTATTAACTGCAGATCGTCAGGACAAAGTTGACTTGGAAAAAGTGAGAGAAATTAACGAACGTCGGCTCAATTTTAGTGAGATGAAAATAGAAAATAATTTTTGAACCAGGTACTAATTCGCAGTTTTTTTGTAAAAGAAACTAGCAATTTTATTATTTTTGGAGGAAGAGACATGAAAAAATGGAAGAAATCTTTATTGGGATTAACATTGTCAGCGGCTGTATTGGTATCACTTAGCGCTTGTGGGTCAGGTAGTGCAAGTTCTGAAGACAAAGGAGGAGACAGTAAAGGTTTTACTTTGTTGAGTCCTGACCACAGTGCGGACCATCCAAAAAATAAAGATCTTTGGATGTGGAAAGAGTATGAGAAAAAAACAGGTATTCCCATTACATGGCAAGAAACAAAAGATATTAACGAAAAGAAAAATTTACTTTTATCAGAATCAAAATTACCTGATGCTTTTTATCAAGTTTATTGGACATCAGATGAATTAGTTAAATATGGTGGACAAGGAATGTTTCAACCTATAGAAGATTTAATTGAAGAACATGCGCCAAACTTTAATAAATTAATGGAAGAACATCCTGAAATCAGAAAAAGTATTACTGCGCCAGATGGGCATATTTATTTCTTACCAGAATTGTCTATTGATCCACAAATTATGGGGCTAACATTTAGATATTATATCAATCAAGAATGGCTGGATAAATTAGGTCTTGAAAAACCACGTACAACAGAAGAATTAAAAGATGTGTTAACACAGTTTGTTACAAAAGATCCAAATGGAAATGGTAAAGCGGATGAACAAGGCTGGTATATGAATAGTGGCGAACTACCAAATAGTTTTGAAAAACTATTAATGGCAGCTTACGGTATGGGAACAGGCGGAAGAACAGGAATTGAGTCTTCAGTTTATTTTGAAAAAGATGGTTCAATGCAACTAACTTTAAACAGTGATCGGATGAAAGATGTCTGGAAATACGAAGCTGACCTTTACCAAAACGGTTTAATGTCTAAGAACTCTTTTGCGGGCGCTGATGGAGATAAATGGCGTGCAGATGCAGCAAATAATACAGTTGGGCTTTGGACGTGGGTTAGTCCAGAATTTATTGGGGGTTCAATTCAAGATAAATATACACCAATTAATGTCATTGCAGGTCCTGAAGGGGATAAGAGTTTAGTAATTAATGGCCCAGTAGGAACATCGGGCTTAGTTATTACTAAAGACTGTAAAGATCCAGGAAAACTATTGGAATGGACAGATTACTGGTACAGCCAGGAAGGTTCCGACTTTGGCTATTTAGGATCAGAAGATGTTACTTACCATAAAGTAGGAGATAAAAATGTTTATGTTGATAAAATTTTGAACTATGACAAAGGTGCGCAATTAGGGGCGTATCAGTACCTAGATAACGTTTACGGTGGAGGTTATCCTTATTTAAATCCTGCACAAGCTAATCGTGATATTGCACAAGGATTAGAACCAATTCAATATGATGATTTTAAAGAAGAATATATGCCAGAAAAAATGTTATCTCCGGTAATGCCAACACCAGAAGAATCTGGGCAGTTATCGACAATTATGACAGATATGAATAACTATGTTGAACAATCTCGAGTTAAATTTGTGACTGGAGAATGGAACTTTACTAGTGATTGGGATAAATATGTCAAACAGTTGAAAAAAATTGGTTCTGACAAATTACTCGAGATTCGCCGTACACAATATGAACGTTACGATAAGGAATAGCTAAATTTTTGTCCAGGCTTAAAGCAAAATGACAAAATCTGCTTTAAGCCTGGTTTTTTGAGAAATTGTTTTATTGATCTAATCAGCTTAGTATCAAGATACTGCGCTGAACAGTTTAATAAAACATGGAGAAAGGAAGAATAATAGATGGTAGAAAAAATATTATTCGATATGAAAAAACATAAATGGCTTAATACGTTATTCGTTGCACCGATGGAATCTTTTCACAAGTTATTATTTGATATAAAAAAGCATAAGTGGCTGTATATTATGCTCGTTATTCCCGTTTTATTTGTACTTATTTGGAATTACTGGCCAATGTATGGTGTTGTGATTGCTTTTAAAGATTATTCCCCTGCTTTTGGTATTTGGGGTAGTCCATGGGTTGGGTTCAAACATTTTCAACGTTTCTTTGATTCTTATTTCTTTTTAGAAATTATTATCAACACCATTCGCGTTAGTTTTTATAGTTTATTAGTTGGTATCCCATTACCGATTATTTTAGCACTGATGTTTAATGAAATTAAACGGAAATGGTTCAAATCGACAGTTCAAACAGTTTCATATATACCAAATTTTATTTCAGTAGTTGTAGTTATTGGAATGGTAACCTTCTTTTTCTCTGAGCAAGGTTCAATCAATCAGATTTTGACTTCATTACACATGAAACCAATTGATTTTTTAGGCGATGCAAAATGGTTTCCTCATGTCTATGTATGGTCAGGGGTATGGCAAGGCGTTGGTTGGGGAACGTTAATTTACACTGCTGCAATGTCTGGTGTACCTCAAGATCAATATGAAGCTGCTTATCTTGAAGGGGCAACACGGATGCAATGTATTCGCAACATCACAATCCCTGCGATTATGCCTACAATTGTTATTTCAGCAATTTTAGCAACAGGGAGTGTTATGTCCGTAGGTTTTGAGAAAGCTTATTTATTACAAAACGCCTCGAACCTTGCAACTTCTGAAGTATTGTCGACTTATACATATAAAGTCGGTTTGATTAATGGAGAATATAGTTTTTCTGCTGCAGTTGGGTTATTTAATAATATCGTCAATTTCATTATGCTTTTTGTTGTAAATAAAATTGCACAAAAAACTGGTGAAAATAGTTTGTGGTAGAAAGGCAGGTCTTTTAAATGGAAAAAATGCGATATATTTCAACTAAATCAGATAAAGTTTTTGATGTCGTAAATATTATTATTATTACATTACTGACGTTAATTCTGTTATATCCAATTATTTTTGTAGTAAATGCTTCTTTTAGTAATCCCAATAAAATTTACGAAGTACCTTTATTACTTTGGCCACGAGGATTTAATGTAAATGGTTACACAGAAATTTTAAAAAACAAAGATATTTTAGTTGGTTTTAAAAATGCAGTCATTTACACCGGGTTAGGAACGCTTGTTAGTGTTCTTGTTACGACGTTAGGCGCATATCCACTTTCTCGCAAAGATTTGCGTGGCCGCTCTATGTTCACCTTATTTTTCACTATTACGATGTTTTTTGGTGGAGGTCTAATTCTCACATATTTGGTAAACCAGCGTTTAGGTATCATCAATACGTTATGGGTAATGATTTTACCAGGTGCTGTAGGTGTCTATAATATGATTTTGATGCGAACATATTTCCAACAAAATATTCCTTCTGAATTAGTAGAAAGTGCTTATATGGACGGTGCCAATGATTTACAACTACTATATAAAATTGTGTTACCGCTTTCTACACCGATTATTGTTGTGATTGCTATGTTTAATGGGGTAGGGCGTTGGAATTCATATTTTGATGCCATGATTTATTTACGTGATCGAGCACTTTTTCCTTTGCAGTTAATTTTACGTGAAATCTTAATACAAGGACAATTTGGCGATGACGTGAATCAAACTTTAGTAGGAAGTGCACAAGCTGAATTAATGATGTTGAAATTGACCTTAAAATATAGTGTCGTTATTGTTTCAACGTTACCGGTTTTATTGTTTTATCCAATTGTTGCAAAATATTTTGAAAAAGGGATTTTAGTTGGAGCTATAAAGGGGTAAGAAAAATGGTTAATAAAATTTATGAAGTTTTTAATCGGATTTACTATTTAATGAAATTAAACGGATTGTGGCTTTTATTTACCCTTTTGGGTGGCGTTGTTTTTGGTGTTGTACCAGCGACGATTGCTCTTTATGCCTGCATTCGTCAACAGATCCGAAATGAAACCGAAAATCATTTGTATCAAATGTTTAAAAATTATTATGTGGAAAACTTTCGCCGTAGCATATTGTTTAGTATGGTTTTTGCCGTGGTTGTTGCCTTTTTCTTAGGTGAAACTATTATTTTGACAAATATTGGTTCAGGAAATTTATTACTTGAAATTGCAATTAAAGTAACGCGTTTATTAATAATTTTAAGTGTTGCCATGTTTTTTCCAATTTTTGTTCATTTCGATGTTAGAGGAATAAAAACAGTAGTACAACCTTTAATTTTCTTACTTATTTGTCCGTTTGAAGTCATTTATATGGGGTTGGTTTTTCTTGTAGTTAGTTTATTGTTTGCCGTTAGTCCATTTTTAATTCTTTTTATTGGCATTTCATTGCCGGCTTATGGGATGAGTGTAATCATGTTAAAAAAATTTGCTCGACTAGAAAAAAATATTAATTTTACAGCATCAGCTTAAGCAAAACAACTTGATTTTAAGGAGCATTTAAATGGATATTAATCAGATCGATACACGTCATGGTACGAGTAACTCTTTTGAGTTATCGCGAGGTAATTGCTTTCCCTTTACTGGAGTCCCTTTTGGAATGAATTATTTTGCTATTGAAACTCATGAAGATAATTGGTGGTTTCGGCCAGAAGCATTGCACTATCGTGGAATTCGTCTTTCGCATCAGCCAACGATGTGGGCAGGGACCAAAGGTGATTTTTGTTCTTTGAGAATTTTACCATTTACTAAAAATACCAAAGGTTTAACAGTAGTTCCTTACACACCACAACAATCGGATTTTCATCCTAATTATTTAAGAATTAGACAACTAAATAATCAGCTGGATACCACTTTAATCCCTTCTGAATATGGTGCAATTATTACAATGGAGTCACCACAAGAAAATAAAGGAATTATGATTAGCTTTCCAACTGATGGAATAATTACAAAAGCACAAGGTCATATAATTGAAGGGTATTCGAAACAATTACACGTTCATCGTACCGTTCCGTTGAAGTTTTATTTTCATATTGAAGTAAGTGAAGAGATTGTTAGTTTTAATGAAAAAGATGGTTCCTTTGAGATTGACTTTGCGGATGCAAATACTGTTGAATTGCGGCTAGGAACATCGTTTATCTCTTCAGAGTTCGCAGAAAAAAATTTACCAAAAATAAAAAAGGAGCTGCAATTACAACAAGTTACAACGCAATGGAATGAAAAGTTAGCTAAAATTACTGTTTTTGATCAAGATTTAGAAAAAGTAAAAACTTTTTATCACAATATGTATCGAGTATTTTTATATCCACAAAGATTGTATGAGTGGGATGAAAATGGAGAACCTATTCACAGAGATGCCTATGCGAATGAAGTGAAGCCGGGATATCTGTATATGAATAATGGTTTTTGGGATACGGCACGAACGGTTTATCCATTATTTTCTTTAATTGAGCTAGAAGAATATAAAAAAATATTAGCTGGTTTTTTAAATAGTTATCGGGAGAGTGGTTACTTACCAAAGTGGCTAGCGCCTGAAGATTCTGGGGGGATGCCAGGAAATTATATCGATGGCGTTATTGCAGATGCGGCAGTAAAAGGTATTGCGACAGAATTAATGCCTGAGTTCTTAGAGGGCATGTTACATTCTGCTAACTATCAAGAACCAAGTCGTAGTGCAGGGCGGTCATATGCTAATGAATACAATGCTTATGGTTATGTTCCGTCAGATCTTCACGAATCGGTCAATCACACATTGGATTATAGCTATAGTGACTATTGCATTGCAAAAGTTGCCGAAAAATTAGGCGAAAAAGAGATAGCTGAGATTTTTATAAATCAGTCTACTCGTTATCAAAATTTATTTTCTCATAAGGATAAGTTTATGGTGGCAAAAGACCGAAAAGGAAAATTTAAAGTGAATTTTAGTCCGTTTTCTTGGGGTGGTGATTACACAGAGGGATCTGCTTGGCAGTCTACCTTTTCTGTAAACCATGATATTGGTGGACTCATCGCATTATATGGCGGAGAAGATGCATTTGAAGAAATACTAGTAAAACTTGCCAATACGCCACCAGAATATACGGTTGAAGGTTATGGTCATGTGATTCATGAAATGGCAGAAATGGAAGTAAATGGTTTTGGTCAGATTAACGTGGGCAATCAACCAAGTTTTCATTTGCCATACTTATTTCACTTTATAAAAAAACCGTATTTTGCTCAACCTTTGTTAAAACAAGCCGTTAACCGTTTGTTTTCGGCTGGCTTTAAAGGATATCCTGGTGATGAAGATAATGGTAGTATGGCAGCTTGGTATATTTTTAACGCTTTGGGTTTTTATCCATTTTGCCCAGGTAGTGGTGAATATCTGATAGGGATTCCGAATTTTGATAAAGCGATTATACATTTAGCTAATAAAAAAGAGATTAAAATTACAACTAATTTAAACAATCCACAACAACAATTTATTCATCATATTACTGAGTGTGGAGAAAATTTTAAAAAATGTGTGCTTTCCCATGATGAATTAATGAAGGGAAAAGATTTCACTTTTGATTTGGGAATGGTACCCAATTTAAAATGTTTTGATGAAATTTTACCAGCTAGTGTAAGTAAAAAATTAGTACAAGAAAATAGTTATTAACTAATTAAAAATGCTTTAAAAGAATTATTGTAGACATAGAAATGGAGTTATTAGAAGATGACAAAAGTAAAAAGAGGAGCTTCAATTCCTCTAATTGTAAATGACCCTTATTTTTCAATCTGGTCCCCAGCGGACTGCCTAACAGATTGTGATACACAAAGTTGGACAGGAAAAGAACAGCCAGTTCGGGGGTACATTCGAGTAGGAAAAAGCACATATCGCTTTATGGGAGCAGATGATATTATTCCAGTAATTGATCAGACGGGTTTAGATGTCAGTGCAACGCAAACAACGTATACCTTTGAAAACGAAGTTGTTTTTTTAGAGGTAACATTTGCAGTTGATTTAGATTTACAGGATTTAAATAAAATTAGCGAGCCTGTGACGATGATAACAGTAAAAGCAGATATAAAAAATGGTAATGAAGCAGCAATAACATTTGCTTTTTCAGAAGAAATTTGTCGGGATCAAGCATCGGAGGAGCTTCACTGGCAAGCGATTACAACACCAAGTGAAAAAATGGTTTGGATGGGGAAAGGGAGACAAACACCACTGAGTTCTTCTGGAGATTTGATTGACATTGATTGGGGCTATCTATACCTAGCAGCTAAAAGTAATTTGGCAATTAATTACCAAAAAAAACATGGTATGTTATTAGCTAATTTTGCTGTTTGTTCGGGAGAAGAAGCAACAATTTTAGCTGCATACGATGATGTTCATGCAATTAATTATTTTGGTAGAGCAACTAATGCTTTATGGAAAGAAAATTATACGGGGATGTATGATTTACTACAAAATTATTTAGCCAATCTAGCACAAAGAAAAGCAAGTTGCAAAAAAATTGATAAAATGATTCAACAAGATGCCCATACAGCGGGTGGAGAAACACTTGATTTTATTACAGCATTTAGTTACCGCCAGTCAATATGTGCTCATAAGCTGATTCGAGATTCAGATGGAGAAATCGTCTTTTTGTCAAAAGAATGTAGCTCAAATGGATGTATTGGCACTGTGGATGTAAGCTATCCATCAATTCCTTTATATTTACTTTATCAGACAGAATTAGCCAAAGGTATGTTACGTCCGGTATATAAATTTGCTAATATGCCCGTATGGGAGTATGATTTTGCCCCTCATGATATTGGACGCTATCCTTATGCGACAGGTCAAGTCTATGGTGAGATAACTCATCCAAATAGTAAAGGCTGGTCAGATCGTGGTCCTCACGATACAGTATATGACTATTATCAGTTACCTAAAGGACAAAACGTCTATTGTTTTGAACAACAAATGCCGATTGAAGAATGTGGCAATATGTTAGCGATGATTTCAGCAGTTTATTTGCGGGATAAAGATGATAAGTTTTTTACGCAGTATTTAGCAACGAATCTAAAGTGGGCTGACTATTTAGCAACTTTTGGTCAGGATCCTGAAAATCAATTATGTACCGATGATTTTGCCGGCCATTTAGCACACAATTGTAATTTGTCACTAAAAGCAATTACTGCGCTCGGAATGTTTGGTACTGCATTACAAGTAGCCGGATATGAAGAAGAAGGAAATCTTTATTTCAATCAGGCTAAAAAAATGGCGGAAATTTGGCAAAAAAATGCTATTTCTAGTGGAGAGCACACACCATTAGCTTTTGACAAACCTGATAGTTGGAGTATGAAGTATAATATCGTATGGGACGATTTATTTAATTTAGGTTTATTTCCTGAGAAATTAATGCAAAAAGAAATTACCAAATATTTAGCAGAAGCAAATGAGTATGGAATTCCATTAGATCAACGTGCAGAATATACAAAAGCTGACTGGATTATGTGGATTTCAATTTTTGCTCAAAATGAAGAAGAGATGGAACAAATTATTGGGCCTGTACGTTACTATTTAGAAAATACAACAAATCGTGTACCATTTTCTGATTGGTACGACACAAAAGATGCCCGTGTGATGAACTTTAAAAATAGAACAGTTGTGGGTGCTATGTTTATGCCAATATTAAAACAGGCATTGATTAAAAACTTAGTGAATGTATAGAAAAAGAGGAAATTAAGATTAATCTTAGTTTCCTCTTTTGGTTTAATCAACTTGTCTACTCTTTTTAGAATGCAAAACAACTCTTTTTACCTATATCAAAGTAGATAACTCTGTGTGCGGTAGATTTAAATCCTCTGCCACTGCCTGCATTGTTAATTTACCTTGATAAGTATTAACACCGTGGTAAAGAGCGTTATTGTATTGCAATAAATCGGCTAAATTAGTCGAGGCTAAGAGTTTTACATAAGGTAAAGTAGCATTACTTAATGCATAAGTTGAAGTTTGGGGAACAGCTCCAGGCATATTTGCCACGGCATAATGAATGACCCCAGAATGTATATATGTGGGAGCTTCATGGGTGGTTACTTTACTACCGGTTGCAAAAATTCCACCTTGATCAATAGCAATATCCACAATAACCGATTCATTAGGCATGCTAGCTACCATTTCTTCTGTAACTAAAGTTGGTGCTTTGTGACCTGGAAGTAAAACCGCACCAATAACCAAATCAGCTGTTTTCAGTGAGGTACGAATATTTAATTCATTTGAAATAAGCGTTTGGACTTGACCGTTAAAGATATCATCTAATTCTTTTAAGCGGTCTAAGTTAATGTCCAAAATCGTCACGTGCGCGCCTAATCCAAGAGCCATTCGAGCCGCATTATAGCCTGAAACACCGCCCCCGATAATTACCACATTTCCTTGTCTTACCCCGGGAACTCCGGCTAGTAAAATTCCTTTTCCTCCAAAAGTTCGTTGTAAATATTGGGCTCCAATTTGTGCGGCCATTCTACCGGCGATTTCACTCATCGGTGCTAAAAGTGGGAGGGTATTGTCTGCTAACTGGACATTTTCATAGGCGATAGCAGTAACACCTTGATTCATTAATTCTTCTGTTAATTCTTTATTAGCAGCTAAATGCAGGTAAGTAAATAAGAGTAGTCCGGGTCTAAAATAATGGTATTCACTTGGCTGTGGTTCTTTTACTTTCATAACCAATTCACAATTCCAAACTTCAGCAACTGTTGTTAAGATTGCACCAACATCTAAATATTCTTTATCTGAAATGCCCGAACCCAAACCGGCACCTGTTTCAACTAAAACAGTATGTCCAGCTTTAATTAATTCTAAAACACCACTAGGCGGTAATGCGACGCGATTTTCATGATTTTTAATTTCTTTTGCGATTCCAATTTTCATGGACAAAACTCCTTTATTTAGTTATTTAGCTTATTATAATTACTATTTGCAAAAAAGGACTTCTCACTTTCTAGTATAGAATAAAAGAAAACGATTACAAAGTAACTTTTTGAAATTTAGAAAAAAAGTGACAAAATTCTTGTGATAAAACAATTCGATGGCTAGAATAAGAAAGACAAGAGGTGATGAGATGCTCAAAAAATTGCAAAAAAAATTAAATGAGTATAATCCACAATATCACGTTTTAAATTTAACTTTATCAATTATTTGGATTATTTTAATGTTACTAGATTTTGCATCTGTCATTAATATTAATGAAAATCCTTTTCGCATTTTAGATTATTTAATCTGGCTTTTATTTACTGTTGATTTTTGTGGCCGCTTAATTGTTGATCCAGATAAAAAAACTTTTTTCAAAAAGAATATTTTTGATTTAATCGCGATTTTACCGTTAAATTTTATTTTTGGTATTTTCGGTTTGGCTCATTTTGGCAAAATATCACGGATTAACCGAATCGCTCGCATTATTGGCTTATTTGGTAAGCTATCTCGCAATAAGCGAAGTATTTTATATACCAACGGTTTCATTTACGTCCTTTATATTAGTCTGGGGATTATTGTCATTGGTGCAGGTTTATTTTCAATTGCGGAAAATAGGTCTTTTGCCGATGCTTTGTGGTACGCAATTGTGACGGTAACAACAGTCGGTTATGGAGATATTGCCCCGACAACAGATGCTGGTAAACTGATTGCGGCTGTCTTAATGATTTTAGGGATTGGTTTTATCGGGATTTTAACTTCAACTATCACGTCTTACTTTAGTCATAAAAATGAAGCGATGCGGCAAGTTGAAGAAGATAGTGAGTTAGCGGAATTAAAAAAAGAAATTACAGCTTTGCATGCGCAGTTGGATCGGATTGAAAAATTATTAAAAAAATAGCTAAAAAGCAGGAGTAAATTGAACCAGATTTCAAAAGTTCAAATTACTCCTGCTTTTTTAGTTAATTAAAAGTAAATGTAACGCTGTTGGTAAAATTTTACATATCATACGCAGAAAACTTTAATTTTTGCTTTGGCTATATTAGCTTTTAGTAAACGTCCAATAGTGAACAATATCACCAGTTACGTCTTCAGGATGAAATAGTTCTTGATAAGTATTTTTTTCAGGGGTGTCATTGGGATCTAAAACCAACACTTGATTGTTTTTTTCTGCACCTAAGACCATAATGTGTCCCACTTCAGTAAAGCGGCCGGGTTTAACAGAAACAATAACTGGAATTTTTTGTTGTAAATACTTACTGGCGCTTTGAAAATCATTGCCCAAATCATGATACTGCAGATGATAATGACTAGCAAAATCACTGAAAATTTGCCATGAAGTTCCTTGTCCATTAACAAAATATTTGTTCTGTGCCCAAGATAATATGTCTTGAGGTGTTGCTTCTTTTTCTTCAAAATACGAAAGTACCATTGTTAAAGACAAAATGGCACAGCCGTTTTTTGCTAATGTATTGTCTTCACCAGTACCGTAACTATCTTGTGCCCAACGCTCATCTGTTTGAAGAATAAGCGGTGTCAGGACCTGGTTACCTTTTAATGTTTGATTTGCTTCTTGGCTATATTGTTGCTGCGTAATAGTTGGAGTAGTGTTAAAAAAAGTAGTATTAGCTGGTTTTGCGACTAAAAGCCAAAGTCCACCTAGTAACAACATGCAAAAACCAATAAAAATTATTTTAGGTTGCCGTGTTTTTTTACGGGTCATCAAAACACCTCGCTTTACTTGTTACTGATACTCTAAAGCAAATTGTATGAAAATAAAATCGGCCACAGGTCTGATTTAGGAAACTTTAAACTTTGAAAGAGCCATGAAGTTCTTTCATAAAGATCTATTAGCAGTGGTATTGATTAAATCAGTGGTTTTAGTGGTGGAATTAAAGAAAAGTAGAAGTTAGCTAATAGTTGACAAAATTTTTATTAGTTGATAATCTAGTGGAGTTCAAAACGAAACGATTACGATTTGCAAAAAAATAAAAAGTAAACTGAAAGGAGCTATTGTGATGGCTAAAAAATCAAAAATTGCAAAAGCGAATAAACAAATCGCACTGATTGAAAAATATGCAACACAACGAGCAGCACTCAAAGCTGCAAATGATTATGCTGCTTTGGCCAAGTTACCGAAAGATTCCAATCCCAATCGTTTGAAATTACGGGATCAAATTGATGGTCGACCACGAGCTTACATGCGTAAATTTGGTATGTCACGAATTAATTTTCGCAAACTCGCCCACGAAGGATTAATTCCGGGCGTGAAAAAAGCGAGCTGGTAAAAAAGTAGAGATATTTAGGAGGAATAGACGATGGCAGTCCCTGCACGAAAAACATCAAAAATGAAAAAACGCCTTAGAAGAACCCACCAAAATTTGAATCGCCCTGAAATTTCCTTTGATGAAGCAACGGGCGATTATAGACGTTCTCATCGTGTTTCTTTAAAGGGGTATTATAAAGGACGTAAAATTACGACTGATAAATAGGAGGTAAATATGCAAATTATTTATCCACCTTTAGTTGAAGAATACTTTAACTATCAACGGCATAAAACAAAAGAAGCGTTAGACAAGAGTTTAGTCTATCAAGATATGGTGGCCGCTGGTTTAATTACAGAAACAGGTATGCCTACAAAAGAAGCGTTAGCAAAAGGAATGATTAAAGATTTTTATGAAGAAGAAGATTTAAGCTTCCATGAGTTTTTAGCTTTGTATCCTGTTTTTGCCAATTACGATAAAGAACTGTTTCAACAAATTGCTGGTTTTTGGGAAATAACCCTCGACTTTAAAACAGAATTATTGGCTGCTTTGGCAGCAAAAAGTTTTGATTATGATGAGATGGTACAAATCCAAATGTATCTAGCAGATCGATAATAGGAGAGTAAAAATGCGACAAACGATTATTTTAGAAGGGGTTCAGAGTAAAGAACGCCTTTATTTAACTACTAAAAATAAGCGTAATCACCCAGAGCGCTTGGAACTTAAAAAATATTCACCCAAACTACGTCGGCATATCACGTTTAAAGAAGTGAAATAGACATTTTGTTTATCATCTTGGTTGAATAGTTGAAAGGAGCAAAGAAATTGGAAAAGACAGATCTAGCAACAGCATATAGACGATTAAAGAGCCCGAATATTCAAACGCGAAAGCGGGCCTTAAAAGTTATTAAAGAGCATAAAAGAGCGAAAATAAAAGCGTACTATGCAGCAAATTAAAAACAGATTGTGACAAAAGTGGTCTTCTTCAAGGATAAAAGAAGTTTTTAGAAGTTTTGCGCAAATTTCAGTTTATTTAAGAAGAAGTTGCTTCTTTAATAGTGTTTATAAAAAAACAGGGATGTGACAAGATTTTGGTCACATCCCTCTTTCATATGGTTCATTTTCTATTCGTATTCTTCTAACTCAAGACTTAATTCTTCCCATTGTTCTAATAGTTCATTTTGTTTGCTTCTAGCAGCCTCTAACTTCTCATTTAATTCTTGTAATTGGACATGATCGGCGAGAATTTCTGGTTTAACCATTTCGGCTTCTAACTGATCAATTGTAGCATCTGTTTGGCTCATGGTTTGTTCCACGTCGTTGACTTTTCGTTGCAGGCTACGGACGAGTTTTTGTTGCTCTTTACCTTTTTGGAAGTTTTCTTTGCCGGCAGAAATTACAACCGGCGTATCATTTTCTTCTGCTGCTAGTAATGCGGCAATTTCTTCTTCTTCCTTTTTCTTTTCCAAGTAATAATCGTAATCACCTAAAAATAGACGACTGCCTGTAGGGGAGAGTTCAATTACTTTTGTAGCAATTCGATTGATAAAATAGCGGTCATGAGAGACAAATAGCAATGTACCTTCATAATCAATTAAGGCATTTTCTAAGACTTCTTTATTATCGATATCCAAATGGTTTGTTGGTTCATCTAAAATTAGAAAGTTTTCTTCATCCATTGCTAATTTGGCTAAAGCCACTCGAGCTTTTTCGCCACCACTTAATAAGTTGATTGGTTTGTCGACATCTTCCCCTGAAAAAAGAAAGCTGCCTAAGATATTGCGAATTTCTAATTCTGGTGTAGTAGGATGTTCATCCCATAATTCTTGTAAAATCGTTTTGTTACTATTTAAATCTGCTTGTCCTTGATCGTAATAGCCGATCGAAACATTGGCACCTAATTGAACTTCACCACGAATAAAGGGCAATTGTCCAATAAGAGATTTCAATAGCGTCGATTTGCCAATCCCATTTGGTCCCACTAAAGCAATCGCATCTTGGCGGCGAATGTCTAAATCAACTGGCTGCGCTAAAATTTCATCAGCGCTATAGCCAATGGCTGCATCACTTAATTGCAAGACTACATTGCCGGAAACTTTGTCAATGTGAAAGAGAAAATGAGCAGATTTTTCTGCACCTTGCGGACGATCAAGACGGTCCATTTTTTCTAACTGTTTACGGCGGCTTTGGGCGCGTTTAGTCGTGGAGGCTCGCACTAAATTACGGGCGACAAAATCTTCTAGTTTATTGATTTCTTGCTGTTGTTTTTCGTAAGCTTTCCATTCACTAGCAAGTTGTGCAGCTTTTAAATCCAAATAACGGCTATAATTTCCTTTGTAATGGGTCATTTTATGCCGGCTTAACTCATAGATTTCATTGGTTACTTTATCTAAAAAGTAGCGGTCATGGGAAACAATTAAAAGCGCACCACTGTAATTTTGTAAATAATTTTCTAGCCAACTTAGTGTTTCAATATCTAAGTGGTTGGTGGGCTCATCCAAAATTAAAATGTCGGGTTTTTGTAATAACATTCTTGCTAGCGCTAAACGGGTTTTTTGTCCCCCGGAGAGATTGTTAATTTTTTGCTGATAAAAACTTTCATCAAATTGAAAGCCGTGTAAGACAGACCGAATCTCATTTTCGTAACCATAGCCATTTATATCGGCAAAATCATGTTGTAATTTATCGTATTCTTTTAAAATACTTTCATAATCACTACTAGTTTCATTACTCTTGGAAATTTTAATTTCTAAAGTGCGCATCCGCTGTTCCATTTGCCGCACTTTATCAAAAGCAGCTAGCATTTCATCCCATACCGTTGCATCTGAAGAAAGACCAGTATCTTGGGCTAAATAACCCAATGTAGCTGTTTTATTTTTGGCAATTGTCCCTTCATCCGGAGCTTCAATTCCAGCAATTATTTTTAATAAGGTTGATTTACCGGCGCCATTACGGCCAACTAGGCCAATCCGGGCTTTAGTAGCAATCTCTAAATGTATGTTACGAAATAAAACGTCTGCACCAAAAAGACGGGCGATTTGATTTGCTTGTAATAATATCATGGTTAATCTTCCTTTAAATGAATTCTCTCATTTGCGTAATTTCACAAATTTTAATAGATATCGTATCTAATAAGATAGTAGAAATTTAGCATATCAACTGTAGTCTATCATAATTTTCCTACTAGTGTATATTGTCCTCTGTTATAAAAATAAAAATTCACAAATTTATGAGCAGAGAAATTGCATTTCCCCAGTCACCCTGTTATGATTTGTCAGTAAATTACGTGAAAAATTCACAAATGGAGGCGTACACGTTGAAAGATCATCACATTCCAAAGGCAACAGCAAAGCGTTTGCCCTTATACTACCGTTATTTGCGGATTTTAAATAATGCTGGAAAACAAAAAGTTTCTTCAACAGAACTAAGTGAAGCCGTTCAAGTGGATAGTGCTACTATTCGCCGCGACTTTTCATATTTTGGAGAATTAGGAAAAAGAGGCTATGGTTATGATGTGGAAGCATTGATGAATTTCTTTGCCAAAACATTAAATGAAGACCACATGACCAATGTCGCATTAGTTGGGGTCGGGAATTTAGGAACTGCCCTTTTAAAATATAAATTTCATCAAAGTAATAGCATTCGGGTAAGCGCGGCTTTTGATGCAGATGAAAATATTACTGGTCGTATTATTGACGGTGTACCTGTTTATGCCATGAAAGATATGGTAGAACAAATTAAAATTCAAGAAATCGATATTGCGATTTTAACTGTACCGGCTGAATTTGCCCAAGGTATCGTAGATGAATTAGTTGGCGCGGGTATTAAGGGAATCTTGAACTTTACACCAGCACGTCTGAATGCTCCCAAAAGCATTTTAATTCAAAATGTTGATTTAACAAATGAATTACAAACTTTAATTTACTTCCTACATTCACAAGATGAAAAATAAAAAGAAAGACTGGAACTGAAATTGTAGGGATTTAATAAGTTAGACTAAAATCTAGCTTATTTTATCACTACAAAAGTTCCGGTCTTTTTTTGTGGTTAAAATTAAAGAAAAGTAAAAGCACTAAGAAAAAAGCTCTTCGTAGTTAGGTGTTTCGTCGGAAAATTCAGTAATAATTTTAGTTAAGGACAGATAATCGATGAAACGAGCCGAACGCGTTAATTCTTTACCATGACTAAGTAAGACAACTAACGGGGCAGTTAATGCTTGAAAATGACCTGCGACTTCCGGAAACTTGCTACCGTCAAAATGATAAATAGGTACATCTTGTCCAAAACGAGCTTCTAGTTGTGGCTTTACAGCAACACAAATACTACATCCTGGTTGGGAAATATAGGCAATCGCTAATTTTTCTTGATTTAATTGTTGTAAGTCTTGATTAAAATTTGTGACCTGAATCATATCGTTCACCTGCTTTTTATTCAATTTCAACTTTAATTTAAGATTTTGGTCAATAAAAGTCAAATAAACTGTCTGCTCCTTTTCAAAAAGTAAATGAAAGATTAATTTTTTTATCTCTAGCTTGTGAGTTTTAGTAAAAAAGCGTATATTAAGGCGACGAAAAAACAAAATAAAAAAATATTTTCTTATCTTAATCCTTTTGCTAAAGGATTTTTATTGTGATGAAAAAACAGATCTGATGACCAGATTGAAATGAATAAAGGAGTTTTTTATGTTTAATCATTTACCTGATTCGATTTTACAAATGAGCATGATATTTTTATCGATTGTGATTGAAGCTTTACCTTTTGTATTATTGGGCTGTATTATTTCTGGGGCACTTTATGTGTTTTTGACACCGGAAAGAGTGCAAAGGTTATTGCCCCAAAATAAATTAGCTTCTATTGTAGTGGGCTGTGTGTTGGGTTTTTTCTTTCCTTCTTGTGAATGTGGCATTGTGCCGATTGTTAATCAATTTGTGCGTAAAGGAGTACCAAATCACACTGCTTTTGCCTTTATGTTAACGGCTCCTATTATTAATCCAATTGTGATATTTTCCACGTTTATTGCATTTGGCAATTCGATGCAATTTGCTTTTTTACGGGTAATAGGAAGCTTAATGGTAGCACTAGTGATTGGTGTATGGTTGGCTTACTTTAATCAACGAAGCATTATTAAAGATGCGACTTTGCAACAAGCGGTTATGAACGTGAAACATTCGCATCACCATCATTTATCCGCAGAACAAGAACATCACGAAAAAACAAAAAATAGTTTTTTTCAACAAGTCGGACATGTTTTAGAACATAGTGTTGATGAATTTTTTGACACTGGGCGCTATTTAATAATTGGTGGCCTATTGGCTGCAGCAATGCAAACTTATTTACCAACTGGTGTAATGTTGACATTAGGCTCAAATAAAGTTTTAGCCGTTTTTGTGATGCTATTTTTAGCATTGGCAATGTCATTATGTTCAGAAGCAGATGCCTTTATTGGTTCTTCTTTGTTAAGTTTATTTGGTACTGGACCAGTAGTGGGCTTTTTAGTTTTTGGTCCCATGGTCGATATAAAAAATCTGTTAATGATGAAACGTTACTTTAGCGGCAGATTCATCGTCAGTTTAGTAGCGATTATTGTCGTTTGTGTAACAGGTTATGCATTGGTGGTGTCATTATGATTCGATTTTTAATTTTAGGCGGTTATTTTGAATTAATGATGTATTTGCAAGTTAGTGGCAAATTAAATCAATTTATTAACGTTCATTATCGTTACTTGGCTGTTTTATCGATGATCTTATCTTTGCTACTAGCAATGGTGCAATTAGTTTTATGGGTGAAAGCAGATGGTAAATCAAAAGAACACCATCATGAAGAGGGCATGGAACATGAACATGGGTTGAAAAAAAGATACCAACGCGTGATTGCGTATGTTTTATTAGCGCTACCGGTGATTGTTGGGACTTTTTTCCCAGTGGTAAGTCTGGATACAACAATTGTGCAAGCAAAAGGGTTTCAATTTCCCATTAGTAAAGAGTCTGTAGGAGATCTCCAAATGCAGACACAATATCTCCAACCCAACACAAGTATGTATTACAATAAGACTGAGTATCAAAAGCAAATGGATAAACTGATGAAAAAATATGATCAAGCCGGTACATTAGCTGTAACAGAAGAAAATTATTTAGAAGTCATGGAACTAATTTACAACTACCCAAGTTCATTTATTGGACGTAAGATTAGTTTTGATGGTTTCATCTATCATGCCAAACAAGACAAACAAGAAGATGATTTTGTTTTCCGTTTTGGAATCATTCATTGCGTAGCTGATTCAGGTGTTTTTGGTCTACGTATTCATTTACCAGAAGGAACGGCTTTGAAAAATGATCAATGGGTGCATATTGAAGGGGTTATTCAAAGTAACTTTTATCAACCGTTAAAAAGAGAATTACCAGTGGTACAGACAACAAAAACAAGTACGATTACCGCACCGAAAAATCAATATGTTTATCGCTCATTTTAAGCTCTTTTTTGTAGAAAAAAATGTTAAAATAAGAAGTGGATTTCATAAAAAAAACATATTCCTTTGCTAGGATAGGAATTGTAGACGCTTTGTTTGTAGTTTCAGATAAGTTTTAGTAAAATGAAAAGTAGCAATAGTGAGAAGAAAGAGGTGTTAACTGTGGGGTTTACAGATGAAACAGTCCGTTTTGATTTTGACGATAGTCGCAAAAAAGAAGTGAGCGAAACGTTGGCCATTGTTTATCGCGCTTTAGAGGAAAAAGGATATAACCCAATTAATCAGATTGTAGGGTATTTACTTTCCGGAGACCCGGCTTATATACCTCGTTATCGTGATGCACGTAATTTAATCCGTCGTCATGAAAGAGATGAGATTTTAGAAGTCTTAATTCGTTACTACCTTGGTAACCATGGGATTAGTCTTTAATGCGGATTATGGGATTAGACGTCGGCTCAAAGACTGTCGGAGTAGCTGTTAGTGATTTATTAGGTTGGACTGCCCAAGGAGTGGAGATTATCCGCATTGATGAAGCCCAAGGAGAATTTGGTTTTGACCGAATAAAAGAGCTGGTAGCAGAATACGAAGTGACACAATTTGTGGTCGGCTTACCAAAGAATATGAACAATACTATCGGCCCACGTGCCGAAGCGTCACAGGCGTATGGTAAAAAATTGGAAGAACTTTTTCATCTACCTGTTTTTTATCAAGATGAACGCCTAACAACAGTTCAAGCAGAGCGCATGTTAGTTGAACAAGCCAATACATCACGTGCTAAGCGCAAAAAGGTAATTGATAAATTAGCCGCCGTGATGATTTTGCAAAATTATTTAGATCGCAGCGATACCAAGTCGCCTTTATAGGAAAGAGGAAAGTATATGACAGAACATAATCACGACCACAACCACGATCATGAAGGACATGAACACATTACCTTAGTAGATGATCAAGGCAATGAAACACTTTACGAAATCTTATTAACCATTGATGGCCAAGAAGAATTTAATCGTAATTACGTTTTATTGTATCCAGCAGGCGCGTCAGAAGACGAAGATGTTGAATTACAAGCCTATGCTTACATCGAAAATGAAGATGGCACAGAAGGCGAATTAGAACAAATCGAAACAGAAGCAGAATGGGATATGATTGAAGAAGTTTTCAATACATTCATGGCTGAAGAAGAAGAATAAGATTTTTAGAGGGCAGAATCATTAGTATATAGGGATTCTGCCCTTTTTCTTCTTTTTTGAATGCCAAATTGAATGCCATTAGATTATCAGGCATTAAGATGTTGAACAAACTTATCAACAGTTTGTACTTTTGTCTCTTTACTTAGATGACCATAAGTATCCATTGTAATTTTGATTGAAGCATGTCTTAGCCGATCTTGTACGTCCTTTAATGATGCACCAGCGTCTAAAAGAAGGCTAGCATGTGTGTGCCTTGTCACATGGATACCTAGAAAGGGAACTCCAGCTTTTTCGGTAATTGTTTGTAACCGTACATAGATAGCATGATGAGTTACGATTTGTTTATAAATACCACAAAAAATCATTTCAGGATTGGTTAATCCAATGTGCAACATAAATTCTTTTTGATTTAATTGCCATTTTTTTAGGAAAGATAAGGTAACATCATCAACTGAAATTGTGGCTGTGCTGGTATCTGTTTTCGGTGAAGAGACCTTATAGCCATGTTTTGTTTGACTGAGAGTTTTGTTGATAGTGACTGTTTTTTCATCGAAGTTGATGTCATTCCAGTTTAAGGCAAGAGCCTCGCTGATTCGACAACCTGTGTAAAATAGGAATCGCATAAGTGTCTTATCATATTCAGAACGGTATGTCCCACTCTTTGATTGAAGATACTCAGAAATTTTTTTTACTTCTTCCTTGGTGTAGGCTTTAATCTTTTCTGTGGTTATTTGCTTTTCACGTTTTGGCATCATAATATGTGACAATGGATTGTTTGTTATAATGCCAAGATTTATCGCATATTCAAATACTCTTTTTGCAGTTGAATGCAGTATTCGGTACTGATCTGTTTCTTTTGCCCACTGATTAATGATTTCTTGTGCCATCCGTACAGTCACTTTATTCACTCTTAGATCACCATATTTTGGTAGAATCCATTTTCGAAACTTAATTTCGGTTTTCATGAAGGTTACTTCTTTTACAGTAGTTTTATAAGTGTCTAGCCACAAATCATAAACTTGTTGAAAAGTCTCATTTCCATCTTTTTCGAGACCTTTTTGTTCAAAGTCCACTTGCAATTTAGCTAAAGCAAGTTGGGCTTCTTTTTTTGTTTTAAAATTTCTTCGAGTGGTTTTAATGGGTTTACCTGTTACTTTGTCAGTTCCCAGATAAGCTTGGAATTTCCATGCTTTATCTCCGTTCTTTTTTTCATATTGATCAAAATTAGCCATTTTAATTTTCCTCCTATTGTGTGGGGCACATAGGAAAGGAATGAACTTTCGTTACTTGTTCTGTTGTGCTTCTTGAATGAAGGCTAAGTCTTTTGCGGTTTTTTCAATTTCCTCAAATGGTAAGTTGTCAAAGAAGACTGGTTTCATCTCTGGTTTCCCATGACGATCCAAAATCGGATTTCCTTCTTCATCCAAACGTATTTGTGGGGTAAAGAAACGTTCAATAAAGGCTAGCTTTTCTGCTACCTCATCTATTTCTTTCACTGTATGGCTATTCAAAATTTTCGCCAAAGTAAACAAGTTTTGGACTTTTTGATCGTATTCGTCAATGCGATCGAGAATAACCGTTGTTTCGGAGACCGCAATCTCTTTTGGTGAACCAAAGAGCTGAATCGGTGTCGCATGAAAGACCGTCGCAAATTTTTCCAAGCTCTCAAAGGTCGGGTAACGGATTCCCCGTTCGATATTGGAGATGGTTTGTTTTTGTACACCAATCTTTTCGGCCAATTCCGTTTGGGAAAGTCCCATTTCTTTTCGTAAACGTGCGACATTGCCGCCAAAGTTTTCTATCATTTTCCTCACCTCGGGTCTATCATAAGCGCTTTCTCTAAAAAATTCAAGTAAAAAATAAACTAAATAGTATTTCAAGTAAGCTTTTAAAATATACTTGACATCTATTTCGAATCGCGGTAGAGTGTACAAAAAGATACTATTTTATTTATTTATAGTTCTTTTAGTTTTAAAAAGAAAATATAAGGAGGTGGAAAGGATGTCGGTATTGGAACAAGCGCTCCTGGATTGGCAAAAAGATCAGACCAATCAATTCTTTGCCCTGTTAGAAACCCGCTTGGAAGAAACACAAACCCAACAGGATATCGTCAAACAAAAATACTGTGCGGCGCATTTCGATGTGAGTGTTAATACATTGAAATAATGGGTTCTTCAGGGCTGTCCAGAAATTCGATTGGACTCAGGTATGGTTTTATACAGCATTCAAGCGGTGAGAAGATGGTTATTAACCTATCAAAACTAAACAAAGGTGTGGGGCCAAGGAAAGGAGCCGGTGTCGGGTTGGTGTGGTTTCCGCAACCGTTGCCTCGTCTGCGATGGCTGAAAGCCAATCAGCATGCGAGGCTTACGGACGCGTGGAACGCACGGGTCTTTTGCGAACACCAGACGCCGGCTTAGGATAAGGTGCCTTTCTAATAGCACCTTATAAAGAGAAAAATAATGGCTAATAACTACCGGAAAAATGCGAAAAAAGCCGATACTACCAAGCTTTTGAACAACAAAAAAGATTTGCGAACAATCGCAAATTTTAAAGGAGGTGACCAAATGACCAAAAGTACCCAGAATGTGCTAGGAAAAGTAGATTGGTTTCAAGCGGTCTTGCATCAAGTCAGTTATCAGACCGTCTTTCAAGACTTATTAAAAATCAATTTAGAATCCGTCTCGATTCAAGCAGGTAGTTTAAAACATGAAGAATACGATATTGTGTACACCTGTGGTTTTCTCAAATACTATACCTATCATCAGCCAGAAAAGGCCAAAGAACGCGGAACCCTTGTCTTAAGCGGACAAGCTTGTACCACCTATGAATGGATTTTGCTTTCGTATAACCCCAAAGCGAATGTCTTTCAAGAACTCGCCACCCGCTTTTACGAGTATGCCAGCCAAACCGCCTTCACTTTTGAAATCAAGCGTCTAGATTTAGCCTTGGATGATTACAACGAAGTGCCCTATTTCACGGTGGATCAGATTCACAATAAAGTGAAGCGAAAACAGTTCCTTTCAAAAGGGCGAAGCTATCAACTCCATGACAGCGAGTTTGATGCCAAACAACGGGCAAAAACGGTTAGTATCGGCGTTCGAGGATCGGCTTGTATGTTTCGGGCCTACGACAAAGCCAAAGAAATGGCCAAAGATTTTGATGGAGTGAAACAAGAGGAAATTCTGGCGCGGGCTCCACAAATTCGTTTGGAAGTCGAGACACGAAATGACGTGGCAGAAAGCCTCTTTCGAACGATTGCCTTTTTACCGCAAGATCAATGTATCGCAAACTTAATTCGAGGATTTCTACAAACGGAACTTACCTTTTACACGGACGGCTCCTTAAAGCAGGTCTGTCGTTGGTGGCAAGACTACCTAAAACCAAGTCTGGTTCCTACTATCACTCGGCAGTATCAAGTGAGTAGCTTTGACCGTTCCTTGAACTGGTATGAATATGGTGGACCCATGGCATTAACTCAGGCACTCTTTTTCTTGCATCATGAGGGTGTCGGGATTGATCCAAGTTTGTTAGAGATTCGCCCCAATTATGAATGGACCCCTGAACTTTCTGACCGCATGATTCAATACGTAAGTGAACAACAACGTCCCGATTTGATTCCGCTTATTCAAGAACGCACCAAAAAAGCGTCCGTCACTTCCCAATAAGTGAACGAACGCTCGGTTAAAAAATTTTTCTAAACCAAGTATAGCAAAGAAAGGAAGAAAACACGATGCCAAAAATGTTAAGTATCAACGATTTTGATTTTGGAGCCATTGGTCCAACCTTTGAACTAGATGAGGTCACTCCGAAATTTGCGACCGAAACCCGCACTGATGAAAATGGTCAAGTCATTCTAGATCGTGAAAACAAACCAAGAAACTTCTATACCGATGAGATTATCGGGTACAAATACTCAGTGACCATCCTGGAAGGAAAGTTCCGTAAAAAAGCAACGCAAGTCACCGTCAACACCTTAGATCATCCGATTGACAATGACGAAATTATGAAACGTGAAAGTGTCAAATGCCGGTTTGAGAACTTACAACCAAGTAGACCTGGGCACCCGATGTATTACAAGGCAGATAAGATTGTATTGTTAGGAAATCAGAAATAGAAATGTATATTCATAAATAGCAAAGACTCCATCAATTTATTTTTGAAAACTCATTAAACAGCCTAATCTATCATGTCAATTTAGAAAAGGCTACTTCTCTCGATTCAGGACAGTTTTTTAGTGTTTTGAGATAAATACCCAAACAAAGAAGAAACTGGTGGTACCTTGTATATGTAGCATAAATCTATTTGAAAGGGAGTTTTATCATGCAAAAGTTTCAAAAATTAAACGAACAAGAATTGAAACGATTAATGGGAGGGTATAGCTCAAAAGATTGTCTAAAAGACATTGGTAAAGGAATAGGGGCAGGAACTGTAGCTGGTGCAGCTGGTGGCGGATTAGCTGCTGGATTAGGTGCTATTCCAGGAGCATTTGTTGGAGCGCATTTTGGAGTAATTGGTGGTTCTGCTGCATGTATTGGTGGACTATTAGGAAATTAGGAGGAACTATTAATGAAAAAAGAAACACTGAATCAAGCAGAAATGTTAAAAGTAATTGGTGGAAAAATTAACTGGGGTAGTGTAGGTGGTTCTTGCGTTGGAGGAGCAATAATTGGTGGTGCCCTAGGTGGACTTGGTGGAGCTGCTGGCGGTTGTCTGACGGGAGCTGTTGGAAGTATTTGGGACCAATGGTAAAAGCATTAGTTTTCTCTGCTGTAATCTCTTTAATTGCATTGGGTAACTACCTAAAGAAGAAAGATTTACCTTCGAAAAAGAAATTGATTTTAACAGTTGCCATAGCAATCTTTTTGATTATCTATGAATTTTTCTGGAGTATTCTAACTTGATAGATAATGTCATTTACATTTTAGAGAACAGAATAAAGACAAATTGTTACTAACTTAAAATTTTTTGAGAAATTAATCTGCATCATGGATTTGTATTGAGACGTTCTATGATGCAGATTTCTATTTTCTTAACAATTTATTAGCTAATAATTCAATTAATTGAAAAAATTGAAGGTGTTCGTTTTGAAAAAAATTGTCAAAGCAGCAATAAGTGTACTAATTGTAGTATCAATTTTCTCGGCTTACCTGCCACAAACTGTTTTTGCAGCAGAATCTGTCATTGATACAAATGAACAACAGCAATCAATAAAAAAGTAACTACAAATGAATAAATGTTAAAAGTAAAATAATATAGAGTCATTACTAAAATAATGGTGGTGGCTCTATTTGGGTATTGTCTAGCCTTAAGCTAATTTATCTCCATTTGTGAGGTACATGACAAAAGAATTAAGGCTAAATTACTACCAAGCAAATTAAATGTATTGTTGTACTAGAGATTATTGGAAGAAATGCTAGGTTGAATGGGAATCAATCGGATTAAGATGATAAGAATCAATTGAAAAATAATCCAAATGATTGGAGAGCCTAAAAAATTCTTCATTTTTCCCTTACGAGAAGCTAGGAAAATATTGTATAGAACAAACTATTTGGGTAAATAAAAAAGAAAACTCCTTAGACTCTATCTTTTAAACCATAAAGAAACAAGGAGCATGCAACCCTCTATCTTTTCAAATAGGGATTCTGACCCTTGTTTCTGATTTTAATATAGAAAATCTTTGTTTTGGATCTACAGATACATCAGGAGTCGGAAACAAACCAATTATTAATAGTTTCTAACAAGTTATCTGTTCCTTGAGAAGATAGAAGATCTTGATCACTATCCTTTAGTAATGAAAAATCGACCTTATAATCTGGAGGAATGGGTTGGTTATTAAAAATACACTGTCCATTTATTGGGAAGTTAACTTCATAATACCCTACGGTGTAAATAAGCCACCAAAGCTCCTTTGAGTTATGATTAGAAAAAAAGCGATTCATATTAACTGAAGTATAACCGGCGGATGGGAGGCCAAAAACTCTTACGTTAGGATTATTTCGTAGTGCTAGTATAAGGCTTTCTGCTGCGCTGGAAGTTTTATCATTTGTTATAACAGCGACTTTTTGATTTAAGATTTTTTCTTGTTGTGAAGGAAGCCAAGATGTAGATAACGTATTGATAGTGCCAGGAATACCTCCGAGTAGTTGAGCATTTTTTAATAATACAGGGTATCTATTTCTGTGGTTGTCTATTTCGTTAAAAAGTACACCATCAGGAATCAAAGAACTGGTACCAAGAATCATTGGTTCTCGAGCGCCTCCGTGATTATTAGATAGATTTAAAACAATATTTCCTGATGCGTGATTAATCAGTTTAGCAAGTGTAGAAGCATAATCTTCTAAAAAGTTCTTATCGTCTGGACTGTATGCACTTGGAATATTGATGATTGTCAAGTTTTTATATTTTGAGATTGTAGGGAAATTACTATTTTCGAATGTTTGAAACTCTTCATCAGAAGTAATTTTCACTAAAGAGCTATGTTTATTGATACTATAAAGCAACCCATTCCAATCATCTACATTATTTATTTTTTTCCCGTAACTAGTTAGTTTTGAAATAGTTTTCCATGTGGGTTGATCGTTGATAATTTCGTATTGTGATAGAGTAGAAAAAATTTCATATCCACGGGAATCAATTGATTTCGGATGTATCCAAAATAGAGAAAGAGAACCAAAAATAATGATCCCGATACCGCTGATAAAACTTAGATATTTTTTGATACGCATAATGCTGCTCCTACAGATAAATTAAACAGATGATTCTATCTTTTACGACAAAGGTTCTGACCGCCACCGATGTAACCAAGTGTATCGGAATCAATTGGGCAGGCGCCTTGATGGGGATAGGTAGTGCCACCTAATGCCATATCGTAAGGATTAGTTTTCCCATCGGGATTAAAAAAGGCACCTTTGGGAGGTGTAACTCCACCCCCACTGATTTTAGTCAATTTCAAATGACTTAGTTCTTTCAAGTTTTGCATAATAAAACTCCCTCTTAAAAAGATTTATGTTACATATACAAGATACTACTGATTTCTTTTCTATTTGTTTTTTTATCTCAAGACAAAAAAAACTATCCTAAAACGTAAAAAGTGGTTCTTTTCTAAATTGTCGTGATAGATTAGCAACTTGATTGTTTCTTTAGAAT
Organism: Enterococcus sp. DIV0755b; assembly: GCF_051713765.1. Classification (NCBI taxonomy): domain Bacteria; kingdom Bacillati; phylum Bacillota; class Bacilli; order Lactobacillales; family Enterococcaceae; genus Enterococcus; species Enterococcus sp. DIV0755b. The sequence continues at coordinate 2,431,393 of NZ_JBIOQN010000001.1, read as the reverse complement.
CAAATAAAACCTCTGAAAATCTACGATATGTGAGAGAACGTATATGAGTTAAAATCTACTTTGAAATATAGTAATTGATGAAAATAATCGAAAAAGACATCATACTTTTTTCTACCACTAAAAGTAGTGATTTTTTGAAATTACAGTTCGTCGCAAGTTATATCTTATTTATTTTATCAATTCGTTTTTCCAATTATTTCCTAAAAATAAAAAAATAGATAATTTGAACCGCCCCCCAAAAGTTAGACCAAAAATCTAGGCTTTTGGGGTCGGTATTTTTATGTCTAAATATAGTTTTGAATTCAAATTGGAAATTGTTCAAGAATACCTAGATGGGAAAGGAGAGTATGTTTTTTTAGCAGAGCTGTAGGCAGTCAAGCAGGGAGCTAAATCAGAGATTGGATGAATTTCTACTGTGAGCTCGGTGGCACTTCAGTTCTTTAACCTACTGCTTTTTCCATGATTTAAAATTGGTTTTTATCACCATAATCTGATCGGTAAACTCCATTCAACCCGGCTTTCCTTCCAATGGTACTTAGCTCCATTATCCATTCATTTTGCATAGAGGAAAACTTGAGCTTTTTTGTAACAGCAGTAAACGAAATGTAATTCACGAGCCGATTGACCAGTGGGGCCTGCTCAATCTTAGGATCGTCAAGTTTTTGATAGACTTTCATTAACACATCTTGAATATCCTTAAACGAGCTATCTTTGCTTTTTTCAAGATCGTTGAAGAGATCATGAATAATTTTCTGTGCTGCTCGTTCCCTTTGATTTAACATTTTCCTGGCACCGCCCCACCAAGCCAGCCTCCAATTGCGTACTGGGCTAGACAGCCTCCAGTAATTCCCCATTCAACCCAGCACTTCTTTGAATCACAGTATAGACCATTACCATAGTAAGTTGCTCCTCCGGTTACTTTTTTTAATTCTACTAATGAGATTTTCTCCACGTTTTTCATTTTCTATTCCTTCTTTCCAAATTATATTATTTGAAATATCACTTTTAAGCTAGCGATACTATTTTGGGCTTTTCTTTGTAATTGAATGAATATTTAAAAGTAGTACAACTGCTAAAATAACTATCTTAATAGTTAGCGACCCTGTATTTTTATATGGCTTTAAAATAAAGAAGAATAAGCTAAATGTAATTACTAGAACAAAAATATCTACTGGTTCCATCCGTTCTTTTATTTCATTGCCTTTTTTAAGGAGCATTATAGCCGATAACTCCTCCAATAATTCCTCCAATTACACCACAACCAGCCATAGCCCACGGTCCTCCAGCAGTACACCACTTTACGCCCGTTGCAGCACCACTTAAGCCACAGGTTAATGTATTAGTAGCTTTTCCACTACCTGTAATATCTTTTAAATTGTGCAATTCTGATGTTTCATATTTCATTTTTTTCGTCTCAATCTACTTTTATTTTTTTGAATCAAGCCCAGCTGTAAATCCTCCAGCTACTGCACCGTATATTGCTCCTAAAGCGCTACATACTGGAGAACCAACTACTGTTGGTACGCAAATTGCCGCTCCCACCGCTGCACCACCGGCAGCTCCGCCACCCATAGCATATATAAGATCCTTAAAAGAGCCACCTCCTTGAACGACTTTCATTTCCAAAGTTGATAATTTTTCCCCTATTTTCATAACAAACACACCCCATTTTTTATTTTTTGGTACGAGAAAATTGTATTCAAATCTACATCTTTGATATGATTTCTTCAATTGTATAAAGCTTAGAAGATGCTATACCAGTTCCTAGTACAGTATAATTTTTTAATTGGTTCGGAGTGACTTGAGTAGCTTCATAAATATTTTTTTGTAAAGTAGTATCGATTCTATTTAAATAATCCGTAATTAATCTGCGCTGTTTCTTTTTTCTGATTTGAACTGGTAGAGTAGTTAAGACTATTATGCCGATTAATAAAAACGACATCGCTAAACTATTCAAAAATACATTTGAAAAGTATATTGCTGTCAACCCAATTATCGCTATAGAAGCAGTTAAAAAGAGATCCTTTTTTTCGTTCTTCGGCATAGTCATCCTCCTTATAAAGATTTATTTTTGTGAAATCCAGTCTTGTCCTGCACCGACTAGAAGTATCAATTCTTCTTTGCTTAAACTTTGAACATTTTTCATAGTAAAACTTCCCATATAATTTTTATTACGAGAAAAATATATCATTCGAATTGAATTTTTAATTTAATTTGTCTCAAGATGATAATATTTTGTACTGAAATGTAAACGACCCTATTCATCTGTGTCTTTTTAGTGTAATTTTTGTTTATTTTCGTTTCAGCTGCAGTTCTATTCACTTTAGGATACGAATGAGAGATTTCAGGACAATTCGGAATAATATTCTGTGAATACAAGTATATTTACACCATATTAAGTGCTAGAGAAGGTGTAAGTACAATGAGAAAAATAAAATTGATTAAGCAACATGATGAAAAAGATTGTGGTGTTGCCTGTCTTTCTATGATCCTAAATTTTTATGATACGAGCGTTCCTATCAGTAAATTACGCTTAATGTCAGGGACAAACAGCCAAGGTACCTCAGCTTTTGGATTAGTCCAAGCATTAAATGATTTCCAATTTCAAACGCAGGTTTTTCAAACTGATGAATCAATTTGGAATGAAGAATACGTGACCTATCCATTGATTGCTCACGTAATCATTGATGGAGCATTCTTCCATTACGTTGTCGTTTATGGAATGAAAAATGGGAAGTTGCTTCTGGCTGATCCGGCTAAAGGAAAAATTGAACGAACGCCAGAAGAATTTTCTTCGATATGGACAGGAATCTTATTAACTACTACTCCTACTGAGAATTATCATCCCATACAAGATAGATCCAATGGTTTATTCTCTTTTGTTCCGTTATTGGCAAGTCATAAGAAGACAATTGCCGGTATTGTACTTCTTTCTTTTATATTAACTGTGTTTGGCATCATAGGTTCTTATTATTTTCAAGTGATAATTGATCGAATTGTTCCTTCAAGATCTGTTAACTTATTAGAAATCATCTCAATAGGTCTTTTGTCAATGTATGTGATACAAACACTATTCCAGTATTTTAAACAGTATCTTTTAATTAGGTTAGGACAACAGCTGAGTTCTTCGATTATGCTGAAGTATTTCAATCATGTTTTGAATTTACCAATGAACTTCTTTTCAACAAGAAAATCAGGGGAGATTGTCTCAAGATTTTTAGATGCCAACAAAATTATCGATGCCTTAGCAAATGCCACACTATCCCTATTTTTAGATGTATCCATGGTTACATTTATTGGAACTGCTTTGTTTTTACAAAATCGTCTTTTGTTTTTAATTAGTTTCAGCACACTTCCAATTTACGGTTTAATCGTCTTTCTATTCATGAAACCATTTGATCGAACAAATGAAGAGCAAATGGAATCTAGTGCTGTAGTCAATTCTCAGATTATTGAAAGTTTGAAGGGGATAGAGACAATAAAGTCCTTTAATGCGACAGATCAAGTATTTGAGAAAGTACAGAGTCAATTCAAAGAGATGATGGATAAGTCATTTAAAAATGCGAATCTTGATAACCTGCAATCGAACCTAAAAACGGCACTTCAAGTAATAGGTTCTACTACGTTATTGTGGGTAGGTACGTACTTAGTAATCGAAGGGAGCTTGTCTATCGGGCAATTGATTACTTACAATGCCCTGATGTCTTTCTTCACAACACCTTTGCAAAATATCATCAATCTTCAGGTAAAGATTCAAACAGCTAAAGTAGCTAACGATCGATTAAATGAAGTTTTCTTTCTGGATCGAGAATCGATGGGTGAACCAACCGGTCAACAAACGAATAATGTTGAATTGTTTACGAAAGAGCCATTAATCAAAGTAAAGCACTTATCCTTTGCATATGGATTTGATGAAAACGTTCTAAATGATCTTTCCTTTTCAATTAAATCAAATGAGAAAGTAGCAATCGTTGGAATGAGTGGATCAGGAAAATCGACTTTAGCTAAATTGTTCGTGAACTTCTATACTGCTCAAAAAGGCGAAATAGAAATTCAAGGAAAATCTATTCAAGATATTCCAAGAATCGATTTGAGAAATAAGATTGGGTATGTATCACAAGAAACCTTCTTTTTTAGTGGCAGTATCTTTGAAAACTTAATTTTTGGTTTAGACTATCAACCCACGGAAGAACAGATTATTTGGGCATGTGAAATAGCTCAGATAAAAGAATACATTGAAAGGCTGCCCCTTCAATACCAGTCTCCTATTGAAGAAGGTGCCAGCAATCTTTCAGGGGGTCAGAAACAGCGCTTAGCTCTTGCGAGAGCGTTGTTAAAGAATTCAGAAATACTCATCCTCGATGAAATAACTAGCGGTTTAGATACACGCTCAGAGCATCAAATAATTGAAAATTTGATGAACCTAGAGAGTAAAACCATTCTGTTCATCGCGCATCACTTATCCATTGCAAAAGATTGTGATCAGGTATTTGTCTTAGATAAAGGGCAACTTGTCGAATCGGGAACACATACCCAATTAAGAGCACTACATGGGACGTATGAAGAGCTTTGGGAAATGATGGCAATTGCTTAAAAAAGAACAATATAGATCACTTTAAACACTCTGCCTATTTTTATTGATCCTTGTTATAATTAGATATCAAAAATAATAGGGAAGTGTTTATATGGTTTTTGTAGATTCTTTCTCGTATTTCTTTAAAGAATTATTTGATCTGTTGCTGTTTCTATTCATGATTGGGTTATTAACAAATATTCGAAAAAAATCATTCTATTTTTTTCTACTTATATTCCTTTTTCCGCTCACATTACTTTCAGTAACAGATGCACTTTTGACTGGAATCGCATTGATTTCTTTAATTATGATACTAAGATTTAGGTCTTGGAGAAAGGAACCAGAAGCTAAATTTACCGAGTTATTGGGTCTCTTGCTTTCTTTAACAATTTATTGCATAGTGCCACTCTTTTCATCCATCATTGTATCCAGAATCTTTAAACTCGAATTCAACGTATTGAATAAACGAGGACTTCCGTTAGTAATTATTTTGATCGGAATTGATTGGATTCTGTCAATTATTATTGCGTTGATAATAAAATCAAAGGTAATGAGCCGTTCAATTTCTTCCGAAGAAGCAAAGATATATTGTATGCAGCTGGGAATATTTTTGACTTTTGTCTATTTGTTTGGCGAAGTATTAAGAAGGATGCAGATTCTAGGTATTTTTCAAATTGTAATGATGAGTTTTTTAATTACTCAATTCTCGGTTACAATGTATTTTACTTATCTTACTTTGAAAAAGAATCACGAAAAAACTGAATTGAGCAACCTGAAAGAACAGATGGAAATGATGCGAGTATATACTGCGGACATTGAAAGAAACTATCAGGAATTGCGTAAATTTCGTCACGATTATAAAAATATGCTACTAGGTCTCAAGGCAATGTCAAATGAATCTGCGATCGATGAAGGGTATTTAAATAAAATGATTGATTACTCTCATCAGATGATAGATAACAGTGTGATGCGTTTTTCAGGACTAAGCAACTTAAATGTAGACTCCGTAAAATCTTTGATGATAGCAAAGTTAATCCACGCAGAACAATCTGGCATTGAGGTAAATTTTGAATGTCTTTTTCCTATGGCAAATATCAATATGGATGAAATAAAACTTATCCGAATCTTAGGTATATTAATCGACAATGCGGTAGAAGCAGCAATTGAATCAGAAGAAAAAAAAATGAACATATTGTTCATTGATTCCACCGATTCGCTTGAGATTTCAATTGAAAATTCTTTCCTTGGCAAGCTGCCTTCTTTATCAGAGATGAAAAAAGTAGGGTTTAGCAAAAAGGGAAAGAACAGGGGGCTAGGCTTATCCAATGCACAGGATATCATTACTGCAACCAAGCAAGCTGATCTGGCACATTACTCAAATCTAGGAATGTTTGTTTCTACACTAACTATAAGAAAGAGTGAATAATATGACATTACCAATTATTCTCTGCGAAGATGACATAATATTGATGTCACATTACAAGGCAATTATCGATAATTGGGTCATGATCAATGATTATGATATGCAATTGGTTTTAGCAACGACTGATCCGGAAGATATTTTCTTGTATTTATCAAAAAACAAGATAACAAATAGTTTATACTTTTTGGATATCGATCTTGGAAAAGATTTTGATGGAATTGATGTTGCACAACATATTAGAACTGATAACGAGTTCGCCCAAATCGTCTTTATCACTTCTCATCAAGAATTGGCAATGGAGACGTTAAAAAGACAAATAGCACCGTTAGATTATATTGTTAAGGGCGAACAAAGTGAAAAAGGACAAATAGAAAATGTATTAGATGGACGCCACAAGTCAACATTTGTAGACAATAGGACCAATGAACGTCATCTATCCTTTATGATTGGTGCAAGGAATTTTAGAGTAGATATTACTTCGATTTATTTCTTAGAAACGTCGGTTACGCCTCATAAAATTATATTATACGGCGAAAACCTGATGTATGAATTTTATGGAAAGATGAATGATTTAGAAAAAGAATATCCTGAATTACTTCGTGTTCATAAGTCGTTTTTGATCAATCCAAAAAAAGTAATTTCTGTAGATTATAAGAGTAGAATGATATTTTTTCCAGACGAGTATTCTTGTAGGTTTCCATTGGCTAAAAACAAAATCTTAAGAAAAACCCTAGATAGCATTGAAAGATCAAATCGTAAATAGGTGCATTACTATGCTATAACGATTGATAGGACGATAAACAGGAATAATCAGCGAATTTAGTTAAATGATGCTGCAACAATTTAGTGGTGGATTGTAATTTATTCTTGTAATTTTTCGATAATATTAAATTTCAGGTCTCTTAATCATAATACATTACCTAGTATCTATTGGTGTTTTTAGATAATCTCAATTCGAATAGCTAATTGCGATTTAACATTAAACTGTAATAGATTAATAGATTGAAAAACTCAAGAACCTTCAAACTCAAGAACCTTCGCTCTTGAGTTTTTTTCTATTGCGGAATTATCTTTTGAGGAAAATTATAAAAGAATCATCTTTTGAACTCAAAATAGGGATTCATTTCAAGACACAAATTGTTGATTTCCGGATATAAGCCACTAAATAGTCAAAGATAAAAATATACTAATGTTATCAATTAGAAGGAGAGTGGTTCATATGACAAATCGAAAAACATTACCAAAAGAAGAGTTGAAAAAAATAAAAGGAGGAACTCCTGGAGGAATTGATTTCATTTCTGGCGGTCCTCATGTCGCCCAGGACGTATTAAATGCAATAAAGAACTTTTTTAAATAGAAGTGGAGAGAGAAGAATGAAGAAAAAATTTTTACCCCTAATAGCATTATTATTTTCAATTACAATTGGGCTGTCATTTGCTCCGCAAAATTCCTATGCAGATGAGAATAGTCCTGGCACAAATTCCACTGAGGTTGACCATCAAAATGCGACAAATGTAACAGAAGAAGAATATCTACAAAATATATCTGGTATTAAGGAAGTAAATGATTCAGAACTAATCAATCTACTGAAAAGTGATGATTCATATTTTATGTTGATTGGTTATAAAGGATGTCCGTACTGTCGAGAGTTATCAAAAGTGTTGTCTGAATTCAAAGAGACTAGTAAATTGCCAATCTATTATGTTAATTTAGAAAAAAAATATGGTGAAACGTTATCAAGTGAAGACAAACAATTGATGCTATCATTCTTTAATGAAAAAATTGGACTTCTATATACTCCAACATTTATTAGAATCGAGCATCAGATTCCAGTAAATGGGTTTATTGGCTCAAGCACTACATTAGTTGATCTTCAGTCTTTGAATTACTAATTCAAAGCAACACTATTATGAATGAAAAATCAATTTAATCGGTAGAGGACGAGATTAATATCTTGTCCTCTATTTATTTTGAAAGAATCATCTTTCTGAAAAATGTTACTTTTTGCGAATATTACTTTTTCGAAAAGATAAAAACAATTAATACGTATATCTGAGAAGCCCAGATATCTGCATATTGGCTGAAACTTGGATATTCATGAAAATGTTCACTACATGTGGTTTAAGTCCTGAAATCATTATTAATGCCTAATTATTTGAACGTTTCAGGTAAATGAAGTCACTTTAGAAGTGTTGAAACTAAAATTACTCTATATTACTTTCCTATGTGCCCCAATTTTGAATGCTATTTTGAATGCCATTCTTTTGATTTTTAGTTCTATTTAGTGATATTTGAAGGTTCTCTCTGCTTTTAAAAATATTGATATTCCATAGAATGATGTCTACTGCTTCGTAGATATCATTCATGTGATGATGATTCATCATTAGTTCAATACTATAAGTCTGTGATTGAAAACTGGATCATGATCAATGATTATGATATGGAGCTCATTTTCGCAACTACAGATCCGGATGATATTTTTCTATATCTGAAAAAAAATAGTATTACCAATTGTTTATTCTTTTTGGATATTGATCTCGGTACGTATCTTGATGGTATCGATATTGCTCAATAAATTAGAAGTGATAACGAGTTCGCACAAATTGTTTTTATTACTTCACATCAGGAACTAGCAATAAAGACCCTACAAAGACAGATATCACCATTAAATTATATCGTGAAGGATAGTCAGACTGAAAAAAATCAAATTCAAAAAGTACTAAATAGTTGTCACCAAAAAACTTTTATTGATCGTTTACCGAACCAACGACATTTATCATTTTTGATGGGTTCAAGAAGTATCAGAGTAGATATTTCGACTATTTATTTCATCGAAACTTCTCCAACCCCCCATAAATTAATTCTATATGGTGAGGATATTATGTATGAATTTTATGGAAAGATGGATGATTTAACAGATGAGTATCCTGAATTGCTTCGTGTACACAAATCATTTTTGATCAATCCACATCAAATAAAATCAATTGATTACAAATCTCGCACTATAATATTTCCAGAGGAATACTCATGTAATTTTCCACTTGTTAAAACTAAGCTATTGAAAAAAATGTTTCATAATTAGTTGATTAGGCTTTATCAGTATGCATCTAAAAATCTCGCAGATTTATTCGGTGAGTTTTTAGATGCTTTTTTGCCATTTTTCAGTCATATGAATACAAAGATGTAAAAATTGTTGTATACAAAACGAATTTTACATACTTGTACATATCGCAAGTGTTAAATTTTGTTATAGTGAATATATTAAAATTAGTTTCATTTTTTCAAAAAATATGTTCATATGGCTTAATTTAGATTTTGAGATAAAAAAATACGATGTTATGACAATTTAATCCCTTCTTATATGGAGAGTCATATAATTTAGTTACTAATTAAGAGGAGTGATTACATATTGAATAAGAAGAAGCTTACGAAGCAAGAAGCAAAAGCTATCAGAGGGGAGCGCCAAGTGGTGGATCAATATTTTCGGGAGGGAAAAATGCAGTACAAGATTTGTTTAATAAAGTTAAAGACTACTTTAAATAGTTAATGTCTCATACCGTAACATTCATGATTTGATCTGTGAGTTGAGAGTTTAATTACTTGATACTACTATCGTTCTTGTATTTTTCAAGATTGATTTTAGTTATTTCATGATAAAATTATTTTTTGTAATGTTCCCTGTGCTAGAATTTTCTTGTGAAAATAATAAATTGGAGGTTTTTTGAATGGGAAAAGTAATGATGTTGTCAGTTGAAGATACCAAAAAAGTAATTGGGGGTAGTGCTTGGAGTAAATTAGGACAAGTTGTTGGTGGGTTAGCTACAGGAGCTGCTGGAGGTGCAGGATTAGGAACCGCGATTTGTGGACCTGCTTGTGGTGTTGTTGGTGGACTGTATGGTGCTGTAGCCGGTGGTGCTGCCGCTGGTTGGGATGCAAAAAAATAAAGGGGTGTTTTGACTATGAATGAAAAAGTATGCACAGTTTATCTTTCTAATCAGGAATTAAAAGCAATTGGGGGAGGTAGTGCAGTAGGAATTTTAGGTACTACTTTATCAGGAGCAACCGCAGGTGTAAAAATATGTTCGGCTGGTGGACCATATGCAATGGCTGCTTGTGGGGTAGGTGGTGCTTTGCTAGGAGCTGGTTTCGGTGCATGGACAGGTGCCTAAGAAAATCTTTGGAATAAAAGTTCAAGACTGGTTCATTTCAATAACTAACATAGTAATGTTTGTCATTTTTTCTAAAATATGGAATGGGGAAAGAGTGTTATCGAAATTTCTATTTTTAGGCTTTGTTATATTAGTAAATATTTTTATTTTATGTAATTCAAAATCAACAGGTTCAAAAGAATAACTCTATGGAAATTCATCTACAATTAAAATAGACTAAAAATAAAATTGAAGGCCTATAACAATCTGTAAAGATTAAGGAAGTAAATGATTCTGAACTAATTAATCTACTGAAAAGTGATGATTCATATTGAATTTTGGTTGGCTATAAAGAATGCCCTTACTGCCGAGAGTTTTCAAAAATGTTAACACTACATTAGCTGATCTTAAGTCTTTTAATTACTAATTCGAATCAGTACAATTAAGAATCAAAATACAATTTAATTGGTAGAGGATGAGATTAATATCTCGTCCTCAATTTATTCTGAAAAATGGTACTTTTTCGAAAAGATTAAAACAAATAATTAATCCGTATATCTGAAAAGCTCAGACATCTGCATATTGACTGGCATATAGATCTTCACGAAAATGTTCACTACATGAGGTTTAAGTATTGAACTCATTATTAATGCCTAATTCTTTGAACACCTCAGATAAATGAAGTCTTTTTGAAAGTGTTGGAACTAAAATTTCTCTATATTACTTTCCTATGTGCCCCAATTTTGAATGCCAATTTGAATGCCATTCTTTTGATTTTTAGTTCTATTTAGTGATATTTGAAGGTTCTCTCTGCTTTTAAAAATATTGATATTCCATAGAATGATGTCTACTGCTTCGTAGATATCATTCATGGCTGAAGAAGAAGAATAGTCTTAAAATGACGGCTGAACCCTTGATGGATAAGGGTTCAGCTTTTTTGTGTTTTGAATTGAATACGAGATTGAATACGTTCCACTAGAAATTTAGGTGCTCTGCAAGTTTTTCTACGGTTTTTTCTTTCGTTTCTTTAGTTAGATGAGCATAAGTATCCATTGTTAATTTAATTGATGAGTGTCTAAGACGTTCTTGAACTTCCTTCATAGAGACGCCTGACTCTAACAGCATACTAGCATGAGTGTGTCTAGTTACATGGTTGCCAAGAAATGGAATACCAGAATTCTTGCAGATTGTGATCATACGAGAATAAATAGCGTGTTTAGTAATGATTTCCTTGTATATTCCACAAAAAATCATTGTTGGATCAGTAATACCGAGGGTTAACATATATCTTTTTTGATTGATTTGCCATTTCTTTAGCCAATTAATGGTTTTATTGTCTAAAGATAGGGAACCATAGCTATTTCTCGTTTTTGGACTTGAAATTTTGTACCCATATTTTGTTTGGCTTAAGGTTTTGTTTATAGTGACGGTGTTTGAATCAAAGTCAATATCTGACCAATCTAAAGCTAAAGCTTCGCTAATTCGACAACCACTAAAAAATAGAAAGCGAAGTAGCGTTTTATCGTAGTCGGCTCTATAGGTGCTTCTTTTTGATTCCAAGTATTGGAAGAGACTTTCTAGTTGATCCCGTGAATAAATTTTGACAGTATCTTTCTTTTTTTCAATGTTTCTATTGGGCATGATTACAAGTTCACAGGGGTTTTTAGTAATTAGCCCTAAAGTCATTGCATATTTGAAAATACGGCTCACAGTAGAATGTAGGACTTTATATTGATCTGTTGTTTTAGCCCACTGATTCAATATCTTCTGAACATGTTTTGTAGTAATTTCTTTAATTCTAAACTGCCCATATTTTGGAAGAATCCATTTATTAAACTTAATCTCAATTTTTAATTGAGTCACTTCTTTTACAGTAGTTTTATAGCTTTCATACCAGAGAGTATACACTTCTTGGAAAGTTTCGTTGGTTTCCCTTTTAAGTCCATTCTCTTCAAAGTCTACAAGTAGTCTATTAAGCTCGATTTGAGCTTCTTTTTTTGTTTTAAAATTCCTACGTGTAGTACGGACTTCTTTACCAGTTAGTGGACTGATTCCAAGGTAGGTTTGAAACATCCATGCTTTAGTTCCGTCTTTCTTTTCATATTGTTTAATTGTTGCCATTATTTTTCCTCCTATCAGTTGCGTGGCGTGCTTTTGATAGGAATTTAATAAATTATTTTGATACATCTTCTGAAAACTTCATTTGAAAATAATTTTGTTTACTTTCTTTAATTATTTTTAGCTCTTCAATAAAATTTTGAGCTTGTGTAAGGTACTCCTTTGAAATCTGTGTAGATGGAAGTTTCTTTGCTTCTATTAACTCAGACTCCATCAATTCCAAGGCAACTTCTAAATAATTAAAGACTTCTCTGTTTACGGAGCTAGTATTTTTTGATAATAAATCTATTTCTTTTTGTAATTCATTATATATGTTCCCAACTATTCTTCTTTCATCGTTAATATTAGCAATAATTACGCGTTCAAAAACCTTGTCTGTTAATTTAGAAATACGATAGTTGTATATCTCTTTATTACCTAGTCTAAATGAAGAAATATATGAATCAATAAGTGTCTCTAAAGTAGGATTAGAATGGGCATCTTTATAATTATGATATCTTTCGAAAATGTCTCCTTGTTTTAAAACTATGTTCTCAATCAAACCATATATATACTCTTTTGTTTGTGTCGTATCTCCAGTCAATAAAAAGTCAACAGAGACATCTCCTAGTTCAGCAATACTTTTTAATCTTTCATTATTAGGTAAATTTTTGCCCGTTTCCCAGTTGCTTACTGTTCCGCTTTTAGCCTTTTTGTCAATTTTTTTTGCAAAAGCAGACATACTTAATCCTAAGTTTTTTCGAATATTACGTATTCTGAGTCCTACTTCCTCAGGAGAATACATATACTTCACCTCCTGAAGAATATTATATATTAGGGGACAAAGAAATGCAAAGTTGTGTATTGATTTTTTCAACAGTGTATATTACAATATGAGTACAAAACAAAGAAATACAAAGATTTTAATAAGGAGGTGAAATAAATGAATAATAAAATTGCTGGATATAGAAAAATATGTAATTTAACACAGCAACAGTTAGCGGATATTTTTGAGATAACTAGACAATCGTATTCTTTAAAAGAGCGGGGTATAATTCCTTTTAGAGATAAAGAAAAATTGATTTTTAAAAAATTGGTTCAAAATAAGTTGCCAAACGTAAAAATTGACGATATTTTTTTTTAATCTATTTAGCAAAGAAATGCAAAGAACGCGTTTGCTGAAGGAGGGAACAATGAAATGAAGCAACAAAGTTTTCAGGTTTTACTACCACCAGATTTAGATCAAGAATTACGAAAATATTTCTATCATGTTGCAAAAGAAGCAGTCGATCAGGTTAGAATTGAAACTAGTCTAAATAAAGAGATTTTTAGACTGGGAGAAGCGTGTGAATATTTAAGTGTGAGTAGAAGTACATTAAAGAAATTTATACATGAAAAAGGATTGAAAGTCAGTACTATCAACGATTGTAAATTTATTAGAAAAGAAGAATTAGCAAGGTTTATCAAAGAATATGAAGTATAAAAAGTTGCGTGGCGTGCTTTTGATATGAAAAAGGAAGTGACTATTTGAACGATGATGAAGAAGCAAAGTTGAGTTTAAAAGAAATCAAGATTTATTTTCTATTTGATTTAATAAAAGGTGAATATACAGAAAAAGAGTGCTCCTTACAGTTTGCAGACCGGAAGAACACTCAATAATAAAGTTCTGTGAAAACTTTATTTGACTACATTTTAAAATACTTTAAAAATAGGGAGAAAGTATATGAGTGATGAACAAAAGATTCAAAGAAATTACTATGCTATCATCCCCGCTAATGTTAGATATGACCGAGACTTAATTCCAAGTGCGAAACTTTTATATGGTGAAATCACTGCTTTATGCAATGAAAAAGGATTTTGCTGGGCGAAAACACAGTATTTTCAAAATTTGTACGGCGTCAGCAGGGTATCTATTCAAAAATGGCTTAAATCTTTAGAAACAAATGGCTACATTTCGAGAGAAGTTATATATAAAGAAAATTCGAAAGAGGTAGCTAAAAGAATAATAAGAATTGTTAACACCCCTTATAAAGAAAAGTTAGCTACCCCGCTAACAAAAGTTAACTCCCCTAGTAAAGAAAAGTTAACAGAGAATAATACATCTAATAATACAATTAATGAAGAAGAGGATAATATAAGAAAAAATATTTACGATAATATCTATTTTCTTTATGAAAAAAACAAAGAAGATGGTCAAAAATTATTGCAAGTTTATTACTATCTGAAAAACGCTAGCGTAGATATAGAAGATATCAGAAAAATCATTGAATTTTTATATGGAAATAATCAGTATCTTATTGCTGAGTGTATTATAAAACAACATGAAGCATGCGTTTTTCAATCAAAAACTGAAGAAGGATTATACGATTATTCAATTTACTTTTTGAATGGACTTCGAAAAAGATATAAAAGTCAATTTTTAGAAAATATAGAAACTACAAGTCAGTTTAAACGAGTATTCGGGATTAGAGAACTGCCAGTAATTCCATTGCACAATTGGCTAGAAGGAGATTTAAAATGATTGAAAATCATCTAGTAGATAAGATTTACTGTCTTGATCATAACACAGATGCTCTTGAGTTAATCGAGAGTATCTGCTTCAACACTATAGTTCTCGATTTAAGAGCTGAAAATGACAATTGTGTAACCCATATCATAATTAATCAAAAAATGGCTCAGAAACTCTCTGACAGTCTCAGCAAATGGGTTGAGGGAGGTAACAATGAAAATAGTTAAAGAAAAGATTGCTGTTAGGAAAATAAATTGGTTAGCCATGAGCATACTTGTTTTAATGTTTATCATTGTTTTCACCGGTAATATTGCTTATGCCAGTGTTTTTAATTGGTTCGATGATACAGAAAATCAGACAGAATTTTTGAATAACCCTGTATATCAACCATACTTAAAAAAATATAACGGAAATCTTTACAGTCAGTTTGGATTGTGGATAGGATGGTCTGTTATAAAATCAATGTTCGCAATCGTAGATGGAATTCAAAATATGATTCCCGATGTTTTAGATTTGTTCACTTTTGTTGAAAGTACCGGTTTAGATGAAATTTACCAGTCCGTTCTGAATACCATTGTTGTTGGATTGATGGTGCTTTCACTTATTTTTATTGGTTATAAAATGATTACAGGTAGAGGAACGGTTGATCTAAAATCTGTTGGAATGAATGTTGCCATGTCGATTGCATTGATTCTTTTAATGCCAACGTTGATTTCTAGTGGGATAGAATTTGCTAAAACCTTTTATAATGATTCAACTACGGTTACAGATTCGGATGAAGGCGTGGCGTGGTCGTTGATTGAACAGGGAGTGACAGATTTAGCTTATATCAATAAAACAGATCAGTATTCAGTGATTGATAAAACGAATGAACGGAATAATTTAACAAAAGAAAATTTTTGGAAAACGGATCTTACACAAGTGTTGACAGATAAAGTTGTTGATAAATTAGAAAAAGAAAACCCAATCGCTGACAATTTACGCTATGAATTAGTTGAAAATTCCGATAATGAATTTATTGCAACAAAATTTGCGGATAACTTCTTATCTACTTTTTCTGAGGGACTAAAGTCGGGTTATTATCGCTACCAAGCAAATTTATGGGGTATTTCAATTGGCCTGATAGCTTTGGCAATTGCATATCTTTTTAGCGCTTTTGTGATTATTACCGCAATTTTAGAATTGGCATTTAAACGAGTTTTGGGAGTTTTAGTATTTGCCACAGATTTAGAAACAGGTCAGCGCTCAAAATTAGTGTTATCAGATATTTTACAGTGCTATTTGACGGTCGGTTTTCAAGGTTTTGGGTTATCAATGTTCGCTATGTTCATCAATTTTCTAAATGCAGGGCAAGGTATTTCAACCAATATTTTTATAAAAACAATTGCTTATATTTGTGCCGTGATTGTATTGATTAAAGGTAGTGGCACAGTAATGCGGTATTTTGGTGTTGATATTGGCTTGAAAGAAGGATACGGACAACTTGCTTCAGCATTCGGTATGGGCGCAATGCTGATGAAAAAAGGTTCGGGTCTTACCAATCGTGCTAAAAGTGGAAAAAGTATCGGTAGCAATGATCCAATTGATGGTGAAGAACGAAAACCAGAACGGAACTTTGGAGAATCTTTATCTCAAAAAGCTAATAAAACAGGGAAAGCACTTGGGTACGCTCGTGAGAGAGGAATATCAGGGCTTGCTTCAGATGGCATGTCAATGGCTACTGAAAAAGCGACAAAACCATTTAAAGATGTCCGTGGGGGTGCTGAAGTAGCCGGAAAAGGCTTTAGAGATGGCTTAGATGATGGTACTGTATCAGCTATCAAGAAAAACAGTAAGCCTATGTCAGTTTCAGATAATGAGAAGGAAACTGGCCGATACGATACTTCTGCTCCAACAAGATTATCAGATCGTCAAGATAGTGCGAAAACACCTGATAAAGTCTTATCAAGTTCCGAACGTATGAGAGAAATGCAACAAAATGGTAGTTCTTTAGGAACTCAACAAACACAATCTCAATTACAACAAGACTTGAAACAGCGTATCATTAAAGCAAATGAAAGCGAAACAAATGAAGCAAGAGAAGAATATATCCACCAGAAGCGACAAGAAGCGAAATATACGCCTGAAGCGCTTAGTCGTGAGGAAATGGTTAAGCAACGAGCAGAAGGGCATACAAGCGCAAATACAGGCTTAAAAGATATGCAAGTTCGGGAAAGCCTACAAAATACTACAAGTAGTCAAGGCAATAGCCGGACAGTAGATGTTCGTGAAAACGTACAGACCGGAGGGACAAGTCAACCAAGAACGGTAGACGTTCGGGAAAACTTACAAAATACTACAAGTAGTCAAGGCAGTGGCCGGACAGTAGATGTTCGTGAGAACGTACAAACCGGAGGAACAAGTCAACCAAGAACGGTAGATGTTCGGGAAAACTTACAAAATACTACAAGTAGTCAAGGCGGTAGCCGGACAGTAGATGTTCGTGAGAACGTGCAAAGCGGAGGAACAAGTCAACCAAGAACGGTAGACGTTCGAGAAAATCGGGTATCTGATAGTCGTAATGAAGTTAAATTGGATGATATGACACAAAAAATAAATATTATTGAAGAACGGAAAGGAACACAAAACGAAAAAGTAACCGTTGAGAAAGAAGTAAAAGAGCAGAAAAAACCACGGTTTACTTACGAGAACAACTCATTATTCCAAGATAATTCGGATAAGCCCAATCCACTTTTCGATAGTCTTTTCAAAAAATGAAGAGGGGAGTGGATTGCAATTGATTCTACAGATAAGTACGAATGATTTTTCAATGCTTGACGAGTTGTATAGGGAAATTAGCAATGTGACAAATGAAAAAATAACCGTTACGGATTACATTGAATTCATGATTCAAGAGGAGTTAAAGCTGAAAAGTACGATAGAGGGCATTCTAAAAAAATGTCCTCTATCAGAAAAAAGGGGTTGTAACCAATGAATGATAAGCAAAAATTGTATGAAAAAAATCGCAAACATAGTGAAGCCTTAAATTTTCGTGTCGATAAAAAGACGTATCTTGAATTAACATTGATTGCAAAGCAAAAAGGAATTTCTAGATCAGATGTTTGTCGTGAACGACTAAGAGGACTTAGATATGAGCCACCATTATTTGCTGAAGAGGATAAAGTAGTTTTAAACAAACAGTTAAATCAAATTGGCAACAATTTGAATCAAGCTGTCAAAGCATTAAATATCATTGCAAAATATTTTAAAGAACAATCTGAATACAAAAAAGAAAAGAGTATAAGTTTTAGTTTTGGCAGCATTCGTTATGACATCTTTAAAGATGAAATTGCAAATAGCATTGCAAAAAAATTGATGATTAGTCATCCAGATGATGTTTTTTTAGAGTCCAATCGTAGTAGTAGTTCTTTTCTTAAACTATCTGAAATAGAAAAAAATTGTTTTGAGTATTGGATAGGAAAACAAGATAGACCAGATACAAAAGAAGAGTATTCACAAAAAATTGATCGGAATTTAATTCAATCTATTCAGATTATTGTCAAAATAGAAAAGGAAGTTGATCGTGTTTGGGAGCTACTATAACGTCAAAGGGGCGCAAGAAAAATTTATCCTCATTGTTACAATATGCAGCTAAGCCCTCAAAAAAAGAGAAATGTGTAGCTGTAACAGGAATAAATTGCAGTGATGATAGTACAAAAGCGTTGGCTCAAATGAATAGATTAAGAACTAAGATGAATAAATCAAAAGATATAGCGCAGGCTTGGCATGTCATTCACTCATTTGATAAGAGTATTTCTAAAGAATTAAGTATTGAAAAAATGCACGAAATAGCTATTGAGTTTGCTGAAAAAGCTTTTCCGAATTCGCAAATAATTGTTGCGAGTCACAATGATAAAGATCATTTTCACAGCCATCTTGTTATTAATAATATTGATATGGAGACATGTAAAAGATTGCGTATTGACCCTAAAGATTTAGAACGATTTCGGAAAATTAACGATGAGGTGCTCATTAAAAATGGACTCGATCCAGTGGACAATGAGTACTATGAAAATTTAGAAAAGAGAACGAATCTCTATTCAAATGATCCGAGTAAGTTGAAAAGTGGAAAAATTAATTATCAAGAATTTGTGCAAAATGCGATTGAATCCACGTTGGAAAATCGAGAGGTCAATTCTTTTGAACATTTTTCGGATTACTTAGCGAAGGAATATAATATCGAAGTTTATCAATTTTCAAAAACAAATAACAAGCTTGGCTATGTTCTTTACAAAGATGATGTAGATTTTTATAAGCGTAGAGATGAGCTCATAAATTTGGGTAGAGATAAACAAACACGGAAAGAAAAAAGTCAGTATGTTGAACGTACTTTTAGTGCGAGAAAGTTAGGGAAAAGATATTCATTTGAATCTGTTTATGAACGACTTGAAAATAATTTAGAAGAAACACATCAGAATAATCTTGTTGAGTTAGATACGGAACAAATCATGTCATTAGCTAGTGGGGTCGATTATAAAACTGGGGAGTTAAATGTACCGTTTGTTGAATTGGATTCCATTGCACAAAAGCAGTTTAGCAATCATAATGGTGATAAAAAATTCATTAAATATGATGATTTCTTGCGAGAAGTAGACAAGCATTATGATAGCACAACATTTTTAGAAGATGACCAAGAATATACAATTAAACTCCATACTGATGTGAATCCTCGAAATTTACGTAGTACTAACAATAAAAAAATTGCTATTAAAAAGACAGATCAAAAAGAACTATTTCTACCGGCAGAAGGTTTTAAAAATTGTTCCCACACACCTTCAGCTAAGCATCTTCATTATCAAATTAGTCGTATAATAAATGACGATGTAAAAATGTACCGTGCGAAAAAGGATTTTGAATTCACACAACAAATGATTGAAAACCAACAAAAAAGGCAACAAAATTTTGAAATGGAATTCTGAATGGACTTATCATTGGTCTTTCCAGTTTTCTATCGATAAAACCGTCTCTTGGAAAGAGACGGTTTTCAGGACATACGCCAGCTACCCATCTACTTGCCAGTCAATCCGCCTTTGCTTACGCTAGGCTACTTTCTGGCAAGTTAGATGGTGAAAATCTCTGAGGGAGCAAGCTCCCTACAGACTCCCTGAATAAAAAAGAAAGGTAGAGAATAGAAATATGAGTGATCCATATTTTAGAGTTTCTGCTTCAGAAGAAACAAAAGAAATATTCAACAGTTTTTATAAAAAAAATAAAGGTGTGTTTGGTTCAAAGGCAAATATGTTTCGTGTAATTGTTTCAAATTTAAAAATACTTGTTAAAGAAGAATCAGAATATATTGATAAAGATTATCAGCACTTAGAAAAGAAACTAAGAAAAGCAGAAGAGAAAATTTTTATTTTAGAAGCCTTTCTCGCTACAAAAGAAGAATCTGAAAATGATATAAAACAAATAATTGAGAAACTAAATAAAATTGACAAAATGTTAGAAACTATTTCATTGAGGGAGAAAAAATATGTTTAGGATGTTGGCAAAAGGAACTCTTTTATTTCTAGTAGGAATGTTTCTCTTCGGAAGTTATTTAACAATTAAAGCAAGATATTTTCCAGAAGAAAAACCGTTGCAACTTATAAAAAAAGATTTAATAATAGGAGAAACTTATCAAGCAGACGGCGTTGAACTAACATTTAAAAATATTGAACTAACTGGAAAAAGAAATGAGTTTTCACAACATGATCGTGTATTACAAGTAACCTATGCACTGAAAAATGAGACTGGAAATCCAATACGTCCGCAACAGTGGTTGATTGAAAATAAAGATGGTGAGGAACTTTACGAGTATGCTATGATACTAGATAATCCAGAATATGTTGAAAGTGGCAAAGAAGAAACAGTTCATTATTATTATGAATTACCAAGTGAAGTGCGAGATTATCAGATTGTAATACGTCGAGCAAATGGTTATTTTGTGAGATTACCTTTTACTTTGTAAGTTTTATTTTGGCATATGTTATTAAGCTTTATACCTGTCAATCAGGTGAAATAGATGATTTATTGGCTATCTATGGCTGATTGAATACGAAGAAAATAATAGTAGTTTAGCGACTTTTGAAAATGAAAGTGGGGAAATTGGAAGAATGGTTGATGAAAATAAATTTGTTCCTATTAAAACATTAGTAATAAATAAAGAAGAATTTGATAAGAGTTTTTTGGATTTTTTTGTTCAATATGACAGGACTTACGAGTTCGGTTCTTCACTAGATTTATTTGAATTAGAAGCAGAAATAATAAAAAATAGTCGAGAAGAAGAGGGAAATATCATCATTTTAGTAGAAAAATTCAAAGAATTATTCGCAGAAACATTTGAAACGGATATAGAGTATTATCAACCGCAAGAAGTTTTTCAAGAGTTTAAAAATCAAATTATTCGTTTGAATCAAACTACAAAATGAAACCTTAATAAGCAAGCGTTGAAAGAATTATTCCTCAACGCTTGCTTTATTTTATGGGCGATTCATAATAGAGGTATAGAGAAGAGAGGTGTTCATTTTGGATACTATTACTCCAACAAATTTCAAAAAGAATATAGGTAAAGTGTTGCAAGAAGTAGTTCATTCCAATTCTGAAATAGAAATTACTAGGGATTCTAGAAATGGATTGAACGATGGCGTCATTATGATTTCTAAGAGAAAATGGGAGCTACTACAAGAAGAACTTTATTTACAACGAACGGGTACATGGGCTTATGTATCTGATTTAATGAAAAACGAGAAGGAAGATGATTTTAAAGTAGTTTAGTATGAAGGACAATTGATAAAATCGATGTGAAGTGATACTAAATAATGAGTAATTTTTCAATAATATAAAAACTGTGTACAATAGTAGTAGAGAAAAGCTAGTGTCGAAAAAAGGTATTTTTTGTGAAAAATACTAGGGATTAGAAAAAAATACACAATTTATCTATGTTTCTAAGCATATAAAAAAGAGCGTTGAAAGGAATATTTCTCCTTCAACGCTTCTTTTTAGAATGTTTTAATAATCAAATCAGCTTCATTTTCAGGAGTAGGCAGTTCATGGAAACTTGTGTTTATAGTACTTAATTGATCAAGTAACCATGTTTTATTTTTTGAATCGTAAACAAATCTGAAATTAATATCATTGTTATCATGTTGAAGAGGTGTCTCCAAATAATCTGGTGAATATTTATAGTCAACGTAACCTGCTAATACGAAAGAGAGCAATCCATTATTTAGTGTCAGATTTAATGGTTGATCATAAGCCTTTATTTTTTTCAATGTCATATTATACATATCTTCAGCCATAAAAGTCGAGTTTGTAATTTCATCTTGTGTTTCATTAAAGAAGTTATCTGAATAATCGGTTATTTTTGAGAAGTCTTTATTGGAACCAGCTTCAAAAAATTGTTCAACTTTTTTAGTGTAAAGTTGTGCTAATGTTCCTTTTTTTATATTTGTCTTAATATTGTCATGCCAGTCAATTTCTGTACTGTTTAGTAATGGCAGGTCTGCTTTTAGTAGGATATCCTCTTGATTTTTTTGTATTTCAATTGGCAAAATATTTTCAATAGAATCAGTTTCAGATAAAGAAATATCTAGTTTCTTGTCATGATAGTAAGCGTTAAATCCATCTGGAACCGGTAAAAAGCGTACAGGATAATTCTTTTCAGATATTGTTGTATTGCTTTCTGTGTTGACAGAGCTTGTTTCAGAAGTGGTACAACCGCTAATACCTAATAAAAATACAGTGCTAGTTAGAATGACTATAAATCTCTTCAAAAAAATTCCTCCTTGAAATTAGATGTGGACTATTACGAGTCCCATTCTAGCATACCTAATCTTTAAAATTAACAAGAAAAAGGACTAATTTTAGTCCAAAAGGTGTGCTATTCTTGAAAGAAGAAAAGATTATTGATAAAGAGAATATAATCGGAAGTAATATAAGACGAATTCGATTAGAAAAAGGGATTGGTCAAACAGAACTTGTTAGAGAATTACAGCTTAGTAAAATAGCTATGACAAGAGAAACATTAGTGAAAATTGAAGGCGGTAGACAACATATTAAGTTAGATCAGTTAAGAGCTATTAAGAAGATTCTGCAGGTATCCTATGAAGAATTACTACAGTGACTACATGTAGTCACTGGCAGAAGGATGGGTGAGGAATGAAAGTATATACTATCCAAGCAATTGATTTTTTAGATCATGTTGATAATGAAGGGTTTATTATTCCAAGACGTATTGAGTCTGAACTATCCATTTTTACTGACAATCCAAATGCTCTAGGAGCACTCAAATGGATGAAAAAAGAATATAGCAAACGAATTTCACTGCCTTTGGATCGAGATTTCATTTGGTTGTGGCGAGATACCTGTCATTTAAAGTATGCTCGTAAAGATAAATTTACAGATTTCAGCAAATACAACTTTTATTGTTTTGAAATCCCTATTGATTTTTATAGAACGAATATTTTATGGTCAAGGTTTGTAGAGTGGCATGAGCCATTGAATCATGAGTGGGAGACAGATGAAGATCAGGAATTTGAGCGTATTTTTGATATTCCGAAACGTCCGAGGTATGGTGATATACAAGGGGTAACAACAAGGTTACACAAGGATTGGATAAAGAGAGTTACTCGTAAATAATGGTGACTACTTGTAGTCTTTCGGTGAGAAGTCTCAATGTTACACCCTTATGTATCACGGATAAATACTGGTATAATGGTAAATAAGGTGTGTAACAATAGTGTATACTCTTGCGTTGCTTTTTTAGAAGTATGAATAAATCTCTAACTATTTTATCCTTGTTTGGTGTGATATTATTTGTTTCTAAAGCAGATGATTTATTTAAAAGAGGCGGTATTATATGGGACAATTATTATCAAGTGTGGCTGAAAACACTCAAAAATTTTTGAGCACAAAAAATAGAAGTGAGAGAAAAAAAATTGGGCAATTTTTTACAGATAAATCTACAGCAAGCTTTATGGCTGGGTTATTCGAATTATCTAAGTCACCTAAGAAGATAAGTGTTTTAGACCCTGGAGCAGGATCCGGGATTCTTTCTGCGGCATTGATAGAAGAAGCAGAGATTCATTCTTCTATCGAGGAGATTGATTTAACGCTTGTTGAAAATAATATAGAAGTGCTTGAAGTTTTAAAAGAAAATGCTCAAATTATGATAGAGAAAACTAAACTTAAAGTTAATATAAAAATTATTGAGGAAAATTATATCACAATGCAGTCTTTAGAATTCTCCATGGGATATTCTGATAGTTTCAGTAGTTTTGATTATGTTATAAGCAATCCTCCGTATAAGAAGATTTTACGAAATGAAGCAGAAACCGTTGGTATGGAGAAAGTTATTTCAGGCGCGCCAAATCTTTATTTCCTTTTCATGACTTTAGCGATATTTAACCTAAAGAAAAATGGCGAATTAGTTTTTATTGTTCCAAGGTCATGGACTTCGGGTGCTTATTTTAAGAAATTTAGAGAGTATTTTTTTTCTGAGGGAGTTATTGAAAACATTCATCTTTTTGTGAGTAGAAAAGATGTCTTCAAAGGAGAAAAAGTTCTTCAGGAAACTATGATCATTAGATTTGTCAAAAAAGAAGCTGAACCAGTGAACGTGAATATAACTAGCTCTGAGAATACTGAGTTTAAGAACTTAAAAAGAATATTAGCTCCATACAGTATTGTTGTACACGGTGAAAACAATTATATATTTTTACCTGTAGATGAGTTTCAAATAAAGGTATTGAAAGACGTGGATTCGTTTAAATATATATTGCCGACATTAGGGCTAAAAGTAAAAACAGGATTAACTGTAGATTTTAGGAATAGGGCTCTGTTAAGAAAAATACCGGAAAAAGGAACTATTCCTCTACTATATTCATCAAATATAAGCCGAGGTAGAATTGTTTTTCCTAGTGAAGCGGATAAAGAGCAGTATTTAAAGCCGGATAAAAGTGGATTGATTCAAAAAAATAAAGACTACCTACTACTGAAGCGACTTACAAGTAAAGAAGAGAGGAGAAGATTACAGGTAGGAATATACTTAGAGGAAGATTTAGATGTAACTCATATTTCTACTGATAACAAACTAAACTTTATTGAAAGACAGGATGGAGGAGTATTATCTCGAAATGCAGTATACGGATTATTTTGTCTATTCAATTCTTCTTTATATGATGAATATTACAGAATAATGAATGGTTCAACTCAAGTAAATGCAACTGAAATTAATCAGATTCCAGTCCCTGATATGGAAGATATCGAATTTTTAGGGGAAAAATTAATTAATATGAATGACTTATCAACTACTGTCTGTGATATTTTACTAAATGAAATACTTTATAAGGAGCAGAGTTATGCCTAAAATCGAAGAATCTAAAGACATATTAAAAGCGGTAGGAATGCCAATCAAACAACAAGCAGATATAGTAGCACTTACGTTACTAGCTATGACAACGTTGACCGAGGGGCAAACGTGGAAAGATGCTCAAAATGAATGGATTAGAATACATGATATAATTCAATTTGTTAATATAAATTATGAACGAACTTATGCAGAAAATAGTCGAGAAACGTTTAGAAAACAAGCCTTACACCATTTTAGAAATGCTGCTCTAATCGAAGATAATGGCAAAGCCACGAACTCCCCAAATTATCGTTATCGGATTACAAATGAGTTTTTGGAGTTGATTAGAAGCTATAACTCTGATTCTTGGGAGCTTGAACTAGCTGATTTTATGAGTACACATGAATCCTTGATCTCAATTTATGCTTCGAAGAAAAGAATGAAAAAAATGCCAGTTACTATCAATGGTGAAAGTTTGACTTTTTCTCCGGGAAACCATAATCAATTACAAAAAGCTATTATTGAAGAATTTGCTCCCAGATTTGCCCCAAATTCGGAGGTTATATACGTTGGGGATACCACTGATAAGGCAATGGTTCTAGATAGAGAGCGACTTGGGAATTTAGGCTTTAGCGTTATTGTACATGACAAAATGCCTGATGTTGTTTTATATTCTTCTGAAAAAAATTGGTTATTCTTTATTGAAGCTGTGACTTCTGTGGGACCGGTAAGTCCGAAAAGAAAGTTAGAAATTGAAGAAATGACAAAAAATGTTAATTCAGGAAATATCTATGTAACAGCGTTTTTAGATTTTAAGACATATAAAAGATTCTCTAACGAATTAGCGTGGGATACGGAAGTTTGGATAGAAGAAATGCCAAATCATATGATCCATTTAAATGGTGATAGATTTTTAGGGCCTAGATAAATAGGGCCCAGATAAAAAAATCTGATTTTTTTCAAAGGAAATTTCGAGGAACATTTTTATGGATGAACAAAAATTGAGAAATTTGATTGAATCTAAAAAGGTAGAAAACGATAGATTTGATTATAAACAAAAATGGCATAACGAAAACGGAGAGTTGCTTAGAGATATACTTTCTTTTACGAATACGGCACATAATGATGACTGCTTTCTTATTTTTGGCGTGGAGGATAAGACTAAAGAAATTATCGGAGTCAAGAGTGATTCGAAGAGAAAAAATACTCAAATGTTAGTGGACATGCTACTTAATATGAAGTTTTCGAGTGAAATTCCAACAGTGCTTGTAGAAACTTTTTTTATTGAGGATAAAGAAATTGATGTTTTGACAATTTTTGATACGAAAGAAACACCCATATTTTTACTAGAACCTTACCTCCGAGGGGGGAGACGGGTTAATGCAGGACAAATATTTGCAAGGATAGGTGATACTAATACACCCAGTAATCACTCTGCTAATGACAAAATCGTAGAAGGGCTCTATAAAAAAAGACTGAGGTTAGATACAACGATTTACGATCGATACAAGTATTTAATCGAGCAAGTAAACGATTGGACTTATATTGACCATGAACAGAAGCTACTTTATAACTACGATCCTAATTTTTATATTTTAATAGTTCCAGATGAGGAAGAGGAGCGTAAAATCCATTCAGGTGACAATTATTCTTGGTTAGTTGAATCAAGCACGTTCCCTAATGAGTGGGTAATCAAAGAATACAGATTTGTAGAATTTATGTATGGAAATCATCAAATTTTTGGAATAGGTCCGCTTTTTTATTTTGATAGATTCCGAGGTGTAACAGTCTCTCCAAAGCATGGTAAATTAGGATACGATAAAGAAACCGCATATAACTATCTCATTGAAGATTCTTTTGAAATTAAATTTATGAAGCTATTTGCCACAGCTTGGGACAATATCATGGGTGAGGAATTTTATGAGAGTCATTATTCTGCAAATAACATTTTAAAAAATGTTGTTATGTACAAAAATGTCGAAGAAAAGGAAAATATTGAGAGTAGATTTTATTTGGAAACCAAGTTAGAGGATATTGAGTTAGAGCTAGATTCAATAATCCATCCATCAGAAGAAGAGGTTTTGGCACTTCAAAGTTTAAATGCTGAGTATGGTCGCAGCTCATTGATTCAAAATAGAATTGCTAAGGCGATAATGAGAAAATTAGAAAAAATGCGAAAAAATACTTAGCTTCTCGGAAATGCTGAAAGCTTGTTATCTGAACAATCTCCTAACAAAAGCACGCCACGCAACTTGAATACGTTTTTGAATACGATTAGAAAACCAATCAAGGTGATTTATTATCAATAAAGCGATTATCTCTATTCAAAAATCGTTGAAATACCAACTATCTTCAATTATATTTAATGGACTTAACTTCATGGCTGAAGAAGAAGAATAGTATTAAATCTCTAGAAACCTTGCGAAGCAAGGTTTCTTTTTTTGACTGATTTATCTTTTCATCAGAACCCATGCAGATTACCTTAGCTGTACACGCATAAAAAAACTCAGAGCATAATTGAAACATGCTCTGAGTTAATAGATCAAATATTTTACTGTGACATAAAAATGAGTTAACTATTTTTTGCAACTGAAATTTATTCTCTACTATATTAGTAACCTGTAAAATTAAACCGTTAAATATTTTTCAAAAAAGGCAGTTAATTTTTCGACTGCGGGATCGACCGCTTTTGGTTGATCGTATAAGTCATAGTGACTGATATTAGGTAAAACTAGAATATCTTTTTCCTTTGATGCTGCTCTGGTATAGACTTCAAAGCCATTGCGGTAAGAAGCAAAGCCACCAACTTTATCTCCAACGATAATCTGAAGGGGTTGGGTTAAGAATTTTTCCAATAAAATATTAGTATCAAAACCAAGAATAGCTGCATAGTTTGTAAATGGTACCAAGTTTGTTGCAAGTGAATTGTAACCTCTGTCTGTGCGGTAGTAGTCGACAGCTTCTACAAAATCAATATCTGTCATCCCAGATTCTTTTAATTCTTTTGGTGAATTGGGAATCCAATTTACTTCTAAGACATCTGCGCCACGAGCTTCTGCAGTGCGTTGTTGCCCAATTTTATCTAGCATGGCTAACAAATTATCTTCTGGACCAAAAGCACCACGGAATGTTGCGCCAATATTAGCCGGAGCGACACCTGCGACAGCTTTAATGCGGCGTTCTGTTTTTGCAGCATTAATCGTGTAACCACCGCCTGCACAAATTCCTACTGCGCCAATTCGATTTTCATCGACATAATTAAGTGTAACGAGGTAATCAATTGCTGAACTAATATCTTCAGTCCGTACAAAAGGATCTTCTGTATTACGAGGATCACCTTCACTACGGCCTTGATAAGAAGCATCAAAAGCGATTGTGACAAAACCATTTTGTGCTAATCTTTCGGCATATAAGCCTGATGTTTGCTCACCTACGCTACTGGTGGGATGAGAAACGACAAGTGCAGGATATTTTTTGTGGGCATCAAAATTATTTGGTACAAAAATATCGCCAACAAGATTAAAATGACGTCCTTTAAATGTTACAGTTTTTTTATCTACCATCCTATTTCCTCCTTTATTAATTCCCTTGTGTTGTTTATGACACACATGTATAATAACTCTCGAGATGAGCAGTAGGCAACTACCACTTAAAGGTAGAATGTAAAATAATACCCACTTTTTCATAAATTGGGTATTATTTAAGAAAGAAGGATAAATAATGCAACTAGAGGGAAAAAAAGTTGATCGTCGGATTTTGAAAACAAAGAAGGCAATCAAAGCTGCTTTTACTGACTTAATTATGAAAAATGAAATTGATGCTATCTCAATTGCGATGATCACAGAACAAGCTGATATTGGACGCAAAACTTTTTATCTTCATTATTATGATAAATACGATTTAATGGATCAGATTATCGCAGAATATTTAGTGCAATTAGGTCTACGTTGTGATCAGAATAAAATGAAGCGCTTAGGCTTTGAAGCCTCCACTTTGGAGTGGTTTACCTTTTTAGATGAGAACTTTTCACTTTTTGCGCGTTTATTTCAAAGTAAGGCGGCTAATTCCTTTCGCAAGCAGTTTTTAGTTTTTGTGGGAGAGCAATTGCGTAAAAAAGAAAAATTAGTTGGATCAGCGATTAATCTGGAATTTAAATTACAATTTTTGAGTTATGCAATTACGGGGATTATTGAGGAGTATATTACGAAAGATTACCGACATAAAAAACAAGATGTAGCCAAACAATTAAGTATTATCGTCAAACAAAATTTAACGCTCTAGCTGAAAATTGTGATGGCTCAATCTTAGCAGCTTAAAAATATTTTTTCAAAAGTAATTGTCAAAAAATTATAAATACGCAAAAAATTAGGAAGAAGGGGTAATATGAAAGTTTTAGTCGTAGGTGCCAACGGGAAAGTAGCACGACACTTTGCAGATCAAGTTAAAGAACACCCTACAATTGCAGAAAAAGCAGTTATTCGCAGTGAGGAGCAGCTTGCATTTTTTAAAGATCGGAAGATTGAAACAGTTTTGTTAGATATTATCAATAACTCAATTGAAGAATTTTCTGCAGCAATGAAAGATGTGGATGCAGTCGTTTTTAGTGCTGGTGCTGGTGGTAAGGGATTGGATAAAACAATTATGGTCGATTTAGACGGAGCGATAAAGATAATGACTGCTGCCCAACAAGCAGAAGTTAAGCGGTTTGTGATGGTAAGTACATTTAAAACTGGTCGCAAAGAAATTAGTCGTGAAATAAAAGCCAATTCTAGTTTAGCTCCATATACAATCGCTAAAAATTATGCGGATGAATGGCTAAAAAATCGGACTGATCTTGATTGGACCATTATTCATCCTGGCTCTTTAACAGATGAGAAGGGGACTGGAAAAATTACTTTAGCGGATAGTTTAACTAAAGAACTTGAAAAAGCGTTTATTTCACGAGAAGATGTCGCTACTGTGATTTTGGCAGTCTTAGAAAATCCCAATACGATTGGTAAAGAATTTGAAATTATTACAGGCGAGACACCAATTAACACTGCGTTAGAGTCTTACAAATAAATTTTAAATTCATAATGAAAAGAAAATAAAGCAGGGTTTTATTTTTAAATCTTTAAGTAAAAATCATAACAGTTGTCTTTGATAGATAAAAAGTATATTTTGAAATTAGTGACGATACAATCAATTGCTTATGAGTAGTTGTAGATGAACTAATGGAGGGGTAAGCGTGAAATTTACGAAGCGTCGTAAAAATAAGGATAAGTTAACAGATAATAAAGAAGTAGTCATGGTAGAAAATAAAGTGGACGTAGATGATGTCGATGATGCGGCCTTTCAATCTTTTTTTGGTGATGTCTTAAAACGGCTCCCCGCTCCTGCGGCAAAGATTATTTCAAAAACTTTTTCCAGCACTAAGAAAAAAGCAGAAGTGTTATTAGCAGATACGCGTGAGCGATTTGATAAGGTGTTTGCTGATTTTTTAAAAGATGTTGATTTGCCTACTCGCAAAAAGGCGCACCAAATTATTCATATGGCTTCATTGAGTGCCGCCATTATTGGATTATCGCCCATTCCATTTTCTGATGCTATTTTACTTGTTCCTGTCCAATTAGTGATGATGGCCCGCTTATATAAACTTTTTGGTCGCTCTTGGTCTGAAGGTATCGCCAAAAGCATCACCAAAGAATTAGTCGTTGTTAGTTTTGGTCGAAGTGCAGTGGGAAATGTTTTGAAATTTATTCCAGTGGCCGGAACAATTAGTGGTGGTGCAGTTAATGCGGTGGTAGCCATGGCGGTTACGGAATCTTTGGGCTGGGTAACGGTTAAGATGTTATATGACGGCGAAGATATGTTTGAGCAGGTGATGTCGTTTAAAGGTCAATTTAATACCTTATTTAAGGCATTACAGTCTGCTAGTAAAAAATAATACGATTTAAAAAGATATAGATGAATAGATTATGTACCTGCCCCCAAAAGTTAGATTTTTAGTCTAACTTTTGGGGGCAGGATTTTTTAGCTATAATGCATGAATTAGCGAATTGATTGCAGTGCCACTAAGATAGTTTCTGTGACAAAGTCGCAGTCTGCTGAAAGTTTTGGCACATAAAATTGTTCATGAAAAAGCAATTCTTCCAGCTTTCTTTGGTCTGCCACTGCTTGGGCAAAAAAGTTAATCAATTCTAAAACTTCACGAAAGTTTGTGATTAATTGTGCGCCTAAAAGTAAATGGCTTTTTTTATCAAAGATAATTTTGATGGTCAAGGTAAAATTCGCATATTCAGGTAAATCAGAATAGTGTTGAAAATTTTTAGTCACGGTATGAATAGTAAAGTCTTGTAGGGCAGCTTCTGTGGCGGTGATACCAGTACTACCTAAATAATAGTCAAAAATTTTTGTAGCAATAGTACGTTCCATCGGCTTAATTGCTATATTTGGAATACCTGCTATATGGCTTGCGGCAATAAGGGCAGTTTTTCTTGCGATTGAAATTAGTGGGATATATGCTTTATTGATTGCTGAACTAAAAGGAACTTTTACTAAATCACCAATCGCATAAATATATGGATCTGTCGTTTGCATATAAGCGTTGGTATTAATCGTTTTGTCAAAATCTACTGCTACAGTAGAAGGAACAATAGCAATATTTGGTTTAGGATTAATTGCCAGAACTGCTACATCACTAGTTTTTGTTGTATTGTCAAAAAAAGATAGTTTTATCCCTTTGCCTTTTTTTTTCGACTGATAAAAAGTCTTATTGAAGACAAAAGTTAAACAGTCGGGTTTGTGTTCTAATAATATTTGTGTGATTTCTTCGTCAAAATAGCGAAATAAAGGACGACTCATCTGCTCAAAAATAGTAATTTCTTTATTTTGCAACAGGGCCAAACTGCTTGCTAATTCTAAACCAATTAATCCTGCCCCGATAATGGCAATATTTTGACTGTTCGCTAGTTTATCATAAGCAGAGGCTGTTTCACTAGGGGATTTATATGTTAGTAGTTTCAAATCTTCAGCAGTTTTATTTGTTTCAGGCAAATGAAATTTAGCAGATCCCATCGCCAATATTAAATAATCATATGATAGGTGTTCTATTTTGTTAGAAGTAGAATATAAAATCTTCTTTTCAGCCGGCAAAATAGTAGTTACTTGGCAATCAAGTAAGACACTAATCCCTAGCTCTTCAAGTGTTTCTTTTTTAGTAAAATCTTTTGTATGAATAGTTTCATCTGACATAGAGCCTTCAAAAATGAAATTTATACTACTGGGTATGAACCCTAATTTATTATTTTCATTTATAAGAATAACTTCATCTGTTGGTTTTAGTTGTTTTAAATAGCCCGCAGCAGATGTGCCTGCGTGGGAGCCGCCGATTATTATAATTCGCATGGTATTTCCTTTCTTGTATCAGCATGTAAAATTTCTTGGATTGGTAGTAAATTAATTTGATCTATTTGATTTGTATAAAAAAAGTGATCAAATGAAAAGCTATATTGGCAGGCATCGGTATCTGCGATTAAAATATCGTAATGCTTTGATTCATCGGCTATATCAATTGAAATATTTTCAAATTGTTTATACGTCCGTTGTAGTTGGTCAATGTAAATCATGGATAATAACGGCGTTTTACTTAGATGTACGCCAATTGAAATCGGACGTTTGTGTTCTAAAATGTGCATAATTACATAGGAATAAACCCAGGATAAATAGAGTTTGTCATAGTAATCAAAGTTTTGTCCTATCACTTTTTCGGTTGTTTGAATTAAGCGATCAATTAGTGACTGCTCCGAAGTTTTAACCAATTTATGGCGTAGATGTTTAAAAAAAGTTTCATTATTGTAATCGATAATTTTCCCTTTGAGATAGAGTAATTTGGAATGTGTTTGTGATAAAAGAAAGCGAGAATAAAAATCGTTAAACATTTGATTACTTTTTGTTTCAAGTGATAAAGCCAAATCGATTTGTTCCAAAACAAGTTCATTTAAGTCGACAACATCAGCTAAATAAGTCGGCCAGCCATCTGCACTTAGTTCGTAACGAACGTGCATCGCGTAAGGAAATGAAGAGAGTAAAAATAGGTAAATATAGGCAGCACTATAATCAGAACCAAAGACGGCCGAATAGCTTAAAGAGATAAAGTAAGTTTCTTTTACAAGTTGAAAGACCGGATCTAAACGAAATGAGTTTAAAAGCTGGAAAGCAGTTTTCGATAAGGTTTTATTCCGGGAACTACTGACTTTTAAGGTTTGACACCAAAGAGAAATTCTTAAGCGCGTAATCGGTGTTAAATGGATATCAATTCGCTTTTCTAACAAATCGGTAAATCGTAGAATATCTTGATCGCAAACAAATTGTTCAATTTCTGTTTGAGACATCGAATTCCAAAAAAATTGAAAGTAAAAATGACACCATTGCAGATCATCACCGTGAATTTTGCCATTTTTGATTACAAGCTTAAATTCAGCTAATAGCTTATTCGCGTGGTTGATATTACGATAAACGGTCGCTTCACTAATAGCCAATTCTTGGCATAGAATAGGAACAGTATAGGTTGTGTTGTTATATAGATACCAAATAAGTTTATAAAAAAGAGACCCTCTTATGAATTCATAATATAAGGTCTCGAGATCTTGTTGATGATAATCGTTTATTTTGTAACTACTTGTTTTTTTGTAATAGTGAATATGCATATTCAAGCGTAGTTGTGTCATCAAATCATTTAATTCTTCATAAGACCGTTCCAAAATGAATGTAGAAATATTCAATTGTTCTTTTATTTCTTCTTTTTTTACAGAGCCTCCTTTCTCGATTAAGAATAACAGGATAGAAAATTGTACTTTTGTTTTTTTATCAAAGAAATCTCTAAAATCCATTATCGTTAATCCCCGTTTCTCAAGTACATATTATCTATCTTTGTACTTGTTTCATTTTATTTGTATTATTATAAAGCTTTATTATAACAATTTTTTATCACGTATTTTAATTTTTTTGTGAATAGTTGATAAATAATCCACTATATTTCTTTTATCATGAAGGTGTGGAAATGATAAGTGAAAGGGGGATGTTTATAAACATGCACAAACACAAAAAAAGGTTTATTTCTTTGATAGTCGTAACTTTTTTTGTCATGTCATTTTTTATTAGTGTTGGTGCTGTTACTGTAAGTGCCATATCTATCAATGATTCTGACACATCACAATTAAAAACCAAGTCTGCTGATTTTACTTTGTCTACTGATACGGCTGAAAAAAATGGTACGCTCTTACAGCTTAATGTTCACAATAAGACCCAAGATGATACTTCTTTTCAATTAGAAATTACATACGATGGTATGAAAAAAAATGTAGTTTTGCAAAACCAAACAAAACAATTATCAATTGAAAAAAATGATGCGGGTTATTATGAGCTACCAAATGAAGATGCTACGTGGCTTTTTGAAGTAGGAGAAGCAAAAAATATCGTGGTTGCCGTCAATGCAAACGAAAATAAAGAACATTTGGGAGAATTACATGCCTTTTTATCTACAGATCAATTCACTGATGAAGAGATGACCAAAGAAAGTGAAGATACACATTCTTCGACTACTAGTGAGGAAATGATAAATGAAAGTAGCGTAGCTAAAGAAACTGAAAATACGACTACAAGTATGACTGAAACCACACAAACAAGTTCTTTGTCACAAATAAAAGAGTCTAAACCTGCTGAAAACGGACAATCTCGTAGTAAAAAAGCAGTCCGAGACGGATTAACAGGTAATCCTGAAGTGCCAAAAGGAGCGATTTTATTAGATGGCATTTTTGGTGATATTAATGAAGCAGGTAGTGGTAGTAAGGCTAGTAGCGGTGTTAATACAATTCATGACCCGGATGTTAATAATGGTATGCCTTATTCTGAAATTACACTTTCTGGTAAAAAGAATTGGCTTTCTATCTGGTCTAATGATCAATATAAAATGGACTTTTCCGATAGTTTTCATGGGCGCACATATATTAACTTCGGTGAAGGAACGGATGCTGATGGGTTGGCTTTTGTTATGCAAAATGATAATGCCAATGCGCTAACAGGCGCAAATACGTCAGATGATGGTCAAAACTTAGGAGTTTATGGTAACAACCAAATGACACTACTTTTTGGAAATAAGCCCAATGAAAAGGCAGTTCAAAATTCTGTAGCAATAGAATTTGACTTATACACTAATAACAGTGGTGCGCACATTTTTGATAGAGATAACCCAACTACCCCGCATATGGCGTATACATTTCCTGGCGATTTAAAAAAAGGTTATAAGTCTGCCAGTCTTCTAGGTGAAAATGTTTGGGCTGTAGGGGATAAGGCAATTGTGCGACATCAAGGATCGCAAACTTTGAACGGAGTAGTAGGGGATAATATTCGTGATGGTACTTGGTATGAATTTCGTTACGATTTTGA
Source organism: Enterococcus sp. DIV0755b (assembly GCF_051713765.1). Lineage (NCBI taxonomy): Bacteria > Bacillati > Bacillota > Bacilli > Lactobacillales > Enterococcaceae > Enterococcus > Enterococcus sp. DIV0755b. The sequence goes on along the minus strand of NZ_JBIOQN010000001.1, from coordinate 2,395,849 downwards.
TGTGACAACACAAACTTTTTCTTATTATCTGAAAAATCCGCTGACAGATAATAAAACGGAGGTTGTTACGATTCCATGGGATGATTTAAGTTCAGAATTGGCGTTGTCTGATAATAATATGAAGGCTTATTGGGGCTTTACTGGTTCTAATGGCTCAGCGCAAGGGACAGTCAAATTTGTCTTTACTCAAGTGCCGGTTAATTTGAGTACACAAATTGAAAATGATGTATTAGTCAATGAAGAATCAATTGTTGATGTGGATGAACATGATCAATTTAGTCCTGAATTACCTAGTGCCTCTGATAAAGACGAGCTTACTTTTCGTACGCACTTTTCTGTAGAAGAAGGAGAAGCGGGCTTAGATATCACAGCTTGGAAGTCAACAATTAGTGGCAATGATATTGATTTAACACAAGATTTAACCAATGTTTGCGCCCAAATGGATGGGAAAACCTATAGCGGAGAAGCTGTTGTTAATGAGCAAACGGGTGAAATTGAGGTTACTTTTTCTGATTTAGTCGTTCAACCAGGACATGATGTCTATCTGTCTTATACCGCCAAGCCATTACAACATATTGAAGCAAGTAAATCCTATTTTTCAAGTCAAGTATTGACAACCGAGATTGGGAACGATACTTCCAGCGATTTTTTAAGTAATCAAGTAGCTTTTTGGTTTAGAGGTAATCAGCCACCGGTATTAAGTCAAGTAAAAACAGAAAAAGACACTTTTTCTGATTTTGTTGATTCCTTTGGGTACTCTTTTTCTTATCAAGATGTAGATGATGATGATCTAACCTTTGATGTTGCAATTAACGGCATTTTAGTAGCAGAAAAGCAACCGTTAAAAGGAACGAGCCTGAATCAAACTTTTCAAGCTAACGAAAACGAAAAAATTGACTTATTAAATGATACGACGGCTTTTAAAACAGGGGAAAATATATTAACAATTACACTTAGTGATGGTATTCATGCTGCTGTGACGAAAGAAGTTTCTTTTACAGTGGTAGGGTACTTTGGTTTTGAAGAATTAACCGATCATTATGAGTGGCAATATGCGAAATCTGATTTAGGTAAGACAGATGTTGGCATGCCACGGCAAAAAGAGATGAGGATTAAGATTAGAGATACAAGACAGTTAAATCAAAGCGAAAATGTAAAAGTGAAATTTAGTGCAACATCAACTGACGGCGCTTTAGAAACAGAACGATTTGTCTTTGATGATCAACCTCTGGACGATTTGTCTTTACCAATTAATAAAGAATTGGTTTATGCCAAAGACCAAGGTTTACTGTTGAAATTAAACGATCAAACTAACGCAAAAAAAGTCACAGGAAATGTAGTGTGGACAATTGTAGATGCACCATAAAGGAGGACTGAAAAGATGAAAAAAAATAATAAGCGATTAAAAAAATTTCTTTGCGCATGTATCATCTTTTTCTGCCTAAGTGGCTATGCTCCTTCTGTCAGAGCTGCTACTGTGTCTGATCACGATCAAAATAGTAGTGTGATTGAATTGTATAAAGGAAATTCAGCAGATGACCAAATAAGTGATCCAGGTAGTAAACACGGGAACTATCCACAAACAGGTGAGTTAAAAACAATGGGCTATTCTTTTTTAGGTACAACTGTTGTATTACTCGTGTTGATTACTTTTTTTAAAAAAAGGAGGCAACTAGATGAAGAAAATTAGTTTAATTTTTTTCAGTCTCTTGTTTTTAATCTTTTTTAACAGTGGCATTACTCACGCATCTGTTGGACAAACGAGTTTAGAAATTACGCCGTTAGATGAAGTTTTACCCCGTATTTATTACATTAGTGATTTAGATTTTGGTTCACATTCACTCGCCCAATCCAATCAAACAATCCATCCTAAGGAAGATTTGATTATTAAATTATTAGATGCTAGAAAAAAGACACAAAAGTGGCGTCTGGAAGTGAAATTTGCCCCTTTAAAAAGTAAAGAAGAAATTTTAACGGATGTCCGTTTTAATTTAAAAGAAGGTATTTTAACTGGTGAAAATACAGCAGAAGTTACGAAAAAAGAGTTGAGTCAGTCATTAGATGATGCAAAATATCAAGGAATTCTAGAATCTCAGGCAACTTCTGATCGTGGTTGGTTAACTTATCGGATCAAAAAAGAGGATATTTCACTTTACTTTGGTAAAAATAACAAAGCAGGGAAATATGAAGCAGTAAATAATTGGCGTTTTGTCAATGCTGTATAGTCGGGAATAACAATTTTCATATTAAATTGTTAAAATATAAAAATTTAAAATAAAAAATTGGAGGAAGTAACAATGAAAAAACTACTAGGGACATTATTTTTAAGTGGAATTATTTTAGGTAGTACAACACCAGCTGCACTAGCGGCAGAACAAGAACTTAACTCAGGAGATGGGATCACAACATTAGAAATTACAGATTATACCATCGACCCAGATACAAACTTACCTTCTGATCCAGGTACATTTAAGTTGAATGAAGTTCCAGATATTGACTTCGGACAACATGCATTAGATAGTGTAGCAGCAGAAAACCAAACATTTACTGGTACTTATGTAGGTGACTTTAATATCACTGATACACGTCCAACGCAAGCTTCCATCGATACTGCAAAAAGTCAAATTGAAACTGTAACCCCTAGTGACAAAGTAACACAAGAACAAATTGATGCAGCAAAAGACAAGTGGGATCAAGCAGTGGCAGCATCAGCTTGGCGGATTGATGCAACAGCAACTCAATTAGACGCAATTGGTACATCTTTAAAAATTGGAGATGTAGAAGTCTTAGGTGAAAGTGGCACTGTTTTATCAGAAGCTGCGACAGCGCCTGTTGGAACAAAATCATATTTAGACCAATTAAACAGTCCTGTCTTAACAATTGCTAACAATAATTTAAGTATTCAAAAATACGAAGGTACAATTAGCTATTCTGCAATCAATGCATTGTAAAAGAACTTTTCTATTAACTTTTTAGCGTACTGGTATTGAAAATTAATGTTTTACAGCATTAGTATTTAGCTTTAAAAATGGCGGTTATTTGCAATCTGAGACTGTGACAAGTTTTTGTCACAGTCTCTACATAATGGAGGAATAAAAGTGAAGAGCAAGTTATTGATTTGTTTACTTTTTGTGACGTTTTTTTTACCAATAAAAGGCTATGCAGCAGAAACAAATAATGTTGATTACAGTGTTGAACCGATTTTACCGACTAACCAAATCGACAGGGGAAATACATTTTTTGATTTAAAAGTCCAACCGAAAACAGAGCAGAAAATTCAATTGCAAATTAATAATTTTGCCAAAACTGAACAAACCTTTCAAATTAGCGTAAACGATGCCAAAACAAATAGTAATTTAGTTATTGATTATAGCCAAAAAAATAAAACACAAACAACTAGTGAAAAGCAACTGTCTGATTGTTTTAATTATCCCAAAAAAGTAACGATTCCAGCTCAAAAAGCTGGCATCGTTAGCCTAACGTTAAAAGTACCAAAAGAAAAATTTGATGGAATTTTACTAGGCGGGATTCAAATAAAAAAAGATTCAAATGCCAAAAAAACTAAAATTAATGGTATTACGACCGATTATGATTATATTGTCGGGGTAATGTTAAGTGAAACAGACAAAGTAATTACACCAAAGTTAACGTTAGAAAGTATTAAACCAGATGTCATTCATAATAATGCTGGCATAAAAGTGACACTTAAGAATAGTCAACCGATTAATCTTACCGCAGTCAAAATGCAAGGCAATATTTATAAAGCAGAAAAAAAAGAGCCCGTTATTACCCGTGTCATTGAAAAAGGCAGTATAGCGCCTGCCTCTACTTTTGATTTGGCTTTTTATAACGGACAGCAAGGCACAACTAAACCGCTTAAAGCGGGAAAATATCGGCTTGAGTTAACTTTTCAAGATGAAAAAAACCACCGGTGGGATTTCAAAAGTGACTTTACTATCAGCAAAAAGCAGGCTGAAGTGGTAAATAATCAAGTCTTCGTTGTAAAAAAAGACAATACTCTTTTATATATTGTGATTGGAATTTTATTGGCTTTGTTATTTGTGGTTATTTTGCTGTGGTTAAAGCATCGAAAAAAGAATGGGACTGAATGAAAAATAGGTTAAAGAATTTTACTTCTCGTTGCAGGATGAACAACCAATAATAACTCTATAGCAGAAGCGGTTTTCATAAGTGATGAAATTTTAGATAGTCTATATATTCATATAGGAGGAAAGAAGATGAACTTATCGAGGTTAAAAAAGCTTGCTATGGTCTTTGTGGTCATATTGATGGCTTTCAATCAGATTAGTAGCGTGAATGTAGTAGCTGCAACAAAAGCTCAAGGAGATGATCCAGGAGTAACTATTCATTCTCCTGAAAAAATAAACTCTCAAGGGCTAGTTGACATTGATGTAACACTTTCAGCCTCTGCTGGAAAATTAAGTGAGAACGGTCAGATAGAGGTGAAAATTCCTAAAGAAATAGTGGACGATCCCATACAGTTATCTTCCATGATTAGACTTACAGACCCCTTTTATTTAAATGATCTAGCTTATAGGGAGGACGGAATTGGAAATTATATTTTAAGTGTCAATTATGATGCAACTAAAATAAATCAAAATGAGGCAGTAGGATATAGCTTCACGATAGAATTTAGAGCGCCATATTTTACAGATAATACAGCCGTAGCTGATAATGTTGCTTTTACCTCAGATCTAAAAATTTCTAACAAGGTCGTAAGCACGGATAGAGATAGTTCTAAAATCCTACCTTCAACTAAAGGAAATCCGGCTTTTTTAAAGTACAGTGGCTCGGGTTCAATTAACGATAATGGTGTTACAAAATATGTCATGTCACCAAGTAACTCTCAATTGAATAATTTTGTGATTGTATTTAACTACAACCATCAAACTTATGAGAACGTTACAATATCTGATACTCTACCTGAAGGATTAAGTTTAGCGGATACTTATCCGTTATTTAATGGTGCACCAGGCAATACAGAACGTGTAGGCCACTTATACGTTTATAAAGTAACCGTGGATGACAAGGGTAATCCTACTAATCCACAACTAGTAACCGATAACTTTTCTAACAATATCCAAGCAGATAGTAGAGGATTTTCTTTACATTTAGGAAAAGTTGAAGCAAATGAGTCTTATGCAATTACCTATGGAGCAGTTGTAAACGAAGGATACACGGTAGAAAATTTTGGTACACAGTATAATCAAGCTACATTAATGAATGAGACAGTAGAGCTTTATAGTAGTAAGGTTCCTTTGATTATGCAGGACTTATCACCATCCGCAACTAGCTTAAAAAAACAGGTAAATCAAGATTTATTGGCAACAAATAGTGCAAGTCTAGTGTATACACTAACTTTAAGAAATAATACGGGTAATCTTAAGGCTGGAACAGTAGTATCCGATCCATTGCCAGATTATGTTTCCTTTGACTCTACATTATCGAATAACAATTTTAGTGATGCGGTCTATGACAAAAGTACAAACACGGTAAGTTATACGCTGTTGAGTGATATACCTCAAGGAGAAAGTAGAGAAATTCAGCTTAAAGTTAATTATACAAATAGTTCAGCTCAGATTGGGGATAAGATTATAAACAAAGCTAGCTATGTCTACGCTGGTTCGACAATATATAGTAATGATTCGGTAACTATTATATCAGGGTCAGCTGTTTTGCAAAAATTAGATAGCAAATCAGCTAAACCATTAGCTGGTGCTATATTTAAAATTATAGATAATGAAGGAAGTATAGTTGCTGATAATCTTGCAACAGATGCTGATGGGAAAGTAAATTCAGGTTTACTCTCACCCGGAGAATATTCATTTGTAGAAACTAAAGCGCCTGAGGGTTATGTTTTGGATACTACTCCGAATAAATTTACTGTGACTAGTAATCAAGAGACTCAAGTTAATATGACTATGTATAATACACAGTCAACGAGAATATCTGGAACAAAAACATGGATTGATGATAATGATGCTAACAAATTACGTCCTAAAAATATAACAATAAATCTATATAGAGACAACCAAAAGATTGATTCTACAAAAATAGGTGCAGTAAACAGTTGGAAGTATTCTTTTACAGATCTTCCTAAATATAATAAAGATGGGAAAGAATATGTGTATTCAGTGAAAGAAGTTTCAGTTAAGAACTATACTTGTGAACAAGATGGTTTTAATTTTATTAATACACTGAATAAAAATGAAAAGCCATCTATAACATCACCAAGTTCAGAAAATACCGGCACGGTTTCTTCATCGACACCTCTTGAAACAAATAATTTAGAGGGTAACAAAATTAAACCGACAAATGGAAAATCATATCCTAAAACTGGAGAAAAAAGTTCGTTTGGGCTTGTGGTGGGCGGTATTATCCTGATACTTTTATCTGTTTGTTTTTTTTATAAAAGAAAGAGAGTTTAGAACTAGCTTAAGTAGGTTCTAGACTAACTATCATATTCTGCGATAAAAGATATATAAAGAAGGCATACTCTTTTATATATTGTGATTGGAATTTTATTGGCTTCGTTATTTTTGGTTATTTTGCTGTGGTTAAAGCATCGAAAAAAGAATGGGACTGAATAAAAAATAGGTTAAAGAATTTTATCTTAACTTACATGGGTATAAGTTTCTCACTTTGTAACGAATATGTGGATTTCCTCTTGGACTACACTGGACTAAGTTATATTTTTACTAAAATTTTGATGGAAAAGGAAAATATAAACATGAAAATATTTAACAAAATGAATGGATTGAAGCGTATTTTTACTATTGGGGTCAGTTGTGGAATTATACTAAATGTCTTTGCTCCTGCTTTTGTTGTGCGTGCGGATAGTCAAAGTACACAGACGGCACAGGAGACTTCTATCGCAACTGATTCTTTAGCGTCTCAAAAGGAAAGTGACTTAAATTCTACAGTAGAAGAGGCACGTATTTGGATTCCCAATGAAACAGTGCGACAAGCCATCAATAAAGCGCTTAAACGAACAATCGATATTAATACGTATTCACCAACAAAAAGTGAATTAGCGTCTATTAAAGGCGACTTTAGACTAGACTTTAAAGATCCGGTTGATTCCCTTGAAGGTATTCAATATTTGACTGGAATTTCTAGTTTATACACGACAAATACAAAAATTCTCAATGAAGAAGAGTTAAGTAAAATTGGTGAACTAACACAGTTAACGTATTTGAGTATGGGCAATAGTAATCTCACTTCGATTGCTTTTGTCAAAAATCTAACAAATTTGACGGGAATGGTTTTACCAAATAATGCTGTAAGAGATGTAAGTTTCAGTCATGATTTTTATTATTCAAATAACCGCAAACAGTACAATTTTCAATCGCAACAAATTGAGGAGACAATTGAAACAACCCAAACAAGTAATGTGACTATTCCTGAATTAAAAGTGATCGGTGTTAATAATAATCAAGTTTCTTTTGAGGGATTTGCTATTAATAGCTCAAATAATCCCAATCATGTCGAAAATAATTTTATAATCGATAATTTAAAACCGGGTGAAGTGAAAAAATTTACTTATCGTTTTGCGGATAGAAGCATCAATCACGCCGGTGCTTTTAGCGGAACGGTCACAATAACGGTCAAAAATACTTTAGAAGAAGCCATGCCTTTGACAGTGAAGTATCAAGATGTTAATGGGAATCAGATTGCTGAAGATCAAGTGATAAACGGTTATATTGGTGATTCATATGATGTTTCTACAGAAAAGTATAATTTAAAAATTGATGGCTACACTTTAAAAGAAGTACAGGGAAGTCTCAATGGTATTTTGGCAGAGACGCCCCAAACTGTTACTTACATTTATGAAAAAAATGCAACGAAGGCAAAAGATGTTGTTGTTCACTACCAAGACGCAAACGGTAGTAAAATCGCTGATGATCAATTTTTTTCTGGGAATGTGAATGCTCCTTATGACGTATCGACAAAAGAATATCAGCTTGAAATATCTGGCTATACATTAGAAAAAGTTGTAGGTAGTGTAACAGGCTTTTTATCTGAAGAAGAACAAAATGTGACGTATGTGTATGAAAGAGCAGAAGGGCAACCCGTGACTGTAAACTATGAAGATGAAGAAGGTAATAGTCTAAGTCCATCTGAAATTCTAAACGGCAAAATTGGTTTGCCTTATGAAACAACGGCAAAAACAATCGCAGGATGGGTATTAAAGACAACCCCTGAAAATGCGCAAGGAGTATTTTCTGAAGAAGAGCAAAATGTGACGTATGTGTATGAAAGAGCAGAAGGGCAACCCGTGACTGTAAACTATGAAGATGAAGAAGGTAATAGTCTAAGTCCATCTGAAATTCTAAACGGCAAAATTGGTTTGTCTTATGAAGCAGCGGCAAAAACAATCGCAGGATGGGTATTAAAGACAACCCCTGAAAATGCGCAAGGAGTATTTTCTGAAGAAGAGCAAAATGTGACGTATGTGTATAGCAAACTTTCTGATAATGAAAAAAATGACGATGACTCTGCCACTATTGGTAAAGATAAAATACCAGTTAATCAAGCTGAAACACCAAAAAATAAAGGTAAAACAATAACGAAGAAAAATAAAACCACAGTCAGCAAAGATAAATCTTCTCTGACTGCGGATAAATTGCCCAAAACAGGGGAAATAATGAACCATAGTGGGGTTATAATTGGTCTTTTGGTAATTATCGTAGTTTTCTTTATCGCAGTAATCAAACACACACGTAAAAAATAGCTGTGTAATAAAATGAATACCAGTGCAATATTCCTAATTTTAAGATAGATGAACAGGCAGAGATGTCTTTTCATCTATCTTTTTTATTTATTATACATTTCTAAAACAGCTAGAACTTTAAGGGTTTCATCATAATAATTTTTACCTTGAATAGGCTCTTCAATCACCCATTTTTGCGAAGTGACAAGACCGCTATAAGGTTCATCTTTGTAGGCAGCAGCTAAAACTGGAGCAGAAAAACTTTGATTTTGGTAATCAACTAGTGCTTTTCCTTTCAATGTGTAGCCAGCATAAACAAATTTTTGTTCAGTAAAGAAGTCCAACATTTTATTTAAAATGGGTGTTAGCTTCTCGTTATCCGATTGCATTAGGCGTAACGGGATCCGACAAGCATTTGCTGAGTAATCACCATCAAATTGATTGTTAATTTGATGGGGTTTGGCTGGTATCAAAATGTTATCTGTTTTTATCCAAGCAAAATCAGGCATGAGGCCAGTTTTTGTTTGTTTGCTTAAAATTTGGAGCAATTCAATTCCTCGGGTATTCAATTCATCCCAAAATGGATCTTTTGTAAAATGGTAAAAATCACTAAAATAAGCCGGCATAATATCAGAAGGACGTAAAATTGTACTGGCTTTTTGATCAACTGTGGCCCAATCACCTACCGTTAAAAAGCCGGTGGTCGCATTATAATTATATTGTTTGATATCAGCTAAAAGATTTCTTGCCGCATTGGCGTAGTCGTGTTTACTTTTCGGCCATAATTTGCTTGCTTTAATTAAACTATAAGCGATATCCAAATCACCATCTGTAGCATTGTGCAAACTATCAGACTGCCATTTATTTTTTGTTTGGCTTTGGCGCCACTGCATGAGATGATTGCCTTTACCAATTTGGTAGTGGGTATAGTAAGTATAAAGGGCATTAAAATCGTCTTGGGTTGCAAAACCTTTTTCAGCCGCTAAAGTCGTGATAACCATTCCATAACCTTGTGCTTCAGAAAGTGCTGTTTGCTTAGTTGTGCCGGTATTAACAAACGCGCCTTCTTTTGTAGAAACGATGTAGTGTTCTTTCCAGTTTTGATAAATCTCGACTTGAATATTGTGTTCATTATCTGCGATGGTTCGAAATAAAATCGCAACATAAGAGGCTAATAATAAAATTGCTACGCCCCATAATAATAATGGCTTTTGTTTCATTGTTGACCTCTACTTTCTAAAAAATATTCTTAGTCATTAAAACGCTGTGTTTTATACCATTTAGTTCCGTCGCGTTTAAAAATTCGATCTAACATCAGAGAAAAAAAGGCAACAACAGATACAGCTAAAAATAGTTGGGAATAAGTGAAATAAGAGGCAACTGAGTATAAAAAGTTTTCCGTTGTTGCCTGCCCATATTGACTTACTAAAGCAACGTTAATTTGCAGTAGATAAATGGCAAACATTAAAGCCCAGTTGACCAGTAAGATTGCAGCAATTTGACGATTACCACCGCCAAAAGTAAAAGGTACTGGTAAGTTTAGCTGGAAAAAATTGAGCAATGTCGTAATCAAATTGGTCCAAAAAATAAGGGTCGAAACGACAATGGCACAATTAAACCAAAAGAAGGTATTGATATAGTAAAAAATTTCCCATTTAATGCGCCAATTACTACGGTCAAATAAGTGTTTTAAATTACCTGTAATAACTTCATAATTTCCTTTAGCCCAACGCTTGCGTTGGTTGTAGTAAACATTTATAGTTTCGGGTTCTTGTTGAAAAGCTTCTGATTGGGCTGCAAGGGCAATTAATTCTCCCTGTTCCATGATTTTAAAAGATAATGCGGTATCTTCTGTTAAGGCGCCGTTATCCCAACCACCGATTTTTTTGACATAATCTTTTTTGATAATAAAGTTAGTCCCTGGAATGTGACCAATTTTAAAAAGTTCCCACAGTCCTGTATGTTGAATACGTTGGGTAGTCACGACTTCTAAATTAATGCAACGAGTCAAAAAATTTTGTTTATAGTTCCGTGTTTTATTACGGCCGAAAACTGCAGCGTAACGTTTAGGATTTTCTAGTGCTTTTTTGACAAGAAAATATAAAGCATTTTGTTCTGGCATCGCATCAGCATCATAGACACATAACCAATCACCTTTTGCCCTTTTTAGCGCATCGTTTAAAACACCGGATTTTCCGCCTGTTCCTGTTCGCTCAATGATCTGAATATCATGATTTGAAAATTGCGGTAAATTTTTAACACTCATCGCTTCAGCATAGGTATTATCCGTACAATTATCGGCAAAAACTAAAAATTCCAACCGATTGACAGGGTAATTTAAGCGCAAAATGGACTGGACGGTATCTTTAATCACAATTTCTTCATTGTGGGCGGGTACGACAACGGTGATTAAAGGATATTCTTTTAACGGCTCTAAAAAGCGCTTTGGTGGCTTTAAATTTTTTAATAGGAATTTAATTGCACCAAAAACTGTCATCAAAGAAAAGAAGACAGAAATCCAAATTGAAACAATCGTAAAAATCATGAGTCCCTTAGCCATTTAAGTTCCTCCTTTTAAAATATTTCCAGACTCTTGATTGAATAATTAAAGCTGAAATAAAAAGAGCGACGGTTGCAATGAAAAATAAAATAGTAACCACAATACTCAACCAATAAAAAATATTTAACAAGCCACTCACTCCTTAAACGATGTATTCTGCCATTAAATCTGTTTCCGCTCTGCGATTTAATCTTCCTAAAACTTGTTCTGCTGTTAGTTGTGAATCTCGTTGTAACACAATCATACTTTGGCGAATTGTGATATCTTGTTGGTGATTAAAAGGAATAAGCATTAATTGTGTTTTGGTAATTTGATTCAAAGTCTCTGTCTCTGTGCTACATTGATTGTTAAAAAGGGGAGAGATAACAATAAATGTTCCTTCGTCTACATAAAAAAGTTGTTCTTCTGGTAAACGAATAATTTCTAAGTCATCAGCTAAACTAAGCAGTAGTTCATTGGTTTTACTTTCACTTTGATAACGATATTGGTCCAGATTATCAACATAAAACATGGAGATCGCTAAAGAACGATTGAGTTTGGGACGAATGGTCATCGTATTTAAAAACTTATCATAGCGTGCAATAAATTTATTCATCGTACCAAGTCCAGTTAGGGCATCGGTATTTTGTAAAAAAGTCGCAATTTCTTTACGACTACTAATCAGTCGTTTGCGTAAAAAGATATCGATTTTGATGAAATAACCGGCAATTGTAAAGGTCGGAACAATAATAATCAGATAAATTTTTAACCAGCCGCTCATAACAACAGGGAAAAAGTAAAGTATAAAACTACCAATAGCAATCATAAACATCGTAATAATAACTACAAAAAGAGAGCTCCCCATCATCCCAAATAAAATGCCTAAAAAGACGAGCAAATTTGCATAGTAAAAAGTCTGGCGATCGACAAAATTATATAAAAGCATATCTTGGATCAAACTAAGCACCATTAAAAGTAAGACGCCGACTTCTAATGGAATGCGATAACGAATTTTCTTCACAAATTACACCTCATTTAAAAGTTAGTTGTATTAAAACAAGCCTACCACAGCCGGTTGCATTCTACCTTTATTTTGTTTATTTTTCAAAACAAATCTATTGAGAATTGAAGATTTTAATTTTTTTTTGAATGTTTTAAAAAAATTTGATGAGAATATAAAGTGCTACATCTTGTTATTCTGTACTAAACTAAAGTGTCATTTAAGTTTTATTTGCTGATATAAACTTAATTTCAGTGATTTGATACAGATTTTTTAGTTGTACTATTTTGGGGAGTATGGTAAAAATAAATAAAAAAGCGCTTGCGTATAAGTTTAGTTGTAAAAATAAAGTTCAAGGTGAGGAGTAAGAAAATGAAAGACGCAACAGATTATGCCCTGGCATTAAAAAACGATACTCTTACAATTGATGAAGTACTCGGGATAATTGTTAAAAAAGCCCAAGTAAATAAAGAATTAAATGCTTTTATTCATGATTTTGATATAGAAAGTGCAAAACGTGATTATAAAAAAACAAAAGACGGTCTTTTTGGTGGCCTTCCTGTTCCTTTGAAAATTTTAGGTCAAAACAAAGCGGGGTGGCCTGCGACATCTGCTTCGCGAATTTTTAAAGATGCAAAAGCTAGTAAAAGCAACAATTATGTGAAAGCTTTGCAAAAAAGTGGGTTAACACCTTTTGGGCAAACCAACGCACCAGAATTTGGCTTTAAAAATATTACTGACCCAACACTTTATGGGCCTAGTCGCAATCCGTGGAATCTTAGTCATTCACCTGGTGGTTCTAGTGGTGGTGCCGCTGCAGCAGTAGCAGCCGGAATTTTCCCTTTAGCAGGTGCCAGTGACGGCGGCGGCTCGATTCGCATTCCCGCTTCTTTTAGCGGCTTAATTGGGTTAAAACCAACACGCGGCACAATTCCCACCGGTCCTGATTCATGGCGGGATTGGCAAGGTGCGGCGATTAATTTTGCGCTGACTATTTCGATGCGGGATACAGAAAAGCTTTTTTATAGTATTAGAGGGCAACATCCTGCGGCACCTTATCAGGCACCACAAAGCGAGTGGGAAAGAAGACCTTTAAAAAATAAATTGAAGATTGCTTACACAACGACTTCTCCTGTGGGCAGTAAAGTATCTCCAGACGCCAAAAAAGCAGTTGCAGATGCGGTTGTCTTTTTAGAAAAGTTAGGTCATGAAGTGGTAGAAATTAATTATCCCTTAGATGGTCATAGACTTATCTCTGATTATTACAAAATGAATGGTGCTGAAACGGCAGCGATGTTTGCCGACATTGAACAAGGTATTGGGCGTGCGGTTACAAAAGAAGATATGGAACCAATGACTTGGGGCATTTATCAAGCAGGATTAAAGACGCCAGCGGCAAAATATGTCGCTACCTTGCAAAATTGGGATCGCGCTGCATTTGTGATGGAAGAATTGTTTAAAAATTACGATTTATTTTTAACACCAACCACAGCTTATTCTGCACCAAAAATTGATGCCAAATTGCAAAGTGAAGTAATTTTTCAAAAGTTGGCTCATGCTGAAGAATTAAATGAAATTCAAGCTGATGAATTGGTTTATGAAATGTTTGAAAAAAGTTTAGCATTGTCTCCTTTTACACAATTAGCGAATTTAACCGGTGAGCCGGCAATTAGCTTGCCAACTTTTATCACGCCAGCAGGGTTACCACTAGGGATTCAGTTTATGGCGGCTAAAGGGCGAGAAGATTTATTGTTTCAAATTGGTAAAATTTTTGAATCTGAAGGTCAATTTCGTTTACCAAAAGCTTATCAAAATGAGGCTTTTTAAATAAAATATAGGAATTACAGGGGGAAGACAATGAAAAAATGGGCAACAATAATGGTAGTAGCAATCAGTGGGGTAGTTTTAACTGCATGTAGCAGTAATGAAACAAAAGCAAAGACAGTCAAAGATATTAGTTGGAGTAAAGTTGAAAAGGATAAAACCTTAACCGTAGCTACTTCTGGTACGTTATTTCCATCTTCTTATTACAATGATAAAAATGAATTGAATGGCTATGACGTGGATATTGCCAAAGAAGTAGGCAAACGTTTAGGGGTTAAAGTTGTCTTTAAAGAATACAATGTGGATGGTCAGATTGCTTCGATTAATCGTAATGAAGCAGATTTTGCCGCTAATGATTTTGGCTTATCAAAAGAGCGGGCCAAGAAATTTTCTTTATCTGTACCGATTAAATATTCTTTTGATAGCATGATTGTTAGAAAAAGCGATGATTCAGGCATTCATTCTCTTGAGGATTTAAAAGGGAAAAAAGCGGCGGGAGAACCTAACACTAGTTACATGAAAATCGCTGAAAAATATGGTGCAACACCAGTAACTTATGATAATGCTACCAACGATCAATATTTAACCGACGTTGCAAATGGTCGGACTGATGTTATTTTAAATGATTACTATTTACAAAAAATGTCTGTTGCTGCGCTACCAGATATTCCCGTGAAAATTTTAGAAGATGTGTATTTCAACGCTAATCATACCGGTTTTTTATTTGTTAAAGATCACAAAGCGCTAAAAGCTAAAGTTGATGCGGCATTAAAAGAAATGCAAAAAGACGGCACTTTGAAAAAAATCTCTGAAGCGTATTTCCAAACCGATGTTTCAGTTAAACCAAAACAAGAAATTAAAGAAACGGTGTCAGCGGATTAATGTATATTCCAAAACTTGATTTTCCTTTAATGATAGAGTCGTTACCGTTTGTTTTACAAGGATTACGCTATACGTTAGGAATTAGTATTTTAACGTTTTTATTAGGTAATATCATTGGGATTTGTTTAACGGTACTTTCTTTTTTAAAAAGTAAACTATTGCGTCATTTCATTCGCTTTTATATTTCTTTTTTAAGGGGAGTACCAGCGTTAGTTTTGTTATTTTTACTCTACTTTGGTCTACCTTATCAACTGCCTGCGCTGAGTGCGACGATTATTTGTTTTAGTTTAACCAGTAGCGCGTTTATCGCAGAAATTTATCGCGGAGCAATTACTGGAGTTGATCGGGGACAATGGGATGCAGCCTATGCGACGGGGTTAAATTTTTGGCAAACGATGTATTTGATTGTTTTACCGCAAGCTTTTCGTCTGTCAGTTCCGGCTTTAGGCAATGTCGCGATGGATTTAGTTAAAGGAACTTCACTAGCAGCTATGATTACGATTCCGGATATTTTTCAAAAAGCTAAAATTGTTGGTGGGCGGACGTTTGATTATATGTCAATGTATATTCTGGTAGCTGTCATTTATTGGCTTTTGTGTATTTTGATTGGCCTTGGGCAAAAGCAGTTAGAAAAATATTTCCAAAAACGTTTTGGCGCTATGACTTAAGTGTAAAATCTGATAGATAAAGCTTTTTTAGGAATACGGCCTTACCTAAAAAGGATGATTAAAAGTACAAAAAAGCAAATATTTTTAAATATTTATGAATAAAATGCTTGTGTAATTTTTTAGAACCTGCTATTCTTTGTGTAACGTTTACAAAAAATTGGGAAGGAGGAAAGCATGATGATCAAATTAACAAAAAAAGAATTAACCCTATTCATCGCAAATAATTCCTTACTCCCGTATGATATTTCCAATTAGCTAAGCTGCTGAATTAACACTCAGACTCTGCCCTTGGTATACACGGGTAGAGTCTTTTTTGTGTGCAAAAATACAGAATATTAAAAAAATATTTGCGATAAACAAATACGCGGTTTATGGTGAATTTTAAATTGGAGGTTATCATGAGTTACGTTTTAAAGCACTTATTCACTTATATTAAACAACATAAAAAACGTTACGCTGTCGTTTTATTCTTTATGGTTTTAAACAGCGCATTAGCAGTTGTACCCACATATATTATTCGTCTTTTTATCGATGCGATTATTCAAAAGACGTTGACATTTTCTTTATTGCTACAATATGGTGGTATTTTTTCATTGACGATAATTTTATGTTATCTAGCAGATTTCACTTGGACCTATCTGTTATTTATTGGCTCGTATGACTTACAAAAAAGTTTACGCGAACAATTAATGGCCCATTTTCTAAAAATGGGCGCACCCTTTTACGAACGATTTCGTACGGGCGATTTAATGACACGTTCTAGTGACGATGTACAAGTGATGGGAATGACAGTCGGGTATGGCCTGATGGTATTTATGAATACGAGTTTATTTTTAGGCTTTATTTTGCTGATGATGGCAACTACTGTTTCGGGTCTATTAACACTTATCGCTTTACTTCCGATGCCAGTTTTAGCCTACTTCATTTTTAAATGGGGATCAAAAGTAGACCAACTTTTCACCGAAGCCCAAAAATCAGTTTCCGATTTAAATAGCGAAGTGCTAGAAATCATTGATGGTATTCGAGTGGTGCGAGCTTTTGGTCTAGAGGCAGAAACAACGACTGCTTTTGAAGCAAAAACAACTGCAGTGAAGGAAAAAAATAATCAAGTTTCAGAACTTGATTCACGTTTTGGTCCGTTAATTACGATTATTTTGGCCATTAGCTTTGTAGCAAGCTTTGGCGTAGGGGCATTTATGGTTCAAAACCAACAAATTACCGTTGGGGCTATGGTTTCTTTTCAAGTTTATTTAACAATGATTGTATGGCCGATGATTTCTGCGGGCGATTTGGTAAACGTCATGCAACAAGGGGCTGCTTCTTGGCGGCGGATTAATGAAGTCTTAAAAGCAAAAGATAATTTAGAAGAAGATGGAACGAAAGAATTAACCCAAATTGAAGAAATTAGTTTTGAAAACTATGATTTTTCATATCCGTCAAGTACTCAAAACGTTTTACAGCAGGTAAATCTGACGATTAATAAAGGCCAATTGATTGGTATTGTTGGTAAAACCGGTAGTGGTAAAACGACGTTACTACGCCAATTACTTCACCGCTATCCTTATTCGGCGCAAGTGCCACAATTAAACGGACATCCATTAACGGACTATAAGTCCTGTGATGTACGGGGGCAATTTGCGGAAGTACCACAAGAACATACACTATTTTCACGTACGATTAAAGAAAATTTATTGTTTGGTAAAAGTGATGCCACCGAAGCTGAACTTTGGCAAGCTTTAAAGGCCGCTGCTTTGGCCGATGATATCAAAAAAATGCCAGAACAGTTGGAAACGTTAATTGGTGAAAAAGGAATGTCACTATCTGGCGGACAAAAACAGCGTTTGGCTTTAGCCCGTGCTTTTTTACGTCAGAGTCACGTTTTATTATTAGATGATGCGCTTTCTGCTGTCGATGCCAAAACGGAACAAGCAATTATTGATCAGTTAAAGCAAGTACAAGAAAAACAAACAGCGATTATTGTGACGCATCGGCTCTCTGCAATTACCACAGCCGATCAAATCATTGTGTTAGAAGAGGGAAAAGTGGTGCAACAAGGCACGCATCACGCGTTAATTCAAACACCAGGCTGGTATCAAGAGCAATATTACCATCAGCAATTAAATGAAGAAAAAACGAAAAGTTAAAACGCCATACCGCAATAATTAACGAAAATTAAGCTAATTTCTTTTGCTAGCTTTAATTTTAAAGGGTTGTTTTACTTATTTAAAAGGAGTTGAAAACATGCTTCAGACAATCAGAAGGCTTTTAGGTTATGTCAAAGCTCATAAATTGATTTTTAGTATTAGTGTGGGCTTACTAATTGTAGCATCTGGCTTGGAACTTATCTCACCTTTAATTGCCAAGCGCATGATTGATAGTGTAATGACGCCAGCTTTTGATACGGGAAATTTGCCGCTATTATTATTAATTCAGTTGCTGTCATTTTATTTATTGTTAAATATCGCTGGTTCCCTTTTTCGCTATTTTAGTATTTTACAGTTGCGTAAAATGGCCAATCAAATTGTTAAAAGAATGCGAGATCAGCTATTTAACCATTTGCATCAATTACCGATTTCTTATTTTGATAAATTACCTGCCGGCAAAATCGTGGCGCGTATCACAAATGATACAGAGGTTTTACGCTCCAGTTTTTACGTCAGTGTCATTAGTAATTTATTAAGCAATATTATTCAAATTATTGGTGTTTATATTGCGATATTTCTATTAGATCCCCGCTTAGGTACAGCTTTATTGCTGCTGTTACCACTATTAGTATTATGGCAACATTTTTATACAAAACGAGCTTCTAAATATAATCTGGCTATGCGGGAGTATATTTCACAAATTAGTGGGCAATTAAACGAATTCATTCAAGGGGTAGCGATAATTCAAGCCTTTCAAAAAGAAAAACAATTATTAAATGAATTTCGCCAAACTGTAACCAAATGGTTTAACGTCGGTAAAAAAGCTTTATTCTTAGATGCCGGAGCGGCTTGGGGACTTGGTACCTTTTTACGCAATGCCACCATTTTATTAGTAGTGACCACTTTAGCTAGTTTCTTTTTAAACGGTCAGTTGGCTATTTCAGCGGGATTACTGTATGCCTTTATTGACTACATTAACAGACTGTTTGATCCAATTGAAGGAATGGTCCAAACTGTTGCTGGTGTGCAACAATCACTAGCGGCAGGGACTAGAATTTTTGACTTGGCGGATGAAAAGATTGAAAGTCAAGAAACGAAAAGCATTCAAATAGAAAAAGGCGCAGTTGCTTTTCAAGATGTTTCGTTTGGCTATACAGCCGATCAAACCGTTTTACATGATATTAACTTTACCGCCAAACCAGGAGAAACGGTGGCTTTAGTGGGGCATACTGGTTCGGGTAAGTCGAGTATTTTAAATTTACTTTTTCGTTTTTATGAACCCAATAGCGGGGCTATTTTCATCGATAATCAAAAAATTTCAGATTATAGTCGTCAGTCACTGCGACACTTTATGGCCATTGTGATGCAAGACCCTTATTTATTTAGTGGCACGATTGCTAGTAATATTAATATGGGGGATAAAAGTATTAGTGACGCGATGGTTTTAGATGCTTTAAAACAAGTTGGCGCAGAATATTTGGTCAAACGCTATCCTAAAGGTATTCACCAGCCGGTAGTGGAAAAAGGTCAAGCATTTTCTAGCGGTGAAAGACAGTTAATTAGTTTTGCGCGGGCGTTAGTATTTAATCCTAAAATTTTAATTTTAGATGAAGCAACTAGTCATGTGGATACTCAAACGGAAACGATTATCCAAAAAGCGATGGAAGTCTTGCAAAAAGGACGGACGACTTTTATCATTGCCCATCGTCTTTCGACAATTAAAGAGGCAGATGAAATTTTAGTTTTAGAAGATGGTCGTATTATTGAGCGAGGCTCGCATCAAAGCTTACTGGAAAAATCGGGTATTTATTATCAAATGTATCAGATGCAAGCGGCACAATTGTCGGCTTAAGAGCTCGGTTTTGACATTTAAAGTCCCTGTGTTAAAATCGAAACAGACATTTTTGATGTTTGAAATTGATTTTTAACGGATTGGAAGTTTAACATGATCAGTGATATTTTGAGTTTATTTATTATGATTTTAGTCGGAATTTATAGTGCGCTGTTTTTGAGTACAGGGGTTTGGTTATTGTACCTTCAAATTAAAAGTAGGATCAGTAAAATGGATCAAAATAGCTGGGAAAACTATTTTAATAAAATTAAACCTAAAGGTGTTATCCTGCGTGTTTTAATTTGTTATGTAATTGTCTTGGCGTTAATTGCGACTTTAAATACTTTTGCAATTTGGCAAGGTAATTTTTACTATGGTATTTTAATGGTTGCTTGTGGTTTATTCCATATTTTTTATAAATTCCAAACGCAAAAAGGTGATTTCAGCAAACTTTTTAAAGGTCCTAAATCTTAGTTTACTTTTTAAGCTGAAAATACCCAAAAGATGTATCTGCCAGTCGTTTTTGACGACTACTGCTTCGTATAAAAAAGAAGTAGTAAAACAGTCATATATCTTTTGGGTATTTATTTTTTAGAAGCCGGCGATCTTTTCTGCTTTTTTTGTATTGGCAAAATGCAACTTGGCATATTTAGCTAGTAAGTTTATGCCACCTTGTTGTAATATTTTGGCAGCTACTTGATCAGATTTATTGCCCGCACCAGAAGGAAGTAAAAAGCCCAGATTTTTAGAAGCCCTCTCTAACTCTTCTAAAAAACTAGCCCGACATAAAATAGAGGCGGCTGCGACAGCTAAATGATATTGTTCTCCTTTTGTAATAAAGTGAAGATCTGTCGTGACTGGGTTTTTTTCTTGCCGTAAATATTTTTTGTAGTTTGCCTCTGAGGTAAATTGGTCAATGAGGATACCTTCTGCTTTTGTAGGGGCAATTTTTTGTTGCAATAGGTAAATCGCTTGATTGTGCAGCGCGACCTTCATTCGCACGGCATTATATTTGGGCTGAATCTCGTTATATTTTTCTGGTGTAACCACTAGTTTTTGAAAAGGAACTGTTTCAGCAATTTTTGGTGCCAGTTGGCGAATTTCTTTGTCGGTCAACATTTTAGAATCTTTGACGCCGATTTTTTTTAAATAAGAGAGGTTTTCTTTTGCTGCATAGACAGCACAAACTACTAAAGGTCCAAAATAACTACCGTTGCCTACTTCGTCACTGCCAATGATACTTTTTTTAGAAAAATCTTTTGGTAAATGGGTTGCGACTGCGCTTGTTTTTTGAGGGGCATTTTTATTGTCATTTGGCTTTATACTGGCTTGTGCTTTGTCCCATTTTGCGGCTTCTGACTGTGCATTTGGTCCTTGAAACATTACTTTTCCTGAAGTATAGCCGGTGATAGTGACACCGTTTTTTTTAGCGACAAATAATGTATATGGGTTTTTATTTGGAACGCTTTTTGTCGCATAATGA
This sequence comes from Enterococcus sp. DIV0755b, assembly GCF_051713765.1. NCBI lineage: Bacteria > Bacillati > Bacillota > Bacilli > Lactobacillales > Enterococcaceae > Enterococcus > Enterococcus sp. DIV0755b. The sequence goes on along the minus strand of NZ_JBIOQN010000001.1, from coordinate 2,374,744 downwards.
GTTTTTAGCTGGTCTAATTGGACATTACTAAGTTTTAAGACAATCGTATTCATATAAACTTCCTTTGTTTAGTATTTCTTTATTTTAATAATTGATAGGCTTTCACTGTATCATCGTAATAGTAAAAGAGCCATTTTTAGTCAGTCTTTTTTACTAGATTGGCTCTTAGATTTTAACATAGATTCAAAAAAGCGTAAGGGAAGTAAGAGATTTTTATCTAATCATGGAAATTTTATCTTTTTTCCCCTATAATATACAGGAGTTTGCCACTTAAACATTTCGTGGTAAAAATGCTATAATAGTGCAGTTGTTTTTGTGAAAGTTATGAAGAAGGGAAGACAAAGCATGGTAGCGGAACGCAAACGCTATAAAGCTGTGATTGCCAATCGCACCTATACGATTATTGGTGAGAAGAGTGGACAGCATATGAAGCTGGTCACAAAACTGGTTAATGAACAGCTTAATGAAATTAAAGCTATTTCACCCCAAATAAATGATGAACAAGCCGCAATTTTACTGGCAGTTAATGCGGTCTCAGATCAAGTCGACAAGCAAGAAGAAGTACTGCGTTTACAAAAAGAAGTGCAAGAATTGCGGGAAAAAACTGTTAGAATTGTTGAATTAGAAAATCGCGTAAAACGAATTGAAGCAATTGAAAACGAAGCCCGTAAGTATTTAGCCGAGCAAGGCAAATCAGATATTAAAATAAAAAATCATGTTCAGGCACAGCAAATTTTAAATGAAGCCCGTAAAAATCAAATTAAACAAAAGACGTCTTTGGACAGAAAGGATTAACAGATGATCGGATTACTTATCATCCTGATACTCGTGATTGCGTTTTATATCGGAGGTCGCAGGGGAGCACCGTTACAGCTGGCCCATACGTTAGGTTATGCTTTATCTTTTGCGATAGCGTGTTTTAGCTATCAGAGTTTGGCAAAGAAATTAGAATTATTTGTTCCTTATCCTTCCATTACGCCAGATGCGAAAATGGCTTTTTACAGTCAAACCGAATCGTTAGATCTGGATAAGGCTTATTATGCTGCGATTGCTTTTTTACTAGTTATGTTTATTGGCTGGCTGATTACGAGTTTAGTCGCGGTATTTTTAAACAATTTGCGTTTTAAACGCTTATTGGAAAATTACGATTGGGTTTTAGGCGGCTTATTAAACGCACTGACAGCGTATATAGTTATCTTTTTTGTGCTATTTGTGTTAGCAATGATTCCTCTAGCAACCGTGCAAAATATCTTTTTTAATCACTTTTCTGCTCGCATGATTGTGGAACATTCTTTTATTTTGTCTTGGCTTTTTAAAAATCTGTGGGTAACAAGTATTCTTGGTTAAAAAACAGGGCAGTGTTTGGCAGTAGCTAAACTGTCCTGTTTTTCATAATGAAATAGGTAGGTGAAACAAATGAATAAAAGAATCTATGAAACATTAGAACTTTCCCGTGTGAAGCAAATGGTCGCAAATTACCTTCAAACTGCCCAAGGGCAAGAAGAGTTAGAAAATTTAGTACCAAGTATTGATGAAACGGTAATAAATAGTTGGTTAAATGAAACCGAAGATGGTTTAAAAGTCCAACGTTTACGCGGTGGCATCCCAATTCCAAAAATTGAAAATATCCGGCCCCAAATGAAACGAATTGAAATTGGCGCGGATTTAAATGGTCCTGAATTAGCGCAAATCGCCCGTGTTTTATCCACAGCCGGACAAGTCAGAAAATTTATCGCTGACTTAAAGGAAAGTGAAATCGAATTTTTGCGTCTTTATGATTGGGCCGAACAATTGGAACACTTACCAGATTTAACCCGTCGCTTACAGACGGCAATTGATGAAGATGGCTATGTGACAGATGAAGCCTCTAGTGAGCTAAAAATGATTCGCCAAAATATTCGGCGCAGTGAACAAACTATTCGAGAACAATTAGATGGAATTTTGCGGGGGAATAATGCGCGCTATTTAAGTGATACGATTATTACAATGCGTAACGATCGTTATGTCATTCCAGTCAAACAAGAATATCGCAGCGTTTTTGGCGGTGTCGTCCACGATCAAAGCTCCTCTGGTCAAACTCTTTTCATCGAACCTAAACAAATTGTTGACTCCAATAATCGCTTGCGTCAGCATCAAATTAATGAACGGCAAGAAATTGAACGAATTTTAGCCGAACTTTCAGCGGAATTAGTACCTTATCAAAAAGAAATCATTCATAATGCTTTTGTCTTAGGAAAATTTGATTTGATGAACGCAAAAGCTCGTTTTGGTAAAGAATTAAATGCAGTTGTGCCTGCTATTAGCGCTGAAAATCACGTCTACTTTAAACAAGCGCGTCATCCTTTAATTGATCAAGAAGTCGTGGTGGCAAACGATATTATGATTGGTCAAGATTTTCAAGCCGTAGTGATTACGGGCCCAAATACAGGTGGTAAAACGATTACGTTAAAAACTTTAGGCTTATTGCAATTAATGGGTCAGTCAGGGCTACCCCTTCCAGTAGCTGAAGAGAGTCAAATGGGGATTTTCCATGAGATTTTTGCCGATATTGGTGACGAACAGTCAATCGAACAAAGCTTATCAACCTTTTCTTCTCATATGACAAATATTGTTGCGATTTTAGCAAAAGTGGATGAACACAGTTTAGTTTTATTTGATGAACTGGGTGCTGGGACTGATCCACAAGAAGGTGCTGCACTGGCTATTGCGATTTTAGACGCATTGGGCGCTAAATCTGCTTATGTAATGGCAACAACTCACTATCCGGAATTAAAAGTCTATGGCTATAATCGTAGCAACACAATTAATGCGAGCATGGAATTTGATGTTGATACGCTTAGTCCGACTTATCGTTTATTAATTGGGGTACCAGGGAGTAGTAATGCCTTTGAAATCTCGAAACGTTTAGGCTTGGATAACCACATTATTGATGCCGCCAAACAAATTATGGATGGTGAAAGTCAAGACTTAAATGAAATGATTGCAGATTTAGAAAACAGACGGAAGATGACGGAAACGGAATATTTAGAAGTTCGCCATTATGTCGATGAAGCGGAAAAATTACAACGAGAATTAAAAGAGGCTTATAGTTATTTCTTTGAAGAACGGGAAAAAGAGTTAGCCAAAGCTAAAAAAGAGGCCAATCAAATTATCGATGAAGCCAAGTCAGAAGCTGAGGTCATTATTTCAGACTTACGTAAAAAGCAGTTGGCAGCTGGTCAAGCGCAAGTAAAAGAGCATGAATTGATCGATGCTCGCAGTAAACTAGATAATTTACGGCAAGAAGACAATCAACTTAAGAAAAATAAAGTTTTGCAAAAAGCGAAACAAAAGAAAAAACTAAAAGTTGGCGATGAAGTATTAGTGGCTTCTTACGGTCAAAGAGGAACCTTGATTCAAAAAATGAGCGATGGCAATTGGCAAGTACAATTAGGTATTTTGAAGATGACACTACCAGAAAGTGAATTACAAAGTGTAGCGCCTGTTAAAGAACCAATCCAACGTGTTGTAAGTACTGTTCGTTCTGATAATAGTAGTCATGTTGCGACTCAACTGGATTTAAGAGGGAAGCGGTATGAGGAAGCTTTAAATGAAGTTGATCAGTATTTAGATGCCGCTATTTTAGCTGGTTATCCCCAAGTAACGATTGTTCATGGCAAGGGAACTGGCGCTTTACGCCAAGGAATTACAGATTATTTGAAAAATCATCGGAGTGTCAAAAGCTTTGAATTTGCTCCGCCAAATCAAGGTGGAAATGGGGCAACAGTGGTTAAATTTAAATAATTAAAAAAGATTTAACACGTTTGCTTTTAAAAAGCGCGTTGTTTAGCGCGTTTGGTGCTATCTTTTTGAGCACTTACCAATTGTAAGCAAAAAAATGTCATCATAAACTTTTCAGTGCTATACTCTCTTTAGAGAAATGATCAATCTTACTTAAGGTTATCATTTGGGGAAATCCAATTGGGAAGATGCCCAATAGTAAAATCGGAGGTAATATTATGTCAAAAGCAGTTACAGATGCAACATTTGCAAGTGAAACAGATGAAGGTTTAGTTTTAGTCGATTTTTGGGCAACTTGGTGTGGTCCTTGTCGCATGCAAGCACCGATTTTAGATCAATTAGCCGCTAGTCATGACGAAGATGAATTAAAAATTGTAAAAATGGATGTGGATGAAAACCCTGAAACACCCGCACAATTTGGCGTTATGAGTATCCCAACTTTATTACTTAAAAAAGACGGGGAAGTTGTCGATAAAGTAATCGGGGTTCACACAAAAGATCAATTAGAACAATTAATTGCATCTCATTTATAAAATATTGTTTTGCTGATTAGCCGGCATTTAGCCGGCTTTTTTCATTTTTACATAAAAAAATAATCTTAAGTGGTTGCAATTTAAGATTAAATCATTTATATTATCTGTGTAAACGGTTACACACGAAAGATGGTGAACAGATGGCAACGATTCGCGATGTCGCAAAATTGGCAGGATTATCTGTCGCAACAGTTTCAAGAGCAATTAACGGTAGTGGCTATGTAAGTGAAGAATCCCGCCAAAAAATTGAGCATGCAGTAGCAGAACTAGATTTTCGTCCGAATGAAGTCGCACGCTCGCTTTTTCAAAAAAAATCAAAACTAGTGGGCCTACTGTTACCCGATATCTCTAATCCTTTTTTCCCTTTATTGGCTAAAGGAGTAGAAGATTTTTTACAAAAAAAAGGCTATCAAGTTATTTTAGGCAATGTGCAAGAAAATCCTGAACGCGCTAACGACTATCTTCATGCTTTTCATCAAAATAATGTAGCTGGCGTCTTATCAGCAGTTGATAACGACTATGCTTTTTATGATAATGTTCATCCGCTAGTATTTTTAGATCGGGTGGGTAATGATTCAGAGTACTCGATTCACGCCGATGATGTTTCCGGTGGTGCCATAGCAGCAAGAGCTGTTTTAAAAAGAAAGACCAAACAAATTATCGTGATTTCTGGTCCAAAAGAAATTGATCGTTCTAAAGAAAGGCTACAAGGTGTTTTGAGTGTTTTAGAGGAATCAAAAAAAGATTATTCCCTCGTACACTCAGCCTCGTTTTTACTAGAAGATGCGATTATTACCGCACAAACAGTTTTTAAACAATTTCCCACAGTCGATACAGTTATTGCGCCAAGTGACATTCATGCGATTGCATTAATTCAAGAGGCTTATCGACACAATATAAAAGTCCCTGAAGACTTGCAAGTAATCGGTTATGATGATATTCCCATTAGTAATTTAGTGGTGCCGCCACTAACAACGATTCATCAACCAGCTTATGAAATGGGATATAAAGGAGCAGAGATGCTTTACAAGCTGATGAATGAACAAGAAGTAAAACAAAAAAAATTGATTTTACCTACTCGTTTAATTGAACGGGATACTCTACGAAAGAAGGAAACACAATGAAAATAACAGTGGTAGGAAGTATGTCGACTGATTTTGTAGTGACGACAAAAGTGAAACCAAATCAAGGCGAAACAGTTTTTGGTGAAAAATTTTCGACTGCTTTTGGTGGTAAAGGAGCCAATCAAGCGGTAGCGGCCAGTCGCTTAGGTTTGGATGTTGCAATGGTAGGAGCAGTGGGGAAGGATGATTTTGGCACAGAAATTGTTGCAAATTTAGTTAAAAATGGTGTTGATGTAACTTGTGTGGAACGGGTTACACATACTGAGAGTGGTTCAGCTCACATTGTTTTATACGAAAATGATAACAGTATTATTGTAATTCCTGGTGCGAATAATGAAGTAAAGCCGGCAACTATGACTAAGTTCCAATCCCAACTACTAGCCAGTGATTTAGTTATTTTACAAAATGAAATCCCGCAAGAAACAAATGAGGCAATCATTGATTTTTGTTGGCAAAATGGTATTAAAACGCTTTTAAATCCAGCGCCAGCCCGCAGTATTGCTAAAGAGTATATTGAAAAATTAACGTATTTAACACCCAATGAACATGAATCAGCCATTATCTTTCCTGACCAGAGCCGTTCAGAAGTTTTGGCACAATACCCAAACAAATTAATTATCACGCTTGGTGCGATGGGCGCCATTTATCACGACGGAACAAAAGAAGAAATTATTCCCGCTTTTGAAGTTCAGCCGGTCGATACAACTGGTGCTGGCGATACATTTAACGCTGCCATGGCAACTGCTTTACTACAAGGATTAAAAATGTCTGAGGCTTTACGTTTTGCTAATTTAGCTGCGGCAATTTCTGTCCAAGGTTTCGGTGCTCAAGGTGGTATGCCAACACTAGAAAAAATAAAGGAGCAAAAACAGTATGAAAAAGCATGGAATTTTGAATAGTGAGGTTACCAAAGTTTTAACCGATTTAGGACATACTGATCAAATTACCATTGGAGATGCCGGCTTACCGGTACCCAATGATGTTAAGAAAATTGATTTGGCTTTAAAATTTGGCTTACCTAGCTTTCAAGAAGTGTTACAAACGGTTTTAAGTGATATGGCAATTGAAAAAGTTTTTTTAGCTGAAGAGATTAAAAGTCAAAATAGCAGTCAATTGCAAGCAATTTTGAAAGCGCTACCTGATGATATCGAAATAATTTATCTCAGTCATGAGGAATTTAAAATACAAACACAGACGAGTAAAGCCATTATCCGTAGCGGTGAAGTAACGCCTTTTTCCAATATTATTTTACAATCGGCTGTCATCTTTTAAGGAGGTTCTATGATGCATGTTGCAATGAAAAATATTTCAAAATCTTTTGGTACCAATCAGGTTTTACGCGACGTTAGTATTGAATTAAAAAGCGGCGAAATTCACGCATTGATGGGGGAAAATGGCGCAGGTAAGTCAACGCTTATGAACATCTTAACCGGACTACACAAAAAAGATTCTGGCACGATTTTAATTGATGGCCAAGAAAAAGTCTTTTCTAGTCCCAAAGAAGCCGAAGAATTTGGCATTAGCTTTATTCACCAAGAAATGAATTCATGGCCCCAAATGACAGTGCTAGAAAATTTATTTCTAAATAGTGAATTAAAAAATTCTTTTGGCTTACTGGATATAAAAAAAATGAGGAATGTTGCGTTGGAACATTTTCATGATTTAGGAATCTCCCTTGATTTGGATAAAGAGTTAGAAGAGCTTTCAGTAGGTCAGCAACAAATGATTGAGATTACAAAGTCGCTTATGACGGATGCAAAAATTTTGATTATGGATGAACCTACTGCTGCACTATCTGAAACAGAAATTAAAGCATTGTTTAAAATTATTATGCAACTAAAAGAACAAGGAGTGGCAATTGTTTATATTTCTCACCGGATGGAAGAAATTTTCCAAATTAGTGATGAAATTACGGTGATGCGAGACGGTTTATCGATTGATACAACCAAAACAAGTGAAACCAATGTAAATGAAGTGGTGCGTAAAATGGTTGGAAGAGAAATTTCTGATTATTATCCAGAAAAAAACGCGGCGATTGGTGAAGTAATCTTTACCGCTGAGAACTTAACTGCTACAAATGGTACTTTTAAAGATATTTCTTTTAGCGTTAGAAGTGGTGAAATTGTCGGTTTTTCTGGCTTAATGGGAGCTGGTCGAACAGAAATTATGCGGGGAATCTTTGGTTTGGACCCCTTATCAAAAGGCACTATTACAATTGAAGGAGTTATTAAAAAAATTGAATCACCAGCTAAATCGATTCAAAATGGTATCGGCTTTTTGACAGAAGATCGAAAGTCAGAAGGATTAGTCTTAGATTTTTCTGTGTTAGATAATATTAGCTTGCCTTCCATTGATGGTTTTGTAAAAAATGGTGTAATTGATAAAAAAACTGAAGCAGAATTTGCCGAGCTATTGATCAAACGCCTATTAATTAAAGTGCAATCAGCTGAAGATATCGTCGGAGATTTATCGGGAGGTAATCAGCAAAAAGTCGTTTTAGCCAAATGGATTGGAGCCGGCCCTAAAGTTTTAATTTTAGATGAACCAACTCGTGGTGTCGACGTCGGGGCTAAACGGGAAATTTATCAACTAATCAATGAACTAGCTGATCGTGGTGTCGCGATTATCGTTGTCTCAAGTGACTTACCTGAAGTAATGGGGATAAGCGATCGTATTTTAGTGATACACGAAGGCAAAATTAACGGTGAATTACAAAAGAAAGATTTTGACCAAGAAAAAATTATGACCTATGCCACAGGAGGAAAATAAAATGGAGAATAAAAAGAACGTCGCAAAAAAGAGCAATTTTGACGCAGCCGGTATTGTCACAAAGCTAGGGCCCTTATTGGCACTGATTGTCTTGGTTATTGTCGTTTCGGTTATGAATCGTGAATTTTTAAACCCAAATAATTTATTAAATTTACTACGCCAAGTAGCAGCGAACGGTTTTATTGCCTTTGGGATGACCTTTGTTATTTTGACAGGTGGAATTGATTTGTCTGTTGGATCGACTTTAGCACTCTCTAGCGCATTAACAGCTGGCTTTATTGCAAATGGAATGAGTGCGCCATTGGCAGTTTTAATTGGCCTTTTAACCGGTGCAATCTTAGGTGCGATTAATGGCTTGTTAATCTCAAAAGGAAGTATGGCGCCTTTTATTGCCACTTTGGCGACAATGACAATTTATCGCGGTGCAACACTTGTTTACACCAAAGGAAATCCGATTACAGGTTTAGGAGATAGTTTCTTCTTTAGCTTTTTAGGTCGTGGTTATTTATTTGGCATTCCTTTTCCTGTCGTTTTACTTTTCATTATGTTTATTATTTTGTTTGTCTTGTTGCACAAAACGGCATTTGGTAAGAAAACTTACGCTATTGGTGGAAATGAAAAAGCGGCCTTTGTGGCAGGGGTAAAAATTGATAAAATTAAAATCTTAATTTACTCCTTATCAGGCTTAATGGCAGCTATTAGCGGCATGATTATTACCTCACGTCTAAATTCAGCGCAACCGACTGCTGGCCAATCTTATGAAATGGATGCCATCGCTTCTGTTGTGTTAGGGGGAACGAGCCTTTCAGGCGGGAAAGGTCGGATTTTTGGTACGCTAGTGGGTGCTTTAATCATTGGAACATTAAACAACGGCTTGAATTTACTAGGCGTTTCAAGTTTTTATCAACAAATTGTCAAAGGGATCGTCATTGTTATTGCTGTATTATTAGACCGTAAAAAGAAATAAGCACAATTTTGCGTAAAGTATTGTAAGCCCTTTAATTACTTTTTTATAAACAGCAGCACTTTAAACGGTTTTTAGGAAAATGATTTTCCTTTAAAAGAAATTCACTCATATGAGGAGGAAGAAACGATGAAAAAATTTTTCGTATTAGCGGCAAGTGTTCTTATGTTAGCAGGCTGTGGTGCAACAGGTCTTGAAGGTGGTTCTAGTAGTTCAGAGGGGAAAACAGCTGAGAAAAAACCCGCAGAATTGACAGTTGGTGTTTCGGTTTCAACATTAAACAATCCTTTCTTTGTATCGTTACGAGATGGTGTCCAAAAATTAGCAGATGAAAACAAAACGACGATTAAAGTTGTTGACGCTCAAGATGACACAGCCAAACAAAGTAATGATATTGATGATTTAATTCAACAAAAAGTCGATGTCATTTTAGTAAATCCAGTTGATTCTTCGGCTATTGTGCCAGCAGTGGAAGCTGCTAATAGTGCTGATATTCCAGTGATTGCCATTGACCGTAGTAGTGACGGCGGTAAATTGTTAACGACGGTTGCTTCAAATAATGAAGAAGGCGGTAAAATGGCGGCGCAATTTATTATTGAAAAATTAGGTGAAAATGCTAAAGTAGCAGAACTTGAAGGCGTACCTGGAGCTTCTGCGACCCGTGAACGAGGCAAAGGGTTTGATGATTACGCAAAAGATAAATTAGACGTTGTCGACAAGCAATCTGCTAACTTTGACCGTGCTAAAGGTTTAACAGTTATGGAAAATATTTTGCAAGCTCACTCTGATTTACAAGGTGTATTTGCCCAAAATGACGAAATGGCTTTAGGGGCTTCTGAAGCTGCTAGCAGTAAAGGCAAAGATTTTATTATCGTTGGTTTTGACGGTACCGAAGATGGTTTAAAGGCAATTAAAGACGGTAAGATGAGTGCGACGATCGCTCAAAAACCAGAAGAAATGGGTAAACTTGCCCTACAAGCGGCTTATGATCATTTTGCAGGTAAAAAAGTTGATGAAAAAATCGATTCACCACTAGATTTAGTGACAGAATAAAAGTAAGTAGTCGTACTTTTATAAAACAATAAAGCAATTTAAAAGTAAGTTTTTCATGAGGCTGTGACAGATGCTTTGTCACAGCCTTTTTGCGATGTAAAAATTATGCGTTAACAAAAATATAGTCGAGCTGAGGAGCAGTATTTGCGGACTAAAAATTCTCATTTTATTAAGAATAATTTCTAGATTTTAAATAACACAAAAATTCAATTTTAAAGCAGATTATTCGACACCATTTTTTTAATAAAAAGTTGTTTTTTTGGTGGTTTCTCACTTCTGTTTTTTCTGAGAGAACGATATAATAAGTTTGTAAAGATAAAAAAATAATTAAAGAAAAAGGAGTAGAAGATGAAAAAAAGTAAATGGGTTAAAGTGTTGTTGGTTGCAAGTATTTTAACGACTTCATTGCCACTAAATGTTTGGGGGCAGGAAGCTACTGGGGAAACTAGTGAGTCAAATATAACAAGTTCTTTATCAGAGCTACAGACAAATGAAACAACTACTGAAGAAAGTACAACAAGTCAAGAGGTAACAGCTACTACAACTGATTCAAGTACAACAAGCCAAACAGATTCTTCTTCAACGAGTACACCAAGTGCAACAAGTACACCGCCAACAACTGCGACAAGTGAAACTGCGCCGGTAGAAAAAGTTCAACCGCAACAAGATGAAGCTTTAGAAACTGTGGTTGGGAAAAAAGAAGCTTTAAAAACATATGCCAAACTAACCGATGGACAAGAATTTGCTTATCGCTTAAACGAGCAAAATCAATTTATTAAACAAACAAGTTTAGCTGAATATAAAAATCAAGTTTTCCGTGTAACAGATAAGGTAAAGACTAGTGGAGATAAAGAAATGATTCGACTAGTTAAAGAAGATAGCGCCAATACAGAGTTTGGTTGGGTACCAAAAACAGCACTAGTATTACATAATGGCACATACACGAAAAAAACAGGCTATGTTGCCGTTACAACTTCAAAATTAAGCCTACAAAAAGATGTCTTTAGTAATGCCCAAATTAAAAACTTTAACAAAAAGACTTTGCAATATCGGGAAATTTATACAGTAAATAAAAAAGAATATTACGCTCTTTATAATTATCAAAATCAATTTGTAGGTTTTACCGCTAAAGGGAATGGCTTAGTGCTGAATACAAGTGCTGGCGGTAAATTTTATAGTGAAAATCGTTATGCTACTTTTATGCAAAAAGGAAAAGTCTTGTGGAACAACTTTTCTTTTAACAGTGCCCGCGGCAATACTTCTTCTTACTATGGTAAGACAGTAAAAATTAAAGGTTACTATCAGCACTTTAACGGTAAAAAGTACTATACTCTTTATGAAAATAAAAACAAAAAAGATACTTGGGTAGGTTATCTGGAAGCTAAAGATATTAAACTTGCTGCCGGTAGTCAAGGTGTCTATCAAAGTTTGAATCGTTATGTCACCATTACCAATAAAAACTATAATACTTGGAGTAATTTTAGTTGGAAAAAACGTGCGACGACTGCTTCAATGGCAACCAAAACTTACTTGGCTAAAGGCATGTATCGCCATTACAATGGGGCAACTTATTATAGTTTAAGCGATAATAAAAATCATTGGGTGGGCTACTTAAATGCTAGTGCTGCAAAACAAGCTAAAAGTGCTGGCGGAATTGCCCAAAAAGAAAATCGTAAAGTAAGAATTAATTCAAAAACAGCAACTTTCTGGCGTAACTTTAATTGGCAGAAAAAAGAAAGTGCCGCAAAATACTATGGCAAAGTTTATACAGTGAAATGTAAATATCGTCATTTTAATGGTGCTTGGTATTATTCCATTTATAACGGCAATACTTGGATAGGCTATTTAAATGCTGGTTTTACTGGAACACCTCATACAATTTACAGTACTAAAAACATTAACCGTTACGTCCGGATTAATTCCAATAGTGGTAATTTTTATAGTCAGGCAGATCCCAACAGTAGTAAAAAAGGCGCGAAAAAGACTTATAAAGGCTACATGGCGCAAGCGACAAAAGAGGCAAAAACAAGTAGCGGTACGTATTATTATGTGGTTTTACCAGGTGGAGCTTTGGGCTGGTTAAAGGCAAGTGAAACGACGAATGTTCATAATCGCTTTTACATGTATACTACCGGTGGACGCTATCCTTCTTTAAAAGTTAAAAACTTGAATATTCAAGTTTCAGTCAAAAAACAACGGGTATATATTCGTTCAGGTTCTAAAACGATTTATACGATGTTATGTTCAACGGGTTTGGGCTTGTGGCCTAATAATTTAAGTACGCCTTATGGCAATTTCAAAATTCAAGCAGAACGAGGAAATTCCTTCTGGTTTGGTGGCTCTGGTGGTGCGTTTTATCGTTCTTACCACCAACATGGTGTGTACTTGTTCCACACTGTTCCAATCGCTTATCCTGGTACAACGACTGCCTTTAATCATATTGAAGGTATGAAATTAGGACGGCGGGCATCTCATGGTTGTATTCGTATGTCAGTAGCAGATGCGAAATGGTTCTATTATAATATGCCAGGAAACACACCGGTAAAAATTTACTATTAAATTGACACAAGTAAAAGCAGCGAAAAAATCTTTTCGCTGCTTTTGGCTTTTCCAATGGCTTTATGAACGAACTCTCTACGGCAATAAGCCAAAATCTTGCGAAATTTGAGAAACAATTTAACAAGATTTAGTCTTATTGCTTGAGAGCTGTGCGAGTTCCTTTAGCTTTTCTTATGATTTGACGTGCATGTTATAATGGAAGGTGCTTTTAAAGCATACCATTAGCAAAAGAAATGGGTGAAAAAGACGTGAATGAACGAATTAAAAATAAATTGGCACTTTTACCAGATCAGCCTGGCTGTTATCTAATGAAAGATAAAAATGGCACGATTATTTATGTCGGAAAAGCCAAAATTTTGAAAAATCGAGTTCGTTCTTACTTTACCGGTAGCCACGATACTAAAACAGAGCGACTGGTATCTGAGATTGAAGACTTTGAATATATTGTGACCGAATCAAATATTGAAGCGTTATTGCTTGAGATTAATTTAATTAAAAAGAACGATCCCAAATACAATATCATGTTAAAAGATGATAAGACGTATCCTTTTATTAAAATTACTAATGAAGCGTATCCACGCTTATTAATTACCCGTAAAGTTTTAAAAGATAAAGCGTTATATTTTGGGCCGTATCCAGATGTGGGGGCAGCTAATGAAACCAAAAAACTTTTAGACCGTCTTTTTCCTTTACGAAAATGTAAAGTATTACCAAAAGAAGTCTGTCTGTACTACCATATGGGGCAATGTTTAGCACCTTGTGTGTTTGATGTCCCAACGAAGGTTTATGAAGAAATGGTTGCTGAAATTAAACGCTTTTTAAGTGGAGGACACACGGAAATTCGCGACAATATTGCAGCAGAAATGGAAACGGCCGCTGCAAATTTGGAATTTGAAAAAGCAGCGGAATTACGGGACCAAATTAAAGCAATTGATACGGTAATGACCAAGCAAAAAATGACCCAAACTGACTTTATGGATCGCGATGTTTTTGGTTATGCAATTGATAAAGGTTGGATGTGCGTCCAAGTCTTTTTTGTCCGCCAAGGTAAATTAATTGAACGCGATGTTTCCATCTTTCCTTTTTATAATGAAGCCCAAGATGATTTTTTAACCTATATTGGACAATTCTATCAAGAAAACGAGCATTTTATTCCAAAAGAAGTTTTAATCCCTGATGATATTGATAAAGAGTCTGTGGAAGCTTTATTGCAAACTAAAATTTTACAGCCTAAACGCGGTGAAAAGAAAAAATTAGTAGAATTGGCGAATAAAAATGCTGGCGTTGCGCTAAAAGAAAAATTTGATTTAATTGAACGTAAAGAAGAGCGAACAATTGGCGCAATTGAAAGTCTGGGAAATGCGATGGGTATTCCTACTCCTGTTCGAATTGAGGCCTTTGATAACTCTAATATTATGGGGACAAATCCGGTTTCTGCGATGGTAGTTTTTATTGATGGCAAACCGGCTAAAAATGAATACCGCAAATATAAAATTAAAACCGTAACAGGGCCAGATGACTATGCATCGATGCGGGAAGTGATTTATCGGCGTTATTCTCGTGTTTTAAAAGAAAACCTTCCTTTTCCTGATTTAATTGTCATTGATGGAGGAAAAGGACAAGTAGATGCGGCTAAAGAAGTTTTAGATAACCAGTTGGGTCTTGATATTCCGATTGCTGGTTTAGCGAAAAATGATAAACATAAAACTAGTGAAATGCTCTTTGGTCCTGAATTAGAAGTGGTACCGCTGGAACGAAATTCACCTGAATTTTTCTTGTTACAACGAATTCAAGATGAAGTCCATCGTTTTGCGATTACTTTTCATCGGCAACTTCGCAGTAAGAATAGTTTCGCGTCAAAATTAGACGGTATCGCAGGTCTTGGGCCCAAACGAAAAAAAGCTTTATTAAAAGAATTCAAATCGTTAAAAAATATTCAGGCTGCTTCATTAGCAGAAATTAAAGCGATTGGGATTCCAGAGGCAGTAGCCAAAACAATTCAAACAACATTAACTGAAGACAAAAAAAATGAAGAACAATAAATTTTATGTTTTATATCGTTGGGGACAAAAGGTTACTAGACTGTAAATGCAAACAGCTTAGTTATTTCATCCCAATTATTAAAGCGTAAAAAATATCTAATCGTTACAGATGGGAGAAGTGGTTAGATTACAGAATAAGAAGCAATATTCGAAATTTCGGTTTATTAAGAAGTTACTTCTTTCAATCCCGTTTGTTTAAAATTAGGGGTGTGACAAGTTTTTTGTCACGCCTCTTTTTTGACAAAATCATTATTTTTTTCGTTGTTAAATTAAAGGGGGGAAAAATAATGTATTTGATTGTTAGTCCCAATCAACTGGGATATTTTAAGCCAGAAACAACAGCGCGACGTTTAAAGACGTTTTTACAAGCCGAATCAGATGAAGCTCGTTTTTTGGCGTACATTGATTTTATTCAAATTTGTCATAAATTATTTGTTAAAGTCGCCCCTTTAAAACCTGCCCTTTATCAAAAAGAAGTCGATACAATTTATCGGCGCTCCGATTGGACACCGTATATGGCTTTTTATTTTGAAAAGTTAAGTGTTTTTTTCACAAGGTTACTTGGGTTTATCTGTTAAAAAAATACCAACTATATCAACGGCAATTTTTAGTTTGCTTACTTTTTTTGCAAGCAGAAAGAAAAAGAATAAAAAGGTGGTTACGGTGGCATTTGATTTTGACAAATCCAGTTGGTTACAAGAATAGTAGCTAATAAAAAAAGCAAATAGGAGTGAAAAAAACAGCTTTCTATGATTGACAGTAGTGAAAGTCTAGCATACTATATCATTAAGTGATATATCATGGTGTGATATAGAGGAGGGTTAAAATGGAAGATGCACTGTCAGATAGTGTATATGTGATTTTGCTCGTATTGTTAAAACCCCAACATGGTTATGGAATTATGAAAGAAATTAGTGAAATAACTAGTGGCGAAATGGAGATTGGTCCGGCTAGTATGTATACGAATTTAAAAAAATTACAAAAGACTGGATTTATTACACTGACAGAAAATTCGGATCGTAAAAAAGTTTATCAGATTACAGCAAAAGGAAAAAAAGCATTAGCCAAAGATGTCCAAAGACGACGCATTTTTTATGAAGCTGGTGCAACGTTACTTGCAAATCACGACATTTACTGATTAAAAAAGTTGCCATAAAAAGTGGTTATTTTGACAGGTTATTTAAAAGTGAGGGGTACGTATGAAGATTGGGAATAGAAAATATTTGTTAAGTTTAGGCGTTGCTTTTTATCCTGAAAAAGAAATGTTGCGCTTAAACCAGCAGGCACAGCTAGGCTGGCATTTTGTTAAGATGAACGTATTTGGCTTATTAGTCTTTCAAAAAGCAGCCCCGCAAAATCTTTTTTATGCGGTAGATTATTTTGCAGGACCAAAAGGGGAATTAGCTGACTATCTGGCGTTATATGCCAGTAGTGGTTGGAACCATGTCACGACATTTGGCAAACGTTATTGTTATTTTGTCAGCACTAATAATAAAAGCATACCACTTTTTACCGATGAACAAAGTTATCGTAGTCGAATTTTGCAAGAATGGCAGCAACAATTACTGCGCTCTTGCTGGGCAACACTACTGGGAATTATTTTTTATTTTTGTGGCAAAATAATATTCGGTAGTGATTTGGTTACTTGGCCCCTTCTTTTTTTGGCGGCAACTTTATTGCTAGCCAGTTTTCCTGTTATTTTTTTTATGTGTATGCTCACAACGAAATTAATTTATCAAAAAAGAACAGCCTATTATAAACAACCACTTAAGTTTGCAAAAAAACAAAATATTATTCGTGACACACTAATATTGATGATTTTAGGAGGACTTTTTGGCGCTTTATTAGCCTTTATTGTAATTTAGACAATTTTTTTATGATGGAGCATAAACGAAATTAGGAGGAGTGAAGAAATGCTAACGGTTAAAAATTTGGAAAAAAGATTTGGAGATTATACAGCAGTTGATAACCTTTCTTTTACGATTCAAGATGGAACAATTATGGGATTGATTGGCCAAAATGGCGCGGGAAAAACAACGACTTTTCGCTTAATTTTAGATTTTTTGACGCCAGATAAAGGTGAAATTTTATGGAATGGGGAAAAGATTGGCAGTAAAGACTACAATATTATTGGTTACTTACCAGAAGAACGAGGACTCTATCCTAAAGTAACGATTGAAGACCAACTGATTTATTTTGCGGAATTACGAGGAAAAAAACGTAAGGATATTTTGCCAGAAATCGACAAGTGGATGGATAAATTCGAAGTAAAAGGGAAAAAAACAGATAAAGTAAAATCATTATCAAAAGGGAATCAACAAAAAGTACAACTCATTGCCACTTTAATTCATGAACCGAAACTGGTTATTTTAGATGAACCGTTTAGTGGCTTGGATCCGGTTAATGCTGAACTTTTAAAAAATGGCATTATTGAATTGCGACAAAAAGGAGCCTGTGTCATTTTTTCCAGTCATAATATGGATAATGTGGAGAAAATATGCGATCACCTGATTATGTTAAAAAATGGTCAGACAGTTTTAAATGGTAAAGTCCATGAAATTCGTGAATCATTTGGCCGCAGCAAGCTCTTTTTAGAATCGCCTTTAACAAAAGAAGAGGTGGAAGGAATTGATGGGGTAGCTGAGGTAGTTAAAGCAGAAGATAATACCTTAGCCATTAGCTTAAAAGATCCGGCGGCAGGGAAAGAAATTTTCATGCGCGCGACTCAAAATGGCTATATTCCGATGTTTAATCAGCAACCCCCAACCTTAGAAGAAATCTTTAAATGGAAAGCAGGTGATGACCATGAATAAGTTTTGGGTGATTGCAAAAGATGTCTATAAGAAAAATGTAAAGTCAGTCAGTTTCTTAATTTTAATTCTTGCACCCTTTATAATGGGAGCTTTTTATTACTTTACAGGTCAGCTGGCAGATAATTCAAGCGTTAATAAAATTGGTGTCTATTCTGAAAATGAAGCCCTAGCAAAGGCCTTTACACAATTGAATCATGATGATTATGAATTCCAAGTAATTTCTTCAAAAGAAAAAGCTGAAAAAGAATTGTCAGCAGAAAAATTAGATGCCTTTTTAGTTTTAACCGCCAAAGAAGATAGTTTTACCGGCAAAGTCTATGCTGAATCTTCGGTGGGACAAACGACGCAAATAATGTTACAACAACTATTAAGCCAAATGCAAAGTACTTCACGGGCAAAAGAAATAGGTCTAACTTCAGCAGAAGTAGCGCGTTTAAGTGAACCAGCCCAGCTCACCACACAAAAGGTCTCATTTGATAAGGCTGGTAATATGTCAACTGAAACCGATCACAGTAGTTTACAAATGATTGTCACCAATGTTTCGGCGATTATTTTATTTATTTTTGTCGTAACGTATTCAAGTATTATTGCCCAAGAAATTGCTTCTGAAAAAGGTACTCGGATTATGGAAGTTATCTTATCAAGTACCAAAGCCCAAACCCATTTTTATGGGAAATTAACCGGTGTTTTAATGGTGGCCTTAACACAGCTGGTGATTTATGGCGTCATGATTGTCTTTGGCTATCAGAAATTTAAAGATATGGATATTGTTAAACAATTCATCGGCGATACTTCTTTGGAGAGTCTTTTTGGTCCATTTCTAATTTTCTCAGCTATTTTTGTAATATTGGGAATTTTACTGTATGCCGTTTTAGCAGCTCTTTGTGGTTCTTTAGTGAATAAAGCCGAAGATACGTCAAAAGCGATTATTCCCGTGACTTATTTGTCAATGGGGGCTTACTTTTTAGCATTGTTTGTGGGAATGTTTGATCCGCAAAATATTGCGCTACGGATTTGTTCTTATATTCCTTTCTTTTCTTCTTTTGCGATGCCAGTACGTTTAGCCAATGATACTGCTAGTATCTCTAGCGCTATTGTTTCAGTGGTCATTTTAGCTGTCTTCACTATTTTCTTAATGCTGATTTCATCTGGTTTATATAAATCAAATGTTTTAGTTTATAACGAAAATGGTGTGATTGCAGCCTTAAAACAATCCTTTACCATGATGAAATCAGAAAGTAAAAAATAAAAAACAGCTTGTCTGAAGACTGATCGTTGTGGCGGTGTGACAAAACTTTTGTCACACCGCCTTTTTTGTAATACAGTTCTGCCCAAAAAACTTCTGTCACAACAGTATTACAACAATCTCTCAGATAAGCTGTTTCTAATTTTGGCTTTCCTTACGAGCAATTAAGCAAACTTTTGCACGAAATAATTGAAAAATTCGCGTTCTTTTTCAACAGTAAAATAAGCCAATTCTGGATGCCATTGAACCCCCATAATCGGATGGTTGATACTTTCAATACCTTCAATAACGCCATCTGGTGCTGTTGCAGTGACGATAAATTCATCTGCCAGTGTATCTATTACTTGATGGTGAAAAGAGTTGACTTGGTAAGTTTGAGGTAGAAATTCTCCCAAGCGCGTATTAATATCAATTTCAACGGTATGAGTTGGTAGCTCAAATGGTGTTGGCACTTGTACATGTTTTAAAAGCGGTTCGTCTGCTAAACTTAAATCTTGTAAAAGGGTACCACCAAAAGCAACGTTTAGCAATTGCATACCACGACAGACGCCAATAATTGGTTTTTTTGCTTTGACGGCTTCTTTAACGAGTGCCATTTCAAATAAATCACGGCGATGATTGGTTGCCCCTAGTTTTTGATGAGGCAAAGCACCATAACTTTCTGGCGATACATCTTGGCCACCTGCTAAAAGTAATTTATCAATTTGTTGAACATAGCTTTTAGCATCTTCTACTGAACCAATGGGTAAGAGTAGCGGTAAGCCACCGGCATTTTGTATGCCAGATACAAAGTTGCGGGGAGTATAGCTAATCCAGTGACTATCTGTGTCGATCATGGTTTGTTCATTGGCGGCAATGCCAATAATTGGCTTCATATTTTCACGTCCTTTTAAAAGAGAACTGTTATTAAAGAAGTTGACTAAAAATTGTACCGAGCATTTTTAGTGAAAACTAAAAGTTAAAGGTAATGAAGGCCTTTATTAACAGTTCAATTTAAATCCTATTATTTTTCTCGGATAACTTCGATTTTATAACCGTCAGGATCAACTACAAAATAATAAGAAGGAGCTGTACCAGGTAAGCCTTTTAAATCAGTTAGATTATATCCTGCTTCTTTTTGCTTTTTGTGTAAGGCCTCTAAATCACTAACGGCAATTGCAATATGACCATAACCATCACCCAAATCATAAGCACCATGATCGTAGTTATATGTTAATTCTAACTCGTAATCATCTTCTGGTAAGCTTAAGTAAACCAAAGTAAATTTATTTTCTGGAAAGTCACGGCGACTTTTTTCAACAAAGCCAAAAGCTCCCTCATAAAAGGCTAATGAAGCCTCTAAGTCTTTGACACGTACACAAGTATGAGCCATTTTCATAAAAAATCAGTCCTTTCTATTTTATAAAATCATCTTATCATAGCCAGTTAGCCCTGATAAGAAATACGCTTTAGCTTGTGAAAATAACAACATTTCGGTAAAATAAACAAAATGAAAAGTGGAGGTTGCAAAATGGAACCAGTGTTTGGGAAAAAGGAGCAAGATAAAACCTATCAAGCGCGCTATGGTGCTTATGTCGTAGTAAGCCGCAAAAAAGGACAAGAAGTTATTTTGGTACAAGCTCCAAATGGTGCCTATTTTTTACCGGGAGGAGAAATTGAAGGGGCTGAAACGCATCTTGAAGCTATAAAGCGGGAAATGTTAGAAGAATTGGGCTTTGAGGTTGTAGTGGGAAATTATTTAGGTGAAGCGGTAGAATATTTCTATTCAAGCCATCGGGATACATATTTTTATCATCCTGGTTATTTTTATGTGGTCAACAGTTGGGAAAAAGTTGCCGCCCCCACTGAAAAGACCAATAATTTACGTTGGGTAACTCCTGATGAGGCGATGCTTTTGTTAAAACGGGGCAGTCATCGTTGGGCAGTGCAAAAGTGGATGCAAACAGAAAATTAAAAAATTATAGGACTTTAACCAAGCTAATCTTTTTGGTTAAAGTCTTTTTGTATTTTTTACCAGAAAGAGGCGCGAATTGTACTGTGTTTTTGCCAAAACTTCGTTATAATGGATAAAGTTGTCTGCTGTTTTCGTGTTTCTGACAAGAAAAATCATCAGCGGTTTGTAGTAAATTATTTGCAAAGGAGCAAAAAGATGCTAAAACGTTTTTTTAAATATTATCGTCCTTATAAAGGACTATTCATCTTAGATTTTACCTGTGCTGTTTTAGCGGGTCTATTAGAGTTGGTATTTCCAGTGGCAGTCAATGAAGTTATTGATAAAATTATGCCCCAAAAAGAATTTCGCATTATTCTAATGGCTTGTTGCGCACTGTTTTTATTTTATATATTAAATACTGTTTTACAATATATCGTGGTCTTTTTTGGTCATAAATTGGGAGTTAATATTGAAACAGACATGCGTAAGGAATTATTTGCGCATTTACAAACCCAACCTTATGAGTATTACGACAATCAAAAGACTGGTAAATTAATCAGCCGTTTGACCACCGATTTATTTGAAATTTCAGAAGTTGCCCACCATGGTCCAGAAGATATTTTTATTACACTTATGACGTTAACGGGTTCGTTTTTATTAATGTTGCATACCCATGTGAAACTAGCAATTGCAACTTTTGCTTTATTGCCTTTAATTACGATTGCACTAGTGTTTTTCAATAAAAAAATGACGAAAGTAAATACGCGCATATACGAAAACTTAGGCGAATTTAACGCTGGGGTTGAAGCTTCGGTTAGTGGTATTCGAGTAACCCAATCTTTTGCAAATGAAAATTTTGAGGCAACTCGTTTTGCGGGCTTGAGTGAAGCCTATCGACAATCGAAGATTTTGTTTTATCGTGTGATGGCGGTAAGTTCAGCTTATAACTATTTACTAATTCGGCTAATCAATTTATTTACTTTAATATTTGGCTCTTATTATGTAATTCAAGGTGAGTTAACGAACGGTCAATTTGTTGGTTTTATATTATTAGCCAATGTTTTTGTGCGACCGATTGAAAAAGTGAATAATATGATTGAAAGTTATCCCAAAGGTATTGCTGGTTTTAAACGTTTAACAGAAGAATTAGATAAAAAACCTAACATTTTAGATCGTCCCGATGCTATTGCGGTGAAGGAATTAAAAGGAGATATTTTATATCGGGATGTTTCATTTTCTTATGGGGGAGAAAAACCAGTTTTAGACCATATTAATTTGGCTATTGCACCGGGAGAAACGGTGGCTTTTGTTGGTCAAAGTGGTTCTGGTAAAACAACTTTATGTAACTTATTGCCCCGCTTTTATGATGTAACCGGTGGTGCCATTACAATTGATGGCATCGATATTCGGCAAATGACATTAAAATCGTTACGCAATCAAATTGGGGTTGTGCAACAAGATGTTTTCTTATTTCCAGGCAGTATTAAAGAAAATATCGCTTATGGTCGTTTAGATGCAAGCGATGAAGAAATCATGGCCGCCGCTAAGCTTGCTCACTTGGATGGCGTCTTAGCGCAAATGCCTGATGGAATTGAAACTCAAATCGGGGAACGTGGAGTAAAATTATCTGGGGGACAAAAACAACGGGTTGCCATTGCACGTATGTTTTTAAAAAATCCGCCAATCTTAATATTAGATGAAGCAACTTCAGCGCTTGACACCGAGACAGAACAAGTCATTCAAGAATCGCTTAATTCGCTGGCTAAAGGCCGGACAACTTTAATCATCGCCCATCGATTAGCTTCTATTAAACATGCTAGCCGAATCGTTGTGGTCAGTCCAAAAGGAATCGTAGAACAAGGTAGCCATGAAGAATTAATGGCAAAAGGCGGCGCTTATCGGGCGCTTTATGAAGCACAGTTTAGAAAATAATAAAAAAATCGCTATTAAAGATTAGCCCCTAAGTTAGATTAAAATCTATGTTAGGGGTTTTTATATAGCATAATCTGCTGGCGGGCTGCTAAAATTTGTTATGCAAGTACTAAAGTTTGTTGCTATAAATTTATTTATTTTATCCGTATACTAAAATAGTGTTAGCGCGTTTTTGAACTTAGAATCAAAAGTCTTTTAATTAATATATTTTAGTGAATAACAAAAAAATGAAAGCGTAGACAATGTTATTTTAATGCGTTATAATCAAAGCTGTTGCAAAAGCATACAAAATGTGATTTTTAAAAGTAACTAATATTTCACATCTTGTTGCGATTTTACATAGGAAAAGGAAACCGAATGAAGGAAAACGAGGTGCCAAAATGAAGATTGTCGCAGTTGATATCGGCGGAACAGGGGTAAAAACTGGCTTGTTAAAATTAGACGGAGAAATAATGCAAAGCCATGATTTTAAGACACCAAGAGAAAATTATGCGCTTTTAACCGAGCAACTTATTGCGCATATTACGAAATATTACGACCGTCAGTTTGACGGTATTGCCATTAGTAGCACGGGCTTAGTCGATCCGCTAACACAAGAAATTGGGATGAGCTCACCTATTTATGAACCTTTTGGTAAAAAATTAGTAAGTACTTTATATAACCATTACCACGTTCCGGTGAGTGCAGAAAATGATGGGAATTGTGCGTTATTAGCCGAAAAATGGTTAGGAAATGGCAAAAATTGTCAAGATCTCGCGTTGATTGTCTTAGGGACTTCAGTCGGTGGGGCAGTTATGTTGAACAATCAATTGGTTCGTGGCAAACATTTATTGGCAGGGGAATTTGGTTTTATGCTATTTCCTGTTACATCCCCGCATAAAAAGTGGGAGATTTGGAGTATTACGGGTGCTACGCGTAGTTTAGTAAATGAGGTTGCTTGTAAAAAAGGGATAGCGGCTGAAAAATTAGATGGTCAAAAAGTCATAAAACTCTATCAGGCCAAAGATAAGAGTGCAATTTTAGCAATGGAGCACTTCATCGAAGAACTAGCGGTTGCTTGTTACAATTTACAGTATATTTTAGATCCAGAAAAAATTTTAATTGGTGGGGGAATTTCAAAAGCGGAAGTATTGTTACCGCTATTACAAATAAAAATCAATGAATTGGCGGCTAAAATTCCCAGCAATGTTTTAATCCCTAAAATTGAAAATTGCGCCTTCTTTAATCAATCTAACTTGTTGGGGGCTTGTTATGATTGGCAACAAAAATATCATTTGGATTAGCTAAAAGATTGTAGAAAAGTGATAGGGGAGAAAAAATGAAATTTAAGTTGAAGAAATTACCATTATTTCGCATGACTGGGCTGACGCGTTCCATTTTGTCTTATTTAGTCGTTTTTTTATTTCCATTTTTAATTGTTTCAGGAATTTGGTTTAAAACATCCAAAGACAGCATTAATCAACAAGTCACATTATCTGCACGCAATCATTTATTACAATTACAATCAGCCTTTGAGAATAATTTGATGCAATTAAATGATTTATCCCATCAAATTCCTTTTGATAACAAACTCTCTTTGGCACAAACAAATCATGCCTATTACGCCACAGAAGGACAACAAAGTCTAAAGAAAAATCGTCTAGCAGGTAGTATCGTAGCGGATGTCTTTTTGCTTTATTATGATAAGCCAGAGGCGCTTTTTTCGGCTGACGGTTGGCTTTCTCTTGATGTCTTTTTAAAAGAAGCTAAGGCAGAAAGCTTTGCTAAAAACCAAGTGGCAGAATTATTTCAAACTAAAGTACCACAACTGATCAATTTAGCGTCAAAAACAGCAATAAGTAAGCGCCTTTATTATCTTGTTCCCTTACAAAATCACGACCAAGTAGCTTATGGAACAGCTATCTATGCCATTAAAGACTCCAGTATTCAACAACTTTTAGACCAATCAACTTTTGGTGAAGAAAGTTCCAACTTTATTGTCAATAAACAAAATGAAGTTTTATTTCATACTGGCAAAAAAGAACTTTTGACCTACTTGAAAGAAAAAGAACAACTGCAACAAGTAACGAAAAAGACTCACGTAAAAATTGAGCAACAAGATTATCAAATCCAAGCTTTAGACAAGTCTAGCTTTGATTTAGCTTATATTTCTTTAGTAGATCCTAATAATGCACTAGACTCAGTAAATCAAGTGCAGCGAAATTTGCTTTATTTTATTGGTTTTATTTTAATCATTGGGGCTATGGTGGTCTATGTCTTAGGCAGGCGTAGTTATCAACCAATGCGTCAGTTGGAAAAATTGATTGCAAATTACACGACCCAAGAAGTGAAAGAAGGGGAATATGCGCCATCATTTGTGCATGAAAGAATTGAACAATTTCTAGACGAGAATAAAGCACTACACCAAGAAATTAAACGGCAAACACCCCATGCTAGAGAACAAGTTTTACGTAAATTAATTGGGGATAGGATTAAAACACAAGCGCAGTTGCAACTTTTATTAGACTCGGTGCACGTAAAACTGACGGGTCAACACTTTTTTGTTATGACAATTAGTACAAAAGAAAACACATTAAACGAATTTTCAACAGAGCATGACTTATTAATCGAATATTTACAAACGGTTAAAGGAAAAGGTTATACCGCTTATGCCACGGAAATTTTATCAACACAAGTTATTGCAATTTTAGTGGGCTATGAAGAGATAACTGGTGCCAAACGCATTGCAGAAGCTTTCCATCATGAGATTTTTGATTTAGTTGGCTTACAGTTAACCATTGCCATAGGAGATCCGGTGGATAACTTGATTGAAATTAACCGCTCCTTTATTGAAGCATTGGCAGCTTTGGAATATGCCTATAGTCAAAAAAGTCAAAAGATTATTTTTTACGATGCATTAAAAGATGAAACGAAAAAAGCTGGGATTCATTATCCTGACTCAGAAGAAATGAAACTAGTACAAAGTTTAACGCAAGGGGATTATGCAGTAGCCACAGAAACAATTCACGCTTTAATTGAAGTTGGAGTAAAACAAGGCTCCCCTAATGCCCAAAAAATGTTTGGTTTTTATTTATTAAATACACTAACCAAGTTTGCTAGTAAAATTGATAGTCACGACGCGCTAATGGTGGCTGAAAAAGCGACCGATTTTCATAGTTTATATGATTTAGAACCGAATCTACTGCAAATTGCTCAGCTTCTTTGCGCATTAGTGCAGGAGAAGCCACAAAATAAAGAATCGCAATTAAAGCAAGAATTATTTGACTTTATCAATAAAAATTATGCCGCCTCACAACTATCTTTGGAGTGGCTGGCTGAAGAATTTGACATGTCTGTTTCCTATTTAAGCCGTTTTATTAAAAAAGAAAGTGGACTCACTTTCTCAAAATACGTTCAAGAACTACGCTTAAATAAAATTAAACAAGCTTTAGTTGAAACCAATCGTCCGATTAAAGATATTATTCGTGATGCAGGATATTACGATGTTTCCAATTATACCCGTAAGTTTCGGACAATCGTAGGTGTAACGCCAGGGCAATACCGCACCTTACATCAAAATTAGCAGCCAGTAAATAGGTACAAACTGTATTTTATTATTATAGGAAAATAAAACATATAAATGAGAGCTCAAAATGACAAGCGAAGTTAAAGTCACACATTGTGGCAAAGACAGTAGCCTTTTATGATAAAAAAGTAAATAGAAATAAAGGAGCTTAATAAAATGATAACAACCAGTAAAAATAGTCTAGCCAATGTGACCAAACGAATTAACTTACTTTGCCAAGAGCTACAAGTGGAAAAACCGAATTTTATTTTTGAACTCACTGATAAGGTCACAGCTGATTTTGAAATTAAAAAAGAAGCAAATGGCATTTATATCAAAGCCCAAGAGGAAAAACAACTTTTTTACGGTGCCACCAAAGTTATGCAATCTCTACTGGTGAAAAGAAACTATAATAGCAGTTACAAAGGGGCGATTGCAGAACGCTGTGTGATGATTGACATGGGGCGCAAATTCTTTTCTTTGGCACATTTAAAACAGTTAATCCGCAGTTTAGCGCTATTTCAATTCACACATCTACAACTCCACTTTTCTGAAAATGAAGGATTTCGGATTGAATCGGAATTGCATCCAGAAGTCGTGTCAAAAGCGCATTTAAAAAAATCAGAAGTAAAAGAAATTATTGCTTATGCAAATTACTTCTTTATTCAAGTTATCCCAGATTTTGATACGCCTGGTCATTTGCAAAAAATTCTGGCCCATTATCCTCAATATCAATTAACGTGTTTTGATGAAGCGGGAAATTTAACCAAAGACAAAAAAGCGTTAAATATCCTTGATCCGGCTGCCGTTAAATTGATTCAAGATTTTTATCGGGAGTATGGAGAGCTATTTGCTGAAAGTTGCTATTTTCATATTGGGGCTGACGAGTTTGTCGATTTTGATCAAATCGAGCGCTATCCGACTTTAAGTGCTTACGCAAAGGAAAAATATGGGATTGATGCCAGTGGGATTGAAGTATTTATCGAATATGTGAATCAAACAATCGACTTTGTGCGTCAATTAGGTTTTATTCCGCGGGTTTGGAATGACGGCTTTTTCCGTTTGAATCGCTCAGAAAAGTTATCTCTATCACCAGACTGCGAAATTTCTTATTGGACGCGCTGGAATCAAAATATGGCACCAGTAGAAACTTTCTTTGAGAAAGGGTATGAAGTTATTAATCATAATGATAACTTTTTTTATTACGTTTTAGGGGAAGCCGCGAGTTATACTTATCCGACTTATGAAAAAATCAGTCAAGATTTTACTTTAACGACATATGCCGGCAATCAAGTAGTCGCTGAACAATACCTTTTACAAACGCCCCAAATTGCTTTAGCTATTTGGTCTGATATTCCGCAATCTAAAACACAAGCAGAAGTTATTGCAGATGTTTTTTATCTGCAAGCTGCGCTCAGTCAAAAAGTATTTGCTGAAGAGCCTTTAAAAAAGACTGATTTTGAGCCACTTTTTGATATTTGGCAACAGTCTTTAAAAGTTGAATAAACGTGTCTAGCTCACAAGTAATAAGCTGGAATTTCCGAAAATTGCTACTCAAATTTTTGCGAAATTTCAACTTATTACCGTAGAGAGTTCGTTTGTGAAACTAGACAATAAGAAAAGTTGAATAAACGCGTTTAACTTGCAAATAGAAGAAATAATTTAATAAATTATTCTTCACATCGCTAAAATTTTTGACATATTTAGTCAGAAGTTGCTTCTTTAACATTGTTTATTCGCAAAAAAAAGCTGTGACAAAAACTTGTCACAGCTTTTTTTAGTCTTTTAATGTGATTTCAATGACTGGAACTAAGACAGGTGGTTTTTCAACCGGCAAAGTAATGACGATATCATCAGGGTCAATGATAGCCTCAGTGGAAGTGATGACTTCGTCTTTGTCAAAACCACGGTAAAAAATTTCTGATCCATCATTTAATAAACGAATAAATGAAACATCTTTTGCTAATCCTTTTAAATGCAGATTGCGATAAGGATAAGAAAAGAGGTGTAAATATAGTTTATTTGCATTTTGCGTATAACGACAATCAAGTGGTGCTTCATAGTTGGCTTGTGTACAGCCGATTATAGCATCCTGATGAAGTCGCATCCAATCCCCGATTTCTCTTAAGCGTAGTGCTGTTTTGTCATCAATTTCGCCCCGCGGATTCGGCCCAATATTCATTAAGAAATTTCCATTTTTAGCAACCGTATCGATTAACATTTTTAATAACATTTCACTTGATTTCCATTCGTAATTATCTCGATCGTAACCCCAAGTGCCGTACATCGTTTGGCAAGCTTCCCACAAGACTGGTTTTCCATCTTTTACAAATGGTTTGTCAGGTTGGAATTGTTCGGGGGTGGTCACGCCTCTGTTTAAACCAAGCCGGTCATTGATTAAAATATGGGGTTGTAACTGTAAGCAAAGTGCCTCTAGTCGCTCACTGTCCCAATCGAATGCGCCTTTACCTTTTGCAAAGCCCCAATCGCGGTGGGCATAAGAAAAATCAAACCAAATATAATCAATTTTTCCATAATCTGTTAGTAATTCTTCGACTTGACCTGCTAAGTAATCTTGATATTTTTTTAGCTGGCGTAATTCATTACTCTTTTGATAGGTTTCGTTATTACGCATTGGATGTAAGCCGTCGATGGGAAAATCTGGATGATGCCAATCAATTAAAGAGTGATAGAGTCCAATTTTAATGCCTACTTTTCGAAAGGCTGGTAAAAGTTCGGCTAAAAAATCTCGTTTAAAAGGTGTATTGGTAACTTTATAATCGGTTAAGTGGGAATCCCACAGCGCAAAACCTTCGTGGTGCTTAGTGGTAAAAACCATGTATTTTACCCCGCAGTCTTTGGCTGCTTGCGCCCATTTTGTAGCATCAAATAAATCGGGATTAAAGTTTTTGAAATATTTTGCTTGATATTCTTTTGGATCGATTTGTTCTTTAGTCATAAACCACTCATGACGTGCTCCAACACTAAATAAACCAAAGTGGATAAATAAGCCAAAGCGATCATGAATAAACCAGCTGGGATCAGGGTAAGTAGTAGGCCAATTGGCAAAATTTGTCATTTTAAGAGAACTCCATTTCTATTATGTTAATCAATGAAATTTGTGTCTGCCATATTTGTTTCTTTAATTTTCCAGCTACCATCTTCTTTGACAAATAAATGCCGTGCTTCTGAGATATGGTTGCGGTATTTTTCTTTTCCTTGATTGATAGTTTTTTGTTGTGCTTTAATTACCATTTGATTTTGTTCTTGCTTGATTACCTCAAAGCTCAACAGTTCGTGATGTAAATCGTAGGAGGCAAAAAATTTATCCATCTCTTTTTTAGTAGCGGCTTGGGCTTTTTTGATTAAAGTATCTGCATAAGCGGTGCTATCTTTAGCATTGGCGGCTTGTAGATTTTGTTGTAACAAGGTTAAGCCTGCTTTTGCCGCTTTTTGGTCCGTAATTTTACCGGTAATTTGGATACTTTCTGTCTTATCTTTTGATGGCGTAATAATCGCTTCTGCTGCCTTTTGATGGGGAAAAACATAGAAGAAAATAACGCCTGACAAGATAATAAGAGTTAAAATCAGTTTGCAATAACTTTTATTCATAACAACACTGCCTTTCTAATTTTTGTAAAATTTTTATACGTCAGATAACTTACTAGCAGAATAGATGCCATAAAAGAGGTTACGGCCAATCGTGCCAGGATCTAATGGATAAGGTCCGTCAAAAGGTAATCTTGGTGCATCTAGTTCTTCAAGCGTGTTAATTTTTCCTGTTACATATTGTTCTATACGCCAAATTGCCGTTTGACAGCGTTTTATTAATCCTGCATAACGCAACTCTAAAATTTCCCAGCCAAAAGGTTTGTACCATTCAAACCATAAATTACGATGGGCCAGATGGAGTTTTTCTAGTGATAAAACCAATTCTTTTAGCTGTAAAATACTCTGTTTCAATTCCTCATCATTGTGATGTTGGTACGCCAAAAGAGTTGCATTATTAATCGTTGCCTTTTTAGCTAAGACGTTTGCAAGTTGCTGGTAGTAAGCAAATAAAGTAGCACTTACGGTGGTTGGCTGAACAGTTTTTAAAGTTCTAGCTAAGTTTTTATACCAGTTTTTTAAATCATAGGGTTGTAAAGTTTCTTCATAAAGCCCAAAAAGCAGATCTTGATAGAGAAGCAATTTACTAACATTGGAACCACCGGGATTATTTTTTGCCACGCCTGGCGTTTGATCAAAGCTATCTAAAAGTAGATAGTCATGGGCTGTTTGCCCATGAAAAAGTTTAAATCGTTTTTCTACTAATTGTTGACTGGTTTTTTTTGTATATTGTGCTTCGGCGAAATACTGAAGACCTAAAAGTGCAGCAATATGTGCTGTCTCCTGGCCGTCGTCACCCCATAACGTAGCGTAGACTTGTTTAATTTGTTGCTTTTTAGCAGCGCTGAGGCCCGCGCTAAGAGTAACAATCGACTTGCCATAGTTTGGCGCTAAGCCATTCCAAGTCCAAACGCCACTTGCAAAAATCACGGGTTTTGCTAATTTTTTGTGATTTTTAAAATTTGTAAGATAATCTTTTTCTTCATGGTGATAATAATCCCAATAGACCATGGCAACGTTTGGGATATTTTGCACCAATTTTTTTTGGAAATGAACTTCAGGATCATAATAGTCTCCAGATTTACTACCAATCCGAAAGAACATATCACTCCACATCATTGCTTCTAAGCCGTATTTTTCGCAAATAGGAATGACTTTATTTAAGTGTTTGGACATAATGCTAAAGGGATCTTCTAAACCATGTTGTTTTAAATAGTGTCCCAGACCTAATTGGTGGGCTTCATCCATACCAATGTGAATTTGTTTTGAGCGAAAAGAATTTGCACAAGTTTTAATCATACTTTCAATCAATAAATAAGTATTTTTATCATCCACTAAAAGAATGTCGGAAGTATCTTTTAGCTTGCGAGCGTAATTCCAACGTAACGGGTTACTAAGATGGGCTAATGTTTGAATCGCTGGAATTAATTCCACCCCCAAAATAGCAGCAAAATCATCTAATTCTTTTAATTCTGCTTGCGTATATCGCCCCCTAAAATGGCCAAAATAAGGATATTCTTCTATTTTATAAGTATCTTCTAAGTACAACATACAACTGTTTAATCCCATTTTTGCGATCAAAGTGAGCATTTTTTTTAATGCAGGCACCGTCATAACTGCATTGCGAGAAAAATCTAATAAGGGACCAATTTTTTCAAAATGAGGCTGTTCTTCATAATTAAAACGCTCGCCACGCTGATTATGCCAAAGGGTGAGGGCGCGAAATAATTGCGGTAAATTACCGTAAATGAAAGTAGCTTTTTGAAAACTGGCATAAATTTGTAAGTGCTCACCTGGTTGTAATTGTAATTGGTAATCACTTTGTTCTTTTGAAGTGAGTTCCCAGTTCAAATTTTTAGCTACAATGTTGCAAAATAGTGGCGAAATACCAGCTCCGCTTAAATGGACTTTCATTTTTTTCCATCCTTTATAAAAATTAAGTTTATTGTTAGGAAGTGTTACATGTACAACATTTTATTTCAAAGTATGACTAGCTTTTGGCGTTACAATTATTTGCTTCAATTTTTTTCATCGCTTGTAAAGAAAACCAGCTAATTGGTAAAAGTAAAAGCGGTACCGCTGCAATTAACATTAAGATGGGAAAAATTGTAGTAATAGCGGTGACAACCGCAATCCCAACACCAATGGCAATCGTTTCAACAATACTTGCAATCATTAAAAAAAAGGCTTGTTTGAAATAATTTAAGCAGCTGAGTTCGTAGCGCAAATAAACGGGAAATAAAAAGACTCCCACCAGTAGTGAAAAAACAAAAAAGATAAGTAAGAAAAGATGAATTAGCTGATTTTGTAGTAATTGACCTGCAACACGAATATCTAACCACAAGACAGCTAAGATAAATGTTTGGATAAAGCCTAAAAGATTAGTCTTTTTAAAGGCGACCTGATAGCTCTTTTTGAAATCTACAAAAAGTTGACTTGAAAATTCTTTAGTTTGGAAAAACTGAAAAAAGAGACTAATAACAGCACTTGTGGCAGGAAAAACGCCTAGCAAAATGCCTCCTTTTAAAACGCCGTACCACCAAAAAAATTGTAGTTTGAATAGTGCAATTAAAAATTCGCCTAAATTATAAGTTGCTTTGATCATACCTTTTTGTTTTTTTTCCATTGTTATGCCTCCATCGTATTAAAAATAGCAAAGTACAATTTTCTTATAAAAAAATGATAGCACTTACAAAGGCTGTAAAATAGAGGTTTATCTAAAATACATGCTGAGGTAAAAACTTACACATTCTACCAAATGCTAAAAAATCAAGCTCTTAAATCAAATTTGCAAAAAGAATGCGTTTACATATCCACTTTTGTTTTACATATTGTTAGCTCTAATATTTACCGCTACATTAAAAGAGAAAAGAGCAAACAAAACTTAAAAACAAAATTGAAAGGAGTATTAACGTGACAGTAATTAGAGGCGATATTGAAGTAGCTAAAAATAGTGATGTCATTGATCATAATATTTATCCTGAAACAGAGATGTTAGAAAAACGATTGGAATGGTTTCAGGATTTGAAATTAGGTGTCATTTTTCATTACGGTCTTTATGCGCAAGCGGGGATTGTTGAATCGTGGCAATTATCGCAAAAAGATGAATGGGCTAGAACGGGGCGCGCGTTTCGGCAAGACTTTAAACAACTGCAACTGGACTATTGGAACTTAATTTCAAAATTTAACCCTACCCAGCTAGATGCCAAAAAGTGGGCGAAAACATGTAAAGAAGCTGGTTTTAAATATTGTATTTTTACGACGAAACATCACGATGGCTTTAATATGTTTAATACAATGGAAAGCGAATATAAAATAGGTGGGAAATTGAGTCCGTTTAAACGCGATATTTTAAAGGAAGTTTTTGAGGCTTTTCGGGCTGAAGAAATGGCAATAGGCGCTTATTATTCCAAAGCAGATTGGTACTCGCCTTTTTATTGGTTAGACGATGAGACGATAAAAGGACGTACGGCAAGTTATGATCCAACAGCGCATCCTGAAATTTGGGCGCGCTATAAAGAATTTGTCCACCGTCAGATTCATGAAATTACCCATAATTATGGAACAGTAGATTTATTGTGGCTTGATGCTGGGTGGTGTGGTCAAGGAAAAGAAGATTTAGATATGGATCAATTGGCTGAAATTGCTCGTGAGCAACAAGAGGAATTGATTATCGTTGATCGCATGATGGGGGGACGGCATGAAAATTATGTTACCCCGGAACGAAAAATTCCAAGCTACGCAGAAATTCCTAATAAGCCATGGGAAAGTAATATTCCGATTGGGAATGATTGGGGATATGTCCCAAGTGACACCTTTAAATCTAGCCAAGAATTAATTGAAACATTTGTAGAAGTAGTAGCCAAAGGTGGCAATTTAATTTTAGGCGTTGGACCTACTCCAGAAGGAACTTTTACTAAAGAAGAAACTGCGATTTTAAATGATATTGGTAATTGGCTTAAAATATATGGTCATGGCATTTATGAAACGCGTGCTAAAGTCGAAGGAAAGATTAGTCCTTGGCAACTAACATACGCTAAAGATGAAAAAAGACATTTCGCTTTTTGCAGTATCAACCAGTTACCAAAAAGAATCTATTTAAATGAAATTAAAGCCCAAATAACCGATCAACTAGTCGATATGAAAACAGGTGTGCAGCTTAAAATTTATCACGAAAATGAAAACGCTTATCTAAATGTGAAAGATATTGAACTACCAAAGGTTGGTATGATAGGAATTGAAATTATCACACATTGAAAAAAATCCACACATTGCTAAGAAAGCGGATACATGATTAGATAAAAACAACAGATCACGATAATCAAAAAACAAGGAGGACTAGAAATGGAATTATCATCAAGAGAGCTTTTAAAAAAGAAGCAAGAGAAGACACGCTGGGAAAAAATAAAATTAAAATTTTATACAGGACGTCAGTTGTACTTATTCGTCTTACCAGCTTTTATCGTCGTCCTTATTTTTTCTTATATTCCGATGTACGGTGTAATCATTGCGTTTAAAGATTTTATTCCTTCATTAGGAATTTGGGGTAGCCCGTGGGTTGGGTTCAAACATTTTCAACGTTTCTTTGAATCGTATTACTTTTGGGATTTACTTAAAAATACGTTAGGGATTAGCTTATATTCTTTAGCAGTTGGCTTTCCTTTACCAATTATTTTGGCTTTAGCTTTAAATGAGCTAAAAGATAGTCGCTTTAAAAAATTCACGCAAACTGTTACATACGCACCGAATTTTATTTCAGTCGTAGTTGTCTGCGGGATGTTAATTGCCTTTTTAACTCCTTCCACCGGGATTATTAACCACTTATTAGACTTTTTAGGTTTTGAGCGAATTGCGTTTATGAATGATCCCCGTTGGTTTAAAACAGTTTATGTTTTATCTGGTGTTTGGCAAGGGACAGGTTGGGGTTCCGTGATTTATCTAGCAGCTTTGTCTGGTGTAGATACACAGCTTCATGAGGCTGCGACAGTGGATGGTGCCACACGTTTACAACGCGTTTTTTATATCAACATTCCGACGATTATTCCGACAATGGTTATTTTACTAATTATGAATGTTGGTAGCTTGATGTCTTTGGGCTATGAAAAAATTCTATTAATGCAAAATGCTTTAAATATGGATTCATCCAATGTTATTGCGACTTTTGTTTACAAACAAGGTCTATTAGATGCCCAATATAGTTATGCATCAGCAGTGGGACTTTTTAATGCCGCAATTAATGCGTTTTTATTAATTGTAGTCAATAAAATATCCCGTAAAGTCAGCGAAACGAGTTTGTGGTAGGAAAGGAGCAAGCAGATGAATACAAAAACTATTAGTGTATCTAAAACAGATCGACTTTTTATGGGCGTCGTCTACTTATTTATTGCCTTAGCACTATTTCTGGTTTTATATCCGTTAATTTATGTTGTAAGTGCCTCAATTTCGAGCCCAACAGCGGTCAATTCCGGTGAAATGTGGTTGTTACCAAAAAATATCACTTGGGAAGGATATAAAACGATTTTAGGTTATGACACGATTTGGCAAGGATATTGGAATACGATTAAATATACCGCCATTGGAACATTTATTAATTTGGCATTAACGCTTCCTTGTGCTTATGCAATGGGGAGACCAGAATTTTACGGTCGTAATTTATTTATGAAATTTTTGATGGTGCCAATGTTTATTGGTGGTGGATTAATTCCAAGTTATTTATTAATTAAAAACTTAGGGATGATTGATACAGTTTGGGCCATTACTTTACCAGGTGCGGTTTCTGTTTACAATATCGCCATTACTAGAACTTTTTTCCAAAGTACCATTCCAAGAGAGATGGAAGAAGCGGCGTTAATTGATGGCTGTACAGATTTTCAATTATTTTTCCGCATTATCTTACCACTTTCCATGCCAATCATTGCCGTAATGGGATTGTTTTGTGGCGTAGCTCATTGGAACAGTTACTTTAGCGCATTGATTTATTTCACTGATAAATCTATGTATCCATTGCAACTTGTTTTAAGAGAAATACTAGTTAATTCTGACATGGCAAAAGAAGGTGCGGCTATGAGTTCTGCGGCGGCTGAAGTGGCCTTTAGTAAACAACAATTAGCAGCCGTGATTAAATACGGCGTCATGATTGTATCGACATTGCCGATTATTATGATTTATCCGTTTTTACAGCGTTACTTTGTGAAGGGCGTAATGGTTGGCTCACTAAAAGGTTAACCGTCAAAATATAAATTTTTTAAAGTGAGGGAATGAAATGAAAAAGAAATATGTGTTAATCGCGTCATTATTAATGGCAACATCTTTATTAGCTGCTTGTGGGAGTAAAGAAGGTTCTGCCACGCAAAAAGAAAATATTAAAGTTGAAGAAAAAGGTATGCCAATTGTTAAAGAGAAAATCAAAATGACGATGATGGCTCCGGGTCTAACTAAAACTGAATGGGAAGATTTAGCCGCAGCCAAAGCTTTAGAAGACTTAACGAATATTGATTTTGACTATATTACACCACCCCAAACCGACTTTGAAACCAAATTAAACTTGGCTTTTGCTTCAGATGAATTACCAGATGTTATCTTTGGTGCAGGATCATCACTATTGAAAAATTCAGTTCAGTCTGATCAAGGGGCACAAGGAAATTTACTAGCTTTAGAAGATTTAATTAAAGAACACGCACCGAATTTAAATAAAATTTTGGAAGAAAATCCAGAATTTAAAAAATCGATTACAGCGCCTGATGGCCATATTTATTCACTACCGCGCTTATATCCTGAAGAAACATCAAATCCGCTTTATATTTCACCACTTTGGTATAACGGAGAATGGTTAGAAAAACTTGGCGTAAAAGAATTACCAAAAAATACAGACGAACTATATACATTATTGAAACGTTTTAAAACAGAAGATCCAAATGGAAATGGCAAACAAGATGAAATTCCATTATCAGATGGTAACAAATTGTTAATTATTCGGACTTGGTTACTACCAGCATTTGGAATGAAGTCACAAACGATTGAAGAACAAGACGGCAAAGTTCGATTTGCTGCGATGTCAAAAGACTATAAAGAATATTTAACTTTTATGAACAAGCTATATTCTGAAGGTTTATTGGATAAAGAAGTCTTCTCGCAATCACCTGATCAATTCCAAGGTAACACTGAAACAGATAAAGTTGGTTTGTTTAGCGCATATGCTTCTTACATGGCTACTGGTAAAAATCCAGCAGATGCTTTAAATGACCCAATGTTCCAACAACTAACTTCTGATATTCAAGATACACCACTAGCACCAGGGCATCCGCGGGTTGGTACCGGTACTTTTGCGATTACTAAAAAATGTCCATCACCTGAAGCTGCAATTCGTTGGGCAGATTACTTGTATACAGAAGAAGGCGCTGATTTAGCTGGTAATGGTCCAGAAGGTGCATTTTGGCAATATGAAACCAATAAAGATGGTGAAAAAGTCCGCGTTTATGTCGGAGAAGATAAACAAAAAATGGAAGAAGATCGCGGTAAAATCGGGATTGACTACGGCTTAGTAACACCAGGTTTACAAAACGACTACGTTACTTCAATTAGAGAAACCGCAGATGCACCAGCTCGTAGCATTTGGTCTGAATTCCAAGAAAAAGAAACTAAAGCAAAAGTAACGCCTTATGAAGAAGTTCCATTCCCAGTTGTGTATATGACTAAAGAAGAAACAGATCAAATTGCAACTACTAGCACTGACATTTTAACTTATGTGGAACAAATGGAAGCCAAATTTATTACCGGTGTGGAAAGCTTAGATAACTGGGATAAATATGTGAAAAATCTAAAAGGCATGGACGTTGATAAATATGTGAAAGTTTATCAACAAGCATACGATCGCTGGGCAAAAGCTGAGTAAAACTTGCAAAAAAAGGTGCTCGGTATAGC
Organism: Enterococcus sp. DIV0755b; assembly: GCF_051713765.1. Taxonomy (NCBI): domain Bacteria; kingdom Bacillati; phylum Bacillota; class Bacilli; order Lactobacillales; family Enterococcaceae; genus Enterococcus; species Enterococcus sp. DIV0755b. Next base: position 2,336,923 of record NZ_JBIOQN010000001.1, on the reverse strand, counting down.
AAAATTACCTTTGGTGAAAATCGGATACCCATTTGTCTAACAGAGAGAAACTATTTTTTAAGGAACCTGATTTTGCTAAAAAGTTCTTTTAAAAATGCCGTTTATAGCTAATAAAGGGCTGTGACAAGTCTTTTGTCGCAGCCCTTTTCGATTTGACAACTATTTTTTTACTGATTGAAGGAGGAAAAAAATGTATCAATTTCCAAAAGATTTTTTATGGGGAGCAGCGACTTCTGCGCCACAATCAGAAGGAGCAGCTTTACTTGATGGGAAAAGTCCTTCTACATGGGACAAGTGGTTTGAAATGGAACCGGAACTTTTTTATGAAGGGGTGGGACCAAAAGATACATCCAATACGTATTATTGCTACAAAGAAGACGTCGCTAATATGAAAGCCATGCATTTAAATTCTTTTCGGACCTCAATTGCTTGGACCCGCTTATTACCAGATGGCAAAACATTAAATAAAAAAGCCGTGCGTTTTTATCGCAATTATTTTACCGAATTAATTGAAAATGGCATCGAACCTATTGTAAATTTGTTTCACTTTGATATGCCGTGGTGGCTAATGGAAAAAGGTGGTTGGGAAGCACGAGAATCTGTTGAGCATTTTGCCTATTATGCCCGCGTTGCTTTTGAACAGTTTGGGGATTTAGTAAAAAAATGGGCAACGTTTAATGAACCTCTTGTTCATATTGAATGTGGCTATTTTGGCAATGCGCATTGGCCTAAAGTAAGGGATTTTAAACGGGCTTTACAAGTGGGGTACCACACATTGTTGGCTCATGCCAAAGCTGTTGCTGAATATCGCAAAAGTATTCATGGGGATGGTAAGATTGCAATTATTTTAAATTTATCACCGGTTTATGCCAAAAGTGAAGCAAAAACCGATCAAGAGGCTGCGCAGTGGGCAGATTTACTTTATATTCGTAGCTTTTTAGATGTAGCTGTTTACGGACGATTTCCTAAAGAACTAGTGACGTTATTAAAAGAAGCAGATTTATTACCTGTTACTGCCCAAAATGATAAAGAAATCTTTGCCAATAATACTGTTGATTTTTTAGGTTGTAATTATTATCAACCGTTACGCGTACAAGCACCAAAAAATGCTCATTGTCCTATTACTGAACCGCGGGATTTGTTTAATGGTTATGATTGGCCACAAAAACGAATTAACCCGCATCGCGGTTGGGAAATTTATCCGACTGGGCTATATGATATTGCGATGCGTTTAAAAAATAGTTATCAAAATATTCCGTGGTTTGTTTCTGAAAATGGCATGGGAGTATCTGATGAAGAGCGCTTTACAAATAGTGAAGGGGTAATTGAGGATACGTATCGTATCGCATTTATCAAAGAACATTTAATCGCGTTACAGCGGGCAATTAACGACGGTTCGCCATGTTTTGGCTATCATTTATGGACTTTTGCTGATTGTTGGAGTTGGTTGAACGCTTATAAAAATCGCTATGGTTATTATCGCGTTGAGCTGGATGATCATTTTAAACGAATCCCTAAAAGTTCAAGTTTTTGGATGGCAGATGTGATTTTAAACAATGGCTTTAATCACGAATAGCGAGAATATTTAAGTAAATGTTATTTCTTAGTTAACGAGAAAAGATTCGTTTTTTACATGTTAATGAGATGGTTAAATTAAGGAGTAAAGATAAAGATGAAATTACAATATTTTGGTACCGCAGCAGCTGAAGGGGTACCGGCACTTTATTGCCAGTGTGATTTATGCAAAAAAGCACTCAAAAATGGTGGGAAAGATCTTCGTAGTCGTTGCCAATCACTAGTTGATGATTTTTTAATGATTGATTGGCCAGCAGATAGCTATTGGCACTATTTGACTTATCGTTATGATTTATACCACCTCGAGCATCTATTAATTACCCATAGTCATTCTGATCATTTTTATCCCGAAGATTTGGTGTTGCGTTTAAGTGGCTATGTGAAAAATACGCCAGCAACATTAAACGTATACGGCAATGAAATGGTTGCATCATTTTTAGAGCGTGTCTTTGATTTAGAAGGTTATAAAGAGCAAGAACGCATCCAATTTCATTTGATTCAGGCTTTTGAACCTTTTCAAATTGAAAACTATCAAATTACCCCATTAGTTGCAGATCATGATCCGCGGGAAAATTGTCTCATTTATGCTATTTCTGACGGCTTAAAAAATATGCTTTATGCACATGATACAGGAGAGTTTCCCTTAGCAACATGGGAGTATTTAGCAAAAAATGGTTCCTATTTTGATTATGTCTCACTAGATTGTAATAGCCAAAACAATGATACTATTCATAATCATATGGGCTTTCCTAATAATTTAAGGACAAAAACCCGATTAGCCCAATTAGGCTTAGTGGATGAAAAAACTATTTTTACTTGCAGTCACTTTTCCCATAATAGTCAACTTACTCATGGTGAAATGGAGGCGTTAGTTGCATCTGCAGGGTTTCAGGTAGCATATGATGGTTATGAGGTAATTTTTTAAGGTTAGATAGATAATGTGGAAAAAAGATAAGCTCGATATGAACAAGAAGAGTCAGGAAAATAGAGCGGCTAAAAAATGATCAAAATGTAGCTGTCTTCCTTTAATTAAGAAGCGTTTATCTAAGAGTAGAAAGTGAGTGCAGATGCAAGAAAGTGTGTTATTCAAAAGCGAATGGAGAAAAATCAGTAAAATTTTGTTTGGCAATAGTTTACTGGCAATCGCCTATGCAAAATGGATGGTTCCCCACAAAATTATTAATGGCGGCGTCACGAGTTTAGCCTTGGTTTGTAGTAAATTACTGGGAATAAATCACGTCTTTTTAACGAATTTGATCACAGTATTGTTGTTAATTTTATGTTTTTGTTATTTGGGTAAAGAATTATTAGTTAAATCGTTTTTTAGTAGTATTTGTTACCTTAGCTTTTTCTCCTTTTTTTCAAATTTGCCACTGCGTTTATCCGTAAATTTTATCGTCGATTTTAGTTTGGCGTGTCTTTTTATTGCAGCAGGATATTACTTTTGTTTGTCCGCTGCAGCATCGACAGTTGGAATGGATGTTGTTGCTTTAATTATTCAACAAAAAAGACCAAAATTTCAATTAGCGACCATTATCCGTAATTTAAATTTTGCCGTTTTATTATTAGGTTTTCTCGTTTATGGAAGCAAATCCGTTTTAATCGGTGTTGTCTTTAGTTTTTGCTATGCTTTTTTATTAGCAAAATTTTTGAAACCCAAAGAAAAGTTTAAAGCGTCTAAAAATTATCAAAACAACTAAAAATACGACCAGAAAACATCATTTGTTTTTTGGTCGTGTTTTTTTATAGTTTATTGCCTGTAAAGCTATTACTTTTTTAATGGTGTTTAATAACGGAGGGAACATTTTTTATTAGCAGAATTTTTCGATAGCTTCTTTAACCCCGTCTTCGTCGTTTGAAGCCGTGGTAATATAGTCAGCAACGGCTTTAGTTTTTTCCACGGCGTTTTGCATGGCAACGCCAATTCCAGCGTATTCCAACATTGCCATATCATTTTCATTATCGCCAATTGCCATTACTTCTGCCTGTTCAATCGCTAAGTGTTCGGCCAGTTTTTTTAAGGCAATGCCTTTATTGGCACCTTTGTGTAAGATTTCCAAATAAAAAGGAGCACTTTTTACAATATTATATTGTTCTTTAAATTCAGCTGGTAGTTGGGTAATGGCATGATCTAAAATTTCGGGTTCATCAATCATCATCATTTTAATCATTTCGTAATCGTTATGGATCATTTCATCGGAAGTACGATATTTAATGGGCATGTGAACCAACGTTGATTCGTGAACCGTATATGGACTGATATTGCGATTGGCTGTGAAAATGGCATCGACACCTGAAACATGGAAATGGACGCCTAATTTTTGAGCGATGTAATTGATTTTTAAATAATCATTTTTCGTTAAGTTGGCTGAAAAAACAGTGTGTTGGGTAGCGACGTTTTGCACCAACGAACCGTTATAGGTAATCACATAATCATCAGCACTTAATAAATCTAATGCCTTTAAATACTCTGTTACACCAGGAAGGGGACGACCGGTACATAAAACGATGCGGATACCCTTTTGTTTGGCTTCTTGTAGTGCTTTTTTGACGCCTTCACTTAATTGACCAGCACTATCGAGTAAAGTGCCGTCAATATCAATTGCAACTAGTTTGATACTCATGAAAATCCTCCTAAAATGAATCACTTTATTTATTTTTGCTACTGAAATTGTCTTAAAGTGACAAGATACGTGTTCTATTCTACTAAAAGAAAACTCCCTTTTCTAGTAGTGAAGTAAAGGGAGTTAAATTTAATGCAGTTATTCTACTAATTCACCATTTTTAATATGGCGGGCAAATTCAGCATAGGTTTCGCTAAATAAATCATAATTATCTTGTAAAGTACGATCGACCATCTCTTTTGGAAAGTAATAGCGATGATCGCCAGTTTTTTGGCCGGCTAAGGCGGCAACAAGTTGACTGACTTTTGAAAGTTCGACTAAGGTGCCATCTTTTTGTTGCAATTCGATTTGGGTACGATGGACACCAGATTTTGGCCGGTAAAAATCATAAGGCAAATCATAGCTGGAATTGATGGCGGTATAGTACTTGGGATTGTAGCCGACTTCTTCGACTAATTTACATAGTTTTTCAATTAAAGCAGTTTGATTTTCTTTAAATTTTGCCGATTTTAATGGTTTTCGCGATAACCAGCGATTAGCTAAGTCACTTAAAATCGCATCGTCTTCATCCACCCACTGAATAAAATAAGTGATTAAAACACCATCATCAAGCTTCAGATAATCGGCTAAAGTAAAGTCTTCTTTTAAAAAGGGAATTAATAGTTGTGAGTGTTGTTGGAACATATCTGAATTTTCGTTATAAAGTTCATGGGCACGATTTAATAGATGTTCCAATAAGACTTCCATACTCCGGGAAACTTGGTGGAAATAGACTTGGACATACATTTGATAACGACTAACAATGTAATCTTCCACCGCATGCATCCCATTCATCGAAAAAGCAATACCACCTTCATAAGGACGAATGACCCGCAAGATACGAGTTAAATCAAAGGTGCCGTATTCAGTGCCGGTAAAATAAGCATCCCGTAACAAATAATCCATTCGATCGGCATCAATTTGACTAGAAATCATCTGGACAACTTGGGGATTGGGATAGTCATGGGTAATGACACTGGCAACTTTTTCAGGAAAACCAGCTGCGACTTTATTTAAAATTTGATAAACCTCAGTTTCAGGCGAGGTGATAATTTCAACTGTGATTTTTTCGTGATCAGTATGAAAGATATGTTCAAAAGTATGAGAAAAAGGCCCGTGGCCGACATCGTGTAATAATGCAGCGCATAATGCGACAAGCCGTTCATTGTCATCCCAACCACCAGCGCCAATTTTTGAAACCGAAAAATTTCGTTCAAAAATATCACAAATGCGACGGGTAATCTCATAAACGCCTAAAGAATGAGAAAAACGGCTGTGTTCAGCTCCGTGAAAGGTAAATGAAGAGGTCCCTAGCTGTTTTACGCGTCTTAGCCGTTGCACTTCTTTTGAGTTGATTAAATCTAAAATTACTTGGTGTTGAACGTGAATATAGTTATGAACAGGATCGCGAAAAACTTTTTCAATTGGCAATTTTTGATCCTTATATAAAGTCATCATCGTGTTCCTCCTTTTGGTTGATGAATTTTTAAGTTACAAGCTACATTTGAATAGCTAGATTGTATCAAGAATTTGATTGCGGGTAATCATGTGACTGAGTTTGTCTTTATAAGTAGCAAGTCGATCTGCTTCATTCAGCCAATCACGACTATTAATAGAACTGATTGTATCATTTGTAAGCGCACTAAAGGCGTTTACAAAGCGTTTCTTTGTTTCTGCAATGGAAACTTCTTCTCCCATGACCGCAGTCACAGTGGTCATACTGGTGGGGTTTACCGGCGGATAGCCATCTTGGCCAAATTTTTCTGATAAACTTGTTAAATAGAAATCTCTCACAACTTCCCCGCGGGTAAGTTGCGAGCCAGTAACGCTTAAGTACATCATAATAGCGATTCCTGCTTTAATTTTTCGTTGGGCAATACCAGCGATTTTTTTTCCGTTACAACTTAAGTCATAACTTCCCGGACAATAAGAATCAAAAACTTCACCAGGCGTAATAATAAGTTCGGGAAAAGCTAGTTTAGTTAAGTGATACATCATTTCATAAGCAGAACTTGTGGTATGTTCACCTTGGGGAATTAAAAGCGAAATATTTAATATACCCGCGTCACTTATAACGCCCAAGCCACCGGCACTGCGCACTACTGGCGGATAACCTGCTTTTTGCAAGTGAGCTACTCCTTGTTTTAGGTTTAAAACACGAGTATCTTTCATACCTAAAATCATTGTGTTTTCCAGTTGCCAAAAATGCAGCAGCGGCTGTTTGGCTTGACTGACCGCTTCTATTAAGACATCGGTTAAGGCAAAAGGCAAAAGAGCCTGTTGATTGGCATAAATCGGTTGATCTAAACTTAAATTCATAACTTAACTCCTAAATATCTGGTTTTGTTGTCATCTAAAAAAAGTGCTAAAAGTAGGAGACTTTTGTGACAAACTTTTAATCGCAGAAAAAATATTCCACTTTTCTTTCATTATATACGAAAAAGACTTGAAAAAATAACAGAAGGCCTCAAAATAGACGCAATGTTTGACAAAAGAGGCAAAACTGTGAAGAATGAAACTAAAGGTGAAAAGTATCGTGGCTTTTTAAAATACTTTTTTACAATGATTGTGGGAAGTGGAGGATACAACAATGGATTTAAAGAATGGCGTACCGGTTTCAATCCATCTGAAAACAAAAGTAAAGCAACATCATGAAGTACAAGATTTTAGTTTTGATTTGCCGGGACAACTGGTGACAATTGGGGATAAACTGTATATTCGCTATCAAGAAGTACAAGAAAATGGGGAAAAAATTCCTGTTATTATTAAGATTATGCCAGATGGGACCGTGCAATTGACACGTTCAGGGGAAATGCGGTTGCGTTTAAAATTTGATTATAAGAAAAAATTAGAAACTAGCTATACGACGCCTTATGGGGTAATGTACTTTGGCACATTTACACGAAATCTACACATTAGTTTAAAAGATCGCCCAACCTCTGGGACTATTTTTATTGACTATGACTTGTACATGGCAGACGAACGAGTTGAAGAATATCAAATTAGCTTAGATTTCACAGCATAATTTTGCGAAATAAATTGATTTTTTCAAAACATTTTTGTATGATAAAGCGTAGACTGCGAAAGGACGTGTCCTATTTTGGAAATTACAGTATTTGAAGGGGCAAACAAAAACGAGTTGTCCATGATCGAAGTGGCTCATGCGATTTTAGAGCAAAAGGGCGACGTAATGGAGTTTTCAGATTTAGTAAACCAAATTCAAACCTATTTGGGTAAATCTGACAGCGAAATTCGTGATTCATTGGCCCAATTTTATACCGATTTAAACATTGACGGCAGCTTTATCTCATTAGGTGAGAATCGTTGGGGCTTGCGTTCATGGTATGCAATTGATTCAATTGACGAAGAATTGTCTCATGGTCTTGATGAAGACGAAGAAGACACACCACGCAAACGTAAACGTAAAAAGGTTAATGCCTTTATTAACGACGATGAAGATGCTATCGACTATAACGATGATGATCCAGAAGACGCTGATCCAGAAGATGAGGAAGACGACAAAGAATTGTATGACGATGATGATGAAGATGATGAAGAAATCTCAGCTTACAACAGCGACTTACAAGAAATTGGCGCCGACGATAATTCTGATGACGAAGAAGAAGTCCCTGGAAACATCGAAGAAGATCTAACCATTATCGATGATGACGATGATTTAGATGACTTTGATGACGATGATGAAGACGAGTAATAAAATTAGCAAAAAGAAAAATTTATTTTAAAGCACTCCACAAAAGTTAGACCAAAACGCTAACTTTTGTGGAGTGCTATTTTTATAGCAAAAGGAATAATTTTTAATTTTAACAAAACCCGTTTAATTTGCAAATTTTTATTACATACGAAATACTAAAATGAAAGGGAGGTATGCTTGTGAAAGAAAAAAAAGAAGAATTGAAGTCAGAAACAGCAGCTAAAAAAGACGAAAATACGGTTTTTGAGGACAAATTTTTTGAAAAAGGTCACTTTTGGCTAAAATTACGTACAATCATTCTGACAATAATTGCTTGGCTTGGAGTCGTGATTCCTATGTATTGGACTGTAACCTCTACATTGTTACGACATTATAAAAATGTAAAACCGGTTTGGTACTACCAAGAAGGTATTGACACGTTTTACTTTTTATTAAAAGTCTTTGTGCTATTTTTTATTGCCGCTACAATTTTTACTGTGCTGATGACATTGCGGAGTAATCGGCGTATAAAAGATAAGTACAGCCAGGAATTTACTTATGACTTTAATGCAATGCTAAGAAAAAGACATGCTTTAGAGGAGTTTTATACGAAACGTTTTGGGCCAATTGAAAAACGCGTTGTCCAAAAGACTTATTCTATACCACCAGAAAAAAATATTACAAAAGAGGAATTAGCTACAGCCTTAAAAGAGGAGGAAAATAAATGAAACTCCTACAAACTGGTAATACATATCTCGATTTTGTATTAAATGTGATCTTATTTATTCTCTTTACCTACCCAATTTTAGGTGCATTTATGTGGTTTATTGGGGTGGTGAGTTACCGCTTTTTATTTCGCTATCAGAAACTAGATTTTAAAGAGATTACCCCTTTTGATCAGCCCTGTGTTTCCATTATGGTTCCAGCTCACAATGAAGAAGTTGTAATTGAAAAAACGTTACATTATTTACTTCATGAATTAAATTATTCAAATTATGAAGTATTAGTAGTAGACGACGGCTCAACGGACAAAACACCTCAGATTCTAGCCGACTTAGCAGCACAAGAAGAGCGTTTACGGGTAATCACGATTGAAAAAAATAAAGGAAAAGCCCACGCTTTTGATATTGGTTTTGCTTTTTCTAATGGTGAATTTATTTTAAGTAATGATGCGGATACAATTCCTGAGCCTGATGCACTGGGCAAATATATCAATTATTTTAAGACCTCAAACGATGATAATATTGGTGCGGTTACTGGTAACATGGACGTTTTAAATCGTTCAAAAATTATTGAAAAAGCACAAACCGTAGAATTTTCAAGTATTGTTGGGGTAATTAAGCGTAGCCAACAAGGAACATTAAATACAATGTATGCTTTTAGTGGTGCTAACACGATGTATCGGAAAACAGCGCTGTTAGATGCAGGATTATTTCGCCAAGATCGTGCTACAGAAGACATCAGTATTGCTTGGGATGAGCAACTCTTAGGCTGGGTACCGGTTTTTGCGCCGGATATTATGTTTTATATGATGGTGCCAGATACACTTTCAATGCTTTACCGCCAACGTAAGCGCTGGGCAAAAGGTGGTACTGAAGTCTGGTTGACTAATTTTCCTAAAATCGCCTTACATCCGATTAAACATTTTAATCAGTTGGTGATGTTCATCGATCAAACCTTAAGTATTCTCTGGTCACTTTTCTTTTGGTTCTCAAGTTTGATTTTTGTTATAACCTTATTGTATTTTCTTGTAACTCAAAACTATGAACGGATTTTTCATATGTTTGCGATGGCTTTTATCTTTGTTAACTTCCAAATGGTAGCAGGCTTTTTACAACTTGGCGCTGCCTTATTTATCGATGACAATGGTAGAAAATTGCGTTACTTTATTTTTGCACCATTTTATATGCTTCTGTATTGGATGATGAACGCGTTAACAATTTTAACGACATTAATTCCTGCCATCAAAACAATTATGGGATATGGTAGTGGGACGTGGGTGAGTCCGGAAAGAAAACCAAACGAATAAAAAATGTAAAAGCCCCTGCGCATGAGATTTTCTTAAAAGAAAATCTAAATGCATAGGGGCTCTTTTAATAAGACGTGAGGCTAGTCAAAGCGTTTGCGTTTACTAGAGCTGGGGATTTTTAAAGCGTCGCGATACTTAGCGACTGTACGGCGGGAAATTTCAATTCCTTCAGCTTTTAGTAAATCGACTAATTTTTGATCAGATAATGGTTTATTTTTATCTTCTTCTGCGACTAGGGTTTGTAAACGAGTCTTCACATTATCAGTAGACAAATCTTCGCCACTTTCATTTTGAATGCCAACTTTTTGGCTAAAGAAGTGTTTTAATTCAAAGATGCCAAAATCCGTTTCTAAATATTTTCCATTCACGGCTCGACTGACAGTAGACTCGTGAATATCTAATTCTTCGGCGATATCTTTTAAAATTAAAGGCTTGATTGGGCGCTGTTCATCTAAGAAAAACGCTTGTTGGTGGGTAATAATTGCTTGTCCTACCCGTAAAATCGTATCGCCACGCTGTTGGACCATCTTTTTTAGTGATTCGAAATCTTGTTTCTTTTCATTTAAATACTTTTTAGTCTCATCATCGGCTTTTTTAGTCATCTGGTCAAAATAGCTTTGCTGAAAGTGCATCTCTGGCATGCCCCGACGATTGCTGGAGATCTTGATTTTACCATTGGCATTCACTTTAACAGTTAAATCGGGAATAATATAAAGGCCATCTGTTGTACCAAAGCTAGCACCAGGAGTGGGGGTTAGCGTTTGAATATAGTCAAATACTTCTTGCACTTCACTGATTGGGATTATTAGTTTTTTAGCTAATTCAGGCCATTTACGATTGACCAATTCTTCAAAGTGTTCTTCTAAAATAAGATATGCTAAATTAGGCGCAGTATCATCCCGCTCTGTTTGTAACATTAAGCATTCTTGTAAATTACGAGCCCCGACGCCTGCTGGATCTAATTGTTGTAGTAAAGTCAATGCATCTAAGACTTGAATTTTTGTAGCTTGCATTTTATTTGCCACTTCTGCTAAATCAATCGTCAAAAAACCGTTTAAATCAATGTATTCGATTAAAAATAAAACAATATCCCGTAAAAAAGTATCACGATAATTCAAATGAACTTGATCGAGTAAATACTCAAATAATGAAATTCGATCATCGGGGATTTGACTTAAATAATTTAATTCTTCGCCACTAGAAGAACGAGGTTTTGAATAAGTTAGCGCATAATTTGCTTCTGAAACTTCAATTAATGGATTTTCCATCGCTTGTGTTTCAACAAATTCAGCTAATTCATCAATTGAAAATTGTAAAACTTGAATCGATTGCTGTAACGACTGCGTCATAGCAAGCTTTTGCGATTGTTTTTGTTTTTGTGAAAAACTTTGTTGAAATTTCATGTATTTTCCTCTTGATTTTATTCTGATTATTAGCTAAACTAACATGTGTTCGGCGCTCTTAGTGTAGTGGATATCACGTAAGATTCCGGTTCTTGAGACAGGGGTTCGATTCCCTTAGAGCGCGTCACTGACATCTTCTAGCTAAGAAGATGTCTTTTTTTATGGTAAAAGGACCATCTTATTTGATAAAAAATGAAACAGAACTACAAAAGGCTTTGGTGTCAGCGCTATAAATGAATTTGCGTTGGTAATAAGCGAAAAGAATCATTCTGCTTTTCTGTTGGGAGAAAAAACGCTCTCACAACCACTGAGTTATTTTAACATGATTTTTAAAGGAAATGAATATTTCGGAAATGATTCTTATTATTTTTCCTAAGATCAATTATACTATTGCACAAATTAGTTGTGTTTTTTTTATTTTAATTAGGTTGTGCAAGATATCACTTAGCGTCAAATCAATTAGTAAAGCGATTTTACTGAAAAGAAGTGAATTTAGCGGGATTTTTTCTTCGCGTTTTAGTTGCACATTCGCCATGAAAATGGTACTATTACTTCCGTAAGGTTAATGGATTTTGACCTACAGGAAATTTTTTTTGGTCTTGATGGGTCGAAATAGGTCTACGATGGACGAAAAGCGTCCACCGTTAAAAGGAGAGTAATCATGCTTGATGACTTAAAATTGATCGAAGCAGTTGCTCCTGATATCCTCCATGTTTTGCAAGAACGGTATAAGATTTTGCGCAACATTTATTGGATGCAGCCTATTGGTCGCCGTAATTTAGCAGATAGTTTAAATATGACCGAACGGGTTTTACGAACTGAAACCGATCTATTAAAACGATTGGCGTTAATTGATGTCACCAAAAGTGGGATGAGTTTAACTAAAACTGGTGAAAAAGTTTTTACTGATTTAGGCAAAGTCATGGATCAATTATTTGGTATGCATCAATTGGAAAAGCAGTTGGCCAATTATTTTGGCATTACACGTTGCGTCATTTCTGCAGGAGATAGCGATCGTCAAGAAAAAGTCGTGAAAAACTTTGGTGAAAGTCTAAATGAATCTTTGGATTTACTTTTACCAGAAGGCAAAAATATTATCGCAGTTATGGGTGGGACAACGATGGCCCAAGTTGCGGAATGTTTGACAAACCTTGAAAGTGACGAACGACATAACCTTTTTGTTCCAGCCAGAGGTGGTATTGGAGAAGCTCTGACTGTACAAGCCAACTCAGTTTCTGCTATGATGGCTATGAGGTCTAATGGGGAACATCGGGCATTATATGTCCCAGAGCAACTCAGTTCAGATACGTATCGTTCGTTGATGAAAGAGCCTTCGATTCTGGAGGTCTTAAACTTGATAAGCCATGCCAACTGTGTTATTCATAGTATTGGACGGGCACTGCATATGGCGGCTAGACGCAAGATGAGTGAAAAAGAAATCTTGATGTTAAAAAAAGCCAATGCAGTTGCAGAATCATTTGGCTATTTCTTTGATGAAACTGGCAAAGTGGTTTATAAAGTCCCGCGTATTGGTTTACAATTAAAAGATTTACAAAAGGTGCCAATTATTTTGGCTATTGCTGGTGGCAAAAGTAAAGCCAAAGCAATTAATGCCTATATGCAAAATGCACCAAAACAAACGTGGCTTCTAACCGATGAAGCTGCTGCTAATGAGATTTTAAAAGGGGTAACCCTTTAAAATAAAAAACCTGATTTTCATAAGGAGGAAATCGCAATATGACAGTTAAAGTAGGTATCAATGGTTTTGGACGTATCGGTCGTTTAGCATTCCGTCGTATCCAAGATGTAGAAGGAATTGAAGTTGTTGCAATCAATGACTTGACAGATGCTAAAATGTTAGCTCATTTATTAAAATACGATACAACTCAAGGACGTTTCAACGGTTCTGTTGAAGTAAACGACGGTTCTTTCACTGTAAACGGTAAAGAAGTTAAAGTTTTATCTAACCGTAACCCTGAAGAATTACCTTGGGGCGACCTAGGCGTAGATATCGTGTTGGAATCAACAGGTTTCTTCACTTCTAAAGAAAAAGCTGAATTACACTTAAAAGGTGGCGCTAAACGCGTTATTATTACAGCTCCTGGTGGAAACGACGTACCAACAATCGTTTATAACGTTAACCATGAAACATTAACTGGTAAAGAAACAGTTATCTCTGGTGCTTCTTGTACTACTAACTGTTTAGCTCCTATGGCTAAAACTTTAAATGACAAATTTGGTGTTGTTGAAGGTTTAATGACAACTATCCACGCTTACACTGGCGACCAAATGACTTTAGATGGACCACACCCTAAAGGCGACTTCCGTCGTGCGCGTGCTGCTGCTGAAAACATCGTTCCTAACACAACTGGTGCTGCTAAAGCTATCGGCTTAGTAATCCCAGAATTGAACGGTAAATTAGACGGCGCTGCACAACGTGTTCCAATCGCAACTGGTTCATTAACTGAATTAGTAACAGTTCTTGACAAAGAAGTTACTGCTGATGAAGTAAATGCAGCGATGAAAGAAGCATCTAACGAATCTTATGGTTACAACACTGACGAAATCGTATCTTCTGATATTGTTGGTATGACTTACGGTTCATTATTTGACGAAACTCAAACTAAAGTATTGACAGTTGGTGGCAAACAATTAGTTAAAACTGTTGCTTGGTATGACAACGAAATGTCTTACACTGCACAATTAGTTCGTACTTTAGAATACTTCGCTAAATTATAAGATCTGCGCCTTTGCGTAATCTAATGTAGTACTTTTTAAAGCGGGGAAGCGACGCGCTTCTCCGCTTTTTTTATGAAATAAATTTAGGAGGCAAATTTTAAAGATGGCTAAAAAAACAATCGAAGACATTCAATTAAAAGATAAAAAAGTTTTAGTCCGTGTTGACTTTAACGTTCCTTTAAAAGATGGTGTAATCGGAGATGATACTCGTATCAAAGCTGCATTACCAACAATCAAATACGTTATCGACAACGGCGGTAAAGCAATTTTATTCTCTCACTTAGGTCGTGTGAAAACACAAGAAGATAAAGAAGGTAAATCTTTAGCTCCAGTTGCAAAACGCTTAGGTGAATTATTAGGTAAAGATGTAACATTTGTACCTGAAACACGCGGTAAAGAATTAGAAGACGCAATTGCAAATATGCAAGATGGCGATGTATTAGTATTTGAAAACACTCGTTTTGAAGACATCGACGGCAAAAAAGAAAGCGGCAATGACGCTGAATTAGGTAAATATTGGGCTTCTTTAGGTGATGTATTTGTAAACGATGCATTCGGTACTGCTCACCGTGCTCATGCTTCTAACGTAGGGATTGCTTCAACTGGTATCCCAACTGTTGCTGGCTTCTTAATGGAAAAAGAAATCAAATTCATCGGTGAAGCTGTTGAAAATCCTAAACGTCCAATGGTTGCTATCCTTGGTGGCGCAAAAGTATCAGATAAAATTGGCGTAATTGAAAACTTGATTCCAAAAGCTGACAAAATTTTGATCGGCGGCGGTATGACATATACTTTCTACGCAGCTAAAGGCATGAAAATTGGTAAATCATTAGTTGAAACAGACAAAATCGACTTAGCAAAAAGCTTAATCGAAAAAGCTGGCGACAAATTAGTCTTACCAATTGACAATATCTGTGCAGCAGAATTTTCAAATGATGTCCCAACACAAACAGTTGAAGGAGAAATTGAAGGCGACGTAATGGCATTAGACATTGGTCCTGCTTCAATCGCTTTGTTTGCTGAAACATTAGCAGGTGCAAAAACTGTTGTTTGGAACGGACCTATGGGTGTTTTTGAAATGTCTAACTTCGCTAATGGTACAATTGGTGTATGTGAAGCTATCGCAAACCTTGAAGATGCAACAACAATCATCGGTGGTGGGGACTCTGCAGCGGCTGCGGAACAATTAGGCTTTGCAGACAAATTTACTCACATCTCAACTGGTGGCGGTGCTTCTTTAGAATTATTAGAAGGTAAAACATTACCAGGTTTAGCTGCCATTAACGATAAATAATTTAAAACGTAATAGGAATATTACTGTTTAATTTAAAAAGAGGAGTTGCACAAAATGCGTAAACCAATTATCGCGGGTAACTGGAAAATGAATAAAACATTATCAGAAGCACAAAGCTTTGCAGAAGCAGTGAAATCAGCTGTTCCTTCAAAAGATGTTGTAGATTCTGTGATTGGTTCACCAGCATTATTTTTAGCACCATTAGCTTGGAGCTTAAAAGATTCTGATGTTCAATTATCTGCTCAAAACTGCTACTGGGAAAACGAAGGAGCATTCACTGGTGAAAACTCACCAGCTGCTATTGCAGACCTTGGCGTCCAATATGTGATTATTGGTCACTCTGAACGTCGTGAATATTTCCATGAAACAGACGAAGAAATCAATAAAAAAGCCAAAGCAATTTTTGCTAACGGTATGACACCAATCTTGTGCTGTGGTGAATCTTTAGAAACTTATGAAGCAGGAAAAACTGCTGAATGGATCGAAGGACAAATCACTGCCGGTTTAGCCGATTTATCTGCTGAACAAGTTTCAAGCATGGTAATTGCTTATGAACCAATCTGGGCAATCGGTACTGGTAAATCTGCTGATGCCAACATCGCAGACGAAATCTGTGGCGTGGTACGTCAAACTGTTGCAAAATTATACGGTTCAGAAGTAGCTGATAAAGTACGTATTCAATACGGCGGTTCAGTTAAACCTGAAAACATTGCAGAATATATGGCAAAAGAAAACGTTGACGGCGCATTAGTCGGTGGCGCAAGCTTACAAGCTGATTCATTCTTAGCCTTATTAGATGCAGTTAAGTAATCTAACAACAACATTAAAAAGCTGAGTTTTGATTTGCAGAAATGCACAAAATTCACTAAAATTGTGGATGAAGGGTTTTAACCCTTTTGAAATACAAATCAAAGGAGAGAGACAAACATGTCAATTATTACTGATGTTTACGCACGCGAAGTCCTTGATTCACGTGGTAACCCAACAATCGAAGTAGAAGTATACACAGAATCAGGTGCTTTTGGTCGCGGTATGGTTCCTTCAGGTGCTTCAACTGGTGAATACGAAGCCGTTGAATTACGTGATGGCGACAAATCTCGTTACGGCGGCAAAGGCGTTCAAAAAGCCGTAGACAACGTAAACAACATTATTGCAGAAGCTATCATTGGCTACGATGTTCGTGACCAAATGGCGATCGACAAAGCAATGATCGAATTAGACGGAACTCCTAACAAAGGTAAATTAGGTGCCAACGCAATTTTAGGCGTTTCAATCGCTGTTGCTCGTGCAGCTGCTGACTACTTGGAAGTACCTTTATACCACTACTTAGGCGGTTTCAATACTAAAGTGTTGCCAACTCCTATGATGAACATCATCAATGGTGGTTCTCACTCAGATGCGCCAATCGCATTCCAAGAATTCATGATCTTGCCTGTAGGTGCTCCTACATTTAAAGAAGGCTTGCGTATGGGTGCTGAAGTATTCCACGCATTGAAATCTATCTTATCAGAACGCGGCTTAGAAACTTCAGTCGGTGATGAAGGTGGTTTCGCACCTCGTTTTGAAGGTACTGAAGATGCTGTTGAAACAATCGTTAAAGCAGTTGAAAAAGCTGGCTACAAAATCGGCGACGATGTACGCTTAGGTTTTGACTGTGCAGCTTCTGAATTCTACGAAAACGGTGTTTACGACTATTCTAAATTCGAAGGTGAAGGCGGAGCAAAACGTACTTCTGAAGAACAAGTAGCTTACTTGAAAGAATTAGTTGAAAAATATCCATTCATCATCACTATTGAAGATGGTATGGACGAAAACGACTGGGATGGCTGGGAAAAATTAACAGCTGAACTAGGCGATAAAGTTCAATTAGTAGGTGACGATTTATTCGTTACAAATACTGAAAAATTATCTGAAGGTATCGAACGTAACGTTGGTAACTCAATCCTTATCAAAGTTAACCAAATCGGTACATTAACAGAAACATTCAACGCTATTGAAATGGCTAAAGAAGCTGGTTACACAGCAGTTGTTTCTCACCGTTCTGGTGAAACAGAAGATTCAACAATCTCTGATATCGCTGTTGCAACAAACGCTGGCCAAATCAAAACTGGTTCTCTTTCACGTACTGACCGGATTGCTAAATACAACCAATTATTACGTATCGAAGACCAATTAGGCGAAGTTGCTGAATACAAAGGCGTTAACGCATTCTACAACTTGAAAAACAAATAATCACTGAATTGTTTGAAGACTCCAGACTTATGTCTGGGGTCTTTTTTAGTATGAAAAGAGGGATAATATCCTTTTCACCAGAAGTGCAGCTAATTAAACGATTGACTTTTTATCTTATCAATAGAATAATTTAATTTGTAATGAGTAAAGGAAATGTTAGTGGATATAAAAAGGCGATTATTATTTTTCTATTTCTGTGGTTTACGTATTAATGAAATTAATACCTCAGGAGGTTACGGTAGTTTTATTTCATTTAGTAAGGAAATAAATATTTGGCTATCTTATTGTTAATTTTATCGCTTATGTAGTTAATTCTAACTTTTAACAATAAGGAAATTTCATTCATTGAGGTGGTGTGGTCACTTATTTTCATTGAATTAAGCAAGGGGGAGTAATTATGACGGAAAAAAATGCTCAAACTGAAGCAAATAAACGTTGGCAGGAAAAGAATAAAGAACGTGCAAAATATTTAAGAAATCGTAGTACATCAAGATCCTTCATCCGAAATCAAGCTACTTTAGAAGATCTTGAAGAGCTTAAACAGCTAATGTTAATACGTAAAGATGCTGTGATAGAAATGGACAGTTTCAAGAAATAAGAAGGAATTTCATTAAATTGCTACTTAAATTTTTTTCAAAATTTCGGCTTGTTTAATAAGAAGTGGTTTCTGAAATACCATTTATTTGTAAAAAAGTAGGTGTGACAAGATCTTGTCACACCTACTTTTTTACGTTCTTTTTTCAGCGAGAATGAATTTCTAATTGTTTCAAGGAGAAAAGTGCGCATAAAATAAAAATTATACCTGAAAGAGCGAGGCTTAAAGGTGTGAGCCGATAAAGTTGACCAATTAGTAAAGGGCCAATAATTCGGGCTAATGATTGAATACTTTGAGCACCTCCTTGAACTTGCCCTTGGCTGCTTTCAGCTGTCATTTTTGATAAAAGTCCATTAAAAGCAGGCCCAAAAATGGCATCACCGAGACTAAAAAGTATCATTCCGCCAACAAATATACTAGAAGCATGAGTAAGATAAGCAGTTCCAATAAAAAAATACCCCAAAACTTCAGCAATCATTCCTAAAGAAATAATTTTTTGATCCGAAAAATGCTGCAAAAGAAAAGGCATAATTAAACTTTGCGAAAAAATATCTAAAATACCCATCATAGCAAATATTAAGCCGATTAAGGCTGGTTTCCAAGCAAATGTATCGATTGAAAATTGTGAAAAAATTGCTTGTAGACCGCCATTTGGTAACCAAAGTAAAAATCCAGTGAACAAAATACGATTGATAACAGGTAGCGTTAAAATTTTAGTTAACTGTCTGATGGGAGATAAGTGGTGCCACGACATATTGTGATTTCTTTGGTTCAGGGGTAAAGTTTCTGGCATAAAAATGAAGCCATAACCGGCATTTAATAAGCAAATGATAGCGCCAATAAAAAATGGTACGCTATTACCAAAAGTGGCTAAAACACCGCCGATAACCGGACCAAGAGCTGTCCCAATACCTACAGTTGCACTAATCCAACCAAAATATTGTGTTCTTTTTTGTGAAGGAGTAATGTCAGCGAAGTAAGCAAAAATCGCTGCGATTTCCCCACCGGTCAGTCCATCGATAATCCGACCTAAAAATAAACACCAAAGTGAACCGCCAATGCCAAAAATGAGGTAGCCAAGAGCTGCTCCTAGTAAACTAATAAGCAAGACTGGCCGTCTGCCAAAATGATCACTTAATGCACCCAAAACAGGGGCAGCAAAAAATAGTGCTGCAGCATAAGCGGCTGCTAAAAATGTTATGATTGTTGCTTGTTGACTTGGCATAACATAAGGGGCCACTAAAAAAGGCACGACTGGATTGACAATTGTTAATCCTACTCCTGTTAAAAAGACTGAGATAAATCCAAAAATTAAAGCGTGTTTGTTTGTATTAGTACGATTCATAAAAAAGCCTCCAATGTTTTTGTTTCTTCGTTAACAAAAATGAGTGTAAGACTTTTATGTTTCCTTGTCAACAAAAAATGCTCAGCTAGAAAAATATTCTAACTGAGCATTTTTAATCAATTATTATTTTTAGAGCCTGATTTTGTATTAGCGGGCCGAACGACTTTTTTTAGATGTTGCCGATATCGTCCGATAAAACGGAAAATTGTGTCAAATTCTTCCTCGGTCATATTGGTAAAAACTTCTTGATCACGATTTGCAAAACTTTGATGCAACGCTTGGTGAATTTGATTGACTTGTTCACCTTGACTCGTTAGGCGAAAATAAATTTCTTTTTTGTTTGTTGGTAGTTGATAACTTTCAATCAAATTTTTTTCTGTTAGCTTTTTAGTAAGTTTGCTAATAGCACCACGGGTCATGTAAGTAGCAGCAGCAAGTTTAGTGACATTGGGTTCAGGAATTAAGCCAATTTTTTCAATTAAGTCAATTTCGTTTAACTTATAACCGTTTAGTGCTTGTTCCATTTTAGGTCGATTAAGCCATACTAATTCATTTGTTAAATCCATTAGCTGACTCATTAACAATTGTTGTCGTTTCAAAATTGTCCACCTCACAAAAATTTATTCTGGCGTTAGTATAGCATGTTTTGTTGCATCGGCAACATTTTTAGTTTTTTTAGTATTTTAAAAAAAGATAGCTGAAAACGATAAAAAAACAGCAAAATACTATTGTCATTTTACTTATTTTTGCGTATAGTTAATTGAAAGTGAGAATCATTATCAATTAGATAGTTAGGAATATGCTTGTGAAAAAATTAGGAATCTTTTTACTTGTCATTTTATTTTTTCTTTCCATTTTTAGTGGTGTAGGAAAGATGAGTTTGACAGGTTTACTACAAGGGACAAAAAGTCAGTGGCTTCTAATGGAAGAAACAAGATTACCCCGTAGTGTAAGTATAATATTGGCGGGAAGCATGTTAAGTATCTGTGGTTTAGTCATGCAAAAAGTACTACAAAATCGTTTTGTTTCGACTAGTTCGATTGGTATGATGGATTCTGCTCGTTTAGGAATCTTGTTAGTAATGTTATTTATGCCTAATAGTAGTATTTGGCAGCGCTCTTTGGTCGCTTTTATTTTTAGCTATGCTGGTGTTTTAGCCTTTCTCTTTTTAACACGATTACTACCAAAAAATAACCCTCTAATCGTCCCGTTAACCGGTATGATGTTTGGCAATATTATCGGGGCGGTCGCCAATTTTTTTGGTTATCAATTTCAGTTAGTACAAAATATGTCTTCTTGGTTGCAAGGTAATTTTGCAACGGTTATGAAAGAAGATTATCGCTTAATTTATTTAACCATTCCGGTATTTATTATTATTTTTTTACTATTGCAACAAATTATGGTGTTAAGTTTAGGTGATGATTTAGCGCAAAATTTGGGCGTGAATGTCAAAGGAATGCAGTTTGTCATTTTAGGTTTAGTCGCACTAGGTTCAAGTGTGGTATTAATCATGGTAGGAAGTGTACCATTTCTAGGAATTGTTGTCCCCAATCTGGTAACCTGGTATTTTGGTGATCATTTGAATCATTCTTTAGCATTTACTGGTATTTGGGGGGCAAACTTTTTATTGATTTGTGATTTACTTGCCCGCAACCTCATTAGGCCCTATGAATTACCTGTAAGCGTAGTGGTGGGTGTTATTGGCGGTATTATCTTTTTGCTGCTAATTGTGAGGAGGCGCAATTTTACATGAAAAAAGATAGTCACAAAATTTTAGCATTGGCGTTATGTGCGGGTTTATTTTTAGTCCTCTATCTTAGTTATGGTACTTATGGAAATTGGTCTTTTGCCTTTTCTTTGCGGGGCAAAAAAATCGTTGCTTTTATTTTAGTCGCTATTTTGTCGACAGTTAGCACGATTAGTTTTCAAACGCTAACGCAAAATAAGTTTTTAACTCCTGGCATTTTAGGAATCGATCAGCTATACGTGACAGTGCAAACGCTTTTGTTTTTTCTTGTTGGTGGTGTAGGCGTCTTAGCAGAAAAGTCTATCGCTTTGTTTTTATTAAATATTACCTTAATGGCAGGGCTTAGCGTACTTTTTATCACCTTCTTTTTAGGTAAATCTGGTAAAGATTTATTTACACTTTTAATGGTGGGAATGATTGCTTCTAGTTTATTTGGTAGCATCAGTACTTTTTTACAAGTTCTAATGGATCCAAACGAATATGATTTATTACAAGGTAGGCTTTTTGCCAGTTTCAGCAATGTTTTAGGCAATCATTTATTACTTAGTGCCGGTTTACTTTTGTTGATTGTTAGTTTTTTCTGGTACTTTTCACCGGAATTAGATGCGTTAAGATTAGGGGTTGATTTGGCTGTTAATCTTGGCATTTCAGTAGCGCGATTGCAAAAGATAATGCTATTTCTAATCGCTGCTGCAATCGGAGTTGCAACTGCTTTAGTAGGGCCAACTATCTTTTTAGGTTTTATTATTGCAACTATCAGCTATGAAGTTTTTCCAAAAGCGAATCATCGGCAACTTTTTGTGGGAGCGAGTCTAATTGCAATTATTTTTTTAATTGGCGGACAATTTTTATTAGAACAAGTATTTGGCTTGAACACCACAATTAGTATTTTAATTCAATTTATCGGTGGCCTATTTTTTATTGCCAAATTAGTTATAGAAAGGAAAAAGGCATGATTGAGCTAAAAGAAGTAAGTAAAAAGTATCAACAAAAAATCGTATTAGATAAAATTGGATTGCAGTTACCTAAAGGCGAATTGATTGCATTTATTGGTCCCAATGGTGCTGGTAAGAGTACGTTATTGAGTATCATGAGTCGTCTACAACAAGATTTTTCTGGTGAACTTTTTATTGATAATGGCGAAATTCGCACTTGGCACTCCAAAGAATTGGCTAAGCGTTTAGCCATTTTGAAACAGAATAATCAAGTGCAAGCCCGTCTAACGGTAGCTGAATTAGTCGCTTTTGGGCGTTTTCCTTATACACGAGGAAAATTAAATGAAACAGATCAACAAATCATCTCAGATGCATTAAAAGCAATGGCTCTAAGTGATTTAGCTGAAAATGAATTGCAAAATTTATCTGGCGGACAATTACAACGAGCCTATATTGCGATGATTTTAGCGCAAGATACCGAATATATATTGTTAGATGAACCGTTAAATAATTTGGATATGAATCATGCCAATCAGATGATGCGTTTATTAAAAAAATTAGTCAAAGAAACTGGGAAAACGATCTTCTTAGTAATTCACGATATTAATTTTGCAGCGGCTTTTGCCGATACTATCGTGGCGATGAAAGATGGAGCCATCTTCAAAAAAGGACCGGTGGAAGAAGTTATCACATCAGCAGTTTTGGGCGAGCTTTATGAGATGGACGTACGCGTTTGTGAGTTAATGGGTAAACGAGTTTGTATGTATTTTGATACAGATACTAGCGTTTAGACGCTTATCAATAATTTTTTAGGAGGATATGATGAAAAAAACAGTTTTTATGCTAACAGCAGTAGCGCTAATGATTTTAGCGGGTTGCAGTAATAGTGCTGCTAAAACAGATGGATCAAAAGATAGCCAAGCGCAAACAAAAAGTGAGGTAACCATTCAAGATGCTAACGGAGAAATAACGGTACCAAAAGCACCGGAAAAAGTAGTGGTTTTTGATAATAGTGCCTTAGATACAATGAACGTTTTAGGTGTAGGCGATAAAGTAGTAGGAGCGGCTACGAATAATTTACCTGACTTTTTAAAAGCTTATCAAAAGGTGGAGTCAGCCGGGGGAATTAAAGAGCCTGATTTAGAAAAAATTAATGCGCTGAAACCAGATTTGATTATTATTTCTGGACGTCAACGGGATTTTCAAGAAGATTTGGCGAAAATTGCGCCAACGGTTTTCTTTTCTACGGATAACAAAGACACTTGGAAATCAATTCAAAACCAAGTCAATGCCATTGCTAAAATTTTTGGCAAAGAAGATAAAGCCAAAAAGGAAATTGCAGCTTTACAAGAACAGATTGAAGCCACTAAGAAAAAAGCGGCTGATAGTGGTACGGCATTAGTGCTATTAGCCAATGAAGGTAGTATTTCAGCTTATGGCAAAGGATCACGTTTTGGTATTGTTCACGATACTTTTGGCTTTAAAGAAGCCGACGACACAATTAAAGCTTCTACCCACGGTCAAAATGTTTCTTATGAATACGTGTTAGAAAAAAATCCAGCCATCATTTTTGTAGTGGATCGTACTAAAGCAATTGGTGGCGATGACAGCCAAAATAATGTGGCGAATAATGCGTTAGTGAAACAAACCACTGCTGGTAAAAATCAAAAAGTGATTTCTTTAGACCCTAGTGTTTGGTATTTAGCCGGTTCAGGGCTGGAATCAGTTAAAATTATGATTGAAGATGTTAATCAAGCTTTTTAAAAAATAAAAGTCATTTTTATTATTCTGAAGCCCCGTAACAGTTTACTTTTAAGTGAACTGTTACGGGGCTTTTTTGTCAGATAGAAGATTGTGTAATCTTCAATTGAAGTGTGTGGATCAAGATTTCGACGAGTATTTGAAAATTAAGCTGTCCGTTTAGCTTTTTTTGCCCAATAGTTGCGTAAATCAGATAGTTGTTTCGTGATTATTGCTATAATGAAATTTTTGTATTATACTTTATGATACAAAGAGGTGAGAGTATGTTATTAGAGATTAATACACGTTCTGAAATTCCTATTTATCAGCAATTAAGTGAACAGATTATTATGGGAATTGCGACGGGGGAATTAGCAATTGGAGAAAGCTTACCGACAGTCCGACAATTAGCGGATGAATTAGGGGTCAATACGATGACGATTTCAAAATCATACAATCAATTAAAAGAAGCTGGTTATTTAATTACTGATCGTAGAAAAGGTTCCATCGTTACAACCCCAGACGCATATGAAGAAATAGATAAAAATGATTTAAAAAAACGATTGGCACAATTATTAGCCGAAGCGAAAATTCATCAATTCAAAGAAGCGGAATTAACTGCTTTTATTGATAAAACTTGGTCTGGTTTTGCAGAATTTAAAAAGGATGAAACTTCGTAACTAAGCCAATGATAAAGGAAGAAGGAATAAAAATGCTCGTAGTAATTTTAGTTGGAGTTCTGATTTTTTTGTAACGTTATCATGGCCTTTTCATTGGGACTGGCCGCTACACCACATAAAAATGTTGTTTTAGAAAATACATTGCCTAGTGAGGCTTTACTTCATCCTGAGGTAAAAGCTTTAACTAAAAAGTATCGTCTGAGCTTATGGAAAATTGCACTTGTTTTTAGTCTTTTGAATTTTACGATGTTTTTTGTGCACTATGAGTCCATTTTAATGACTTTGTTTTGGCTGTTCCTCCTTATTCCAATGGGAGCTTGTTATGGAACAGAGATATTTTATATTCGTCAAATGGCTCAGTTAAAAGTAGATAAAGGCTGGTTGCTGCCTGTCACACCTGTATTGGTGGATACAAAATTGACCCTCACCAAAAATAAGAAAATGTTACATTTTGGTTATCTAATTCCCGCTTTACTTTTATCGCTTGTTTTAGCTTTCATTATGTTAAATAGTCAAAATGATGGGGCAGTAATTTTATCGCTGTCATTATTAGTTGGCTGGTTGATTGCTTTTGCATGTTGGTATGGTGTGAAACGATTACCGGTAGCAGCACCAACAAACGTGGAAAAATTGAATCGTCAATATAATGATTTAACAAAGCATGATTGGTCAGTAGTGGCCGTAGGAACTGCTTATGCTATTTTATTTGCTTTAGCCTTGCCATTTTTTGCCAGTCAATTAAGTGGAATTTGGGCGCAAGTTACGATTTGGTTTTTGCTGATTGTCGTTGTTGGCTTTAGTCTTTTTACAGTCTGGTATTTAATTCGCTTGCGTAAAAAACAAGACGCCCTTTTAAATCAAGTAACCGATTATCGCTATCAAGGTGAAGATCAATATTGGCGTTTTGGAGTTTATATTAATCCAAGTGATCACCGCTTGATGCTGCCAGATCGTATTGGTTTAAATATGACAATGAATTTAGGTCGCCCAATCGGTAAAGTTATTATGGGAGCAATCGGCTTATTAGTAGTAGGCGTGCTATTTGCCACCTTAATTCCAGTCTATATGATGGATTTTAATAAAGAACCTTTTTCGGCTGAATTAAAGAGTGAGGAATTGGTTTTGAAGGCTCCTTTTGCTACTACTAGTGAAATTAAACTAGACGATATTGAGCAAGTTGCATTGGTGAATAAACTTAAAAAGCCAGTGGAACGTACCAATGGTTATGGAGGAGAAAATTATAGTACCGGATATTATATGGTCGCTAATAAAAAAGCGACACTTTACTTGGATAATCGCGTCCAGCCATTTTTAAAGATAACTACTAAAAAACGTGATTACTATTTTACTTTTAAAGAAGAAGAAAAAACCAAACAGCTCTATCAAGATTTAACCCAACAATTGCCATAATAGCACCATGAAGCGCAGGCCAGTATTGGTTTGCGTTTTTTTATTTGGATTTTTTTGAAATAACTGTAAAAAAAGTTTCATCTTTTTTGAAAAGGAATACATCTGTGCATTTTTTTTAATTTAATTTCTAGACAGTGGTTAAAAATTGTCTAAAAAGAAAAGAAACGCAGTTGCTTATTTTTGCACAATCAATTGTTCCGGTCTATCCTTTATTTAGAAAGAAAAAACTGTTGGAAAGTTTTAGTGAAAGGAAGTGATCAAGATGAAAAAAGGATTCATTCGTTTTGGCATCGGCGTTGCCGTTTTATCACTTGGTATTGCCTATGTAGCAAAGAAAACTGGCTTTTTTGAAGACGATAGTCATTTATATGATGAATTTGAAGCATAACAATTGGCTTAGATCCAATTGCCGTGTTCCTAATTGGAGGGAATTACAATGAGAAAAAAGAAAGCGATTATGATTGGAGCTGGCTTAGCCAATATGGCCGCTGCCGTTTATTTGATTCAAGAAGGAAAATGGTCTGGCGATAAAATTACCTTCTATTCTTTAGATGACCATGGTTCAAATGATGGTTCACCGTTAAAAGATGCAACAGATGACTATTGGAATGAAAATCATCCCTTAGAAAATCAAAAAGGTTATATTGCTCGGGGGGGACGGATGCTAAATTACCGCACATATGTTGATTTAATGGATTTGTTAGAAAGAGTCCCCTCTGCCACAGAAGCAAATATGACAGCCGCAGAAGATACAAGAGATTTTGACGCAAAGCATCGTACTTTTGATAAGGCGCGCCTTTTACAAGGGGGCAAAGGAATTGTGGATGGCGGTCATTTAGGTTTTAGTAACAAAGATCGTCTCTTATTGACCAAACTAATCGCACTACCTGATTCTGAAGAAGAAAAACTTGATAATGTGACAATTGCTGACTATTTTAAAGATGATCCTGGTTTTTTTGAAACCAACTTTTGGTATATGTGGGAAACAACCTTTGCATTTCGGACGAAAAGTTCAGCGCAAGAACTACGGCGCTATATGCACGAAATGATTTATGAATTTACCCAAATTGAACATCTAGTTGGGGTAAATAGAACCCGTTATAATCAATATGAAAGCATCATGTTACCTTTAATTAATTATTTAAAAGAACAAGGCGTTAAAATTATGTTAAATCGACTCGTAACGGATTGGGAGTTTAAAGAAACACCAATGCAAGATGAAATTACAGTCACAGGTTTATCTATGACCAATACAAAAACAAACGAAGAAGAATTTGTCCCAGTCGATGAAGATACGGCAGTTATCTTTACTAATGGTTCTATAACAGATGCTGCTAGCTTAGGCGATTATAATACACCGGCACCGGAAAATATGGATTATGGGGCAGCAGCTAGTTTGTGGAAAAAAGCCGCCGAAAGATTTTATAATCTAGGCAATCCTGATAAGTTCTTTGCAGATCGTGATGCCAGTGAGTGGGTAAGCTTTACTTTAACAACTAATGATCATTTGTTACTAAATGAAATCACACGGATTACCACGCAAGAACCAGGCAATGCCTTAAATTCGTTCTTGTCTACGACACCGATTACGCCTTTGAATCAAGTTGATGTTAATATGTCGATTGTTGCTCATCACCAACCCCACTTTACGAGTCAAAAACCAAATGAAACGGTCATTTGGGGGTACTTCTTGTATCCACGCCGTAAAGGAGAGTTCGTTGATAAACAATACATTAAGATGACAGGTAAAGAGATGGCCCAAGAATTAATTGGTCAACTATCAAAAGTAGATCCTGGTCCGGTAAATATAAAAGAACATGAAGCTGAGATTTTAGACAGTATTATTAACAACATCCCAGTCTATATGCCTTATGCCTCTGCTTTATTTAATAATCGTGCAAAATCAGATCGTCCGAAAGTTATCCCTAAACACAGTACGAATCTAGCTTTTACCGGTGAATTTGTCGAACAACCGTATCAAATGGTCTTTACTGAACAAAGTGCAGTTCGTTCTGGTGAAATTGCTGCCTTCCATTTTGCAGGAATTCCGATGAGTCGGTTGGTTAAAACACCGCGGTATGATAAAGATTTACCAACCTTAATGCGGGCTGCTAAAAAAATGTTTGCTTAAAAATTATTTTTGGTTGAAATGAAAAATCGTTTTATAAATTTAGTTAAAAAAGGGAATTTGAGTCTATTGAGAGGCTCAAATTCTTTTTTTTATAGGAAAGACTGATGGATAAAGGGTATTTTCTGAGCAAATTAGTTAAACTCGTCAGCTTTTTATGGCGTAGTAATTGATTCCCAAATTATAAATTCGTCAGTTTCCCTTTAATTATTGAAATTTTCAAAAAATTCATGACAAATTTAAAAAATTGTTGTACCATAGCAAAAAGCACTGTCAGTAATAAAAAGGAGTGAAGTTACATGGAAATAAATTGGGCCGAACTAGGTTTTGATTATATGAAATTGCCTTATCGTTTTATTGCTCATTTTAAAAACGGAGCTTGGGATAGTGGACAATTGACAGAAGATGAGTTTTTGCACATTCACGAAGGATCCACCGCCTTACATTATGGTCAGCAATGTTTTGAAGGTTTAAAAGCTTACGGACGAAAAGATGGTAAGGTTAATTTATTTCGTCCAGATCAAAATAGTGCCCGCTTAAATCGTAGTGCACGGCGCTTATTGATGCCAGAAGTTCCAGAGGAGTTGTTTTTAACCGCAATTAAACAAGTCGTTTTAGCCAATCGCGAATTTGTGCCGCCTTACGGTACTGGGGCAACGCTATATCTTCGCCCTTTATTAATTGGGGTTGGACCAAATATTGGCGTTCATGCGGCTCCTGAGTATATTTTTACTGTCTTTTGTATGCCAGTAGGTGCTTATTTTAAAGGTGGCTTAACGCCGACTAATTTTATTGTTTCTGATTATGATCGCGCGGCACCAAAAGGAACGGGGGCTGCTAAGGTTGGGGGGAATTATGCGGCGAGTCTTTTACCTGGGGAAGAAGCGAAAGCCCGTAATTTTTCTGATTGTATCTACCTTGACCCAGAAACACATACTAAAATTGAAGAAGTCGGTTCCGCTAACTTCTTTGGTATCACGCAAGATGAGCAATTTGTGACGCCTAAGTCACCATCAATTTTGCCAAGTATCACCAAATACTCCTTACTATTTTTAGCAAAAGAACGCCTTGGACTAGAAACACTAGAAGAAGATGTGCCAATTAATAATCTAGCACGTTTTAAAGAAGCGGGGGCTTGTGGTACGGCAGCGGTTATTTCTCCTATTGGTGGTATTCAATACGAAGATAAATTTCATGTCTTTTATTCTGAGAGTGAAGTCGGACCGGTAACACAAAAATTATATGATGAGTTAACGGAAATTCAATTTGGCGACAAACCAGCTCCAACGGGTTGGATTATCACTGTGGATTAAATAAATAAAACAAGAGGTGCGACCAAAAACTGGTCGTACCCCTTGTTTTTTAGAATAACTGATGTTAAAGCAGTAGCTTCTTAAATAAGGTGAAATTTCACGAAAATTTGAGACATGACTTTCTTAAAATTTCTTTCTATTGTTGAAGTTGACCACTTTGACAATAATTTTAGTTAGGATATTTTATTGTGCTAACAAATCAACTAATGTTGGCATGTCGTGAATTTCATAACGTTCTTTATAAGCGCTAATTTGGTCTGCACTAAAAGTATTAGGATCTAAGACCATTGATTCCACAGGTAGTGGGCGATCGTTGGCGATTTTCACTTCGATGACAACTGGACGATCACTATCTTTTGCTGCATCAAATGCAGGGGCTAATTGATCGTAATCTGTAACAGTAAATCCTTTTGCACCCATTGCTTCAGCAGCTTTACCAAAGTCTACATCATATAAATCGACCCCAAAAAGCGCTTTGTTGGTTTCTTCTTGTTCTGCTTCAATAAAACCAAGGGAGTCATTAGTTAAGATGACATTAATGATTGGCAATTTGTATTTAACTTGGGTGATGATATCTTGCATATTCATCGCAAAACCACCGTCACCATTAATGGTGAAGACTTGACGATTTGGATAACTCAATTGAGCACCAATCGCACCTGGAACAGCATAGCCCATAGTTGCAAACCAACCAGAAGTGGTAAATTGTTGTTTACCATTCATTTCTAAGTGACGGACAGAATGGGTAGTCACGTTACCAACATCAACGACAAAAATTGCGTCATCTTCAGCAATTCGGTTGATTTCTTTATAAACTGGTTCAGGGCGCATTGGTTTGCGTTTATCATCGTAAAAACTATGGCGCCAGTTATGCCAGTTTTTAATATTTGTTTGGTTTGCTTCATACCACTTATCTGCTGTGCGAGCTTCACCAAGTTCTGTTAGGCGTTGTAAAGTTAAAATACCATCACCTAAAATCGCCACATCGACATCATGACGACGACCAAATTTTGAACCATCAATATCGACTTGAATAAATTTGGCATCTTTGTTAAAGAACGCACCGCCAAATGGGAAGTTACTCCCAACGGAAATAATCAAATCAGCGTTCGCTAATGCTTCATTAGCAGGTTTTGTTGCGACGCGGGCAGCAGAACCTAAATAGTTTTCATAATCATCATTGATAATTCCTTTGGCTAATACAGCAGCTGCAACTGGCATACTAAAGTGTTCAGCAAAAGCTTTAACAGCATCTGCACCACCTCGTACCCCTTGGCCGATATACAAGACTGGTTGTTTTGCTGCTTGAATTAAAGGCAATGCTGCTTTTAATTGTGCTTCATTTGGTTGAATGGTAGTGGTTTGATAGGTTGCAGCAGTTGAAACAAATGTATCTTCAATTTCTTCGTAGCCATAATCAACAGGAATCGTAACCACCGCTACACCGCTATGACGGTAGGCAGCTTTGATTGCTTCATCCACCACAAAAGGTAAACTTTGCGCGTTCATGACTGTTCGATTGTAGACACTTACGTCAGCGAAAAGTGGATTTTCATTTAATTCTTGGAAAGCGTTCGTATTCATTGCACTAGAGGCAACTTGCCCCAATAAAGCTAAAACAGGTACATTATCCATTTGAGCATCATACAGACCATTGATTAAATGAGTAGCCCCAGGACCTGCTGAACCAAAAACAGCACCAATTTTACCAGTTACTTTAGCATCTGCTGCTGCAGCTAAAGAACCAGTTTCTTCATGACGGACTTGAATGTACTTGATGTGATCTTGTTCGTCGAATAAAGCATCCATTGTAGAGTTGAAGGAACCACCAGGTAAACCATATAGATGATCAATTCCCCAATCTTCCATGACTTTTAACATTGCGACACCGGCATTGATTTTTGTCATTTCAAACACTTCTTTCTTATTTTATCGAGCAAACTAAAAAATGTACTCGTTTTATTGACCTAAATTTATGTTACCGCCAATTCAAAAAAAATACCAATATTCTTACTCAAAGTAAGCGTAAAGGAAAGCTACTTTTTTCCTTAATTACTGCTAGTGGGAATAAAAGGAGCGATTAAATTTGCAAAGGCTTCAATATTACGACTTTGGATGATAATTTTGCCTTGTCCTGAAAAGTGATTGACCACGCCTTCACCGGTTTTAAAACCAAAAGTACCAGAAGCAAATTCAATATGGTAATCAAGGGACTTACTCCAAGCTAAGACGTGTTCGTTATCGACTACAAAATCTTGGCTACCATCCATAGTAATTTCAACTAAATCGCCATAACCATTGATTAACATTAAGCCTTCTCCAGAAGTTTCCATTACAAATAAACCACCAGTCCCTCCTAATAGCGCGCCTTCTAGTTTTTGTCGTTGCATTGTATAAGAAACGCTACTTTCACTAGCCAAAAAAGCACCAGTATTTAGTCGCCATTGGGTAGGGCCAATTGGCAGCTCACGAATAGTACCAGGTGTTGAAGGGGCAATTGTAACTTTGGCATTTGGTTCATCCCCGTGTACTTTAGTAATAAAGAAACTTTCACCGCTTGATAAAGAACGGCCCAATGCCCGGACCATTCCACCCAGTCCTTTTTTACCGTTACTATTCATGTGGCCTTCCAATGTAACTAAACCGTTGTGATAAACCATCGAGCCGGGTTCGATCTGAATTTCTTCTTCTTTATCTAGGGTAATGTCAACTAAAGGGAAAACTGAAGTGGAGCTTAAGTTGTATTTCATATGCTAACCTTCTTTCCTTTTGATACTTTTATTATAGGGCAAAGCGGGTTTTTGACAAAAAGTTAACTTCTGACTAAGAAGAGTGTTATTGATGGTGGTTTAATTTTTGAAATGATAAACTTAATTAAAGTGAAGGTCTGATGGGGAAATTACATTGTTGAGTTTAGATAGAAATAGGTGACGTGGATGTTAGTGATTATCGGAATAATTGTAGTGGTATTAGGAATTAGTTTGCTTTTTTATTTCTATTATTTGAGACGTTGGGCACGTTTTTTTGTTGATGCGATAGTCGAAAGAGATAATGATTGGTATTTAACTAAAGGACGAAGCACGTTAAACCCTAGTCTGAAAAAAGAAGAGCCAACAGATGAACTTTACAATTTTTGGTTAACGGAATATGAATGGGGAGCGATTAGTTTTGATCAGCAAAAACTAGTAGCTTCGACTTTTCTACAAGATAGCAATCGGTGGGTGGTCTGTGTTCACGGTTACCGTAGCACGGGTTTTGATGAAATGGCGCAGACGGCTAAAACATATTTTGAAGCCGGTTATAATGTCTTGGTGCCAGATCTTAGAGGGCATGGACGCAGTAGTGGTAAAGTGATCGGTCTTGGCTGGTTAGACCGCTTGGATTTGATTACATGGATAAACCTAATTACAGATAATAATCCTCAAGCTGAGATTATTCTGCATGGCGAAGGGATGGGAGCAGCAGCGGTCTTAATGACTAGTGGAGAAAAACTACCAGATCAAGTCAAGTTATTAATTGCTGATAGTAGTTATACTTCAGTTTACAGTGTCTTTAAATATCAATTACACCGCTTTACCAAATATCCGGTTAATCGTTTTATGGGCTTGGCAAACAGCTATGCTAAAAAACGCATTGGTTATTCATTACTTGAGGCTTCTGTGACGCGGCAGTTAGGAAGTAATCACTTACCCGTCTTGTTTTTACATGGAAAGGCAGATCAATTTATTCCTGTCAGTGAAACTGATACTTTAATGGAAGCTACAGCCGGTGTAAAAGAGCGACACATTTTTACGAATTGTGACCATTTAAAAGCTAAAGAAGAACAACCAGTAGCATATTGGCAGGTAATTTGGTCCTTTATTCATAAAAATTTAGGTTAATTTGGCCTAGATTAATCGTATTTTAGTTAAAAGGATAATTATTTGTCTAATACTAATACTACTGATAAAATGTAAGTGGTTATGGTTTGGTTTACCGAATCAATTAAAGTTATGATTCACAAAAAAGGAGGCAGACAGATGGAAGGTAATAAAATCGGAAATAAAGCTGTGACAGAAGAAATGTTAATTGCCGATGGCTATCGTAAGTATTCTGGTAAAGATATCGATATTTATTACAACAAAGACATTTGTGCCCATGTGGGAAATTGTGTGCGGGGAAACAGTGCTGTATTTGAAGTAGGGCGCAGACCGTGGATACTAGCAGATAATGCTAGCGCAGATGAAGATGCACGCGTTATTAATACATGTCCAACTGGGGCATTAAAATTTATTCGGAAGGATGTTTAAGATGGAATTTAAAGAAGAAAAAGATCGCTTTGCAGTATACGATGATGGAAAAGAAATTGGTGAAATGACTTGGTCTTCTGCCGACAACATGATGATCATTGATCACACTTTTGTTGATCCGGCTTATCGTGGTCAAAAAATTGCCGAAAATTTGGTTTTACACGGTGTGGAACGCGCGCGTCGCGATAATTTGAAAATTATTCCATTATGCCCGTTTGCTAAAAAGGAATTTGCGGAAAAACCTGAATATGACGATGTATTACGTAAATAATCCATTTAACGATTAATGACTATTAAAAGTGTTGTGACGTGGTTTGTCACAGCACTTTTTCTATTTTTGATAATAGTAAAGTAATTAACAAAGTATTTTCCCAAGGCTATTCCTTGTGGTAATCTCAGAACAATTATGCTAAAGTAAAATGGACGAATTGTATTTAAGGAGGAAGCGGCGAATGTATAATTTTTTATTGGGCGTAGTGATTGTGCTTTCAATCATTATCATTATCGCTATTATGATGCAGCCGAGCAAACAAAATAGTGCAGCCAGTGCCTTTACCGGCGGTGCCGATCAGTTATTCGGAAAACAAAAAGCCCGTGGTTTTGAAGCTGTTATGCAGCGCACAACAGCAGTTTTAGGTGCTATTTGGTTGATTTTGTTATTTGTATTAGCCTTTTTATCATCAAAATAAACGGATTAATCCGATCATTTTTTGGCTGAAGCTTGTGGCGTGTCTTGCGTCAGGTTTCAGCCTTCTTTTATTTTTATGGTAAAATTGGGCTAATGAGGTGAGAAATCGTGGAAAAAAAACCAACATCATTTTTTACAGCACAAGGAAAAACAGCTGTTTTACTCTTTCATGCCTATTCTGGTAGTCCCAATGACGTGAGAATGTTATCCCGTGCATTAGAAAAAGAAAACTATACCGTTTATGCGCCGCTTTTTTCAGGTCATGGGACAGTAGAACCAAAAGAGATTTTGGCGACTGATTTTAAACAATGGGAAGAAGATGCCGAAAATGCATTTAAATTTTTAGTTCAAAAAGGTTATCAAGAAATCGCTGTTTTCGGTCTTTCAATGGGCGGCATTTTCGCTATGAATTTATTGACAAAAGGCTATCCGCAAGTTATTGGTGGTGGCGCTTTTTGTTCGCCTTTATTCAAAACTAAAAACAATGTACCAGAAAACTTCCTATTATATGCAAGCCAGGTTTATGAACGACAAAAAATTATTGGTGATATAAAGGCAGAAAAATTACGAGAGTTAAAACCATTAGTAATAAAGCAATTAGAAAAAATTGAATTGTTTGGTGAAAAAGTGAGTCAAAATTTAGCCGCTGTTAAAGTACCTATTTATTTGGCCCAAGGTGGTGCCGATGAAATGATTGATGCAAAAACGGTATTTAAAACGGCAGCAGCGTTAGCACAAGTTGATGTCACACTAGCTTGGTATGCCAAGAGCGGTCATGTCATTACAGTAGATCCCGTTCACCAGCAATTTGAAAAAGATGTGAGCCACTTTTTGAAGAAAGTGGAATGAAAAGAGGTAGAAAATGAAATCAACAATTAAAGAGCAGATCCTTTCTTTTCTTACAACAAGTAATAAGAAGAGTTTTTCTGCTGAAGAAATTGCCGCAGGCTTAGCATTAAATAAAAGTAACGATTTTAAATTACTCGTGCAAACATTAGCGGCAATGGAGCGTGAAGGGGCAATTGTTTTTAATAAAAAAGGGAAAGTAAAATTGCCTCCTCAAAAAGTATTAGTCGAAGGTGTTTTTCGCGCCAATGAACGCGGCTTTGGCTTTGTGACGATTGATCCTGAAGAAGACGATGTTTTTATTCCCAAAGAAGCGACTGGTTATGCAATGGATGGTGATACAGTAGCAATTGATATTGTCAAAATTTCCGATCCTTTTTCTGACCGGGGAGCAGAAGGCCAAGTTGTTGCGATAAAAAAACGAGCAGTGACTCAAATTGTTGGGGAGTTTACTTTATTTGATGAAACAGAAATTGCTGAAAGTGATTTATACGGCAGTGTTAAACCAAAAGACAAAAACTTTAATGGCTTAAAAGTCTTAGTTGCCGCAGAAGGAATCAAGCCTGTTGATGGTAGTATCGTTATCGTCGAAATTACCCATTATCCTGAAAAAGGGTATCCTACTAGTATTGAAGGAATTGTAAAACAAGTTATTGGTCATAAAAATGATCCTGGGATGGATATTTTGTCGATAGTGATTAGTCATGGGATTCCGACTCGTTTTCCAGAAGATGTTTTAGCCCAAGCCGATCAAGTTCCTGAGACAATTAATCCAGCTGATTTTCCCGAACGCAAAGATCGCCGTGATCAGTTAATTGTGACCATTGATGGAGAAGACGCCAAAGATTTAGATGATGCGGTGACTGTCAAAAAATTAGCGAATGGTCATTTTTTCTTAGGCGTTCATATTGCAGACGTATCTTATTATGTCACAGAAGGTAGTCCACTAGACCAAGAAGCTTATGATAGAGGAACCAGTGTTTATTTAACTGATCGCGTGATTCCAATGATTCCCCAGCGCCTATCAAACGGAATTTGTTCTTTGAATCCTCACGTTCCGCGGTTAACCATGAGCTGTGAAATGGAAATTGATCAAACAGGGAAAATTGTGAAACACGAGATTTTTCCAAGTATCATTCAAACAACAGAACGAATGACTTATACTGCGGTAAACGCCATTATTGAAAAAAATGATCTCGAAGTTTCTAAACGTTATGAACAATTAGTGCCAATGTTTTTTGAGATGGCAGAATTGCATAATATTTTAGAACAAAATCGGATTCAAAGAGGTGCAGTGAGCTTTGAAGACCGCGAGGCCAAAGTTGTGGTAGACGAAAACGGTCAACCACAAGATATTCTTTTGCGTAGTCGGGGTGTAGGGGAGCGTTTAATTGAATCATTTATGTTAGCTGCCAATGAAACTGTGGCGGAACACTATAATAAATTAAATTTGCCATTTATTTATAGAATTCACGAAGATCCAAAAGAAGAAAAGTTACAACGTTTCTTTGATTTCGCTGCCGCTTTAGGGATGGTAGTGAAGCATACAAAAGGGACGATTACACCTAAAGACTTACAAAAAGTGGTAGCAGAAGTGGCAGAGCGCCCAGAAGCAATGGTCGTAAATATGATGTTATTACGTAGTATGCAACAGGCAAAGTATTCTGAACATAATGCCGGGCACTACGGCTTAGCCGCAGATTACTACACGCATTTTACTTCACCGATTAGACGTTATCCGGATTTAATTGTGCATCGCTTAATTAGAAGTTACGCTGAGGATATGAGTAAAAAAACGCAGAGCAAGTGGCAAGATAAATTGCCAGAAATCGCACATCATTCTTCTGATATGGAACGACGTGCTGTTTTGTGTGAACGAGAAGTAGACGCAATGAAAAAAGCGGAATTTATGCAGGCGCATATTGGTGAAGAATTTGACGGTGTCATTAGTTCGATTACGAAATTTGGTATTTTTATTGAGTTGCCAAATACAATTGAAGGTATGATTCACATCAGTAACTTAAAAGATGACTACTTCCATTTTGTCGAACAGCAATTGGCTTTAGTGGGTGAAAGAACCGGTATGACTTTTAAAATCGGTCAAAAAGTGCGGGTTAAAGTAACAAATGCCAACCCGGAAACTAGAGAAATTGATTTTGAATTGGTTTCGGCTGAAGAAGTAACCCAACTGCCTCGTCCACAAACAAGTAGGAGTAACAGAGGCGGTAAAAAAGCTGATAACCGCGCTAACCGAAGAAAGAAAAACGCCCCGAAAAAAGATCGCACTACAAATAAAAAAGGGAAACTAAAAGTTGATCTGAATAGTGGCAAAAAGAAAAAAGGTAAAAAGCCTTTTTATAAAGGCGCTAAAAAGAAAAAAGCGAAATAGAACTGTTTGAAAATAGAAAAAACAGGTCACAAATGAAGGAGGTAGCTTCTATGCCAAAAGGTGATGGAAAGTTAATCGCGCAAAATAAAAAAGCCCGTCACGATTATACAATCATTGATACTCTAGAAGCCGGAATTGTGTTACAAGGGACAGAAATTAAATCAATTCGTAACGCTCGGATTAACTTAAAAGACGGTTTTGTCCGCATTCGTAATGGCGAGGCATTTTTATATAATGTTCACATCTCTCCTTATGAACAAGGAAATTTATTTAACCATGATCCGCTAAGAACGCGTAAACTTTTACTGCATCGAAAACAGATTGATCGTTTATATGGTGAGATGAAAAGTGCGGGGATGACCGTGGTACCGTTAAAAGTTTATCTAAAAGACGGTTTTGCTAAAGTTTTAATTGGTCTGGCAAAAGGGAAAAAAGAATATGATAAACGCGAAACATTAAAACGAAAAGATCAAGAAAGACAAATCAGCCGTGTTTTAAAAAATTATTGAAGAAATTTGATTTTAACAGGGGCTATTGCTTTATAAAGTTAGGTCTTTTTGATAGCATTTACTCAGACGGTGTGCAAAATTTCATTTTTTTAGTTAATGATTCGTTTTACTGATTATAGGTATTACACATTTCTATTAGTCATTTTGCTAAAAGTGTCGAATCTTGCTGAAAATCTTTTGAAATTTTCTATCCGTGGTGGTATGATACGCATTGGTTATCATGCCAAAAGCATTGACAGCACTTATTTACCAGCTCTTTTTTAGCTGGAGCATACGTATGAAAAGAGGTGAGAAATATTGAAAGAAAAACCACTCGTTTTCAATATTGGTCCCATCTGGTTTGATGGCACCATCCTTTTGATGACACTTATCACGTGTGTTATTGTTTTTACACTAGTTTTTGTTTGTACCCGTAATTTACAATTGAAACCAAAAGGCAAACAAAACTTTATTGAGTGGGTAATTGATTTCGTTCGCGGTATCTTAGGAGATAACCTCCCAAGTAATGAAGTGAACAACTTCCATTTATTATCATTTGCCTTGTTTCTATTTGTTTTTGTCGCCAATGAGATTGGCCTTGTGACGAAAATCGTTGTCGGTGAAACAACTTTTTGGAAAAGTCCAACCGCGGATCCCTTTGTGACATTGACGTTGGCATTGATGATGATTGCCATGACCCATTTCTTCGGGGTGCAAAAATTTGGTTTAAAAGGGTATTTCAAAGTATCATTCCTACAACCCGTTGCCTTTTTATTACCAATTAAAATCATCGAAGAATTTACCAACATCATTACCCTAGGTTTACGTCTTTACGGGAATATTTTCGCCGGTGAAGTTTTGCTAGGTTTAATCGTCGATATGTTAAATAATGTCGGTTGGCTAACACTTCCTGTGGTTATTCCACTAGAGATGATTTGGATTGGCTTCTCTTTATTTATCGGGGCCATTCAAGCATATGTATTTGTCACCTTATCAATGGTATTTATGGGGCATAAATTGGAAACAGAAGAGTAGATTTAAAGGATTTTATCAACTGGTTTGACGAGAAAATGTAAATTACATTTATCCGATCGTCTCAACTTAATTATTTAGGAGGAAAAAAATTATGAACTTTATCGCAGCAGGTATCGCAATCGTCGGGGCAGCTATTGGGGCTGGTTATGGTAACGGGAAAGTTATCTCACAAACGATCGAATCAATGGCACGCCAACCAGAAATGTCTGGTCAATTACGTTCTACAATGTTTATCGGGGTTGCCTTAGTAGAAGCTGTGCCTATTCTTGGTGTGGTTATCGCTTTGTTACTTGTTTTCATGGGCTAAAACCATTGAAAAAGCAGAAACGGATCTTAACTGTTTTTGCTTTTTTGCCATGATATGGCACCCTTAATTAGTAGAAAAGGAGCTTACGCTTATGCTAAATATTGTATTAGCAGAAGTCGGGAATACAACAATCAGCAGTATTGTGGTAGTCTCTGGTTCTTTCTTATTATTGGTTGTACTTTTAAAGCATTTTGCTTGGGGTGCAATTTCAGATATGATGAAAAAACGGGAAGACAAAATTGCCAATGATTTAGATTCAGCTGAACAATCCCGCACTAAAGCAGCTAAGCTTGAACAAGAACGTCAAGCTCAATTGATGTCTTCCAAAAGCGAAGCAGCTGAAATCATTAAAAATGCAAAAGACAGCGGCGAGCTCAGCCGTCAAAATATTTTAAACGAAACCAAAGAAGAAGTATCTCGTTTAAAAGATAAGGCAAAAAGTGATATTTCAATGGAAAGAGACGCTGCTATGACAAGTGTTAAAGACGACGTAGCGGAACTTTCTTTACAAATTGCTGAAAAAATCTTGAATAAAGAGCTATCGCCAGAAGCCCACGAAGCTTTGATTAATCAATATATTGAAGGATTGGGCAGCAATGAAACTCGATAAATATACAGTAGGCAAACGCTACGGTAAGGCGTTGTTTGAACTGGCGACAGAAGAACGGGTTACCGAGACTGTCTACAACGATTTGCTCAGTTTGAAAGAAGTTTATAAAGCTATTCCAGACCTTGGTAATATGCTAAGTGATGTTCGCTTAGACTTAGGAGCAAAACGTGCTTTAATGGACAAAATCGTTTCCGAATTTGACGGAATTACGAAAAACTTTTTAGAAGTCGTTTTCCGTTACAATCGTATGGATGATTTAGAGTTAATTATCGATGAATACGAACGCCGTTATGATGAAGCCCAAAGCTTAGTGTTGGGTACGGTCACAACTGCTGTGACTTTATCAAATGAGCAAAAAGAACAATTAGAAACAAAAATTGCGGGCTTATTAGGCTATAAAAAAGCTAATTTGGTAGAAAAAGTCGATCCGCGTATTTTAGGCGGTGTCGTAGTTGAAGCCAACCATCAAGTAATTGATGGCAGTGTGAAAAGCCGATTAGAACAACTGCGATCTATGATCGGTAGATAAGTTTAATTAAAGAGGTGAAACAAATGGCCATCAAAGCAGAAGAAATCAGTGCTCTGATTAAAGAACAAATCAAAAATTACCAGAGTGAACTTGCAGTTGAAGAAATTGGAACTGTAACGTATGTCGGTGACGGGATTGCCCGGGCCCACGGTTTGGAAAATGCCATGAGTGGTGAATTACTAGAATTTTCCAATGGTTCATTTGGGATGGCACAAAACTTAGAAACAAACGATGTCGGGATTATTATCTTAGGTGATTTTGAGACCATTCGTGAAGGAGATAAAGTAAAACGAACTGGTAAGATTATGGAAGTTCCAGTTGGGGATGCTTTAATTGGTCGGGTCGTTAACCCATTGGGACAACCCATTGACGGCTTAGGTGAAATTTCTACCACGAGTACTCGTCCAGTCGAAACATTAGCACCTGGTGTTATGCAACGACAATCTGTCTCAGAACCAATGCAAACTGGTTTAAAAGCCATTGATGCGTTAGTTCCAATCGGTCGAGGACAACGGGAATTAGTTATCGGGGATAGAAAAACCGGTAAAACTTCAATTGCGATTGATACAATCATCAACCAAAAAGGTCAAAATATGATTTGTATCTACGTTGCCATCGGACAAAAAGATTCTACAGTACGGGCACAAGTTGAAACGTTACGCAAATATGGTGCGTTAGACTACACTATTGTTGTTTCAGCAGGGGCATCTCAACCCGCGCCATTATTATATATCGCGCCATATGCAGGAACTGCTATGGGTGAAGAATTTATGTATAACGGCAAACACGTTTTAATCGTCTTTGACGATTTATCAAAACAAGCGGTCGCTTATCGTGAACTTTCTTTACTATTACGTCGGCCACCAGGTCGTGAAGCATACCCTGGGGATGTTTTCTACTTACATTCTCGTTTATTGGAACGGGCAGCAAAATTATCTGACGAATTAGGCGGCGGCTCAATGACCGCTTTACCATTTGTGGAAACACAAGCTGGTGATATTTCTGCTTATATTCCAACTAACGTTATTTCAATTACCGATGGACAAATCTTCTTAGAAAGTGATTTGTTCTATTCAGGTGTTAGACCCGCTATTGATGCCGGTTTATCTGTTTCCCGTGTCGGGGGTTCTGCTCAAATTAAAGCGATGAAAAAAGTTGCCGGAACTTTGCGCTTAGACTTAGCTAGTTATCGTGAATTAGAAGCCTTTACTCAATTTGGTTCTGACTTAGACCAAGCGACCCAAGCAAAACTAAATCGTGGTCGTCGCACAGTGGAAATTTTAAAACAAAAATTACATGCACCATTGGCAGTTGAAAAACAAGTTTTAATTTTATATGCCTTAACTCATGGATTTATTGATAGTATCCCAGTAAATCGGGTTTTAGACTTTGAAGAAAACTTATTTGAATATATTGATGCTAACCATGCAGATATTTTTGAAACTATTCGGACCACTAAAGATTTACCTGCAGAAGAAGAATTAGATGCAGCAATTAAAGAAGCAAAAGATATCTTTATGGCAGCAGGTAATAGTAGTTCTGCTTCTGCTAAAGATACCGCCGCTTCAATCGAAAACGAACGTTCTTAAAAGAGGTGAGATAAATGGGAGCTTCCTTAAATGAGATTAAGCAACGGATTGCTTCAACAAAGAAAACTAGTCAAATCACCAACGCCATGCAAATGGTTTCGGCTGCCAAATTGACCAAATCTGAAGCTCACTCAAAACAGTTTCAAATTTATGCCTCAAAAGTTCGGGAAGTAGTTACGCATTTAACTGCACAACAGTTAAATGATATTTATTCTGCCGGCCCACAAGACGGGGTGAACTACAATAGTATGTTAATTAGCCGCCCAGTTAAAAAAACTGGTTACATCGTGATCACCTCTGATGGTGGTCTAGTTGGTGGCTATAATAGCTCGATTTTAAAACAAATGATGTCAATGTTAAAAGAAGATCATACTTCACCTGAGGAATACGTTATGATTGCCATTGGTGGTACTGGCGCAGACTTCTTTAAAGCCCGTGGTATTGATTTAGCTTATGAATTGCGTAACCTATCTGATCAACCAGGTTTTGAAGAAGTACGTAAGATTGTCACGATGGCAACTACGATGTATCAAAATGAAGTATTTGACGAATTGTATGTGTGCTATAACCACCATATTAATTCATTGACTAGTCAATTTCGGGTAGAAAAAATGTTGCCGATTGTTGACTTAGATCCAGAAGAAGCAGAAAGTTATGAACAAGAGTATTTGTTTGAACCTTCTAAAGAAGAAATTTTGGATCATTTACTACCCCAATATGCTGAAAGCCTGATTTATGGCGCAATTGTTGATGCTAAAACAGCAGAACATGCTGCGGGGATGACAGCAATGAAGACAGCAACTGACAACGCGAAGAATATTATCGCTGATTTGACGATTTCTTATAATCGCGCACGTCAAGGGGCAATTACCCAAGAAATTACCGAAATCGTAGCGGGTGCTGCGGCACTTGATTAATGATTTCGTAAGTGAATGGAGGAAAACAGATGAGTTCAGGCAAGATTGTTCAAGTAATCGGTCCCGTTGTTGACGTGGAATTCTCTTTAGATCAATCATTACCAGACATTAACAATGCTTTGGTTGTCTATAAAAATGACGAACAAAAAACCAAGATTGTACTAGAAGCTGCCTTAGAACTAGGCGATGGTGTGATTCGAACGATCGCAATGGAATCTACTGATGGCTTGCAACGGGGAATGGAAGTTGTTGATACAGGCAGTTCCATTTCTGTACCAGTGGGAAAAGATACTCTAGGTCGTGTATTTAACGTTTTAGGCGATACAATTGATTTAGAAGAACCTTTTGCTGCTGATCAAAAGCGGAGCGGGATTCACAAAAAAGCGCCTGATTTTGACGAATTAAGCACTAGTACTGAAATTTTAGAAACAGGGATTAAAGTTATCGACTTACTAGCTCCTTATTTAAAAGGTGGTAAAGTTGGTTTGTTCGGTGGTGCCGGTGTAGGTAAAACCGTTTTAATCCAAGAATTGATTCATAATATTGCACAAGAACATGGTGGTATTTCTGTTTTTACCGGTGTTGGTGAACGAACTCGAGAAGGTAACGACTTGTATTATGAAATGAAAGAGTCTGGCGTTATCGAAAAAACAGCCATGGTGTTTGGCCAAATGAACGAGCCACCTGGTGCCCGGATGCGGGTTGCTTTAACTGGTTTGACCATTGCAGAATATTTCCGCGATGTTGAAGGCCAAGATGTATTATTGTTTATTGATAATATCTTCCGTTTTACCCAAGCCGGTTCAGAAGTATCTGCTCTATTAGGCCGAATGCCTTCTGCCGTTGGTTATCAACCAACATTAGCTACTGAAATGGGGCAATTACAAGAACGGATTACCTCAACGAAAAAAGGTTCTATTACCTCAATCCAAGCGATTTATGTGCCAGCCGATGACTATACTGACCCAGCGCCAGCGACAGCCTTCGCTCACTTAGATGCAACAACCAACTTGGAACGTAAATTAACTGAACAAGGGATTTATCCAGCGGTGGATCCACTTGCTTCATCTTCCAGTGCTTTAGCGCCAGAAATTGTGGGAGAAGAGCACTATGAAGTAGCCAGTGAAGTCCAACACGTATTGCAACGTTACCGTGAATTACAAGATATTATTGCCATCTTAGGGATGGACGAATTATCTGATGAAGAAAAAATCTTGGTCGCTAGAGCGCGCCGAATTCAATTTTTCCTTTCACAAAATTTCCACGTTGCCGAACAA
Organism: Enterococcus sp. DIV0755b; assembly: GCF_051713765.1. Lineage (NCBI taxonomy): Bacteria > Bacillati > Bacillota > Bacilli > Lactobacillales > Enterococcaceae > Enterococcus > Enterococcus sp. DIV0755b. The sequence goes on along the minus strand of NZ_JBIOQN010000001.1, from coordinate 2,292,440 downwards.
TTTACCGGTCAACCAGGTTCTTATGTGCCTGTTGCTGAAACAATTAAAGGCTTTAAGGAAATTTTAGATGGGAAACACGATGAATTACCAGAAGAAGCCTTCCGTAATGTCGGTACAATTGAAGAAGCGGTGGAAAAAGCGAAAAAACTAGGCTACTAGAAAGGGGTGCACCATGGAATACTTAACTGTAAATGTGGTAACACCTAATGGTTTAGTCTATGACCATCATGCAAAAATTGTGGTGGCCAATACAACGGCTGGTGAAATTGGTATTTTACCAAAACACGCACCGATTATCACACCTTTAGCAATTGATGAAGTTCGGGTGAAACGGACCGATTCTGATACTCATGTCGATTGGATTGCAGTGAATGGTGGCATTATGGAAGTAAGAGATAATGTCGTATCCATTATTGCCGATAGTGCCGAAAGAGAACGAGATATTGATGTTTCTCGGGCAGAACGCGCAAAACAACGCGCGGAACGAATGATTGAAGAAGCCCGAGAAAAAGAAGACGTCGATCAACTACGGCGGGCAACGGTTGCTTTACATCGTGCCATTAACCGCATCAATGTTTCAAAACATCAATAAAATGAAAAGGTTATGACTCCTAGCAGTCATAACCTTTTTTTACATTCTTTTACTTTTATAGCTGTTGTTATTTTTGGAAAATCACTAGATCAGTCTTTTTGGTTTGCAGAAAAAGTAAAATAGACTAAAATATAAAAGAGATTTTAAAAAAACGTTTTAAAACCTTAAAAAAGTTTTTGTTTTTTTAAACTACCATTTGTGGTATTATGGGATTGTTGAATTTTTTATTCAGGAGGAAGAACGAATGCAAATCTACGGTATTGATGCTATTGTACGGATTATTAGTCATTTTGCATTTGTTTATTTAGCCTTCTGGGGATTGCGGTCATTACGGCTTGATACACAGTTTAAAACGTTTCAGACTGCGCAAATCAGAATCGTTCTTTTGATGCTGGCAATTAGCCTAGGCTTTTTAACCAGTAGTTTTTTCTTAGAAGTTCTGAATTTATTGAAAAGTGTTTTTCTATCAATCGTATAGTGAATACAAAAAACGTACTTTATGAAAAAGTTATGGTATAATAAAACAGATTTTGAGTGCAAAAGCATTCAGGCTATTTTCTGGAGGGAATTTTAATGGAAGAGATTATCGTTCAAAGTGGTAATCAGCTAAAGGGTACTGTCAAAATTGAAGGCGCCAAAAATGCCGTTTTACCAATCTTAGCTGCAAGCCTATTAGCTGAAGAAGGGACAACCACTTTACGGAATGTGCCAATTTTATCCGACGTTTTAACAATGAATGAAGTTATCCGCCACTTAAATGTGGATGTGAATTTTAATCAAGCTGCAAATGAAGTAACAATCAACGCTTCTCGTCAATTGGAAATTGAAGCACCGTATGAATTAGTAAGCCAAATGCGTGCCTCAATCGTTGTAATGGGACCACTTTTGGCTCGTAATGGTCATGCAAAAGTTGCCATGCCTGGTGGCTGTGCGATTGGTAAACGCCCAATTGACTTACATTTAAAAGGTTTTCAAGCCTTAGGTGCGAAAATTAACCAAAAAGAAGGTTACATCGAAGCAATTGCTGATGAATTACACGGCAATACAATTTATTTGGATTTCCCAAGTGTTGGCGCAACCCAAAATATTATGATGGCTGCTGTTAAAGCTAAAGGGACTACTATTATTGAAAATGTTGCTCGTGAACCAGAAATTGTTGATCTTGCCAACATTTTAAATAAAATGGGAGCTCAAATTTTTGGTGCTGGTACAGAAACAATGCGCATTGAAGGAGTAGAACATTTACATGCGGTTAATCACTCTATCGTTCAAGATAGAATTGAAGCCGGTACGTTTATGGTAGCTGCCGCAATGACCGAAGGAAATGTCTTAATTCAAGATGCTATTTCAGAACACAATCGCCCTTTAATTTCTAAATTGAGTGAAATGGGTGCTGAAATTATTGAAGAAGAAGATGGACTTCGTGTTATTGGCCCTAAAGTGTTACAACCAACGGATGTAAAAACAATGCCTCACCCAGGTTTTCCAACAGATATGCAGGCACAAATGACAGCTATTCAAATGATAGCTCCTGGCACTAGCGTTGTGACTGAAACAGTTTTTGAAAATCGTTTCCAACATTTAGAAGAAATGCGTCGCATGAATGCTCATGTAAAAATTGACGGTAACGTAGCTGTTATTGAAGGTGGACATGAAATGCAAGGTGCTTTAGTGTATGCCACTGACTTACGTGCTGCGGCTGCTTTAATTTTAGTTGGTTTACGTTCAAATGGTATTACACGTGTCCGTAATTTAAAATATTTAGACCGTGGCTACTATAACTTCCATAAGAAACTACAAGCGTTAGGCGGTAATGTTGAGCGCGTTGAGATTGAACACAAAGCAACTACTAAAAATGCGACAACGATTGCTTAAGAAATAGAGGTGTAACTGGATGAGGTTAAATCGTTATATCATTACGACATTAGTGAAAATTCTCTTTGTCCTTTTACTGGCTATGATTATGTTCATTATCGGAACAATGATTGGTTATGGCGGAATTGGTGAAGGAATGCCATTAAAAGTTTTCTATCCAGGACTTTGGACCCATATCTTAGATTTCATGAAATAAAACTTGTTGCCGGCCATTTTGGTCGGCTTTTTTAGTCTATACAACTTTTAATAATGGTAGCATTTTATCTTAAAAGAAATTTTTTTCCTGCCTCTAATTTTTTAAGTGGGAGAAAGAGAAGTTGTTACCGTTTTATATTTTGTCTTTTTTGTAAGGTAGGTGTAATAAAAGGTTGCTTTTGGTGCATCAGCCCAAATCTACTGTAATATTTTGCTGCTCACTCTTTTTTTATACCCATCTTTTTAAGTAAATTAATAGGAAAAATTACTACTTGTAATATTTGAAAATGTTGTTATACCAAGGTTTTTAAAGAAGAAATCAAAATTATAAGACAAATATTTCGTTTGTAACAAGAAATAAAGCTGTTCCTTTTTTCTTGTCAAAGAGGTTTAACTCTCTTGTAACCTACGCTTTTAAAAGAGATGCTATGATACTTCTCGTGGAAAATTTCAAATAATTGTAAAGGCTCATGTTTAGCCATTCGAATTTTTATTTTTTGAGGAGTGTCAAATAAATGCAAACCCGATTATTACCAATTTTAAGTGCAACAATTGTTATCGCAGTAGGAAGTATGTTGCCTGTTTATGCGGCAGAAAATGAAGTAACGAGCGAACCGACAGTGCATACAGAACTTGTGACGAAAAATCAAGCAACGAATTTATCTAGCTCACTATTAGTTGAAACGACAAATAATCAAGCAGTAGATTTGGTGAAAGAAGATATTAAAGCAAAAGAAGCTGCTAAAAAAGCAGCGGCTGAAAAAGCTAAAAAGGAAGCGGCCGAAAAAGCTGCTAAAGAAAAGGCAGCAAAAGCAGCCGCCGAAAAAGCAGCCGCCGAAAAGGAAGCGGCCAAAAAAGCGGAAGCTAGCGAACAAACCGCAGATCAAAGTCAGCCAAGTGGCCAAACGATGATGATGGAAGCGACTGCTTATAGTTCAGATCCAGCTGATGCACTAGGAGGCGGTTCAATTACCGCGACTGGCCAGAATTTATTAGAAAATCCAATGGCCGTTGCCGTTGATCCAAGTGTTATTCCACTAGGTACACGTTTATATGTCGAAGGTTATGGAGAAGCTTATGCAGTCGATACTGGTTCAGCCATTCAAGGTAATATTATCGATGTTCACTTTTCAACTGCCGGACAATGCGAAGCGTGGGGAAGACGACAAGTAAAGGTAACAATTTTAGGATAATACTAAAAAAGGTTCAAGTTATTTAAACTTGAACCTTTTTTACTTGTCTCAGTGCTAAAATTGACGTATGCTTTTGCCAGTATGAAATGTATACAATAGAAAGGACAGCTTTCATGAAAAAAATAATGATTGGGTTAGTCAGGGGCTATCAACGCTTTATTTCCCCGTTATTTCCGCCCAGTTGTCGCTATTATCCGACATGTTCTTCTTATATGATTCAAGCCGTGGAAAAACATGGCGCATTAAAAGGTGGTATCATGGGAACTGCGCGCATACTACGGTGTCACCCTTTTGTAAAAGGTGGTTTAGATTATGTGCCGGAGATATTTTCTCTGCGACGTAACCCGCAAAAGCCAGCAGATTCACAAACAAATTTACATCACCATCATCATTAAAGAGTAGCGATGACTTAGTCGCTACTCTTTTTTACTGGCGTAGAAGAAAACGTATTAAAATAAGTGGGCTCAAAAAATAGTGGATAAATTTTTGAACACTGAATTATCTTATTGCTTTTCTTTTAAAGTTAAATCAGATTTTATTATTAGGCGGGGAATAAATACATCTGACAAAGCGTGATTTTAAATTGCTTAAAAAAGCTACAAGTTTCTAAATAAAAAAAGCCTTTTAGGTTCTTTTGTTACGACATTTATAAAAAAACTATTCACTTTTAAATTTTTCACCTAAAAGCACTGCCACGACTGTTCCTAAAAGCATACCACCGGCAACGAAGAAGACCATTCTAAATGAAAGAAGGGTTAAATTAAAAATAAGTGCTGATAAAATATGTACCAGTAAAGCAACCAGCATAAAAAGAGGAATTGCTGTCCAGATATTCTCTTTGTTTTTCATCTTCTCTCCTTAAAATAAATCAACTTTATTCTTTAATAAGTGTAAAGCCAATCAAAATCTTTTTCATTATTAAGCATAAACTTTTCAAGCTAGCTTTTCAACCTGATTATTAAAAAGCGTAGGAAACTTGCAGGTTTAGGTTAAAATAGACTGCCAATTATTTATTTTACTTTTTGATCTTTTTTAGTGTGGGGTTAATGATAATAGCTTTTGTTTTAAATTTCTAAGCTTTTTGATTACACTTTAAATGAAAACGCTAAAAAAGGAGTGGAAGAAAAATGATGCTTTTAGTTTTTGCCTGTGATGAAAAGAAAATCATGCATGGCTATTGGAATGGTAGCCAATTTGAAGAACAAAGCTCTTTTAAGACACCAACGACGTGGGAGCAGTTAAAACAAGATTTTTTAACGGTTTATGAAAGTTTAAAAAAGCCAATTAATGGCATTGCTCTTTCTGTTCCTGGGATTGTGAACACAGAAAAACAACGAATTGAAGGAGCTACTGAAATTTCTTATTTACATGGTTTTAATATTTTTGCTGAGTTAGAGGAATTATTCCGCTTACCGGTTACAATTGAAAATGATATTAATTGTGCCGCCATGGCAGAGTTTTATCTAGGGGCAGCAAAGAATGCGCAAGATAGTGCTTTTGTTGCGGTTGCAGAGGATGAAATTAAAGGAGCCTTGTTTACAAAAGGTCAGTTACACAAAGGTAATCACCTGTATAGTGGACAATTTGGTTATATGTATCTCAATAACGGGAATACTTTTTCAGAATTAGCTACGCCAGCTCAAATGGCCTTTCGTTATTGCCAGAGAATGGAGTTGGATCCCACTGAAAAAAATAGCGATGCCGTTTTTACACTGGCTAAAACAGGAGATAAGTTAGCAAAAGAAGAAGTAAACAATTTTTATGAGTATTTGGTAGCGGGCTTATGGAATATTCAATTCCTGTATGATCCGGAATTAATTGTTTTAGCAGGTGATGGTATAGTTGGGAAAAATACCGAGTTGCTGGAGGAAATTAATCAGCGACTATTAAAAAAGCTATCAGAAAAAGGAATCGATGCGTTTGTGCCTAAAATAAAAATTTGTCACTATCCTAAGCAGGCACCGTTAATTGGTGCCGCTATGAATTTTAGCGCCAGACAACAAGGTGAAGTTTGAAGAATATATAAATGTAAACCTGAATGATAATATCTGACAAAGGTCCCTGCTTAAAAGTTGGTGACATCTTACTGTGAGATAAAAATTCAGGTTTTTTTGCGTGGACTTATTATAAATAATTATCTAAAAACAAGATTCTCTTCTGATATTATTTGTCTTAAAAAATATAAGATGATAATATTATTAAAACAAGATAATAAAAAAATTATTTTATGTGGTGATGTATACGTTAGAGTAATTAATTCCTATCAGTTACATCATGATGTTTAAGCCCAATATTTTTATTAAAAGGATTAAATAAAATAAAATAGCAAAAATTAACGAAATATTCTGAAAATTTATTGACTTTATTCTGAATTTTCAGTATATTTTATAGCATATCCCATTCACCATCGTCATGTTAGCAATAATTGATGAAATAGCTGGTATTTTTTAGACCATAATTTTATCTTGTTTAAAATTAAGTAGGCGAAAATTAAATGAAAAGTTTAAAGGGAAGTTTTGGTGAGAGTAAGAAAGAGGAGGAGTAGTATGAAGAAATTTGTATTTTTGTTTGCGGGATTAGTGTTGTTGTCTGCGTGTAGTGCAGCGCCAAAAGGAGGCGGTGCCACTGAAGGTTCTGCAGGCGGAAATAAACAAGAAGGTGACACAATTAAAATTGGGATGAATATGGAGTTGTCAGGTGCTGTTGCAGCTTATGGGACTGCTGAAAAAGAGGGAATTGAATTAGCGGTCGAACAAATTAATGCTGATGGCGGAATTGATGGCAAAAAAATTGACTTAATCTCTAAAGATAATAAGTCTGATAACAATGAAGCGGGGACTGTTGCGACGAATTTAACGACAAATAGTAAAGTCGTTGCTTTAATTGGGCCTGCAACTTCTGGGGCGGTAAAATCCGCTTTACCTAATGCAACGAAAGCCGAAGTACCATTAATTACACCTTCTGGAACTGATGACGCGATTACAAAACAAGGAAACAATGTGCAAGAATATGCTTTTCGTTCTTGTTTCCAGGATAGCTTCCAAGGCAAAATTTTAGCGAAATACGCCCACGAAAACTTAAAAGCAGATAAAGCGATTATTTTAGGCGATAATTCCAGTGATTATGGTATTGGTTTAACCAAAGCCTTTAAAGATGAATATAAAGGTGAAATCGTAGCGGAAGAAAACTTTACCGAAGGCGATAAAGATTTCCAAGCTGTCTTAACTAAAATCAAAGATAAAGATTTCAACGTTTTATATATTCCTGGTTATTACACAGAAGCCGGTTTAATTATTAAACAAGCACGGGAAATGGGCATTGATACACCAATTGTGGGAGCCGATGGTTTTGGCGATGCCAAATTAGTTGAAACAGCTGGTGCTAACAATGTCTCAAATGTATTTTATACTGGTCACTTCTCAACTAAAGCTCCTGCAACAGATAAAGTGGAACCATTTATTAAAGCCTTCAAGGAAAAATATGATAAAGAACCATCTTCATTTAACGCGTTAGCTTATGATGCGGTTTATATGGTAAAACAAGCAATTGAAGATGAAGGATCAGCAGATTCAAGCGCAATTAAAAAAGGTTTGGAAAACTTGAAAGACTTTAAAGGTGTAACTGGTGAAATGACGATTGATAAAGAACATAATCCGGAAAAATCGGCCGTTGTACTTGGTTTAACGGATGGAAAAGAAACTTCAGCGGAAACTGTGAATCCGTAAATATGAACTTTGAAAGGTTGGATAAAGTAAACTGTAGTTAAAAGGATCAGATAATTATTTATAGGCTACTATTAAAGCAATTACGTCTATGAATAATATCTGTATCTTGACTACAGTGCCTTTTATCTCAGCCTTTTTTTAAAAGATAAATGGATGTGATGAGATGGAAACGGTGATTCAACAATTGATAAACGGCCTATTTTTAGGAAGTATTTACGCGTTATTGGCACTAGGCTATACCATGGTTTATGGAATCATCAAATTAATTAACTTTGCCCATGGTGAAGTGTACATGATTGGGAGTTTTATTGGCTATTTTTTAATCAATTTAGGCGGATTGGGCTTTTTTTCTGCCCTATTTATTTCCATGATTGCCAGTGCTGCATTAGGCGTTGTAATTGAATTTTTAGCTTACCGCCCGCTGCGAAAATCAACGCGAATCGCAGCTTTAATTACGGCGATTGGGGTCTCTTATTTATTACAAAACGTGATGATTTTCTTCTTTAGTCCTGATGTACGAGCGTTTCCGCAAGTAATTAAGCGAACGACATACAGTTTGGGCTTTATTAAAGTCAGCAATATTCAAGTTTTGATTTTAGTGGTATCGGTAATTTTGATGATTTTATTGCAACTGATTGTTAAAAAAACCAAAATGGGTAAAGCGATGCGAGCAGTAAGTGTTGATCCTGATGCGGCGCAACTGATGGGAATTAATGTGAATCGGACGATTTCGTTTACTTTTGCCATCGGTTCAGCTTTAGCAGCAGCAGGGGGGATGTTAATTGGTCTTTACTACAACTCCATTGATCCGATGATGGGGGTAACCCCGGGGTTAAAATCATTTGTAGCAGCGGTTTTAGGTGGAATTGGAATTATTCCCGGAGCTGCATTAGGTGGCTTTGTGATTGGCTTAATTGAAACAATTGCTACCGCATTAGGCTTTTCTGATTTTAAAGATGCAATAGTGTACTTGGTTTTGATTTTAATTTTATTAATTCGGCCAGCGGGAATTTTAGGCAAGAATATTAAAGAGAAAGTGTAGGTGACCAGGATGAAAAAGAATTTGAAATACAATTTAACCTGGTTAGGCTTAGCAGTTTTTGTCTATCTGGTTTTATTAGTCCTATACAATACCGGTGTTATAACATTGTTTACCGATCGTATCATCGTTAATATTGGGATTAATATTATTTTAGCCGTGGGATTAAATTTAATCATCGGCTTTTCAGGTCAGTTTTCTTTAGGGCATGCGGGCTTTATGGCAATTGGTGCTTATTCTGGCGCGATTATGTCGATTAATAATCCGACTTATGGTGGTTTTTTCTCCGGCTTAGTGCTAGGAATGTTAATTTCTGGTGTTGTAGCTTTAGTGGTAGGTGTCCCAACGTTGCGGCTAAAAGGTGATTATTTAGCTATTGCAACTTTAGGAATTTCTGAAATTATTCGGATTTTAATCGTGAATATGCGGGATATCACCAATGGTCCGACAGGAATTTTTGGTATTTTACCATTTACGACGTGGGAAACAGTTTATATTTTTGCTGTTTTAACGCTACTCGTCGTTTCAAATTTTGTTCACAGTGGCCCTGGGCGCGCAACATTAGCGGTTAGAGAAGATGAAATTGCCGCCGAAGCGATGGGAGTAAATACAACAAAATATAAAGTTGTCGCCTTTACATTAGGAGCGGTGACGGCTAGTATTGCGGGAACTTTATTTGCCGGTTACCAACAATCAGTCTTTCCCAAAGATTATGGGTTTATGAAATCTATTGATATTTTGATTATTGTTGTTTTTGGTGGGATGGGCTCTACTACTGGGGCAGTTGTTTCTGCCATTGTATTAGGCGTCTTAAATATGTTTTTACAAGATTTTGGCTACGTGAGAATGATTGTCTATGCACTAGCGTTAATTATTATTATGATCTTTAAACCAAGTGGCTTATTAGGAACTTGGGAGTTTTCAGTGAAGAAGATTTGGCAAAAATTCACCAAGGGGGATGATGCAGATGCCTCTATTAACAGTTAAAAATATGACCAAAAATTTTGGTGGTTTAGCTGCTGTTTCACATGTAAATATGACTTTAGAAACGAATGAATTAGTCGGTTTAATTGGTCCAAATGGGGCAGGAAAAACTACTTTATTCAATCTTTTAACGGGCGTTTATGAGCCTAGTTCAGGAGATGTTTTCTTCTCACCCAATGGACAAGAAGAAAAATTAAACGGGATTAAGCCTTATCGGACTGCTAAAATGGGGTTATCGCGGACATTTCAAAATATTCGTCTTTTTAAAGATTTAAGTGTCTTAGATAATGTCTTAATCGCGATGAATGCCAAACATCAAGAAGGCTTTTTTACCAGTGTTTTACGTTTACCCAAGTTTTATCACAATGAAGAACATTTAAAGCAAAATGCAATTGAATTATTGGCAATTTTTGGGTTGGATCAGAAATTGACGACATTAGCAAAAAACTTACCTTACGGCGAACAACGCCGCTTAGAAATTGTGCGCGCCCTAGCAACGGAGCCGAAAATTTTATTTCTTGATGAACCAGCTGCCGGCATGAATCCCCAAGAAACAGCAGAATTAACGGAATTGATCCGTAAAATTCAAAAAGACTTCCAACTTACGATTCTCTTAATTGAACATGATATGAGTTTAGTTATGGATGTTTGCGAACGCATTTATGTCTTGGAGTATGGACGCATTATTGCAGAAGGTGAACCAGAACAAATTAAATCAGATCCCCGTGTTATTAAAGCGTATTTAGGAGGGGAGATGTAATGCTTAAAATAAAAAATTTAACAGTTCATTACGGTGTGATAGAAGCGGTTCATGACGTTTCCTTTGAAGTCAATAAAGGTGAAATTGTTTCTTTAATTGGCGCAAATGGTGCGGGTAAAACGACGATTTTGCGCACAATTTCGGGTTTGTTAAGTCCTAGCCGTGGCGAAATTACGTTTAATGAACAAACTATTACTAAAACGCCCCCGCAAAAAATTGTAGCGGCAGGATTGTCACAAGTGCCAGAAGGTCGTCATGTTTTTAGTGGTTTAACTGTCCAAGAAAATTTGGAAATGGGTGCTTTTTTACGTAAAGATGGTGCAGTGAAAAATGACTATGAACAAGTCTTTGAAAAGTTTCCTGTCTTAAAAGAACGACGCAATCAAGATGCCGCGACACTTTCAGGTGGTGAACAGCAAATGCTGGCAATGGGAAGGGCGTTAATGTCAAAACCGGAACTATTGCTTTTAGATGAACCTTCGATGGGGTTGGCACCAATTTTTATTAAAGAAATTTTCAATATCATTGAAGAAATCAAGCAACAAGGAACCACCATTTTACTCATTGAACAAAATGCAAAAATGGCTTTATCCATTGCAGATCGCGGCTATGTTTTAGAAACAGGTAGCGTAGTTTTAAACGGTACAGGTGAAGAGTTATTAGCCAGCGATGAAGTGAAAAAGGCATATTTAGGGGGATAAAAAATGAGTGTTAGTGACTTTATGACAAAAAATTTAGTAGTAGTAGCACCAGAAACTCCAATTTTTGATGCGATTGATTTAATGAAACAACACGATATTCATCGTTTACCAGTTTTAAAACATGAAAAATTAGTCGGTCTAATTACAGAAGGCATTATTCAAGCGGCAATGCCTTCACAAGCTACTAGTTTAAGTGTTTATGAAGCAAATTATTTATTGAATAAAACAACAGTCGGCGATGTCATGGAAAAAAATGTTTTAACTATCGCCCCAGATGCGTTATTAGAAGATGCCATTTATAAAATGCGTACCAATAAGATTGCGGTCTTACCAGTAGTTGAAGGTGATACGATTAAAGGCATCATCACCAATAATGATATCTTTGCTGCCTTTTTAAAAATTACAGGTTACAACGATGGCGGCACGCGGGTAACACTACAAATCTCAGAAGATCACGTGGGAATTTTAGCTGAAATTACACAGCTTTTAGCTGAACATAATTTTAGTATTTTAACTATTGTGGTTAATCGTATGGAGCTGGCAACCATTGTTGAAATTCAAGTTCAAAGTCGAAATGTTGAAACGGTAAAAGAAGTTCTTAGTGCTGCTGGTTATTTGGTGACTGCTGCAGTTTTAACAAATACTGTAAACGATTAAAGAAGGAATAACAAATACTCGAATAATCCCATTTTAGCTAGCTGGTTGGAAAACTGACGTTAATAATGGTCTTGTTTGGGTATTTCGTTTCCTTTTTATACCCAAGCAGAAAAGAATGTGATAAAATACTTTAGCGAGGTGAGAAGTTTGACAAAGAAAAAAGATATCGAAGTTAAAGTAGAAGAAATAAAAAAAGATATTAAAGGTAAAAATTATACTGTGAATCAATTATTGATTGGTAAAAAAATCATTGGCGAAATTTTGACAATGGGTGAAAAAAATTATGAAGCCTTTTTGGGAGAAGAAGATTTAGGTGCGTATAAATCGCTTGATTTAGCGGTAGAAGCGATTTTATTACAGCATAATTTGCACGACTAAAATTTCTGTAAAAAAAATTGAAATTACCACTTGCATTTTTTAGTTATTTTTTGTATTATAACTAAGTCAGGTTGATTAAAACCTTTCGGAGGAGTAGCGAAGTGGCTAAACGCGACGGACTGTAAATCCGTTCCTTAGGGTTCAGTGGTTCGAATCCACTCTCCTCCACCATTGGGGTATAGCCAAGCGGTAAGGCAAGGGACTTTGACTCCCTCATGCGTTGGTTCGAATCCAGCTACCCCAGTTATTGACACATCTTCTTTTGAAGGTGTGTTTTTTTTGTACAAAATTTTAGTCGAAAAATTTACTAAATGTTACTAAATAAATTGACGTTCTTTTATGGCACCGTTATACTAAAGAAGAGAATTGAAAAGGCTTTAATAAATAGGCTAAGTCAAACTAGAGGAGCGGTGTTAATGGCAACAGTTGAAAGGTTAACGAATCAAGCGTGGGGAACTTATTTTGAAGTGAAAAATAAAGATGGTGTAATTTTAGAACTCCATCCTTTTGGCGCACGAGCGCTATCATTAGTGCTGCCAGTTGATGATGGAAAGCGCGATATCTTAGTCGGTTGCAAAAACTTAGATGATTACAAAGAAAATAGCTATTATAACGCGGCGATTGGTCCGGTAGCTGGTCGGATTGCAGCTGCTCGTTTTGAATTAGAAGGTGTCGAATATAACACCGAAGCTAATCAAAAAGGTAATACATTACACGGTGGTTTTGAAGGGTTTGATCAACGAGTATGGAAAGCCGAACCATTTGTGGCAGAAAATCTGGCAGGCGTCGTTTTTAAATTAATTGATCCAGATGGCAATCATGGTTTTCCTGGCAATGTCAGTGCAAAAGTAACGTATACATTATCTGATGATAATCAATATAGTTTTACATTTGAAGCAACCACAGATAAACCAACATTATTCAATCCAACCAATCACGGCTATTACAATTTAACGGGTACACCAAGTAATGCAATTGATGAACATACACTACAAATCAATGCCAATTTTGTCGCCCAAACAAATGATGATGTCACGACTACTGGTGATAAAGTTGCGGTTACGGGGACAAAATTCGATTTTGTCTCAGGTAGAAAAATTGGACCGACGTTATTAGATGATCCATTTTTAATTGAAGCTGATGCGCCAGATGCACTCACTTTAACTGCTCCTGATGGAAAAGTCGCACTAACGCTTCTAACACAAGCTCCGGCTGTGGTGATTTATACGACCGGACAAGGAGAAGCTGGTACGAAGATGAATACTGGTGTTATGCACAATCATGGTGCGATTGCTATTGAACCACAAGGGGTACCAGGAACAGAAGTTTATCCGCAATTTGGCGATATTACGCTAAGACCAGAAAAAGAGTATTCGATGACAAGTACATTTAAACTCATTTTTTAATCGCAAAAAAACCTCACTAAAAATTTTAGTGGGGTTTTACTTGACCATTTTCGATTACAGTTGTAAACTTAAAAAGAAGTTGAGATTACATTTGTAAACGAGGTGAGAATTAATGATGTTAGAACCTGTGAAAATTAGTGATGCAGAGTGGGAAGTTATGCGTGTTTTGTGGACATTGCATGCGGCAACCGCTCATGAGATAGCAGAAATTTTGGCCGATAAAATGGATTGGAAGTTGGCGACGGTTAAGACGCTTTTGGGTCGCTTAAGTAAAAAAGAGGTGATCTATAGTGAACTAGATGGCAAAAAGTTCATTTATTATCCAAAGGTTTCAGAATCTGCCACCGTGCAAAGTGCAACCGAAAATCTATTTTCTCATATTTGTGCTAAAAAAATTGGTGCAACGATTGCAGATTTAATTGACGATGCGCAATTAACAGCACAAGATATAAGCGCTATTCAAAAAGCGTTGGCAGCTAAAACACCAGTAGCTAGTATTGCTTGTGATTGTATTCCTGGACAATGCGAATGTAGGATTCATCAAATAAAACATAATGATTAAGAAAAGAGGAAATAAAAATGAAACAAACTTTTAATATTAGTGGTATGAGTTGTGAACACTGTGTGGCCCGCGTAGAAGGTGCGATTAATGCGTTACCCGGTGTAAAAAAAGTCAAAATTAATTTAAAGAAAAATAACGGTGTGGTGAAATATGACGATACCCAATTAACGACTGACAAAATTGTTGAAGCTGTAAGTGCTGCTGGTTATCCCACAGAGGTGGCCTAATGAATAATGAACAAGTTGCGACATTTGTCATTACCGGAATGACTTGTGCCAATTGTTCGGCTCGAGTCGAAAAAGAATTAAATGCCCAACCTGGTGTGGCCCAGGCTACTGTCAATTTGGCAACTGAAAAAGCTACTGTTCAATTTAATGAAACTACTGCTGAAGCACTGATTGAAAGTGTGGAAAATATTGGCTATGGAGCTATTTTAGATGATGAGGCGCATCGGCAACAAGTTGCTGAAAAAAAACGTGGACAGATTAAAAAAATGCAACGGGACTTAATTTTTAGTGTCGTTTTAGTTGCACCTTTAATGATCGCTATGATTGCGATGTTATTGGGAGTGAATGCTTCATGGGTGCATTTTTTCCACCGTCCTTTCGTTCAGTTGATTTTAGTTACACCGATTCAATTTGGTGTGGGATTACGTTTTTATAAAGGCGCGTATCATGCGTTAAAAACGAAAGCACCTAATATGGATGTTTTAGTTTCTTTAGGAACAACTGCTGCTTTTTTGTTGAGTTTTTATAACGGATTTTTAGGAGGCAATCCCCATGAGCTGTATTTTGAAAGCAGTGGGATGATTATTGCTTTAATTTTATTAGGAAAATATCTAGAAATTACTGCGAAAAATAAAACCAGTTCAGCAATTAAGCAATTAATGCAGTTACAAGCCAAAACTGCTCGCGTTTTAAATGAAGATGGTAGTCAAAATGAAGTAGCTGTGGAAGCTGTAAAAAAAGGAATGAAAGTTATTATTTTTCCTGGCGAGCAAATTCCGGTAGATGGTCTTGTTATAAGCGGGCAGACGACAGTTGATGAAAGCATGTTAACTGGTGAAAGTATGCCAGTGGAAAAAAATGTAGATAGCACGGTTTTTGGTGGGACTGTTAATAAAAATGGTCAGTTCATCATTCAAACTTTAAAAGTGGGCGATGAGACAGTTTTAGCTCGAATTATTCGGATGGTAGAAGATGCTCAAGGTCAAAAAGCACCAATTCAACAAATTGCAGATCGAATTTCTGCAGTGTTTGTACCCAGCGTTTTAGCGATTGCTATGGTAACATTAATTGTAACAGGACTAGTGAGTGGTAACTGGCAAGAGGCTTTGATTCATAGCGTCGCCGTACTCGTAATTGCTTGTCCATGTGCGTTAGGGCTTGCAACGCCAACTGCGATTATGGTGGGAACAGGTTTAGGCGCGAAAAATGGGATTTTAATTAAAGGTGGCGCTGTTTTAGAACAAGCTGCGCAATTAAATGCGATTGTACTAGATAAAACAGGAACCATTACGAAAGGAAAACCCACTGTCACAAATTTACAATTAGTAGATGAGGCACTTTTACCTGTTTTGGTTAGTTTAGAGGCAGCTTCTGAACATCCTTTAGCGTCGGCAATTCTGGCTTATGCCAAAGAGAAAAAAGTAGTGCCTGATGGGATTGAGCAATTTGAAGCACTCCCAGGCTTAGGAATTAAAGGCAATGCGAATGGCAAAACGTATTATGTTGGGAATCCGAAACTAATGCTTGGAAAAGTGGATAATGAAAATTATCTTATAAAACTAGCGCAATGGACCAATGAAGGTCAGACAGTCATGTTATTAGCAGATGAAAAGGCAATTTTAGGAATCGTAGCAGTGGCAGATGAAATTAAAGCAACCTCAAAAGTTGCGATTGAAACCTTACAAAAACAAGGGATTTCAGTTTACATGTTGACAGGTGATAATCACGCAGCCGCAAACTATATTGGCAAGCAAGTAGGTATTCCGGTGGAAAATATTTTTTCTGAAGTATTGCCCGCTGAAAAATCGGCTAAAGTGGCAGAATTACAGCAACAAGGTAAATTAGTTGGTATGGTAGGTGATGGCATTAATGATGCGCCAGCCCTTGCATTAGCTGATGTAGGGATTGCGATGGGAAGTGGTACAGATATCGCTATGGAAACAGCAGACGTCACTTTGATTCACAGTGATTTGAATTATTTAGAGCAAATGTTGCAATTATCAAAAGCGACGATTAAAAAAATTAAGCAAAATCTTTTTTGGGCGTTTATTTACAATACTGTTGGAATACCGTTTGCAGCTTTGGGCTTTTTAAATCCAATTATCGCTGGAGGTGCCATGGCCTTTAGTTCCGTTAGTGTTTTATTAAACTCACTTAGTCTAAATCGATTAAAACTAGAAAAGAGGGAGTAGTGATGAAAGACCAAAAAGAAATGGATGAGAATATAAATCACCATAATCATAACCAAAAGCAACAGGATATGTCTCAGATGGCTCACAATCATGCTGATCATAAAATGCATGATGAAATGAATCATGGAATGCACCATGATATGGATCATAAGATGAGTGGTGATATGCATCATGATATGAATCATATGGATCACGATATGAATCACGCAGGTCATGATATGAGCCATATGGATCACGATATGGGGGGCATGGATCATTCCATGCACATGGGAAACTTTAAACAGAAGTTTTGGCTTTCGTTAGTCTTAGCGATTCCCATTATATTACTTTCACCTATGATGGGAATTAATTTACCGTTTCAATTTACTTTTCCAGGCTCAGATTATGTTGTTTTAATTTTAGCGACAATCTTATTTATTTATGGTGGTCAGCCATTTTTAAGTGGCGCCAAAATGGAACTGCAAATGAAAAATCCGGCAATGATGACTTTAATTGCGATGGGGATTTCCGTTTCTTACATTTATAGTCTTTACGCCTTTATTGCCAATCATTTCTTACAGACAAAACACGTAATGGACTTTTTCTGGGAATTGGCGACATTAATCGTGATTATGTTATTGGGACACTGGATTGAAATGAATGCCGTCTCAAATGCCAGCAGCGCCTTAAAAAAATTAGCGGAATTATTGCCTGATACGGTAACGCGTGTCCACGATAATGGCCATGAAGAAAAAATCTCCCTCCAAGCAGTACGTGAAGGTGATACTTTAATTGTGCGAGCTGGAGATAAAATGCCAACGGATGGCTTGATTTTAAAAGGGCAAACAACGGTGGATGAATCGGCAGTGACAGGTGAGTCTCGTGGGGTAGTACGCAAAACTGGCGATCAAGTAATTGGTGGTTCAGTGAATGGCGACGGCACAATTACAATTAAAGTAACCGGTACGGGTGAAAATGGCTACTTAGCCAAAGTAATGAAAATGGTAAAAGACGCACAAGCGGAAAAATCACATTTAGAAGCTTTATCAGATAAAGTCGCCAAATGGCTCTTTTATATCGCTTTGACAGCTGGTATTTTAGCTTTTATTGCGTGGCTAATCGTCGCAGATTTACCAACAGCCTTAGATCGAATGGTAACCGTCTTTGTGATTGCCTGTCCGCATGCTTTAGGGCTTGCGATTCCATTAGTAGTGGCCCGTTCGACTTCTTTAGCCGCCCAAAATGGTTTATTACTAAAAAATCGCAATGCAATTGAAAATACTCATGATTTAGATGCAATCCTCCTAGATAAAACAGGAACCTTAACAGAAGGAACCTTTGCTGTAACTGGGGTTGAAATATTAAATAAAGATTGGCAAAAAGATACAGTATTACAATATATTGGTGCGTTGGAAAAAAATGCTAATCATCCAATTGCCACGGGTATTATGAAATATATCAATGCTGAAAAAATCACTGTACCTAATAGCCACGATTTAAAAAATATTGCCGGAATTGGCTTATCAGGTATGGTAGCAGATCACCATATTTTGATTGCAAATGATAAAGAACTAACTAAGCGTAGTTTATCTATTCCAAAAGAAACACTGGCACCATATTTGGCCCAAGGGAATACAATTAGCTATTTATTTGTCGATGATGAATTAATTGCCTTAATTGCATTAGGTGATAAAGTTAAACCAGAGGCCAAAAAATTTATTCAAGCATTAAAAGATCGCGGGGTAGAACCTGTGATGTTAACTGGTGACAATCAAGAAGCCGCTTCTGCTGTAGCGAATTATTTAGGTATTGATAATTTTCATGCTGGTTTATTACCAGATGGCAAAGAAAAGATTGTTAGTGAAATGACAAAAGCAGGTAAAAAAGTTGCTATGGTTGGTGATGGTATTAACGATGCACCAGCACTGGCACGGGCGACAGTAGGGATTGCCATTGGTGCTGGAACAGATGTTGCGATCGATTCTGCTGATGTTGTATTAACCAATAGTAATCCAGAAGATATTTTACATTTCTTAGATTTATCTAAACAAACACGTAATAAAATGATTCAAAATCTATGGTGGGGCGCAGGTTATAATATTATTGCTATTCCTTTAGCAGCTGGTGTTTTAGCGCCACTTGGGATTATTTTAAGTCCTGCTGTCGGTGCCATTTTAATGTCGCTTAGTACGGTAATTGTCGCTATCAACGCGATGACTTTAAAAATAAAAAAATAGATTACTAAAAAACTGTTACCTCAATCTTGAGATGCTTTTTGATAAAGTAGACAAGGAAACAAGATCTCGCTACTTTTTCAGATCCATCTCATTTTTAAAGGGACAGTTTTTTCTTTTATCAATTTTCAGCTAAAAATTAATCAGAAAGAAAAAAATGAAGGAAAAAACCGTGACAGTATATACTTAGTGGTATATACTGTTTAAAAAGAGTGTCGGAGGTCTTTTATGCCACAACGGGTAAAAAAAGGATTAATCGCCATTTTATATGCTTTTTTAGCGACGGTTGCATTGAATATGTTTTGGTTACCAGGAAAAATTTATGCCAGTGGGATTACAGGTACCGCGCAGTTATTATCCCAAATTCTAAGCGATTATCTACACGTTGAATTTTCGCTTCCGTTACTGGTTTTATTTTTTAATATACCATTGTTAGCGGTTGCAGCAAAAGTAATTGATCGTGAGTTTACTTTATTGACGATTTTTGCAGTTGTTTTAACATCTGTTATGATGAAGATTGTGCCAGTGGTGACGTTAACGTCTGATCCAGTTATTTGTGCTGTATTTGGGGGCGCTCTTCATGGTGTTTCTGTTGGGCTGACGTTAAATAGTGATTTTTCTACTGGTGGTTTAGATATTTTAGGGATTTTAGTTAAAAAAGCTACTGGTCGCAGTATTGGTTCTTTTTTTATTTTTTATAATGTGACATTACAAATTTTTGCTGGTTTAATATACGGGTTTCCTTTTGCTTTTTATAGTGCAGTTTCCTTTTTTATTAGTGGTCGGATGGTTGATTATGTAAATGACAAACAAAAACGTGTTCAACTGATGGTGGTGACTGAAAAAGCACCAATGTTAACCGGAGTATTGCAAAGTTATTTTCAGCGGGGAATTACCGTGATTAATAATGTCGAAGGTGGGTTTGATCACCAAGAAAGAAAGTTATTACTATTAGTTATTTCAAAGCGAGAATTAAAAGCTGTCGAAAAAGTCATTGCTGATTTTGACCAAGAGGCTTTTGTCAGTGTCGCGACAGGGGTTAGTGCTAACCGCAACTTTTTTGAATGGTAAGAAAGTAGGATAAAAATGAAAAAACAAGCAGTATTTGAAGAAATTGCCGCAGAGATTTTGCAACGGGTGGAAAAAGGGGTCTATGTGACTAGCCAAAAATTGCCCTCAGAATATGATTTAGCTGAAGAATTTCAGTGTAGTCGCTTAACGGTTCGCCGCGCAGTGGAATCCTTGATTAAACAAAATGTGTTGATGAAAGAAAAAGGCAAAGGAACCTATGTTATGAAACAACCGAAAATTCAAAGTGGTTCAGGCGGTTTACAAAGTTTTACCGAAACGGCAAAAGCACAAGGAAAAACTACCCGTACTGAAGTCTTACAATTTGAAACAGTTTCCCACTTGCCTGAAAAAATGAAACAAGCCTTTGGTGCTTATGCTAATGAAGAGATTGTTTATTTAGTCCGGCGACGCTATTTTGATGAAGAACCGATGACAATTGAGAATTTGTATATCTTAAAGCGTTATTTAGGGGATTGTACTAAAGAGCAATTACGCGCTTCTTTATATCAAGTTATTGAGCAACATATTGAAATTGGCTATTCTCATCAAGAAGTTGAAGCTGTTAAAGTTACCACAGATTTAGCGGAATTGTTACAAGTGCCAGCCGGCGAACCACTTTTATTAGTACATTCAATGACCTATTCGCCTTCTGCTAAGCCAATTTTATTTGATACATCGTTTTATCGGGCGGATAAATACACCTTCAAAAATATTTTGGTAAGACAAAAATGATTTTTAAACTCATTTTAGGATAAAAAAGGAGATTGAAGAAATGGATCAAGTCAATACGTTAATTACTGCCAACTGGTCTGATTTTTTAAATGTTTTACAGCAAATAATGCAAGTTCCCAGTGTAAAAGGTGAACCTGAAACAAATGCGCCTTATGGCAGGGAACCTCGCCGCGTTTTAGATTTGGTTTTAGCTTTAGGTGAGGAATATGGGTTTAAAACTGGGCTTGTAGATGATGCGGTAGGCTACATTCAGTGGGGGGAAGATGAAGATTATCTTGGTGTTTTAGGACATTTAGATGTGGTGCCAGCAGGTAGTGGCTGGGATTTTCCACCTTTTGATTTAAGTGAAAAAGACGGGCGCTTTTACGGACGGGGGATTTTAGACAACAAGGGACCAATTATTAGTTGCTTTTATGCGTTAAAAATCTTAAAAGATGCCGGTTTTAAACCACAAAAAACGATTCGTATTTTATTTGGAACAGATGAAGAGAGTGGGATGTCTGATATTCCTAAATACTTAGCTAAGGAAAAACCTCCTGTTTTTGGCTTTACGCCTGATTGTAAATATCCGGTAGTTTATGGTGAACGTGGCATTGTCAATATTCAGATAGCAACAAATTTTAAAGCTGAAGAATTAAAGGTATTAGGGGAGTTTAAAGGCGATCAAGCCAGAGATCACGTTCCAGATGAATTGAGCGTTACTGTAAACCAAAATGAAGTGACTGTAAAAGGAAAACGTGCGCCTTCAAATGCGCCTGAATTAGGCGTGAATGCCATTGTTTTATTAGCAGAAAAACTCGCAAAAGAAAATGACTTAAGTGTCGCGTTAAAGCAATACTTTACTTGGTTAACCAAGGTATTAAAAGACCAACATTATGGTGAAGGTCTTGATTTAGCACTAGCCGATGAAGATTCCGGCAAATTAATTTTAACTCCTGTCATTTTGCAAAAAAATGATACTGGCTTGACATTAGAAATTGCTTTTCGCTATCCAGTTTCGGCTACGCAAGAAGACGTTGTAGCCGGTGTGTTAAAACAAGTACCAAAAAATTCCACAGTTAATATTGTTCGTAGTTTACCTGGC
The DNA here is from genome assembly GCF_051713765.1 of Enterococcus sp. DIV0755b. Lineage (NCBI taxonomy): Bacteria > Bacillati > Bacillota > Bacilli > Lactobacillales > Enterococcaceae > Enterococcus > Enterococcus sp. DIV0755b. The sequence continues at coordinate 2,270,854 of NZ_JBIOQN010000001.1, read as the reverse complement.
ATTCGGCATGAAAAAGATTCGCCTGAAATTGAAAAATTATCAGCGATCTATGCCAGCGTGACTGGTAATGATAGTCGTCCTGTGACGACAACAGGCGCTACTTATGCGCGGAAAATGCCCAATATTTTAGCGTTTGGTCCTTCATTTCCTGGCCAAAAAGGCATTGCCCACAATGCCAATGAGTATATGGATGTTAGTGACTTAAAATTAAACTTGGAGATTTATCTACGGAGTATTCAAGCGTTGTTAAGTGAATAAGATAAAAAGGTGTGGCAAAAGTCTTGTCACATCTTTTTTTGCTTAAATAATGTGACAAGACTTTTGTCATAGGCTTTTCCTACAATGAAACACGAGATCACATCTTAGGGAGAATGCATACATTTATTATGCTTTTATTGACGAATACAATAAGTCAGAATTTGAAAACGTTTTTTGAAAATGATAAAAGACTAAAAAAATCAAGATAAAATGGAAAATAGTATAGACGTACTAGTATATACTATATAGAATATACAATATAAAGAAAACGCTCTATTATCTGATATAGGAGGAAAGAAAAATGTGGGGAATTATCGCAACGTGGCGAATGGCACACGATGGCATTATTGCAGCTAAAGAAATGTTAAGTAAAAATGCAACTGCTGCTGATGCCTTAGAGACAACGATTAAAACCGTAGAAGATTATCCATTTTATAAATCTGTTGGCTACGGCGGGTTACCAAATGAACACGGAATTTTAGAAATGGATGCAGCTTTTATGGATGGGGATACATATAAAATTGGTGCAGTGGCTGGAATTGTTGACGTTGCAAATCCAATTTCTGTTGCGCGTAAATTGAGCGATGACAAATTTAATAGTTTTCGCGTTGGTCAAGGGGCAACAGAGTATGCGATGTTAAATGGCTTTGAAATTAAAAATATGCTGACACCACGGGCAAAAAAAATCTGGGAAAAACGTGTTGAAGAAATTGCCAAGTCCAATCTAAGTCCATACGATGGTCATGATACTGTTGGGGTTGTCGCCTTAGACGAACACAATAGTATGGCTGCAGGGACATCAAGTTCTGGTTTATTTATGAAAAAAAGAGGGCGCGTGGGCGATTCACCATTATCTGGATCTGGTTTTTACGTCGATAGTGAAATCGGCGGAGCTACGGCAACAGGTTTAGGAGAAGATTTAATGAAAGGCTGTCTTTCTTATGAAATTGTTCGTCTGATGAAAGAAGGTCTGACCCCACAAGCTGCTTGTGATCAAGCTGTCTATGAATTTAGTGACCGTTTAACGAAACGTTATGGTAAAGCTGGTGCCTTTTCCCTTATTGCTCTTGATAAAAATGGCCGTTGGGGGGTTGCGACAAATGTAGAATTTACTTTTAGTGTTGCAACAAAAGACGAAAAACCAGCGATTTATATTGCCAATCCTGGTCCAAATCAAACAACAGTAATTGAACCTATCACCAAAGAATGGCTAGATGCCTACGAAAAACGGATTAAAGCACCAGTATAAACCACGTGTTTATTTGCAATATTGTAAATAAAAATAGGTAAAAATAAGGAGGAAATAACATGGCAACAAAGAAAATTTATTTATTCTGTGAAGCAGGAATGTCAACAAGTATTATGGTAAACAAAATGATGACGGTGGCAAAAGAACATAATATGCCAATTGAAATTGAAGCTTTTCCAGCAATTCGAGCTGAAGAAAAAGTGGCAGAAGAAAAACCAATTGCAATTTTATTAGGCCCGCAAGTACGTCATTTAGATGACAAAATGAAGGCGACGTTTGAACCACAAGGAATTCCGGTGGGTACAATTGCCACTGAAGCTTATGGCATGATGGATGGCGAACGTGCTTTAAAAGATGCCTTGAAATTAATCAAAGAAAATAAAAACAAATAAAAACTAAATAGGAGGCGTTAAAATGCAAAAGTTTCTGAACTGGTTGGAAAAAGTTTTAACCCCAATGGCAAAAGCAATCGGGGAAAATAAATATTTGATTGCCATTCGGGATGGTTTCTTACTTTCCACTCCTTTGTTAATTGTTGGTTCACTATTTTTAGTTTTAACTAATTTCCCAATTCCAAATTGGAATGAAATGATGAGTTCTTTTCTAGGTGATAATTGGGCTTCAATGTTAAATATGCCGGCAACAGCGAGCTTTGATATTATGACAATTTTAGCTGTGGCAGGTATTGGGTATAGTTTAGGGAGACAATTTCATGTAGATGCGATGCAATCAGCTATTATTTCATTGGTTTCTTTTTTCATCGTCACACCATTTTCTACCCCGTTTACCCCAGAAGGTACAACAGAAGTTTATGATGTCGCTAGCTTACCTTTACGTTGGATGGGTTCTAGCGGTTTGTTCTTAGGAATGGTAGTAGCGCTAATCTCAACTAGAATGTTTGTTGCTTTGTTAAATAAGGGCTGGACGATTAAAATGCCAGATGGCGTACCGCCAACTGTTGTGAAATCTTTTGAAGCATTAATTCCAAGTTTTGTAATTGTGACAGTTATGATGATTGCCAACTGGATTGCCCACGCAACGCCTTATGGCAACTTACAAGAAATCTTGTTTAAATTCTTACAAACGCCACTTTTAAGTCTAGGGAATACTTTAGGGGCAATGATTATCGCCTATTTATTCTTACATTTCTTCTGGTTTTTTGGGATCAATGGTTCTTCTGTTGTGGGTGCGGTCTTTAATCCAGTATTACGAGCGCTATCTGTAGAAAACATGGATGCCTTTAAGGCAGGAAAAGAAATTCCTAATATTATCACAGGGCAATTTCAAGATATGTTTGCAACTTTTGGTGGTGGCGGTTCTACTTTATCTTTAATTATCGTTATGATTATCTTTTGTAAGAGTCAACGAATTAAAAAACTATCACAACTATCTTTAGTACCAGGAATTTTTGGTATAAACGAACCTATTATTTTTGGTTTACCGATTGTGTTAAACCCAATTATTTTAGTTCCTTTTGTCTTAGTACCAACCATTAACATCATTATTTCTTATGTTTGTATGAATTTAGGTTTAGTCAATTATACCAATGGGATTCAGTTACCGTGGACAACACCGCCGATTATTTCTGGCTTTTTGGTAAGTGGCTGGCAAGCAGCAATTTTACAGGCTATTTTAATTGTTTTGGGAATGTTCATTTATTACCCATTTATTAAAGTGATGGATGATCAATACTTAAGAGAAGAAAAAGAAGCAGAAGAGCAAAAAGAAGACGATGATATCAATTTCGATGATTTTGACTTTGATGATTTATAAGAATTAGGTGAATGAAATGAAAAAAATTATTTTAATTTTAAATCATGTGCAAGCAGGCATGGGAAGTGACGAAAATGCACAACTTGCTCCGAGTGGGAAAAAAACTGCTTTAGGTCCAGGTCAAACATTGAATCCTCTTTTTAAAGAACACGATGCCCAGATTATTGCTACACTATTTTGTGGTGATCAATATTATGAAGGCCATCAAGCAGAAGTTCAAAAGAAATTTATTGGTTTTGCCAAAAAATTTGAAGCTGATGCAGTGTTATGTGGGCCGGCTATGCACTATCCTTACTTTGGTGAAATGGCAGCAAGCCTTACAGAAGCTTTAAATAAAGCTGACATTCCAGCAGCAGCTGCAATGTCTGAAGAAAATCCGGCAGTGGAAAAGTATGAAAAAAAAGTGGCAATTATTAAAATGCCTAAAAAAGGCGGAATTGGACTAAACGATTCTTTCAAAAATATGGCTGCTTACGTTTCTGCTCTGGCACATGGCGAAGATGTAAGTAACATGCAAGCAATGCTATTTTAAAGTTAGTAGACAAAAGCGCACTACGACTGGAATCGTGGTGCGCTTTGTTAAATTAGTCAAATCAAATTGGTAAGAAAAAATTCAATTTTTAGTTTTGAAAAATAATTTCAAAAAAGTAGCTGTTTTTTTTGCTATTTTTTCCAACTTTAATGTATTTGACAGCATTTGTGCTATAATGTGTTCGTTGAACTACTTTGCTATGGAATTGATAAAAAAGCAGTGCTTCTTGATTACTGCCTTTTCTATAGTGGGAATTTTTCAAGGAGGAAGGAATATGGAACTGAAAAAGTTAGAGGTGCCGACGACTTCTATTACCGAAGTGAAAAAATCTCCAATGGATGTTTTTAATCAGGCCCGAGAAGCGGGAACAGCTGTTTACGTTTTTAATCGTGAAAAAGTAGCAGGTGTCATGCTAACCCAAAAACAATATGAAAATTTATTACAAGAGCTACATAATCGTCCGGAAGTGGCAGAAGATGAGTTACAAACTGCCGATGGGTTAGAAGAATTTTTAGGCAAAATGCGTAACGCTTTAATTACGGGTGCCGCAATTTCAGCTAAAAATCTTGATGAACGGATGGTTGCATTAGGCTTTATTACGCGTAAAACTGGATTTGGCGGGGTAGTTGACATGATTTCCGAGCTAAAAGAAAGTGGTAAAATTGTCTACCAATTACGCAAAAAACATGAAGGTAAAACGATTGTGGCTGAAGTTATTGGTGAACAAGATAGCACTTCTAGTTTGTTTGATAAATTGATCATTAAAAAAATCTATTTGAAAGAATCATAAAAAAAACTTCGTGTTCGCAATTTTAAGCGAACACGAAGTTTTTTTATTTGGAGATATGAACCTGTAAGCTAGTTGCCCAAATAATACCCATTACTTGTGGAATTAAATACAGTAAAGATAAAAATAAGACTAAAAAGGCGGGATTAAACGGTTGATAAAAAAAATGCCATTCAGGATGTTGAAATTGTAAAATAACAGAAAATACTGTGGATAGAATATTTCCTGTCAACCATAAAATTAAATGATTGCAAGCTTTAAAATAAAAGCCGACCATAAAAGAAAAGACTAGAGTCATTAAAAAACCTAGAATAGAATGAAAATATGCATCAAGAAGTAATGATAAATAAACAAACGGAATTGCAAAAAACATAACCGGTAGTTTTAAAAATGTTTTTGACATCACGTACCTCCTCGTTTAATATGAATGAGCAGTATTACTCTAATATTTCATTCTTTAGTTAAGCTATAATTCATTTTAGGCACTAAAAATGATAAAAACAACGTTATTTAATAGGATTGTTTTAAATTTAATAAAATTCTTATTTATTTCTTTTTTAATTGAAATACAACGTTTTTTATTTTTTGCGATATTAGGGAATAAATAGGGTTGATTTGAAGTGATATAGTGAACTATTACTACTATATCACTAAAATAAGATTGAATTTTTATTGAGGAAATCAAAAATATCAGAGCTTTTTTAAAAGAATAAATGTTATTTTGTGGGTAAGGAGATAAACGGATGATTGAAGCAGATCAAATTTTGGCTAAGATGAAAAATCAAAAAATTAATTATGATTATGTGTTACGAAAAATGATTACTACTTGGGAAACTGAAGAAAAACGGCCACGGATTTTAATTCATAGCTGTTGTGCGCCTTGTAGTACTTATACATTAGAGTTTCTAACACAATATGCCGATGTGACTATCTACTTTGCCAATTCCAATATTCATCCCAAAAGTGAGTATGAACGTCGTTTGTTTGTGCAAAAGAAATTTGTGCAAGATTTCAATGAAAAAACGGGGGCGAATGTAGGTTTTATTGCCGCGGATTATAAACCCAATGAGTTTTTAGCCATTATCAAAGAAAATCATTTGCAAAACGAACCAGAAGGCGGTAAAAGATGTACGGCTTGTTTTCAAATGCGCCTGGATTTAGTCGCAGAAGAAGCATTAAAAAGAGGATACGATTACTTTGGGAGTGCATTAACCATTTCACCGAAGAAAAATGCGCAATTAATTAATCAAATCGGGATGGATATTCAAAAAATCTATAGCGTGAATTACTTGCCGAGTGACTTTAAAAAAAATAAAGGCTATGAACGGTCAATCCAGATGTGTAAAGAATACGATGTCTATCGCCAGTGTTATTGTGGCTGTGTTTTTGCCGCTAAACAACAAGGCGTAGATTTAAAAGCGGTTAATAAAGAGGCTAAAGCATTTTTGGCAGAGAATACTGAGTTAGTAAACTAAGAATAATATAGCATCTTTACGTGATAAGTAGGAAGTAGTTTTAATAATCAGACGCTAGCTTACTTTTTAACAACTATTTTATTCTGATTTAAACAGCAAGGAAATGAAAATTTCTTTGCTGTTTTTTTTCATTTTGTGGTAGGATAAAACATAAAAAGTAAGCGGACAAAAAAATTTTAAAAAGGAGTAGTGTAGATGGATTTAACACAACGCTTTAATAATCAAGTCTATCAAATTGCAGTATCTTTAATTCGCCAATTTGATGAAAAAGTTTCGGGAATTGAAGGAATACTAAAATTGACTTTAGGAGAGCCAGACTTTAATACGCCACTTCATATTAAAGAAGCAGGAAAAGATGCGATTGAACAAAATTATAGTCATTATACTGGCATGTCTGGTTTGGCGGACGTAAGAGAAGCCGCTGCGCTTTTTTTAAAACAAAAATATCATCTTACCTACGACTATACTAACGAAGTTTTGGTAACCATTGGTGCCACAGAAGCAATTTCTGCATCGTTATTAGCGATTTTAAATCCTGGTGATAAAGTTTTACTACCAGCACCGATTTATCCTGGGTATGAACCGGTAATTACTTTAGCTGCTGCACAACCAATTTATATGGATACCACAGCCGATGACTTTGTTTTAACACCAGCAGTCTTAGAAAAACATTTGTTAGAACACGGGGATGCAGTTAAAGCGGTAATTTTAAATTATCCAAGTAATCCGACTGGTGTGACCTATTCAAAAGAACAAGTCAAAGCGTTAGTGGCTGTTTTAAAAAAATATCCTGTCTTTGTAATTAGTGATGAAATTTATAGTGAGCTTTCTTATGATGAAGAACATGTCTCCATTGCCGAATTTTTACGGGAACAAACGATTTTGATCAATGGATTATCAAAATCTCATGCCATGACAGGGTGGCGCGTAGGTTTTATTTTTGCACCAGAAGACTTAACAAAAGAAATTATTAAAGTCCATCAGTATTTAGTAACCGCAGCTTCCACTATTTCTCAAAAAGCAGCTGTACGAGCTTTAATTGAAGGAATTGATGACGGCTTAATTATGAAAGAAGAATATCGCGTGCGCCGCGATTTCTTATATGAAAAAATGACAAGCTTTGGGTTTAAAGTAGCAAAACCAGCCGGAGCATTTTATCTTTTTGCCAAAATTCCTGACCATTTAGAACAAGATTCGATGAAGTTTTGTGTCGATTTGGCTCAAAAAGCTAAATTAGCGGTGATTCCTGGTATCGCCTTTGGTAAAGAGGCAGAAGGATATATCCGCTTAAGTTATGCAGCAAGTATGGAGCAATTAGAAGAAGCGGTCAGCCGTCTTAATCAATATCTTTTGCAAGCATAAAAAAATAGATGGTACTCTCTTAGCTTTCAGTTAGTAAAACAAAGACTAAGAGAGCGCCATCTTTTGTATTTATTGCGACGAAAAAAATTAGATGTTATTCGCTTACCTTTTTAGCAAAACGACGGGTTGCCCAATATTCCAAATCGTTTAGTAGAGCACTGATTTTTTGTAAGATTTCTTCTGTCAGCTCCTGTGGCACTGTATGGTTTGATAAAAAGCGATTAGGATAATCTTGTTCGGTAGCCAAAAAGGAGGTGACAAAAGCATTGAGTTCAGCTTTTAAATCAACATTTGTGTCTTCACCGGAATAATGGCGCCAAAAATCTACAGCATAGCCATAATTGGGTAATTCGTAATCTTGGTTTAAGTAGCAAACAGGGTAATTTTCAACTAATAGTACCAACTGATTGTAATACTCGGCAATTTCAAAGTGGTGGATACAAAAGTTTTCAAAGCGCGTATTTTTTAAGTGCATCAGTTCTTTTAAAATCGGTGAACACTCTCTTTGTTGTTGTTGCAAAGCCATTGCTTTTTTCTCCGCCCAGTCTGACAAATCACCTAAAAGGGGAGCAAGTAAAGAGAAACGGTATTGTGCGCCTAGCTGAATGTCTTTGACCACTGCATCATAATTTTTTAAAAGATAGCTATTTTTTGAAAAGAAAGCTTCTATATGCCGCTTTACGAAATCTTCTTTATCAACTGGGGCAAATTGTTCCCAAAGTGTACTAGCATAGCCCATGATATAGCGGTTTCCTACACCTTCATCGGTCTGTAAATAGGTAAATTTGGGGGTAGTTGCTATGACGGAGCCATTTTTACGATCTTTCATGTAATAGATAGTAAAATCTACTTCTTCGCCATCAAAATATTTTGTTACTTTTTCTTGAAAGCTGATAAAGTCCATTTGTTCTAATAAGCGGGTCGTTTGCTCTTTGCTTAGTAAGATTGTCATCACCTACTTTTTGTAATAGTTGTTATCTCATCTTAAATTAATTATAATTTAATTATAGCTGGGAATATAAAAGATGTAAACTGCGGTAAAATAAAGAAAAAAAGCAGTGAACAAAGGCCTATATTAGGAGGGAAAGCTTATGAAATATGCGTTAACAGAATTTTTTCGTCGTTATCGGCAAGGAATTATTTTCTTTGAACAATTACTTTTTATCCCAACTATGGTAATGATGTTGGCAACAGGACTGCAATATTTTGTTCGTTTTTTTATTGGCTTTCTTGGTGTCGGTCTGCTTTATACGGTTATTCATTTCTTTAGCTCTAAAAAGCAAAACCGGGAAGAACGATTGTATGCTTTACTCCATCCTAATCACGATCAACGGGAGACAGTTTTATTGGTAGTCCTTACAGCTTTTTTACTTTATGCTTTTATTGTTTTTAATTTTAGACCATAAAAAAACGGGACGATGACAATTTCTTGTCGTCGTCCCGTTTTAAAATATTCAAAAATTCTAATTTAGTCTAAAGACTTTTATTTGTTTAAGTAATTGAATAAACCACCGATAGTTTTATCGTCTAAGTCAATTTCTTTACCATCTAGTAATACTTTTGTTACTTGGTAGTTATCTTGTAGATCGGGTACTTCTTTATATTGCGCACCGACAAAGTCACTTGCTTTATCATATTTTTTTACTTCTTCTTGTGAACCGGCAATGCTGTAATGAATTTCTAACATAATAATCAATTCCTTTCTAATTGGAACATAATTGTCTTACTGAGTTAAGTATAGTCCTTTTTTTTTATTTAGGGGTGAAATACGCTCATACTTTTGGCTTTACGTAATCTTTACACAGCTTGATAGAATCTTTACATGCTACTTAAAGTAAGTTTACAAAACGTGTGTAAACTAAAGTTGTACCTAAAGAAAAAGGAGTGACAATTTTGAAAAAAGTTTATTTAGTAGTAACTGCAGCAGTTGTAACGCTTTTACTAGCGGCCTGTGGAAATGGTGGCAAAAAAGCTGAGAGTGCAAGTAATGAAAAAGACAGTGGTGTAAAAATCACGGCAGTAGGATCAACGGCGTTACAACCGCTAGTTGACGCAGCTAAGGAAAGTTTTGAAAGTGAAAATAAGACGTATCAAATTACCGTTCAAGGCGGTGGCAGTGGTACTGGTTTAAGTCAAGTATCTGCCGGTGCGGTAACAATTGGAAATTCAGATGTTTTTGCTGAAGAAAAAGAAGGCGTCAACGCAAAAGATTTAGTTGATCATAAAGTCGCAGTTGTCGGAATGGCACCGGTGGTGAATAAAGAAGTAGGGGTAAAAAATATCTCCAAAGAGCAACTTATTGCTATTTTTACAGGTAAAGTAACCAATTGGAAAGAAGTTGGTGGTAAAGATGAGAAAATTGCGGTCATCAACCGAGCTTCTGGTAGTGGCACGCGAGCAACGTTTGAAAAATGGGGACTAGATGGCGCGACAGCTATTCAATCCCAAGAACAAGATTCTTCAGGGACTGTCAAAAAAATTGTCGCTCAAACACCTGGTGCCATCAGTTACTTGGCGCTATCTTATATCGATGAAAGCTTGCAGGAACTTTCCCTTGATAATGTAGCTCCAACTGCTGAAAATATTGCTACTAATAAATGGCCTATTTGGTCTTATGAACATATGTACACAAAAGGTGAACCGGATAAAAACGTTAAAAAGTTTTTGGATTATCTTTTAGCTGATGAAATTCAAAGTGGACCAGTTAAAGAATTAGGTTATTTACCAATTACTAGTATGAAAATTGAGCGGACAGTTGATGGCAAAGTTACGCCAATTAAATAGAACTTGAAAATTCCCCAAGTCAGAGCAAAACCCCCGTAGTAAGCGTTAATTTACTACGGGGTTTTTTATGTTTTAGTAGTTAGAGGACAGGTAAAATGACAGTAAAAGTCGAGCCTACACCGGGGTGGCTTTGTACTTCAATTTTACCCCCTAGTTTTTCAATCGATTCTTTTACGATGGCTAACCCTAAGCCGGTGCCGCCAGATTGACGGTCTCGGGCTTTATCAACGCGATAAAAACGTTCAAAGATGCGCTGTTGGTCATCACTATCAATACCAAACCCTTCATCGGCAACCGTTAAAGTTAAAACATCTGTTACGGCGTAAGTGATAGTGATTTTTTTACCTTCTGGCGAATATTTAATCGCATTTTCAATTAAATTTTTTGCGATTGGATAAAAAAGCGCAACTTTAGTTGACCAAGTCAAATCAGGATTACCATTGATAGTTAAAGTTAAGTCCTTTGCTTTTCGTTGCGTCGCATAATTTTCTGCGATTTGATTTAATAACTCATAAAGGAAGACAGGTTGAACTGGATCATCCAAAGCTTGTTGTCCTTTTGAAAGTTGAATGATATCTTGAATCAATGCTTGCAGGCGTTTGGCATCTTTTTCCATAATTTGCAAAAAGGCAGTAGTCGTTTCAGGATCGTCTTTTGCGCCATCTAGTAAAGTCTCCGTAAAACCAATTAGTGAAGTAACGGGCGTCTTTAACTCGTGAGAGACATTACTCACAAAATCTTGTTGCATTTTTTCTAATTGGCGAACTTGGGTCATGTCATATGACATGACTAAAATTTGTCGTTCTTCATTGAAAAGACGGGCGTCAATATCTAAAACACGTTCACTTTCACCATGCAAGCGAATTTCTTCATGTAAAAAAGGATTTTTTAAAGAAATGCGATAAACAAGTTGAATCAATTGTGGCTCTTTAATTACTTCTGCAAAATTGACATTTTCAGGTAAGTTTTGAAATAGATTCAATTGTCGCTTCATCTCAGGGTTAATCATTACCAATTTGTTTTCACTGTCGACAATAAAAATACCAATCATTAAATCATTTAAAAGAGTGTGTAGTTGCTGTTCTGTTGCAGAATAGGCGTTGTAAGTGTCAGTCATCTGTTCACTTAATTGATTTAATGCTTGATATAATTCTTCCCATTGCGGTGTAGTTTGCATAATGGTTTCTGTTCGACTGGGATTAGCTACCATTTTTTTTATCGCTGGTAGTAGTGTTTCAAGCGGTCGATTTTTTTGGCGTAAAAAATAAAAGACGACAGCTGTAATTAAGCTGCATAAAATAAGATAGACAGTTAAAATTGATTTTTTTACGTTGCTTGCTTGTACCATAAAAGTATGAGTACTTTCTGCAATTCGTAAGATGCCAATTAAATGGTTGTCACTTACAATAGGGAGTGCAACATACAGTAATTCTTTTTTTAAAGTAGCGCTTTTTCGTAAAGCAGTTCCTATTTTTCCGCCGGCTAAGACTGTTTTTACTTCAGGACGATTGGAACGAGTGCCTGAAAGGGTTTGATTAGAAGTGTCAAAAATGATTTCACCGGTGGGAGATAAAAAAGTAACGCGCTCATCCGCATGTTCAATATAGTGCTGACTTAAAGTTTGGAACTTTTTTTCATCATAGTTATCTTCAGCGGCAAGGCGCAAAAGTAAATTACCTTTTTTTTCTAAATAATTTTCTTGCTGGCTTAAGACTTGATGTTCAAAAAAACCACTAATCAGTTGCCAAGCGCTAAAAAAGACCATGAGCAAGAGGAAAAACCAAAGAAAGTATTCCAGTAAACGTCTTTTTTTCATAGTTTTGGTTCCTGAAATTTATAGCCAAAGCCACGCACTGTCAATAGGTAACGAGGCTTTTTGGGATCAACTTCAATTTTTTCACGTAAATGGGAGATATGGACGTCGACAATGCGACTTTGACCGGCAAAGTCAAAATTCCAAATGCGATCTAGTAATGTATCGCGATCGATCACCCGATCTTTTCGTTTCATAAAGTAAACGAGTAACTCAAATTCTTTCGGGGTTAAAAAGATCTTTTGATCGTTAACGGTTACCTCATAATTATCCAAATCAGCTTTAATAGCCCCAATCTGCAAGATTTCCCCTGTTAATTCGTCATCTGTATTTTCAATTTCTGCACTTTTTTGTGTTTCTGCTGGTCGCATCCGTCTAAAGATAGCTTTCATCCGCGCTAACACTTCTCTTGGACTAAAGGGTTTTGTCAAATAATCATCTGCCCCAATTTCCAGTCCCAAAATTCGATCAATCGTATCATCTTTTGCGGTTAATAATAAAATGGGGGTTTCTTTTTTTTCTTGCCGTAATTTTTTGGTGATTTCAATCCCATCAATACCCGGTAGCATAATATCTAAAATAATAAAATCAAATTCTTTTGTTAAAGCTAATTCTAGCCCCTTGTTACCGTCAGTTGCGGCAGTAACAACATAACCTTCTTTTTCTAAATTAAAAGTCAGTAGCGTAACGATTGATGGTTCATCGTCTACGATTAACACTTTTTTCATAGTAAACTCCTTTGTGCGGTTTTACCTTTTAAGTAAAATTTTCAGGCATTTTTATTTTAGCATACAAACGCAGTGGGGACTATTTAAGGGGTAGAAATAATGCTATAATAAAGGGCGTTAAATCAATTTTTAGAAAAATTATTGCCTTCTTTTTAAAAAGAGCAAAAAGAGCAAAATTGAAATTTATGTCAAGACCACGTTAGCAAAGAGATTTATTAAAGGAGAGAACTATGCTGGGAATTAGTGCCTGTTTAGGAGGCATCTTTTGTCGTTATGATGGAAAAACACAAAAAATTACTGAATTAGCCCAACTAGTGGTAGAGAATAAGGCAATCTTAGTTTGTCCTGAAGTTATGGGAGGCTTAAATACTCCAAGAGATCCAGCAGAAATTATTGGAGGCGACGGCTTTGATGTTTGGAACGGAACAGCGCAAGTTTTAACGTGTCGGAAAGTCGATGTAACAGCCGCCTATAAAGCAGGAGCAATAGCAGCATATCAAAAACTAAAAGCAGCAGGGGTCACCCACCTAATCTTAAAAGAGCGGAGTCCATCTTGTGGGAGCAGTCAAATATATGACGGCACCTTTAGCGGTAACAAACAAAGTGGTGTCGGAGTTGCCACCGCCTATTTTATAAATAAAGGTTTAAAAATCTATTCTGAAAATAATTATCACCGATTATTAGCTAAAGAATAAGTTGGAGTTTTTTTGATAGGAGGGATTTTATGGAAATTGAAAAAACGAATCGGATGAACGCGCTATTTGAATTTTATTCCACGCTTTTGACCGAAAAACAAATGAATTACATGGAGTTGTATTATGCGGATGATTTTTCACTAGGGGAAATTGCTGAAGAATTTCAGGTGAGTCGTCAAGCAGTTTATGATAATATAAAACGGACAGAAAAAATTTTGGAAGATTATGAGCGCAAACTACATTTATTTTCCGATTATATAGTTCGCGGCGAAGTTTTAGATCGGGCCGAAAACTATATTAAAGCCCATTATCCAAAAGATGAAGAACTGCCAAAATTTTTGCAGGAACTTCAAGAAATTGATGAATAGTTTTTAGTTGAAAGGAACGAAGACAATGGCATTTGAAAATCTAACAGAACGTCTGCAACAAGCCATGAGCAAGTTGCGTAAAAAGGGAAAAATTACCGAGGCTGACGTCACGGAAATGATGCGGGAAATCCGCTTGGCATTACTAGAAGCCGATGTAAACTTAAAAGTAGTAAAAGAATTTGTTAAAAATGTACGCCAAAGAGCGGTGGGGACGGAAGTCTTAGATAGTTTATCGCCAGCCCAACAAATCGTTAAGATCGTTGATGAAGAATTGACCAAAACTTTGGGAAGTGAAACAGCGACTTTAAATAAATCGCCTAAAATCCCAACTGTTATTATGATGGTTGGTTTACAAGGTGCCGGTAAAACGACATTTGCGGGTAAATTAGCTAATCATTTGATGAAGACGGAAAAAGCACGCCCGTTGATGATTGCTGGTGACGTTTATCGACCAGCAGCGATTGATCAATTAAAAGTTTTAGGCCAACAATTAAATGTACCTGTTTTTGATATGGGGACAGATGTTAGTCCTGTTGAAATTGTGCGGCAAGGGATGGCATTAGCACGGGAAAAGAAAAATGATTATGTTTTAATCGATACGGCAGGTCGTCTGCATATTGATGAAAAGCTAATGGATGAGTTAAAACAGATCAAAGAAATTGCCCAGCCAAATGAAATTCTTTTAGTTGTCGATGCTATGACGGGTCAAGATGCGGTGACGGTAGCAGATAGTTTTAACCAACAACTCGGCATTACTGGGGTCGTGATTACTAAATTAGATGGGGATACGCGTGGTGGTGCAGCACTATCTATTCGCCAAGTAACAGGTGCTCCAATTAAATTTACCGGTACTGGGGAAAAATTAACCGATTTAGAAGTTTTCCATCCTGATCGTATGGCCAGCCGAATTTTAGGCATGGGGGATATGCTGACGTTAATTGAAAAAGCGCAGCAAGATTACGACGAGAAAAAAGCTGAAGAACTAGCGAAAAAGATGAAGGAAAATACCTTTGACTTTAATGATTTTATTGAACAAATGGATCAAGTCATGGGAATGGGACCGCTAGAAGATTTATTAAAGATGATTCCAGGAATGAATCAAGTGCCAGGAATTGAAAACGTCAAAGTTGATCCAAAACAAATTGCTCGTCAAAAAGCAATGGTCATGTCGATGACACCTGCAGAACGGGAAAATCCTGATTTATTAAATCCAAGTCGACGTCGACGAATTGCAGCAGGTTCTGGTAATTCAGTCGTTGAAGTTAACCGGATGATTAAACAGTTTAAAGAAGCCCGTAAAATGATGCAGCAGATGACAAAAGGTCAAATGCCAGCTGGGATGGATCAAATGTTTGGTTCTGGTATTAAAGGTAAAATGGGTAAAATGGCCATGAATCGGATGATGAAAAAACAAAAGAAAAAGAAAAAGCGTAAATAAGACGCAGCGCTACGTAAAAAATTAATAAAAAACCCGAATAATATATACAGCTTTTCTTATCAAAATGATGAGTAAAAGAGCAAAGCTTTTACTTGTATATAGTCTATTCGGGTTTTTATTGGCGCTAAATTTTGATAAGAAAAGGAGCAAGCAATGGAAATTGAAACAACGCGTTTGATTTTACGGCCGTGGCGAGCTGGCGAAGAAGCGTTTTTATCCCAATTTTTACAAGATGAACGTGTGATGTATGCTTATGAGGGAGCTTTTTCAGCTGAAGAAGTAAAAAATTGGTTGCAGTGGAATTTGCGTTTATACCAAGAAAAAGGTTACGGCCTTTTAGCTATCGTGCGTAAAGGTGATAATAAAATCATTGGTGAATGCGGTCTAACCGATCAAATAGTGCAAGATGAAACATATTTGGAAATTGGCTATCATTTAATTTATGATGCTTGGAAAAATGGCTATGCTATAGAGGCTGCTAAGGCGGTAAAAGAATATGCGCTTATGCAGTTAGGTGCAAAAGAAGTTGTGTCAATAGTAAGAGACACTAATTTGGCCTCCATGAATGTAGCCATTCGTAATGGTATGCTGGTAAAAAGACGATTTATCAAAAATTATCGCAATGTGGTTATGCCTCACTACTTATTTTCTACCTGTACATCTACAATAAGCCAGAAGTAAAAGGTTTAGCGCCTTTTACTTCTGGCTTATTTTGCTAAAAACTTTTATAAAAAATGATCGCCAGTTTATTACGAAAGATATAATTCCATGAGTTAAAATGTTCCACTTTTTAACTCAATTAGTTTTTGGCTTGGAGTGTGAGTAATTGTTTCATCGTCAATAAAACCCCGTTTTCATCATTACTGCGACAAATATAGTTGGCAGCCGCTTTTGTTTGTTCAAAAGCATTGCGCATAGCAAAGCTAAATGAACCAGCTTGCATCAATTCTAAATCGTTATGGCCATCACCAAAAACCATCGTTTCTTGTGGTGTGACGTTTAAAATTTGTTGTAATTGTGTCACGGTGTGGCGTTTATGTACGCCAAAATTAGTAATATCAATCCATGCGGCTTCAGAAGCGACAATGTGAGCTTGTTTTTTGAATTCAACTAGTTGTGGTGCGATTTTATAACTTCTTAATTTGTCATCGTAAACTGTAATTTTTACAAAGTCGGCTGTGATGCTATGATAGTCAGCGGTTTTTTCTACGATTTCATAAGAACCGCGCACCATTCTTTCGTTTTCAGCGGATGTGTTTTCATGAATAATAGCCGCTTGTTTTGTGCAAGCAATAATCGTTAGATCATTATGAATCGCTTGTAGTTTACGGATGATTTCTTTACCTAATTTGTTTGGTAATAAAGATTCATAGATATATTTGTCTTCATGCTTAATTCGAGTAGCGCTATCGCCTAAAATCCACAAATCTTTTGTTCCAACGTTTTGAAATAAAGCTTCTACGCGTTCACATTGTTTACCAGTACAAGGGGCAAAGGCCACGTTTTGTTGGTGCATATATTGGCGAACTTCTTGATACAATTTTTCGTCAAATGTACTTTGACTGTTCAAAAAGGTACCATCTAAATCGCTGATAATTAGTTTAATCATTGCTTTCTCCTGTAATCGTTTTTTTTAGTATAACAAGAAATGCTGTCAAAAAATAAAACGTCACAGCAGATTCCATGACGTTTTACAATTTGTAATTCAAATTTTTAGTTTTTTGTAAATTTTATTACGAAAAATCATTTATTTTTAAGTTGTGCTTTTTAGCACGATAAATCTCCCACTTTGTTTTGATAGCAGAAAAGAAAACTAAAGCAAAAAGAAGAATTCCTATTATCGTAATCGTAATGAAGGTACTTAAAATTGTTTGTGTAAAAGAGACTGCTTCCTGGCTGTCTTTTAAGATAAAGTAAAGTTGCCACGTATTTGTAAAGGCGTTTATTATAATAAAACTTGTAAACACCCACATCAAGCCCCAAATCGGCCAGCGTGAATCTTGGTGTAAGAGATAATCACCATCATTTTCTAACGAAAGAGTACGATATTTACGGGCAGTCCAGCCTAAAAATAAAAAGATCAGCACAAGAAAAATTGGTATCATCCACCAATAACCACCAGTTTTTCCTAAGGTGTAAATAAATAGATTCTCTGGATTAAATGAAAACGGGTCAGCGTTTTGGCGACTAAAGAGATTTAAAAAACTATTCCAAGCAGGGGGTAAAAAGCTAGCAAAAAAGACAAATCCTACCCAAGTTAGTGGTCCCAAAATCAAATTACCGACCATTGACCCAATGAACATACTACATGTAAATAAAAGCACATTTAAGGTAAAGCTAGTTACCACAGAATGGAGTAACTGCCCCCAAGTTACATTTAAATATGGAGCGGGAATACCTAGTTTTAAATAGCAAATATAAAAAAGTTGGCTAAAGAGTAAACTACCTAGAATTGGGAGCGCTACGTAAATTAATTTTTGAGTAAAAAGTTGGCTGCGTTTTTGTGGTAATGCAAATAAGAAACGATTAAAAGCTGTCTTTTCATCAATAAAAAAGATAAGAAACCCTGCTAATCCGACTAACAATAAGCTTAATAAAGCATATCCTTGTCCAGTCATGCCATAATAAACAGTCTTGGGGTTATAGTTTTGATGTTCTTTATTTGAATTTTGTTGGGCTTGGTAGGAATCACGATAAAAATAAAGTTGATCTGCAATATAATCTTGCCGAGAAGCGTAAGGAGTATCTTGATTTTTCTCACTATTCCAATAAGTAAACGCTTCTGAGTGATTTTCATATTCCGCTTTAAATTCTTGTGAATGAAGATAATTGTTTTGAGAATGCCAATTTGAAACCGCGCTAAAAGCATTTAAAAAGTAAATACCAAAAATTATTAGCGCAAAGGCGATGAGTGCTTTGCCATATCGTTTTAAATAGATTGTTTTTAACATAAGTAAACTCCTTTTCTAAGCTAGCAACTGCTCGTTTTTTAAGTTTGCTTCAAAAAGATCTTCCAATGATAATGGCAGTTCTTCAAAGACTAAAGGATCATAGCTTTTAATGAGCGCTGCTAATTCAGCGGTATAATTTTCAAATACCGCCACAATAACTCTACCTTGGATAGTAATAAGTTTTGAATTCTCTTTAATAAACGGTGGTACTTGTTTGGTACGAAAAACCAATTGAAGTTTGCGGGCGTTTTTTCGCATATTTTCTAACGTATAGTCTTTGGTTATTGTCTGTCCTTTTAATAATAAGGCTCGATCAATTAGTCCTTCTAATTCTTGTAAATTGTGCGATGCAATGAGGGCACAACGATTATTTGCTGCCAAATGGGTTAATAAAAGCCCGATGACTTTTTTACGAATAATGATATCTAAACCATCAAAAGGTTCATCTAGTAATAAATATTTGGCATTTGAGGCAATCGCTAAAATCATTTGATATAACCCTTGGATACCTTTAGAAGCTTTGCGATAAAGCATTTTAGGATTGAGTCCATGTTCTTTTAATAGCTGTAAATACAAATCTTGATCAAATTTTGGGTAAGCGGTACGATAAAATTCATTAATCGCTTGCAGGGAATAGTATTTTAAAAAATTATCCAATTCATCAATATAAAAAATTTCAGTTTTTAATTGACTATTTCGAGCAATATTTTGTCCGTTAATCGTAATCTCACCTGCATCTGGTAGATAATTGCCAGCAATCGTGCGGAATAAAGTCGTCTTACCAGAACCATTACGGCCGATTAAGCCGATAATTTCATTTTCATTCAAACTAAAATCAATATCTGTTAAGACAGTTTTCGTTCCAATCATTTTTGTTAGTTGTCTAATTTTCATTTTAAATTTTCTCCTTTAAATTGAGGATCTTTCAGCCAGCTAATTAGTTCAGCTTCTGAAACTTGTAGTTGTAACGCTTCGATGACGAGTTCTTGGAAGTGTTGTTTTAACTGGCTAATGCGCATTTCATCGCGGGGAATATTTTCCTGACTTTTAACAAATGTGCCTTTACCTTTCACTGTAATCAAAACATTTTCAGTTTCTAAAACTTTATAGGCCTTACTAATCGTATTGGGGTTCATTAAAAGATCTTTGGCTAATTCACGGACAGAGGGTAAGCGATCCCCAGGTTGTAATAAACCAGTCACAACCTGATGCTTAATATTTAAAATCAATTGCTCGTAATAAGGCTTGCTACTGTTTTTATCAATGGTAAACATGAGGCGCTCCTTTCTAGTGATAATTTTTATCTAAAACAATCTTGTGTCTATGTGTACTAATATACGCAGTACACTTTAAAAATGCAATAGGTTTTTGGCTAAAAAATTTAATTAACAACTTTTAAAGCGTAAATATAGCTAAGCAGATTACAAATAAATTTTATTTGTATTTTTTATTATTGAATTCGAAAAGAATTTATTATCTGATAAAATAAAAAGAAATGATTATTAAAGGAGAAAAGGATGAAACGATGTGATTGGGCAAAATCTGGCAATGCTGCGATGAAGGATTATCATGATACCGTCTGGGGAGTACCGGAATATCGGGATGACTATTTATTTCGTAAATTAATTTTAGATATCAATCAAGCGGGATTAAGCTGGCAGACAATTTTAAATAAGAGTGAGGCTTTTGATGAAGCGTATGCTAATTTTGTGATAGAAAAGGTCGCCGCTTTTGATGATAAAAAAGTGACAGAATTAATGAACAATGCAGGTATTATAAGAAATCGACGCAAAATTGAGGCAGCCATTCAAAATGCAAAATGTGTGTTAGCTATCCAACAAGAATGGGGGAGTTTTGCTAATTACTTATGGCATTTTGTGGCGGGAAAACCAGTTGTTTCAGGTTTTAAAACAGCAACAGAAGTTCCAGCGACCACCGCATTATCTGATGAAATCACAAAAGATTTAAAAAAACGTGGATTCAAATTTGTTGGCAGCACCATTATTTATGCTTTTTTACAAGCAACCGGAATTGTAAATGATCATTTGACCACCTGTTTTCGTTATGAAGAGATTATAGAAGAAACTATGGATAAGAAAAGTTGAATAGATGAATAGAGTGAACCTGTTTACTTGTAAAAATTAGGCTATTAGCTTTAATCATGGTGAAAATAGGCTATCTTGTCTAATAAAAAATACCAAAACGACAATAAAGTCGTTTTGGTATTTTTAATCTTCAATTAGGCTGTTAATTTATTGAAAAATGTTACATATTTGTCAACGATTAATTGGAAGAATTTCGCTGTGTCTTCCACGATAGTGCCATCTTCTTTAACTAAATTATGAATGCCGCCGATATATGCTTCTGGTTGTTGCAAGGTAGGCATATCTAAAAAGACTAATGATTGACGTAAATGATGATTAGCGCCAAAACCGCCAATACCACCAGGAGAAGCAGTTACAACAAGCGCTGGTTTACCGCCCCAAACACTTGAACCCATTGGACGTGAACCAACATCTAAAGCATTTTTTAATGCCGCTGGTACAGAACGATTATATTCAGGTGAGAAGAAGAAGACACCATCTACATCTGCAACTTCGGAACGAAATCTTTTCCAAGCTGCGGGCATATTGTCATTTTCTAAATCTTCATTGTAAAATGGTAAATCGGCAATCTCAATGAATTTGGCCTCAAAACCAGCTGGTAATAGTTTTGCAAATTCTTTAGCGACCGCTAAGTTGTATGAGTCTTTGCGTAAACTCCCGACGATAAAACCAATAGTTTTCATAAATACAATTCCTCCTAAAATTTTATGAGTTACTAACTTTTGTTACCATAATCATAACAAGAAAAGTAGGCAGAAAACAAAAGATACGTCTTGTTAAAAAACGAGCGATATTTTTTACTTGAAATACTGATTATTGCTCACAAAATTATGCGTCGAAAAAAATTATTTTACCTGTAAAGAAAAAACTCTTTACACCAAAGAAAAAACCTGTTAAACTACCTCTTGTGATTAAATTATATGGAGGTGGAATTGTAATGGCAGTAAAAATCCGTTTAAAACGTATGGGTTCTAAAAAGAAACCTTTTTATCGTATCGTAGTAGCAGACTCTCGTTCTCCTCGTGATGGACGTTTCATCGAAACTGTAGGTACTTACAATCCTTTGATTGACCCTGCAGAAGTAACAATCAAAGAAGATTTAGTTCTTGATTGGTTGCAAAAAGGTGCACAACCTTCTGATACTGTTCGTAACATCCTTTCAAAACAAGGCGTTATGAAAAAACACCACGAAGCAAAATATACGAAATAAGGTGACTGATGATGACTGATTTAACTGATTTAGTCTTGACGATTGTTCGTCCGTTAGTTACTCAGCCTGATCTTGTGAAACTTGATGTTGAAGAGTCAGCTGACTTTTATGAATATAATTTGAGCGTGGCACCAGAAGATATCGGTCGTATCATCGGCAAACAAGGTCGGGTCGCAAAAGCAATCCGTACCATTGTCTATGGCGTACGAACGGAAGGTACCAAAAAAATCCGACTAAATATTTTAGACGGGAAATAAACAAAGATTAAGGCAGTTCCTTTTAGGAACTGTCTTTTTTCATACTTCAGACGGAGGAAAAAGTTATTTTTTTAGGCGATAATAAAAGAAAAAGAGGAGGAAAAAACGATGACAGAATGGCTTGTAATTTTAGCAATTATTATTATTTTGTTTATTATTTTTAAACTGGGTTCTTTTTTATGGCGCTTTTTAGGCTTAGCAATGGCTATCTTTTTAGTGTGGGTCTTTAAAGATGATATTAGCAATTGGTTTAACCAAGCGGTAACACAAATTAATGCCAATGGTATTGAATCTGTGTTAAACAGTGGTGTCGACTTTGTGAAAGAATCGTTTACTAGCATCAGTAATTGGGTTTCTAATCAAATTGGCTAGTAAGATAAGTCGTATTAATTGTCAACTGACTTCAAATTGAGTACGCTTAATTTTAATCAATAAATCTTTTTTTATTGACGTAAAAAGATGAAATTTTAAGTCTTAAATTTGGAGGGTTAAAATGAAAAAGATAATCATAATGAGTGTATTACTTTTAACTTTAGCTGGCTGCGGACAAAAAGCAGCCGAGACAAAAGACACAGATCAAGCAGAAACGACAGTTACAACAACTGCCAAAAGTACTAATACGCAGTCGACTAGCAGTAGTACAAGTACAAAAAATAGTACAAACACAAAGCAAACAGATGCTTTGGCTGAATTAAAAAAGGAAAATCCCAAGGTATTACTACCCACTGATATTCCACGGGATGAAAATCGTGCTTTAAATATCGCAATGGATAAACAAAGTGACAGCTTGGCAGTGTTGTACTACATTATGGATACCCCATTAGTATTAAATGATCAAAGTTTAAACCAACAAACGCCTTTTGCTCGCTATAAAATGGAGCAATTTGACACAAAAGCCGCGGCTAAAAAAGCTGTTTCGTATCAATTTGATGACGGAGGCAAAAAAGTTGATTTAGGTCATAATATTACCGCTTATAGTCAAGGTGCCGCTGGTTCAACTTATTTAAATTGGCAGGAAGGTAACTGGTCAATTTTAGTGCGGGCTAGTAATGTAGCCGGCCAAGACGGAACTGCATTAGCAAAAGAAGTTGTCAATTATCTAGAAAAAGCAACTTTGCCAGCGCCAAAAGACGTAGGTCAAATTACAATTGATATGGCCCAAAACGGTTATGAAGCCAATCAGGTGGTTTGGCAAGAAGGTAAAACTGTTTATACTGTGGCCCATGAAGATACTATTCCAGCTCTAGAAATGGCTGTTTCGATGAACAAATAGCTAATTTGTCTTACTTTATAAAATTAATTCTTCCCAAATAAAATTATCTGCTTAGCTATTTAGAAGCTGGCAAAGATGATTTTGTTTGGGGATTTTTTTGGTTTTTTACTAATTGTTTAATTATTAGATGTAATCGCGATAGAAAAATATGGAAATGTTATAATAAAAGTATCGTTACCAAAATGATTTGTCCAATTGTTAGAAAAGTAGGTTGGTTTATGCAGTTATATCGTAATTTAAATTTATTAGAAGATGAAAAAATTATAAAAAAATTGAATATTGCTTCACTAATAGTGATGGCGGTTTGCTACGTTCTTTTATTATTACCCCCTATCAGTCAGCCTCCCTTTAAAAGTATGTTTTTTTTAGTTGAATTTTGTGCTATTGTCATTAGCCTTGTAATAGTGGTAATCCTTCATGAGGGCATACATGGTATCTTTTTCAAAATTTTTAATCGTAAAGGAAAAGTAAAATTTGGTTTTAAAAACCAAATGGTATACGCCACTAGTCCGGGATCTTTGTATCGAAAATGGCAGTTCTTTTTAATTAGTATTGCACCCTTTGTCATTTTGACGACATTGTTACTTATTGTCATGCGAGTATGGCCATATACTTGGCTACGTTTATTAATTGCGGCTCATAGTGGTGCTTGCGTCGGCGATTTTTATTGGTGCTATTTACTATTAACGACGCCTAAAAATTTATTAGTAGAAGATACTGAAGTAGGATTGAACCTCTACAAAGTAGGCTAGCAGAAAACTCTGAGGCATGATAAAATGAATCAGAAATTTTACTTGAGATAATAAGGGAAAAGAGGCTATAAAATGGAATATTTAAATGTTGGAAAAATTGTCAACACCCATGGCATTCGTGGGGAAGTGCGGGTTATTTCGCAAACAGATTTTCCCGATGAGCGCTATCAAAAAGGAGAAAAACTATTTTTATTTCGTGAAGGGATGCCACCGCTAGAATTGACTGTAGCGGGTCACCGTCGCCATAAAAACTTTGATTTGTTAACCTTTGAAGGTTATCCTAACATCAATGATGTTGAAAAATTTCGCGATGGTATTTTAAAAGTTGCTAAAGACAATCTTGCCCAACTGGCTGAAGATGAATATTATTATCATCAAATTATTGGCTTAATTGTTGTTGATGAAGATGACAAAGAAATTGGTAAGATAAAAGAAATTTTATCTCCGGGGGCAAATGATGTCTGGGTGGTGCAACGAAAAGGTAAAAAAGATGCTTTAATTCCTTACATCGCCTCAGTTGTAAAAGAGATTGATTTAGCAAATGGTATTGTAAAAGTAGAATTGCCAGAAGGGTTGATTGACGATGAGGATTGATGTATTGACTCTGTTTCCCCGTATGTTTGAAGGACCAATGGGAGAATCAATTATCGGCAAAGCACGAGACAAAGAGTTGTTAGAAATTAATGTTGCTAATTTTCGTGATTTTGCTAATAACAAGCATAAAACGGTCGATGATTATCCTTATGGTGGGGGCGCTGGGATGCTTTTAAAAGTGCAGCCGATTTATGATAATTTAAAAGCTATTGAAGAAGCAACTCCGAACGTAAAAAAAAGAGTCATTTTATTAGACCCTGCCGGTAAGAAATTTGACCAAAAAGTTGCCGAAGAGTTTGCCAAAGAAGAGCATCTGATTTTTATTTGTGGGCACTATGAGGGCTATGA
The DNA here is from genome assembly GCF_051713765.1 of Enterococcus sp. DIV0755b. NCBI lineage: Bacteria > Bacillati > Bacillota > Bacilli > Lactobacillales > Enterococcaceae > Enterococcus > Enterococcus sp. DIV0755b. The sequence continues at coordinate 2,246,102 of NZ_JBIOQN010000001.1, read as the reverse complement.
CGAACGGATTCGTAGTCTTGTCACCGATGAAGTTTCTTTAGGAGATTACGTTTTAACCGGTGGAGAACTCGGTGCGATGGTGATGATTGACGCTACTGTGCGCCTTTTACCAGATGTTTTAGGCAATGAGACTTCAGCAAAAACAGATTCCCATTCAACTGGTCTATTAGAACATCCGCAATATACCCGTCCAGCAGAATTTGCGGGGATGAAAGTGCCAGAAGTTTTAATGAATGGTAATCATAAATTAATTGAAGCTTGGCAATTAAAAGAATCCTTAAGACGGACTTATTTACGTCGTCCGGATATGCTGGCTTCTTATCCTCTAACTAAAGAAATGGAAAAAATGCTAGCAGAAATTAAACAAGAAGAGCAATCCGTGAAATCGTAATTTTTTTTATAACTAATAGCCATACTTATCTACTTTGTCTGTTTGTACAGTTGCGGTAGTTAAGTACATGGCTTTTTTTGTGTTTTAGCTCGGGTTGAATGTAAAATTGTTCAATTGCGATTTTTAATGGTGTTTAGATTTCATAAAAAACTTTTCTCTTGGTACAATTAAAAGAGAAATTGCTGTTAAAGGAGGGCTTCTTATCGTCAAAAGTGGGACATTAACCAATGAAGAGCTTTATGAAAAGATTTCTGCTGGTGTCAATATTAAAAAAGAAAATTTTGTTATTTTAGTTTGTGCTATTTTTATTGTTTCAATTGGCTTAAATATAAACTCGCAACCAATTTTAATTGGGGCTATGTTAATCTCGCCATTGATGGCACCAGTCCAAGGTCTAGGTATGGGGTTGGGCGTTTTTGATAGTCATTTAACGATTCGCGCGTTACGTTTATTAGTATTAGAAGCGCTTTTTGCAGTCGTAAGTGCCTTGCTTTATTTTTGGTTATCACCTCTAACTTATGCAAGTAGTGAAATTTTAGCACGGACAGAACCGACAATTTGGGATGCAATCATTGCTATTTTAGGTGGCACGGCAGGAATGATCGGTGCCAGACAAAAAGAAGCGAATAATATTGTACCCGGTGTAGCCATTGCGACAGCTCTGATGCCACCACTATGTGTGATGGGCTATGCGATTTATACCCAAGATTTGGGGATGTTTTTTGGATCGGGATATTTATTTTTAGTCAATGTTGCTTTTATTACGATTACAACATTTCTGGTGGTGCGGGTATTACATTTAAACTATCGAATAGCAGTTGATAATAAAATGGAAAAGCGGCGGCATTATCTTATGGTTGCAGTAGCTGTTTTAATTGCAATTCCCAGTTTTATTTCAGCGGGAAATTTGATTCAAACAGAAATGTCGCAACAACGGGCAAAAGGATTTGTTAATAATGCGATGGCTGATTATTATGTTTTAAATCAAAATATTGATGAAAATAAACAAATTTTAACTTTGGACCTATTAGGAAGAAAGCCCGATGACACTGAATTAGAGCAGTTGAATCAAAAACTAAACGACTATCATCTGGGAGAGTATCAATTGGTTATTAATCAAGTAGCCAATAACGAGACAATCAATATGCAAGATATCGATCACTATATTGATCAAAAAATACAAAACCAACAGCTACCTAATCGCGTAACGACGAAGCCCAGTCAGTCTTTATCAGATACTATGGATGAGATAAAACGGCAATTATTCTTAGATTATTCCACGCAAATAAAAAAAGTTAGTAGTGACACGCACACCACAAACGATAATGAAACAGGAAAAATAACCGTTACTTTAGCGCCAGATGTAACCAAAAACCAACAAGAGCAAATAAGACAATCATTAGAAAAACTAATTTCTGAGACTGATTATGACATTGATAGTGAACTAAAAAAATGAGTTTGACAAGAATTTCTTCTTTACATCTCGATTTAATATATGGTAGTATGTTTGAGTGAGTGTTTCACTCAACTATTACGATAATCCGCTGAGGTGACGCACCTTAAGATTGTTTGGAAATAAGGAGAATGATAAAAATGAATCCATTGATTCAAGAACTAACTCAAGAACAATTACGTACTGACATTCCTGCTTTTCGTCCTGGTGACACAGTTCGCGTTCATGCGAAAGTTGTCGAAGGTACAAGAGAACGTATCCAGTTATTTGAAGGTGTTGTTATCAAACGCCGCGGTGCTGGTATCAGCGAAACTTACACTGTTCGTAAAGTATCAAACGGTGTTGGTGTTGAACGTACTTTCCCATTACACACACCACGTGTTGCTAAAATTGAAGTCGTTCGCTACGGTAAAGTTCGTCGTGCAAAATTGTACTACTTACGTGCTTTACACGGCAAAGCTGCTCGTATCAAAGAAATCCGTCGTTAATAATAACTTATCGAATGGTAAAAGAACCCTTAACTGTAAAGGGTTCTTTTTTTTGTTGTCATTATTATTTAGGGGAAATGAGATGAGAAGTTTTTTGTAAATATGATTAGTACCTATCAACCATCAAAAAATCATATCGGACATTTTGAATTGGATAAATCAGTTCAACTACTACTTTCACCCCAGTATTTACTTTTAAATAACGACAATAAAATTTAAAAGATAAAAACTTGTTATAAAATATTTTTTACAATAAAGAAATAGTATATTAACATGGGATAAATGCGTATATTTTCAGATTTGAATAATATTTGTATTTAGAAGTGGTTGACAAGCTGTTTTTCGTTTGTTATTCTTTCAACGGAAAATAAAATATGATTTGTTAGGTGAGGCTCCTATACAAACACAGGCTACTGCCCAAAAATGTCGAGAGACGCCAATGGGTAGAACAGGAATTGTCGAATACAAGGCTCTTCTTAAGGTAGCTAAGATGTTTATCTTTACGTTGTATAGTGCCAAAACTCAACGATTAGATCAACGTCTATTTGTCATGTGTTTTGATAATTATGGTACGGCTTTTCGTGGAGTTTACTGCGAAAAGCCGTTTTTTTGTTGGTCTGATTGTGATTTTCCAATAAAGCGAAAGGAGAAAAAGGGATGTAGCTTTAAATTTACATTTTTTAAGAATAAGTAACTAGCCAAGTGGTAATTACTGCTAAATAAGCAAAGCATTTTGAAACGAGGAGATGAAAACAAATGGACGATAGTAGTTCGAAGAACATGGGTTTGCAGAAATGGGGAAAACAAACTAAAAGGCAATTATTGTCTATTTGTTTTTAGCTCCTCATCTCTCCAAACCCTAGCTCAGGAGGTTTTTTATGAAAACGCTAGGAGAATTTGTCCTATTTTTAGGGATAGGAATTTTATTGTGGCGAATGTTTATTGGAGAGAAGGAAGAGAAGATGGAAAAGAAAAAACTAAAACGAAACAATGTTAATTATGAATTAATGGCCAAAAAGACAGTAGACAATCTTTTTGAGACATTTCAAAGTTCCAACAGAGGATTATCCTTTGAACAAGCTGAAAACCAAAGAGCAAAATATGGTGATAACAAAATTGCATATGGAAAGAAAATGCCACTTTTCATTGAAGTGCTAAAAGCTTACATTACGCCATTTACTTTGGTTTTAATTGGACTTGGGATTACATCATTTGTGACAGATATTGTTATTGCATCTCCTGAAGAACGTGATTTTTTTGGTAGTGGGATAATTTTTACGATGGTATTAATTAGTGGTACTATGACTTTGATTCAGTCGGTTCGTTCTAATCAAGCTGCAGAAAAGTTGAAGTCTTTAGTTAAAGTGACAGCTACAGTTAAACGAGAAAATCAATATGTTGAAATTCCGATGTCAGAAATTGTTTGTGGGGATATTGTAAAATTAGCTGCCGGAGATATGATTCCGGCTGACATGCGTCTTGTAAATACAAAAGATTTATTTATTTCACAATCAGCTTTGACAGGAGAGAGTTATCCGGTCGAAAAACGTGCCGAAGCACTTATCACGAAACGGAATACAGAAACTAGTTATGAAAACATGGTGTATATGGGAAGCAATGTAGTCAGTGGAAGTGCTAAAGGAATTGTAATTGCGACTGGCAATCAGACATTATTTGGAAATATCGCAGAGTCATTAGCTAGTACACCGGTTAAGACCAGTTTTGAAACTGGTATCAAAAAGACCTCATTTGTGTTTATTAAATTTATGGCATTAATGGCACCAACCGTAATCATCATCAATGGGTTTACTAAAGGTGATTGGCTAGAAGCGTTTTTGTTTGGACTTTCGGTGGCTGTCGGTTTAACTCCAGAAATGTTACCAATGATTGTGACTACCAATTTGGTTAAGGGTGCTACTGTTATGGCAAAAAAAGGCACTGTCATTAAAAATTTGAATTCTATTCAAAACTTTGGCGCAATCGATGTTTTGTGTACGGATAAAACAGGAACTCTAACGCAAGATAAAATCATTTTAGAATATCATTTGGACTTAAATGGTAATGAAGATGCGCGGGTACTACGCCATGCTTATTTAAATAGCCATTATCAGACTGGGTTAAAGAATTTATTAGATGTTGCGATTATTGAAACGGCTAGAGAGCAATTGGACACAAATAAAATTCGTTATAAAAAGGTGGATGAAATTCCTTTTGATTTTGAACGTAGAAGAATGAGTGTAGTCGTAGAAGATCCAAGTGGAAAAACACAAATGATCACAAAAGGCGCAGTCGAAGAAATGCTGCAAATTGCTAGTTTTGTTGAGATTGATGGTAAAATTACGGCTTTGACACAAGCGGTTAAACAAAAGGTTTTAGAAAAAGTGAATGAGCTAAATGAAGATGGCTTGCGGGTAATTGCCGTAGCTCAAAAAACTAATCCAAGTGTTGCTGGTGAGTTTTCGATTTCTGACGAAGCTGAAATGGTTTTAATCGGTTATTTAGCCTTTCTTGATCCACCAAAGGAAACGACAAAACAAGCATTGGAAACACTAAAAAATCACGGTGTAGGGGTCAAAGTCTTAACTGGTGACAATGCATTAGTAACAAAATCTGTCTGCCAACAAGTGGGACTACAAGACGAAAACATTATTAGTGGAGAAGATCTTAGTAAAGTATCGAAGCAAAAACTAAGTAAATTAGTGGAAGAAAACAACATTTTTGTAAAGCTAAATCCACAGCAGAAACAACAAATTACGACCGTTTTAAGAGAAAACGGTCATACTGTAGGTTTTCTTGGTGATGGCATTAATGATGCGCCGGCAATGAAAGCCGCAGATGTCGGCATTTCGGTGGATACAGCAGTTGATATCGCCAAAGAATCTGCAGACGTTATCTTATTGGAAAAAGATTTAATGGTCTTAGAGCGTGGAATTATTTTGGGTCGCGAAACCTTTGGCAATATTATGAAGTATATTAAAGCGACTGCAAGTTCTAATTTTGGCAATATGTTTTCAGTTTTAGTAGCTAGTACTTTCTTGCCATTTTTACCAATGTTGCCATTACAAATTCTCTTTTTAAATCTTATTTATGATATCTCATGTGTTTCAATTCCTTGGGATCGGATGGATAATGAGTATTTAGTTACGCCAAAACGCTGGCAAGCTAAAACAATTGGAAAATTTATGCTATGGTTGGGCCCAACGAGTTCTTTTTTTGATATTACTACGTATTTATTAATGTATTTTATTATTTGTCCGGCTGTAATCGGAGGAAACTACCATACATTAAACCCACAACAACAACTAGCTTTTATGGCTCTCTTCCACGCTGGCTGGTTTGTAGAATCACTATGGTCCCAAACGCTTGTCTTACATGCATTACGTACACCTAAAATTCCATTTATTCAAAGTCGTGGCTCGTTTATTATGATGACGATCACTTCATTAGGAATTTTAATCGGTTCTATTTTACCTTTTACAACATTTGGTCACAATTTAGGGCTCGCGATATTACCAACGAATTACTGGTTATGGTTAATTCTGACGATTATAGCTTATCTTACATTAGTTACGTTAGTTAAACGATTTTATATTGGGCGTTACCAAGAATTATTGTGAGCATAAAAAGTAAAGTTTATAGACAATGAAAATACACTATAGTAAAAAAGGAGTCTGTTATTAACGACTCCTTTTTTGTTAGCTTAAATTATAATTTAGCGTCTTTTTGCTTTTTTATTAACGATTACTGTCAAATTAAGAAATTGGTAGTCATTTAATTCGTTTATCAATTAATCCCACTTGAAAGCCCGCTGCAATTTTATCGGTACGAGATGGATGGACAAGCATAAATTTATTCGTTACTTTAACAAGGGGATTATCAACTTCTGTGGTTAAGGGGGTATTTGTCCCTTTAATTAAAGCAATTGCCTGTTGATAGCCATCATCATTTGTTTCAATGGGACTGTAATGTAAAGTTGTACTGAATAGTTCAATTGCGGTGCCTTTTTCTAGTAAAAAACTTTCCATTAAAGTTGCATCGTAAGTATTATCTACAATATCGTAACGATGCCCTACAACCAAAATTGCATCAGTAAGTGCGACAATTACTTCACTACCTTGATGAAATTCAATGGCGGTGATTGCTTTGTTATGTCCAGCGCCAGAACCAAATTGAATTGGTAAGCCTGCAAAAATATTTTTTTGCACCCAATCAAATTCTGGCAAAGCTTCAATCGCTGGGACTGAAGCGAGATATTGATTTCCTTCTTTTGGTGTGGCGATCAGCTTTTTTTCTTCCATCGTGATCACCATATTGCTAAAATCGTATTCTGTTATAGTGCGGCCATAAGTTTTAAAAGATGGATCTTGAGTTGTTTTCATTTTTACTCCTTTCTTCTTTCCTTTTTATTTTACTCCCAAATGTTTTTATTTGCATCAATTTGTTTGGTTTTTAATATTTTTAGTTTTGTTTTGTTCGTTTTTATCGATTGATACGATAAAGATAGAAATCTGAGCTGATATATTTACTAATGAAGTAGAATAATTTTTTAGTTCTATACCACCATCTTAATGTGAAAAAAATAACTCTTGTCTCATGAAAAAAATTAAAAAATCTTGATTTAAAACTGATGAAGTAAAAACAAAATTTAAAATTCTCATTGACATTAAAAATGGTGGTTATTTAAATAAATTTCTCTCAGTTAATTATTCTTGAAATTTATAAATGAAAAGAATAAACTAGTCTCTGTGAATTTTCAGAAAAATTTATCTATTTATGATACTGAAGCAAAAGGAGCTTTTATATGGAAGAAAAAACTTTTATGGGGCAACCACGAGGGCTTGCGACGCTTTTTTTCACTGAGATGTGGGAACGATTTAGCTATTATGGTATGCGGGCAATTTTACTTTATTATATGTACGATGCTGTCACAAATGGTGGTCTGGGTTTACCAAAGGCAACAGCTGTGGCGATTATGTCTATTTATGGTTCAATGGTTTATATGTCAAGTATTGTTGGGGGCTGGATTTCAGATCGACTTCTAGGTTCTCACAAAACAGTCTTTTATGGCGGGATTTTCATTATGTTTGGCCATATCGTTTTAGCAACGCCATTTGGCTTAGCAGCGCTATTTATTTCAATGATTTTGATTGTAATTGGAACAGGGATGCTAAAATCAAATGTCTCCGGCATGGTTGGGCATTTGTATTCTAAAGAAGATTTAAGACGTGATACAGCTTTTTCAATTTTTTATATGGGGATTAATATTGGTAGTTTAATTGCGCCGATTATTGTGGGGACTTTAGGTCAAAAAGTTAATTATCACTTAGGATTTTCTATTGCTGCTGTCGGTATGTTTTTTGGTTTAGTACAATATCGTCTGCAAGGGCGGAAAACCTTGGCTAACGTTGGGGTAGAAGTCGCAAATCCACTTGTTGGCGCAGAACGAAAGAAATTTTTCCGTAATCTATTTATCGCATTAATCGCTGTAGTTATTATTTTTGGTGGAGCAGCGTTAACCAATCATTTAGACGTTGACTTTTTCATTGATAGTGTAAGTATTTTAGGTGTTTTATTGCCTATTTATTATTTCACTACGATGTTACGTTCAAAAGATGTAACAGCAGACGAAAAGAAAAAAGTATTGGCATACATTCCTTTATTTTTATCAGCGATTGTATTTTGGTCACTAGAAGAGCAAGGTTCTTCTATTTTGGCTTTATTTGCGGCGGATCGTACCCAAGCAACTATCTTTGGAATTACGATTCCTGCTAGCTTATATCAAACTTTAAATCCATTATTTGTTGTACTATTAACACCTGTGTTTGTCTGGTTATGGACAAAATTGGGTAAAAAACAACCAACAACAGAAGTGAAATTTGCAATTGGTTTAATTTTAGCCGGACTATCTTTTGTTTTATTAATGTTTCCAAGTTTAATTTATGGCGTAAATGAAAAAGTCAGTCCTTTGTGGCTAGTGGCTAGTTTCTTTATTATGATTGCAGGTGAAATGTGCTTGTCACCGGTTGGCTTATCTGTGACTACAAAATTAGCTCCTAAAGCGTTTGAAGCACAAACTTTAGCAATCTGGTTATTAGCAGATGCTTCTTCACAAGCAATCAATGCTCAGATTACGCGGTTTTATTCACCTAGTACAGAAGGTAGTTACTTTGCAATAGTTGGTGGGGTGGCAGTAATAGTCGGTATTTTACTTTACAGTGCAAAAAAACCAATTCGGCGCTTAATTGGTAATATTCACTAAAAATGTATTTTGTAAAAGGGTATTGAAAATGATTTTTAAATCATTTTCAATACCCTTTTTTGCATACTTACATTTTATAAAAAGAAGCTTTTTTATGGCTGAAATACTTTGAATTCTTTGATTTTAGGCAATTTGTGAAATAAGAATTTTACCAGTGATAAAATTATTTTTTTTACTTTCAGATTTTGAAAAAAATCGTCTTAAGAAATTCTTAATATTTTATTCTGTTTTTTTATTTATATAAAAGGAGCGAATTTTTTAAATAAAACCGCTATTTTTCTTTTCTTTTAATTAATTCCTCATAGACTAGTGACGTCATGGTTTAATGGGGTTGTTGAAAGACAATTCCAGTATAGATTAGAAAATATATTCAATTTAATTCAAAAAAAATTTGTTTTTTTATAATTATTTCTGTATTTATGAAGTACACTTTGTTTAATATTTTTTTCAGTAAATGCTATGATTTTTATAGAGATTGATCAAACGTAAACGTTTTAGATGGACGTTTAAATAAAAAGTGAAAGGAGTTTTATTTATGGGCTTATTATGGTCGTTAATTGTTGGAGGTGTCATCGGTGCGATTGCGGGTGCAATTACCAACAAAGGTTCTTCAATGGGGATAATTTACAATGTCATAGCTGGTTTAGTTGGATCGGCAATTGGCCAAGCGTTATTTGGTAGCTGGGGACCTGTGATTGGCGGAATGGCAATCATCCCTTCATTAATTGGAGCAGTAATTTTAGTTGCCGTCGTGTCCTTTTTCTTCGGACGAAAAGCAGCATAAAAAGGATGTGATTGTATGCGAAAAAGTATGAAGGTAGTCTTACTTTTAGTTATCTTTTTCTTGTTCTTTCCCTTAATGCATACGTTAATTACAACGCAATATGTTGCAAATCTATCGTTTTCATTATTACCTTTTAATGCTTATCCTTTTGTGGGTAGTGTAATGGGACAGTTTCTATTTTGGACAGCTGCTGGATTGTTGATTTTACTTGTCATTTGTATTTTTGTAATAATCTTTTTCCCAAAAGTCAGCAATCAATTAGAAATTGAGACTGAAAATGGTAGTTTAACGATTCAGAAAAAGGCGATTGAAAACTACGTCTTAACAGCAGTGAAAGAAGAACCATTTATTGCCAACCCAAATGTTAAAGCGGTAATTAAGAAAAAGAAAATTAAAATCTACGTTAGTGGTCAAATGCGCAAAGTCTTTCAGACAACACAGCGACAAGAACTTCTATCAGATAAAATCAAAAATGATTTAAACCAATTATTCGGTGCCAAACAGGAAATCGTAACCGATGTTATCTTTAAAGATTTTCGTGAACAAAAATACGAAGATGACGAACCAAGAGTTCAATAGGAGGGATAATAATGAAAGAATTAGTCGCACAATATAAATATCCTTTGATTTGCGGAGCCCTTGGTTTATTATTGGCAATTTTAATCCTTACGATTGGCATTTTGAAAACATTGCTTTTAATAATATTTACAGCAATTGGTTTATACTTGGGCTTTTATCTGCAATCAATTGGATTTTTCGAACAATTCCGTTCAAAAAATAAAAAATAGGTAATAAACCGCAAGTTCGGTTAAGAAATATTTAGGAGGAATTAAGCATGGAAAACAAAACACCAAACATGAAACCAGAAACAAAACCGGTACCACCAAAACCACCAGTAGAAAAAGCAGAGGGAATTAAAGGTGAATTGACTTTTGACGATAAAGTCGTTGAAAAAATCATCGGGATTGCTTTAGATGAAATTAGTGGTTTACTAACTGTTGATGGCGGCTTCTTCTCCAATATCGCTGGAAAATTAGTAAACACAGATAACCCAACTTCAGGTATTGATGTAGAAGTTGGTAAAAAACAAGTTGCTGTTGATCTTTCAATTGTAGCTGAATATGGTAAAGATATTACCAACATTTATAATCAAATTAAAGAAGTTATTGCCCGTGAAGTTAAAAAGATGACAGGTTTAGATGTGATTGAAGTAAATGTGGATGTTGTAGATGTGAAAACAAAAGAACAACATGAAAAAGATTCTGTAACTGTTCAAGATCAATTATCAGACGCAGCGTCTGCAACTGGTGATTTTGCTTCAAAACAAACTGAAAAAGCCAAAGCAGCGTTAGGAAAAGCTGGCGATAAAGTCAGTGATGGCGCACAAGATGTAAAAGAAAATGTCCAAGAAGCAAAAGAACCACGCGTTGAATAAAAATTAGTAAAGATTATCAGCCAGGCTGGAAAGAAAGTGATATTTTCTTTCCAGTCGCTTTTTTTATAGCTAAAAGGAGCGATGATTTTTACATAAAGTAAAATAATACATCTAGGTTATTATTTGAGAGCGGGTGTGACAGAAGTTTTGTCTCATCTCCTATTTCCGAATAAACGTGTGACAAAAGTAGCTTCTTCGGGGGTTCCATCTTATTTCTTGAAACTGGTCGCTTCTGTCGCAACCTTTTATGCTTTTATTTGTCTAACTTTCTGAGATAGCGTAACATAAAAGTAAACGACGACAGGAGGGGAAAAATGGAGAGTGAAGTCAGTGGTTTTTTGGAAAAAATTTTTACTGAAATAATTAATAATGTCAAAGATCCTAATCAATTAACTGGTAAAAGTGGTATATCTGTTATTTTGTTGATGATTTTAATCCTTTTAGAATGGTTTTTTAAAAAGTTTTGGCGTAAAATCATTGCCAATATTAAGCTATTAAATGTCGTGAACACACTGACTCATTTTGTTTTACGTTTTTTCTTTTTGATTAGCTTATTAGGTTTGTGGTTAAATGCGCTTGATGCACTTATCATTTTACTCGTCTTTATTGGTGTCATTATTTCGTTATCTATTAAAGGGTTAATCAGTAATCTTGCCGGCTGGTTTTTAATCGTTAATAAACATCACTTTCGAATTTATGACCGCATCGAAATCGATACAATCAAAGGAGAAGTAATTTCAGTTGGGCTATTGTATTTTACGTTAATGGAAATTAGTAATTGGTTTGAAGCAGAAGCACCAACTGGCCGCACAATTAAAATTCCAAATAGTAAAATATTAACGACAGCTGTTTACAACTACAATGATGTGACTCCTTTTGTTTGGAAAGAAATTTGCTATTTATTGGCTTTTGAAAGTGATTGGCAAAAAGCGCAAAAAATTATAACGGATATTCTCTTAACGTATTATCAAAATTTTGAAAAAGAATATTTAGCTGATTCGTTATATAAAGAAGTTGTGTTAAAACAATTACAACTTTTTGATGGCGAGTTAAAACCGGTTCAAATTGTGGATGTGAATGAAAATGGCGTGCTATTAAAAACACGTTATGTAGTTTACTACACAAAAGGGACAACGGTTGCGACTAAATTACATCAAGAAATATTATCGGCCCTCCAAGATGCTGCTATTCAAATGGCCGGTAAACGTATGTACTTCATTAAAAATAATGAGAGCGTTAGTTAAGGTATCTTTTTGCTAAGAATGGTGCCGGTATTGTCTACTGGCTTTGAGACAACGTTTTTATTATATATAGTTGGCGCCGTCAGCTATTTCATTTTAGCTTCAATGAAATAGGAGTTTGTTCCGATGTTTCTTTTTGAGATTTAGGAAATAAATTAATTTAGAAATAGATAAGTATTCGTGACTGCAAATAAGTAGATTAGCTGCTGATTTTTGCGGTCACTCTTTTTAATCTGAACATTAGGATATTAAAATGTTAAGCAGATTTCCTATATTTCATAAAAAAAATTTTTGAATTTGACTTTCGCTAAGTGAATAAAAACAAATTGATTTTTAAAGCGTTTTTATAAGCCGTGAGAACAGACAGATAAAGTAAACTAACTTATAATAAGTAAATCGAAATTCTTTTTTTAGAAAAACGATAAATTGTCACAAAAAATGTTAATGGAATTATTTGGGGGTATTTGATGACTACTGTATGGATCATAGCTGTATTGCTGGTTTTTGCGGCGTTACTTTTTGTTTTTTGGCGCCAACAAAAAAAACACTTGAAATTTTCAACCCGCGTTTTTGTAGCACTTTTTGCCGGTATCATTTTTGGCGGGGCACTACAATTAATTTTTGGAACTAAAGATGCCGTTGTAACTGGTGCTTTGGAATGGATTAAAATTGTCGGAAATGGGTATGTCAGCCTCTTACAAATGCTGGTTATGCCACTTGTTTTTGTCTCGATTGTTTGTGCTTTTACCCGCATGAAAGAAAGCAATAAATTAGGGAAAATTAGTTTTACTGTCTTGGCTACTTTACTTGCAACCACCGCTGTTGCAGCTTTAATAGGGTATACAAGTATTGTATTGTTCAATTTAGATGGTGCTTCTTTTACACAAGGTGCAGCTGAGTCTGCGCGGATCGCTGAGTTAGCAGAACGCCAAACGCAAGTACAAAACTTGTCGATTCCACAACAAATCTTATCTTTTATCCCGACGAATGTCTTTGCTGATTTAGCGGGAACTAGAGCGACAAGTACAATTGGTGTAGTTATCTTTTCTGCTTTTGTTGGAGTTGCTTATCTTGGTGTGAAAAGAAAAGCGCCTAAAGAAGCCGAGTTTTTTGCAAAATTAATGGATAGTCTTTATAAAATTGTGATGCGGATTGTAACATTAGTATTACGCTTAACACCATACGGCGTCTTTGCATTAATGACTAATGTGCTGGCATCAAGCGATTTTGCTGCGATTGTCAATTTAGGTAAATTTATTCTTGCTTCTTATAGTGCTTTAATTGTGGTCATGCTAGTTCATTTACTAGTTTTAAGTTTTGTCAAAGTAAACCCAGTAACGTATTTGAAAAAGGCAATGCCTGTTTTGAGTTTTGCTTTTACTTCACGTTCTTCAGCTGGCGCGATGCCGTTAAACATTGAAACACAGACTAAAGCTTTTGGTGTGGACGATGCGACTGCTAATTTTGCGGCAAGCTTTGGTATTTCCATTGGGCAAAACGGTTGTGCAGGCGTTTATCCTGCGATGTTAGCCACTATTGTTGCACCAACTGCAGGAATAGATATTTTTAGTGTCCAATTTGTATTAATGTTAGTAGCAGTCGTGACAATCAGTTCATTTGGTGTTGCTGGTGTCGGTGGCGGTGCAACTTTTGCTTCCTTAATTGTTTTAGGTTCTTTGAATTTACCAATCGCAATTGTTGGTTTGGTTATTTCTGTTGAACCGTTAATTGATATGGCACGGACAGCAATTAACGTGAGTGATGCAATGGTCGCTGGAATTGTAACTTCTACACGTATTAAAGAAATCGATCGTAAGGTGTTAGAAAATCCAGATGCTGTAATTGATACACAAGCCTAATTTAAAAGAATAAGGAACTACAAGACTAAAAGAGTTAGCCGCAAAAGGGCAACTTTTTTAGTCTTTTTTGTGAAAAGAAAATTTGAGTTTTAGATTGTTTCACAGCGACAGTCTAATTCTCCGCTGAGTTAGAAAATTTTTGGGGAAAATATAATGATATTTTTGCTTTTTTATCAGGTTTTAGAAATTTTATTTTGATGTCTATGTTATAATTACTTTGCTTTAAATGGTAAGCTGACCTACATTGCTGGATTTTAAAGCTAGAGAAGAGGTTATATTATGTACAGAAGAGAACTTCTAAATGATTGGGATAAAAAAATTATGGAGTTTCTCCGCTATCTTACCCAAAAAGGAAACCATGCCACAAAAAAAGAAGTTGCTGAAAAACTGTCACTTACACGTCCAACTCTGTTAAAACTGGTGGCAGATATTCAAGCAATTTTTAAAAGGATGGACGGTTTTAATCTAACGGCTTCTAATCACGAATATCACTTACATATTGATTTAACACAAAATTTAAGTTTTATTACTAAGTATCTAATGCTCTATTCTCGCAAGTATAAAATTTTAAAGGAAATTTTCGAGCAAGAAAACGTCAATATCCATTACTTTTGTGATTCCAACGGTCTGAGTATCGCGACTTACTATGCTGAAATTAGAGAACTAAATGAATTGATAGCTGAATTTAATCTGATAATAAAAAATAATCAAATTCATGGTTCAGAACTGCAAATTCGTCATTTTTTTAGCTCTTTATTTTTTCATACTTTACCTGTGGAAAAAATTGAGCTGTTAAAAGAGCAGTTACTGCCAGTTGATTTTGTCGCAGATCTAGAAGAACAGCTGGAAATTAGAGTAAACTATTCTTTTTTACATGAATTGACAATATACTTGTGGGTAGTAAAAGTTCGAACAGAACGTAAAAAGGATTATTCAACCAGTGAGTCTGATTTTGTTGAAGAGATTCGCAATTTGGGGAATCGTGAGAGTTTTGTAGCAGGAATAAAAGCGATAAAGAGTTTTACAATTTTACAAGATTTATGTCAAAAGTATTTGCCCTATTTTCCCAGCCAACAAGATAGTGAGATTAGTCGCTTGATTTGCTTTTTTATGAGCCATCATTTTTCTTCTTCAGATTCATTATTATTTAGAGAATTAAATGCATTAGGTCGCTATCATAACTTTGTTAGTTACAATTTTGTTCAAACTTTTTTTGATTTAACAGAAACTTCTGCAGCTGAAAATGAGTACATTGTATACAATGTACTCAAGTCTATTTGGCAGAATATTTTATTAGAAGGGCAAATTATGATGGATCAAACGATCTTTTTTAACCGTTATCTTGATGAATTAGATGCTATCAATCAAAAAAGACAGTTTGAACAACTTATTTTGCAACTAGAAAATCGCTTTCCAGAGTTATTTAATTATCAAAAAATTAAGGATCCACTAAAAGGGGACTTAGGACGCGCTTTTCTATATTTACAAGAAAAAAAAGAAGCGTTGTATCGTGTAGGTATTTATTATGTGGGTAATCAGCTACTCGCTCGTCAAATGACAGATTATTACTTATATGAGTTAAATAAGTATCCTAATTTATACGCCACTGCTTGGAATAAGGATAGTCAATTTGATATTGTATTAAGCAATTATGAAATTGGGGATTTAATTAAAAGTGAGCAACTGTTTTACATTAATGTTTCTCATCCGGATTTAAATATCCAAGAGATACTGCAATATGTTAAACAAGATAACAGCAGATAAATTAGATTAGTACTAAGTAAAAAATAAAAGTCACAATCTTAAGTAAAATGATTTTAAAGTTGAAACAAAAATTGAACGCTGCGAATTATTTTTGGGATAATGCGTTTTTTAGCCATTTATACCCGCGCATGCAAATATAAAATAAAGGATAAAAGAACGTCTGCTGTTTTTCATTTTTTACGAGGGTATAAAAAATAATAAAACTTTTCTTCTTGATGAATTGTTAAAATTTTATTAGATGAGGGGGAGTTATATGAGGAAAACAAAATTTACGAAAAAAATGATTCTTAATAAAGCGGCAAAATTTGTTCAGACATATGGCTTTGATGAATTAACAACTCGTAATTTGGCTGATTATATGAAGATGAGTACGCAGCCGATTTATAAGCAGTTTGATTCGATGGCGGATTTAAAACATGAATTAGTAGCGAATTATTTTAAAAAACTCCATTATGATTTTCAAAAAGATTTTCCAAATTCCCATGGATTAGCCGATTTTGCACAGCATTTTGTGCTGTACAATCAAAAATGTTATGACTTGTTTTTACATATCTTTTTTTATCCTAAAAAGAAACGAAGTACTTGTCAGGCCATTCATGATGTTTCCCATCAGTTTTTTTATGAATTAATTCAAGCTGACCCACAATGGTGTCACTTCGATTCAAAAGCAAGACGACAACTAGAAGATAAATATTTTTTACTGCTGATTGGTAGTGTGATGACGCATCGACGTTTTATGGAAATGAAACAAGAGAGTAGTTTATTGCTTCATCTAACGAGTTTAGTAGAAAATTTAAATCAAATTAAAGCAGCATAACGCATAAAAAGCCTGCTGAATTACATTTAAACCTGAGGAAAGTTTAGCTTTATTTCTGGTTTAACGACAATTCAGAAAAAGGCTTTTTTGTTGCGATTAATTCTCATAAATGGGGGTTTTTTTAATAGAGGGTACGAGGATGATTGTAAAATGATTATTTTTTGCTAAGCTAAATGAGAAAGTAGTTAGCAAAAATATTAGTCAGGAGTGATTTGATGAATTTAAGATCATTGCTAAATAAAAGTATGTTACGTCATTTGCGCTTAATCGAATTATTGTATGAAATAAAACAAGGACTACCTACTGATCGCCTGATGGCAGAATTGGGTTGCTCCTTGCCTGTTTTATTAAATGATATTCGCTTAGTCAATGAAGAACAAGACATTGCGACAATTGAGAAGTACAAAGGTTTGTATCAACTAAAAGTTCAAAAAAATTCTCCTGTCAGTAGATTATATGCTGAATTTTTACAGCGATCGTCAGAGTTTCAAATTTTTGAAGCACTACTTTATGAACAACATGAAAATATTACCGAATTAGCGAGTGATTTATATTTAAGTATTTCCAATACGCAACGCTACTTGAAGAAAATTCAACTTGTCTTAAAAGAGGCAGATATTGAGCTAAAACATCGTCCTTTGCGCTTAGAAGGTAAGGAAAGTGTGATTCGGCAATTATATTATCGTTATTTTAACGAAAAACATTTTCAAATGGGAATTAATTTACCAAAATTAAAAGGAGAACATCAAGAGGTAATTTTTGCATTTGTAACAGATTTTCTAGTGAAAAATAATTTTCCTGTTAAACATATTTTTATTCAGCGCTTGGCTTATAATTTTTATATTAGCTTGTGGCGTATGAAAAATCAGCATCATTTTCCCAAATGGCAATTAAAAAATGACTTTCTTCAGTTACCGCTAACGACCCGATTTATCACTTGTCAGCAATTAGTAAAAGAGTGTTTTGATTTTTCTTTAGATGAAAGAGGCTGTCAAGATGCCTTTTGGCTTTTATATAGTGATAGCTTGATTTTTAGTGAAGAACAGTTGGACTATATAGTAAAAAACAATGAACGAGGTAAAGTTCACTACGATATTCATGAGCAATTAATTACACAATTGAATGCAGCATTTATCAAACCTTTGACACAAAAAGAACAAGTCCAACTAATTTGTACTTTACAAAACTCTTCTTTTTTATACGCTACTAAAGGAACGTGTGTAAATATTCTTCGTTTAGATAAAGAAAGTTTTGTTTTAGCAATGGCAAAAACTTATCCAGTCGGTGTCGCTAAAATCACAAGGTTAGTTGAAGACATTACAGCGCAATATTATTTCTATTTTGAAAAAGATTTTGTGATTTCCTATGTCTATTGGATTTTAACCACTATACCAGACTGGGTGGAACGGATTTCATGGGGGCAAAAAAGAATCAAAATCTTATTACTTTCCAATTTGTCACCAACTGCCGAAAATTATTTGGCTAGTCAAATAGAGAAAAAAATATATGGTGATTTTGAAATATACCAAGGAAACCACGAAACAACAACACTTTTTCAAAACCTTGAGGCCTACGATTTAATCTTAACCACAGAAGACTTAAAGATTCCTTGTTCGGTGCCACTACTGCCCATTGACTCCTATTTATCTTGGCAAAATATCGCTTCAATTCAAGAAATAGTTAGTGAATTGATTGAACAATGTAACGTAAAACAAAGAATTGTTTCTTAACAGTGGCTACAATTCTAAAAATAAACCCTCAAAATGTCAGACGTGGTCCTGGATTTGAGGGTTAAGGTTTGAAACTAAATTTAGCCCGATTTATTTTTTTAACTGAAAATCGAGTGTAACCGGATTATGATCAGAATAAGCAAAAGATGTATTAACTACAGCTACGTTTTTAACTGCAATATTGTCTGAAACGATGAAGCCATCAATCAATGTGACAAACGTTTTACCTTCTTTGTAGGGTTCATTTAAATTTCTGGCAGAAGGAATTTTTGCGGTCGCTAAATTTTCTGTCGGGATATGAAAGCCTGGTGGCAATTGATCTTTTGGAAATGGATGTGTCCAAGTCAATGGCTCTTTGGTAGTGCCAAAAACAGTTGGTGCATTGCCCAAAATGTCATGATTAAAATCTCCTGCGACTAAAACATAGTTGTCTTTTTGATATTCCTGGGTTAAAAAATTAGTTAGTTTTTCTAATTGGGCTTTTTGGACAGCTTTATTTTTGGTATAAGCAGAAAGATGGATATTAATGACTACCATATCTTTACCATTTTCAACAGGTGATCTTGTGACGGTAAAAGCACGGTCATAATCTAAAATTTTCGTTACACCGGTATCAATCGGCAGTTGATAACGCTTGGCATTTGTTAAAGAGCTCTTACTTAAGGTCACTAAACCAGATTTTGTTTTTCCAATCGGTTGGGTAAACGGATAAAAGAGATAAGGGGAGTCATAATTAACCCCATAAACGGTATTATAATTCCCAAATTTTTGTTGGAGAAAATTCACTTCATTGACATGGTAGGAACGATCCCCAGTTTCATCAACCTCTTGATAAAAAATAAAGTCTGGATTTTGTGCTTTTACGGTTTTGGTGATGCCCCCAAGATTTTTATATACAATACCCTTACTATCGGCTCGTGACTGAGTGCCACCGTCCATAAAAAAACTATATGTTGGTGGATAAGAAGCATAACCAATATTATAAGTTAAGGCGCGGTATGATTTTTCTATTGCTAATTTTTTTGTTTGTCTTGTTTTGACCGTTAAATTTTGATTATCCGGAATGCGATGATAACTTAAAAATACGTAACCCAGATAACCAATTATAACGACAAGAAAAATGCTAATGAATGCTAAAATTATTTTGAACCATTTTTTCATGTACTTACCTCCCAGTTTATCCTACACAAAATTTTAAAAACTGTCACACGATTTCTTTTGTTAAAATTTTTGTCATTTCGTTCATTTTACAGAAGCATTTTGAAATAGATTAGCGTATAATGCCAACAAGAGGTGATGTGTGTGGCTTTTACAAAAGAAGAAAAAGTAGCTGCTTATGAATTACTATTATTACAACAAAAAGGATTACTTGAAATTGAAGATGATTTATTAGCAAATTTAGCAAATTCATCAGCTTTATTAAAAGAAACATTACCAGATACAGTTTTTGCGGGCTATTATTTGTTTAAAGCAGAGCAGTTAATCTTGGGACCTTTTCAAGGGCGAGTTTCTTGTACCAGAATACAAATGGGCAAAGGTGTGTGTGGCGAGAGCGCCCAAAAACGTCAAACTGTCATTGTCGGGAATGTCAAAGAATATGAAAATTATATTTCTTGTGATTCTGCTGCCATGTCAGAAATTGTTGTACCTTTGATTAAAAACAATGAATTAATTGGTGTTTTAGATTTAGATAGTAGTAAAACCAACAGCTATGACGAAATTGACCAAAAATTTTTAGAAGAATATGCGCAATTACTAATGAAATAAAGTGGTGCTGGCATTTTGTCAGCACTATTTTTTTATTTATTGTTAAAAATACTTGGCATAAACATTAAATAATGATATATTAATATTACAAAACAATTAAAAAAAGATTATAAAAGGAGTCGCGATGAATAAAGATAATATTATTTTAGGCCAAGTATACGAATGTAAACCAGTGGGACTTCAGCGTAGAGTAATTGGTGAAGTAGTGAAAAAATTGGAAAATTGTTTGGTATTAAGCGTTGAAAAATACGATTTGGTTGATCATGATGAAATTCAAGAACGCTTTGGAAAAGTAGTTGTTAAATATTCAGAAGTATATGGTAAAGCAGAAATAGAATGTTTCTTTAGTTAAAAATAAAAGGTTTTTAGAAAAAACAGGAGTCTAAAAATCAAAAATGCTTCAAAAAGTAGCTGGTAAATTTCCGCTGCCTTTTGAAGCATTTTTATTTCAAGATAATAAAGAATAAAGCCAATTAAATGGTGCAAAAAATAGTTTCTCCAAAGGGCAAACCTCCTTTGCTAAATTTTAACACGATAATCGATTACAAGATGATGAACTTTTTTTACAGTTTGAGGAAGTTTAAGACAAAGATGACAAAACCATAACGATAAGAACATGTTGTACTTAGATACTAGCAAAGAAATATTTTATCCATATACAAATTACTTTTTTAAAGGCTAATGAGGATCTATACCGTCTAGTAGAACAATAATGCTGGTAGTTGCTACAATCTCAGGACCATTGACATATCATTAAAAATAATAATTAGTCACTTTTGGAGCCTAATAAAAATAATTAAATAATTATTATAGCTCCCGTGACAGCTCCCGTACGCAGTTATTAAATATTCAGAAGATTATCAATCACTTTTAGAAGTGTGATATAAGTTTGCCAAATCTCTTTTTTAATGTAAATTATCGTTTGAAGTATTATAATTAAGAAATACTTAAACCTTAAATAAAAAATATTATGAAAATAAAAGGAGAATTCTTTATGTCTGATTCGAACATTATCGTAATTAGTGGCGTAACGGCAAGTGGAAAAACTACTTTAACAAAGGCTTTATTACAAAATGTTGAAAATGCATATGCTCTCTTTTTTGATGACTATAGTATTGACGCGTTGCCTAACGCTCCTACATTTAATTCCTTTCTAAAATCTCCTAAAGTAGCAATCAACCAATATGATATTTCCGCTTTAATTACTGATTTAAAACATGTCAAAAACCACTATCACCATATATTTATTGATTTTCCTTTTGGATATGAACATGACGTATTAGCACCTTTTATTGATACAGTCCTTTATATGAAAACACCATTGGATGTAACACTTGCACGACAAGTTCTTCGAGATTATACAAATAAAAGCAAAGAGGATATTATAGAATGGCTTGACATTTATCTAAACTACGCGCGGCGTTTATTTGTCATGCATGAGACTATTATAGCTCCTAGTGCGGATTATCTTCTTGATGGTACGAAGGATATAAAAAGTCAAATTGAGCAACTTAGCTTGTGGCAAGTTATATAATTAGAAAAGAATGTTTTCTATATAACGAATCTTACTTTTCTAATTAAAGGAAGTAGCAATTTTGCATACTATCTCACTCCATTAAAAATTTTTGCGGAACTTTTATTTTAATTTATTGCATAAGTAAGAGATTCCATCCTTATAGACAGATGTGTTTATCATATACGAAAGATTATTTCCTTTTGGATTAATATTTTTTTGAAATTCAATTAATGAAAAAGTAAACGACCTGGTCTCTTGGTTGAGGTCAGGTTTTTTTGAATGCCAAATTGAATGCCCTCTAATAATTTTTAGTGAAAACTAGCAAAAATAAAAATCAGCCACAAACCCTGATTTATAAAGGTTTGTGACTGATTTTTAATTCAGCGAAAACCGCCGAAAAGTACAATATGGAGACGGCGGGAGTCGAACCCGCGTCCAAACACATCGCCACCCAAAAGACTACGCTCATAGTCCGCTCTTTTGAGATTCGCGCGGTAAAACGCCGAGGGACAGGCTTTTTACTTTGCTAGTCTGATAATCTCTTCTAAGTTTTACAGACGGAAAAACTTAGCGTATCCCACTAAATTTGAGACCCTTACCCGAGCACATGGGCGATGCCGGGAGGATCTACGCTAACTGTTTTTAGGCAGCTAAGGCGTAAGAGTTTTCGTTTTTAGCAGTTATATTTAACTGTAACGTTTTAACGTAGCCGTAACCTACGAAGCGCCATTCAAGCTCGAACTATGCCTGTCGAATCCGTAACGTCCCCGTTATATAGGGCATCACAGCAAAATTAATTATAACATGAAAGCCAGACGATGAAAAGTCTGGCTACTTTTTCTGGCTACTTTTATAGTAATTAAATTAAGTCAAAATGTTTCAATGCATGGACAATTCCGCCCTCGGTATTACTTTTTGTCACAAAGTCTGCTTTTTCTTTTAACAACGGCACACCATTACCCATAGCTATTTTAATATCGCAAGCATCAAAAAGTGCGATATCATTAGGACCATCACCAAAAGCATAGGCGGGAACATTAGTTAATTGTAGTTTTTCTTGTAAAAGTTTAACGGCATTACCTTTTGAAACGGTCTTTTTAACCGTATCTAGTGAGTAAGGAGTATTGCGATAAAAATTCAACTGAGGGAAACGTTCAGTGTAATAAGTGTCATTATTTTGCCCTAAAACGAGTAACATGTTAACAGGTTTAGTCAGATAGCCGTCAGGGTCTAATGGCGGAACAGGTGTATGAATGAAGTTGTAAGCACCTAGTAAGAATTCATTGTGTTCGTTACACCATATTTCGTTTTCATTATAAAAAGAAATGGCATCACCATTTGCTTTGGCAGCATCATAAACTTCTTTAATTAGTGTTTTCTCGTATAAATCAGAAAAGATAATTTCACCGTCGACTCGAATAAAAGCGCCATTCATAATAATATCACTATCAATATTGGCTTGTTTCATTATTGACGCCACTTCCACTTCGGTACGTCCTGTGGCGATGACCGGTAAGACGTTGTTTTCTTTTAATTGTGTCATTGCACTTGCAATTTCAGGTCGTACTTGTGATTTATCATCCAGTAAGGTACCGTCTAAATCAAAAAAAGCTGTTGCTTTATACGTCGTCATGTATCATTCTCCTATCTTAGTTGTAAATATTTGAAAGTAAAGTAATCAAATAGCTTGCTACAACCGTTTTGTTTTCTCATTATCACTTTAGCAAATTAAACGTAACCTTACTAGCCTTTTTAATTTAAAAGCCAAGATACTCAATGGAAATAAAAGCGTGTAGAATTTTATATTTTGGTTGGTATTTAATTTGTTACCGTAATTTTTCTTAATAAAGGGTGAAAAAACAGGCAAGCTTACTTGAAGAAAATGTGAAGTTGTTGGTCTTGCTTTACAATTTCAGTTATACTATGAGCAAGGAGTGAGACAGTTGTGATTTTTTTATATGTGGGTGTTATCATGCTGGTTATCGGTTTTTGTTTCTTCTTATTTCCAGCTAAAAAACCAAATTTAATTTATGGATATCCTTCTGTTTTAGCAAAGAAAAACAGCCAAAATTGGCGCTATGCGCAAAAAGTAAATAGCTTGTTATTATTAGTAGTTGGCTTTATTTGTGCTGGAATTGGTTTTTTACTAAAAGAGACGGGAAATACAAATTATTTTATTGCAGAAATGCTTTTAATTCCATTACCAATTATTGGTGTTTTTGCTGGAACAGAAGAATTATTACAGCGATTTGATCGCCGGCATGCTGCAAAAGAAGCAGAAAGGTAGGGGAAAAAATGAATATTTTAATGATTGAAGATAATGAAGCTGTTTCAGAAATGATGCAGATGTTTTTTTTAAACGAAGGTTGGGAAGCAACCTTTAAGTATGATGGCCAAGAAGGTCTTGATGCATTTATGCAAGAACCAGAACATTGGGATATGATTACACTTGATTTGAATTTACCCAGCTTAGATGGTATGGCAGTTGCACGAGAAATTCGTAAAATTTCCAAGACAGTACCCATTATCATGTTAACGGCTAGAGATTCAGAAAGTGACCAAGTTATTGGTTTAGAAATGGGAGCAGATGATTATGTCACGAAACCATTTAGTCCTTTGACATTAATTGCAAGGATGAAGGCATTGCATCGTCGTAGTGAGCTGGCTGAAAGTGTTACGACTGAAAAAGAAGATGATAATACTTTTGATATTGTTACCAAGCACTTTAAAATGAATACGAAAACTAGAGAAGCGTATTTAGATGATACTTTAATTGATGGTTTAACACCAAAAGAATTTGATTTATTGTACACGCTAGCAAAAAAACCACGCCAAGTTTTTTCCCGCGAACAGTTATTAGAATTAGTTTGGGACTATCAGTATTTTGGGGATGAGCGGACGGTGGATGCTCATATTAAAAAACTACGGCAAAAAATAGAAAAAGTAGGACCACAAGTGATTCAAACTGTGTGGGGTGTTGGGTATAAATTTGATGATTCTGGGGTGGCATAATGCGTTACCTCTATCAGCAGTTGATGGCTTTTTGGGTCGTTATTGCCGTAATTTTATTAATTGTTGGTATTTCTTTTACGCAATTGACCAAACAAACCATGGAAGATAATAACTATCGGCAATTATTCGGATATGCAGAATCAGTGGCAAAAACTGCACAAAATTACGCGGAACTACCAAATGCTAATGTAACGACACCAGATGATAGTCTGCATAATTCGCTGATGTTCACAGAACTTGCCCTAAACCAACAAGACGTGAATTTTGTCTTTATTAATAAAAGTGGAAAATCCACTTATCCCAATAATGCTAACGTTCATTTTTCAATTACAGAAAGCCAGTGGAATGCTTTAAAAGCAGGCGAGCGGCAAAAAAAGACTTCTGATACGAATGTATTTGGTGAAAAAGAAGTAACTTCCTATGCCATGGTGCCTTTTAATTTGGAAGGTGAATTTTACGGAGCGCTCATTGTAACGCAACCGGCTAAAAATATTTCAGATAGTGTTAATTCTGTGACGTTGAACTTGTTTAAAGGTTTTATCATCTCTAGTGTTATTGCGCTAATTATCAGTTACTTTTATGCTAGCATGCAGGTGAGACGTATTAATCGTATGAAAAAAGCAACAAAAGAAATTGCCAATGGTAATTTCGATGTACAATTACCGGTTCATGATAAAGATGAATTTGATGAATTAGCAGATGATTTTAATAAAATGACGATCTCTCTAAAAGAATCACAAGAAGAAATTGAAAGACAAGAAGAACGGCGCAAGCAATTTATGGCCGATGCTTCTCATGAAATGCGAACACCTCTAACCACCATTAACGGGTTATTAGAAGGTTTAGAATATAATGCGATTCCGGAAAACCAAAAAGAAAACGCTGTGCGTCTAATGAAAAATGAAACGGAGCGCTTAATTCGTTTAGTAAATGAAAATCTGGACTATGAAAAAATTCGTACCAATCAAATTTCGATTGTAGTAAAAAAATTCAATGGAACAGAAGCCCTACAAAATATTTTGACACAGCTTGAGAAAAAAGCAGAAGCAGCGGGGGATAAATTACATTTTGACGTCACTGAACCGATTGATGTATATGCGGATTACGATCGGTTTGTCCAAATTGTGGTCAATATTATTCAAAATGCGATTCAGTTTACCCAAAATGGTGATATTTATATCAATTTGAAAAAAGGCTATTTGGAAACAATCGTTGAAATCAGTGATACAGGCATTGGCATGACAGAAGAACAACAACGTAATATTTGGGATCGTTATTACAAAGCGGATCCTTCCAGAAAAAATCGTAAATTTGGTGAGTCGGGTCTTGGGTTACCAATTGTCCAACAATTGGTTCGTTTACACAAAGGAAGCATTAAAGTAGATAGTAAATTAGACGAAGGAACTAAGTTTACGATAACTTTTCCAGATGTTGAAATTCCAGATGAAACAAACGAGTAAATATGTGAATAGTAGTGGTAATTGTATTACTACGCCAGTTAAAAAACCGGCTACACTTTTTAAGTGTAGCCGGTTTTTTAGTAAGGATTGCTTTTGAAATAACTGTTTTTTTAGTTTTGCTAAAATTATAAATCAACTTGTTTTAAGTTATCAACCAATGTTGCATCCGTAGTTAAAAGATAAATTACTAAGTCTTCTTTTTCAATTAAATCTCGAAACAAGTTAAAGAGTTGCTGGCGTTCGGGGATGGTTAAGGCCGTGATGATGTCTTCTAAACAAAGAATCTTATTTTCAGCTAGCAAGGCGCGAAAAATCTGTAATTGAATCATTTCTACTTGCGTTAAACTTTCCGGTTCTTTATTTAAAAGAACATCGCTTACTTGTAACTCTTTCGCCAGTGGCAGTTCAGTAATTTTTTGCTTATAAAATTTATTGGGAAAACCCATTAAAAGATTTTCGGTTAGTGAAAGATAAGGAATAAAATCAGGAGTGAGACTAATTTTTCCTACATCTGCGGTGAGACGTTGTAGTTCTCGTTGGAAATTTTGTTGTGCTTGAGCTAATGTTTCCCCGTAAAAAATTTTAAAATGCTGTTGTGAGCTGATTTTTTCCATGAAATCACTTCCTCTAACTTAAATATTTACGTCGTACAAAGTCAAATCAAAACGTTAAATTCTGCAATAGAAAATTGCGCTACTTTAATGCCTTCTAAAGAAGCGAATTTTACTTCCTAAGATAGCTAATGGTAACCCGACAGCAAAGTTAAATAACAATAAGCAGACTGTCTGTCCAATTGTGGTAGTCAAAACATTCAGCCAATCACGACTACTTATAAAAACAGATTGGATTAAAAGGGGATAGTTTTTGGGTAAACGAATACCAAATTGGGTGCCATTATTTAAATTTGTTAAGTCATTTGTTCGAATCATTTGCGCGGTTTGCGTATGGATTGTTTCACAAATTCGTTGGATGAAGGGTTGAAAAACCAAGGTAAGACACGTAATGACGCCTACCACCAACAGCGCAGGTAAAACAAATTCATATATAATTTGTAGGGCCACGTTAAAATGTGAACGTCCGGAAGCAAAAAATGTTTGTAATTCTTTTTGGCGCCGGTTATAAGAATAGCTTGCAAAAAAGAACGTCAAAACAGTCAACGCGACTAAAAAAACAAGTGTAAAAGATAAATAAATATTTTTCATTTGGCTAAAGAAAAATTGTAAAGCATTATCCCAATTTTTATCTTCATTTAGTGGGTTATTTGTGAGCATATCTTGTAAGCTGTGGTAAACAACTTGAGCTGAATTAATTAAACACAATGCAAAAAATATACCAACAGTCATCACGACTAATGCAATAAAATAGGGAAGATATATTTTTTTATGGTAGTGTAGACTGGCAACTGCATAATGGACTGTCCGCATCTTTTTCACCTCATAGAAATTATACGTGGTGAGTTTGAACAAAGTATGAAGTTGTTTTTGCAAAAAAAAGAAGTTCCGGTTAAAAAACCGAAACTTCTTTTTTTATTTATGACCTTCTGCTTCGTATTGCTTGTAGGTCTTTGTTTGGTATAAATCTTGCGTTGATTTATCGCCATGTTCAGAATAAACGCTGGTCGATTTATTTCCAAGTTTACTTTCTTGTTTTCCTAATTGATCCAAAGCATTCTTATAATTGAATTTTTCTGGATCGAGTTCTTTTAAATTACTGCCGGTGTAAAAGCGTAACAAGTCTCCATTATTAATTTGATCTGAAGTAGCAAGCTGTTTGCTGACTTCTTCTTTCCATTTGGTTACTTGGTTTTTTAACTTTTCATCTGGAGCGGTAATTGCTTGACCGGTCGCGTTATCGTACAATGTGCCACCGTAGTAGGTGTATTTATCTGTTACAAAATCACCGTCACGGAATGCCACTAGTTGTTCATGTTGTTTTGAGAATAAATCTTGACCAAGTTGAATGTAGTTTTTAGTATCAACACCCAACAAGTGTAATAAAGTTGGCAATGCATCGACTTGACCACCATAAGTATGGTTAATGCCACCTTTTGATTGACCTGGAATATGAATCATATAAGGAACACGTTGCATTTGTGCATCATCATAACCAGTCCAAGTTTCTTTGTCTTTGCCTAAAAGTTCAGCTAAGTTTTTATTCCGTGAAGTGGAAATACCATAATGGTCACCGTATAAAACAATCACGGAGTTATCATACAAACCGCTAGCTTTTAAGTAGTTAAAGAATTCTTCTACCGCACGATCCAAGTAGTTAGCAGTGGCAAAATAGCCATTGATTGTTTCATCGTTTGTGTTTGCCATTGGAAAACCAGCTTCATCATTTGTAAATTGTGAATAAGGGAAGTGGTTTGAAACTGCGATAAACTTAGTATAAAACGGCTGTTGTAACTGTTCTAGATATTTTACAGATTGTTCAAAGAATGGTTTATCATGTAAGCCATATTGGAATGAATTACTATCATTGACATCGTAATAAGAAGCATCGAAGAAGTTTTGATAACCCCAACGTTTATAAGTTTCATTACGATTCCAAAAAGTTCCGGCATTTCCGTGGAAAACAGCACTAGAGTAACCTTGTGTTTGATTTAAGATATTTGGCGCAGATTGGAATGTATTTTTACCACCTAATTGTGTCATCAAAGCGCCTTGGTTTAAACCAAATAATGAATTATCCATTAATGTTTCAGCATCGGATGTTTTCCCAGCTTTTACTTGATGGAAGAAATTGTCAAAACTAAAGGTACTCTTACTGTGATAGAGGCTATTGATAAATGGCATAACTTCATGTTCTTTACCTTCAGCATCTTTTAATTTGTAATCGATTAAAAATTGTTGCGTACTTTCCAAGTGAATATAAATGACATTTTTACCTTTTGCCATGCCAAAATAATCACTATTAGGTGCGGCATAATGGCTTTTCACATAGTTTTCGGCTTCTTTCATATCATTAGCACTGGCTTGTGCTCTTACTTGCGAAGCTTGGTAGGTTTGAATGCCATCATAAACGGTAAATGCGTTAATGCCGAGATATTTTACTAAATAATCACGAGAAAAAGTTCGCGTTAATAGTTCAGGTCGATCCACTTCAGCTAAGAATAAATTACCAGAGAAGATCATGACAGATAATGTCGAGATGGCAAATGCCATTCTAGCACGTACGGGTCTTTGGTCCATTTTTATCTTTTTGGTGAACAGTAACGCTACAATCACGACGATATCCACAAAGTAAAGTAAATCATAAGGACGGAATAAGCGGATGGCACTTTCACCTAGTCCACTTGCGACTTTGCCGGCCCCTAGCATTGTATTAATGGTAATAAAATCGGTGAATTCCCGATAGTAAGAGACGTTAGAAAAAAGAAGTAACGACATCAAAAAGTAAATTACCATCATGGTGATATAAGAAGCTTTGGTGCGCCTTACGTATAATGCAATTGACAACAAGAATAAAGTTGTCGCAATTGGATTAATAAATAAAATTAAGTATTGACGCATACTTTCAATGCCTAAGTTGAAATCAACAAAGTAGGCAAAAATGTTTTTGGCCCAAAAAAGAACGGCTAATAATGCAAAGAAGCCCAGCCGTTTATTTAAGAAAGCGGGAGTTTTAATATTTTTCACTGTTTTATCCTTCCTTTTCCAAGTCTGCTTTTGCAAGCTTAATGAAAAAATGAAAATATACACTGTTTACATTTTACTAATCACCGTTTTTTATGTCAATTGAAATTGCGGGCGGGCTAATTAATTAAGTAATTCTTTAACTTCAGAAAGCACAGACAAATACTGTTATTTTTGCTATACTTTTTTTGAAAGAAGAGCAGGTGAAAGTATGAAAATTCAAATGAATAAATTTGGTGTAAAAAAAATGCGCCAATCAAATCCGTTAGTTCAATTAGAAGATATCGCAACCAAATTAGAGCATGAGACAGGTTGGGTTGATTTTGTCGATCAAAAAGGTAATTTTTTAGCTAAAGGTTATTTAGGTAAACAAAACAAAGGAATCGGTTGGGTTCTTACTTGGCAAGATGAAGCAATTGATCAAAGCTTTTACGCCCGTGCCTTTGCTAAGGCAAAAGCCCTGCGACAAGCATTTTTTAACGATGATGCTACAAATGCCTTTCGCCTTTTTAATGGGGAAGGCGATGGTATTGGTGGAATTACGATTGAATGGTATAACCAATATGCTGTTTTTTCTTGGTACAATCAAACCTTGTTTGAAAAAAAGGATCAGATAATTGCTGCTTTTAAAGAAATTTTTCCCGAAGTTTTAGGCGCCTATGAAAAAATCCGTTTTACAAGTGATTTACCGGAATCTGACCATTTATACGGACAAAAAGCACCGGAACCATTACTTGTAAAAGAAAACTTTGTTAATTTTGCTACGTATTTAAATGAAGGGTTAATGACGGGCATCTTTTTAGACCAACGTGCTGTGCGTGGTCTTTTAGTTGATGGTCTGGCAGCAGGAAAAACAGTCTTAAATATGTTTAGTTATACAGGAGCTTTTTCAGTAGCTGCGGCAATGGGAGGTGCTAGTAGTACTACTAGCGTTGATTTAGCTAAGCGTAGCCTAGGGAAAACTCGTGAACAATTTGAAGTCAATGGTTTAGATGTTGCGGCCCAAAAAATACACGTGATGGATGTTTTTAATTATTTTTCGTATGCTTTAAAGAAGAACTTGAAATATGATGTAATCATTTTGGATCCACCGAGCTTTGCCCGTAATAAAAAACAAGTTTTTAAAGTGAAAAATAATTATGGTCAGCTGATTGCAGCAAGTCTGCCTATTTTAAATAATGAAGGAATTATTATCGCATCGGCCAACACGGCAAATGTAACTTTGGAAAAATTTCAACAGATGATTGAAAAAGAATTTATAACAGCAAAAGTAGACTACCAACTATTAGATACAAAACGTCTGCCTGCTGATTTTCAGGTTAATCCGGCTTTTAAAGAGGGGAATTACTTAAAAGTTTTAATTTATCGTGTACAACAATAGTTAGTAAATAAGAAAGTCAACTCGGAAGGTAAAAGGGGCAAGAGATAATGCAAATTACGATAAAAGATGTAGTTTTTGGTAAAGGTACACCTAAAATTTGTGTGCCACTGATAGGAAAAGATAGTCCAACACTTTTAGCACAGGCCCAAGTTGCGGCTGCTTCAGTCTGTGATGTTGTCGAATGGCGGGTAGATTATTTTGCGGATTTTGCAAGTGAAAGTGCCGTTTTAGAAGTTTTATCCCATTTACGAACGGTACTAAAAGAAAAGATTTTATTGTTTACTTTTCGGACTGAAAAAGAAGGGGGCGCAGCAGATTTATCTTTACGAGACTATCAAAGCTTATATGTAGCAGTGGCTGAAAGTGGCTTAGTTGATATTGTCGATGTAGAGTTAGAAAGAGCAGAATTTTTAGGGCGCGGCTTTTTAAATCAGTTAAAAAAACAACGTGCTGCCTTACTTTTAAGTAGTCATAACTTTGATAAAACACCTGCAGATGGTGAGCTGGTAATGAAACTTGGGGTGATGCGTCAATTTGAAGCAGACTTTGGTAAAATTGCTGTGATGCCGCATTCATTAAAAGATGTTTTACGGGTGATGGGCTTATCACAAAAAATGCAAGGCTTAGCTAGTGTTCCTTTAATACTGATTGCTATGGGTGATTTAGGTAAGGTTACGCGGGTAGCTGGGGAGTTGATGGGGTCTGTGATGACATTTGCGGCTTTAGAAGAAAGTTCTGCTCCAGGTCAAATTGACATTGTAGAAATGCCGAAAATCTTAGCGGCTTTGTCCTTAGAGGAGTGATTTTTCGTGGCAAAAAAGAAAATTGTTAAAACCAATGCAATTCGGCTAGTGGAACAAAAAAAGATTTCTTACAAAGAGTATGCCTATGAGTGGCAAGAAAATCATTTAGGTGCCGATGCGGTTGCCGCTAAATTAGGTCAAAATCCCGCCCAAGTTTTTAAAACCCTTGTGGCAGTGGGAAATAAAACTGGCGTTATTGTCGCTGTTATTCCTGGTAATCACGAGTTGGATTTGAAAAAATTAGCACAACTCAGTGGCAATAAGAAAGTCGAAATGCTTCATTTAAAAGATTTGGAACAAACAACCGGTTATATTCGCGGTGGATGTTCACCAATTGGCATGAAAAAATTATTTCCTACTTTTATTGATGAATCTGCTAACGATTTTGCTACCATCATTATTTCTGCAGGTAAACGGGGGTTGCAACTGGAAATTGCCCCAAGTGATCTGGCTTTTTTAGTCAGTGGAAAATTCGGTGCCTTAACGGAATAAAAAAGTGCTATCCTTTGCCATTTTTAGGGTAAAGGACAGCACTTTTTTTGATAAGAGAGTACCTCAATTTTTTATATGTTTTGCCAACTGGCAATTTCTGCGGCTGACTTTCCTGCGACATGGCCGGTACACAAAGCGGTCGTAATATTGTAACCGCCCGTATAGCCGTTTATATCCAAGACCTCTCCTGCAAAAAACAAGCCTTCGCAAAGTTTACTTTCAAGTGTTTTGGGATTCACTTCTTTTAAGTGAACGCCTCCACCGGTCACAAATGCCCGCTCAAGTCCAAACGTACGAATAATCGGAATTTCAAAATGTTTAACCAATGTGATTAAACTTTCTATTTCTTCGGTGCTTACTTTTTCGGCTGGTATATCATTTAGAGCCAATTTATCCAAATAAAACTGTAATAAGCGTTCAGGTAGCCACTGGGATAAAGCATTTTTTAAACTCTTTTTGGTTTGGAGACGAGCTGTTAAATCGGCTAATAGCATCTCTTTTGTTTGATTAGGAAAGCAGTCCAATGCGACAGGCACACTTACTTTACCGTTGCGTAATTCTTGATTGATAGCATAAGAACAACGAAGGGCGGCAGGTCCTGATAGACCAAAGTGAGTAAAAAGTAAATCCATCGTGTGGCTTGTCACTACTTTTTTATCTGCTAAAACACTTAATTTAACATCTTGTAAAGACAGGCCTTGTAAGGTCTTATCTAGAATAAAATCTGCATTTGAAATTAATGGCGCTTCGGTGGGAAAAAGTGGTGTCACTTTATGGCCACAAGCTTTCGCCATTTTATAGCCATCCCCTGTAGAACCGGTACCCGGATATGTTTTTCCACCGGTAGTTAGGATAACACAAGGGGCTTTGAACTCTTCTTTGTCAGTTTTAATGCCATAAATTTTGGTCTTGTCATGAACTAGTTTTGTAACCGTAGTATTGGTTAAAAGAGTCACGTTTTGTCTTTTTAATTCTTCATGAAGAGCATCAACAATTGTTTTAGAACGATCGGTTACCGGAAAAATCCGGCCATGATCTTCTTCTTTTAACGCAACATTACGGCTGTTAAAAAAGGCCATGATATCTTGATTGTTCCATTGTGAAAAAGTACTATATAAAAATTTACCATTGCCGGGAATATGGGTAATTAAGTCATCCACCGGTCGATTATTTGTGACGTTACAGCGTCCACCGCCAGTTAAGAGTAATTTTTTACCTAAGCGTTTGTTTTTTTCTACTAATAAAACGGTTGCCCCATTTTCTGCTGCGCTAATAGCCGCCATCATACCTGCAGGGCCTGCACCAATCACGATTACATCGTATTTTTTTTCCATGCTTTCACCTCAAGATGCAGTGTAGCATAGTTTGAAAATTTGTTCTATTATCAAATAATTCTGACGATATTGCGGTTTTTTGGTAAAATAAAAACGTGATAAATATTTTACTTGGAGGGAAATTATGACAAACGCAAAAGAATATATTCAACAAGTGCAACAAAGTCTCCATGAAAAAGATCAAGATCAAACAGAATTTTTACAAGCTGTAGATGAATTTTTCTCAACGATTGAACCTTTTTTAGCGGAGCATGATGTCTATCAAAAAAGTAATTTATTACAATTGATTACTTTGCCAGAACGGGTCATTCAATTTCGTGTTCCTTGGCAAGATGACAAAGGAAATTGGCAAGTAAATCGAGGATATCGAATCCAGTTTAATTCAGCTTTAGGACCTTATAAAGGCGGCTTGCGTTTTCATCCAAGTGTGAATTTAAGTATTCTAAAATTTTTAGCCTTTGAGCAAATTTTTAAAAATAGTTTAACAGATTTACCAATTGGCGGTGGTAAAGGTGGCGCCGATTTTGATCCAAAAGGCAAATCTGATAATGAAATCATGCGTTTTTGCCAAAGTTTCATGACCGAACTTGCTAAGCATGTAGGACCTGACACCGATGTTCCAGCCGGTGATATTGGGGTTGGTGGTAGAGAAATTGGCTATTTATTTGGGCAATACAAACGTTTAAAACAATACGATGCAGGTGTCTTGACTGGTAAGCCTTTGGAATTTTGGGGTAGTAAAGGTCGAACTGAAGCAACAGGTTATGGTGTCGTTTATTATGTAAAACATTTATTAGAAGACAAAAAAGATAGTTTAAAAGACAAGACAGTGATTGTTTCTGGTAGTGGTAACGTGGCGATTTATGCGATTGAAAAATTAATTGAACTTGGTGCAAAAGCTGTAACTGCCTCTGACTCTAGTGGTTATGTTTATGATCCAGATGGCATTGATTTAGCTTTATTAAAAGATGTAAAAGAAGTTCGTCGGGAAAGATTAACCGCTTATGCTAAAGAGCGACAAAATGCGCAATATTTTGATGGGGATAGTGTGTGGAATAGTGAGATAAAAGCAGATGTCGCCTTACCTTGTGCTACTCAAAATGAAATTGATATAAAACAAGCCCAGTTGATGGCTGAAAACGGAATAAAAGTCGTTGCAGAAGGAGCTAATATGCCTTGTACCATGGAAGCTGCGGAATACTTTATTGAGCAAAAAATTTTTTACTGTCCAGGTAAAGCTGCTAATGCTGGTGGAGTAGCTGTTTCCGCTTTAGAGATGGCACAAAATTCCCAACGGCAACAGTGGGGTAAAGAAGATGTAGACCAACAGCTGGATGATATTATGCTAAACATTTATGAAAACTGTCGTGATACTGCCGCACGGTATGGTCAAAAAGATAATTTAATGATGGGAGCGAATATTGCAGGTTTTGCCAAAGTAGCAAAAGCTATGCTGGCTCAAGGACTTGTCTAAAACTGGCAAACAGGTTGAATTCATGGCGTTTTCTTACAGTAAGTTACTTGAAAAAAAAGCATAAAAAACGTAAAGTATTACATGTATTAAATTTATCCATTTCAAGGAGGAGCTAAAATGTCACATATTAAATTTGACTATTCAAAAGTAGCACCATTTGTTAATGACCACGAATTAGGCTACATGCAAAGTCAAGTCACTGCCGCCCATGAAGCATTGCGTAATGGTACTGGTGCCGGAAGTGATTTTATTGGTTGGGTAAACTTACCAACAGAATATGACAAAGAAGAATTTGCTCGTATTAAAAAAGCAGCAGAAAAAATCAAATCTGATTCAGAAGTATTGGTTGTAATCGGAATTGGCGGATCTTACTTAGGTGCCCGCGCTGCGATTGATTTTCTAAATCATTCATTTTATAACTACATGAATGCAAATGACAAATCAGCTCCACAAATTTTCTTTGCTGGTAATTCTATTTCTTCAACTTACTTAGCTGATTTAATTGAAGTTATTGGCGATCGTGATTTTTCTGTTAACGTTATTTCAAAATCTGGCACAACAACAGAACCTGCGATTGCGTTTCGTGTCTTTAAAGAATTATTAATTAACAAATATGGTCAAGAAGAAGCTAATAAACGTATTTACGCTACAACTGATAAAGCAAAAGGTGCGGTAAAAGTTGAAGCAGACGCTGAAGGATGGGAAACTTTTGTTATTCCAGATGATGTAGGTGGACGCTTCTCTGTTTTAACTGCTGTAGGTTTATTACCAATTGCAGCTAGTGGAGCTGATATTGATGCCTTAATGCAAGGGGCAGCAGATGCTTCTAAAGCTTATGCTTCTGATAATTTAGCAGAAAACGAAGCTTATCAATATGCCGCAATGCGTAATATTTTGTACCGTAAAGGAAAAGTAACCGAATTACTAATTAACTATGAACCAGGTATGCAATACTTTTCTGAATGGTGGAAACAATTATTCGGCGAATCTGAAGGTAAAGACCAAAAAGGAATTTATCCTTCTAGTGCAAACTTCTCTACTGACTTACATTCATTAGGTCAATATATTCAAGAAGGTCGTCGTAATATCTTCGAAACTGTTGTGAAAGTAGAAAAACCACGGAAATCAGTTAAAATTCCAGTAACAAAAGAAGATCTAGATGGTTTAGGTTACTTACAAGGTAAAGAAGTAGACTTTGTTAATACAAAAGCCTTTGAAGGTGTTCTATTAGCTCACACTGATGGGGATGTACCAAACTTATTAGTGAAAATTCCTGAAATGGATGCATATACTTTAGGTTACTTGATGTACTTCTTTGAAATCGCAGTTGGTATTTCTGGTTACTTAAATGGTGTTAATCCGTTTGACCAACCAGGGGTAGAGGCATACAAGAAGAACATGTTCGCACTCCTTGGTAAACCAGGTTTTGAAGAATTATCAAAAGAATTAAATGAACGCTTATAATTAAGGCATAAAAAAGACAATAGCTTTTAGCTATTGTCTTTTTTTCGTTTATCATATGTGTTGTATCACTTCTTATTCGACTAAATAAATTGGAAGATTTCATATTGTTAGTAAAAACGTGGACGGCAGGAATCGAACCTGCCTCTCAAACATAGACAACCTGTCGTCACAGATCATCCTAGAGCAAAGCACCAAAACTCGCCCACCAAATGTATGAATTCATCATAGTTACTCCAACTTAAAGCTCCCTTAAATCTTACAAATTTATTGAGATGGGTGACAATTGTGTTAGACAAACTAAGTCTAAAGTACGATACTTTTGCGAGTGTTAGCCAGTATGATGAAAGCAATAAGAAAAGTCATAAAGGAGCGGAAATAAAATGTTAAAAGGATTAATTAAAGGTGCTGTGGGTGTTACATTAATTTTGGGTGTTTTGATGGGAGGGGCGTTAGTATTTTCTGACGATGCTTCTGGCGAGTTTGCTCAAATCGTGGATCGCCTGAATCCTTTAGTAAAAGAAGGTAACGTCTATGTGAAAACGGCACAACCTCTTGAGGTGAACGGTTATGGGACAGCCCATTACCGTCAAGTTGCTGCAGATGAGAAGGGGAATAAACGCACGATTGAATTTTCTGGGATGTCAAAACTAAGACAAGGACATTACTTAAAGTTAGAAAATAAAGGGTCCTTTGTAAAAACTTATGAAGAAGTTCAAAAAGAAGAAATTCCTAAAGCGGCACTAGCCGTTATCGACTAAAAATATAGCGCTACAACTGTTTTGTTATATTTTTTAATCCTCATTGGTTTTTATTGCAATTGAAAGTTTATCTTTATATCTCTATTGCTAATTGAGAAGAATTTTCGAATAAAAAACCTCAGCTCTAATCAAGTAGCTGAGGTTTTTTGCTGGAATTTTAAGAAATTTGAAAACCAGTTTATTAAAATTCTCGTCGATTACTAAAAGTTGAATGAATCAGCTTAGCTTTTCTTCGCAGAAATGCTGACGTTATTCTGGTGTACCAATAACTTTAATATAATCATCAATATTTTTAATTTGCATGTGCTTAATGACCAACTGATTGCGTTGATTACGTTTACCAGTAACTTTTAAAGTATATTTATTGTTTGGTAAGCGGAAAATATAATTTGAAAGATAGCGGTCTTTAATGATTCCTTCTGTAATTTCGCCATCTTTTGCAAGTTTGATTAGTGAAAGACGCATTGGTTGTTCTTGCAAAAGGACGGTTTTAATTAGAAGTCCTTCGAATTCTTCCATTTTTTTCACCTCATCTAAAGTCTTCTTTCGTCATTATAAAGGTTTTTTATAAATCCTGCATGAAAGAAGTCCAAGAAAATAAAATCCTGTTAAAAATTATTTTGACAAGTTAGCATAGGTTCTCTGTTTAACTACGCTAAAAAAAGATCATTTTTAAAGGGCGGAGTGTCTCCTTTTTATTGGGTCAATTTAAATAGTCTGGCAGAAACTGTCAGAATCATATTTCCTCAAAATGCTATTTATACAACAAAATGATATATACCTAGCGTTATTTTAAAATAGATATTTTCTAATGTAATTCATGAAAAATTGATTCTCTTTTTTGTTTAAATCTCTTTAATGATATTTCATTTTATAATTGGTATTGTTTGTTTTTTTGTCTCGTTAAGCTTTAACTTATAAAAACTTGAAAATAATCTCTAGTAAATATTAAGCAATATTAAAAGAATAGTAGTTCTGATGGTTTAGGATTATTCTCTTTTGAAGATACTTATTCAACACTAAGTGAAAAAACATCTCATTTGGTCTATATCAAAAAATAAAAAAATAGAAAAATTAAAAAAATCTACAAAAAGCGTTTCCAAATTTAATTTTTTCTGTTATGATATACCTGAAATTGAACAGAGGAGGTGTTATTAATGGAAGTGGAAATTGGGAAAACTTACATATGCCAACCAGTAGGATTCACAAGAGAAGTCACAGGATTTGTCGAACATACATATACGAACACAGTCTTAATTTCTGTGGCGGAATGTGAACATTGTGATCGACCACAAGTGATTGAAGCACAAAATCGCTTATTGGTGCGCTATGAAAATATTCGCGAAGTTGCGGTGGTAGCTTAACAAATGACAAATTTCTAGTGAAAACTAGAAAAACAGGAATTGTCATTTTAAAATGAAATATAGGTAAAATAAAAAGACTTCAAGTGGCCTATTACTTGAAGTCTTTTTATTGTATCGGTAAAAGGATTTCCTGTGTTTTTAGCCAACACCAATAACAAAGTTCAATAATTTATCGGAATAAGTGACTTTTTCTTTGGCATCACGAATGGTTTTGTTTAGCGTTTCCATTTGATCGGTGATGATGCCATCTACTTCGTAAAAAATCATTCGACTCATGTCCTCACTACTATTAGGAGTCCATACAAAAACTTTTTTACCATCCTCTTCTGCTGAAGTAATGAAATTATGGTTAATAGTTGAATATTCCATTGTTAAAAAATCAGCTTTTGTAATAGGAGGCCCAATGACATTAAAGGGTAAAATATAACCAACTGTTAGCTGAGGGGCTTTTTCTTTTAGTGATTCAACAATGGAAAAAGTTAGACTTTGTACCAGATGGTGTTCTGACTG
This sequence comes from Enterococcus sp. DIV0755b, assembly GCF_051713765.1. Lineage (NCBI taxonomy): Bacteria > Bacillati > Bacillota > Bacilli > Lactobacillales > Enterococcaceae > Enterococcus > Enterococcus sp. DIV0755b. The sequence goes on along the minus strand of NZ_JBIOQN010000001.1, from coordinate 2,206,911 downwards.
AATTTCATTTTGATACTTTTTCAAAAAGGTATCCACGATTAATGTCGTATCTTTTTGTTGGGTTTTTATTTCTACTAATAGCTTTTGATTGAGCCGTTTTGCTTCAGCTAAATATGTGTCAAAGGTTGGGATTTTTGCGCTTTTACCATTTTCATGCAAAGTAACTTGTTGAATTTCAGCAAGCGTCATTTGCTCAGGTACGCCTTTTACAGCGGCTAAATTTTTTAAATTGAAATCGTGCATCACTACAAATTGATGATCTTTTGTCATTTGGATATCCATTTCAATATAATCAGGATGCCAAGTTTGACTCGTTTTTTCTAACGCTTCTAAACTATTTTGAACACCATTTTTGTCACTGACACCACGGTGAGAAATTGTCGCAGGTATCTTTTCGATTTCTTGGTCCAGATAGTCTAAATTATATAAACTCACACCCACCCCAAAAAGTATCGCAGTGAAAAGTAAAAGTGTGTTTTTGACACTTTCAAAACGAGGTGTCGGTAAATCTTCTTGGTAAAACCAATGAGGGATGTCTGGTAAAAAGCCTTCATCGTTCATAAAATCAATAATAATATAAAAAATACCAACAGTTGATAACACCAAATTTACTAATAGAAAAAATTGCAATAACGTCATGGCAAAAACAGCGCTAATTAGTGCATAGTCGGGGAAAAACTCTTCCACTAGTGCTTGAGCACCTACTACGACAGTAAAACTAATTCCGGTAATTAAAAGAATTGCCCCGCCAATAAAAATAAAGCGTCCCACAATTGCCAAAAAGCGGCGCTTGGTAATTAATAAGCTCTCTTTGAAAGCTTCTTTAAAAGGACGGTCCCGTAAAATCATTTCCGGTAGGGCAAAAATGAGTCGTATCCCAATATAAATTAAAATTAGATAGAAAAGAACAAAAGCTGAGATGATTAACAAACGATTGGTAAAAATAAAATCCATGATAAAGGCGGGGATTTTAATTCGCGCCAATAAATCTGAGTTAAAGCTCAAACCGCCGATTGGCAATATGAGTAAAAAATAGAAAAGGAAAAATAAGAATACGCTGGGACGTAATTTTTTTAATTGAATCGTTGTCATCCGTAATAGCTGTTTTAACGAAACGGCTTGCTTTTTTTCAATGAAATAGACACTTAATAATAAAAAAGTAAATTCAAAGAAAACGAGTAGTAAAATAAGAAGTAGTAGGGCGACTAATAAAAATGCTACTGCTGGATGCTGTGTAGCAATTTCGCTTAAATTGTCATAAGAGATATACTGAATCTGCCCGCGTTTTAAAATAAATTTAGTCGAACTACTTAGCAGTGGAATAACTACAAATAAAATAAAACCATGCATTAAAAGCACATCACGAAAGTAAACATTTGTTTTTACTAAAAAGTCCCACGTATTTTTCAACGAATCTTTTAAATACTTCATCTTCATCACCTATTTCCATTGTAGCTGAAAATCAAATTTCAACAAAGAAAAGCGAATAGTAAACCCAACAAAAAAACTCGAACACATTTGATTAGAACTACTTGCTTAAAGGAAGCGTAGAACTTTCAAAGGTGGTCGAGTTTTTATAGTAGATTTAACCCAGCAAGCCCGTTAAAAAGGAACCGCCATAAATTAAAGCCATACTATATAAGAAAATAGAAAGTGGCTTAGCTAATAGGATAATCCAGACGTACTTTTTGACAGAAATATTGGTCAAACCAGCCATCAAACAAAGCGCATCATCTGGTGCTACAGGTAAGAAGATGGCTAAAGCAAATAACTTTTCAAAGCGACTTTGGTTGTCTAACCAACCAATATATTTGTTATACGTTTTATCGCTAATCATACTTAAAATAAATGGCTTACCGTAACGACGTCCCAAAAGGAAAATAATAATGGAACCGATACAAATACCGACATAGTTATAAATAAAACCGGCAAAAGGACCAAATATTAAGACACCCGCAGCACTAGAAATGCCGCCAGGAATAATCGGGATCACTACTTGTAAAATTTGTAAAAGGATAAAGATGATAGGACCTAAGATAATAGAGTCGCCAACTAAACCTCTTAGGGCATTTATATCTTTAAAGACACCTAAATTAAAAAAATAGATTGTTAAAGCAATTGAAATTAAAATACCCACGATAGAAATCGTATTAATGATTTTGCGAGAAAGAGCGATACTCATGGTCTCATCTCCTTTGTTTGGTATACTTGTATTATACAAGGTTCTTTTTTATTTGCCCTCGTTTTTGTCTGACAAAAAACAAACAAAAATGTAAGAGAGGTTAAAAAAGTTACTTTAATCATCTGTATTATAAGCGCTTTTACTAGGTATTACCATCATACTAGAGTCTGATTTATAAAAACTAAAGATTTTTTAGTCTATTTGTTTGGTTTCTAGTTTACAGAAAAAAATTTTAGGTGTACACTCAATTTGTTAAATATTTCGGTTAACCTAAAAATTAATTAAGCTATATAGAAAAGAGTGATAGGATGAGTCATAATAAAGAAAAATTAATTGAATATGCCAACGGCCCTAGTTTAGAAGAAATTAATAATACCGTGGATGTCCCAAAAGATGCGAGTTTTTTTAGGACTTTGTTGGCTTATAGTGGCCCAGGTGCCCTTGTTGCAGTGGGCTATATGGACCCAGGTAACTGGATTACTTCAATCGCCGGGGGAGCAGAATATAAATATGCTTTGTTGAGTGTGATTTTATTATCGAGTTTAATAGCGATGCTTCTACAGAGTATGGCAGCAAAATTAGGTATTGTTACCGGACGTGATCTAGCTCAGGCAACCCGCGAGCATACTTCTAAAAAAACTGGTTTTGTTTTGTGGGTCATTACAGAGCTTGCTATTATGGCAACTGATATTGCAGAAGTTATTGGGGGCGCAGTTGCGTTACAATTATTATTTGGGCTACCGCTACTAGTCGGGGTATTGATTACGACACTAGATGTTTTATTATTGCTATTATTAACCAAATTAGGTTTTCGGAAAATCGAAGCAATTGTGGCTGTCTTAATTGCAGTGATTTTTATGGTTTTTGCTTATGAAGTTGCTCTAGCCCAACCTCATTTAGGTGAAGTTTTGCGTGGCTTTATTCCAGATACAAAAATTGCGACAGATAAATCAATGCTTTTATTAGCGTTGGGGATTGTAGGGGCAACGGTTATGCCTCATAACTTATACTTACATTCATCTATTTCCCAAGCTCGAAAATTTGATCGCAATGACGATGAAGAAAAAGCACGGGCAATTAAATTTACAACATGGGATTCTAATATTCAGTTGACAGTCGCTTTTGTCGTTAACTGTTTATTATTGGTTTTAGGTGGTGCATTATTTTATGGTACTAATAGCGATTTGGGTAAGTTTGTCGATTTATATGACGCATTAAAAGATCCAAGTATTGTAGGCGATATTGCCAGTCCTCTTTTAAGCACTTTGTTTGCTGTCGCTTTATTAGCTTCCGGTCAAAATTCGACAATCACAGGTACGCTTTCTGGTCAAATTGTGATGGAAGGTTTTATTAATTTAAGAATGCCTTTGTGGATGCGCCGAGTGGTCACACGATTACTTGCGATTGTACCGGTTATTATCTGTGTCATTTTGTATGGTGGTCGTGAGTCTGCTGTTGAAGATTTACTTTTATATACGCAAGTGTTTCTAAGTATCGCCTTACCAATTTCTATTATCCCCTTGACTATTTATACCAGTGATAAAAAAATCATGGGGCGCTTTGCAAATCCAACGTGGATGAAAATTTTAGCTTGGATTATTGCAATTGTACTAACGCTATTAAACTTGTTTTTAATTTACAGTACTTTAACAGGGGCTAATAGTTAAATAGGAAGGTGAGGGGAAATGAACAAATTTAATTGTATTTTAGTTGCAGTAGATGATTCCAAGGATTCAAAGAAAGCTTTTGATTACGCGGTGGCTTACGCTTTAGAGCATCAAGCAAAATTAACTATCACGACGATTTTTGAAATTAATCGTTTAAACGTCTATGAATATTTAACTAAAGAAACGATTGCAGCACATAAGGAACAGACAATTGCCATTGCAGAAGATTATCGCAAAAAAGCAATCGAAAAAGGATTAAAAGAAGTCACAATCGTTGTCGACGAAGGATCACCGGCACAAACGATTTTAAGTACAGTTATACCTGCCGTTAAACCAGATTTGTTAGTATGTGGCTCTAAAGGAGATGCCAATCACACGCCACTTGTTTTGGGTAGTCAAGCGGCTCTAATGGCCAAAGAAGCACATTGCTCGGTTTTAATTGTTCGCTAATAGGAAGTGTGACAAAAGCTACTTCTTTGAAAATAAGACGGAATTCCTCGAAATTTGAAAAATAATTTCCGGGAATTCCGTCTTATTTCTTGAAGCTGGTCGCTTCTGTCATAATCTTTTTTTTAGCGCAGTGTTGCATTTAAAAACTAATGTTTCAACGAGGGAGGTAATCATAAAACCTGCTGCAATTGCTCCGGCTGTGATCACAACAATTTTTAAATTATCAAACGATTTTGTTGAATCCCCTAATACAAGTTCGCGAATTGCTTGGTAGGCAGGCCCCCCGGGGACTAAAGGGACTAAGCTAGGAATGTTGAAGATAATCATAGGCATTTTTAGTCGGCGAGAGAAAAAAATACTCAAACAACCAATTGCGATTGCCGCAATGAAGTTAGCAAATCCCAATCCTTGCTCGTGTTGCCGTAATCCCCAATAGACCATCCAGCCAATCGCTCCGGTTAACCCACAAGCTGCTAAAGAGCGCTTGGGAATATTAGTGATGATACCAAAAGCTACGGTACTAATAAAACTAAATAGAAAATGGATGCCATAAGTTATCATGCAATTCCACCTCCAAATAAAAGGAGCGTGGTGGCAATTCCGACTCCAATTGCTGCAGCGACAAATAATGCTTCGATTCCACGGGCGGTACCGCTGAGTAGATCGCCAGATAAAATATCACGAAAAGAATTTGTTATCGCCACGCCCGGTACTAAAGGCATCACCGCTCCGATAATAATATGGTCAACGTTATTTGCCAGTCCCAGTTTTACACTAGCAATCGCCAAAGCACCAATCACAAAGGCAGCAACAAACATATCTAAAAAGCGCATTTGTAACCATTTTTTAATATATACACCAGCTACAAAACCGATGCAGCCAATGAGAAAAGTAGGAATAAAATCGCGCCATGTCCCTCCAAAAATATACATTAATGTACAACTAACCAAGCCTGCTGCTAATGTTTGCCATAGAAAAGAAAAACTCGGTGTATCGTAGTTGACTCGTTTCAAGCGGGTGTTTAACTCATTTAAAGAGATTTTTTTTGCTGCAAACTCGCGGGAAAGGTGATTTACAGCAACAATTTTTTCTAAATTAATCGAACGTTCGTGTACTTCTTCTAGTTGCGAAAAAGAAGAAGTACGAATGCTCATAAAAAGGCCTGTAGCCGTTACGTAACTCACTGTATTGGAGATGCCGGCATTTTCTGCAATTCGATTCATGGTATCTTCCACCCGGTAAACCTCAGAACCATTTTCCATCATAATTCGACCTGCTAATAAACAGGTGCTTAAAACCAATGCTTCTTTCATCTTTTTACCTCATTTATAAAGTTGCTTTTATTCTACCATTTCATTTTCAGAATTGCTTTTAATTTTTAGCAGGATAAAAATATTTGCTGTGTTCAAAAAACGAATCGAAATAAATGTCAGAAAATTAAGGAAATTTCTTTATTGCTTAAAATAAATTAATATAGATTTAATAAAAATAACGGTTGTAATAGCTTGTGAAATGCCTTAGTATCTTTTTAAGATATTTTATGTCATATATTTATTGAAAACTATTGATTAATTTATCATCCCTCGTTATCGTACGAATTTTTTTCTTTAAGATAGATAACTAGTTTTGAGGTATATCATTTCCCAAAAAATCTATTTTTGTTTACAATAAACGTATGAATGATAAATGTTATTATAAAGGAGAGGTGACTTTTTTATGCGTCGTAAAGTTTATACAAAAGATCAGATTTTGAAAGCTGCTTATGAAGTTATTTCAAAAGATGGTTTTAGTAAGTTTACAGCCCGTAATATTGCTAAAAAAATGGGAATTTCAACCCAGCCAATTTACTTAGAGTTTAAAAACATGCAAGATTTAAAAAATACGTTAGTTGAAACCGTGATGCGGGATCTACAAGAAAATGTATTTCCGATTGAACATACTGGCAATCAAATTGTTGATTTGGGTTTAAATTATATTAACTTTGCCCAAGAAAACCGCAATTTATATGTTGCCTTATTCGTAGACGAGTACGGTGGCGGTAAGATGATGCATGAGTTTTCTTATGAGTACTTTAAAAATATGGTGTCAAATTGCCCTGAATACGCTGACTTATCAGATGAATACATTAAAGCGTTACATGACGGTACTTGGATTACCGTAACAGGGATTGCTTCTTTGATGTCTTCAGGTATTATCCATCCATCACAAGAGCAAATTGCAGAACTTATTCAATCTGCTGTAGATGGCATTTTGAAAATGGATGAACCAGAAAAGATTTTTAATCCGGAAGATTAATAAAAAGCAACTTGGCGTATAAGTGCGCGTGTTAATTGCTAAAGTGCTAAAATCACCTGGTCTAGATTGCCAGCTGCATTTTTATGATAGGTGATTTTTTCTTTAGGGTTAGTACGCGTTTTTTGGCAGGTATTTCTTAATTGACTTTTTTTCAAATTTAGCGAAAATAAAAGAAGTGAGAACTTGGAGAGTTGGCAGAGTGGTAATGCACTGGACTCGAAATCCAGCGAGCCGGTTTACGCCGGTGCACGGGTTCAAATCCCGTACTCTCCTTATCGTACTTAGTACAACTTTTAGGCTGCTTGATTTTTATCAAGCAGCCTTTTTAAGTTGACTCTTCTGTTAACGCCTTTTATAAAGTTGAGAGAAATTATTAAGAGAAAGTAAAAAACAATTTTGTAAAAAAGGTCATTTGGCAAATTCTATCGTAGGATTTTTAATTTTATGGTATGATAATTCCTGGTTTGTAAAAATGAAATTTTAATAATAGGACGTGAAAATATGTGTGGCATTGTCGGTTTTGTGAATAGCAAGGACCAAAAACAAGAAATTATTGAAGATATGATGGATCGCATCGTCCACCGTGGTCCTAATAGTTCTGGTAAATATACAGATAAAAATGTAGCATTAGGCTTTCGTCGTCTGTCAATTATTGACTTAGAAGGCGGTTCTCAGCCTATTTATAATGAAGATCGTAGTAAAGTTATTATTTTTAATGGCGAAATTTACAATTTTCAACCATTAAGAGAACAACTTATTGCAGCTGGCCACGTTTTTTCTACTCATGCTGATACAGAAGTATTATTGCATGGTTATGAAGAATGGGGTGCTGAACTTTTACAAAAAGTGCGGGGGATGTTTGCCTTTGCCATTTGGGATATTGAAAAACAAGAATTATTTGGTGCCCGCGATCATTTTGGGATTAAACCTTACTATTATGCAGAAATGAACGGTACGTTTATGTTTGGTTCAGAAATCAAGAGCTTTTTACCACATCCAGATTTCAATAAAGAACTAAATACAGCAGCGTTAAAACCGTACATGACTTTTCAATATTCTCCTTTAAATGGAGAAACATTCTTTAAAAATGTGTATCGCTTACCAGAAGGTCATTATTATACTTATAAAGACGGCAAACTTACCATTAAAGAATACTGGGATGCTGACTTTACTAAAAAAGATGATCATTCTCGTGAAGAATGGGTCGATGAAATTGATAAAAGTGTTGAAGCTTCTATTGCAGCACATCGAATCGCTGATGTTGAAGTGGGTGCCTTTTTATCCAGCGGTGTGGACTCAAGTTATGTAACTTCTGTCTTGCGTCCAGATCATTCTTTTTCAATTGGGTTTGATGATAAGACGTATAATGAAGCCATTGAAGCTCGTAAATTAACGAAAATGCTCGATTTAAATAATACTGCCGCAGTAATTGATGGGGACATGTCTTTTAAGGCTTTTCCGCTTATTCAATATCATTTGGATGAACCGGATTCTAATCCTTCTTGTGTGCCACTTTACTTCTTAGCAAATTTGGCATCACAATCTGTGCGGGTAGTACAATCTGGTGAAGGTGCCGATGAGTTATTTGCCGGTTACCAAACTTATGGTTTCCATACCAACTCAAAAATGGTGCGTGTTTTTGCTCAAGGGTTGAAAAAATTACCAAAAGGCATGCGTTATTCCATTGGCCGTAAATTTGGCCACATGAAAAATTTCCATGGTCGAATTCATTTATATGAAGCGACTGCTCCTGCCCGTGACTTCTTTATTGGTCATGCGAAAGTTTTTGATGAACAAGAAGCTGCAAGTTATTTAAAACCTGAATTTCAAAATGCCCCTTCTGTTAAAGAAATTATGAATCCTCATTTTGATCAAACAGAAGGTATTGAAAGTGAAGTTAACAAAATGCAGTATGTCGATGTGCATCAATGGATGCCAAAAGACATTTTGTTAAAAGCCGACAAATTATCTATGGCAAGTTCACTTGAATTACGGGTGCCACTACTAGATATTGAAGTGATGAAATTAGCACAACGAATTCCAGCAAAATATGTGATGAATCAAAACAATACAAAAGATGTTTTCCGTCAAGCGGCGAACCGTCATTTACCAGAAGAATGGGCAAATCGGGAAAAATTAGGTTTCCCAGTGCCGATTAAAGCTTGGTTAAAAGAAGATCATGGTTATGAAGAAGTAAAAGCGTTATTTATGGCAGATTTTGCCAAACAATTCTTCGATCAAGATAAAATCATGAAATTATTAAATGATCACCACGAAGGTAAAGCAGAAGTGCAACGTAAAATTTGGACAATCTTTACTTTCTTGACTTGGTATAAAGTTTACTTTATCGATAAAGAAATTCCAAAAGCAGAAGCTATTACCTACGAAACATTATAATAAAAAAAGCCAAACGCTCGCTGTTGTCTAGCAGTTGAGCGTTTGGCTTTTTTTATAGTTTTAAGGCGTCACCGCTAATACCTACATCAACGATTTGCAAGTTGCCACAGGCTTCAAGTCCAGGTGAAATGGTGAAGCCGGTCTTTTTAAATTGAAAAGTAACCGTAGTGTCAGCATGAACAAACTTTCCTAATGAAGTGCCTGTTGAAGCATCAATTCCAGAAGGCACATCAACAGCCAGAATAGGTAGTTGGCTATGATTTATTTGGTCAATAACATTTTTAGCAGTTTCGTTTAACTCTCCATTAGCCCCAATGCCTAAAAAACTATCGATGATTAAAGTAAAACCCAAAAATGTTTCCAAATGATGCAAAATAGGAATCTTATAATAGTCGCAAATAGCGTATTGTTGTTGGCATTCAGTTGTACGATGAGTTAAGTTTCCGACAAAATAGACAGTAACATTTTTGCCAGCTAAATGAAGGAGTCTAGCAATAGCTAATCCATCGCCGCCATTATTCCCACTTCCACAGACGATTAAAACTTGTGAAAGGTCGTATTTTTCTTTTTCCATCAGTTCATTAAAAACTGCTAATGCTGCTCTTTCCATTAAAACCATACTCGGAATACCAATTGTGTCAATTGTATACTGATCACATGCTTTCATTTGCTTTGCATTCACTAATTGTGTCATGGTCACGCCTCCTGCTTTTGTTTTTGGATTGCTTTATTTTTATTGTAGCGGAAGTCTAACTTTTTGCCAAAAATCCTAAAGGGGACGTTTGCGGAAAATCAAAAGACTTAGAGTCAATAATAATATGATAAGCAAAACTGCAATCCAGACCGCAGGCCAATAATGATAAAATTCTGTTTTACCTGTTAACCAATTCAGCGAATTGCTTCCTAAAATAAAAGGATTATAATATGCGATTTTCTTTAATATACCACTAAAGCTACTGATTAAATAAAAACTAGCCAGAATCAAAAGGCTTTGCCCAGTGCTTTTAGCTAGTGTTGATGACAAAATCGTAGCTGCTAAAAAAATTGTTCCGTAGAGCCAAAAAGCAAAAAGCGGGAATAATAAATGAGGACTTTTATTATCATTAAAATAATAGGTAGTATAAGCAACATTAACTAAAAAGGAACTGATCAAGGTTACAGACCAAATAAAAACTAAATAGAGTGCTTTACTAATAACAAAGACGTTGCGAGAGAGTCCTTTAGTAATAAAAGGTAATAGCGTGCCTTTTTCTACTTCATTACTAATCGTACCAACTGCCAATAATGCGATAGCCAATAAAACAAATTGTGATAAATTCTTATAATATTGTGTCCAACTATCTATTGATGTTGGAGTTGGTAAAGAAACGGGTAGGTCAGCTGGTAATAAAGAAGACATTATATCAGGCATAATTTTCGCTAGAAAAGGGGATAAGATTCCAACAGCTACTGCAATAATCAATAAGATGGGGATTTTTTTAGTACGCCAATTAGCGAAGCATTCTTTTATGAAAAAAAGCTTGATTTGTTTCATTTTGCCACCACCTTTAAAAAGATATCTTCTAATGTGGGTTCGACTAATTTTAGTTTGCGAGGTACAACTTTTAGCCTAGCAAGAGTTTCGACAATTGCCAATCCAGAATCTTCCTGATTTAAAACTGGGAGAAGTAGCGTTAGACTATCTTTTTTTTGCCCATCAAAAGCAGTATGTTTTAGGAAATAAGATCTGTCAGCTGTGTCTTTAAATTGCAGTTCATAGTACTTGTTATGTTCAGCTTTAATATTTTTTAGTGCTCCTTCTAATTGAATTTTACCCTCATTTAAAATAGCAATATGATCACAGATAGATTCAACATCATGCAAAATATGAGTAGAAAACAAAACAGTTGTTTCGTTTTTTAGATTTTTTAAGATAGTTAATACTTCTTTGCGTCCAATAGGATCTAATGCTGAAGTGGGTTCATCACAAATTAGTAATTTTGGATCGTTTAAAAGTGCTTGTGCTAAACCTAAACGTTGTTTCATTCCGCGTGAAAAACCACCTATTTTTTGTGAAGTATTGTTTAGACCAACTTTTGAAAGTAATGTGGGGATTTTAGCGGCTATTACGTTTTTTGTTAGGCCGCTAACCTTTCCGCATAAAGCTAAGTATTCTTTAGCAGACAGATAGTTGTAAAAAGCCGGAACATCCGGTAGATAACCAATGTTTTGATTGGTTTTGCTATCTCCGTATTTTACGGTCTGACCTGCGATAGTAACTGTACCACTATCAGCGGCTAAAAGCCCTAAAATAATTTTCATCGTGGTAGTTTTACCTGCGCCATTTTCTCCCACAAAGCCATAAATACTTCCTGAGGGGATAGTTAAAGATAAATCATCTAAAATAAGACGTTGACCAATTTGTTTTTTTAGATTCTGAATGACAATCATAGATTCCATTTAATCTTCTCCTTTACCAAAAGCAAAATAAATAATTGGGCCTAAAAAAGAAATAAAAGCACAGATGATAACCCAAAACACACGGTTGCCAAATTTATAATGAGGATGTTTGAATACATCGACGACAGCGTAAATTGCAAGTCCGATTTGTAAAATAATGAGGGGAATTAAGATTGGAATATATTCTTGAATGTTTAATTGCATAGCAATCACTCCTTGTCTTATAGTGAAACTTTTTTGTATTAATAATTATAATACAAAGTATACAAAAACACAAAAAAAGCCTTGAAATTCTCAATAAGAGAGTTTCAAGGCCGATAAATCTTAATTTAGATGGCTAAATATTTTTCTAAATAATCAGCTAATCCATCTTCATCATTTGTTTTAGAAGTGATGTCATTACTAATAGCTTTTGCTTCGGGGCTGGCATTTTTCATAGCTACGCCCCAGCCGGCGTAATCTAGCATCTCAAGATCATTGTGTTCATCACCAAAGGCAATAATATTTTTACGATCAATCGCAAAAGAGTCCGCGATAATTTCTACCCCACGGGCTTTTTGAATGCCTTTTGCCACAATTTCTAAAATTGCATTGGGACCACCCCAAGTTCTAACATCGATATAGTCAGAAAACTGAGCTTTTAGTGTATCTGAAACAGTTTCGGCTAACTCGGTTTTGGTTTGAATTAACATCGAAGTGGGGTTTGTTTTTAAATTTTGGAGTAGATTATCATTGGTTGGTTTTTGATTATCAAAAAGATATTCACTACCAAAATCTAGGCGATCAACGTAAAAAGTATCACGATTTTCCGCTGCCACAAAATCCAATTGTAAATCATTTTTTTGTTTTAAAATTTCAAAGACAATATCACGACTAAAAAGTGTTTCCGATTCAGAAGCCCATTTTGTATAAGGTACGTGAACTAAAGCACCATTAAAATTGACCATTGGTGTGTTTAATGCTAATTGGTGATAAAATTTTTCGCTGATACGAAATGGACGACCAGTCGCAATACTGACAATATGACCACTAGCGACAGCTTTTTTTAAAACAGCTTCTGTTTTCGGGCTGATTTGAGATTGGGCATTTAAAGTAGTGCCATCTAAATCAATGGCAATTAATTTTTTGTTCATATCTATTTCTCCTTTCGTCTAAAAGATACGCTGTTTTAGTTTAACACATTTTGTTTTTTTCACAAGATTGCTAGTTTAAAAGTAAGATACCTTTAAAAAATGAGCATAAGAAAAAGGATTCGCTTTCATAGCAAAACACGAACATTAATGATAATATTTCAGTTGAGTGAAGATGAAATGTTGTTTTTTGGCTTTTTCCAAATTATAATCAGTCTTTGTTGGATGATAAATCCGAAATATGCCCTTATTCTTTTGTAGGAGTGAACAATTGATGGAAAAGTTTTTTAAATTAAAAGAAAGTAACACAAACGTTTCAACAGAATTTGTCGCAGGTTTAACTACCTTTTTTGCGATGAGTTATATTTTATTTGTAAATCCAACGATCTTATCAGCTTCAGGAATGCCATTTCAAGCGGTATTTCTAGCAACAATCATTGCTTCTGTAATCGGAACGTTAGTAATGGGACTTTTTGCGAATGTACCTTACGCGCAAGCTCCTGGGATGGGATTAAATGCCTTTTTCACATTTACAGTAGTATTTGGCCTAGGGTATACCTGGCAACAAGCGCTAGCGATGGTCTTCATTTGTGGTTTGATTAACATTTTCATTACCATTACGAAAATTAGAAAAATGATTATTCACGCGATTCCTGAAAGTATGCAACATGCAATTGGCGGCGGGATTGGGATTTTTGTCGCGTATGTTGGCTTGAAAAATGCTAACTTATTGAGTTTTAGTGCAGATTCAGCAACTATCACAAGTAGTGTGGTAGAAGGGGACAAAGCAGTCAATGTTACAATGAATGGTGGCATCGTGCCAGCTTTGGCTAATTTCAATAATGCACCTGTTTTATTAGCTGTGATTGGGCTAGTTTTAACTACAATTTTAGTTGTCCGCAATGTGCGGGGGGCTATTTTAATTGGAATTGTCGTTACAACTGTTCTGGGAATTTTCATGGGTGTTGTGGATTTAAGTGCAATTGATTGGAAAGCAAATTCACTAGGAAGTTCAATCAATGAGTTAAAGACCACATTCGGTGCCGCGTTTGGGGTAGATGGCATGCAATCACTGTTTAGTGATGCAAGTAAAATTCCTCAAGTTCTAATGACAATTATCGCCTTTAGCTTATCAGATACATTTGATACGATTGGAACCTTTATTGGGACTGGTCGTAGAACAGGAATTTTCTCTAAGGCAGATGAAGAAGCTTTAGAAGATAGTCGTGGCTTTAACACCAAAATGGACAAAGCGTTATTTGCAGATGCAATCGCTACTTCTATTGGCGCAATCTTTGGGACATCTAATACAACGACATACGTAGAGTCTGCTGCTGGTATTGGCGCTGGTGGACGTACTGGTTTAACTTCAGTTGTAGTTGCAGGTTTGTTTGCTATTAGTAGTTTCTTTTCTCCGTTAATTTCGATCGTTCCCGCCCAAGCAACTGCACCAGCGTTGATTTTAGTTGGGGTAATGATGATGGCTTCATTTAAAGATATTGAATGGACCGATTTAGAAGAAGCAGTTCCAGCCTTTTTTGCCGCTATTTTCATGGGCTTTTGTTACAGTATTTCTTACGGGATTGCCGCAGGATTTATCTTCTACACAATTGTGAAGGTGATTAAAGGGAAATTCAATGAAATTTCACCAATTCTTTGGGTAGTCGATATTTTATTTATTTTAAACTTTATCATTTTAGCTGTTATTGCATAAATTAGTTAAACATATTAGTTAATAAACCGTCTTTTAAAGAGGAGATTAATTCTACCTTTTAAAAGACGGTATTTTTATGCCAATCGATAATTTCAATAAAATTTTTAAAACATTGAAATTAATTGTGGAATAACGAGCATAAAACAAGGATAATTTTTACTTTTTTGAAAATTACATTAGCTTTCCAATTCACCTCTTTGAAAAAATAGGCTATAGTAGTAGTGAAAGAGGGTTGACTATGAAGCTGGATTGGAAACGAAATTTATTTATCTCATGGATTGGTTGCTTTTTTACCGGGGCGAGTTTTAGTTTGGTGATGCCATTTATTCCGCTTTACATCGAACAATTGGGCACACCTAAAAATCAAGTAGAGCTTTTTGCAGGGCTGGCTATTTCAGTGACCGCATTTGCTTCTGCTATTGTTGCACCTATCTGGGGAAATTTAGCCGATCGAAAAGGACGTCGTTTGATGATGATTCGTGCGGCAGTAGGAATGACATTTACAATGGGGTCGCTAGCTTTTGTTCCAAATGTTTATTGGCTGTTAATCATGCGTTTTATGACTGGGATTTTATCGGGCTATATCCCCAATGCAACAGCGTTAATTGCTTCGCAAGCACCACGAGAAAAAAGCGGTTGGGCACTTGGAACCCTAGCAACGGGGGCTGTAGCGGGAAATTTGATTGGTCCTTCAATGGGTGGCGCATTGGCACAGGCATTTGGTATGGAAAATGTCTTTATTATTACCGGGACGGTTTTGGCAATCACGACAATTTTGACGATTTTCTTTGTGAAAGAAGATTTTGTCCCAGTTCAAAAAACTGATCTTTTGTCGGTCAAACAAATCTTTAGTCGTATTTCAAATGTTCAAGTTTTAATCGGTCTATTTATCACTTCTTTAATTTTGCAAGTTGGAGTGACAAGTATCAGTCCAATTTTAACGCTTTATATTAGGCAGTTAAGTGGTAGCAGTGAAAATATTTTATTTGTTAGTGGCTTAATCGTGTCTATCGCAGGTGTGTCGGCAATTATCTCTTCGCCAACACTAGGAAAACTAGGAGATAAAATTGGCAATCAAAAAATCTTGCTGTTTGGCCTAGTGCTATCTTTTCTTTGTTTTATTCCGATGGGATTTGTTAAAACACCATTTCAACTAGGAGCTTTACGCTTTATTCTAGGCTTTTCAACTGGCGCTTTAATGCCATCGATTAATACGTTAATTTCTAAAATAACCCCACCAGAAGGCGTAAGTCGAATTTATAGCTATAATCAAATGTTTACCAATTTCGGTCAAGTGCTCGGTCCGATGGTAGGTTCTACAGTTGCCCATGGTATGGGTTATCGGGCTGTCTTTTTTGTCACAAGTGGTTTTGTATTTTTAAATATCTGCTTGTCGACATTTAATTTTCGCAAAGTTTTAAACCAAAGGCTTTAGTCTTTTGAAAAAACCCGTTACAATGTTTTGTAGCGAGTTTTTTTGTAGATAAAAGATTATATGATTTTCGCAAGGGAAAAGTCTTATATAAAAAGGCGACTACTTGGGAGGACAGGTTCATTAAGCTTTTTTGTGAGATGAAAAATGAGGGAACAAAAAAAGATTGCATCGCTGCAATCTTTTTAGTCAGTTACACCAGAAGGTAAAACTGTTTGTTTATGCGTGTTTCTTTTTGGGCGTAGCCACTTCAGCAATGAGGATAATGATGATTCCTACAATTAGAGAAATGATTGAGCTTAGTTTAAAATCATAAGTGCCGCTGTTTAAAGCACTACCTAGGTAGCCAACGACTTGACCCAAGATATACGTCCAAAACAAAGTAACCAAATATTTCATAGCAGACACCTCTTCTCTTGCGGGTTTCTCGAATACAGTGTACCATATTTTTCTTGAATGTAAAGTTTTCAAGTTTTTTCAAAAAGGAGGACATACAGTGTTACCGCAATTATATACCGTGACCGCTTATTCCTTACTACAAAGTACGATTGAAATTACACGTCTAGTAGAAGTAGCCAAACAAAGAGGTTACGATACATTAGGTTTATGTGATCGTAATGTCTTAGCAGGCGCAGTTTCTTTTTATACTGCGTGCCATAATGCCGGCTTAAAAGCTGTAATTGGTTTACATTTAGACTATTATTCTCCGGTCCAAAACGGAGAAAATGAAATTTTGCTCTTTGCTAAAAATCTAGCGGGCTATCACCAATTAATTGCGCTAAGTAGTCAAAAAGAAATCAAAGGGCAAGTGGATCTGGCTGACTTTGAATCTTTAACAGACGTCTATGCCATTTTACCACCCCGTAATGAAATTCAATACTTTATTACACGTGAGATAAAAAAAGCTGAGGAACGGCTCTATTTTTTACAAAATATTTTCTCAAAAGATCAGTTTTTTTATGGTGTTTCACCTCGACAAGAACTGAGTGAAATGGAAATAGCATTTTATCAGGAGCACCAAGTTGAACCTTTTGCAATTAATGAAGTAAATACAATTGATCCTAGTGAAAAAGGCGCGATTGCCGTGATGGAACACTTGAAAAACGGCACTCAGCTAGAAGATTTAGCAGAATTAGAACAAGGTAGTGGGGAATATCTGCTACCGTCTGAACAGATTACCAGTTACTTTGCAGAAAACCAGCCGCAAGCTTTAGCAAACACAAAAAAAGCAGCAGCGATTTGTAGTCAATTTGAATTGCCACTACACCAAAAATTATTACCACATTACCCTATTCAAGCTGATGTAACAGCAGCTACCTTTTTGCGCAATCTATGTCAAACACAGCTAGAACATCGTGTAAAAGAAGTAACAGTAGAGTATAGAGCAAGGCTTGATTACGAGCTGAATATTATTCATCAAATGGGTTTTGATGATTATTTTTTAATCGTCTGGGATGTAATGGATTTTGCCCATCGTAATAAAATAGTAACCGGCGCCGGAAGAGGTTCCGCGGCAGGGTCTTTAGTGGCTTTTGTGTTAGCTATTACAGATGTTGATCCAATTGAGTACGATTTACTTTTTGAACGTTTTTTAAATCCAGAACGTTTTACGATGCCTGATATTGATTTGGATATTCCTGATAATCGAAGAGAAGAAGTTTTGCATTATGTAAAAGAAAAATATGGGACTTATCAAGTGGCACAAATCGCTACTTTTGGGACGATGGCAGCCAAAATGGTTTTGCGAGATGTAGCTCGCGTTTTTGGTTTGTCACAAAGTGAGGCCAATCGTTGGAGTAAAGCAGTACCCAATACACTTAAAATAACCTTGAAAAAAGCTTACGAAGAATCAAGTAATTTAAGAGAACTTGTCGCTCGCAATGAACGTAATCGTCAGCTTTTCCAAGTGGCATTAACATTAGAAGGTTTACCGCGACATGTATCCACCCATGCAGCTGGTGTGGTTATTAGTGACCAGAATTTGCAACAGTTAATTCCGTTACAAGCAGGTGCTAATGATATTTTACTAACTCAATTTACTATGAATGATGTAGAAGCAGTTGGTTTATTAAAGATGGACTTTTTAGGCTTGCGTAATTTGTCGATTATTGACGATACGTTAAAGGGAATTAAAAAAGTTACCGGTAAAGAACTTTCACAAAAAGATATTCCTTTAACAGATGAACCTACACTTAAGTTGTTTCAGGCTGGGAATACGGCGGGGGTTTTTCAATTTGAGTCAGCAGGAATCAAAAACGTCTTGCGCCGCCTAGGTCCTGAGAATATTGAGGAAATTGCCGCTGTTAATGCGTTATATCGACCAGGACCGATGCAAAATATTGATCACTTCATCAAACGTAAAAAAGGTCAAGAAAAAGTAACTTATTTAGATGACAGTCTGATACCAATTTTACAAAATACTTATGGCATTATGGTCTATCAAGAGCAGGTCATGCAAGTTGCCGCTCAAATGGCTGGCTTCACTTTAGGGCAAGCCGATATTTTACGACGTGCTATAAGTAAAAAGAAAAAAGATGTTTTAGATGAAGAACGTCGTCATTTTGTAAACGGGGCTGTAAAGGTCGGTCATAGCCAGGAAAAAGCCAATAAAGTCTATGATTATATTGAGCGTTTTGCAGATTACGGCTTTAACCGCTCCCATGCTTTTGCTTATTCTTTTGTCGGCTTTCAAATGGGCTATTTAAAAGTTCATTATCCTGCGCCTTTTTTTGCCGCGCTCCTTCATTCGGTTCGTAATAATACAACTAAAGTGAAAGAATATTTAACAGAAGCCAAAAAACAAGGCATTAAAATTTTACCCCCTTCCATTAATACTAGTAGTTTCAGTTTTTATTTATTGAATAATGAAGCGATTCGTTTTGGACTAGGTAGTATTAAAGGGACGCGACGTGATTTTATTGCGGCAATCATTGCTGAACGCAAGGAAAATGGCCCGTTTCGTTCATTAGATAATTTTTTATATCGTCTGCCGGCAAAATGGTTAAAACTTGATTTGATTCAACCTTTAGTTGAAATTGGAGCTTTTGATGAATTGGAAAAAAATCGTCGTCAATTAGTAACAGGATTAGATAGTAAAATTCAAAATATCGAATACAGTGGGGGCAGTATGGATTTATTAGATATTATGGCACTAAAACCCACTGAAGTTAGTGACTATACTTTAACGCAACGTCTTGATTTGGAAGAACAGTACTTGGGTGTTTATGTTTCTGGCCACCCGACAGAAAGTTATCCCCTTTTAAAAAAAGAACGACAAGTACAACTAATTAGTGATTTATTACCAAAACAAAATGTTCGTCTTCTTTTATATGTCCGAGGAATTCGGGAAATCCGGACTAAAAAAGGGGAACAAATGGCTTTTGTAGAAGCTAATGATCCAACCGGAGAAGTAGCGTTAACCCTTTTTCCAAATGTCTATCGCCATGTGCGACAAACATTTGCAGTAGACGATGTCGTCTATGTAGAAGGAAAAACAGAGATTAGCACATATAATCAAGAAATGCAGGTAATTGTCGATCAAATTGTTTTAGCTCAACAAATAAAAGAATTAAAAATAGCGCCGACTTGCTATCTCCGCTTAACTGGTATAGCTGATCCAGACAAGCAGTTAAAAGAATTGTATGCCTTAATTAAACAGGCGCCTGGCGCAAGTAAAATAATACTTTTTTATGAAAAATCAAGAACTAAAAAAATACTGGCTGAAAAATATCAAATTGCTGATAATCCTAATGTAAGGCGAAGTTTGGTAGATATTTTTGGTGAAAATAACGTAATTTTCAAGTGACTTTCAGTAAATTTTACTTTTCGTTTTCAATTTTTTCAATTTTCTGCTCGTATCCCAAGACATTTTGGTTTTTTAATGGTAAAATGTACAACGTGGTTAATGCCAAAATGGTATTATTTAGGGGAACCTAAAAATATTTTAATGAGGTGAAAATGTAGATGAAACGCATCGGAATCTTAACCAGTGGCGGTGACGCTCCTGGTATGAACGCAGCAGTCCGTGCGGTGGTCCGTAAAGCAATCTTCGATGGAATTGAAGTATACGGAATCAATTATGGATATGCCGGTTTAGTAGCTGGTGATATTCGCCGTTTAGACGTTGCAGATGTTGGAGATAAAATCCAACGTGGTGGGACTTTCCTTTATTCAGCCCGCTATCCAGAATTTGCTACGCAAGAAGGACAATTAAAAGGTATTGAACAATTGAAAAAATTCGGCATTGAAGGCTTGGTCGTTATTGGTGGAGATGGCTCTTATCATGGCGCAATGGCGTTAACACGTCATGGTTTTCCTGCTGTTGGTATTCCAGGGACAATTGATAATGATATTCCTGGGACTGATTTTACAATTGGTTTTGATACAGCAATCAATACAGTCTTAGAATCAATCGACCGCATTCGTGATACTGCAACTTCTCACGTACGTACTTTTGTAATTGAAGTTATGGGTCGTGGCGCTGGCGATATCGCATTATGGTCAGGTGTAGCTGGTGGTGCTGATGAAATTATCATCCCAGAACATGACTTTGATATGGCAGCTGTAGCAAAACGGATTCAAGATGGACGCGATCGTGGTAAAAAACATTGTTTAATCGTTTTAGCAGAAGGCGTTATGGGCGGAAATGAATTCGCTGATAAGTTATCTGAATATGGCGATTTCCATACCCGAGTTTCTATCTTAGGACACGTTGTTCGTGGGGGTTCTCCAAGTGCGCGTGACCGGGTCTTGGCAAGTAAATTCGGAGCTTATGCGGTGGAATTACTTGAACAAGGTAAAGGTGGCTTATGTATTGGTATTGAAGACAATAAGGTTGTTGCCGCTGATATTATTGAAACGCTTGAAAGCAATAAACATAAACCTGACTTAAGTTTGTATGACTTAAATAAACAGTTATCATTCTAATTGACAGCTACTAAAAGATAATAAAACAGCTATGGTTGTTTTAAATAAAGGAATAGGGGCGTTTAAAGTAATGAAAAAAACTAAAATCGTTAGTACATTAGGACCAGCAAGTAATAATGTGGAGATTATTTCACAATTAATCGAATCTGGAGCTAATGTTTTCCGTTTTAATTTCTCTCATGGTGACCATGAAGAACAATTAGGTCGGATGAATATGGTTAGAGAAGCAGTTAAAAAGACTGGAAAAGATGTCGGTATCTTATTAGATACAAAAGGGGCAGAAATTCGGACTACTGTTCAAGACACTACTGAAGCAGACTTCGGTCGTGCGGGATATATCCAATTTAACGTTGGTGATACAACTCGTATCTCAATGGACCCTGAATTAAAAGGTACAAAAGAAAAAATTGCCGTAACTTACCCTGGTTTATTCGATGATGTTCACGTGGGTGGTCATATTTTATTTGATGATGGCTTAATCGACATGGAAATCACAGAAAAAGACGAAGCAAACCGTGAATTAGTCATGGTTGTAAAAAATGCTGGTATGCTAGGTTCAAGAAAAGGTGTTAACGCTCCTGGTGTTTCAATTAGCTTACCTGGTATTACTGAAAAAGATGCAGATGATATTCGTTTTGGTTTAGACAATGACATCGACTTTATCGCCGCTTCATTTGTACGTAAAGCACAAGACGTTCTTGAAATTCGTGAAATTTTAGAAGAAAAGAACATGACACATGTTCAAATTTTCCCTAAAATTGAATCACAAGAAGGTATTGATAATATCGACGAAATTATCAAAGTTTCAGACGGTATCATGGTCGCTCGTGGTGACATGGGTGTTGAAATTGCGCCTGAATTAGTACCAATGGTGCAAAAACGCATTATTCAAAAATGTAATGCAGCCGGTAAGGCAGTTATTACAGCAACTCAAATGTTAGAATCAATGCAACAAAATCCACGTCCAACTCGTGCGGAAGCTTCTGACGTTGCCAATGCCGTTTTTGATGGTACAGATGCAACTATGTTATCTGGTGAATCTGCAAATGGTGACTACCCAGTTCAAGCAGTTGCTACAATGGCACGTATTGATGTTGAAGCAGAAAAAGCTTTATCTGAATTAGGTTCATTCCAAATTAACGAATTTGATAAAACAGATGTAACTGAAACAATTGGTTTATCTGTTGCTCGTGCTGCGAAAAACTTAGGTGTTAAAACAATTGTTGCAGCAACTGAATCTGGTTATACAGCTAAAATGATTTCTAAATACCGTCCAGATGCTGATATTTTAGCCGTTACATTTGACGAACGGACAAAACGTGGTTTAATGCTTAACTGGGGTGTCTTCCCAACTGTTGCTGAAAAACCAACAACAACTGACGAAATGTTTGATTTAGCTGCTAAAAAAGCTGTAGAACTAGGCTTTGCTAAAGAAGGCGAATTAATTTTAATTACTGCTGGTGTGCCAGTTGGTGAACGCGGAACAACAAACGTAATGAAAATTCAATTAATTGGTTCTAAATTATTAGATGCACAAGGTGTTGGCGAAAGAACAGTTGTAGCCAATGCAGTTGTTGCAAAATCAGCTGAAGAAGCTAATTCTCGCGCTAAAGAAGGAATGGTCTTAGTTGTTCCAACAACTGATAAAGATTACATGCCTGCTTTTGAAAAAGCTGCTGCTGTCATCGTTGAAGAAGGTGGCTTAACTTCTCATGCCGCTGTTGTCGGAATTGCAAAAGATATTCCTGTAATCGTTGGTGCTACTGACGCTACAACAACAATTCAAGACGGTGAATTAGTAACTGTTGATCCTCGTCGTGGTATTGTTTATCGCGGTGAAACAACAGCCATCTAAAAAAACAAAAAAACTTTAATCGCTAGAACGAAGTAGTCTAGGCTACTTCGTTCTATTTTTTGAAAAGGTGTCAAGAAAATTTCATTGACAAGCTAAAATACTCCCTGTATAATAGCTTTTGTTGCTTAGAGGTGATAAAAATGAAGTGGTCTTTATTGGAATTAAACAAATACCATGAAACGCCGTTAACTTTTTCAGAGACTTTGGATTTGAAAAAGGAATTGATGAAACGGGACAATCAAATATTAGATATCACGCCTATTAAAGTAGATGGGCTCGTTACCGTCTCAAAAAGTGATTATCTTGTTCATTACACGTTGAAAACGACGTTGACACTTCCTTCTTCAAGAAGTTTAGAGCCAGTTGAATTACCGCTGGATTTAGTCGTTGACGAAGTTTTTATGACGCCTGAGCAGTTTCAAATGCGGACTGAACTGATTTCTGATGAAGAAGTCTTACTTGTAGAAGGTCAGACGATTAGTTTGGATGAATCAGTTGCTGATAATATTTTATTAGCGATTCCGTTGCAGATTTTAACAAAAGAGGAAGCTGAGTCTAATCAAATGCCTGCTGGCCAAGATTGGGAAGTGATCTCCGAAGATGATTTTCTGCAACAAAAAGAAACAGCCGCGCCCAAAATTGATCCTCGTCTTGCTAAATTATCAGAACTGTTGGATACAACAGATGATGATCAGTAAGATTGGAATAAATAGCAGGTAATATCGCTTGCTTTTCATAAACAAGGAGGTGTAACAAATGGCAGTACCAGCTCGTAAAACATCTAAAGCTAAGAAAAACAAACGTCGTACTCATTACAAATTGACTATTAACGGTTTGAACGAATGTCCAAACTGTGGTGAATTAAGAAAAAGCCACCACGTATGTGCCAACTGCGGTTACTACGATGGCAAGGACGTAACGACTAAAGAAGCATAATTCATTTTTTTCAGAAAATGAAGGATTAAAACCCACAAAGCTAACCATGGAGCTTTGTGGGTTTTTTATTTTATTTAAACGAATCTTGAACTGATAATAATGTAATGCTTCTAGAAGAAAAGCAGAATTTGCGAAGATAATAATCTAAAAAAAGCAATCAAAATAAAAAAAAGAAAAGAATACTCAAAAGTTTAGCTTCGGTTACTAATTCCAGCCACCTTTATTTTGAAAGCAGGACTTTTTACGTTATAATGAAAAAGATTAAAGCTACTAGGAGGAATTCAAAATGACAAAACAACAAATTGGTGTTGTCGGTATGGCCGTCATGGGGAAAAATCTAGCCCTAAACATTGAAAGCCGTGGCTATTCAGTAGCATTGTTTAACCGGACAGCTGCGAAGACAGAAGAAGTAGTAAAAGAACATCCTGATAAAAAATTTAAAGCAACCTATACAATTGAAGACTTTGTTGCTGCAATTGAAAAACCACGTCGAATCTTGTTAATGGTAAAAGCCGGTGCGCCAACAGATGCCACCATTAAAGAGTTATTACCGCATTTAGATAAAGGAGATATTTTAATCGACGGCGGGAATACTTTCTTTAAAGATACAATTCGTCGGAATGAAGAACTAGCTAACTCTGGAATTAATTTTATCGGCACTGGAGTATCTGGTGGTGAAGAAGGCGCGTTAAAAGGCCCTTCAATTATGCCTGGTGGGCAAAAAGAAGCTTATGATTTGGTAGCACCTATTTTAGAACAAATTTCCGCTAAAGCAGAAGACGGTGCACCTTGTGTTACTTACATTGGGCCAAACGGAGCTGGACATTATGTGAAGATGGTTCATAACGGAATTGAATATGGCGATATGCAACTGATTGCTGAATCTTATGATCTAATGAAAAATGTTTTAGGTCTTTCTGTTGCTGAAATGGCAGACATCTTCAAAGAATGGAATGAAGGAGAACTTGATAGCTACTTAATCGAGATCACTGCTGATATTTTAACTAGAAAAGATGACCTTGGTACGGGTAAGCCAATCGTTGACGTTATTTTAGATGCAGCTGGGAATAAAGGAACTGGTAAATGGACAAGCCAAAGCGCACTTGATTTGGGTGTGCCACTTCCTCTTATTACAGAATCAGTGTTTGCGCGTTATATTTCTGCATATAAAGAAGAACGTGTTATTGCAAGTAAAGTGTTGCCAGCACCTGCTACGTTTAAATACGATGGTGATAAAAAAGAATTGATTGAAAAAATTCGAGAAGCTTTATATTTCAGTAAAATCATGAGCTATGCGCAAGGTTTTGCCCAATTGCGTAGCGCTTCAAAAGAGTATGATTGGGATTTGCCATTTGGAGAAATTGCAAAAATTTGGCGCGCAGGTTGTATCATCCGTGCTCGTTTCTTACAAAAAATTACAGATGCCTATGATAAAAATCCGGATCTTGAAAACTTATTATTAGATGATTATTTCTTAGAAATTACCAAGAAATATCAACAAGCAGTAAGGGAAGTTGTTGCATTGGCAGTTCAAGCTGGCGTTCCTGTTCCAACATTTTCTTCTGCCATTGCTTATTTTGACTCTTATCGTTCAGAACGTTTACCTGCTAATCTGATTCAAGCACAACGAGATTACTTTGGTGCTCATACGTATGAACGTACTGATAAAGAAGGCATTTATCACTACAGTTGGTACCATGAAGAATAAGTAAAAAACAATGGAATTTTGCTGAATTCTAATTTATTGATGGGAAAGAGTAGCTGTGTTTTTTTGAAACATTGCTACTCTTTTTTTATTACGATTAGGAAAACTGTTGACGAATAAGAGTTTTGCTACTTATTAATACACTAATAAGATTTTCAGATAGCTCTTTTTTCTTTCATTGTTTCATGGTAAAATGACTATAGTATTTTAATAAAAAAACAACCATTTTTTTTAGAACAAAAATTTATAAAGAAAAGGGATCTAAGATCAAATGAGTAATATTTTAATTATTGAAGATGAAAAAAACTTAGCTCGTTTCGTAGAATTAGAACTAACGCATGAAGGGTATCATACAGAGGTTCATTATAACGGACGTACAGGTTTAGATGCAGCATTAAATAATGATTGGGACGCTATTTTATTAGATTTGATGTTGCCAGAATTAAACGGTTTAGAAGTATGTCGTAGAGTACGTCAAGTGAAGAATACACCGATTATCATGATGACAGCAAGAGATTCTGTGATTGATCGGGTTTCTGGCTTGGATCATGGCGCAGACGATTATATCGTGAAGCCTTTTGCAATTGAGGAGCTATTAGCTCGCCTACGTGCTTTACTTCGTCGTATCGACATTGAAGGTGACAAAAATGTTGCTAAACAGACAACGATTACGTATCGTGATTTAGTCATTGAAAAAGAAAACCGTGTTGTGCGTCGAGGCAACGAGGTTATTGAATTGACTAAGCGTGAGTACGAGTTATTGTTAACATTGATGGAAAATGTGAATGTTGTTTTAGCACGAGATGTTTTGTTAAATAAAGTTTGGGGTTATGAAACAGAAGTCGAAACAAACGTCGTGGATGTTTATATCCGTTATTTGCGCAATAAAATTGATGTTCCCGGGGATGAGAGCTATATTCAAACTGTACGGGGAACTGGCTATGTGATGCGCTCGTGAGCAAAAAAAATAAATCTTTTAACAAAGAACTGAAAGGCCCATCTTTAACAATTAAGTGGGCCTTTGCAAGTTCTTTCTTTATATTTATTGTTTTTACCATTTTTGCTGTAATTACTTATAAATCTTCAATTAATTTAATTGTCGCAAAAGAGCGCCACAATGTTGAAGAGGTTATTTCTGAAGTAACTTCTCGTCTGTCTAATTCTGAAGAAGAACTCACCACGCAAAGTGCCTATTTTGCTATTGCTAAAATTTCTGAAGAAAACCGGACGCCAGAAGCAATTTCTTATTTGGATAAGGATATTTTGAAGCTCGATCAATTTGTATCTGAATTAGGACAGCAACAACTCAACTTATACGTTTATAATCTAAAACAAGAACCGATATTAAAAACTCATGAAAATAAATTTGATCTCGTTCAAACAAAACGCAAAGAACCAACAATTATTACTATAAACGGCCATACTGGTTTTTTATCAATCCACCCAATATTTTCAAAAGTTACCCGAGAAAAAATTGGCTATGCCCAGACTTTTTATGAATTATCTTCATTTTATGAAATACGTAGTAAGCTATTATTAACTTTAATTATTTTAGAAGTCGTTTCTCTAATTTTATCAAGTTTTTTAGGTTTCTTTTTATCTACTTATTTTTTGAAGCCGTTAAAAGTATTACGCGATACAATGGATACTATCAGAAAAGATCCAGAGTCAGATGCCTATATGCCTAAAATTGATACAGATGATGAGCTAGCTGATTTAGCAGAAATCTTTAACGACATGTTAGAACGAATGCGCATGTATATTGAACAACAAAAGCAATTTGTTGAAGATGTTTCTCATGAACTTCGTACACCAGTAGCCGTTATTGAAGGTCATTTGAGCATGCTACAACGTTGGGGTAAAAACGATCCTGAGATTTTAGATGAAGCACTCGTTGCCAGCCAGCAAGAAATTAGTCGTATGAAAAGCCTAGTACAAGAAATGCTCGATTTATCTCGGGCGGAACAAGTGGAGTTACACTATGCCAACGAAACAACCCAGGCAAAAGAAGTAACGTATCAAGTTTTTAATAACTTTAAAATGCTCTATCCTGAGTTTTTGTTTACGATAGATGATGATCTAGCAGAAGAAGAAACGTTAGCAATCTATCGAAATCATTTTGAACAAGTTATTATTATTATTTTGGATAACGCTGTGAAATATTCGACTGATCGCAAAGAAGTACATTTGAAGATTGGAAATAGTGGCGCTTTTTTTGAAATTGATATTCAAGATTTTGGGGAAGGAATCGCACCAGAAGATTTAGAAAAAATATTTCATCGTTTTTATCGCGTGGATAAAGCGCGAGCGCGTACTAAAGGTGGCAACGGCTTAGGATTATCTATTGCAAAACAATTAATTGATAGTTATAAAGGTGAACTGACTGTCGATAGCGTTGTGGGACAAGGAACAATTTTCAAAATTTTTATTCCGATTAAATAAAATATCGCAAAATATTTAAATGAACTATAGAAGTAAAATTGCTACCAGATAGTAATTTTGGCTCTATAGTTTTTTATTATCAAATTTAGCAGGTAATACAAGCGAATAATTTTTACCGCAAAGATATTATTGTACGTCATTTTTTGGTGGAAAATGCTTTATTTAATCAGATTATAAGTGGAAAATTCGGTCATGAAAAAAATCGGAATTTATTGATGTTTTTTGTTGCTTTTTATATTCAGAATTGCTATATTAATATTTGTTCCAAGGGAATAGAACGTTCTGAAAGAAAAGTAAAAAAACTACTTGACGTTACTTAGTCAGCGTGATATTCTAATGAAGCTGTTGTAACTATTTGTTATTTACAGCAACAAATAGCAACTAAAAAAGTTGTTGACATCTGCTTTACAAGATGTTAAACTGGCAGAGTTGTTGTTATTAAAAAGCAAGTTATTGAAATATCGTTTCAAAAAGTTTTTAAAACTTTTTGAAAAAAACGGTTGACAAACAAAACGTCAGCTGATAAGATATAAGAGTTGCTGAAACATTTAAAAAGCAACAATCAAGTGGTTAAATAAATGAGGAACGACAGTAAGTTGATTTCTAAACACATTCTTTTAACAGCTGATGTAGACCTTTGAAAACTGAACAAAGCAAGCAAACGAACCAATGTGTAGGGCGCTTCTATTATAGAAGCAAACAACATGCAAGCAATAGCTAGCAAAGTTAATTTTATTGAGCTTAACAGTCTGATGACTGTTCAAACACTTTTTATGAGAGTTTGATCCTGGCTCAGGACGAACGCTGGCGGCGTGCCTAATACATGCAAGTCGAACGCTTCTTTTTCCACCGGAGCTTGCTCCACCGGAAAAAGAGGAGTGGCGAACGGGTGAGTAACACGTGGGTAACCTGCCCTCAAGCGGGGGATAACACTTGGAAACAGGTGCTAATACCGCATAACAATAGTAAACACATGTTTATTATTTGAAAGGCGCTTTTGCGTCACTTGAGGATGGACCCGCGGTGCATTAGCTAGTTGGTGAGGTAACGGCTCACCAAGGCCACGATGCATAGCCGACCTGAGAGGGTGATCGGCCACACTGGGACTGAGACACGGCCCAGACTCCTACGGGAGGCAGCAGTAGGGAATCTTCGGCAATGGACGAAAGTCTGACCGAGCAACGCCGCGTGAGTGAAGAAGGTTTTCGGATCGTAAAACTCTGTTGTTAGAGAAGAACAAGGATGAGAGTAAAAAGTTCATCCCTTGACGGTATCTAACCAGAAAGCCACGGCTAACTACGTGCCAGCAGCCGCGGTAATACGTAGGTGGCAAGCGTTGTCCGGATTTATTGGGCGTAAAGCGAGCGCAGGCGGTTTCTTAAGTCTGATGTGAAAGCCCCCGGCTCAACCGGGGAGGGTCATTGGAAACTGGGAGACTTGAGTGCAGAAGAGGAGAGTGGAATTCCATGTGTAGCGGTGAAATGCGTAGATATATGGAGGAACACCAGTGGCGAAGGCGGCTCTCTGGTCTGTAACTGACGCTGAGGCTCGAAAGCGTGGGGAGCAAACAGGATTAGATACCCTGGTAGTCCACGCCGTAAACGATGAGTGCTAAGTGTTGGAGGGTTTCCGCCCTTCAGTGCTGCAGCAAACGCATTAAGCACTCCGCCTGGGGAGTACGACCGCAAGGTTGAAACTCAAAGGAATTGACGGGGGCCCGCACAAGCGGTGGAGCATGTGGTTTAATTCGAAGCAACGCGAAGAACCTTACCAGGTCTTGACATCCTTTGACCACTCTAGAGATAGAGCTTCCCCTTCGGGGGCAAAGTGACAGGTGGTGCATGGTTGTCGTCAGCTCGTGTCGTGAGATGTTGGGTTAAGTCCCGCAACGAGCGCAACCCTTATTGTTAGTTGCCATCATTTAGTTGGGCACTCTAGCGAGACTGCCGGTGACAAACCGGAGGAAGGTGGGGATGACGTCAAATCATCATGCCCCTTATGACCTGGGCTACACACGTGCTACAATGGGAAGTACAACGAGTTGCGAAGTCGCGAGGCTAAGCTAATCTCTTAAAGCTTCTCTCAGTTCGGATTGTAGGCTGCAACTCGCCTACATGAAGCCGGAATCGCTAGTAATCGCGGATCAGCACGCCGCGGTGAATACGTTCCCGGGCCTTGTACACACCGCCCGTCACACCACGAGAGTTTGTAACACCCGAAGTCGGTGAGGTAACCATTTGGAGCCAGCCGCCTAAGGTGGGATAGATGATTGGGGTGAAGTCGTAACAAGGTAGCCGTATCGGAAGGTGCGGCTGGATCACCTCCTTTCTAAGGAATATTACGGAAACTACACAGTTTGTAACTTGTCTTTGTTCAGTTTTGAGAGGTCTACTCTCAACTTAAAAGTACGACGGGGCCTTAGCTCAGCTGGGAGAGCGCCTGCTTTGCACGCAGGAGGTCAGCGGTTCGATCCCGCTAGGCTCCATTGACAACTAAAGTTGTCAGAATTTGTTCATTGAAAACTGGATACTTGAAGAAAAAAATCAAAACAAACCGAGAACACCGCGTTGAATGAGTTTTTTAATAAGTTCAATTGCTTATTTTCTTGAGTAAGCTTCTATCGCTAGAAGAACTGCTCAAAACCAGACCGAAAGGTCTTATAAGGTTAAGTGAATAAGGGCGCACGGTGGATGCCTTGGCACTAGGAGCCGATGAAGGACGGGACTAACACCGATATGCTTTGGGGAGCTGTAAGTAAGCTATGATCCAGAGATTTCCGAATGGGGGAACCCAGCATCTTTTATAGGATGTTACGTATACGTGAATACATAGCGTATACGAGGTAGACGCAGAGAACTGAAACATCTAAGTACCTGCAGGAAGAGAAAGAAAAATCGATTCCCCAAGTAGCGGCGAGCGAAAAGGGACCAGCCCAAACCAAGATGCTTGCATCTTGGGGTTGTAGGACTCCGATATGGTAGTTCTTTCAGATAGTCGAATGACTTGGAAAAGTCAGTCAAAGAGGGTAAAAACCCCGTAGACGAAATTTGGAAGGCACCTAGGAGGATCCTGAGTACGGCGGAACACGAGGAATTCCGTCGGAATCCGGGAGGACCATCTCCCAAGGCTAAATACTCCCTAGTGACCGATAGTGAACCAGTACCGTGAGGGAAAGGTGAAAAGCACCCCGGAAGGGGAGTGAAATAGATCCTGAAACCGTGTGCCTACAACAAGTTAGAGCCCGTTAATGGGTGATAGCGTGCCTTTTGTAGAATGAACCGGCGAGTTACGATTGCATGCGAGGTTAAGTTGAAGAGACGGAGCCGCAGCGAAAGCGAGTCTGAATAGGGCGAATGAGTATGTAGTCGTAGACCCGAAACCATGTGATCTACCCATGTCCAGGTTGAAGGTGCGGTAAAACGCACTGGAGGACCGAACCCACGTACGTTGAAAAGTGCGGGGATGAGGTGTGGGTAGCGGAGAAATTCCAAACGAACTTGGAGATAGCTGGTTCTCTCCGAAATAGCTTTAGGGCTAGCGTCGAAGTGAAGAATGATGGAGGTAGAGCACTGTTTGGACTAGGGGCCCATCTCGGGTTACCGAATTCAGATAAACTCCGAATGCCATTCATTTATATTCGGCAGTCAGACTGTGAGTGATAAGATCCATAGTCGAAAGGGAAACAGCCCAGACCACCAGCTAAGGTCCCAAAATGTATGTTAAGTGGAAAAGGATGTGGGGTTGCACAGACAACTAGGATGTTGGCTCAGAAGCAGCCACCATTTAAAGAGTGCGTAATAGCTCACTAGTCGAGTGACCCTGCGCCGAAAATGTACCGGGGCTAAACATACTACCGAAGCTGTGGAGTACACCGTAAGGTGTATTGGTAGGAGAGCGTTCTAAGGGCGTTGAAGGTAGATCGTGAGGACTGCTGGAGCGCTTAGAAGTGAGAATGCCGGTATGAGTAGCGAAAGACAGGTGAGAATCCTGTCCACCGAATGACTAAGGTTTCCTGGGGAAGGCTCGTCCGCCCAGGGTTAGTCGGGACCTAAGCCGAGGCCGACAGGCGTAGGCGATGGACAACAGGTTGATATTCCTGTACCCGTTGTATTTGTTTGAGCAATGGAGGGACGCAGGAGGCTAAGAAGTGCAGACTGATGGATATGTCTGTTCAAGCAGTAAGTCTTGAGATGAGTCAAATGCTTATTTCTATAAGGACAAGCTGTGATGAGGAGGGAAATAATAGTACCGAAGCTTCTGATGTCACACTGCCGAGAAAAGCTTCTAGTGAGAAGACAACGGCCCGTACCGCAAACCGACACAGGTAGTCGAGGAGAGAATCCTAAGGTGAGCGAGAGAACTCTCGTTAAGGAACTCGGCAAAATGACCCCGTAACTTCGGGAGAAGGGGTGCTGACCGCAAGGTCAGCCGCAGTGAATAGGCCCAAGCGACTGTTTATCAAAAACACAGGTCTCTGCAAAATCGAAAGATGAAGTATAGGGGCTGACGCCTGCCCGGTGCTGGAAGGTTAAGAGGAGTGCTTAGCGTAAGCGAAGGTACGAATTGAAGCCCCAGTAAACGGCGGCCGTAACTATAACGGTCCTAAGGTAGCGAAATTCCTTGTCGGGTAAGTTCCGACCCGCACGAAAGGCGTAACGATTTGGGCACTGTCTCAACGAGAGACTCGGTGAAATTTTAGTACCTGTGAAGATGCAGGTTACCCGCGACAGGACGGAAAGACCCCATGGAGCTTTACTGTAGTTTGATATTGAGTGTCTGTACCACATGTACAGGATAGGTAGGAGCCGTAGAGATCGGGACGCTAGTTTCGAAGGAGGCAATGGTGGGATACTACCCTTGTGTTATGGCCACTCTAACCCGCACCACTAATCGTGGTGGGAGACAGTGTCAGATGGGCAGTTTGACTGGGGCGGTCGCCTCCTAAAAGGTAACGGAGGCGCCCAAAGGTTCCCTCAGAATGGTTGGAAATCATTCGCAGAGTGTAAAGGCAGAAGGGAGCTTGACTGCGAGACTTACAAGTCGAGCAGGGACGAAAGTCGGGCTTAGTGATCCGGTGGTTCCGCATGGAAGGGCCATCGCTCAACGGATAAAAGCTACCCTGGGGATAACAGGCTTATCTCCCCCAAGAGTCCACATCGACGGGGAGGTTTGGCACCTCGATGTCGGCTCGTCGCATCCTGGGGCTGTAGTCGGTCCCAAGGGTTGGGCTGTTCGCCCATTAAAGCGGCACGCGAGCTGGGTTCAGAACGTCGTGAGACAGTTCGGTCCCTATCCGTCGCGGGCGTTGGAAATTTGAGAGGAGCTGTCCTTAGTACGAGAGGACCGGGATGGACTTACCGCTGGTGTACCAGTTGTCTCGCCAGAGGCATCGCTGGGTAGCTATGTAGGGAAGGGATAAACGCTGAAAGCATCTAAGTGTGAAGCCCACCTCAAGATGAGATTTCCCATTTCTTAAAGAAAGTAAGATCCCTGAGAGATGATCAGGTAGATAGGTCAGGAGTGGAAGTACAGTGATGTATGGAGCGGACTGATACTAATCGATCGAGGACTTAACCAAAGTAAAAAAAAAACTCGGAAAGAGTTTTGATAACTTCAAGATCCAGTTTTGAGTGAATGAAATTCACTTAATTAAATAGTGTGGTGGCGATAGCGAGAAGGATACACCTGTAACCATGCCGAACACAGAAGTTAAGCTTCTTAGCGCCGATTGTAGTGAAGGGTTTCCCTTTGTGAGAGTAGGACGTCGCCACGCGGTTATTCCGGCATAGCTCAGTTGGTAGTAGCGCATGACTGTTAATCATGATGTCGTAGGTTCGAGTCCTACTGCCGGAGTTCTCAATTGTTTGAGAAAGAGTATTGAGCTTCTTTCACTCTGGAGAGTTGTCCGAGAGGCCGAAGGAGCATGATTGGAAATCATGTAGATGGCTACAGCTGTCTCAAGGGTTCGAATCCCTTACTCTCCGTATTTAAACTGACTGGTCCGTTGGTCAAGTGGTTAAGACACCGCCCTTTCACGGCGGTAACACGGGTTCGAATCCCGTACGGATCATTAAAATTTAATTGGGGGTTTAGCTCAGCTGGGAGAGCATCTGCCTTACAAGCAGAGGGTCAGCGGTTCGAACCCGTTAACCCCCATATAGTGTGGTCCCGTAGTGTAGTGGTTATCACGCCTGCCTGTCACGCAGGAGATCGCGGGTTCGAGTCCCGTCGGGACCGCCATTATAAATTTTAAATTGGCTCGGTAGCTCAGTTGGTAGAGCAATGGATTGAAGCTCCATGTGTCGGCAGTTCGATTCTGTCCCGCGCCACCACGGAGGAGTAGCGAAGTGGCTAAACGCGACGGACTGTAAATCCGTTCCTTAGGGTTCAGTGGTTCGAATCCACTCTCCTCCATTTGCTTTATTAGGGGCATAGTTTAAAGGTAGAACAGCGGTCTCCAAAACCGTTAGTGTGGGTTCAATTCCTGCTGCCCCTGCCATTAATTTAATACGGCGATCGTGGCGAAGTGGTTAACGCACCGGATTGTGGCTCCGGCACTCGTGGGTTCGATTCCCATCGATCGCCCTTTACATTGGGGTATAGCCAAGCGGTAAGGCAAGGGACTTTGACTCCCTCATGCGTTGGTTCGAATCCAGCTACCCCAGTTGATTTCTTGTTGAAATCATATTTGTTTTAATAGTATAATGGCGCTATAGCCAAGTGGTAAGGCAGAGGTCTGCAAAACCTTCATCACCGGTTCAAATCCGGTTAGCGCCTTAGTACTACTATTTTAATTATGCCGGCGTGGCGGAATTGGCAGACGCGCTGGACTCAAAATCCAGTGCCCGTTGAGGGCGTGCCGGTTCGACCCCGGCCGCCGGTATAAAAAACTAAGATGATATTTCATCTTAGTTTTTTATTTGAAATTAAATAGGATTTTGGCGATCGTGGCGAAGTGGTTAACGCACCGGATTGTGGCTCCGGCACTCGTGGGTTCGATTCCCATCGATCGCCCTAATGTAGACTCAGCAGAAATCTGCTGAGTCTTTTTTGTTTACGAAATAACCTTTTGTTCTGATTGAGATGAAGCTATTCACTTAAGTTAGCATATTCTATTTTTGTTTTAAATGCGTTTTTATATTAAAATGGCAAGGATGAATGAGAGAAAAGAGGAAAAATGATGAATGATACACAAGAAACGATGAAAAAGATTAATAAGTTTCGGGATGAAAGAAATTGGCGTCCATTTCATAATGAGAAAGATTTAGCGCTATCTATTTCGTTAGAGGCGAATGAATTACTAGAAATCTACCAATGGAAAACTTCTGAGGAAGGTAATTTAGACCAAGAACACCTGAAAGAAGAAATTGCAGATGTATTGATTTATAGTTACATGTTAGCAGATAATTTAGGCTTTGATATCAATGAAATTATTGCTGAAAAATTAGATAAAAATGCTATTAAATATCCCAAGCCTACAAAATAATAAAAATTTCGTTTAAGCTTATTTTTTATGTGCTAGTGTTGATAAAAGTTAAAATTTTGAGAAAAAAAGTAATTTATTATGATTTTTTTTTGTTTAAAAATTGAATGTCTCTGTTAAAACTTTTAATTTAACACATCGTTTTAAGACAATGTGTGCTGATTCAAACTAGTAACCTAGCAAGGAAAGTGATATAGTATTTCTGAACATCTTTGAAGGGAGTTATTTGATGAAATATCAAAAACCAAAAGGAACCATGGACATCTTACCTGGAAATTCTGCTAAATGGCAATATATAGAGGATACTGCACGTAAAGTCTTTGGTGAATATAATTTTAGAGAGCTACGTACACCAATTTTTGAACACTTTGAAGTAGTAGCTAGAAGTGTGGGGGAAACAACAGATATCGTAACTAAAGAAATGTATGATTTTTTTGATAAGGGAGAACGCCACATTACTTTGCGTCCAGAAGGTACGGCTCCTTTAGTTCGTAGTTATGTAG
The DNA here is from genome assembly GCF_051713765.1 of Enterococcus sp. DIV0755b. Lineage (NCBI taxonomy): Bacteria > Bacillati > Bacillota > Bacilli > Lactobacillales > Enterococcaceae > Enterococcus > Enterococcus sp. DIV0755b. Next base: position 2,171,355 of record NZ_JBIOQN010000001.1, on the reverse strand, counting down.
AAAATAAATTATTTGGCCCAGAACATATTAACCCTTTTAAAGGATACTATGTAGGTCCCATGTTTCGCTATGAGCGACCTCAAGCGGGGCGTCTACGTCAATTTCATCAGATTGGTGTAGAAGTAATTGGCAGTAAAAATCCAGCTACAGATGTAGAAACGATGGCAATGGCGCTAGATTTTTATCAAAAACTAGGCGTAAGTCATGTGAAGTTAGTGATTAATACTTTAGGAAATAAAGAAAGTCGCTTGCGTTATCGCGAGGCATTGATTGCTTATTTAGAAACAGTAGAAGAACAATTAAGCGAAGATTCTAAGCGTCGATTACATCAAAATCCATTACGTGTATTAGATAGTAAAGATAAAAAGGATAAGGCAATTGTTGAAAATGCACCTTCTATTTTAGATTATTTGGATGAGTATAGTGCTACTTTCTTTAATGAAGTAAAAGGTATGTTAGATGCTTTAAATATTCCTTTTGTAGTCGATCACCGGATGGTTCGTGGTCTTGACTATTATAACCATACTGTTTTTGAAATTATGAGTGAAGCTGAAGGTTTTGGTGGCGTTTTAACAACGATTTGTGCTGGTGGACGTTATGATGGCTTAATTAGTGAATTTGGAGGACCAGTTGATAAAGATACTGGTTTTGGATTTGCATTAGGAATAGAACGAGCTTTGATTGCCGTTGAAGCTGAAGGAAAGGAAATCCCTATCGATGAAAGTATCGACGTTTATGTAGCCTGTATGGATCAATTAGGCAATGTTTTAGCACAAGCTGTAGCTCAAAGTGCTCGTCATGCAGGTTTAACTTGTGAACGAGATATTGATTTCCGTAAATTAAAAGCGCAATTTAGAACCGCTAACCGTCTAGGGGCTAAACTAGTGGTGGTTATCGGTGATAATGAAGTGGAAGAACAAAAAGTAGTGATTAAAGATATGGAAAAAGGAACAGAAGAAAAAGTTGCCATTTCCCATTTAAATGACTATTTTAAAAATTACAGTAATTAACAAAAAAGGCATGTACCATCTGTATTTAAGATGGTACATGCCTTTTTATTTACTTTGTATCTTCATTACGATAAAAGCGGATGTTATCTTTAATAGTGGTAATACTAAATGGTAAAGGATCATTAAAAGTTGTTGTAGCGTTGTAATCTACTGCTTCTTTAAACATTTCTTCATATTCAAAAACAGAAAGCTTGGTGCGATTTGTTAATAAAGCTTTGTGATGATCAGGGAATAACTGTTTTTCATAGCCCGATTGCAGTATTCCAGTGAAAAATTGCGAAACGGCACCTGAGCCATAACTGAAAAGTCCCAATTTATCTCCTGCTTGTAATGATGTACTGTTTTCTAAAAGAGAGATGAGCCCTAAATATAAAGAACCAGTATAAAGATTTCCTACTTGCCGACTATAAGTAATACTTTCTTCATAACGGGCTAAAAGACGCTCTTGATCTTGTGGTGTAGCTTTGGGTAAAACAGCTTGCAAAGCTTTGCGCCCCATTTTGGTATAAGGAATATGAAAGGCTAGTGCTGCAAATGTATCAAAACTTTCCTGGTAAATTTCTTCATAACGTGTATAAACTTTTTTAAAAGAATTGATATAAGTTTCATTTGATAATGGACCATCTACTAACGGATAAGCATGTCCTGTTGGTCGCCAAAAATCATAAATATCTTGCGTTAAGTTCACAGTATCATCGCTTAAAGCTAATATTTTTGGTTCACTACTAATAATCATCGCCACAGCACCGGCTCCTTGTGTTGGTTCACCGCCGTTATTTAAACCATATCGAGCGATATCAGCAGCAATCACGAGTGCCTTACTTTTAGGATGTTGCCGAATGTGATTTTTAGCTGCTTCAATTCCTGCAGTTGCCCCATAACAGGCTTCTTTTATTTCAAAAGCGCGAGCAAACTCTTGAATCCCTAATAGGCGATGTAAAATGACTGCACTTGCCTTAGATTCATCAAAACTCGATTCTGTTCCAACTATAACTAAATCAATAGCTTCTTTATCTTCTTTAGTTAAAATGTTGCTGGCAGCATTTGCAGCGTAGGTGACAATATCTTGACTACTTGGACCAATCGCCATTTGTGACTGTCCAATCCCGATTAAATACTTCCCAGGATCAACTGCCCGTGCTGTTGCTAATTCGGCCATGTCAACATAGTATGGTGGTACAAAAAAGCTAATTTTATCTATTCCAACCTTCATAAACAAACCCCTATCTTAAAGTTTTTCTTTTGATGTGTTACTTTTGCAGTCATATTTGCTATTATAAGGTAGCATAAAAAAAGGTTTTTGACGAAAAAATTATTTTATAATTTAAAGTTTATTTAAACTTTGGATTCCAAATGGTCAGAATTAGTTAAGGTTATTTTTTTTTTATCAAAGAAATGATATATTCCCTAATGGAGGTGCTACATTTGAAAAGAATAGTCATTGTTGCTGCCTTGCGCAGTCCAATCGGAAAGTATAAGGGGGCGTTAGCCCAATATAGTGCTGTTGATCTAGGTACTACAGTTACTAAATCCTTATTATCACGTTATCCTGAAGTAAAAGCTGATATTAAACAAGTTATATTTGGTAATGTCTTACAGGCTGGAAATGGTCAAAATGTGGCAAGACAAATTAGTCTAAATAGTGGCTTATCTTATGAAGTTCCGGCAACAACTGTTAATGAAGTATGTGGTTCTGGCATGAAAGCTGTTATTATGGCTTGGCAAAGTCTGCAATTAGGCCAAGGAGAAGTTGCCATTGCAGGGGGAACAGAGAGCATGACCAATGCTCCTGAATTGCGCCATTTTAATTATGAAACAAATGAATATGGTGAACCACTATCAGCGATGATTGTGGACGGTCTAACGGATGCCTTTAGTCAAAAGCACATGGGGCTTACTGCTGAAAAAGTGGCAGAAGATTTCCAAGTTTCCCGTCGTCAACAAGATGAATTTGCTGTTTTTTCTCAAAAAAAAGCAGCCCAAGCACAAGCAAAGGGTGCCTTTGAAGCAGAAATTGTGCCGATTCAAACCAAAGTAGGCATGATGAGCCAAGATGAAGGAATAAGAGCAGATAGTTCTGTTGAAAAGTTAAGTCAGCTAAGGACCGTTTTTAAAGAAAATGGGACGGTAACAGCTGGTAACGCTTCTACCATTAATGATGGGGCGGCTGTTTTATTGCTGGCTACTAAAGAGTATGCAGATAGCCACAACTTGCCTTATTTAACTGAAATATGTGGCTTTAGTGAAGTTGGAATCGATCCTGCTATTATGGGAGTATCCCCAATTAAAGCGGTCACTGAATTATTGGCGACTCAAGAAAAAACGGTGGCAGACATCGATTTATTTGAAATTAATGAAGCTTTTGCTGCTTCTTCTGTAGCGGTAGAAAGAGAACTAGGCTTAGATCACAATAAAGTGAATCAATACGGTGGTGGTATTTCTTTAGGGCATGCCATTGGTGCCACTGGAGCCCGCCTGTTAACGACCCTTAGTCATCAGTTACAACAAGAAGATAAAAAGTATGGGGTAGCTTCTTTATGTATTGGTGGTGGGTTAGGTTTAGCGATGCTACTTAAAAGTCCCAACCAAAATATTCAAAAAAAAAAATTCTATCAAATGAGTCAAACTGAGCGTTTAGATAAGTTACAAAATGATGGCAAGCTGACTGCGAGTCAAACAGCCGAATTACAAAAGACTGCATTAGATTCCACTATTGCCAATCACATGATTGAAAATCAAATTAGTGAAACACAAACGCCAATGGGCTTGGCATTAAATCTGGTGGTAGATGATAAAGAGTATCTCGTTCCGCTTGCAACAGAAGAACCTTCAGTTGTTGCCGCTTGTAGTTATGGTGCAAAAATGGCAGAAAGCTTTAAAACTGTGATTAAAGAACGATTATTACGAGGTCAAATCGTTTTTTATGATGTAGTGGATGCAAAAAAATTAATTACATGGTTGGAACAGAATCAATCATTGCTATTTGATGTTGCTAGGGAAAGTTATCCTTCGATTGTCAAACGCGGGGGTGGGCTAAAAGAAGTCAGCTGGCGTCAAATTGAAAATTATCTTTCGGTTGATTTAAAAGTAGATGTAAAAGATGCCATGGGCGCTAATATTGTTAATGGTATTTTAGAAGGTGTTGCTACGAAATTACGCACAGTTTTTCCGACAGAAAACATTCTCTTTAGTATTTTAAGTAACTTAGCAACTGAGTCTTTAGTTGAAGTAAGTTGTCAGGTGCCAGTTAGTAATTTAGCCAAGGGCGGAAATGGCTATAAAGTAGCAGAAAAGATCGTTGTAGCAAGTGACTATGCTAAAAAAGATCCATATCGTGCTACTACTCATAATAAAGGAATTATGAATGGCGTGGATGGTGTTATTTTAGCCACTGGAAACGATACGCGAGCAGTGGCAGCCGCAGCCCATGCCTATGCAGCTCGTAATGGCCAATATGAAGGCTTAAGTGAGTGGCAATTAGACGGTGAGTATTTGAAAGGTCGCTTAGTTTTACCACTTGCAATTGCCACTGTCGGTGGTGCAACAAAAGTCTTACCAAAAGCCCAAGTTGCGTTAAATATTTTGGATGTTTCTGATGCAAAAGAATTAGCAGCAGTGGTCGCCTCAGTAGGATTAGCTCAAAACTTAGCGGCGTTACGAGCTTTAGTATCAGAAGGTATTCAAAAAGGCCACATGGCATTACAATCACGTTCTTTAGCAATGACAGTTGGCGCTAAGGGAAGTGAAATCGCAGTAGTTAGTCAGGCTTTGCAAAAAGAAGCAAAGATGAATCAAGCAACAGCAAAGAAAATTTTAGCACAACTACGCGACGAGTGATAATGGGTTAAAATAAAGAACAGGTCACTTCAATGTGACCTGTTCTTTTTAATGTAATGAGCTGTGATTGAAAGTAAAACTTGTTTATTTTACTTTTTATTAGCGGTCCGAAACAGGAGTTGCTGCAAAAGCCTCAATAATTGGAATGACATCTGTTTTCAATTTGTATTTTCGATCCAACGCTTTTTCAATTGTAAATGCGTCACTATCTTTTGCCACAGTAGCTAATAGCCGTTCTTCTTTTGGCGTTTTTTCGATAACTTCATAGTGATCGCCAGTGGTTTTAACTGTAAATTTAGGGAAGCTTTCAATTTTTTCTACAAAATTAGCGACCGTCATGGCATCGTGGTTCTCTTTTTTCTCATCTTGAACTTCAGCAACATTATTTTTTTCAGTTTCTTTTTGTGGTGTTGCTTGTTTAGTATCTGGTTCTTCTACAACTTCTTGGCTGTCTGCAGCGGTGGTACTTGACAATCCTTGTGGTAAATTCGGTTGTAGGTAAGAAGCGATACTGTCAGCTAGATTGGTACTAAAGCGATCCAATAATCCTTTTTCTTGTTTTTGAATCCGTTTAACCACGGTATTGAAATTTTCATCCATTGGTACAGTGAATTGTTGGACCTGTTGTCCATTGTTAAAGGCTACTGTCATATCGTCTTTTTTCTTCGGATCGATGAAAATATCCAAGCTTAAATTATAATCTTTTTTGGCTTTTGAAACGATCTCGTTGAATAATTGTAAACGGACTTGTTCAAAATTAGGACGAAATTGTTTTAATAATTTTTGTTTTTGTTTCTTCTTCATAAATATCTCCTTTTCTGAATTGAGTTCTTTATGATTATAAGAAAAGTTAGCGTAAATGAAAAGCGATAATGTAAAAAAAGTGAAAATAAAGACAATGATTGCCAAATTTGTCGTAAAATATGACAACCATTGTCTTTATTATTGTTCCATTCCCGGTAAAATCAGGATTAAGTCACTATTTTTTTCAAATACTACCGAATAATTTTGAAAAGTAGTATAAATTGGAGTAGTAAAATAGTCGGAAATGGTCTTTTTAAATTGTGCTTGACGCCAATTTCTAGCTGGAAAATGTTGAACTTTTTTAGGCCAAACTAAGAAAACGAAATCAGAATGAATAGCGTTCAAAACTGCAGTGGGTAAATTTTGCAGCCGCTGTTGTACATTTTCTTCTGTCATCTTAAAAGTTTGCAGTATCAGGGTTTTTCGCTTTACCGACAACCCCATCCAATTGGTTAATAGTAGCCATTTCTTCTTCAGTTAATTCAAAGTCAAAGATTTCACTGTTTTCTTTAATTCGGTCGGCATGAACAGATTTTGGTAATGGTAAAAAGCCGTGTTGTAATGACCAACGAAGAGCAACTTGAGCAATTGATTTATTGTGATTGGCGGCAATTGTTTGCATTTCCGGAACACTAAAAATTTTACCTGTGCCAAGAGGACTATATGCTTCTAATAAAATATCATGTTCTTGGGCATATTTCACGACTTCAGGTTGCAATTCACCTGGTGCTAAGAAAATTTGATTAACTTGTGGCATAATTTTAGCAGTCTTTTTTAACTCATCAAGGTGATGGGGTAAGAAATTGCTGACACCAATCGCTTTGATTTTACCTGCTTCGTATAATTCTTCCATTGCCTTCCAAGTTTGGGCATTAGCTTCTTGCCAGTTATCTCTAAAGGTCACAGGATTAGGCCAATGTATTAAGAATAAATCAACATAATCTGTATCAAGTTCTTTTAATGATTGGGCGAAACTTTCCATTACTAAATCATAACTATGATTTTCATTCCATAATTTTGTGGTTAAAAAAATTTCAGAACGTGGTACACCACTGTCTTTGATGCCTTTACCGACACTTTTTTCATTATGGTAACCTTGAGCAGTGTCAATATGGCGATAGCCGGCTGCTAGCGCTGCTTTAACAGATTCTACCGCAACATCCCCGTCAGGAGTTTGCCAAGTGCCAAAACCGACTTTAGGGATTTTGACGCCGTTTGCCAGAGTGTAAGTTGATGTAAGATTTTCCATCTTTAAAGCCTCCAATTCTATTTGTTACTCTTAGTGTAGCGTAATTATTGATTTTTTTCTTTCATTTTGTTTTTAGTAAACAAATTTTCCTCTTTGCAGTATAATCAGCACCAGAAAAGAGGCAACTTCATGAAAAAGAGATATTGGTTAATGATAAGTGTGGTATTCGGTGCATTATTTATTATTGTCTGGCAGTTCGTAAAAACACCTTTACCAGATAGTACCAAAGAGACAACTACAGTCTCCAGTATGCTGGTACAAAGTAATCCTTTAGTCAAGGCAGATATTAGCCAAATGGTCAATAAAGAGCATTTTAAAGGCGTGGTATTAGTGGTTAAAAACGGTGCTGTCATCAATCGTAGTGCTTATGGCTATGCCAATTTTGGTCGTCTCAAAAGAAATTCTAGCCGTTTGGCATATCCAATTGCTTCGTTACAAAAATTTATGACGGGTAGTTTAATTGCTCAATTAGTAGCGTCTGGAAAACTTTCTTACGATACCAAATTAGCAGAGTTTTATCCTGATCATCCAGAGCTTGCTGATATTAAAATCCGGCAACTTTTAGATCATACCTCAGGAATTCAAATGGCTGAAAGTAACCCTGGTAAACTACTGGGGTTAGAAGAAGATCAGTTAAACTATGTTTTAAGTGAGATTAACGTAGGAGAAGATCATAGTTTTCAATATACTAACGCAAATTATACTTTGTTGTCGGGTGTAATTAGTCAGCTGACAGGTGAAAAGTATGAGACTGTTCTGCAGAATAAAATTATTACACCACTGCATTTGAAACGTACATTTTCCTGGGAAAAGCGTCCGCCTAAAATGACATTACCAATTGCCTATTGCTACAAAGATGGTAAGGACTATCAAGATGATGCCTTTCACGCAGATAAAGCTCTTTTTTCTAGTTTATTAGGAGCAGGAAACTTATTTATGAGCATTGATGATATGTTGAAGGTGCAAGAAGGTTTAACAAATGGCAAAATTTTAACAGCCAAAGAGTATAAACAGTTAGCACAAATAGAAAATGCTGGTTACGCCGGTGGTATTTGGCATGATGAAGGACTAAAAAGCATTCATGGTTCACTGGGAGGTTATGATACTTTTGTTTACGGTGATGAAAGTAATCAAAACTTGGTTATTCTATTTGCCAATCAACCAGCTGTTGGCGGTGACGAACAGTTAGCAACAGAAATTTACGATTTTACTGTGGCTCTTTAAATTATTTTAATGAGGCTAAATGAGGATGAATTTTATCTTTTTAAGTAAAATCCATTTAAAAATAGCGGAAAGACTTGTCTTTTCGTTATTTTTTTCTGTACACTAGAACAGAATGTTAATTTAAGAAAAGAGCGAAGACAATGGATATCTATTTAAAAAAAGCAATTTTGCATATTATTGATCGTCAAAGTGGCGATCCTGTGTACTCTCAAATGGAATTGGATCTAACGACAGAATATATTCGGGATTACTTGACAAAGAAAATTCAAAAACTAGCAAGTGCACAAACAAAAACGGGAAGTTTAGTGCCAGGTTCTGCTTTTGAGGCATTAGCAAGTCAAGCACAAGATGATTTTGTCCAAGTATCTGAACAATTAGTCGCCCGTTGGTATGACATTTACAGTCAAAGTGAAGATGCGCCTAGTGCGGATGTTTTTGTCGTTTTATATGAATTAGATACAAAAATGCAGTTGGCGTTTTTAAAAGTTAATTATAATGACGGCTTTACACATTTTGTGGATGCGACAGAAACAGGACTAAACAATCAACTTATTATTAACCGTGCGATTTTAGCTGGCAAAACACAAAAAGCAGATGAAGGGATTACCATTGACTTAACGGAGATGGTGTATGAATTAATTGAAAAGAAATATACTTTTTCTGGTGAAAAGGGGTTCTATTTTTCAACGCGGGTCATCGAAAGTCAACCCATCCCGTCACTGGAAGAAAATGTTAAAGTTATAAAAAAAGTAGCTGAAAAAATTGGCAAAAAATATGAAGCAGCAAGTCATGACATTGTCGCTGATGTAAAAGACGCTGTTTATGAAGCGATTGAAGAAAAAGGACAGCTAGAAGTAAAAGAAGTCGCACAAAAAGTTTTTAAAGACAATATTACCGCCCAAATGGCTTTTGAAGAAGAAGTAGTAGAGAAGGGCTTTGTCAATGAGGCACCATTGTTAAGAGAAGTAAAAGAGATTACCGAAAAAAAATACAGCAAACAAAAATTAAAACTTTCCAATGGTATCGAATTAATCGTACCACTAGAAGTTTATCGCGACCCTAATTTAATTGAGTTTACTAATAATCCCGATGGCACAATTTCAGTGATGATTAAAAATGTAGAAGATGTGATTAATCGGTTATAAGTTAAAAGCTGTCGTTTTGAAGCGATGGCTTTTTTCTTTTGGCTTTTTTTAGTTGGAAATTTCAACTTATTTTGACCCAAGACATATCTTTTGACTTTGACTAAAATTGACCTATAATAAGAGTCAGATAAAAACTTATAAAAAGTAAGCAATTTACAAGCGTAAATTTTTTACAATTGTAAGGAAAAGTCTATAATAGATATCAGAGAGTCAGCAATGTTTGACCCGCTGATAATAATTATTGGAGGTTTTATTAATGGCAAAAGAACATTATGACAGAAGTAAACCACATGTTAATATCGGGACTATTGGACACGTCGACCATGGTAAAACGACATTAACTGCCGCAATCACGACTGTTTTAGGTAAAAAAGGATTAGCAAATCCACAAGATTACGCAAGTATTGACGCTGCACCAGAAGAACGTGAACGTGGGATTACAATTAACACTGCACACGTAGAATATGAAACAGAAAAACGTCACTATGCGCATATCGATGCTCCAGGGCACGCGGACTATGTTAAAAACATGATTACCGGTGCGGCCCAAATGGATGGTGCCATTTTAGTTGTATCTGCAACTGATGGTCCTATGCCACAAACTCGTGAACATATTCTATTAGCACGTCAAGTAGGGGTTAAATATTTAATCGTCTTCTTGAACAAAACAGACTTAGTTGATGACGAAGAATTATTAGAACTTGTTGAAATGGAAGTTCGTGAACTATTAAACGAATACAATTTCCCTGGTGATGATATTCCCGTTATCCGTGGCTCTGCTTTAAAAGCATTAGAAGGCGACCCAGAACAAGAAGAAGTCATCATGAACTTGATGGACACTGTGGACGAATACATCCCAACTCCAGAACGTGACAATGACAAACCATTCTTGTTACCAGTAGAAGATGTCTTCACTATCACTGGCCGTGGTACTGTTGCTTCAGGTCGTATTGACCGTGGTAAAGTTAACGTTGGTGATGAAGTTGAAATTATCGGGATTAAACCAGAAACACAAAAAGCTGTTGTAACTGGTTTGGAAATGTTCCGTAAAACTTTGGATTATGGTGAAGCAGGCGATAACGTCGGGGTATTATTACGTGGGATTACTCGTGATGAAGTCGAACGTGGTCAAGTTTTAGCTAAACCAGGTTCAATTACACCACATACAAAATTCAAAGGTGAAGTTTATATCTTAACAAAAGAAGAAGGTGGACGTCATACTCCATTCTTTAATAACTATCGCCCACAATTTTACTTCCGTACAACTGACGTAACTGGTAACATTTCATTACCTGAAGGAACTGAAATGGTAATGCCTGGTGATAACGTTACAATTGAAGTAGAATTGATTCATCCAATCGCGGTTGAAAAAGGGACTACTTTCTCAATTCGTGAAGGTGGACGTACTGTTGGTTCAGGTATGGTAACTGAAATCGAAAACTAATTTTAGTTTCTTTTAAAGGCACGCTGCAAATTTGCAGTGTGTCTTTTTTTAGGTGAAATTTATTGCGACGATGAAATTTTACTTGAAGGCTAAAGTAGTTCCTATATTTTTTCATCCTAGTTATTTATATGCCCCTTATTAGAGGGCTAAAATAGATTATATAAAGCTAAAAACTCAATAGAACACATTTTAAATTGTGAATTTTCATGTTAAAATGCCAAAGATGTGTGTTAAATGAGAGGAGTTGCCTAAAATGACAATTCAATGGTTCCCTGGACACATGGCAAAAGCCAAACGGGAAGTTACTGAAAAATTAAAGTTTGTTGATATTGTTTTTGAATTAGTTGATGCTAGATTACCACTATCTTCAAGAAATCCATTATTAGATCAAATTTTACAGCAAAAGCCACGCTTAGTGATATTAAATAAAGCAGACTTAGCGGATCCTGAGCAAACTCAAAAATGGCAAAATTATTTTGAAAATCAAGGATTTGCTGCCTTAGCTTTGAATGCTTTAGAAAATCAAGGGACTAAAAAAATTGTCGCTAAAGCCAAAACAGTTTTAGCAGCTAAATTTGCAAAAGATAAAGCGCGTGGGATTAAACCACGGGCCATTCGGGCTATGGTGATTGGAATTCCCAATGTCGGTAAATCTACTTTAATGAATCGGTTGGTAGGTAAAAAAATCGCCCAAACGGGAAATAAACCTGGAGTGACAAAAGGACAACAATGGTTGCGGTCTGGTAGCGAACTAGAGCTTTTAGACACACCAGGAATTTTATGGCCTAAATTTGAAGATGCTGAAATTGGTAAAAAATTAGCCCTCACCGGTGCGATTAAAGATCAGTTATTACATTTAGATGATATCGCATTGTATGGCTTGGACTTTTTTACGCGCTATTACCCTGGTCGCGTAGCCAAACGCTATCATTTGACGTTGGCAGATGAGGAGCTTCCCCTACCAGAATTACTAATGCTAATTACCGAAAAAAGAGGATTTCGAGATGATTATGATCGCGGGAGTGAATTGGTTGTCGTTGAAATACGTCAAAGTAAATTAGGACCGTTTACTTTAGATCGATATGAAGAAGCAGGAGCCTTTTATGAAAGCAGAAGCAATTAAAGAAATAAAATTAAAACTCGCAACATTAACAGATGCTCACGATCCTTATCTGACTATTTTAGCGGAGGATAAAAGATCAGGAGTGCAAAAATTATTGCAGCAATTTTATCGTCGCCTAGAAAAAGAGCAGGCACTAAAAGATCAGTATTTTGAAATGACGCGTTTTGAACGAGAATTGTACCAAAAGGGGCACCGTTTTGTGGCAGGGATCGATGAAGTAGGTAGAGGACCTTTAGCTGGACCAGTAGTAGCCGCAGCCGTAGTCTTACCTGCGAATATTGAAATTTTAGGCTTAAATGATTCCAAGCAATTGTCAGCTAAAAAAAGAGCAGAATTGTACGCTGAAATACAAGCTCAGGCCGTGAGTGTTGGAATTGGTGTAGTAGATCACGAGGAAATTGATCGCATCAATATTTTACAAGCCAGTAAAAAAGCGATGCTACTTGCTTTAGAAGACCTGACAATAAAACCTACTCATTTACTAGTCGATGCTGTGAAATTAGATTGTGATCTGCCGCAAGATAATTTAATCAAAGGGGATGCACGTTCTGTTTCTATCGCCGCAGCCAGTATTATCGCCAAGGAAATGCGGGATAATTTAATGAAAGAATACCATCAAATTTTTCCCTTTTATGCTTTTGACAAAAATGCAGGCTATGGGACAAAAGATCATTTAAATGGTTTGGCGCAGCATGGTATTTCACCAATTCACCGGAAGAGTTTTGCACCGGTAAAAAAATATTTATAAAAATTTTCCTTCTTTTTTGCGTATCTTTAGTTTGAAGATAAGTAGAAAGAAGGTTTTTTTATGAATAGAGAGTGGTTTTTATTAAAATTAGCTTTAGTTAAAGGTGCCGGTATCATTACGAAATGGCGTATTTTTGAATACGCGCAAAAGCAGAAATATTTTGATTTTACTGCCAGTGAATTGCGTCCATTTTTATCCAAAAGATGTGATACTTTTGTTTTTTGCAATGACTGGAATTTTTTGACTAAAGAAGTTTTGCAGCAAAAATTAAAGGGGCAAAAATACATTACACTGGATTCGCCACTTTATCCTGAACGCTTAAGACAACTTCCACAGCCGCCTTTTGTTTTATTTTATGAAGGTAAAATTGAATTATTACAACAAGAAAAAGTTATTGCTTTTGTCGGTTCACGTAATGTATCTGCCTATGGGCAAGAAATTGTTAAAAAATTTGTTCCACCTTTGTCAGTTCAAGGCTATACAATTGTTAGTGGCTTAGCAAAAGGGGTAGATAGCTATAGTCACTTAGCTGCCATGCAGTCTTTTGGAAATACCATTGGCGTTGTGGGTTGTGGCTTAGATATTTGTTATCCTAAAGAAGTTTTTTCAATTTATTGGGAAATGTTAAAAAAACAACTAGTGATTAGTGAATATCCATACGGGACACCGGTTAGAAAATATCATTTTCCTATGCGCAATCGAATTATTGCGGGGGTAGCACAAGCAGTATGTGTCGTCGAAGCGCGGGCCAAAAGTGGTTCGCTTACAACTGCGCAATTGGCACTTGATACAGGTACAGAAGTTTTTGCTTTTCCAGGTGATATATTAAATGGACGTTCAACCGGTTGTTTACAGCTAATTCAAGATGGTGCGAAATGTATTATTTCCTTAAAAGATATTTTAGAAGAGATGCCAAATTTTGAATAAGATTAATTGCCTTCCTTGACAAACATTTTTTTAATGGATATGATTACCTACGATTTGGTTACAAAATTTCAAGTATAATATAGTAGTAAAAATGTTAGGAAGGAGCCATCATTTTAATATGGCATATAAATATTTAGTAATTGTTGAGTCACCGGCCAAAGCCAAGACAATCGAAAAGTACCTCGGGCGAAACTATAAAGTCGTTGCCAGTGTAGGTCATATTCGAGATTTGCCAAAAAGCAAAATGGGGATTGATGTCGAAAATAATTATGAACCTCACTATATTTCCATTCGTGGTAAGGGCGATGTTATCAAAAGTTTAAGAAGTGCGGCTAAAAAAGCGCAAAAAGTTTATCTTGCAAGTGACCCGGACCGTGAAGGAGAAGCAATTGCTTGGCATTTAGCTCATTTATTAAATCTTGATTTAGCAGATAAAAATCGGGTCGTCTTTAATGAAATCACAAAAGATGCAGTTAAAGCAGCATTTAAAGAACCGCGAACTATCGATTTAGATTTAGTTGATGCCCAACAAGCACGCCGAGTTTTAGACCGGTTAGTGGGTTACTCGATTAGTCCTATTTTATGGCGAAAAGTTAAAAAAGGTTTAAGTGCAGGTCGCGTACAATCTATTGCTTTAAAAATGGTTATCGATCGCGAAAAAGAAATTCGCCAATTTATTCCCGAAGAATATTGGTCAATTGATGGTAATTTTCAAAAAGAACGCAAAAAATTCAAAGCGAATTTTTGGGGTGTCGATGGTAAGAAGAAAAAATTACCCAATGCTGAAAGTATTAAGGAAGTCACCAGCCGGTTAGATGGGAAAGATTACGCGGTTACCAAAGTTGAGAAAAAAGAACGCAAACGTAATCCTGCTGCACCTTTTACCACCAGTAGTATGCAACAAGAAGCTGCTCGTAAGCTTAATTTTCGTACTCGTAAAACGATGATGGTAGCCCAACAGCTTTATGAAGGGATTGCTTTAGGTAAACAAGGAACAGTTGGTTTGATTACGTATATGCGGACGGATTCAAAACGAATTGCAGATTCCGCTAAAGCTGAAGCAGCTGAATTTATTGAAACAACTTATGGTAAAGAGTATTCTTCTCATAGCCACAAGAAAGTAAAAAATGCACAAGGAGCACAAGATGCCCATGAAGCAGTGCGGCCTACTAGTGTAATGCGGACGCCGGATGAAATGAAAAAATATTTGGATAAAGATCAATTAAAACTTTATACGCTAATTTGGTCACGTTTTGTTGCCAGCCAAATGACACCGGCTATCTTAGATACGATGAAAGTGACATTGGAACAAAATGGCGTTATCTTTATTGCCAATGGTTCAAAGGTTAAATTTAAAGGCTTTATGCAGGTTTACGTAGAAGGTACAGACGACGGGAAAGAAGAAAAAGAAAATATTTTACCTGAATTGGTTGTCGGTGATGTGGTCAAAGCAGTTGACATTGAACCAAAACAACATTTCACACAGCCGCCAGCACGCTTTAGTGAAGCGACGTTGATTCGGACTTTGGAAGAAAAAGGGGTAGGCCGTCCTTCCACGTATGCGCCGACTATTGAAACGATTCAACGCCGCTATTATGTAAAACTCCAACAAAAGCGATTTGAACCAACTGAATTAGGGGAAATTGTGAATTCATTAATTGAAGAATTCTTCCCTCAAATCGTCAATGTGAACTTTACTGCTGAAATGGAAACAGATTTAGATAAGGTAGAAGAAGGTAAAGAAAACTGGATTAAAGTTGTCGATCGTTTCTACAAACCTTTTGAAGCTGAACTGACTACTGCGGAAGAAAAAATTGAAAAAATTCAAATTAAAGATGAACCAGCAGGCTTTGACTGTGATGTTTGTGGCCATCCAATGGTGATTAAATTGGGCCGTTATGGAAAATTTTATGCTTGTAGTAATTTTCCTGACTGTCGTAACACAAAACCCATCGTTAAAGAAATCGGTGTGACTTGTCCTGTTTGTCACGAAGGTCAAGTCATCGAAAGAAAATCTAAGAAAAACCGCTTATTCTATGGCTGTTCGCGCTATCCAGATTGTGACTTTACTTCTTGGGATAAACCAGTTGGTCGCGATTGTCCAAAATGTGGCCAGTATTTGGTGGAGAAAAAAGTCAAAGGTGGCAAACAAGTCGTATGTATTAATGGCGACTACGAAGAAAACGTGCAAAAATAAATCATACAAAAGGCTAGTAGCCATTTTCTAATGAAGAGGCTACTCCTTTTGTTAAAAATTAGGAACGGAAGAATAAAATGACTGAATTTGTAAATGTAATTGGTGCCGGTTTGGCCGGTAGTGAAGCTGCTTGGCAAATTGCTGAGGCAGGAGTTCCGGTACGCCTTTATGAAATGCGTCCGGAAAAATCAACAGAAGCACATCACACTTCTGATTTTGCGGAATTAGTATGTTCAAACTCATTAAGAGGCAATAGCTTAGCCAATGCGGTCGGTGTTTTAAAAGAAGAAATGCGCCGTCTAAACTCGGTAATTATAACATCTGCTGATGAAACAGCGGTGCCTGCAGGGGGTGCTTTAGCAGTAGATCGTGATTCATTTTCTGCTACAGTTACTAAAAAAGTTAAAAAGCATCCTAATGTAACTGTTATTTCAGAGGAAATCACTGAAATTCCTAGTGGGATTACAGTAATTGCTACGGGTCCTTTGACTTCTTCTAAATTAGCAGAATCCATTAAAACGTTTAATGGTTCAGATGGTTTTTATTTTTATGATGCGGCAGCACCGATTATTGATAAAAGTACGATTGATATGGATAAAGTCTACTTAAAATCTCGCTATGATAAAGGTGAAGCTGCATATCTTAATTGTCCTATGACCAAAGAAGAATTCGATGCTTTTCGTGAAGCTTTAATTACAGCTGAGGTTGCTCCTTTAAAAACTTTTGAAAAAGAAAAATATTTTGAAGGATGCATGCCTATTGAAGTTATGGCAGCCCGTGGAGAAAAAACGATGCTTTTTGGCCCGATGAAACCAGTGGGACTAGAAGACCCTAAAACAGGTAAGCGTCCATATGCTGTTATTCAATTACGGCAAGATAATGCTGCTGCTTCTTTATATAATATTGTTGGTTTCCAGACTCATTTAAAATGGGGCGAACAAAAACGGGTTTTCCAAATGATCCCTGGCTTAGAAAATGCAGAATTCGTGCGTTATGGCGTCATGCATCGTAATAGTTTTATGAATTCACCAGAATTATTACGTCCGACATATCAGTCTGTTAAACGAGATGATCTCTTTTTTGCCGGTCAAATGACTGGTGTAGAAGGTTATGTAGAAAGTGCTGCCAGCGGCTTATTAGCTGGCCGAAATGCTGCGCGTTTAGCTTTAGGACAAGATCTTTTAACGATGCCACAAGAAACTGTCATTGGTTCAATGGCATATTATATTACTCACGCAGAAGGCAAACATTTTCAACCGATGAATGCGAATTTTGGTCTGTTACCAGAATTACCTGAACGTATTCGTGATAAGAAATTGCGCTATCAAACATTAGCCGAACGGGCGTTAGATCACTTAGCTCAAACAGAAATTTAAAGCAAAAAGCTATGACTTATGTCATGGCTTTTTTGGCGTCATTTGAATAAAAATTTTTAATCGTTTGATGTAATTTCAAATATGTTAAGGTGAAATAGTTGCGACATTTTATCGATTGCAAAAGAGAATAAAGTTTGTTACCTTTTTTATGGTAAAGCTGACATGTGAATGACAAGTTTTAAAAAGCTTAAAAAGTTGTGTCATCCTTGTTAGCATCCTTTTTATCAGCATTTTTTTAGAAAAAAATATGACAATATTGTGTAAATTGTGATAAAAGAAGGAAATATTGTTTAAATTCTGACAATTTGTTTGTTTTTTAATTCGTTGTATGCTACATTAATTGCGGACAGAAATGAGGTGTATAATGACAACATTTGACTGGCCACAAGAATTTTTTCGTTACTTGCAATTTGAGAGAGGCTATTCTGTTTTAACGACGGCAGCTTATCAAGAAGATTTGCAAGATTTTCGTGACTTTTTAAAAGAAAGCGGCGACAGTGATTTTTTACACATTGACCATCGTGACGTACGGGTCTACTTGAGTTTTTTAAACGAACACCAATACAGTCGCAATTCAATTAGTCGCAAAATTGCCAGTTTGCGTTCTTTTTATCAATATTTATTAAAGCAAGAAGTAATTGAAGAAAATCCGTTTTCTTATATTCATTTAAAAAAGCAAAATAGCAAGTTACCTCGTTTTTTTTATGAAAATGAAATGGCAGCGCTCTTTCAAGCTGCCCAAGGGGATAAACCACTTGAGATTCGTAATCGAGCCTTGCTGGAAATTATCTATGGTTCTGGTTTACGGGTAAGCGAGTGTGCCAAATTAACATTAGATGCAATTGACTGGCAAGGTGAAGTCTTATTGATTCATGGTAAAGGCAGTAAAGATCGCTATGTTCCTTTTGGTTCGTATGCTCAAGTAGCTTTGCAAGAATATTTGACATTAGCTAGACCATACTTGATGGAAAAAAGTGCACAAGATCATCCTTTTGTGTTTGTTAATCAGCGAGGTGGCCCAATTACCACTAGAGGGATTGAGTATATTTTTAATCAGCTGATTAAAAAAAGTAGTTTAGATAGTAAAATTCATCCCCATATGTTACGGCATACTTTTGCCACTCATTTACTAAATAATGGGGCAGATATGCGAACCGTACAAGAATTATTAGGACATGCCAATTTATCATCAACTCAAATATATGCCCACGTAACAAAGGAGAGTTTACAAAATAATTACCGTAAATTTCATCCGCGGGCACACGAATAGGCAATTGAAAATTTAGGAGGACTAAAATGGAATCACAATTTCATTCCACTACTATTTGTGCAGTGGAAAAAGACGGCAAGTTTGCAATGGCCGGAGATGGCCAAGTTACCATGGGAGAACAAGTTGTAATGAAAGGGACTGCTAGAAAAGTACGCCGAATTTATCATGGCGAGGTAGTGGTCGGTTTTGCCGGTAGCGTGGCGGATGCTTTTACTTTAGAAGAAAAATTTGAAGCTAAATTAAATGAATATAATGGCAATTTGCAACGAGCAGCTGTTGAATTAGCCCAAGAGTGGCGCACCCAACAAGCTATGCAAAAATTAGAAGCAATGCTGATCGTGATGAATAAAGAAGAAATGCTACTTGTTTCAGGTACTGGTGAAGTGATTACGCCAGATGACGGAATTTTAGCCATCGGTTCTGGTGGCAATTACGCTTTAGCGGCAGCGCGGGCAATGAAAAAATACAACAATGATGAAATGACAGCTAAAGAAATTGCCGAAAATGCATTAAATATTGCAGCTGACATTTGTATTTTTACTAACCACAATATTATTGTGGAAGAAATGTAGTGAGGGAAGCTTATGAATGAAATGACAAAATCACCCCGGCAAATTGTGTCAGAACTCGATCAATATATTGTCGGTCAAAAAGACGCCAAAAAAGCGGTTGCTGTAGCGTTACGCAATCGTTATCGTCGTTTACAACTAGATGAAGAAATGCAACAAGATGTGACCCCTAAAAATATTCTTTTAATCGGACCAACTGGGGTCGGTAAAACAGAAATCGCACGTCGCTTAGCTAAAATTGTTCAAGCGCCGTTTGTAAAAGTGGAAGCAACAAAATTTACTGAAGTGGGTTATGTAGGGCGCGATGTTGAATCGATGGTTAGAGATTTAGTCGAAAATGCGATTCAAATTGTTCGTAAAGAGCAATATAGCCGTGTTTATACCCGGGCTGTAAAAAAAGCCAATCGTCGTTTGGTAAAAGTATTGGTGCCAGGAATTAAAAAAGAACAAAAGAAGACGAGTAATCCTTATGAACAAATGATGAATATTTTTAATACCCAACAAGAAGAGCCAAAAGAAGAATTAACTGAAGAAATTAAAACAAATCGTCAAGCGATTTTTGAACAGTTAGAACGTGGTGCCTTAGATGAAAGAGAAGTCACGATTGAAATTGATGAGCCCCAAACAAAAGGGCCAATGATGAATAATGGCTTGGAACAAATGGGGATTGATATTAACGAAACACTAGCTGCATTAAAACCGCAAAAGAAAGTAGAGCGTACTGTGACAGTCAAAGAAGCACGGGAACTTTTGGTCCAAGAAGAGTCGGCCAAACTGGTTAATGATGCAGATATTCACAGTGAAGCTATTCGTTTAGCTGAAGCAAATGGAATCATCTTTATCGATGAATTTGATAAAATTACATCTCGCTCTCAGCAATCTGGTGAAGTCTCAAGAGAAGGAGTTCAACGGGATATTTTACCTATTGTAGAAGGTTCTCAAGTAAATACCAAATATGGCATGATTCAAACAGATCATATTCTATTTATCGCTTCCGGTGCCTTTCATGTGGCAAAACCAAGTGATTTGATTCCAGAATTACAAGGCCGCTTCCCAATTCGAGTTGAATTAGATGACTTGAGTGCTGAAGACTTTGTTAAAATTTTAACAGAACCTAATAATTCGTTGATTAAACAATACATTGCATTAATTGGAACAGAAAATGTTAAAGTGATCTTCACCAAAGAAGCAATTGAAAAGATTGCTCAAATCGCCTTTGATGTTAACCGTGATACCGATAATATTGGCGCCAGACGCTTGCATACGATTTTAGAAAAACTGTTGGAAGACTTATTGTTTGAAGCTCCTGACATGCAAATGGGAGAAATTACAATTACAGCTGCGTATGTTGAAGAGAAACTGGATGCGATTGTTGAAAATCAAGATTTAAGTCGCTATATTTTGTAATCACAGGAAGGAAAATGAAAAAGATGACAACTTTATTAGACAAAACCCGCCGTATCAATCAATTACTCCAACAAAAGAATACGTTTGATATGACATTAGACCTGCCTTATAACAATATGGCGTTAATTTTAGGGGATATTTTAGATAGTAACGCCTATATTATCAGCAGTGAAGGTGTTTTGTTAGGGTTTAATGAAAAACATGATGTGAATAATGATCGCGTTAAAAATATGTTTGAAGAAAAACAATTTCCACAAATCTACACAGATATGGTAGATCATTTAACTAAAACTGAAGCCAATATTCCTATTTCTTCTGATATGACTGCCTTTCCAATTGAGCAACGAGAAAAATATCCGAATGGTTTAACGACAGTGGTGCCAATCTTTGGGGCAGGAGAACGTTTGGGAACAATTATTTTAGCCCGAATGGATACTGCTTTTGATGAAGATGATTTGGTATTAGCAGAGTATGGTGCGACGGTAGTAGGGATGCAATTTTTATATCAAAAATCCCGTGATATTGAAGCGGATGTCAGAAGTGCTACTGCTGTTCAAATGGCGATTAGCACCCTTTCTTATAGTGAATTAAAAGCAGTACAAGCGATTTTTGCCGCTCTACAAGGAGATGAAGGGCGTTTAACTGCTTCTAACATTGCCGATGAGATTGGCATCACCCGTTCTGTGATCGTTAATGCTTTACGTAAATTGGAATCTGCTGGTATTATTGAATCCCGTTCATTAGGAATGAAGGGGACATACCTACGAGTTTTAAATAAACGTTTTAAAGAAGAATTGGATAAACACAGTCACTAAGGGAAATAAGTAAAAGTTCAGATAGCTAAATGAGGAGGTGCCGTATATGACGGTTACAATTGAAAATGATCAATTACGTGCCAAAATTGCGTTACATGGTGCAGAGTTACAAAGTTTAGTTAGCAAAACGACAAATTTAGAATATATTTGGCAAGCAAATCCAAAGTATTGGGGCAAACACGCGCCAGTATTATTTCCGATTGTCGGGGCATTAAAAGAAGATAGTTATCAGTACAAAGGGGAAACATATCACATGTCCAAACATGGCTTTGCCCGGGATATGGATTTTGCACTATTAGAAAAAAGTGATGATAGTGCGAGTTTTATTTTGAAAGCAACTGAAAAAACAAAAGCTATTTTTCCTTTTGATTTTGAACTGATTATTCGTTATGAACTGGGTGGGGATGGTTTAACAGTAAAATATGAAGTCGAAAACTTAGCTGAAGACGAAATGTTCTTTTCAATTGGTGGGCACCCAGCTTTTAATGTGCCACTGGAAAAAGGCTTAAATTTTGAAGATTACTATTTAGCTTTCTCACCACGTAAATCGCGTTTAAGTTTACCTCTTGAAGGTAATTACATTGACTTAGAGCAACGAACATTGGGACAAACGAATACAAATCTAGCTTTAACCCATGATATGTTCAAAAATGATGCAGTAATTTTTGAAACAAAAGGTTTAAACGCAATCTCTATTTGTAGTGAAAAATCGCCGCATAGTGTGACCCTTAGTTATAAAGATATGCCTTATGTTGGAATTTGGTCGCCTTATCCAACAGAATCACCTTTTGTCTGTATTGAACCGTGGTGTGGGATTGCCGACACTACAGATGCTACAGGTGAATTAATTGAAAAACTAGGTATTCAGCAATTAGCAGGGCGAGAAAAATTCACTACGAAATACGCTATTACTGTCAAGTAACTATAAAAAGACCTTTAAAAGTTTTAAACTTTTAAAGGTCTTTTTGGGAATCAATCTTTTTTATCACGATTTAAACCAAAAGGGATATGGCTTTCAGTGCCATTTTTAATTCGGGTAATGTTATCGCGGTGCCGATAAAAAATGAAAATAGTTAATCCACAAGCGATTAAAGTTAACAACCAATTATGTTCTGGTAATACTTGTGGCCAAATCTCAGGTAAGATGACAGTCGACAGTGTAATTAAAACGGCTGCAATCATACTTGTTAAACTTACCATACTTGTCACAAACAAGCTGACAACAAAAATTGTAGCGGAGTATAAAAAGAAAATAGGGCTGTAACCTAATAACATCCCAGCGCTAGTTGCAACTGCTTTTCCACCTTTAAAGCCAGCAAAAATTGGAAAAGTATGACCTAAAATAGCACAGACACCAAACCATAATGGATTGATATTATTGACGTGAAATAACGTAGGTAAAAGTGTAGCGAAAGTTCCTTTTAAGATATCCATCAGTAAAACAATAGTGCCAGCAGTTTTACCTAAAACCCGAAAAGTATTAGTAGTACCAGTATTACCACTGCCAAATTGCCGAATATCTTTTTGATAGAATAGTTTTCCAATCCAAACGCCAGAGGGAATCGAGCCTAGTAAATAGGCGATTATTAGTAAAATAATTATTTTCATAAAAAACCTCAATTCTTCAAACTAGCGTCATTTTAGCATGAAAGAATTACAGGAACAACTCTTTGCCAATATTTCTTCATTAGCGTATAGTCTAATTGATTGCTATTTCATTTTAAAAGGAGTGTTTTTTATGTTTAAAAATCCTAATCAAGAACAAATTTTTCAAATCTTAAAGGATGCCAAAAATATTGCGGTGGTGGGTTTGAGTCCAAAAGAAGATCGCGTTAGTTTTCAAATTGCACGTTTGTTGCAAAATCGGGGCTATCGTATTATTCCCGTCAATCCTCAGTATGCTGGTGACGAAATTTTAGGTGAAAAAGTATATGCTGATTTAGTCAGTGTGCCAGAGAAAATTGACATTGTTGATATTTTCCGGCGTAGTGAATTTTTACCAGCAGTTGCAGCTGATTTTTTAAAAACCGATGCTAAAGTTTTTTGGGCCCAATTAGGTTTGCAAAGTGAAGAAGCTGCAGCGATGCTTGAAGAGGCGGGAAGAAATAACGTCATTATGGATCGTTGCATTAAAATCGAGTTAAATAAAATGATTGCTTAATTTAAAAACTAAGTAAGTTTTTGAAACCGACTTTTAAAAGTGGTGTAAAAAGAGCTTACTTAGTTTTTTCTATGTTTTTGTTGTGTAAATTAGAATCACACCCATCTAGCATAATTTGTTAAGGGGAAACTTAGAATTACGATAAAAAGGTCATATTTAGCTAGATAACTAAAAAAGAAAAAAATTAAGTAAAAATTTTTAACAGAGGAGAACGTACGTTTCCCTTGTGTTTGTAGCCTAAAAAAGCATGGCTTTAATTATCTGGGGATATTTAAGACTTTTTTTCACCGGTTTTTTAGAGTAAGATAGAGGAAGCGCACTTTTAAGTTGCGTGAAAAAAGGTATAAGCGGGCTTAGCCCATTACTTTTATCAAAGGAGCGTTTGCTTTGGCAAAAAAAACAACTGAGTATAATGATGCCTCCATTCAAGTCTTAGAAGGACTTGAGGCAGTTCGAAAACGTCCAGGAATGTACATTGGTTCAACTGATAGCCGGGGCTTACATCATTTAGTTTATGAAATAGTCGATAATTCTGTTGATGAGGCACTATCAGGTTTTGGAAATGAGATTGCTGTTACAATTAATCAAGATAATAGCATTACTGTTAGTGATAACGGTCGAGGTATGCCTGTTGGAATGCATGCGTCTGGCATCCCCACAGTCGAAGTAATCTTTACTGTTTTACATGCCGGCGGAAAATTTGGTCAGGGCGGTTACAAAACGTCTGGTGGTCTTCACGGTGTGGGAGCTAGTGTCGTTAACGCATTATCAAAATGGCTAACAGTAACTATTGTTCGTGATGGAATTGCGTATGAGGAGAAGTTCAAAGATGGTGGTAAGCCTCAAGGAACTTTAAAAAAACTGGGTAAAACAAAAAAGAAAAATGGAACCACCGTTACTTTTTTACCTGATGATACAATTTTTTCAACCATTAAATTTTCTTATGAAACTTTAGCAGAACGGTTAAGAGAATCAGCCTTTTTATTGCGAGATGTTAAAATTACGTTGACTGATTTAAGAGGTGAAGAACCTGTCGTTGATGTCTTTCATTTTGAAGAAGGCATTAAAGAATTCGTAAGCTATCTAAACGAAGAAAAAGATTCATTGACACCGGTTATTTATTTTAATGGTGAAAAAGATGGAATTGAAGTTGAAGTAGCAATGCAGTATAACGATGGCTATTCAGAAAATATTTTGTCCTTTGTTAATAATGTCCGCACAAAAGATGGCGGTACTCATGAAGCAGGGATGAAAGCTTCTTTAACGAAAGCTTTTAACGAGTATGCCCGTAAAGTAAACTTACTAAAAGAAAAAGACCGCAACTTAGAAGGTAGCGATTTTAGAGAAGGGTTAGCTGCTGTTCTTTCTGTCCGAGTACCAGAGAATTTATTACAATTTGAAGGTCAAACAAAAGAAAAACTTGGTACTCCTAGTGCTCGAAATGCAGTTGACGGTGTTTTAGGTGAGCAGCTTGGTTTTTATTTGCAAGAAAACAGTGAAATGAGCCAAATGCTTGTACGAAAAGCCATTAAAGCTAGAGAAGCTAGAGAAGCGGCACGCAAAGCACGAGAAGAAAGTCGTACCGGTAAAAAGCGCAAAAAAGGAGAGTCATTACTTTCTGGTAAATTGACGCCAGCGCAATCTCGCAATCCGAAGCGAAATGAACTGTATTTAGTCGAAGGGGATTCTGCCGGTGGTTCTGCCAAACAAGGGCGTGATCGCAAGTTTCAAGCGATTTTGCCATTGCGAGGAAAAGTGATTAACACTGAAAAAGCGAAACTACAAGATATTTTAAAAAATGAAGAAATCAATACGATGATTTATACTATTGGAGCGGGCGTGGGACCGGAATTTACAATTGCAGACTGTAATTATGACAAAGTTATTATTATGACCGATGCCGATACCGATGGCGCCCACATTCAGGTGCTGTTACTTACTTTCTTTTATCGCTACATGAAGCCATTAATTGAAGCGGGAAAAGTCTATATTGCGTTACCACCCCTTTACAAAGTTTCAAAAGGCGCAGGTAAAAAAGCAGTCACTGAATACGCTTGGACTGATGAAGAATTGCAACAAGTCATTCAAAAAGTAGGCAAAGGTTATATGTTGCAACGCTACAAAGGTTTGGGTGAAATGAATGCCGAACAGTTATGGGAGACCACGATGGATCCTGAAACGCGGACATTAATTCGCGTGCGAATTGACGACGCCGCAAAAGCTGAGCGACGCGTTACCACTTTAATGGGAGATAAAGTTGAACCTCGAAGAAAGTGGATTGAAAGTCATGTTCAGTTTTCATTGGAAGAAGACGGGAGTATTTTGGAGAAAAAAGTAGATGAAGAAGCTCCTAACAGCGAAATTTTTGATGAAGAAAAGGCACATGCCAAAAATTCAGATGACCAAAATGATGATTTTTCAGAAATTAATTTATTTGACGACTAGGAGGTGGCGAAGTGGAACACAATCATAATGTTCAAGAATTAACACTTGAAGAGGTCATGGGCGACCGCTTTGGCCGCTATTCAAAATATATTATTCAAGAGCGAGCTTTACCAGACATTCGTGATGGTTTAAAGCCAGTTCAACGCCGTATTTTATTTAGTATGAATAAAGATGGCAATACTTACGAAAAAGCATTTCGTAAATCAGCGAAATCTGTCGGTAATATCATGGGGAATTATCATCCCCATGGCGATAGTAGTATTTATGAAGCGATGGTTCGGATGAGTCAAGATTGGAAATTACGTGCAATTTTGATTGAAATGCATGGTAATAACGGGAGTATGGATGGTGACCCACCAGCTGCAATGCGTTATACCGAAGCAAGATTATCCCAATTAAGTAGTGAATTACTAAAAGATATTGAAAAAGAAACCATTGATATGGTCTGGAACTTTGATGATACAGAAAAAGAACCAACTGTTTTACCAGCGAAGTTTCCTAATCTTTTAGTCAATGGTTCTACCGGTATTTCAGCGGGGTATGCAACAGAAATTCCCACTCATAATTTAACTGAAGTTATTAATGGCACTATTTATTTGATTGATCATCCTAAGGCGACTTTGGATAAATTAATGGAATTTATTCCAGGACCTGACTTTCCTACTGGTGGTATTTTACAAGGGAAAGCCGAACTAAAAAAAGCCTATGAAACGGGTAGAGGAAAAGTCATCTTACGTTCAAAAACGGAGATTGAAAAAATTAAAGGAAATAAAGAACAAATTGTGGTGACTGAAATTCCTTATGAAGTTAATAAAGCGACGCTCGTGAAGAAAATTGATGAAATTCGTTTAGCCAAAAAAATTGACGGTATCGCAGAAGTACGGGATGAAACCGATCGTACCGGTTTACGAATTGTCGTGGAGCTAAAAAAGGATGCCAATGCAGAAGGAATCTTAAACTATTTATTCAAAAACACAGAATTACAAATTAACTATAACTTCAATATGGTCGCAATTGATGAAATGCGCCCGAAACAAGTCGGGTTACTGACAATTCTAAAAAGTTATATTAAACATCGACGCGATGTCGTTATAAGACGCAGCCGTTTTGAATTGGAGAAAGCACAAAAACGACAACATATTGTCGACGGTTTAATGAAAGCATTGTCGATTTTAGACGAAGTCATCGCCACTATTCGTGGTAGTAAAGACAAAAAAGATGCTAAAAACAATTTAATTATCGCTCATGGATTCACAGAAGCCCAGGCAGAAGCAATTGTGAATTTGCAATTATATCGCCTAACCAATACCGACATCACGCAATTACAACAAGAAGCAAAAGAATTAGCTGATTATATTGCTGAATTGAAAAAAATATTGGCGGATGAAGGAGAGCTTTTAAGTGTCATTAAAAAAGAGTTGAAAGAAGTTAAAAAGCAATATGGACAACCTCGTTTGACACAAATTGAAGCGGAAATTAAAGAGTTAAAAATTGAAACAGAAGTTCTTGTTGCCCAAGAAGATGTCGTTGTTTCCGTAACTCACGATGGCTATATTAAACGGAGTAGTCTACGTTCTTATGCAGCTTCTAAACCAGAAGAATTAGGAATGAAAGATGGCGACTTTGTTTTATACACCGGTGAAGTGAACACATTGGATCATCTTTTACTGATTACCAATAAAGGAAATGTCATCTACCGACCAGTTCATGAACTACCGGATTTACGCTGGAAAGAAATCGGAGAACACATTTCTCAAACGATGCTTAATATGGCTGTGGATGAAGCGATTATTGCAGTCTATCCTTATAAGCAGTTAGATCCTGCTAAGAATTTTGTTGTCATCACCAAAAATGGTTTAATTAAACAAACCAAAATGACAGAATTTGAGCCTTGGCGGACGTATAAGAGCAGACCGCTTGCGATTATAAAATTTAAAGATATTGAAGATGTAATCACAAATGTCTTTTTAGTGGATGAAAATGACGAATTAGATGTATTTTTAGTCAGCCATCGTGGTTTTGGTTTGCGTTATGCGTTAAGTGAAGTTCCTGTTGTTGGTCCTAAAGCATCTGGGGTTAAATCAATTAATCTAAAGGATGAAGATTTTGTCGTCAATGGCCAACTCGTATACCGAATGGGAGATAATCCAATTGTCATTGTGACCCAAAGAGGAGCAGTCAAACGCATGTTAGCGCAAGAGTTGAATCAATTAGGACGTGCAAAACGCGGCTTAATGGTCTTACGCGAATTAAAAAATAATCCTCATCGTGTCATTTATATGGGAAATGGCAGTGATCAAACCTTGTTACTTACAAATCAAAAAGGACAACAAACAGAAATCGATGTTGCCAATTTCAATATTTCAGATCGTACTTCAAATGGTTCTTTTGTTATGGATGAAAAAAAGGGTGGTCAAATAATAGATGTGCAAGAATTAAAACATCCGATTATTGTAAAAGATTAACCTGTTATAATGATTGTATTTGAAAAGCATTTCTGTGTTAATACAGAAATGCTTTTTTGTGAGCATGATAAATGATGAAAAGGCTTATTTAATAAAAAGATAAACTCTTCAAGTGTGTTGATATTACTGATATGACAGTGTTTACATAATGGTTTGTAAGATAACAAATGAAATTGTTCAATGAAACACAAGAAAATGCTTGCAAAGTAAAAACGATGTGTTATACTGTGTTCGTAAAGCTGTTACATAAAGTATAGCGAATTTTTAAGGAGGTCCATTCAATGGAACAATGGAACGGATTTAAAGGTAAAGCTTGGCAAAACGAAGTAAACGTACGTGATTTTATCCAAGCAAACTACACACAATTTGACGGTACTGATGAATTTCTAGCTGGTCCAACTGAAGCAACCACAAAACTTTGGGATCAAGTAATGAAATTAAACCAGAAAGAACGTGAAGCTGGTGGCGTTTTAGACATGGATACAAAAGTTGTCTCCACCATCACTTCTCATGGTCCTGGTTATTTAAACAAAGATTTAGAAACAGTAGTAGGTTTCCAAACGGAAAAACCATTTAAACGTAGCTTACAACCATTTGGCGGTATCCGCATGTCTGAACAAGCGGCAGAAGCTTATGGTTATGAAATTGATTCAGAAGTTTCACACATTTTCCGTGACTATCGTAAAACCCATAACCAAGGAGTATTTGATGCATACACGCCTGAAATGCGGGCAGCTCGTCGCTCAGGTGTTATTACAGGTTTACCAGATGCTTACGGTCGTGGTCGTATTATCGGGGATTACCGTCGTGTTGCCTTATACGGGGTTGACTTTTTAATCAAAGAAAAACAAAAAGACTTATTGAACTGTGGCAATGGGGTTATGTCTGATGATATCATTCGTCAACGGGAAGAATTAAACGAACAATTACGTGCCCTAAACGAATTAAAAGAATTGGGTACGATTTATGGTTTTGATATTTCACAACCCGCTTCAAATGCAAAAGAAGCTTTCCAATGGTTATACCTTGGTTACTTAGCTGCGATTAAAGAACAAAATGGTGCGGCAATGTCGCTTGGTCGTACCTCTACTTTCTTAGATATTTATGTAGAACGTGACTTACAAAACGGCGTTTTAACAGAAGAAGAAGCACAAGAAATTGTCGATCATTTTGTAATGAAATTACGTTTGGTGAAATTTGCCCGGACACCAGATTACAACGCTTTGTTCTCTGGAGATCCAACTTGGGTAACCGAATCAATCGCAGGTGTCGGAGAAGACGGACGCCACATGGTGACAAAAAATAGTTTCCGTTTCTTACACACGTTATCAAACTTAGGCCCTGCGCCAGAACCAAACTTAACGGTTTTATGGTCAACTCGTTTGCCACATAACTTCAAAACATTCTGTGCGAAAATGAGTATTCAAACGTCTGCCATCCAATATGAAAACGACGATGTAATGCGTCCACATTGGGGTGACGACTACGGAATTGCTTGTTGTGTTTCTGCAATGCGTATTGGTAAACAAATGCAATTCTTCGGTGCGCGTGCCAACTTAGCGAAAACATTGTTATATGCGATTAACGGTGGGGTAGATGAAAAATCTAAAGCGCAAGTCGGACCTAAATTCCAACCAATTACTTCAGAATACTTAGCGTATGACGAAGTCATGGAAAAATATGACACAATGATGGACTGGATCACAGAACTTTATGTGAACACTTTAAACATCATTCACTACATGCACGACAAATATTCTTACGAACGCATTGAAATGGCGTTACAAGATACTGATATCTTACGTACCATGGCAACTGGTATTGCCGGTTTCTCTGTTGCCGTTGACTCATTATCTGCCATTAAATACGCGAAAGTTAAAACAATTCGAGATGAAAATGGTATCGTAGAAGATTACGAAATTGAAGGGGATTATCCAAAATATGGGAACAACGATGATCGCGTAGACGAAATCGCTGTGAACTTATTGAAGACCTTCATGACAAAAGTAAAACGTAACAAAACTTACCGTGACTCAAAACATACGACTTCAATCCTTACGATTACGTCTAATGTGGTTTATGGTAAGAAAACAGGGAACACACCAGACGGACGTCGTGCCGGTGAACCATTCGCACCAGGGGCAAACCCAATGCACGGTCGCGACACTCACGGTGCTTTAGCTAGTCTTTCTTCTGTAGCGAAATTACCATACGATTACTCATTAGATGGTATTTCAAACACATTCTCTATCGTACCAAAAGCATTAGGGCGCGATGAAGCAACACAAGAAGAAAACTTAGCAACCATGTTAGACGGCTATGCTGCAAAAGGTGGTCACCACTTGAACATTAACGTCTTCAACCGTGACACATTACTAGATGCCCAAGCGCATCCAGAAAAATACCCACAATTAACTATTCGGGTATCTGGGTATGCCGTGAACTTCATCAAGTTAACAAAAGAACAACAAGATGATGTAATTGCACGGACTATGCACGAATCGATGTAATTAAAAAGTACGATACGGTGGCGGATGGGAAACTATCCGCCACTTTTGTTTTTAATAAAAGAAAACACGCGAGAAAATAAAAAGTAAGCCAAAAGTGCTGTTTTCAAATACGAAAGGAAGTCCTCTTTATGACTGTGACAGGACGTATTCATTCTACTGAAAGTTTTGGTTCCGTTGATGGCCCGGGAATTCGTTTTATCGTCTTTACCCAAGGCTGCCGCATGCGGTGTGAATTTTGTCATAACCCGGATACGTGGAAAATTGGGACCGGAACAGAACGTACCGCTGATGATGTTTTAGCAGAAGCGTTAAAATATCAAGAATTTTGGGGAGAAAAAGGCGGGATTACCGTAAGTGGTGGGGAGCCATTGCTTCAAATGGACTTTTTAATTGATTTATTTCAAAAAGCCAAAGCTGCCGGTGTACATACGACAATAGATACGTGTGGCCAACCCTTCACCAAAGCCGAACCTTTCTTTTCCAAATTCAATACGTTAATGGAATATACGGATTTATTGTTATTTGATATTAAACATATCGATAACGACGCCCATAAAAAACTGACCAAACAAGCCAATACACCGATTTTAGAAATGGCAACTTATTTATCTGAAATCCAAAAACCGGTTTGGATTCGGCATGTATTAGTCCCGCATCGAAGCGATTATGACGAGTATTTGATTCGTTTAGATGCCTTTATTCAAACTTTACAAAATGTCGATAAGGTAGAAATCTTACCGTATCATACGATGGGCAAATACAAATGGCAGGAAATGGGATTAAAATATCCTTTAGAAGGAATTGAACCGCCGGCTGAAGATCGGGTTAAAAATGCCAAAGAGCTTTTGCATACTGATAATTATACAAAATATTTAACCCGTTAAATTTAACAGGAAAGATGCATTTTTGATTGAATCTTTCCTGTTTTTTGCTATCATAAAGAAGAATGTAAAACCTATGATTATTAAAGGAGTGTCTTATATGTCAAAAATTTTAGTTTTTGGTCATCAAAATCCAGATACTGATGCAATCGGAGCAGCAATTGCCTTTGCTCATTTGCAAGATACATTACGTGAAGAAACAGTTGAAGCTGTTGCATTAGGTACACCAAGTGAAGAAACACAATACGCGTTAGATTACTTTGACTTAAAAGCTCCGCGTGTTATTACAAATGCTAAAGAAGATACAGAAAATGTAATGTTAGTTGACCACAATGAATTTCAACAAAGTGTAAACGATATTGCAGACGTTAATATTTTGGCCGTTGTAGACCATCATCGGATTGCCAACTTTGAAACTGCTAATCCGCTATACTACCGCGCTGAACCTGTTGGGTGTACTAGTACCATTGTTTTGAAATTATACAAAGAAGCAGGAGTAGAAATTCCTAAAGCAATTGCTGGAATGATGTTATCTGCGATTATTTCCGATACATTATTATTTAAATCTCCAACTTGTACACCAGAAGATATCGCTGCAGCAAAAGAACTTGCTGAACTAGCTGAAACAGATTATGAAAAATATGGTTTAGATATGTTGAAAGCTGGTACAAATTTAAGCGATAAATCTGCTAGCTTTTTATTAGATCTTGATGCTAAAAGCTTTCCAATGGGAGATAAAAACATTCGCATTGGCCAAGTTAATACAGTTGATTTAGATGAAGTTTTCAATCGTCAAGCTGAATTGGAAGCGGCCATGACAGAAGAAAATGAGAAAAATGGCTATGATTTATTCGTTTTAATTGTAACCAACATCTTAGATAGTGATTCTGAGTTATTAGTTGTAGGCGAGCCAAAAGAAAAAGTTGAAGCTGCTTTTGATACGAAGTTAGAAAATAGCCGCGCGTTATTAAAAGGTGTGGTTTCCCGTAAAAAACAAGTTGTACCGCAATTAACTGAAGCTTTTAGTTAAGCTAGTCGAGTTAAATACTAAATGATAAAGTACGCCCGAATGAGAGCAGGATTTTTCTTTATTACTATTGTGGTAATAAAGAAAACCGCTCTCTCGGGTTTTTTATATGGAATGTAAGCTTAAAAACAAGGAGTAATGTTAAAAGATGAAATTTTATTACGGTGGTGGTAAAAATGAGGACTATCAAAATTTAGCGCATAGTGCTACTTTTCAGCAACTTTGTAGCTATTTATATCTGCATGAAGGAACTATTTTACGTGATTTGAAGAAAAATATTCCGATGAAAAATTTAGAAAAAACAATTGACCTGGCGATTGAACTAAACTTAATTTTAAGAGAAGAGCGGCGGTATCGGTTATTGTTTCCAATCGTTACAAAAGAGTTAGTGACAGCCATAGAAAAGAAAGCAGATTTTCAAATTACACTAAGCCAATTACAACAAAGCTCTGCTGCTATAGTGGCAGCATTTGAGGATTATGAACATCTCATGAAGCAAGATTATTTTTACGGTGTAATAGATACGATTGCGTTAGCAGAAGTCGCTTTGTTTAAAAGTGATACTTTACAATTTGTTAGTTGTCAATTAGATGCTAAATATGACACTATCCCTTCTTACTTTGAAGCGTTAAAACAAGAACAATTAACTGAAACCAATCCTTTATATGCCATTTTAGGCGATGTAGATCCAATCTATGCAGGTTTGCAGTTTGCTTATATTATTGAAAGAGTAGTAAAGGGTAAAAAGGTTCGTCCGTCTATTTTTAGTCGGGCATTATCGTTGACTGGAATTTTAATGGTTAATGAAGAAAGTAGTTTAGAATTAAAGGTACCTCTTTTAGCTCATACTGATGAAAAAATGAAGTTTGAAAAGACAGATCTGCTAAAATGGCGACTATTATTAACGAGTTATTTAGCAGCACAAAACGCCCAAACGCTGCAGTTTATTTTATTAAATGAAAATTAAATGAGATAGCAAACGCTTTTTGTTTATCAAAGAGCGTTTTTTTAGCTAATAAGCTAATTTGTGGGGAATCGATACGAATAATATGATTTTTTGAGCAAAGCACTCATTTTTATTCGCGTAAAATTAAAAAACGATAATAAAATCATTGAAATTATAATAATAAAATGATATTATTATTATAGAATAAATTTGGGGGGACTTTTGGATGGAGAAAATCAAAAGGGAATATGTAAATGGGAAAGTAAAGGCGACAGGTTCAATGGTTCAATTTATTTCAATGGCAGAAGTAGAAGCTGCCCGATTAGAACTTAAAACCAATCAAATTGATGAGAGTCAATTTTCTGATGGCGAAGTTATTTTGGCAATTCAACAAAAACAAAAAATTGGCGCCCAAACCATTGTTCCTATTGTGGTGGATTGGTTAATTGAAAATAATTTTATTGTTACCGCCCCACAAGCAATTAAATATTTAATAGACAATGCAAACTACGATAATCGACCACTTTCATACAAAGTCGTAGGAGATCTGGATTATGATACTAACGGAAAGTTTTATTTAATTGTAGCCTCAAGTCCAAAACGTAAAGTTGAATCACTATATAAAGTTTATACTAATGGTGTCATTAAAGAATTGTGGGTTGAAAACTAGTTTGTTCTAGAAGTGAGTGATCACTTCTTTTTTATAACCTAACTTTTTAATGCTAAATGGTTGTGATAGAGGTGATTAATTTCTAGCATAATGAGAAATTTTAAGAAAATAATGGCTCAAATTTATAAATTTTTCCGCTGGTTTAAGTAGAAGTTCTTTCTTTGGCAGTCTTTATTTGAAAAAAATAGGTATGACGTATGACAAATCTTTTGTCATACGTCATACCTATTTTTTTAGATGGTTTTTTCTTTTTTTATTGGTGTTGTTAAAAAGAAAAGACTGAAAAAAGTAATATTAATGCTAGCTGCAATATTACTGCCTAGGTTAGGAAGAGAAAAATCCGTTAATAAGACACTATATAGTACACTTCCCATATATATTAAAATATCCACCATCATCAAAGCCGCAAATAAAAAAGGATATCTTCGGTTTAAAAAGACGATTAAAAAGAAGAAGAGTGCCATTAGAGTGGCTAATATTTGTATACCTGCAGCCAGAAGATAGGTAAAGGAGTGAACGTCGCCACTAGGAAGGAAGGTACGTAAAAATAAGATTAAAAAGGCAATGAAATAAAAAAAAGTGGCTTCTTTAAATTCCGATTTATCGGTTTTTTTGCAATAGTAATAGAGCAGGCCGCTAAAAACGACAGTAAAAAAAATAAAAAGATGATTAAAAAAATTTGCTACAATGTTACTTTCTCCTAGTACATTTAATGATAATTTACTTGCGAGTGTGCTAGCAAAATAATCAGTAAATACCGTAGAAATAAAAAGAATCGTAGCAATAAATCCACACGCTACGGTAAGATACTTTAGTAATTTTAAATTCGACATAACTTCGCTCCAAACATTTATTCTCATTAATAATAACAAAATAATAAGTAAATGTCGAATTATTCTCATAAAAAAAGTTGTTTATTAATTTAATCTGATAAAGAAAAAACTAACTTTTAAGTAATACGCTTAAAAGTTAGTTTAATTAAAAGAATTAGATGATTTTACAAGTGATAAGAGCAGTATTCCAAAATATTGTTATCTAGCAAAAAAGAGGCGATACAATTATATTTATTGTCGCTGTTGGCGTTTACGTACTTTTTTAGTCCAAAAGCCACCAGAAATATATTTGGGTTCATAAGAAATGATAAAGGCGCGTTCTTCTACGCTTTTAATGAGTTGGTATAATTGCCGCTCGTTTTTTCGTGGTGATAATATTTCTAACACGACTCGTTCGCCTTCAAGACCTTGTGCACTGCTTTGGGTAACACCATAGCCGTTGTCTCTTAATACTTTAGGTAAATGATTATCTTCATTTGTATTAGAAGGTAAAATTGCAGTAACCATAATATAGCCTAGGGCGAGTTTATCTTCTATTTTAATCCCCACACTAATCCCTACCGCATATCCTAAAGCATAAACAAATAAATTAATCGGGTCATCTAAGCGATCTAAGACCATTGAAAGACCTAAGATATAAATTGTAATCTCTACCATACTTACTAATGGCGCGATGATGCGATAACCTTTCATCGTCAACATAAAACGCAATGTATTTAGCGTAATATAAGCAAAATTAATAGCAAAAATCATAAATAAAAGTTTAAAGTCCAATTAAAACCCTCCTTATTGCTCCAAAATACACCACAAAGACAAAAATTACAATTGAAACACTAATCAAAATGGAACTTTATTGCGAAAATATTAAAAAAAGATTACAATTGTTATATAGAACGATTGTTATAAATGGAGGGGGAGAGGAAATGAGCCGACGCCTTTTATTAGTCAGTCATGGTATGGTGGCATTTTTTGGTTTATACTATTCGATTTATTTATTATTGATTAATCCAGAAACTTTGTTTTCCGTCCAACATGCACTCGATTATCATCCTGCTTTTGACCATTTTTTATTTGTCTTTTTTAAGTTTCTGTTGATTTCGATGGGTAGTCTTTTTGCTTATTTGGCGTTGCGCTTTGCCTTTCCTTTTGGCTACTATTATTCTTTTGTACAAGGTTTGATATTATTATTTATAGCATTACTTATTGTATATTTACCCATTAGTATCCGTATTTTTTTGATGATAATGGGGACACTCCAATGTAGCATTATCATCTACCATCGTTTTTCCTTATTGTAAAGGATTTTTTTAATTGGTAAGTCTCTAAATTATGAATTATTTTAAAGTATCTGATTTTTAAATCATCAGATGCTTTTTTCTTGAGCAAAAAAGAGACAATTCTACGATAATATTGCTCATCATAGTCTCATATAATATTGTGTCATCTTTTCAAGCGTACTTTTCGTTATATAACTTTTATTTTTTGTGCTGTCAAATCATTGGATTTTGCTGGGTCTTTATTTTAACAATAATGTTATCGTATTCAAAATAATATTTGAAAACGCTTTACATGTCAGCTTTTTTCATTAACGAAGATGTAATGGAATATTTTTAGGAAAAAGGAGTTATTTTTTTGCTAAAACTCTTTTCTTAGATTAGAAATGTGTTATTATTATATTAGAAAAACTTAGCGAGGTATTTAAGTTTTTTTCTAGTTTTTGGATTTGAAAAAATGAGTTGATGCGCAATATTCAGGATAGAAAGGAAACTGGTATGGTTGAAGAAAAGCAAGCAAATGACGTTCTAGTTGCAGAAGAACGTTTTTTAACAGGGGAAAATTTTTACAGCCAGCATTTATTAGGTGCACATAAAAAAACAGATGGCAGTTTTGTGTTCCGGGTTTGGGCTCCTAATGCCCAACAAGTGTGGTTAGTGGGCGATTTTAACGATTGGGACGATTCACTTCCTTTATCCAAAAGAGAATCTGGTATCTGGGAATTAACGACATCTCAATCTAATGAAGGTGATCTTTATAAATTTAAAGTGCGGCAAGCAAATGGTCGCGAGATTTTTAAAATAGATCCCTTTGCAATTCGTTTTGAAAAACGGCCCGGAAGTGCAGCTGTCTTACATACAATGGCAGAAAAGAAGTGGAAAGATGGCTTATGGCAAGGACGAAAAAAGCGTACTAATCACTTTAAGCGTCCAATGAATATTTATGAAGTCCATGCCAGTTCTTGGAAGCATCACAAAGACAACACCCCTTACACTTTTGCAGACTTAAAAGAAGAATTGGTTCCTTATGTGAAACAAATGGGCTATACCCATATTGAATTTATGCCTTTAATGGAACATCCGTTAGGGAAATCATGGGGTTATCAATTGGTTGGCTATTTTGCCCTAAGTTCTTATTATGGGACACCAGAAGAATTTCAGGATTTTGTTGAAGCTTGTCATAAAGAAAACATCGGTGTTTTAGTTGATTGGGTGCCGGGGCATTTTTGCATTAATGAAGATACATTACCTTACTATGATGGGACGCCGACTTTTGAATACGAAGATTATGATCGAGCTCAAAATGTGCGCTGGGGTGCGATTAATTTTGACCTAGGTAAGCCTCAAGTGCAAAGCTTTCTAATTTCAAGTGCACTTTTTTGGTTGGAATTTTATCACGTGGATGGTATTCGGGTGGATGCTGTTTCTAATATGATTTACCGCGATTATGATGAAGGCCCTTGGACGCCAAATCATGAAGGGGGAAATCGTAATTTTGAAGGGTATTACTTTTTGCAAAAATTGAATGCGGTTGTGAAATTAGCTCACCCTGATGCGTTAATGATTGCTGAGGAAAGTTCATCTGAGACCAAAGTTACGGGCATGATTGAAAGTGGTGCTTTAGGGTTTGATTACAAATGGAATATGGGCTGGATGAACGATGTGTTACGTTTTTACGAAATGGATCCTATCTATCGGCGTGACAATTTCAATCTCTTAACATTTTCTTTCATGTACATGATGCGTGAAAATTATATTTTGCCACTTTCCCATGATGAAGTTGTTCATGGCAAAAAAAGCTTAATGCATAAGATGTGGGGAGATCGCTATAAACAGTTTTCCCAACTCCGCAATCTATACACCTATATGATGACACACCCAGGGAAAAAACTACTCTTTATGGGTAGTGAGTGGGGACAGTTTTTAGAATGGAAGTACGACCATGGGCTAGAGTGGGTTGATTTAAATGATGACATGAATCATAACATGCAACATTTTACGCAAACTTTAAACGCTCTTTATAAGGATGAAAAAGCGCTTTTTGAATTAGAAGGCGATTACGATACCATTGAAATTATTGATGCGGACAATAAAGATGATACAGTTTTAAGTTTTATTCGACGCAGCAAAACAAAAAAAGATTTTGTCATCGTCGTTTTAAACTTAACACCAGTTGAGCGTAAAGATTTTGTCATTGGGGTGCCATATCCTGGTACCTATAAAGAAATTTTAAATACTGAGATGAAAGAATTTGGTGGGACTTGGACTAAGTCAAATCCCGTGAGAGAAACTTCTGCGTTACCTTTTAAAGATTATCATTATCAGTTTAAAACGATTGTACCAGCTTTGGGTGCATTGTTAATTAAACCTGAAGACATTAATACACGAGCAAAACCAAAAACTAAAAAAGCAAAAGCAGAAAAATAAAAGGGGGGAATGGTGAATTTTCACCGTAAAAATGAAAACAGAAATGTTAGCGATGATCTTAGCCGGTGGTCAAGGAACGCGGCTAGGAAAATTAACCAAAAATATTGCCAAACCAGCAGTTCCGTTTGGAGGCCGTTATCGGATCATTGATTTTACTTTAAGTAATTGTGCCAACTCTGGTATTCGTAATGTAGGTGTTGTTACACAGTATCAACCTTTAGCATTAAATAACCATATTGGAAATGGAGCAAGTTGGGGCTTAGACGGTATTAATTCTGGGGTGACAATTTTACAGCCGTTTTCAAGTTCTGAAGGAAGTAAATGGTTTGAAGGAACTGCCCATGCGATTTACCAAAATATCGCCTACATTGATCAAATGGATCCACAATATGTGCTTGTTTTATCTGGCGATCATATTTACAAAATGGACTATGAAGAAATGTTAGAAACGCATAAGGCAAATAACGCTTCATTATCTGTAGCAGTTATCGAAGTACCAATTAAAGAAGCATCCCGTTTTGGAATTATGAATACGGATGAAAATGATCGTATTATTGAATTTGAAGAAAAACCAGCTGAACCAAAAAACAATCTCGCTTCAATGGGAATTTATATTTTTAACTGGGGACGTTTACGCAATGTCTTAATGAATAGCTATTCAAAAGATGGCCAAATGATTGACTTTGGTAAACATGTAATTCCAAATTACCTTGAATCAGGTGAGAATGTTTTTGCTTATCGTTTTTCCGGTTATTGGAAAGATGTAGGGACTATTGATTCATTATGGGAAGCCAATATGGAATTTATTGAACCGGAAATGGAACTTGCAATTCGCGATAAATCATGGCGTGTCTTTTCAAAAAATACTATTTCACCGCCTCATTTCCTAACAGAAACAGCTGCTGTTAAAAATTCGCTAATTGTCGATGGTTGTTATGTTTCTGGTGAAATTAATCATTCTATTTTATCTGATGATGTCCAAGTAAAAGAAGGAACCACCATTACTGATAGTGTGATAATGCCTGGGGCAACAATTGGAAAAAATGTAAAAATTCATCGTGCGATTATTGGTGAAAATGCCATCGTAGGTGATAATGCAGTGATTGATGGCAGTGAAGAAATTGCTGTTGTCGGCTATTCTGAAGTGATTGGAGTGACTCTTG
Source organism: Enterococcus sp. DIV0755b (assembly GCF_051713765.1). Lineage (NCBI taxonomy): Bacteria > Bacillati > Bacillota > Bacilli > Lactobacillales > Enterococcaceae > Enterococcus > Enterococcus sp. DIV0755b. Next base: position 2,131,408 of record NZ_JBIOQN010000001.1, on the reverse strand, counting down.
ATGAGAACTAATAAAATGTGTGCGATTTTGGGTAATTTACATCGTTATAATGAGTTATTACCATTAACAGAAAACCGTCCCCTTGCAACACTACCTTTTGATTGTAAATATCGCTTGATCGATTTTAATTTATCTAGCATTGTCAATGCGAATATTAGTACTGTTTTTATGGTCTTTAACGAAGGAGAAACACAGTCAGTTTTTGACCATATCGGTGGCGGTAAAGAGTGGAACTTAGATAGTGTCCGCAATCGCTTCTTCATTCATGTTTACCAAGATTTTCTAAAACAAAAAGCAGAAAATAAACACTACTATGATACGTTAATTGACTATTTACAGAAATCAAAATCGGAATATACCGTTTTTATGGGTAGCAAAATGTTATGCAATATTGATTTGCGAGCAGTCTTGAAAATCCATCAAATGCAAGCAAACGATATGACAGTTGTATATAAACGTATGCCAAAATCACAAGTTTATCCGACTGATATGGTATTAGAAATGGAAGAAAATGGCAAAATTCTTCATGCCACACAAGCAAAAGATAGTAATTTAACTGATGCCGTTAATCTTTGTGCTGATATTTACATTGTGCAAACTGAAAGATTAATTGAAGCGTTGTCCCAAGGGCAAAATGAAGGCGTATCTGTTAATTTGGAAAGCTTCTTACGCTCAAAAATTACAAGTGTCAAAAGTTCAGCTTATGAATACACCGGCTATTTGAATAATATTTTTGATATTCACTCTTATTATCAAGCCAATATGGATATGTTGGACCCTCAAAAATTTAGTTCACTACTTTATTCAAGTAAAAAAATCTATACGAAGTTGAAAAATGAAGTTCCAACTTATTATGCACCAACTTCACAAGTGGAAAATTCACAATTTGCCACGGGTTCAATTATTGAAGGGACAGTGAAAAATTCTTTAGTTTCCCGTCATACTGTAATTAGTGAAGACGCGGTAGTAGAAGATGCGATTGTGATGGCTAATAATAAGATTGGTGCAGGTGCCACAGTGAAATATGCAATTTTAGATAAAGCCGTTCAAGTTGCTCCAGGGGTTAAAATTATTGGTACAAAAGAAGAACCAATTGTGATAAAGAAACAAAGTCATATTATTTCCGATGTTTACGGAGGCGAATAAGATGAAAGTATTGTTTGCTGCCGCTGAGTGTGCTCCTTTTTTTAAAACAGGTGGTCTAGGAGATGTCGCTGGTGCTTTGCCAAAAGAACTAGTCAAAAAAGGTATCGATTGTCGCGTCGTATTGCCTTATTTTGCCAAAAAAATACCTGCTGAATATGCTAATCAATGTGAAGACTTATTCTCTTTTTACGTAAATGTCGGTTGGCGAAATCAGTATTGTGGCGTAAAGCAACTAGTATTAAATGGCGTTACGTATTACTTCTTAGATAATTTATACTATTTTGGCGCTCGGGATGGTTTATATGGGTATTACGATGACGGTGAACGTTTTGCCTTTTTCCAATTGGCGCTAATTGAAATGATGGAGCGCATTGATTTTATCCCAGATCTTTTACATGCTAATGATTATCATACAGCAATGCTCCCGTTTTTATTAAAAGAAAAGTATCGTTGGATTCATGCATATAATAACATTAAGACCGTTTTGACTATCCATAATATTGAGTTTCAAGGGCAATATGCCGGTAGTGTTTTACCAGATTTATTTGGCGTCGGGATGGAACGCTATGAAGATGGTACGTTGCGCATGAACAATTGCTTAAACTTTATGAAAGCTGGGATTTTGTACGCTGATCGGGTCAACACGGTAAGCCCTTCTTATGCTGAAGAAATCAAAACGCCTCAATTTGGCTCTGGGTTAGATGTTATTTTGCGAATGGAAGCTGGTAAGTTAAGTGGTATTTTAAATGGTATCGATTACGATTTAAATGATCCTGATACTGATCTTTTATTACCTTATCACTACAATGCACAAAATCTAAGTGGAAAAGCAAAAAACAAGGCAGATTTACAAGCAAAAATGGGACTACCAGTCAAAGCAGATGTGCCACTTTTTGCAGTAGTTAGTCGTTTAACTTATCAAAAAGGCTTTAATCTTTTACTTGATGAGTTACACAGTCTTTTACAAAATGATGTCCAGCTAGTGCTATTAGGGACAGGAGAGAAAGATTTTGAAAATGGCTTTCGTTACTTTGCCGCAACTTATCCTGATAAATGTGCGGTCAGCATTTCATTTGATGTTAAACTGGCACAACAGATGTACGCAGCAGCAGATGCTTTTTTGATGCCGTCTGCTTTTGAACCGTGTGGCCTATCTCAAATGATTTCTATGCGTTATGGAACTTTACCAATCGTTCATGAAATCGGTGGCTTAAAAGATACAGTCATCCCATATAATATTGTCACAGGTGAGGGGACCGGTTTTGGTTTTGCTGAGTTTAGTTCTTATCAATTATTAAAAGCGATTGAAAAAGCAATTACTTTATATGTAGGTGACCCAAAAACTTGGCAAAATCTTATGCAACAAGCAATGGCAAAAGATTTTAGTTGGAAAACTTCTTCAAAACAATATGTTGCCTTATATGAAACGTTAGTTTAAAAAATATGTCGGTAAGAAACTGGGAAGCAGCCCGCTGTTTTTCAGCTTCTTACCGACTAAATTTTAAAATTGAAATAGCAAAAAATTAAGCTGAAGAAGCCTGCTTCTTCAACTTTTTATTATCTAGGAGGAAAAGAGATGAAAATTACTAAAAAGGTTTTTAAAGAAGAAATGATCCAACGGTTAAAAGAAAAATATGCGATGGACATTAATGATGCTACACCGCAGGAACTTTTTCACGTATTAGGTAGCGTGGTTAAAGCTTATTACGCTGATGACTGGGTGCAAACGTGGAAAGACTATCTCACAGAAGAAACAAAGCAAGTTTATTATTTTTCAATTGAGTTTTTACCAGGAAAAATGCTTAAAAGTAATTTGTTAAACTTAGGCATTTTAGATACCGTTCGGGATGGTTTAACCGAGTTGGGCTTTTCTTTAGATGCAATTGTTGAACAAGAAAAAGATATGGCATTAGGAAATGGTGGGCTAGGTCGATTAGCTTCTTGCTTTATGGATTCGATTGCTTCTTGTGGCTTACCGGGAAATGGGAATGGTATCCGTTATGATTATGGTTTATTTAAACAACGTTTTGTTGATGGTTATCAAGTAGAATTGCCTGATGAATGGTTAAACAATGGTAACGTTTGGGAAGTCCGTAAAGAAAGTAAGGCAGTGGATGTGCGTTTTGGCGGTAACGTATATATGTTACCTCTAGCAGACGGGCGCTTAAAGCCAGTTTATGAAAATAGTCGTTTAATTAAAGCTGTGCCTTATGATACCGCAATGGTAGGCTATCAAAATGACGTAGTAAATACGTTAAGACTATGGTCAGTAGAAATTCCCGTTTCAGAAGAAAACCGCTACCGCAGTTTAGAAGAGCGGCGGGAATTAGAAGATTTAACAGCGGTGTTATATCCAGATGATTCCAATGAAAGAGGAAGAAGAACGCGATTATTGCAAGAATACTTCTTTGTTTCGGCTGGAGTCCAAAGTATTGTCCGCTACTTTAAAAAATTGAATAAGCCATTAACGACCATGAGTCAATATATTGCCATTCATATTAACGATACACATCCAGCATTATGCATACCTGAAATGATGCGTATTTTGTTGGATGAATGTGATTTAACTTGGGAGCAAGCTTGGGAAGTAACAGTGAAGGTAATGAGTTATACTAATCACACGATTATGGCGGAAGCTTTAGAAAAATGGCCGATTGAATTGATGCAAGAAATGTTACCGCGCATGTATCAGATTATTGAAGAAATCAATCGCCGCTTTGTAAATCAATATAGTCAGTATTATGATATCGAATTAATTGAACGGACTAGCATTATTCAAAATGGACAAGTTCATATGGCTAATCTATCGATTATTGGTAGTCACAGTACCAATGGTGTTGCCAAATTGCATACGGATCTATTAAAAAATGTTGTATTGCATGATTTTTATACAATCTTCCCAGACCGCTTTAATAATAAAACTAATGGGATTGCCCAAAGACGCTGGCTGCAACTGTCAAATGAACCATTGGCTAATCTTTTAGATCAAACAATTAAGACTTCTTGGCGGAAAAAAAGTAATGACTTGCATTTACTACAAAATTATGTGGAAGATGATGCTATTTTAACTGCTTTAGCCAAAGCAAAAAAAGAAAATAAAGTAGCATTAGCACAATATATTGAAGAAACAACCGGAATTGCAGTTTCAGCTGATGCAATTTTTGATGTGCAAATCAAACGACTACACGCATATAAACGTCAATTATTAAATCTCTTACACATCTTAAAATTATATTTTGCGATTAAAGATAACCCTGATTTTCAAATGGTGCCACGGGTTTTCATTTTTGGAGCTAAAGCAGCGCCAAGTTATACGTATGCAAAGGCAATTATTAAAGCAATTAATGAAACTGCCCAATTAATTAATCACGATCCAGATGTAAAAGATCGCATCAAAATTGTCTTTTTAGAAAATTACAATGTAACTTTAGCAGAACGAATTATTCCAGCAGCAGATGTCAGTGAACAGATTTCACTAGCCTCAAAAGAAGCTTCTGGTACTAGCAATATGAAACTGATGTTAAATGGTGCGATTACACTTGCTACTTTAGATGGTGCTAACATTGAAATTCGCGACGCTGTGGGTAAAGAGAATATTGTTATTTTCGGTTTAACAGAAGAAGAAGTATACGGCTATTATCAATCGCAAAATTACAATGCCATGGACATTTATGAAAATTCACCTACACTACAACGAGTTTTAACTGCCTTTATTGATGGCACCATTCCTAATATTCACTTTGAAGGCCAAGAAATATTTGATTCTTTAATCAAATATAATGATGAATTTTTCGTCTTAAAAGACTTTGATTCTTATTGTGCTGCTCAAAAACAAATTGAAGAACTATATGGTGATAAAAGACGTTGGCAACAGATGAGTTTAATTAACATTGCAAATGCGGGCCAATTTTCTGCTGATCATACTGTTGCGCGTTATGCAGAAGATATCTGGCAAATAGAACCAGTCTTTGCCCATAAAGAGTTAATGAGGTAAGGTTTATGACAGCGGTATATTTTAATTCATGGTTAGAAGAGTATAAGAAACCATTTGGAGCGGTTTTGGAAAATGAGTTTGTCTCCTTTAAAATTAGTGTCGAAGATGATTTTGTTACAGGTGTTACGTTAGTCATCGCAAAAGATGGTAATAAACCTCACACCATTGCCATGGAAAGCTATGGCACGCAGCAGTATCACTTTGATTATTTTTTCAATGAAGGCAAAGGCGTTTATTTTTATTATTTTGAAGTTCATTATTTGGACGCTAATCGCGCTGAGCACACTCGCTATTATGGCGCAATTGAAGGTGGGGGAGCTGGGCATTTAGTCGATCATTTTGATGAAATTAAAAGGTATCAAGTTACCTGCTACAAAAAAGCTGAAGTGACACCTAAATGGTATCGTGAAGGCGTTTTTTATCAAATTTTTCCTGATCGTTTTTATAATGGCAATAAACACGGGTTAGTGAATCATCCCAAACCAAATACTTTTATTTATGGGAATCATCATGATGAACCAATGTATATTAAAGATGAGAATGGCGATATTAGTCGCTGGGACTTTTTTGGTGGTAATTTTAAAGGCATTAAAGAAAAAATCCCGTATTTAAAAGAGTTAGGAATCACTGGAATTTATTTGAATCCCATTTTTGAAGCGCGCAGTAATCATCGGTATGATACCAGTGACTATTTAGCCATCGACCCAATTTTAGGCACTGAAGCAGAGTTTTTAGAGTTATTGTCTGAACTACATGAAAATAATATTCATGTGATTTTAGATGGTGTTTTTAGTCATGTTGGTCGCAATAGTATCTACTTTAATTATGATGGCGCTTATGGACAAACAAAAGGTGCTTATCGGAACATCCATAGTCGCTATTATCCTTGGTTTAATTTTAATCGTTATCCTGATGATTACCGCTCTTGGTGGGGAGTAAAGGATTTGCCAGAGATTAATAAAGACAACCCAGAATTTCAGCAGTTCATTTATGGCGATAACAGTGTGTTGGCAAAGTGGAATCAGTTTGGCGTTGACGGTTGGCGTTTAGATGTAGCTGACGAACTGCCGGATGAATTTATTGCGGGAATCCGGCATAATCTCGATCAATTTGAAGAAAAAGTATTACTAGGCGAAGTGTGGGAAGATGCTTCAAATAAAATTTCTTATGGTAAAAGGCGCCAATATATTTTAGGTAATCATCTGCACGGTGTGATGAATTATCCGTTGCGCGAACAAGCGCTAGCATTTTTAACAGCAGGCTGTGCACCAGAGACGATTGCGAAACATTTTACTACCTTACAAGAAAACTATCCTCGTGATGTTTTTTACAATAGTTTTAATAACATTGGAACCCATGACACCGAACGAATTTTAACCCAATTAGATGGTGATACTCGTAAATTATCTTTAGCTTTTGGCTTGTTACATCTTTTTCCAGGAGTTCCTTGTGTTTATTATGGAGATGAAGCGGGCTTAACGGGCGGAAAAGATCCTGAAAATCGGAAGTTTTTCCCCTGGGATAACATCGATTTGAAATGTTATGAAGCCTGTCAAAGTTGGATTGCTTTACGTAAAGACAATCCTGTTATTCATCAAGGGGAATTTTTACTTTTATACACAAAGCGATTGTTGGGCGTTTTGCGTTATGATAGTGAAGATTTTGTTTTGGTCTTTTTTAATCCTAGCAACGGGATGCAAGCTATTGATGTAGCAGAAATTCAAACTTTACGTCCCTTGCCTATTACAAAAGAACGATTAAAAGTAATCATCGGAGAAAATCAGACGATTCAAGAGGCGGACACTTGTGTCTTTAGCGGGAAATTATTTGCTTAAGTTGGAATTTTAAAATTCCACTTAGCTGGGGTAAATTTTCAATAGATTTATTTGCTTTATGGTATGATAAAACAAAGTAGATAAAGGATGAAGTTATAATGGGAAAATATACCGATATAAAGCGGAAACATTACCGCTTTCCAGTTTACGATGACAATGAAGATGTTAAAATTCAAAAAGAAAAACGCAATCTTTTTGCCAAAGATCGTAGTTGGCTTTTAACTGATGAAACAGAACATAATGGAACTTCTTTTTACACGCCACCGAAAAAAAGTGTACTAAAAAGTGATCAATTAAAGGAAGAACGGGCTTTGCGCCGCTCCCGGAAAGCAACTGCCGCCAAACAAGGTCATACCTTAGCCCAAGAAGAAGAACTAAAGAAGCATCGGGCCAATTTACCAGATTACAGTAAAAAAATTAAGCCCGAAACAGATTTAGCTGGACGAACTTCTCTTTTTGGCAAAGAGTACAAACGGTCAACATATAAAGTGAAAAATGACACTTCAACACCAGAAAAGAGTACGGTGAAACGCTATAGTGGTGGGCGCTCTTATTTTGTACCTAAATATATTCCGGCTTCTTTAATTTCAGATGAAAAAAAAGAGACAGTTAATGAAACAGAATTGTTGGCCTCTTTATCCAAAAATAAAGATCAATATTTATTGTTTGATCATGAACCAGCCGCGTTTCAAGAAAAAAGAGCCGATGACCCTACGGTAGAAAAGTTTTATCATGATGAAGACTTAAAAATAGAGGAAGCCACCTCAAATTTAGAAGCAAAACAAGGAAAAAAAGGTAAAGTGTTGGAACGTGATTTAAAAGGTCTCATTGAAGACGGTCAATCTGAAGGGCGTCGTTCGAGTTATTTTGAAGAATAAGAGGGTAGCAGTAAATGGAAACATATGATGTACAATTAGAAAAGTTGAAAAATGGTGAAATCAAAAAAATTGAAGTCAGCCGCGAAAACTTCTTTTTATTTCGCAATGCGTGGGTTAACCGAGCTGATAAAAAATATTTTGTTGGTGAAGCTCATCATAATGGTGATATCACCTATCATTATGATCCAACTGTTTTATAAGTAAACAAAATTAGACTATAAAATAATCAGTCCCAATAAAAACCTCTCTGAGATGATAAATAATCATTTCAGAGAGGTTTTTGGGTAAAAAAGTTTAATGCTATCGTAAACTGAGTAATAGAATAAAAAATAGTCCTTGGTGACAATTACACTAAAGACTAAAGCTGTTATTATATAATTAGTAACTTACAAAGAACTTCATCAATCATGTTAATAGAAATACAATCATTTGAGTGTAAATGACCTTGAAATTGACCTTGAAGAAATAGCATTCCGTAAAAACATTATCATAAGAGCTGATCTGACGGTGTTTTAACATTCTGTAAAAACCTAAAAAAACGCGTAATGCAGAAGACGGGACTCGAACCCGCACGAGCTTACGCTCACAAGACCCTCAATCTTGCTTGTCTGCCAATTCCAACACTTCTGCGAGACAACAACTTATGATACCTTAGAAAAAAATCCTTTGTCAAGATGAAGACAAGAAATGTGAGGAGACAATGAAAAAATCAGATGGTACTTATCTTTTCCCAACTATTTTATTAGGACTTCTTATTGGTTTAATTTGTGACAACGTGTTAGCTGGTATTTTCTTAGGGATAGTAGCGAGTATTTTCATTGATATCGTCATTAATTTTTATCGGCAAAAAAATTAAAAGTTTTACGAAAAATCATAGGAAAGATTGCTTTTTAAAGGATAAAAAAGTAAAGTAATTACAACAATCCATTAAAAAAGGGGCGATGTTATGAAACACTTTGAGAAATCAAATAAATTAGAAGGTGTTAGCTATGATGTGCGTGGGCCGGTGTTAGAAGAAGCCGAACGTATGCAAGAAGAAGGAGTTAGCATTTTAAAATTAAACACTGGCAATCCCGCACCCTTTGGCTTTGAAGCCCCCGATGAAATCGTCAGAGACTTAATTATGAACGTTCGTTCTTCAGAGGGCTATTCTGATTCCAAAGGTATCTTTTCGGCTCGAAAAGCAATCGAGCAGTACTGTCAGTTAAAAGGCTTTCCCAATGTAACGATTAATGATATTTATACTGGTAATGGTGTTAGTGAATTGATTACTATGTGTATGCAAGGTTTATGTAACGATGGGGATGAAGTCTTGGTTCCTTCACCAGACTACCCATTGTGGACTGCCTCTGTTTCTTTAGCTGGCGGCAAACCGGTTCATTATATTTGTGATGAAGAAAGTGAATGGTATCCTGATTTAACTGATATGCGGGCTAAAATTACGAGCAAAACAAAAGCCATTGTCGTAATTAATCCGAATAATCCAACCGGCGCACTTTATCCTAAGGAAATCTTAGAAGGAATTGTTGAATTAGCGCGGGAGTTTGATTTAATTATTTTTTCTGATGAAATTTATGACCGTTTGGTGATGGATGGCTTAACCCATATTCCGATTGCGACATTAGCACCTGATCGTTTTGTTGTCACATTAAATGGGCTATCAAAATCGCATCGTGTAGCGGGCTTTCGGGTCGGCTGGATGGTATTGAGCGGTGATAAAAAAGGCGTTAAAGACTACATCGAAGGGTTAAATATGTTATCTTCGATGCGTTTGTGTTCAAATGTATTATCCCAACAAATCATTCAAACCGCTTTAGGTGGTTACCAAAGCAGTGATGAACTTTTATTACCTGGTGGTCGAATTTATGAACAACGAGAATATATTTACAATGCGTTAAATGATATTCCTGGACTTTCCGCTGTAAAACCGAAAGCTGCTTTTTACATTTTCCCTAAAATTGATAGCAAGCGGTTTAATATCACCAATGATGAACAGTTCGTTTTAGACTTTTTACATGAGCATAAAATATTACTCGTTCACGGTGGTGGATTTAACTGGCAAAAACCAGATCATTTCCGTATTGTTTATTTACCGAAAATGGATGATTTAAAATTTACGGCTGAAAAATTACGAGAATTTTTGGCCACTTATCAGCAAAAATAAAAATCGTGGTAATTTAATAGAGAAAGAGGTGTGATAAGACTTTTGTCGCACTTTCTTCTCTATTTTTTTAGCTATCTTTTAATAATTGGATTTTAGTAAAGTAATCTCAGCCTATCTTTTAGTTCGAAAAGTTAGGCTGAAGTTGCGGATTATGTAGGGAAAAAAGAAAGAATTCTTTTATAGAAGCTAGTGAAGTGAAAGTGTTAAGTATATAGTAATGGGGGTACTTTTTAAAACCATTTTAAACCCATTCACAGACTTTTTTACTGATGATAATTCGTTTTGCGTATTTTGTAATTAACTCTTTATTAGGATTTGTCACATTGATCAGAAATGAATTTTGATATTCTTTTTCAACCCAGACGTAAAACTGTTTATTTTGCCATTTAAAAATTATATTTGAAGCTTGTTCCATCTCAATTTCCTCCTGATTTTTTTCAATTATTGAGAAAAAGTTGTTCTTTTTCGGTCATACCTTTTGAGGTATTATGTGATAAAATTAACAAAAAGGGTAATGCTAATTCACATAATTGGAGGCATTAAAATGAAAAAGGAAACTGTTTCGTTTGGTCATGTGTTAAAACAAATTCGTAAAGAGCGCAAATTAACACAAAAAATGTTATCACAAAATATTTGCTCTCAAAGCGTTTTAAGTCGAATTGAAAATGATGAGGAGTTACCAAATGTCTTGGTAATGCAGAATCTGTGTGAGCGTCTAGGCGTGACAATTGATCAGGTCATGACGTTACATTCTGAAGAAATTCAAAAGGTAAACCAATTACTCAATCAAATGGCATATCATTTTTTTCATAAAGAATACACGGAGCTCGCTGACTTATTAAAGCAGCCCGCTATCTTGGATCAGTTGTATTTAGACACAGATTTACAATTGTATTATTACTATTTGGGTAGCTGTGAATATTTTTTAGGGCGTGATCTAGAATTAGCACTTCAGCATTTAAAACAAGGGCTTTCTTATACCTTTCAAGCAGATAAACACTATATTTCTTCTAATGAAATCCAATTGATTTCTTGTATTGGTCGAGTTCAGACTGACTTAGGTCAAAAAAAAGAAGGGGAGGATAACCTTGCTTATAGTATGGAACTGTTTGAGACATTGCCAAAAGAGCGGATTGATTGTCGCCTAGCAAAAGTTTTTTATAATTTCAGCTTATTTTTATATCAAGAGAAGCGTTACGAAGAAGCTCTTGCGGTGGTGAAAAGCGGTGCTGAAATGGTCCGAAAACAAAAAAGTTATTATTATTTAGAAGAACTCTTTCAGCTTAAAGGTTTGATTTACAAAGCACTAGGAAAAAAAGAGCATGGTGAGAAATATTTTAAAATATCAAACTCTGTCCAACGTATTACAAATCTCTAAAATGGTTTAGACCTTTCTTGACTTCTACGAAAAGAAGGAGTAATTTTAAGTTAGTAAATCAAAGGAGCGATTTAAATGCGAACATTTATTTATGCTGACAAATTTTTCTTAAACTCTGATACTAAACCTGCTGGCTATTTAGAAATTATTAACGACAAATTTGGTAATTATTATACTGAATTACCAGAAAAAGATGCTAATGTAGTGGATCATAGTGGGCAATGGATTGCTCCAGGTCTTGTAGATACACATATTCATGGCTATAAAAATCAAGACGTTATGGACAATAACGCTGAAGGTCTAAAAATTATGTCTGAAGGATTGTTGGAATGTGGAGTAACTTCTTATCTACCAACAACATTAACTTCAACTAAAGAATTATTAAAAGATGTTGCCAAAACAATTGGTGACACCTATCAAGAAGTTAAAGGAGCTAAAATCCAAGGTATTTATTTTGAAGGACCTTTCTTTACCGAAGAACATAAAGGTGCTCAAAATCCTTCTTATTTTGGTGATCCAGATATTGATACTTTCCACGAATGGCAAGAAGCTTCTGGTGGCTTGATTAAAAAGATTGCTTTAGCACCAGAACGAAAAGGGGTTAAAGAATTTGTTAATCAAGTAACCCAAGAAGGTGTTGTGGTAGCTTTAGGTCACAGTAATGCAACTTTAGAAGAAGCAACAGAAGCTGTAGAAGCTGGTGCTAGTGTGTTTGTACATGCTTATAACGGTATGCGCGGCTTAAACCATCGTGAACCAGGGATGGTCGGAGCACTACTTAGCTTACAACATGTATTTTCAGAATTAATTTGTGATGGACATCATGTTCATCCGCAAGCGGCAGAAATTTTAATGGAAAAAGCAGGTCATGATCATGTTGCTTTAATTACTGACTGTATGATGGCCGGTGGGATGCCTGATGGTGATTATGTATTAGGTGAATTTCCAGTGGTTGTAAAAGATGGTACTGCTCGCATGAAAGAAGGCAATTTAGCTGGTAGTATTTTAAAACTAAAAGAAGCAATTAAAAACGTTGTGGACTGGGAAATTGCAACCCCTGAAGAAGCAATCATGATGGCGACTTGGGTTCCAGCTGTCAGCTGTAAAATTGATGATAAATGTGGCTTAATTCGAAATGGTCGCGATGCTGACTTTATCGTCTTAAATCCTGATATGACCTTAGCGGCTACTTATTTAGATGGTGAAAAACGCTACGAAGCATAAAATTTTATTTATAAATTTTGACGACAGACAAATTAGTCTGTCGTTTTTTTTTTTTTTTTTTGATGGAAAATAATCTGATTTTCATAGATTGTACCTTTATATAGTGGTATGTTTGTTTAGCTTTTCTTTTGATCTAGCACACAAACGAACTCTCTACGGCAATAAGCTGAAATTTGAAGAAATTTGGAAAGCAATTTATTAAAATTCCATCTTATTACTTGAGAGTTTCCCACGTTTGTTTTGCTTTTCTTATTGCTCGTGCGTTATTTTTCGAAAAAAGAGTTTTTTGGCGGTAGAATTTTTGTTAAAAAAATATCTTATGTTAAACTTAATTTAACGAGAATTTATTTAAGGGAGCTAATTTTTATGAGTTATATTGAAGTATTTAATGAGGTGAAAAAGTATCAAATGGGAGATACTGAAATCATTGCCAATGACAAGATTACCTTCAGTGTTGAAAAAGGAGAGGTTGCTGTTATTTTAGGACCCAGTGGCGCGGGGAAATCGACAGTTTTAAACATTTTAGGTGGTATGGATACGTGCGATAGTGGCCAAGTGACAGTGGATGGGGTAGATATCGCTCGTTTTAATAACAAACAATTAACCGGTTATCGGCGCAATGATGTCGGCTTTGTCTTTCAATTTTATAACTTAGTTCCTAATTTAACGGCAAAAGAAAATGTTGAGTTGGCTGCTCAAATTGTACCAGATGCCATGGATGCTGAAGAAGTGTTGTTACAGGTTGGTCTAGGAAAACGAATGAACAATTTTCCCTCCCAATTATCAGGTGGTGAACAACAACGGGTAACAATTGCCCGTGCATTGGCAAAAAAGCCTAAAATTTTACTTTGTGATGAGCCAACGGGAGCATTGGATTATGAAACGGGAAAACAGATTTTAGAAATTTTAAAAGAGACTGCGACAAAATTTGGTACAACTGTCATTATTATTACCCATAATTCCGCGATTGCGCCAATGGCTGACCGAGTAATTAAAATAAACGATGCCAAGGTTAGAAGCATCACTTTAAATGAAAATCCACTTGCTGTTGAAGAGATTGCGTGGTGATGAAGCAGTGAAAAAGGCATTATTAAAAACCAGTATTCGCGAAATTCGTAATTCTCCGGCCCGCTTTTTGTCGATTTTAGGCATTATCTTTTTGGGAACCGCTTTTTTTGTCGGCATTGGGGCAACTGGACCGGATATGGTTACTTCAGGTGATGACTACTATGATCGCCAACAACTAGCTGACGCGACAATTGTTTCAACATTAGGTTTATCAAACACTGATTTAGCATTAATAAATGAAGATAATCAAGTTGCACAAGCACAAGCAGAGTACTTACTTGACTTAAATTTGAGTGATAAAAACCAAGTATTGCGCTTTTTTGGTTATAATAGTGACCAAAAATTAAATCATTATCAGATAGTAAAAGGTCGTCTACCCGAAAAAAGTGGGGAAATTGCCCTTGATAGTTTAGCTGATTACAACAAAGATTATCGCATTGGAGATAAATTCACAGTAGCAGTTGATGATGATAAAAAGCAACAGCTAAAAAAACGCGAATTTAAAGTAGTCGGTTTTGTGAACAGCCCAGAATATATTGAAAATATTAAAAGGGGCAATACAAATGTTGGCAGCGGGACCATTGATTATTTTGCCGTTATTAATGAAGCTGATTTAAATTTGTCTGCCTATAGCCGTATTTTAGTGCAATTTAAAGATACTAAAGGGCAGACGGCTTATTCTGATGCGTATGAAAAGTCAACAGACAAAGGAATGAAAAGTTTACGGGCAAAACTAGCAAATCGTCCGCAGTTGCGATTACAAGAAGTAAAAGAAGAAGCACAAACACAGCTAAAAAAAGTTCAAAATGAAATCGCAAGTGGTGAAAAAAGTTTAGACGACGGGGAAGCAAAGTTAGAAAAAGCGCAAGCTGAAATTAAAGCTGCCAAGGATAAATTAGCAGCTCAAAAAGAAGCGAGCCAAACAGAAGCGCAAACAAAACAAACAGCTTTAACACAACAAGAAGAAGAGTTAAAACAAGCGGAAATCACCTACAATGAACAAGTAGAAAAATTAACAAACCAACAAGCAGAAGTGGCAGATCAACGAAAAGCTGCTATGGCACCTACTAATAACCAAACGAAAGAAAAAATTCAGCAAACAGAAGAAAAAATTGCCAGTGGAAATAATTTACAAAAGCAATTTGAAGCATTAATGGTTGATGAAGAGGAGCTTGGGGGACTTATCGACGAACAAAAAAATACGTTGATACAGTTAGCCGAAAAAGTCGGCGATGACGCGCTTATTAATACTGTGAAAAACTGGGATGAAGAAAATACTACCAGTGAAGAAGTGGCTGTTGCAGTAAAAGATTTGACTCATGAATTGAGTGATTTAAAGACGCAATTAGAGCAATTAAAACAAAGTGAAGCTGCGACAGATCTTGATCTAAGTGAAATTGAAGCAAAAGAACGCACTTTACAAACAACAGCGACACAACTAGCCCAAACAAAAGAAACTCTTGATCAAAGGGCTGCTGAATTACAAACAGCTAAAGAGGAATTAACCAAAGCGAGTGAGAAAGCTGCAACGGCATTAAAAGAAGCAGAAACAAAAATTAATGCTAGTGAAGAAGAATATAAAACACAGTTGGCTGCATTTCAAGAGCAAACTAGTGCAAATATGCCGAAACTTTTAGATGCGGAATTACAATTGAAAAATGAACAAAAGCGTTTAGCAGCGTTAAAACCAGCAGAATATATTTTTAGTAATCGTGATGATAATCCAGGTTATACCGAATATAAGCAAAATGCTGATCGTATTACGTCACTAGCCACTGTTTTTCCACTGATTTTTTATTTAATTGCAGCTTTAGTTAGTCTAACTACTATGACGCGAATGGTTGAGGAAAAAAGAGGAGAAATTGGTACTTTTAAAGCACTAGGATATCGTAACCATGAAATTGCGCTAAAATTCTTTATTTATGCTTTATTGGCGGGAATTATTGGTTCGCTATTAGGATTAGTGGTTGGTTTTAAACTATTTCCTAGCATTATCATTAAAGCCTATGGACAACTTTATAATTTACCTTCCTTTGTGACACCGTGGTATTTAAATTATACAATCATTGGAATTGTGGTCGGCTTAATTTGTACGGTAGGTGTGGCGATGTTGACGGTGCGCTTTGATTTAATTGCACCACCAGCGACATTACTGCGTCCTAAAGCACCTAAGGCTGGGAAGCGGGTATGGTTAGAAAATATTAAACCGCTTTGGCGGCGGCTTAATTTTAATCAAAAGGTAACTTTGCGTAATTTATTCCGTTATAAATTGCGAATGTTAATGACAGTAGTGGGAATTGCAGGTTGTACAGCGATGATTGTAACCGGTTTTGGTTTGCGGGATTCGATTACAGATATTATTCCTTTACAATTTGAAAAGTTATGGCACTATCAAGCGGTCGTTTCTTTTAGTGACGAAGATCAAAATGCGCAAGCACGTTATGAAAAAGAAGTAAAACAGTTAAATCGATACAAAGCTAATATGCCAATTGCAACGGAAACATTAACACTTTCCGGTCACGGCAAAACACCACAAGATGTTAGCGTCTATGTGCCAAAAGATCCTAAAGATTTGGCTGAATTTGTTTTATTAAATAATCGCCAAAGTAAACGGGAATATTCTTTGCAAAATAATGGTGCGGTTATTAATGAAAAATTAGCCCAGCTTTTTGATGTGAAAATTGGCGACACAATTAATTTAAAAGATAATGACAAACAAACTTATCCAGTCAAAGTTACCGGCATCGCAGAAAATTATACTGGTCATTTTGCTTACTTGACACCTGATTATTATGAACAAGTTTTCCAAAAAGCACCAAGTTATAATGCAGCTTTTTTACTCTTTAAAAAAGATTTGAGTAGTAGTCAGGAAAAAGATGTCGCAGAAAAATTGATGGAAAATACTGGGATTGTCAATGTCAGCTTTTTATCTGATTCTTTAAATGCCTTAGATGATACCACGCAAGCTTTGACAATTGTCGTGTGGGTCTTGATCATCTCTGCTGGTTTATTAGCCTTTATTGTGTTGTATAATTTAAACAACATCAATATCTCAGAACGTATTCGTGAATTATCTACCATTAAAGTTTTAGGTTTTTATGATAATGAATTAACGATGTATATTTATCGCGAAAATATTATTTTAACGATCCTAGGAATTTTAGCTGGTCTTTTATTAGGTAAAATTGAACACGATTTTGTATTAAAAACAGTCGAATTGGATATGGTGATGTTTTCTCCTACGATTCAACCATTGAGTTATTTGTATGCAAGTCTCATTACAATTTTCTTTTCGATTATTGTGGGCATTTTTGTTTATTTTAAACTAAAAAATGTCGATATGATTGAAGCGTTAAAGTCAAATGAATAATGGGTAAGGTCAAACCACTAGTGTAATTGAAAAATAAAAGACTAGTGGTTTGATTTTTTTTGTTCTATTTGTATCCGTTTTCGTTTTGTCTTCAGAAGGGGTTTTGTTACAATTAAAGTAACGATAAAACAAAGGAGGTTTAAGATGTCACTAGTAGAAGCGGGGATGATTACACTTGTATCCATGTTGTTTGTTTTTTTTATCTTGGCAGCGTTATGGGGAGCGTTACTGCTATTTAAAAAAATTTTTAAGGAGATGAAAGATGACTGAGATTATTCAAAACATGTTAGAAACATCTGGTTTTGCCGGCATGACAGGTAAACATTTCATTATGATTATAATTGCGATTATCTTTTTATATTTAGCCATTTTTAAAGAATATGAACCGTATTTATTGTTGCCGATTTCTTTTGGAATTTTGTTAGTAAATTTGCCTTTAACTGGTATTTTTGCTAGTCCGACAGCAGCAGAACCAGGTGGTCTTTTATATTACCTCTATCAAGGAACTAATTTGGGAATTTATCCACCGTTAATCTTTTTATGTTTAGGTGCCTCAACGGATTTTGGCCCTTTAATTGCAAATCCTAAAACGTTACTTTTAGGCGCAGCCGCTCAATTTGGCATTTTCGCAGCTTTTTTCGGTGCAATTCTTTTAGGCATGACCGGTCCAGAAGCAGCGGCAACTGGAATTATCGGTGGGGCAGATGGTCCGACGGCTATTTATCTAACTACTAGATTGGCACCACATTTGTTATCAGTAATTGCGATTGCTGCGTATTCCTATATGGCGTTAGTGCCTCTTATTCAACCGCCGATTATTAATGCATTAACTACTGAAAAAGAGCGTAAAATTAAAATGCAGATGCAGCGAACAGTCACCAAAAAAGAACGTATTGTTTTTCCGATTTTTACGACGATTTTTGTTGCATTAGTAGTACCAGCGGCGACCACTTTAATTGGTTGTTTAATGTTAGGGAATTTGATTCGTGAATCACAAGTAGTACCAAAATTAACGGAAACGTTGCAAAATGCAATGATGTATATTATTACCATTTTACTGGGACTGACAGTTGGAGCAAAAGCAGAAGCCGATATTTTTTTATCGGTGGAAACAATAAAAATTATTGTTTTAGGTTTATTTGCTTTTTCGATCGGCACAGCAGCTGGAGTTTTATTTGGGAAGTTAATGTGTAAATTAACTAAAGGACAAGTAAACCCGATGATTGGTGCGGCTGGGGTATCAGCTGTACCGATGGCAGCCCGAGTTGTTCATAAAGAAGGGTTAAAAAATGATCCAACAAACTATTTGCTTATGCATGCGATGGGACCAAATGTAGCTGGAATCATTGGTTCTGCTGTTGCAGCGGGGACGTTACTAGCCTATTTTGGTTAATAAAAAAGGAGACGACCATTAATGGCCATCTCCTTTTTTATCTTTCCGTTTAATTTCAGCTTGGACTTCTGCTAGCATAAAATGTAGTTTTTCTTCTTTTTGTTTTAGTTCAACGAGATCTTCAGCGATTTCTTTTTCTTTTTCATTCGTGGGAGGTCGTAGGATAAAGTTAATGGCAAGCGCAATAAAAGTCCCAATAAAAGTATCCAAAACCCGATCGATGGCAAAATAAACAGATTGACTTTCCGTCACACTTAACGTGATTAAGAGCATCGTGGCAATAGCTGAAATAATTCCTGAGTTATTGTTGATGCCATCAGAAATAATGATTACTAATGCTACAAAAATCGGTAAAGCAATCAGTTCTACGAGGAAATCGTGGTGGAAATATTGCTTGATAAAAAAGTATAAAATCGCAGCGAAACCACCAATCGAATTACCTAAAACACGCGATTTACCAAAAGATACAGTGGTCGTTAAGTCTTGGCGCAGTGCAAAAACTGCTGCTAATGCTGCAATCAACGGCTGTCCACGATTAATAAAATGAAAAAGGAAAATACAAATCATAACAGCTAATGCTGTCTTCATCGTTCGCATTCCGATCCGAAAACGTCCTAAGTGCATCTTTTTGCTCCTATTCTAATTTTTTCACCGTAGCAGGTATTTTACTCTCTATTAATATGATAACTAAAATCTTTTAATATTGCCAGTTCGCTGTCAAATCAGTAAACTAAAACTAAAGGAGGTACTTATGAAAATTGGATTACGTACGATTAAAACGGTATTAGCTGCTAGTCTGGCAATGTTTTTTGCGCAATCATTAAATTTACTATATGCTCCAGCAGCAGGGATTATTGCAGTTTTAAGTGTCGGTAACACTAAAAAGGCTACTTTACTAACAGCTTTTTATCGCGTTGTATCTTTAATTATCGCCACAATCATTTCATTTTTTTGTTTCAATTTGTTAGGGTTTAATCCGTTTGCTTTTGGTGTTTTTTTATTACTTTTTATTCCGGTATCAGTTTATTTTAGGTTAGAAGATGGCATTGTTGTCAACTCTGTTTTAGTTACTCATTATTTATCCGAAAATTCTTTTGCGTGGCAACTAATTACTAATGAATTTTTACTCATGAGTTTAGGTGTTGGTTTAGCGCTCCTTGCTAATTTGTATATGCCAGATATTGGTAAGACATTAAAAGAAGAACAGGCAATTGTTGAGGTGATGTTTAAAAAGTTGTTGGGACAACTAGCTAATGGGCTAAACACTCCAAGTGCTGCGAGTAAGGCTCGTCAAACCTGTGCTGTCTTAGGTGATTATTTAGCACAAGCTCAAGTTAAAGCAAAACGTCATCAGCAAAATCGGTGGTTTCAAGAAGATTCTTCCTTTGCGACTTACTTTACCATGCGCCGTGGTCAGGTGTTGATTTTAAGAGATATGATTCAATTACTTGATCAAATTGAAGTAGAAGAAGAGTATTTAGCGGATATGCGCTATTTGTTACAAACGACAGCAAAAACATTTGGCTATGATAATGACGGACAAGAGCTATTGGCATTAATCAAAGCTATTAGTCAAAATTATGAAGCAAGCCCACTGCCTAAAAATCGCTCAGAGTTTGAAAATCGGGCCCGATTATTTCAATTTTTGCAGTTATTTACTAGTTTTATTGAAACAAAAGCTGAATTTAGTCGCAAATTAGAAAACTAAAAAGCAGTGAAACATTCGCAATTTGTTTCACTGCTTATGGTGACTTATTTTTAAATCAAGTTGGTATTTAAGCGTTTAAGCCCAATCCTTTTGCATTTGGTCCAAAATACGAATGACATCGTGGGTTAAAAAGAGCGACTTGTTAGGTTGGCCTTCAATTGTAGCTGTAAAATTATCAATTTCATATTGAAAAGCAACTTCACTTGCTCCGCTAATGATGGTCTCTTTGCTGCCATCAGTATAAGTTAAGGTTGCTTTTGCTGCCCGTGGATAATCGGGAATTTCTAGATAACCATTTTCAAAAGCGACAATGCCGACTTTGGGCATTTTAGCTTGAAAAGATAGACTGACAGTTGCTAATTCATTTTCTTGTGTGCGCAAAATAGTAACAGATTGCTCATCAACACCAGTTTCAAAAGGAACCATGGTCGAAGCGATTACTTTTGGTGCACTGGATAAAAAATAACGGGCAAAAGAAACTGCATAGGTCCCAATATCCAATAAAGCACCGCCGGCTAAATCAGGATTAAAGAAACGATTCTTAGGATCAGGCTCTTTATAGCTACCAAAAGGCGCTTGAATCATTTTTAATTTACCTAGTTTATTTTGATCAATTAAGCGGGTCAGCTCATCGTATAATGGCATATTAAAAATCGTCATAGCTTCTTGCAAGATTAAATTTTTTTCTGTCGCGATTTTCATGACATCTTCTAGCTCGGCTAAATTCATGGTGATGGCTTTTTCACATAAAACGTGTTTGCCGGCTAATAATGCTTTTTTAATATAGTTGTAATGGGCAGCATTAGGTACAGCGACATAAACAATATCTATATCACTTGTTAGCATCTCTTCATAAGTGCCATAACTAGCAGGAATTTCATAACGTTGGGCGAATTCAGCTGCTTTTTTTGTGGTACGTGAAGCAACGGCTGCTAAGCTACTTTGTTTTCCGTTAAAATTTGATGCAAATTCGTGGGCAATACCACCGGTTCCGGCAATACCCCATTTATAATTTTTCAATACTATCAGCTCCTTTAAATTTAGTTTAGCAATCTTTTAAAAAATAAGAAAGTTATGGGGATAAAACTATTATATCTAAAAAAATAAAGTAAAATAGACAAGAGGAGGATTTATTATGCACGAAGTTTATATTGCAATTTTACTACAAACAATTAAGGAACAATATACGTCTGAGACAACATTTTATCAAAATGTTTTAAATAGTGATGAAATCACTTGGGAAAAATGGAAAAGTGGTAATGGCACTTTGTTACCCGAACAAAATCAAAAAATTAAGAACTTATTTAGTGATTATGAGTGGATGCTGATGCAAAAAGTGTTGCGTCAAACGATTATCTTCCCAGAAAAAAGGACACAAGCTGTGAGTGAATATAGACGCTTAAAAACCAAAATTGCCCAAACGTGGTTGCAAAAACGCTTAGCCGACGTCGAAGTCATTCAACATACTGAAGACAATCGTAATCAGCAGTTACTTGATTTGCGTGTCTTTATTACGTATGATGAGTGGGGTTTTGATGATATTTTAAGTTTTCGTCTTCCAGCAAAAATTCAGCAACAACTACAGCAAGAAAAAGTTGGTCTGTTAGCATGGGTAAGTGAAAACTTAGAAGAAACCTACAATCAATAGTTATTAAAGGAGCGTTTTAGATTTTTGAATAAAATAATCGGAGCAGCTACGATTTTGATGGTAGCTGTGGCTGCTTTCTTTATATTTTTTGATGATTATCAAAAAAATAATTCCAGTTCAATTGCATCATCCACAGCAACTACGCTGACGTCAAGCACCGCAAGTACACAAGAAAGTACACAGGCAGTTTCCGACTCTTCAGGTGATATGCGACCAAAGGATTTGCCCCAAATAAAAAGTAATGATTGGCGTTTAGTACTGGTTAGTCCCGATCATAAAATAAAACAAGAAATATCAGAAGATCAACTTACCACCTTAGCTGATGGTCATATGGTAGATAAAAGAATCGCAACAAGTTATGAAGCGTTAAAAGCCGCTGCAAAAAAAGCAAATATTAATCTCCATTTGGTTTCCTCATATCGCTCGGTTGCTTATCAAAAACAAGTTTTTAATGAACGGGTTAGTCAATTAGAAAGTCAAGATCATTTAGGACGAGAAGCTGCAATTAAAAAAGCAAAATTAACTATGACAGAACCGGGTTATAGTGAGCATCACACTGGGTTAGCAGTTGATGTAGTCGATGAAAAGTGGCTCTCATCTAATCCGGATATGATTTTAGACGAAAGCTACAGTAAACAACCTGGTGCTCAGTGGTTACAAAAAAATGCCAGCCGCTTTGGCTTTATTGTGCGCTATCCTGCTGGAAAAGAAAACATTACAAAAATCACTTATGAACCTTGGCATTTGCGTTATGTAGGTATAGAAAGCGCCCAATATATTACTACGCATGATTTAACATTGGAAGAGTATTTGACCCAGTTAGAAAAGTGGGAGGGGTATGAGCATTAAAAGAAAATATCGTAAACGTAAAAAAGCCGGCTTCCCAGCAATTTTAGCTGGATTTCTACTTATTTTAGCGGCTTTTGTTTTTTCAATTCGGCAACTCAGTCAACCTGTTACTTCAACCCAAGTGGCACAAGTAACAGATGAAGATAAACTTCGTAAAAATTTTATTGAGCAATTGGCTCCTCATGCCAAAGAACTACAAAAAGGATATGGTGTTTTACCAAGTATTATATTGGGACAGGCTGCACTAGAATCGAATTTTGGTCAAAGTCAATTGGCTAGCGAATATAAAAATTTATTTGGAATTAAAGCTTATGGTGATGTACCTAAAGTGAAATTAGATACCCAAGAATTTGTAGATGAGCAATATATTACAATAAAAGGGGAATTTAAAGTTTATGATTCTTGGCAGGCTTCAATGGATGATCATACTATGCTTTTTGTTAATGGTGTGAATTGGGATCCAAAAAAATATGAAAAAGTATTGTTAGCCAATAATTATAAAGAAGCAGCTAAAGCGCTACAAGAGGCGGGATATGCGACAGATCCGCAATATGCTGATAAAATTATAACTATGATAGAGGAATATAATTTAATGCAATATGACGTATAATCTCTAGCATGAAAGGAGTGTTTTTATGGAGCAAAAAATGCCAAAAATTTCGACCGAATTACGGAAAGATATCGTTCGCGTTCCTAAAATTATTCGTGAAGCAACAGGGATTCAAATTTTTGGTCGGCGGGTGCGTTCCATCATCTTTACCACTGATATTGCGATTATTCGCAATACTGATGCGGACGCTGTAATTGCAGTTTATCCTTTTACCCCACATCCGGCGATCACCAAATCAATCATTGAAGCTGCAGATATTCCAGTTTTTTCTGGGGTTGGAGGCGGGCTAACCCAAGGGGAGCGTTCAACTTATATGTCGATGTTTGCCGAAGCCCAAGGATCGATTGGGGTTGTTTTAAATGCACCGACTTCGGTAGATACTGTTAAAATGGTTTGTCGGGTCGTCGATATTCCGGTAGTAAGTACGGTTACTTCTAAATTGACACCAATTGATGAAAAACTCGCAGTTGGCGTTAAGGTCATAAACATTAGCGCTGGCAAAGAAACGGCCGCTACTGTTCGGCATTTCCGTGAAAACTATCCCGATTTACCGATTATTGCTACAGGTGGACCTACTGAAGAGAGTATCTTAGAGACAATTGAAGCTGGCGCAAATGCCATCACGTATACGCCGCCTTCTAATGGCGAGTTATTTAGCCGTAAGATGGAACATTATCGTCAAATGGAAATAGATAAAGAATAAAAGATGGTCTGGTGTTATCATGCAATAACGCCAGACTATTTTTTGTGTAATTTTGTGTGAAATAGGAAAAAAATAGTCGAATTATTTATAAAATAATTTTTTTGTCTTTTTCTTTTATACCATAAACTTTCCGTTTTTGATTGTCTTTCAAATAATAAAGTTCACGACTTTTATTGGTCATCAGTAAAACTAAAATAGTTTGCAACGTAAGAGCAGGTTGACTATTTTCAGCGCTAAAAACAAAATCGTCTGCTGCATCTATTTTTAAATTGGTGACAGGTTGCTCACCAAGATAAAGCTGGTAGTGCTCTTTTTTTTGTGGCATAGTCGCTAAAATAGTAACCAATTCTTTTGCTTGCATTATGACACCTTCTACTTTTTACTTTAACGTTATAGTAGCATAATTTTTCTAAAAAGTAGCGCCAGTAAAAAAGTAGGGGCAGAAAAATGAAATGACTGCCGCGTGTTATTAAAGGGAAAATGCTAGCTTTTGAAAAAAGCTTACAAAAATTGTCATACTTTCACGAAAATTGGTTGCTAGTTTTCAAATGAGGTGTTATACTCCAATACATAATTTATTGCGCAAGACGCAGTAAGATACATACCTGCTTATATATCGTCGTAATCTGGTCGACAGTCTCTACCCAGTACCGTAAATACTGGACTATAAGCAAAAAACGTGCGTAAGGCGCTTTTTTTGCTTAGACTGGCAAAAAGCGTCTTTTTTTGCTAGTTTGGCAGTAAAGATGAAAATTAAAAAAGGAGCAGTGTGATTATGAAAGAATTAGTTGCAAGAATCAAAGAAGACGGACGTGTGTTAGGTGACGGTGTTTTAAAAGTGGATAGTTTTGTGACCCACCAAGTTGACCCGGTCTTAATGGAGGCGATTGGCAAACGCTTTGCCCAAGTATTCCAAGCGGCTAATATCACAAAAGTTGTTACGATTGAAGCTTCTGGCATTGCTCCTGCGCTTTATACTGCGCAAGAATTAGGGGTTCCCTTAGTTTTTGCTAGAAAGTCTAAAAGTTTAACAATGAACGAAGAACTTTTGACTGCGCAAGTTTATTCTTTTACTAAACAGGTGACGAGTACTGTTTCGATTTCTAAGAAATTTTTGACTGAAAACGACAATGTATTATTAATTGATGACTTTTTGGCTAATGGCCAAGCGGCTAAGGGCTTGATTGAACTTTGTCAACAAGCTGGTGCTCATGTAGAAGGAATTGGGATTGTGATTGAAAAATCATTCCAAGACGGCCGAGAACTTTTAGAAGACATGGGGATTAAAGTTGTTTCTTTAGCCCGAATTGCATCATTAAAAGCAGGTGAAGTAGAATTTATCGAGGAGGATGCTTAATTGGATAAGCAGACACAAAACGGAAAAGCAGCTGTTTTAGGGTTGCAACACTTACTTGCAATGTACGCTGGTGCAGTAGCAGTACCACTTTTAATTGGGACTGGTTTAGGTTTTAACGAAACACAAATGACATATTTAATTTCTATTGACATTTTTATGTGTGGGATTGCCACATTGTTACAATTAACGGTTACGAAATTTTTTGGGATTGGTTTACCAGTCGTACTAGGTTGTGCGATTCAAGCCGTTGCCCCTTTAATTTTAATTGGAAGTAAATCAGGTGTTGGTGCCATTTATGGTTCAATTATTGCTTCTGGTATTTTTGTTGTTTTAATCGCGGGCTTTTTTTCAAAGATCAAAAAGTTATTTCCTTCACTTGTGACAGGAACGGTTATTACGGTTATTGGTTTAACTTTAATTCCAGTTGCTATTACGAAAATGGGTGGTGGTGACGCTACAGCGCAAAACTTTGGCGAACCTGATCAATTGATCTTAGCTTTTGTCACGATTTTATTAATTATCGGGATTCAAGTTTTTGCTAAAGGATTTTTACGTTCAATTTCTGTATTAGTAGGACTTGTTGGGGGTACTCTTTTAGCTTACTTGATGGGGATGGTTGATTTTGCTGCCATTGGTCACGCACCTGTTTTCCATATTCCGCAACCTTTTTATTTTGGGAAACCTACGTTTGATGTGTGGTCTATTTTACTTATGATTATCATCTCGATTGTAAGTATGGTGGAATCTACTGGCGTTTACTTTGCTCTTGGTGATATTACCGGTCAAGCAATCAATGAAGATGATTTAAAACGCGGGTATCGTGCAGAAGGATTAGCTGTTATTCTAGGCGGAATTTTCAATACATTTCCTTACACAGGTTTTTCTCAAAATGTGGGCTTGGTGCAATTATCAGGGATTAAAACCAAAAAGCCGATTTATTTTTCCGCTATCTTTTTAATTATTTTAGGTCTATTTCCTAAGATTGGTGCGATTGCGCAAATTATTCCTGAGCCAGTATTAGGCGGTGGGATGTTAGTGATGTTTGGTATGGTAGCTGTCCAAGGAATGAAAATGTTAGCTAAAGTTGATTTTAATAATGATAAGAATTTATTAGTAATCGCTGTTTCACTTAGTTTTGGCTTAGGTTTTAATTTGATGCCTCAATTGTTCAGTCAATTACCAGAAACACTGCAAATGTTTACCGGTAACGGGATTGTGATGAGTAGTTTAACTGCCATTCTTTTAAATTTAATTTTTAATGGTTTAAAAGATGATAAAGAAACAACTTTAACTAAAGCAGTTAGTGAAACGAAATAAAAATGTGCAAATGACGTCAAATGATGTCATTTGCTTTTTTTGTCTATAAAGAGATTATTGAATTCTTGTAAGAAACAAGATTAAGGTATTAATATTTTAGCATTGCGTTTTATAAACAAATCTATCTAAGACAACGAGAAAAATAAGTTGTTCGGTGTGTTTGTTTAAAACACGAACGAACTTATAATTTGTATGTTTAATATTCGAGTAAATATTTACAGCTAAATTTTAACTTGCTACAATAATGACAAGTTAATTGTAAAGGAGCAAAACATGAAACCACAAGTTGCAGTTATTATGGGAAGCGTGTCAGATTGGGAAACGATGAAGTACGCATGCGAACAATTAGATGAGCTAGGAATTAGCTATATAAAGCAAGTTGTCTCTGCACATAGAACACCAGATTTAATGTTTGAATTTGCAGAAAACGCAAGAGATAACGGGTTAAAAGTAATTATCGCTGGTGCAGGTGGTGCTGCTCATTTGCCGGGGATGGTGGCAGCAAAAACTACATTACCGGTGATTGGTGTTCCGGTTAAATCCCGAACATTAAATGGTTTAGATTCGCTACTTTCAATTGTACAAATGCCTGGTGGAATTCCAGTAGCTACGACTGCAATTGGACAAGCTGGTGCAACCAATGCCGGACTACTTGCGGCGCAGATGCTTTCCATGTATGATTTAGACATAGCGCAAAAATTAGCTATTAAGCGAGAAAAAATGCGTGATATTGTGATGGAAAGTAGTGATCAACTTGGTTAAGCCTTTATTACCAGGCGCTGTAATTGGCATTGTGGGCGGTGGACAATTAGGTCGGATGATGACCATTAGCGCAAAAGAAATGGGTTTTCGGGTCGGCGTTTTAGATCCTGCTGCTGATTGTCCGACTGCACAAGTAGCAGATTGGCATATTGTGGCAGCGTATGACGATGTATTTGCTTTAGAAGAAATGGCCCGACGCTGTGATGTAATTACGTATGAGTTTGAAAATGTTAGTGTTGATGCCTTAAATGCCATTATTTATAGTGCTAATGTCCCTCAAGGAACGGATCTTTTAGCAATTACACAAGATCGGTTAATGGAGAAAGCTTTCTTGGAAGCAAATAATATTGTTATTGCACCGTATGAAACAATTATTAGTCCAACAGATATTCAAGATGCCATTGATAGTATTGGTTATCCTTGTGTCTTAAAAACAACTCGTGGTGGTTATGATGGTAAAGGACAATACGTTTTGTATAGTACTGCAGACTTAGCACCTTCAATGAATTTACTACGTTCTGGCACTTGTGAGCTGGAAGCTTGGATTCCTTTTGAAAAAGAAATATCTGTCATGGTAGCAGGAAATGGCAGTGGGGAGTTTATGGTGTTTCCAGTAGTAGAAAATATTCATCGCCATAATATCTTACATGAAACTATTGCACCGGCTAGAGTCGCACCAGAAGTAGTAGAAGAAGCCCAACGAATTGCTAAGGTGATTGCTAAAGCTCTGGATTTACGCGGAGTGTTAGCGATTGAGATGTTTTTGACCAAGACTGGCAGTATCTATGTCAATGAGCTTGCACCGCGTCCGCATAATTCAGGACATTATTCCATTGAAGCATGTAGCCAAAGTCAATTTGATGCCCATATTCGTGGGATTTGCGGTTGGCCTTTAGGGGAAGTAAAATTACTAAGCGATGCAGTTATGGTCAATATTTTAGGCGATGAGTTGCAAGAAACATATGATTTAATTGCTAGAAAGCCAAACTGGCAATTCCACTATTACGGCAAAGCGCAGGCCAAGCCAGGGCGTAAGATGGGACATATTACCATTACAACAGAAGACATCTATGCCACATTAGAAGAAATTTATCAAACAAATATTTGGGATTAGTCGTATTTTTTAGTATGAATAAACTATTTTTTCAAATTTAAAATAAGCGAGGAGCTATTGCATGTTAGAACGTTACACACGCCCGGAAATGGGTGCAATTTGGACTGATCAAAATCGTTATCAAGCCTGGTTAGAAGTTGAAATTTTAGCCGATGAAGCTTGGGCAGAACTAGGAGAAATTCCCAAAGAAGACGTTAAAAAAATTCGCGAGAACGCAAAATTTGATATTGATCGTATTTTAGAAATTGAAGAACAAACGCGTCACGACGTCGTAGCTTTTACCCGTGCTGTTTCTGAAAGTTTAGGATCAGAGCGCAAATGGGTTCATTACGGATTAACCAGTACCGATGTTGTTGATACTGCTTATGGCTATTTATTAAAACAAGCCAACGATATTCTACGTCAGGACTTACAAAATTTCTTAGAAATCATCGGCAATAAAGCTAGAGAACATAAAAATACAGTTTGTATGGGACGTACTCATGGGGTTCATGCCG
Organism: Enterococcus sp. DIV0755b; assembly: GCF_051713765.1. NCBI lineage: Bacteria > Bacillati > Bacillota > Bacilli > Lactobacillales > Enterococcaceae > Enterococcus > Enterococcus sp. DIV0755b. The sequence continues at coordinate 2,102,393 of NZ_JBIOQN010000001.1, read as the reverse complement.
AACCAACAACTTTTGGCTTGAAATTAGCTACTTGGTATTCAGAAATGAAACGTAACATCGAACGTTTTGAACATGCGGCAAAAGGAGTAGAAGCAGGTAAAATTTCCGGTGCAGTTGGAACTTTTGCGAATATTCCACCTTTTATTGAAGAATTCGTTTGTGAAAATTTAGGAATTCGTCCCCAAGAAATTTCTACGCAAGTGCTGCCGCGAGATTTACATGCGGAATACTTTGCAGCACTGGGATTAATTGCCACTAGTATCGAACGTTTTGCTACAGAAATTCGTAGCTTACAAAAATCCGAAACAAGAGAAGTAGAGGAATATTTTGCTAAAGGGCAAAAAGGTTCATCGGCAATGCCTCATAAACGTAATCCAATTGGTTCAGAAAATATGTGTGGTTTAGCGCGGGTTGTTAGAGGGCATATGCTAACTGCTTATGAAAATGTTCCATTATGGCATGAACGTGATATTTCACATTCTTCTGCTGAGCGTATTATCGTACCAGATACGACAATTTTATTAGATTATATGTTGAATCGTTTTGGTAATATTGTTAAAAATTTGACTGTTTTTCCGGAAAATATGAAACGCAACATGGACGCAACTTTTGGTTTAATTTATAGTCAAAGGGTGATGTTAAAATTAATTGATAAAGGTATGACAAGAGAAGAAGCCTACGATTTGGTACAGCCAAAAACAGCTTTTGCTTGGGATCATCAAACAAGTTTTAGACCTTTATTAGAAGAAGACGATAAAATCACGTCAATTTTGACTAAAGCGGATTTGGATGATGCTTTTGATTATCACTATCACCTTAAAAATGTTGACGCAATCTTTAAGCGAGTAGGTTTAGAATAAAAAGTAAAAGAAGTCGTGGCGATAATGCTAAGGCTTCTTTTTTGTAGATAAAAAGTTTGTGGCAGTAAAAAAAGGCGGTATGACAAAAAAATGTCATACCGCCTTTTTCGATTAAACGTTGTGTCAGAAGGAACTTTTATCACAACTACTTTAAATAAAGGCAACTTTTGGTTGTGTATAGTGGCGCAATCTTTCATCACGAAGGATTGCAAGTAAAGTCTCCACTAAAGAAAAATTATACTCTTCTAAATTGAAAAACACTTTAAAAGTGTAATGGTTTTTAAAAAAGCGTTGCTCGTGAATTTGTTCAATAATTAATTCTTCGTTGTGACTGTTTTGATAACGAAATATTCGTTTACGGCAGTCCACTTGACGTTTTGAAGCTTGTTTTACTTTGCGAAAAGTGTAAAAAGAAGTGTTCTTATTCAGTTGGTAAACTTCTTCTACTGCTAACAAGTCGTTAAATAAACGACGTCTATCATCAAAAGTAAGCGAATCTAAAAAATTGGCAATTACCTGATTGTCACTTTCCATCCATAAGCCCCCTAAAAATCCTATCAATGAATCTAAAAGTACTATATCACTTTTTTGTTTTGTTGTAAACGCTTCACTAAATACTAGTCTAAATTATAAAATTTAAATAAAATTTATTAAAAAGAAGACAATGAGAAAACTAAAAAATAAATCATGTGTTTTAAGGTTAAACACGAACAATATATTCGTTTTGATCATTAAATATCCTGAAAAATATTGACCTTGATTTTATCAGTTGTTAAAATAAGCACAAGTTAAACACGAACGATTTCGTTGTTTGTTCAATTTAATGTCAATAAAACGAGGTGCGAAATGCAAAAGAAGGAATTACGCTATGCCGGTAAAGCAAAAAAACTTTACGCTACTGATAATCCGGATGTTTTTTGGGTAGAGTATTTGGATCAAGCCACAGCTTTAAATGGTGTGAAAAAGGATAAAGTAGCTGGGAAAGGTGCTTTAAACAATCAAATTACTAGTTTGATTTTTGAACAACTAAAAAGCGAAGGGATTCCCTCACATTTTGTTAAAAATGTATCTAAAACCGAACAATTAGTCGAGTGTGTGGAAATTATTCCATTAGAGGTTGTCGTTCGCAATGTTGCTGCTGGGAGTTTTTCAAAAAGATTACAAATTGAAGAAGGAACGCCTTTAGATTTTCCAATTGTAGAATTTTATTACAAAGAAGATGCATTAGATGATCCATTTATTAATGATGACCATGTAAAACTGTTGAAACTTGCTACAGGTAAAGAAATTAACGACATCAAGCATTTGGCACGAGAAGTAAATGTGGCGTTGCAACAAATTTTTGAACAAATTGGAATTAAATTAATTGATTTTAAAATTGAAATTGGCCGTACCAAAACCGGTCAATTACTTTTAGCTGATGAAATCTCACCAGACACCTGCCGTTTGTGGGATTTATCAACTAATGAGCATTTAGATAAAGATATCTATCGTCGTGATTTAGGCGATTTGGTTCCAGTATATGAGGAAGTATTAATGCGTTTAGAAAATCAATTTTTAGTAGAGGAGCAATAGCATGTATTTCGTAAAAGTTTATGTAACGTATAAAGAATCAGTTTTAGATCCCCAAGGAGAAGCGGTTAAAGGGGCAGTTCACCGAATGGGTTATGAAGAAATCGATGAAATTCGGATTGGAAAATATTTTGAAATTAAGGTAGCAAAAAGTGATTATCCCGTTGAAGAGATGATTGAAAATATTTGTGACAAATTATTAGCCAATGTCAACATGGAAACTTATCGTTACGAAATTACTGCAATGGAGGAAGTCTAATATGAAATTCGCCGTAGTCGTATTTCCCGGCTCTAATTGTGATATGGATATGCTTTGGGCGATTAAAGATGTAATGGGAGCAGAAGCGGAATATGTACGCCACGATGTGAGTTCATTAGCAGGTTTTGATGGCGTGTTGTTGCCTGGGGGCTTTTCATATGGTGATTATTTGCGTTGTGGAGCGATTGCTCGTTTTTCGCCAATTATGGCAGAAGTAAAACGTTTTGCCCAAGAAGGAAAACCTGTCTTTGGTACTTGTAATGGTTTTCAAGTTTTAACAGAAGCTGGCTTGTTACCAGGTGCTTTAATTCGTAATAAATCATTACATTTTATTTGTAAAACAACACCCCTAAAAGTCAACAATCAAACAAAATTTACTTCTGAATATGAAACAGATGAAGTGATTGATCTTCCTGTTGCTCATGGGGAAGGTAATTATATTTGTGATGAACAAACTTTAGCGCAATTAAAAGCAAACAATCAAATCGTTTTTACTTATGAAGAGGATGTAAATGGTAGTGTAGAAAATATTGCTGGTATTTGTAATGAAGCTGGTAATGTCTTAGGGATGATGCCTCATCCAGAACGTGCAATGGAATCATTACTAGGCTCAACTGCTGGCAAGCGTTTTTTTGCCTCAATTTTGAAAAATTTCGGAAAGGTGTCCGTTAAATAATGATGAAAATAAGTGAACCAACACCACAAGAAATCAAAGAACATAAAATTTATGCCGAGTGGGGCTTAACTGATGAAGAGTATCGCTTGATTGCAGAAGATATTTTAGGTCGTATGCCTAATTACACAGAAACTGGTCTTTTTTCTGTTATGTGGAGTGAGCACTGTTCGTATAAAAATTCTAAACCCGTTTTGCGCAAATTCCCTACTAGTGGCCCACAAGTTTTACAAGGACCTGGTGAAGGTGCGGGAATTGTAGATATCGGTGATGGGAAAGCGGTAGTTTTTAAGGCAGAAAGTCATAATCACCCTTCCGCGGTTGAACCTTATGAAGGTGCAGCAACAGGTGTCGGTGGGATTATTCGCGATATTTTCAGCATGGGTGCCCGTCCAATTGCAATTTTAGATTCATTGCGTTTTGGCGAGTTAGACAATTCGCGAACGAAATACTTATTAGAAGAAGTAGTAGCTGGTATTTCCGGCTATGGCAACTGCATTGGGATTCCAACTGTTGGTGGAGAGGTATCCTTTGATCCTTGTTATGAAGGAAATCCACTAGTAAATGCTATGTGTGTTGGCTTAATCGAACATAAAGATATTCAAAAAGGACAGGCTAAAGGTGTCGGCAACGCCATTATGTACGTCGGAGCAAAAACAGGGCGCGATGGTATTCATGGTGCAACATTTGCTTCAGAAGAATTTGTTGAAGGCCAAGAGCAACAACGTTCTGCTGTTCAAGTTGGCGATCCTTTCATGGAAAAATTATTACTAGAGGCATGTTTGGAATTAATTTTAGAACACCAAGATATTTTAATTGGCATTCAGGATATGGGAGCAGCAGGACTAGTATCTTCTAGTGCAGAAATGGCATCAAAAGCCGGATCTGGGTTGAAATTATATCTCGATGACGTGCCACAAAGAGAAACTGGGATGACGCCTTATGAAATGATGTTATCTGAGTCACAAGAGCGGATGTTAATTTGTATCAAAAAAGGCGCAGAAAAAGAAGTTGAAGAACTTTTTTCTAAATATGAATTAGATGCCGTTACAATCGGTGAAGTGACAGATGACGGTCTTTATCGTCTCTATCATCATGGTGTTGAAGTGGCGAATTTACCTGTCGACGCTCTAGCAGAAGATGCTCCGACTTATTATAAGGAGTATGTAGAGCCGGCCCGCATTAAAGCATTCGCTGAAATGGAAGATTTCACTCCTGTAGTCGAAGATGCTACAGCGACGTTATTGCAATTGTTACAACAGCCGACGATTGCATCAAAAAAAATGATTTATGAAACGTATGATTCTCAAGTGCGCACGAATACTGTTGTAACACCAGGAAGTGATGCAGCAGTTTTACGAGTAAGAGGAACAAACAAAGCGCTGGCCATGACAACAGATTGTAATGCTCGCTATCTGTATTTAAATCCAGAAATTGGCGGACAAATTGCCGTCGCCGAAGCAGCCCGTAATATTGTTGCTAGTGGAGGGCAGCCTTTAGCAATCACAGATTGCTTAAACTATGGTTCTCCTGATAAACCAGAAGGATTCTGGGAATTATGGACTTCAGCAGATGGTATTAGTGCTGCTTGCCGTACTCTTAATACGCCAGTGATTTCAGGAAATGTTTCGTTATATAACGAAACAAACGGTAAAGCAATTTATCCAACACCTGTAATTGGAATGGTAGGGTTAATTGCGGATACAAAAGATATTACCACTCAAGATTTTAAAGCTTCTGATGATCTTATTTATATCGTCGGTGAAACTTTTGCTGATTTCAACGGTACAGAAATTCAAAAAATGCAAAAGGGTTTAATTGAAGGTAAACTAATGGATTTTGATTTGGCAACAGAAAAAGCTAATCAAGATTTGGTGTTAAAAGCAATTCAAACTGGACTTGTCACAAGCGCCCACGATTGCGCAGAAGGAGGTCTAGCGGTAGCTTTAGCGGAATGTACTTTTAAAAATGGTTTTGGGCTTAATGTAGCTGTAAAAATGCCAAAAGAAAACTTATTTGCAGAAACGCAATCTCGTTTTGTTTTATCCGTGAAAAAAGAAAAACAAGTAGCTTTTGAAAAATTGGTGGAAGACAAAGCGACATTAATTGGTAAAGTTACAGACGATGGTGAAATTAAGATTCAAGCCTTGGACGGCAATATCGCAGTTGCAACACATACTGCCAAAGAACTTTGGGAGGAAGCCATTGCATGTCTTATGAAGTAAAAAGTTTAAATGAAGAATGTGGCATTTTTGGCGTCTGGGGTCACCCAGACGCAGCACGTGTCACTTATTTTGGTCTTCACAGTTTGCAACATCGAGGACAAGAAGGCGCAGGAATTGTTTCAAATGATAACGGCAAACTATATGGCTATCGTGAATTAGGTTTATTATCTGAAGTCTTTAAAGACGATCGTCAATTGGCACAATTAAAGGGAAGTGCTGCAATCGGACATGTTCGTTACGCGACAGCCGGAAATGGTAGTGTGGATAACATCCAGCCTTTTTTGTTTAAGTTTTATGATGGTTCAGTTGGGTTGGCTCATAATGGCAATTTAACAAATGCGCGTAGTTTGCGGACTAGCTTAGAACAAGATGGCGCAATTTTTCACTCCAACTCCGATACAGAAATTTTAATGCACTTAATCCGACGCAGTAAAAAAGAAAATTGGTTGGAACAATTAAAAGAAGCGCTAAACGAGGTAAAAGGTGGTTTTGCCTATATCTTGATGCGAGAAGATTGTATGGTGGCAGCTTTAGATGCTAACGGTTTTCGCCCGCTAGCGATTGGTAAAATGAAAAATGGTGCCTATGTGGTCGCTTCTGAAACTTGTGCGTTGGAAGTAAGTGGGGCTGAATTTGTTCGTGACGTCCAACCCGGTGAAATTATTATCATTAATGACGGAGGCGTGACAATTGAGCACTTCACAGAAGATACACAACATGCGATTTGTTCAATGGAATATGTTTATTTTGCTCGACCAGATTCTAATATTGCTGGGGTGAATGTCCATACAGCTAGAAAAAACATGGGACGCAATTTAGCTAAAGAAGCCCCAGTTGACGCAGATATGGTAATTGGGGTTCCCAATTCCTCACTATCAGCAGCCAGTGGTTACGCCGAAGCATCAGGTATTCCTTATGAATTAGGCTTAGTAAAAAATCAATATGTCGCCAGAACTTTTATTCAACCGACACAAGAGTTAAGAGAACAAGGCGTGCGGATGAAATTATCTGCTGTTCGCGGAGTTGTTGCGGGCAAAAAAGTGATTATGGTCGATGATTCTATCGTTAGAGGTACCACCAGCCGTCGCATTGTCGATTTATTAAAAGAAGCAGGCGCAAAAGAAGTACATGTCAGAATCGCTTCGCCGCCTTTAAAATATCCTTGTTTTTATGGCATTGATATTCAAACTCGCAAAGAATTAATCGCAGCCAATCATTCAGTAGAAGAAATTCGTCAAGTTATTGGTGCGGACTCTTTAAGTTATTTGAGTGAAGATGGTTTAATCGATGCGATTGGATTAGACTTTGATGCACCATATGGGGGCTTATGTATGGCCTATTTTAACGGTGACTATCCGACCCCTTTATACGATTACGAAGAAAAGTATCAAGCTTCACTAAAAGAACAAACTTCATTTTTCTAAATAAAAGGAGCGAAAAAAGTGGCGAATGCATATGCAAAAGCTGGCGTTGATGTGAATGCTGGTTATGAGGTAGTAGAGCGAATTAAAAAACATGTCAAAAAAACGGAACGCTTAGGAGTTATGGGCGCTTTAGGTGGTTTTGGCGGTTGTTTTGATTTAAGTAGTTTGAAGATCAAAGAACCAGTTTTAATTTCTGGAACCGATGGTGTGGGGACCAAATTGATGGTGGCTTTTAAAGAAGATAAACACGATACAATCGGGATTGACTGTGTGGCAATGTGTGTTAATGACATCGTCGCCCAAGGAGCAGAACCGTTATATTTCTTAGATTATTTGGCAACTGGTAAAAATGAACCTGCCCGTTTAGAACAAGTCGTAGCAGGAGTTGCTGAAGGCTGTTTACAAGCAGGAGCCGCTTTAATTGGCGGCGAAACTGCTGAAATGCCTGGAATGTACGATGAACAAGAGTATGACTTAGCTGGTTTTGCAGTTGGTGTAGCCGAAAAAAGTCAACTAATAACAGGTGAAAATATTCAAGCCGGAGATGTGTTATTAGGCTTGCCTTCTACAGGGATTCATTCTAATGGTTTTTCTTTAGTACGTAAAATTTTCTTTACAGAACATAACTTAGCTGGTGACACGAAGATTGCAGCGTTAGAAGGTAAAACGTTAGGTGAAGTTCTTTTAACCCCAACGAAAATATATGTTAAAGCATTGATGCCTTTAATAAAAGAAAATTTAGTTAATGGAATCGCTCATATCACAGGCGGTGGCTTTGTGGAAAATATTCCGCGGATGCTACCAGAAAATGTGGCAGTTGAAATTACCGAAGGAGCTTGGCCGGTGTTACCGATTTTTACTGTTTTGGAAGAATACGGCCAGCTTAACCATAAAGAAATGTTTGAAATCTTTAACATGGGAATTGGGATGGTTTTAGCAGTAAGTAAAGAAAATGTAGCGCAAGTAAAAGCAGTATTGGCAGAGTTAGACGAGCCATGTTATGAGCTTGGTCAAGTGGTAGCTGCTACAAAAGATGCCCCTGCGATTACAATAAATGAGGAAAAGAAATGAGAATTGCCGTTTTAGCTTCTGGTAATGGGAGCAATTTTGCAGCGCTGGCGGATTTTTTTCAAAAAGAAAAGCTCCCCGCAGAAATTGCTCTTGTTTTTAGTGATAAAAAAGATGCTTTTGTTTTAAAACGAGCTGAGAAATTTAATGTGCCAACTTTCCACTTGGCACCAAAAGACTTTGCGGATAAAAAGGCCTATGAAACAGCACTGTTGGCGCTATTACAACGCGAAAAAATTGATTTAATTGTATTGGCAGGCTATATGCGCATTATTGGTGAAGGATTATTAACAGCTTTTCCTAAAAAAATTATTAATATCCACCCATCATTATTACCGGCTTTTCCGGGTCTTCATGGGATAAAGGATGCTTATGATTATGGTGTGAAAGTAACGGGTGTGACCGTTCATTATATTGATGCTGGAGTGGATACTGGACCAATTATTGCCCAAGCGCCAGTAAGCATTGCCCTAGAAGATGACTTAACTACTTTAGAGGCAAAAATTCATCAAGTGGAGCATCAACTGTATCCCGAAGTTCTAAAAAAAATTGTAATGTCTAAAGGGAAATAGCGCTAGAATAAGTACCTTTAGTTTATTCTTTTAAACTTAAATCAGAGGAGTTAATGAAATGAAGCGAGCTTTAATTAGTGTTTCAGATAAAACCGGTATTGTAGAATTTGCAACGGGATTACTTGCTGCAGGTTGGGAAATCATCTCTACAGGTGGGACTCAAACGGCCCTTAAAAATGCCGGTGTAAAAACTATTGGAATTGAAGAGGTGACCCATTTTCCCGAAATGATGGACGGACGAGTTAAAACGTTACATCCTCTTATTCATGGTGGCCTTTTAAGCCGAAGAGATAACAGTGAGCACGTTAAAGCGATGAAAGAACACGATATTCAACCAATTGATTTAGTAGTGGTGAACCTTTATCCTTTTAAAGAAACGATTTTAAAAGCTGATGTGCAAACAAAAGATGCCATTGAAAATATCGATATCGGTGGGCCAAGTATGTTACGTTCGGCGGCTAAAAATCATGAATTTGTTACAGTAGTGGTAGATCCGTCAGATTATGCAGCCGTGTTAGCTGAAATTAAGGAAAACAATCAGACAACATTTGCGACTAGACAAAAGTTAGCCGCTAAAGTTTTTCGTCACACTGCAGCTTATGATGCGTTAATTGCTGGCTTTATGACCGATTTAGTCAAAGAAAAAGAACCAGAAAAATTAACCTTAACTTATGAACTAAAACAAGATTTACGCTATGGTGAAAATTCTCATCAAGAAGCTTCTTTTTATAGTGATGCTTTACCTGTTTCTTACTCCATTGCCAAAGCGCAACAATTGCATGGCAAAGCACTTTCTTACAACAATATTAAAGATGCAGACGCAGCTATTCGAATTGCCAGAGAATTTACCAAACCGACTGTGGTTGCCTTAAAACATATGAACCCTTGTGGCATTGGAACAGCAGAGACGATTTTAAAAGCATACGATTTTGCCTATGAAGCAGATCCAGTCTCAATTTTTGGTGGTATTATCGTTTTAAATCGCGAAGTTGACTTACCTACAGCTGAAAAAATGCATCAATTATTCTTAGAAATCATTATTGCGCCAAGTTTTTCTGCTGAGGCTTTAGCGTTATTAAGCGGTAAGAAAAATATTCGTTTAATGACATTGGATTTTCGCGATGCCAAAGATGCAGCTTCACCTGAAAAAGTTTCCGTTTTAGGCGGACTTTTAGTCCAAGAGCAAGATGTGGTTGAAGAAAATTCGAGGGAATGGAAAGTTGTAACGAAACGACAACCAAGTGAAGCGGAATTAGAGGCGTTATCTTTTGCTTGGAAAGCGGTAAAACATGTCAAATCAAATGCGATTGTTTTGGCGAATCAACATCAAACTGTCGGTATTGGTGCGGGGCAAATGAATCGAGTGGGCTCGGTGAAAATTGCAATCGAGCAAGCTGAAACTGCAGGTAAAATGGATGGAGCAGTCTTAGCAAGTGACGCTTATTTCCCGATGGGGGATTCTGTAGAATTTGCAGCGCAACATGGGATTAAAGCCATTGTGCAACCTGGCGGCAGCATTCGCGATCAAGAATCCATTGATATGGCAGATAAATATGGAATAGCGATGGTCTTTACTGATATTCGTCATTTCCGTCATTAAGAAAAGGAGCTTCTATGAAATTATTAGTTATTGGTGGCGGCGGACGGGAACACGCCATCGCAAAAAAATTATTATGCGATCCAAAAGTGGTAACTGTTTTTTGTGCACCGGGAAACCCTGGTATGCAACAAGATGGTATTAAGACTGTCCCTATTGCAGAAGAGGATCACGGAAAACTAATCGATTTTGCAAAAGCGGAAAATATTGCATGGACTTTTGTAGGTCCAGAAGCGCCATTACAACGTGGGATTGTCGATGACTTTCAAAAAGCTGGTCTATTGATTTTTGGTCCAACTAAAAAAGCAGCTCAAATTGAAAGTTCAAAAGATTTTGCCAAACAGATTATGCAAAAAAACCAAATTCCTACCGCCGACTATCAGACTTTTTCCGATTACCAAAAAGCGGCTGCTTATGTAAAAGAAAAAGGAGCGCCGATTGTCATTAAAGCAGATGGACTTGCTGCTGGTAAAGGGGTCGTTGTGGCACAGACGGTTTCAGAAGCTTTAGTTGCATTATCTGATATGTTAGAAGCTAACCGTTTTGGTGAAAGTGGTGCAAAAGTTGTAGTGGAAGACTTTTTAGCAGGAGAAGAATTTTCATTATTGGCTTTTGTAAAAGATGAAGCTATCTACCCAATGGTCATCGCTCAAGATCATAAGCGGGCTTTTGATGGCGATAAAGGACCAAATACTGGCGGTATGGGTGCTTATTCGCCGGTGCCCCAAATTAGTGATGAAATGGTTGCAAAAGCGGTCAAAGAAAATTTACAACCTGCAGCTAGAGGGATGGTTAAAAATGGTACGCCTTTTACGGGGATTTTATATGCTGGCCTAATTGCCACCACAGAAGGTGCGAAAGTCATTGAATTTAACGCTCGTTTTGGTGATCCAGAAACACAAGTCGTCTTGCCTCGTTTAAAGTCAAGTTTGGTGGATATTATTACCGCTTTACTTACAGATGAAAAACCTGAACTATCCTGGCACGATAATGCTGCTTTTGGTGTCGTGGTAGCGGCTAAAGGTTATCCTGGTGAGTATCAAAAAGGGATGATTTTACCGCAAAAGACAACGGCAAATACAGAACTTTATTATGCTGGTGCGACACTCGCAGAAGATCAACTCGTGGCAAACGGGGGAAGAATTTTCTTGGTTGCCGCCCAAGCTGCTAGTTTAGATGAGGCTTGTCATGAGGTTTATACAGCGCTAAGTCAAATGGCATTACCAGAGATGTTTTACCGGCAAGATATTGGAGCTAAAGCGTTAAATAAGAGATGATAAAAAGCCAATTTAGCTAGAAATGAGGTGTGACAAAAGTCTTGTCACACCTTTTTTAATAAATCGTATTAATGAGCACCTTTTAAAGAAGTTGAAATTTCGTAATAATTTGGAATAGCAATTTTCTTAAAATGACTTCTCATTGCTTGTAGCTGACACTTTTATCACAACTACTTTTTCGGATTTAAAACGGTAAAATTTGTTAGCGTTTTCTAACAGGTGTGGTAAAATTTAGCAGTAGTTAAATTTTATCAATTGTGATTTTTAATGGAGGGAAGAAGATGAAGCAAGTTAATTTTGGCCCAAATGAACTGGGAGTTTCCAGTATAGTTTTAGGGTGTATGCGTATTACGGAGGCAAAAGATCCGGTAGCTGTAATTCAAACAGCGGTAGAAAATGGTATTAACTTTTTTGATCATGCCGATATTTATGGTCAAGGCAAATGTGAAGAGATATTTGCAGAAGCTTTTGCTAAAACCGGTTATAAAAGAGAAGATATGTTTATTCAAAGCAAATGTGGTATTGTTCCAGGCGAAATGTATGATTTTTCTAAAGAACATATTATTACTTCGGTGGAAAAAAGCTTACAACGTTTACAAGTAGATTATTTAGATGCCTTATTATTACATCGACCAGATACTTTGATGGAACCAGAAGAAGTAGCAGCTGCTTTTGACCAGTTGGAATCAGAAGGAAAAGTAAAATACTTTGGTGTTAGTAATCAATATTCTCGACAAATTGAGTTGTTGCAAAAATATGTCCGTCAGCCTTTAGTTGCAAATCAATTGCAATTTGGAATTATGCACACTGGTATGATTGATTTTGGCCTGCATGTTAATATGACAGATCCGCGTAGTGTCGATCATGATGATGGCATCTTGGAATTTTCTCGTTTAAATGATATGACCATCCAAGCTTGGTCGCCTTATCAATATGGTTTTTTTGAAGGAGTCTTTATTGGGAATGATAAATTTCCAAAATTGAATGAAAAATTGACTGAAATGGCAGAAAAATATCATACAACACCAACAGGGATTGCTTCTGCTTGGATTTTACGTCATCCGGCCAATATGCAAGTAATTATTGGCACCATGAATTTACAGCGCATTGAAGAAATTGCCAAGGCAAGTGATATCGTCTTATCAAAAGAAGACTGGTATAGCATTTATCTTGCGGCTGGTAATGATCTGCCATAAAGTAATTTCTAATAATATTTTAGGTTAAAGTGAAAATCGTTCGGAATTTCCGAACGATTTTTGCGTTTTATCACTTTTTTTACTTTCTTTTGTTGCATTTCTAATTTAGATGCGCTAAATTACATAGGGCGCAAAAAATGTGACCCAATAAACAAATGGAGGCTATTCATTATGTTTGATATGAAAGTTTTTGATTATGAAGATGTCCAATTGATTCCAAATAAATGTATCGTAAGTTCTCGTTCAGAATGTGATACGACTGTAACTTTAGGGAAGCATTCCTTTAAAATGCCAGTGGTTCCTGCTAATATGCAGACCATTATTGATGAAAATATTGCGGAATTTTTAGCTGAAAATGGCTATTTTTACATTATGCATCGTTTTAACGAAGATGCGCGCATTCCTTTTATTAAAAAAATGCAAAGTAAAAACTTAATTACTTCTATCAGTGTGGGAGTAAAACCCCATGAATATACTTTTGTAGAAGAATTGGCAGCAGAAAATTTAGTACCTGATTATATTACTATTGATATTGCCCATGGTCATGCCAATGCAGTGATTGAAATGATTCAACACATTAAACGACTTTTACCAGAAAGTTTTGTCATCGCCGGTAACGTTGGGACTCCAGAGGCTGTTCGCGAGTTAGAAAATGCTGGTGCAGATGCAACTAAGGTCGGAATTGGACCTGGTAAAGTTTGTATCACCAAAATTAAAACTGGTTTTGGGACAGGCGGATGGCAACTAGCGGCAGTTCGTTGGTGTGCAAAAGCTGCTCGTAAACCGATTATCGCCGATGGTGGAATTCGTACTCATGGTGATATTGCAAAATCTGTCCGTTTTGGGGCAACCATGGTGATGATTGGTTCTTTATTTGCCGGCCACGAGGAATCTCCTGGTGAAACTAAAGTGCAAGATGGTGTGGTTTTAAAAGAGTACTTTGGGAGTGCTTCTGAATTCCAAAAAGGCGAAAAGAAAAACGTCGAAGGAAAGAAAATTTGGATTCCTTATAAAGGTAAACTTTCTGATACACTGATTGAAATGCAACAAGATTTACAATCTTCTATTTCTTATGCCGGTGGTAAAGACTTAGAAGCAATTCGCAAAGTCGATTATGTAATTGTAAAAAATTCAATTTTCAATGGCGATACAATTTAATGATCTTTTTACCACGACTATTTTTAGTCGTGGTTTTTTTATCTAGTGGTTGGTTATGCTAAAATAAGTTCAAGAGAAAATAACTGTTTTTTTATCAATGGTTATTTCATTTTGAAAAGAGGAGATTAATGATGACAATTAAAGTAATGTCAATTTTTGGCACGAGACCAGAAGCAATAAAAATGGCGCCACTAGTTAAAGAGTTAGAAAAAGATGAACGTTTTGAATCAATTGTAGCAGTGACAGCGCAACATCGTGAGATGCTAGATCAAGTTATGAAAATTTTTACGTTAAAGGCTGATTTTGATTTGGATATTATGAGCCAAGGTCAGACATTAACGGATATTACAACCAAGGTGTTGTTAGAATTACAACCTGTCTTAAAACAAGCTAAACCAGATATTGTTTTAGTTCATGGGGACACCACTACGACTTTTGCAGCGGCAACGGCTGCTTTTTACCAACAAATCCCCATTGGACACGTTGAAGCAGGATTACGAACATACAATAAATATTCCCCTTACCCAGAAGAAGCCAATCGTCAACTAACAGATGTTTTAAGTGATCTTTATTTTGCACCAACAAAAACCAGTGAGGCTAATCTGCAACAAGAACACCATCTGCCAGCACGGATTTATGTAACCGGCAATACTGCTATTGATGCCATGAAGTACACGGTTCAAAAAGATTATCATCATCCGGCTTTGACTACTGATAAAAAGCAAATCTTAGTAACAATGCACCGGCGAGAAAATTTAGGTGAGCCTATGACCGCTGTTTTTCACGCTTTACGGCGTTTAGCTGAAGAATTTTCGGATGTTTCTATTGTGTTTCCAATGCATAAAAATCCTTTGGTCCGAGAAAATGCCCAGAAAAATCTTGGTGATCTTAAAAACGTGGCTTTAATTGAGCCACTAGACGTCGTGGATTTTCATAATTTGGCTGCTAGAAGCTATTTAATTATGACCGATTCAGGTGGAGTACAAGAAGAAGCGCCTTCTCTTGGGGTGCCTGTTTTAGTTTTACGAGATACAACTGAACGCCCAGAAGGCATTGAAGCAGGGACTTTACGTTTAGTGGGAACAGATGAAGAGCAAGTTTATGAGGCTGCAAAACAATTATTGACTGATAAAAATGCTTATGAAAAAATGGCGCAAGCAAAAAATCCCTATGGCGATGGTCAAGCAAGTGAAAGAATTTTAAATGCTATTGCCGATTACTTTTCCGCGTAATAAAAAAACTTTCTCGCAAATTTTATAGTGTTGCGGGAAAGTTTTTTTATTAAGTAAAGGAATTCTAGCTAATCACTGGAGAGCGAAACGAGTTCATTTTCTTTTCTTAATGTCTAGCATAATGAACTAACTCTCTGCGGTAATTAGCTAAAATTTGAAGAAATCTGAGGGGCAATTTATTAAAATTCTATCTAATTACTTGAGAGCGAAACAAGTTCATTTTCTTTTCTTAATGTCTAGCATAATGAACTAACTCTCTGCGGTAATTAGCTAAAATTTGAAGAAATCTGAGAGGAAATTTATTAAAATTCTATCTAATTACTTGAGAGCTAAACGAGTTCATTTTGCTTTTCTTATACTGGAGGGATTGGTTTCATTTTTTTATTAGTAGTCTGTTGTAAGGTGGTTTCGATTTTTAGAAAGTCATGAAAATCTGGTGTTGCTTTAATTGTTACCACTGGCAAATGTGCAAACATTTCTTGTGGTGAGAAAGTTGAGATGATTAAATCATAGGCTTCCAATTGTTCATGAACAGCATCTTGCTCGCTTGTAATAGTTTGAATAATTTCAAATTGTGTTTCAGTTGGAAAGTGTTGCCGTAATAATTGATGTAAATATTGAGGGTGAGTTAAAGAAACATCGGATAAGATCAAAGTTTTCGTTCTAATCTGCCAATATGCTAAAACTTGTGGTAATAAGGTAATAATAAGGAATAGTTGTTGATAAATTTGATCTGTCGTCACAATAAACTGGTGCTTTTGCTTATAATCCTCTATAAATCTTTTTAAACCCGCTATTATACTCGGATTTTTCTTTTCATAATTTAAAACAAATTCCCGTCTCGAATTAGATAAAATAGCGATGAAGTCACAGTCTTTTAGATAGATGTAATTTTCGTTACAGAAGTACCAAATTAAGTTATCTTTTTGTGTTTGCGTAACACTTTGTTTCGTTGTATTTAATAACTCCGTCAGAAAATGTTCCGTTTTTTTAGCCAGTTGATTGATGCGGGGATTTTTTAACTTTGCTTGTTTAAAATGTTCAAAAGATAATAATAAATAATCGTAGGCAACTGACCAAAAGGTTTCGGTAAAATCAAAGCGCCAGTTCATTTGTAGTAGCGTTTCTTTCAATTGTAATAAAGCATCTTGGGTCATTTTCCTTTCAGCTTTTAAAAAATCGCTTTTTTCTGTTTGCATTGGTAATTTATGCCCTGTATTTTGACGCCAGATAGCGACTGCCCCTGAAAAATAAAGTTCCTCATGTACTCGATAGTTTTCTGGCAGCTGATTTTCTTTTAAAATCGCTGTAACTAATGCACTTAAAGCGTTATCGCTTTGACTATCAGGCAACAAGTAAGCTGCCCCATGTCGTTTTTCGCAAAAATATAACGTATATAAACTACGGATGAAAATTTCATTGCCTTCGATGCGAAAAGGACGATTGCAAATTTTAACGCCATAAGGAGCTAAAAGATTTTGAAATTTTTTGCGTAGTCGATGAAAACCGGCATTACTTAAAAAAAGCGTGTTGGCACAATCAGAATATGTAAAACAGTCTTCAAATAAAAGGTGTTCTAAAAGTTTCATCTCACTTGTTTCTTGCATTAGATAGTCATAAAAACGGTCTAATCCTAAATTGCTAGGTGCTTGCCAATAATAATGTTGGCGGTGGGAAACAATTTTAAAAGCGGGAAAGCGCAATTGAAGCTCACCAATAATAGTGCGAATAGTTTTTTCAGATGCACGACTTAACTTCAAAAGTTCTGCTGAAGTAATACCACTAGGATGTTGATAGAGTGCTTCAACTACTTCTAATTGACGTTGTTCGCGCCAAGATATAAAATCACGTAAATTCATCCAGTTCTCCTATATATTGTTATTAAAAAATTAGTATTAGATTTTATTTAAATATAATAAAGGCAAAATATGCAACGTGCAATCAGAATCGGGGCTTTTTGCTATTCGCTAATATTTTTTAATTTATAACGATTGTTTTCAGATGATTAGTTATTTTCTAACTGAAAATTTTTTTTAATGGTTGACAAAATTTGCTAACTTCATTAGGATATAAATGAAAAGAGATTGAAATTTTCATAATCAAATATTTGTTAGGTGAGGCTCCTATATGGACATAAGCTGCTGCCGCGAAAGAATCGAGAGACTCTTAGTTGGTAGAACAGGGATAATCGTGAAGGTTATCCATAATGCAGCTGATAGTAATTGCTATCTACGCCCTATAGTGCTAAAGCTCAACATGAACATACGCTTATTAGACGCGTGCTCATTGTTGAGTACGTGTCTTTTTTATTTTGGTAATTGTCTTACAAGTTAGAAAGAAAGTCATGAGTGAAGTGAAACCTTTATTTAGCCAGTTTATTGGCACTCTTACCAAAAAAAGATAACGAATGTGACTTTCAAATAGTCCAAAAAATTTGAAATAAAATTTAGAAAGGTTGATGGATATGGAACACCCCAGTCCCTCGCGACAGAAATTAAATAAAATAGCTAAGAGGGAGTTTGTTCTCTCTTAGTAAAAGGAGAGAGAATATGTTATTTACAAAAAATACTAAAGAACAAGAATTGAAAAAATTAGCATTTTTATCAGAACGTGAATTATTTATGGAGTTACGAACATCGATTAATGGGTTATCCTCTGAAGATGCGAAAGAGCGTTTAGAAGAATATGGTGAAAATCGTGTAGATGCCCAAAAACCAACTCCAGCTTGGCTATTATTTATAGAAGGATTTAAAGATCCTTTTGTATTGGTATTGGCTGCTTTAGCAGTAGTATCTTTTGCTACGAGTGATTATGAAGCAGCAATTGTGATGTTGGTGATGATTTTAGCCAGTGTTACCATTACGTTTGTGCAAGAATTTCGTTCTCAAAAAGCTAGTTTAGCGCTAAAAGAATTAATTGAAAATACCTGTGCAGTTACCCGGGATGGTCGCACCAAAGAAATTCCAATGGATGAAATCGTACCAGGGGATATTGTGACTTTAGCTACAGGGGATATGATTCCAGCGGACGCTGTTTTAATTTGGACAAAGGACTTATTTGTTAATCAATCATCTTTAACAGGTGAATCGATGCCGGTGGAAAAATTTGTCGATGCCGGTGTAAAAAAAGATGAAGATATCTCAGCTTTAGATTTAGATGATTTAGTTTTTATGGGAACTGATGTATTAAGTGGACAAGGTAAAGCAATTATTTTAAAAACAGGTCAAGAAACGTTTTTTGGAGATATTGCTCGCAATGCCACTAGTAAACGAGGTAAAACAGCATTTGATGTAGGCTTAACGCGAGTGAGCAAATTACTATTGCGGATGGTAATGGTATTATTTCCAGTAGTTTTTTTAATTAATGGCTTAACAAAAGGTGACTGGACATCGGCGTTCTTTTTTGCGATTGCCGTGGCGGTTGGTTTAACCCCTGAAATGTTACCGATGATTGTAACGAGTAATTTAGCCAAAGGAGCTTTGGCATTATCCAAACAAAAAGTTATTGTAAAAGAACTTCCTTCTATTCAAAATCTTGGTAGTATGGATGTTTTGTGTACTGATAAAACTGGAACAATTACAGAAGACCGTGTAGTTTTAGTGCAACATTTAAATCCTTTAGGAAAAGAAAATCAAAATGTGTTGGCGATGACCTATTTAAATTCTCATTATCAAACCGGTTGGAAAAACTTGATGGATATTGCTGTTTTAAATTATTTTGAAGAAAATAACTGTACGCTACCTTTTAATGATGTGGTTAAAATTGATGAGATTCCATTTGATTTTTCGAGACGTCGCCTAACAGTTGTAGTTAAAGCGGACCAACATCAAATTATGGTCACAAAAGGTGCCGTTGAAGAGATGGAACAAGTATGTAAATACGCTGAAATTGATGGGGAAACGGTCCTTTTAGATGATAAGTTAAAAGAGAAAATGCGCAATGTTAATATTAAAATGAACGAACAAGGGATGCGTGTTTTAACTGTGGCGGTAAAAAAAGACGCGCATAGTGATGCAACTTATTCGGTGGCTGATGAAAAAGATATGACGTTAATTGGTTTTATGGGCTTTTTGGATCCAGCAAAAGAATCTGCTATTTCAGCGATTAAATCTTTACATGAACATGGTGTTGCTGTAAAGGTTTTGACTGGTGATAACGCCATTGTCGCAAAAAAAGTTTGTCAAGATGTTGGCATTGGTGTGACGAATATTTTGTTAGGAACAGATATTGAAGTATTATCCGATGAAGAATTAATGGATCAAGTCGATGAAACCAATCTATTTGCCAAATTAAATCCCATGCAAAAATCGCGTTTAATTGAAGTGATTCAAAGAAAAGGTCACACGGTTGGTTTTATGGGGGATGGTATTAATGATGCACCTGCTTTAAGAAAAGCGGATGTGGGTATATCTGTTGATACCGCAGCGGATATCACAAAAGATGCCAGTTCAATTATTTTACTAGAGAAAAGTTTAAATGTGTTAGAAACAGGTGTGATTGAAGGACGTCGTGTCTTTTCCAACATGATGAAATATATCAAATTTACGATTAGTTCAAACTTTGGTAATGTTTTTTCTATTTTAGTAGCGAGTGCTTTTTTACCATTTTTACCAATGCTTTCAATTCAACTATTGGTTCAAAATTTAGTCTATGATATGGCTCAATTAACAATTCCTTGGGATAATGTTGATGATGAAGAATTAGTAAAACCTGTGCGTTGGGAAATTGGTGATTTATTCAAATTTACCGTTGCAATTGGACCGGTCTCTAGTATCTTTGATATCTTGACCTTTTTAGTTATGTGGTTTGTCTTAGGGGCTAATACAGTAGCTGCACAAAGCCTATTCCAAACTGGCTGGTTTTTGGTGGGCTTAACAACACAAACATTAGTGGTCCACATGGTGCGTACTCGAAAACTACCATTTATTCAAAGTCGCGCCTCTTGGCCAGTTATTTTGACCAGTATCTTAGCGATTGTTACCGGCTTTGTACTCGTATTATCTCCATTACGAACTGTTTTTGAATTTACGACTTTACCACTGAATTATTGGTTGTGGTTTGTCCTAATTATTTTAGGCTATTTAATTGCAATTGAAATTGCTAAACGAATTTATATTAAGTTTACTTCTGATTGGGTATAACATAATGCGACAGTCCTTAAATGGCTGTCGCATTTTTTATATTGCTGTACTAAAATTTTTGAAGATCTTAAAAAAATAATGGTGTATTCTTTAAAGCGCTTTACACGTGTGATTGGTTTCACAAAAAACAAACTGCTGTTAAGCTATTTTTATTGATTTTTTTTCGTGATTTATTGAGCTTCTGAGTTGTATTTCTTTCCGATAAATGATAGTTTAATGATGTAAGTTCTACTAAATACCTAATACAGAATATTAAGCTGTTATACTTAGGGTCATTTATTTAAGAGAGGAATGGGTAATAAAATGGCGAAGAATGTAATCGATTTCCAAAAGATTTTGGATGAGATCAATGCTGATTTTCCAACATATCAGGCATTGGACAAAGATGGTAAGGTGGTTAACAAAGATTTAATCCCTGATTTAAGTGACGATGAGTTAGTTGAATTAATGACACAGATGGTATGGTCTCGGGTTTTAGATCAACGTTCAACTGCATTAAACCGTCAAGGTCGTCTTGGCTTTTACGCACCAACAGCAGGACAAGAAGCAAGTCAATTAGCAAGTCATTTTGCATTTGAAAAAGAAGATCGTCTATTTCCTGGTTACCGTGATGTACCACAACTTGTCCAACACGGATTACCTTTAAAAGAAGCATTTTTATGGTCTCGCGGACACGTGGCAGGGAATTTATATCCGGAAGATTTACACGCAATGCCACCTCAAATCATTATTGGGGCACAATATGTTCAAGCAGCTGGTGTGGCTTTAGGTCTTAAAAAACGCAATAGTAAAAACGTTACATTTGTCTATACTGGTGATGGCGGTTCATCCCAAGGGGACTTTTATGAAGCAATGAACTTTGCTGGTGCTTATCATGCCAATGCAGTTTTTTATATTCAAAATAACGGTTTTGCTATTTCAACACCAAGAGAAAAACAAACAGCGGCTAAAACATTAGCACAAAAAGCTGCAGCAGCAGGTATTCCAGGAATCCAAGTAGATGGCATGGATCCGCTTGCAGTTTACAGTGTATCAAAAGCAGCTAGAGAATGGGCTTCAGCCGGTAATGGTCCAGTTTTAATTGAAACATTAACTTATCGTTATGGTCCACATACACTTTCTGGTGACGATCCAACTCGTTACCGTTCAAAAGATTTAGATAATGAATGGCAACAAAAAGATCCATTGATTCGCATGCGTAACTACCTAACTGAAAAAGGCCTTTGGTCAGAAGAAAAAGAAGAAGAAGTTATTGAAAAAACAAAAGAAGAGATCAAAGCAGCAATTGCAGAAGCTGACCGTGTACCAAAACAAAAAGTTTCTGATTTCTTAAAGAGCATGTATGAAGTACAACCACAAAGTATTAAAGAGCAAATTGCATTTTATGAAGCGAAGGAGTCGAAATAGTCATGGCGCAAAAAACAATGATCCAAGCGATCACCGACGCATTGAGTTTGGAATTAGGTTCTGACGAAAATGTCTTAGTATTTGGTGAAGACGTAGGTAAAAACGGTGGGGTTTTCCGTGCAACTGAAGGTTTACAAGATAAATATGGCGAAGAACGTGTATTTGATACACCTTTAGCTGAATCTGGTATTGGTGGTTTAGCTTTTGGTTTAGCACTTGAAGGTTTCCGCCCTGTTCCTGAAATTCAATTCTTCGGTTTTGTCTTTGAAGTAATGGATGAAATTGTCGGTCAAATGGCCCGGACCCGTTACCGTATGGGAGGAACACGTAATTTGCCGATTACCATTCGTTCACCATTTGGTGGTGGCGTGCACACACCAGAACTTCACTCGGATAATTTAGAAGGTTTAATGGCACAATCTCCTGGTTTACGGGTGGTTATCCCTTCAAATCCTTATGATGCTAAAGGATTACTAATTGCTTCAATTCGTAGCAATGATCCAGTTGTCTTTTTAGAACACATGAAATTGTATCGCTCTTTCCGTGAGGAAGTGCCAGATGAAGCTTATGAAGTTCCGTTGGATAAAGCTGCTGTTACCCGTGAAGGTAAAGATGTTTCAATTATTACTTACGGAGCAATGGTACGTGAAGCTATTAAAGCAGCGGATAATTTAGCTAAAGAAAATATTGACGCTGAAATTATTGATCTTCGTACAATTGCGCCATTAGATATTGAAACAATTATTGCTTCTGTTGAAAAAACAGGTCGTGTTGTTGTCGTTCAAGAAGCGCAAAAACAAGCGGGTGTAGGCGCCCAAGTTGTTTCTGAAATTTCTGAACGCGCTATTTTATCACTTGAAGCACCTGTTGGTCGTGTTTCTGCGCCTGATACAGTTTTCCCATTTGGTCAAGCAGAAAACATCTGGTTACCAAATGCCGCGGATATTGAAGCTAAAGTAAAAGAAATCGTCAACTTTTAAATAGACGTAAGGCAGTGAATTTTATTTTCAGGAAGGAAAGATTATAAATGGCTTTTCAATTTAAATTACCGGATATCGGCGAAGGAATTGCTGAAGGCGAAATCGTAAAATGGTTTGTTAAACCCGGCGATACAATTAACGAAGATGATACTTTATTAGAAGTACAAAATGATAAATCAGTAGAAGAAATTCCATCACCTGTGACAGGTACAGTTAAAAATATTATTGTTCCAGAAGGTACAGTGGCAAACGTTGGCGATGTCTTAGTCGAAATCGATGCTCCTGGACACGAAGACAACGATGGAGATAGTGGTGTAGCAGCAAGTGAGCAAACACCGGCACAACCGGCTGCACTTCCTACCACTGAAGCACCTGCTGCAAGTGGCGGTGGTGTTTATCAGTTTAAATTACCAGATATCGGTGAAGGAATCGCTGAAGGCGAAATCGTAAAATGGTTCGTTAAAGCTGGCGATACAATCAATGAAGATGATACTTTATTAGAAGTGCAAAATGATAAATCAGTAGAAGAAATCCCATCACCTGTGACAGGTACAGTTAAAAACGTTATTGTTCCAGAAGGTACAGTGGCAAACGTTGGGGATGTCTTAGTTGAAATCGATGCTCCTGGGCATAATGATGCACCGACAGCTGCTGAAACACCAGCCACAAGTAGTGAAACGACAACATCATCAGCTGCTACAAGTAGCGTAGTAGAAGCGTCTGATCCAAATAAACGCGTTTTGGCAATGCCTTCAGTACGTCAATATGCTCGTGAAAAAGATGTTGATATTACGCAAGTAACTGCTACTGGTAAAGGTGGTCGGGTTACAAAAGAAGACATTGAAAGCTTCTTAAGTGGTAGTGGTGTGGCGACTAAACCTGCTGAAACACCAGCCCAAGAGTCTACAGCTCCAAGTTCTGAAAGCCAAGCACCTGCTAAGGCTGCAGCAGCACCAAAAGCCTTTACTTCAAACATGGGCGATATGGAAGAGCGTGTTGCTTTAACACCAACACGTAAAGCTATTGCTAAAGCTATGGTGACAAGTAAACAAACTGCTCCTCATGTAACATTACATGATGAAGTAGAAGTTTCAGCTCTTTGGGATCACCGTAAGAAATTTAAAGAAGTTGCTGCTGAAAACGGCACAAAATTAACTTTCTTACCATATGTTGTTAAAGCATTAACTGCTACTGTGAAGAAATTCCCAGTTTTAAATGCTTCAATTGATGATGCAAAACAAGAAATTGTTTATAAACATTATTATAATGTTGGGATTGCAACAGATACTGATCATGGCTTATACGTACCAAATGTTAAAAACGCTGATCAAAAAGGTATGTTTGCAATTGCCGATGAAATTAATAATAAAGCCCAATTAGCACATGATGGCAAACTTTCAGCTGATGATATGCGCAATGGTACAATCACAATTAGTAATATTGGTTCAGTTGGCGGTGGCTTCTTCACACCAGTTATCAATTATCCTGAAGTTGCTATTTTAGGTGTCGGTACAATTTCACAACAACCTGTCGTAAGTGCAGAAGGTGAAATCGTAGTTGGCCGCGTAATGAAACTTTCTTTAAGTTTTGATCATCGCATCGTCGATGGCGCGACTGCTCAAAAAGCAATGAATAATATTAAACGCTTGTTAGCTAATCCAGAGCTAATGTTAATGGAAGGATGATAGACTCATGGTAGTTGGAGATTTCGCTATCGAATTAGATACAGTTGTAATCGGAGCCGGACCTGGTGGCTATGTTGCTGCCATCCGCGCTGCGGAAATGGGACAAAAAGTTGCCATTGTTGAAAAAGAATACATTGGTGGTGTCTGCTTAAACGTTGGATGTATTCCTTCAAAAGCGTTAATTTCTGCTGGGCACCACTATCAAGAATCACTAGACTCTAAAATGTTTGGTGTTTCTAGTGAAAATGTAAAATTAGACTTTGCTGCAACACAAGAATGGAAACAAAATGGCGTCGTTAACAAATTAACGAGTGGTGTTGGTTTCTTATTGAAAAAACACAAAGTCGAAGTTTTAGAAGGGGAAGCTTATTTTGTTGATGATCATACATTACGTGTGATTCACCCTGATTCTGCTCAAACTTACTCTTTCAACAATGCTATTGTTGCGACTGGTTCAAGACCAATTGAAATCCCAGGCTTCAAATTTGGTGGACGCGTGTTAGACTCTACTGGCGGCTTAGCTTTAAAAGAAGTACCGAAAAACTTCGTCATTATTGGTGGCGGTGTAATCGGTGCAGAACTTGGTGGAGCTTACGCTAACCTAGGAGCCAATGTGACAATTTTAGAAGGTTCACCACAAATTTTGCCAACTTATGAAAAAGATATGGTTAAAATTGTTGAAGATGAATTTAAGAAAAAAGGGATGACTGTTATTACCAATGCAATGGCTAAAGAAGCCGTTGATAATGGTGATAGTGTGACTATCAAATACGCAGTTGATGGCAAAGAAGAAAGCATTACAGCGGATTATGTAATGGTGACAGTTGGTCGTCGTCCTAACACAGACGAGCTAGGTTTAGAACAAGCTGGTGTTGAAATCGGCGAACGTGGTTTAATTACTGTCGATAAACAAGGCCGTACAAATGTTTCTAATATTTTTGCAATTGGCGATATTGTTCCAGGTGCAGCTCTAGCACACAAAGCAAGCTATGAAGCAAAAATTGCTGCTGAAGCAATTAGTGGCAAAAAAGTTGCAGTTGACTATAAAGCTATGCCAGCAGTTGCCTTTACAGATCCAGAACTTGCCTCTGTAGGGATGACAATTGCAGAAGCTAAAGAAGCTGGTTTGGAAGCAAAAGCTTTTAAATTCCCATTTTCTGGTAATGGTCGCGCCTTGTCATTAGGTAAAACAGAAGGCTTTATTCGACTAGTAACAACTGTAGAAGACAATGTTTTAATTGGAGCACAACTTGCGGGTGTCGGTGCAAGTGATATGGTTTCAGAATTAGCCTTAGCCATTGAATCAGGTATGAATGCTGAAGATATTGCGCTAACGATTCATCCACACCCATCATTAGGGGAAATCGTGATGGATGCTTCTGAACTTGCTTTAGGTATGCCAATTCATATTTAAAAACTTGAAATGGTTATTTTGAGCTGCGCCAAATGGTGCAGCTCTTTCTTTTGTATCCGTTAGACCTATGCTAAACTAACATTTGAGGTGAAATATATGCGAGAATATCAATATCCCTTGGATTTATCTTGGTCCACTGAAGAAATGGTGACCGTTATGAAAATGTGGGAAGCACTAGAAGCAGCCAATGAAAAAGGGATACAAGCAACAACGTTTTTAAAATCCTATGAAAATTTCAAAAAAGTTGTCCCAAGTATTGGTGAAGAACGACGCTTAGGAAAAGAATTTGAAAATTTATCTGGTTATTCTTTATACCACACACTCAAGTTAGCAAAACAAAATCCAACTGGAAGGTTAAAGGTGAAAAACCAATATGGAAGAAATGATTAATGAAATTAAAAGCTGGATTTATGAAGCCGGTGAAGTGATTAAAAAAAGTTTTCAAGCAGATGATTTAGTAGTTGATACCAAAAGTGGCCGAACCGACTTAGTGACAAACTTAGATAAAGCTACTCAAGATTTTTTGACAGAACGCATTATGAATTTTGATCCTAGTGCCAAAATTTTAGGTGAAGAAAACGGCAAAGACCAACTTGAAGACTTTAGTGGCCGCGTTTTTATAATCGATCCAATTGACGGGACGATGAATTTTGTTTTAGAACATGAAAATTTTTGTATTATGGTTGCAGTTTATGAACAAGGTGTCGGAAAATTAGGCTTTGTTTATGACGTGATGAAAGATGAATTTTTATGGGGCGGACGTAACATTGGCGTGTATTGTAATGATCAAAAAATCAATCCACCAAAAGATATTTCCTTATCAGAAGGATTAGTAGGATTAAATCATGTGATGTATCAAAAAGATAGTTGGAATGTGCAAAAAATGGGAGAAGTTGCCTTGGGTGTGCGCATGACAGGTTGTGCCGGCTATGAATTGATTAGTTTAGCGATGGGAAGAAGAGCTGCTTATATTTCGCGACTTGCACCGTGGGATTATGCTGCCGGTGGCGTTTTGATTGAAGAATTAGGCTTGCGCATGTCAAATATCAATGGCGACCCGCTAAAATTAGCTGGACGGGAATTGTTTGTAGCAGCCACACCTAAAGCTTATGAAAATATTATGGAAATAAAAAATCAATAATCCCTTAGTAGTGGGATTTATAACAGATTTGTAAAAGTTATGACATGGAATGAATCTTTTTGAAAGTTTTCACTATATTTCAGAAAGATAATCTGTTATAATGAGCCGTCAGATTATACACAAGATTAAAGGAGCCAGATAAATTGAAATTAAGAAATGATATTCGCAATGTGGCAATTATCGCCCACGTTGACCATGGTAAAACGACACTCGTAGATGAATTATTGAAACAATCAGATACATTAGACAGCCACACTCGCTTAGAAGAGCGGGCCATGGACTCCAATGCATTGGAAAAAGAACGTGGTATCACGATTTTGGCAAAAAATACAGCTGTCGAATATCAAGGTACTAAAATTAACATCATGGATACACCAGGACACGCGGACTTCGGTGGTGAAGTAGAGCGGATTATGAAAATGGTTGATGGTGTTGTTTTAGTTGTCGATGCTTATGAAGGCACAATGCCACAAACACGCTTTGTATTGAAAAAAGCTTTAGAACAGCATTTAACTCCAATTGTAGTTGTAAATAAAATCGATAAAGATTCAGCTCGTCCTGCTGAAGTTGTGGATGAAGTTTTGGAATTATTTATTGAATTAGGTGCAGATGAAGATCAATTAGAATTCCCTGTTATTTATGCGTCTGCAGTTAATGGGACTTCTAGCTTATCAGATGATCCAAGTAAACAAGAACACACAATGGCGCCAGTCTTTGATACAATTTTAGAACACATTCCAGCACCAGTTGATAATAGCGACGAACCTTTACAATTCCAAGTTTCACTACTTGATTATAACGACTATGTCGGTCGTATTGGGATTGGCCGTGTTTTCCGTGGTAAAATTGCCGTTGGCGATCAAGTTTCTTTAATTAAATTAGATGGCACGATTAAAAACTTCCGTGTGACAAAATTATTTGGTTTCTTTGGTTTGAAACGTTTAGAGATTACAGAAGCAAAAGCTGGGGATTTAATTGCAGTTTCTGGGATGGAAGATATCTTCGTTGGGGAAACTGTTACACCTGTTGATCATCAAGATGCACTACCAATCTTACACATTGATGAACCAACTTTACAGATGACTTTCTTAGTTAATAATTCACCATTTGCTGGTCGTGAAGGTAAATGGGTTACAGCACGTAA
Source organism: Enterococcus sp. DIV0755b (assembly GCF_051713765.1). NCBI lineage: Bacteria > Bacillati > Bacillota > Bacilli > Lactobacillales > Enterococcaceae > Enterococcus > Enterococcus sp. DIV0755b. Next base: position 2,074,368 of record NZ_JBIOQN010000001.1, on the reverse strand, counting down.
AATTGAAGAACGTCTAATGTCACAATTACAAACTGACGTTTCGTTACGCGTTGAGTCAATTGCACCCGATGCTTGGACAGTTTCTGGCCGTGGTGAATTGCATTTGTCAATTTTAATTGAAAACATGCGTCGTGAAGGCTATGAATTACAAGTTTCACGTCCTGAAGTTATCGAACGTATCGTTGATGGTGTAAAATGTGAGCCCTTTGAACGAGTTCAAATTGATACACCAGAAGAATACATGGGTTCAGTCATTGAAGCCCTAGGACAACGGAAAGCTGAAATGCAAGATATGATTCACGTCGGCAACGGCCAAATCCGTTTAGTCTTTTTAGCACCTGCCCGTGGTTTAATTGGTTTTACTACTGAGTTTTTATCCATGACACGAGGCTATGGTATTATGAACCATACTTTTGATCAATACTTGCCAATGATTCAAGGAGTTATTGGTGGGCGTCACCATGGCGCTTTAGTTTCAATGGAAAATGGTAAAGCGACAACTTACTCTATTATGTCGGTTGAAGAACGTGGTACTGTCTTTGTTGAACCAGGTACAGAAGTTTACGAAGGAATGATCGTCGGCGAAAGCTCTCGTGATAAAGACCTTGCGGTAAACATTGTCAAAGCAAAACAAATGACTAACGTGCGTTCTGCTAACAAAGACCAAACTTCAGTTATTAAACGTCCACGTATTTTAACGTTAGAAGAATCACTAGAATTTTTAAATGATGATGAATACTGTGAAGTAACACCGGAAAGCATCCGTTTACGTAAACAAATTTTAAATAAGAGTGAACGTGAAAAAGCTGCTAAAAAGAAAAAATAATTACTTAAACCAATCTTCAATGGAAGATTGGTTTTTTGTATGAAAAGGATCATCTGTTTTTCGCTAAAAACAAGTTCATTATGGTGATGAACTGAAATTTGAAAAGCAATTTATTAAAATGCCAACGCATTGCTTGCGAGTTGTCCTAGTTCATTTAGCTTTTCTTGAGGTCTAGCTGATGAACTAGCTCTCTACGGCAATAAGCCAAAATCGTGAGAAATTTGAGGAACAATTTATCAAGATTTCGTCTTATTGCTTGATAGCTGGACGAGTTCATTTAGCTTTTCTTGTGGAAAAGTTTTACTGTTAAAAAGTTGTTTTGTCACTGTTTTTGCGTAAATAATTATAATTAGGTATTTTTGCAGCATTTTTTTTGTTTCACATTTATCTTTGTTTCACGCAACAAAAGATGAGAAACAAATTTACTGTTTTCTTTAAAAATGTTCGGATTAATGCGGTGGTTCGTGAAAATTTTAAGAAGGTTTTCCGGATTTTATCCCAATCAATTCGGGATTATGCTATAATAATGAAACTAAGAAAGAAAGGTTGGATTAGAGATGGATTCAGTTTCTCATGAATTTGCTTTGGAATTATTGATGCAAGATGCCGACCGCATTAAAAAATTAATTCGCAATCAAAAAAATAGTTTATGTATTTCTCAATGTAAAGCTTTTGAGGAAGTTGTTGATACACAAATGTATGGCTTGTCTCGTCAAGTAACTTTCGCGGTTCGCCTAGGTATTATTAGAAGCGACGAAGGTCACCAACTGTTAAGTGATTTAGAAAGAGAATTAAATCATTTATACGCAGAGGTCTACGAAGATCAAAAGACGAACAAGGAGGCGTAAGCCTTGCCACAAAAGATAAAAAAACGTCACCTTTTAGATTATAGTATTTTAATCCCTTACTTAATTTTATGTGTATTAGGTTTGGTAATGGTATTTAGTTCAACTTCTTATCTCTTAGTTGAACAAAACCAGAATTTTATGAGTTCGGTTATTAATCAAGCGGTTTTTTGGCTGATTAGTTTAGTCGCCATTAGTTTTATTTATAAGATGAAAACAGATGTCATTCGCAATAAAGCCTTTGCTTCGATGGCGATGATTATTGTTATCGCGTTGTTATTAGTTGTGTTAGTAATTGGTAAAGAGGTTAATGGGGCCAAAGGCTGGTTATCATTTGGTCCGGTTAATATCCAGCCAGCTGAATTTTTCAAAATTACCACTATCTGGTTTTTAGCGTTAAAATTGTCCACCCGTCAAAAAACAATTCAAGGCAGAACTTTTTTTAGCACAGTCTTTAGACCACTAGTTTATGTACTGGTAGGTTTAGGTTTAATTGCGTTACTTCCTGACTTTGGGAATGCGGCAGTTATCACTTTGATTGCTTTTTCTGTCATTATGGCTAGCGGAATTAATTATCTGTATACCTTAGTTTTAGGGGTAGCAGGTGTCATTGGATCATTTGGTGTGATTCAATTGATTAATTTGACAAAGGGAAAATTTATTCCAGCCCATGTTTATAGTCGTTTTGCAATTTATCAAAATCCATTTAAAGATGAGTTTAATTTGGGGCATCAAATGGTTAATGGCTATTATGCTATTTATAATGGCGGACTTTTTGGTCGTGGGCTAGGTAATAGTATTCAGAAAAAAGGTTTTTTGAAATTTGCCCATACCGACTATATTTTTGCAATTGTGATTGAAGAATTAGGCTTGATTATTGCGTTGTTGGTTTTAGCCTTATTATTTTACATGATTGCGCGTATTTTTCTAGTAGGAATTCGTTCAACCGATCCGTTTAATTCTATGATGTGTATTGGGATTGGTTCTCTTTTTTTAATTCAAGTTTTTGTTAACTTAGGTGGGATTACTGGAGTTATTCCTTTAACCGGGATTACATTTCCTTTCTTAAGCCAGGGCGGTTCGTCACTTTTGATGTTATCTATATGTGTTGGTTTTGCCTTGAATATTAGTGCGGATGAAAAGAAAAAACAATATGGTATTTTACCTGCTAAACAAGTTAAACAAAGAAAAAATGTATCAGCTAAAAAATGAGTTAAGCTAGCTTTTAGCTAACAATAGATTAATTCTCAAGGAGTGGTTTGATGAAAAAAATTCTCGTTGCTAACCGTGGTGAAATCGCCATCCGTGTTTTCCGTGCCTGTTCAGAATTACAGATAGGAACGGTGGGTATTTATGCTGCTGAAGATGAGTACTCAGTTCATCGATTTAAAGCTGATGAAGCTTATTTAGTTGGCAAGGGGAAAAAACCAATCGATGCCTACTTGGATATTGAAGATATTATCCGCATTGCAAAAGAATCTGGTGCAGAGGGAATTCACCCTGGTTATGGTTTTCTTTCTGAAAATTTGGCATTTGCAAAACGTTGTGCAGAAGAAGGATTGGTATTCATTGGGCCAAGTGTTCATCACCTTGATATTTTTGGTGATAAAATTAAAGCCAAAGAAGCTGCAATTGCAGCTGGTATTCAGTCAATTCCTGGTACAGATGGTCCAGTAGCTTCAATTGATGAAGTTTTAGCATTTGCTAACACCCATAGTTATCCGATTATGATTAAAGCGGCTTTGGGTGGTGGCGGTCGTGGTATGCGGGTAGCTCATGATGAAAAAGAAGCACGGGATGGCTATGAACGAGCGAAAAGTGAAGCAAAAGCGGCTTTTGGCAGTGATGAAGTTTATGTTGAAAAATATATCGGTAACCCTAAGCATATTGAAGTGCAAATTTTGGGAGATAGTCACGGAAATATTGTCCATCTATTTGAACGGGATTGTTCAGTACAACGTCGTCATCAAAAGGTAGTTGAAGTCGCGCCATGTGTTTCCTTAAGTGCATCCCAACGAATGGAAATTTGTCAAGCAGCTGTAAAACTTATGAAGCATGTTGGGTATGTAAATGCTGGAACAGTCGAATTTTTAGTAGAAGAAGATAAATTCTACTTCATCGAAGTTAATCCTCGTGTTCAAGTAGAGCATACGATTACTGAAATGATTACAGATATTGATATTGTGACTTCGCAGATTTTAATTGCACAAGGAAAAGACCTGCATACAGATATTGGTATCCCGCAACAAGCCGAGATTAAATACAAAGGGGCAGCAATCCAATGCCGCATTACGACAGAAGATCCGGTTAATAATTTTATGCCAGATACCGGTAAAATCGATACTTATCGTTCTCCAGGTGGCTTTGGCGTGCGTCTGGATGTTGGGAATGCTTATGCTGGTGCAGTGGTCACACCTTACTTTGATTCATTATTAGTAAAAGTTTGTACCCACGGTAGTACTTTTGAACAAGCCATTCAAAAAATGCAACGTTGCTTACGAGAATTTCGTATTCGTGGTGTGAAAACAAACATTCCTTTTATGACAAATGTCATCAATCATCCGCAATTTCAAAGTGGTGAAGCAAAAACGACATTTATCGACAATACTGCTAGTTTATTTGTCTTCCCGTCTACTCGAGATCGTGGGAATAAAACAATGAAATATATTAGTGAAATTACAATTAATGGTTTTCCGGGAATCGAAAAAAACAAGAAAAAATATTATGGTGAAGCGAGACTTCCGCATAAGTTGATTAAACCCGACCAAGAAATTGTAACGGCTAAAAATATTCTCGATCAAAATGGGGCAGAGGCAGTAGTTGCTTGGGTTAAGCAACAAAAAGAATTGCTTTTAACCGATACTACTTTTCGTGATGCTCACCAAAGTTTGTTAGCTACGCGAGTAAGAACCCACGATTTTGAAAAAATTGCCGCTAAAACGGAGCTCGCTTTACCACAATTGTTCTCGACTGAAATGTGGGGTGGGGCTACTTTTGATGTGGCTTATCGTTTCTTAAACGAAGATCCATGGGTTCGTTTGCGTACTTTGCGAAAATTAATGCCCAATACATTATTCCAAATGTTGTTCCGTGGCTCCAATGCGGTAGGATACTCTAATTATCCAGACAATGTGATTGCTGAATTTATCAAGGAATCAGCGCAACAAGGAATTGATGTTTTTCGTATTTTTGATAGCTTGAACTGGTTACCACAAATGGAAAAAAGTATTCAAGCAGTGCGAGATACAGGCAAAATCGCTGAAGCTGCTATTTGTTATACGGGTGATTTAAATGATCCAAGCCGGGCTAAATATAATGTTGATTACTATAAGAATATGGCCAAAGAATTAGAACATGCCGGTGCCCACATTATTGCGATTAAAGATATGGCAGGGTTATTAAAACCCCGAGCTGCTTATCGTTTAATCAGTGAATTAAAAGGTACAGTCTCATTGCCAATTCATCTACACACCCATGATACAAGTGGCAATGGGATTATCACATATTCTGCTGCTACCCAAGCTGGTGTGGATATTGTCGATGTTGCCACTAGCGCGATGAGTTCATCTACAAGTCAGCCAAGTATGAATAGTTTGTATTTTGCTTTAGATCAAGATGAAAGACAGCCTCAGATTAATATTGATAACGCGCAACAATTAAATCATTATTGGGAAGATGTCCGCATGTTTTATAAGCCATTTGAAAATGGCTTAAATGCACCTCAAACAGAAGTATATAAACATGAAATGCCAGGTGGACAATATTCTAATTTACAACAACAAGCAAAAGCCGTTGGTTTAGAAGCGCGTTGGGATGAAATCAAAGAAATGTATCAAACAGTTAACTTGATGTTTGGTGATATTGTCAAAGTAACGCCATCTTCAAAAGTTGTCGGAGATATGGCACTATTCATGGTGCAAAATAACTTAACTGAAGCAGATGTTTATAGTCGCGGAGATGAGTATAATTTCCCTGAGTCTGTAATCACATTTTTCCAAGGGGAATTGGGACAACCGGTAGGAGGATTTCCTGCAGACTTACAAAAGATCATTTTAAAAGGTCGTCCTGCCTTTACAGTTCGCCCCGGCTCGTTAGCAGAACCGGTTAATTTTGAAAAAATCAAAGCAGAATTAATGGAAAAAATCGGTCGTGAACCAAAACACGAAGAAGTATTGAGCTATTTGATGTATCCGCAAGTTTTCTTAGATTACCAAAAAGCTTATGAAAAATTTGCTGATATTACTGTTTTAGATACGCCAACTTTCTTCCAGGGCATGCGACTAGGTGAAACCATTAATGTCGAAATTGAAAAAGGTAAGATTTTAATTATTCGTCTGGATGAAATTGGTGAGCCAGACATTGAAGGGAATCGTGTCTTATTCTTTAACTTAAACGGTCAACGTCGTGAAGTGGTAGTAAAAGATACGTCGATTATTAGCGCGGTTCAAACCAAACAAAAAGCAGAACCAACTAATAAAGAACAAATTGGGGCAACAATGCCCGGATCGGTGTTAGAAGTTTTGGTGAAAAAAGGTGATTCCGTTAAACGAGGGGATACATTATTAATCACCGAAGCGATGAAAATGGAAACTGCAATTGAAGCTCGTTTTGATGGTGTGGTCAAACATATTTATGTAGCAAGTGGTGAACCAATTGCCCAAGATGATCTTTTAATTGAAGTTACTGAAAGCTAGAAAGTAGGGCTTGCTGTGAAACGTAGAATTATTTTTTTGTTGCTACTGGTAACTGCAATACTTGTGGTCTATTTACAACCGGTCTTCTTTGCGCGGCAAGCACCTGCCTATGATAGTCAAACAAATAAAGATATTAGTCAAACGAGCTTGAAATATAAACCAATTAAAGTTTCCGGCTATGCTGATTTAATTGGTAAAAGTTCAAGTGAATTAAGAAATCTTTTAGGCAAGCCACTGGTTAGTTATGACAGTGGCTTTGGCTATCGGGTGAATACGTATCAGACCGATAATGAAAAAAGCTATATTGCGGCAAATATCCGTAACGGGAAAGTTGCGGCAGTAAAAATTGCCGGTAATGATGATAAACATACCGCTCCTTTTAAATCAGGAATGACGATGAATGATTTAACCAAAGTAACCATGTTGTATCCCAATTTTTCATTGGATTATAATGGTGAGAAAATTCAGTTTGAACTGATGGAAGAGGACATGAATTATCGACCACTTGTGGCTTTTACTAACGATACCTTTGCGATTCTCTTTTTTAATCAAAAAAAATCTCAATTAATGGGAATTACTTATTTAGATAAACAAATGTTATTAGAATTAGCGCCTTATACTTCAATTGAAGGTCAATTACCTAAAGTGACAAAAGCACAGTTAACCAATTGGGATGAAGTCAATCGTTTAAAAGAAGCTTCGGCTTTTGAATTGTTAAATGTGTTAAGAAAATTAGAAGAGCGAGATGTCTATAAAACGAACTTTACTTTACAAGGACGTGCCGATGATATTAATGCCGACTTTTTGAAAGAACCAAAGCGATTTTTAAACGAAGAACGTTTTAAACAATTAGAACGAATGAATGATGTAAGCAATCCTCAACCTTTCTTAATTGTTAGTGATGAATTTGATCAAATGTTAAAAAAAATGAAAATGCCAGCGATGTCAGGTTTTTATTATCGCCGCATGATTGATACAATGTTTCAAATTTTGTCTTTTTATAGTGATCCTTATTTGCATACTCGTTTTTTAAATGAAGGACAACAAAAAGTTGGTGTTGGCATTGATGAAGACAATATGGTAATCTTGTTAGAGGATACTGAAGAAACTAAGGATAGTGAATAACGTGATTTACAACGAAGAAACATTACATCTAGTGCAGCTATGTGAAAATTTAAGTGAGACAATTTGTGAGAGTTTGACTTTCCAACAATATGAAAACGCCCGTAATGAGATGACTTTAGATAACTCTGCTTTAACAGCGAAAGCAACTTTTCAAAAGGCAAAGGAAAGTTATGAGGAGTTAAGTCGCTTTGGTGAATATGCTCCGGGAATCAAAGAACAGCGCAAAGCACTTTATCAAAAAAAGCGTCAGCTAGACTTATGCGAATCGGTCGCTAATTTTCGCCAGGCAGAAACCCAGTTACAAGAGCTATTAGATAGTATTTGTCAGCAAGTGGCCTATAGTTTTTCTGAAGATGTAAAAGTTGATTATGGAAATCCGTTTTTTGAAACAACCAAGTCTAATTGTGGAGGAAATTGTCATGCAAGTTGATACAACAGTAGAATTTAAACCAAAGCAAAGACGCGGATTAATCGTCTGGGTTTATAGCTTACGTCAATTAAAAAATTTGAAACGCTATGGTTTAGTGCATTACGTTTCCCGCAAACTAAAATATGTCGTGTTGTATCTAGATGAAACAGGATTTGAAGAAACGATGGAAAAAATTGAACATTTGCACTTTGTTCGGAATGTTGAACCTTCTTATCGACCTGATGTAGAAATGAATTTTGCAGACAAAATCGGTACAAAGGCTGCTTATCAAGTGGCAGATGATGACGGTTTTGATGTGGAAGAAATGAATACGACCATTCGTTTAGCTGAAAACGTCTAAAAGATTGCTGGCTTCTCATAAGAAGTCAGTGATCTTTTTTATATAGCAACAAATTATCTGATTTTTATAAAGAATAAAGCGGATCATGGAATGTGTTATTTCAAAACCAAAACAATCCAGTTATTTTTTATTAAGCGAGTAGTGATACCTTCTATTTGAAAAGTTTGAAGACAGTATAAAATTTTTTAGATTTGTCGCAGGCTTTAGACCCTCATTACTTCGCAGTTATGGTAAAATATTGTGGATACAACAGATGAGGTGAAATAAAATGAGAGTCGTAGCTGGAGAATACGGTGGACGAAAGTTAAAGAGTTTACCAGGAGACAATACACGACCAACCACTGATAAAGTAAAAGGAGCTATTTTTAATATGATTGGGCCTTTTTTTGATGGTGGCGATTGTTTAGATTTATATAGCGGCAGTGGTGGGTTAGCGATTGAAGCCGTTTCAAGAGGAATGGATCATGCTTATTGTGTTGAGCGTAACTTTAAAGCAATGCAAATTATTAAAGAAAATGTTGCTATTACAAAAGAACCCGAAAAATTTACGTTGTTAAAAAAAGATGCGCAACGAGCGTTAGCCGACTTTATAACGGATAAAAAGCAATTTGATTTGGTGCTTTTAGATCCCCCTTATGCAAAACAGCAATTAATTACCGAATTAGAAGAACTAGTTAACCAGCAACTATTAGCCAATCAAGCAATAATTGTATGTGAAACAGCAAAAGAGGTTGTTTTACCTTCCGTCATTGCTACTTTAAAACAAACCAGACAACAAAACTATGGTATAACGAGTATAACAATTTATAGAAATGAGGCGTCTCATGCGTAAAATAGCATTATTTCCTGGCAGTTTTGATCCTTTTACAAATGGACATTTAGATACCATTGAACGCGGAGCAAAACTATTTGATGAAATTATCGTTGGTGTCTTTGTGAATACCAATAAAAAAAGTTTATTTAGTCCAAAAGAGCGTAAAGCATTGGTAGAGGCCTCTGTGGCTCACTTGCCAAACATTCGTGTTATCGAACAAGATAGTGAATTAACAGTGACTAGTGCTAAAAAATTAGGGGCAAACTTTTTATTACGAGGAATTCGCAGCGTCAAAGATTATGAATATGAAAAAGAAATTATGACGATGAATCATCATCTTGATAGCGATATTGAAACAGTCTTTTTATTGGCACGACCAGAGTACACTCATATCAGTTCTAGTATCTTAAAAGAAGTTATCGCTTTTGGTGGCGATGTAAAAGAATATCTACCACAGCCTGTATTTGAGGCTTTGGTGAAAAAGAGTGACCACTATGAAGCGTAAAGTGCCAATTAAACGTCTTTTACTTTTATTATTCGCTTTAATTTTAATGGCTTGTGTGGCGTTACCGATTCCTTATTATATTGAAGCACCAGGATCTACCATTAAGTTAGATACTTTGGTTAAAGTAAATGACCAAAAAGATAAATTTAGCGGGTCTTTTTCATTAACTTCTGTAGGAATTCGCCAGGCGACAGTTGCAACCGCACTCTTTGCCAAAACGCAATCTTTTTCTGACTTAGTAACAAAAGAAGAATTGATGGGCTCTGCTAGTAATGATGATTATAATCGGATTCAAAATTTTTATATGGAAAGTTCGCAAAATAATGCAATCACCGCAGCACTAAATTTAGCTGAGAAACCTTTTAAAATGGATTATCTTGGTGTTTATGTTTTAGGAATTGAGCCAAATTCTGCTTTTTACGGTCAAATTAAAATTGGGGATACCGTAGTGCAGGTCGATTCAAAGGCTTTTAAAAGTAGTGATGATTTTATGAAATACGTCCAAAGTAAAAAAGTTGGTGATCAGGTAACGATTACTTATCTGCAAGATGGTAAAGAAAAAAAAGCTAGTGGTGCTCTCATTAAACTGCCAACTAATGGTAAAGCAGGTATTGGAATTACCTTAACAGACCACACTAAAGTCAACAGTCAAGAAAAAGTACAATTTGATGTCGATAATATTGGCGGACCATCAGCTGGATTAATGTTTACATTAGAGATTTATCAACAGTTAATCAAACAAGATTTACGCAATGGTCATGAAATTGCCGGTACTGGTACAATTGATAGTGAAGGTAATGTGGGCCAAATTGGTGGAATTGATAAAAAAGTAGTGAGTGCTTCTGAAAGTGGGGCGGAAGTTTTCTTTGCTCCAGCTGATTTAGAAAAAGGGGATACCAATTATCGTGATGCGAAAAAAGCCGCGAAAAAAATCAAGACGAAAATGAAAATTGTTCCAGTAAAAACCGCCGAAGAAGCGGTTAAATATTTAAAAGAACATGTAGCCAAATAATTTTTAAATGGTAGCTAAAAATATATCTTCAAATTTACCAGCATTCACAAACCAAACTTAGGTAATTTTAGCTACCATACTTTAAAAAAGCAATTCTAGCAAAAAGACAAAACTTAGGAGGAAAACAAGTGGAAATAAAACGCCAAAAACCAGTAGTGGCTGCGTATCACTATGATCAACCAAACCCAGAACAAACTATTGAAACTAAACTACAAGTAGGCTTCACCCCTTTAAACACAGAGGATCCAAACTATCCTAAAGAAAATTCAATTATTCGTTGTATTTTAGATTTTCGTTTAGTTTTTGAAGAATACATTATCTCAGGGCGGGTTAGTCAAATTAATCATGTAATTAATCGTAAAATAACTAATCAAGCAGATGTTACAGAAGAAGAAGTTAGTGAGATTGTTGCACCATTGTTTGATATTGTAAAACGGTTAACTTATGAAGTTACAGAAATCGCAACTGATGAACCAGGGTTAACACTTAACTTTCAAACCGAAGCATAGGAGAAAAAGATGTTTACAGAAGATATTCAAATTATGTTATATGTGGATGATGTTAAAAAAGCGGTGGCTTTTTGGCTGGCGTTGGGTTTTGTTATTATTGAAGAACAAGAAGTTGACGGCACCAGCGTAGTAGAAATTGCGGCAAGTAAAAATGCGCAGGCTCATTTTGTTTTGTACGATCGGGAATTCATTGAAAGCAACTCACCAGAAGTTGCCACCAACTCCCCTTCTCTAATGTTTTTTAGCCAAGATATTGTGGCACTTTATCAAAAAATTGAGGAAATGGCTGTACCTTTAGGTGAGATGATTTCATTAGGTGAGCGCATGGTCTTTAATTTCGCTGATCCAGATGGTAATTATTTTGCCGTTTCAAGTATGTAAAGAAAGAGGTTGTGACAAGACTTTTGTCACAACCTCTATTTTTTTGTGCATTTTAAAAATGATGGGTGCTACTTTTAGTGTTAACCATTATCTCGGGCAATAGCACCAGTATCTTTTGCTTCTTTTAAATCTTTTTTGAATTGCTGCATAAGTTTTGTCAGCTTATTCATAACGCAATGCCTCAATCGGATCCAATCGAGCGGCTTTACGGGCAGGATAGACACCAAAGAAAATCCCAATGGCACTAGAAAATAATAGGACAAAAGCAATCGCGCCTAATGAAAATTGAGCGGTAATATTTAAGGCGTTGGCGATGATTAAAGCCAATGAGGCCCCTAGTAATAAACCAATCAATCCGCCGATTAAACACAAGATAACTGATTCTGTTAAAAATTGGAATAAAATATTATTGTTTGTTGCCCCCAGCGCTTTTCTGGTACCAATTTCTCTGGTTCTTTCCGTTACAGAGACTAACATAATATTCATTACCCCAATACCACCTACTAATAATGCAATTGCAGCAACAGCAGCAATAAAGTTAATGAATAAACCTAAAACATTATTGACTTCATCTAAAGCTTTTAAAAAATTAGTGGCCGTATAAATTTTATCGCCTACAGTGTCATGACGTACCGATAAGATATTAACAATTTGTTTTGAGATGGTATCAATATCATCTTTTGATTTTGCGATAACGGTCAAGTCGCTCATTTTTGTAGCATCTGGTTGCAAAGTAACCGCCGTAGTGAGGGGCATTGCTAAGTAGCCTGGCATTTTCTCACTATCAAATGAACCCATCATGTTTTCCATTGTGCCTTTTGTCACGCCAATAATGCGCAGAGTAATTTGGCCAGTTTGGTTTTTAACCGAAATTTTTTCACCGACCACATTTTCTCGTCCATTGAAAAAATAGCGGGCAGTATCGGCACTGATGATCGTTACCTTAGCATTTTCTTCGTATTCCGTTTGATTAAAGTAGCGACCATAAAGTAGTGTTTTATCCATCATTTGATTGGTATATTGTAAATCTGGCATCCCGGCAATTGCCATCCCAAATTTACTTTTATCATTTGCAGTCAAGCTTCCTTGAATGTTTGTAACCGGTGAGATGTGGTCAATATTTGGAATGCTACGTTTTAATGCTAACACATCTTGAGAGGTAATCTTTTGACTTTCAGTAGCGTCTTGGCTAGTGGAAACTGAGATAGTAGAAGCACCAAGGTCACTGAAAGTACCGTTGATTTCTTTGGTGGCACCATTTCCGACTGCCAAGATTGCAATAACAGCACTAATCCCGATGATGATCCCTAGCATAGTCAAAAATGACCGCATTTTGTTGGCTAAGATACTATCTAATGCCATTTTAAAGCTTTCGCTTATCCCCATTTTTGACCCTCCCTATAATTTTTTTCGTTCTGAAACTGGATTGTCGGCGATAATTGCACCGTCTTTAAAGGACACAATCCGTTTGGTATATTGCGCAACATCCGGTTCATGGGTAACCATGACAACCGTCGTGCCGTTATCATTTAAGTCTTGAAAAATCTTCATGATTTCAAGTGTCGTTTTGGAATCAAGGTTACCAGTCGGCTCATCGGCCATTAAAACAACAGGATCATTAACAATCGCCCGCGCAATTGCTACCCGTTGTTTTTGTCCACCTGAAATAGCATTGGGACGATGGTGAACGCGATCGGCTAACCCAACTTGTTCCAGTGCTTTTAATGCTCTATCTTTGCGCTCTGATTTTGAGATACCGGCATAGACTAAAGGGAGCCCCACATTTTCTAATAACGTCATACGGGGCATTAAATTAAATGACTGAAAGACAAAGCCAATTTCTTGGTTGCGGACTTTCGCACTTTGTACATCTGTTAAATGGGTAACGTTTTGGCCATTTAACAGATAAGTACCATCATCAAAGCGATCCAATAAGCCTAAAATATTCATCATAGTCGACTTACCAGAACCACTTGGCCCCATAATAGAAGTGAATTCTCCTTCTGCGATATGAAGGTTGACATGTTTTAAAGCCATTAATTCTTCACCGCCAGTACGGTAAATTTTCACGACATTTTTCAAATCAATCATTTTATCACCTACTCTTTAGTGACGGCGCTACCGTCTTTAAGGTTAGAAGCAGGGGATAAGACAACACTAGCACCATTTGTAAGACCGTCTTTAATCACAATAAATTGATCAGATTGAATACCTGTTTGAACTTTTATCAGGTGAACTTTGTTATCTTTTACTTCGTAGACGATTGGTTCGTTTTTGTCATTATACGTTAGTGCTTCGATTGGAATCGCTAGGGCATCTTTTTCTGCTGCAATGGTGATAGTTACATCGGCTGAAAAGCCTGCGTATAATTCTTTTGGTTTATCGTCAAAAGTTACGACCGCGCCTAATGTAGCACCGCCAGTCGCTGTTTGAGATGCTGTAGCAGTAGGATCTTTTTCTGTCACTTTGCCATTATAGTCGTGGCCTCCAGATGAAATGACAGCTTTTTGATCTACATTTACTTGTCGTGCTTCTGAATTAGATAAGGCTAATTGCACTTTTAAATTGGCTAAATCAGCAATAACAATTGCAGCTTTTCCTTGTTGTGCGCTAGTATCTGATTGGCCACTTTTAATATTTACTTCTGTGACAGTGCCGGCCATGCCAGCAGATAAAGTTAAACCACTATCGTAAGTAGCTAAAACTTGATCTTTTTTGACTTCATCGCCAACTTTAACATTAAGTTCTGTGACATTCCCTGTGCCAATCAGGTTTTCAGTTTGATTGGGAATTAAAGTCCCGGTTGTGCTTAATGTTTCTGTGACATCCATTTTTTTGGCAGTAGCACTTCGAATGGCAATCGTTTCGTTTTTACTACTTCCGCCATTAAATAAAGCAAAGCCAACTGCTCCAATAATGACGATACCTGCTAATAGCATACCAATTGTTTTTTTCTGCATGTATTTCACTCTTTTCCCCATAGTTTATGACAAGGTGTCGTTTCCATTTTAAAGGTTTTTCTAACTGGTGTCCAAATATAGTTATTGAAAGTTTTGTGAAGTTTTTTGGTATAATTTAGGTGAGGTGAGGAAGATGAAAAAATATGTATATGCTATTGGCGATATTCACGGTGAGTACCAGTTGTTTAAAAAACTTTTAACATATTTTGATTCTACCCAACATCAGCTTGTCTTGCTGGGGGATTTAAATGATCGCGGAAAACGGAGTAAAGAATGTTTATTATTAGGGCAAAATTTGGTGGATCAATTTGGTGCAATTTATTTGCGAGGCAATCACGAAGAATACCTTTTGCAATTTTTAACCAAACCAGGAGATTGGTTTCCTTCTTATTTACACAATGGCGGCAAAGAAACGATTGAAAGTCTTTTGCATCCAGGGGCATGTGAGGAGTATTCTCCCACTGAAATTGCGTTAATGATTCGTAGCCGTTATCGCGATTTGCTTGATTTTTTAACAAAGCGCCCCTTATATTACGAATGGAATGATTACATTTTTGTCCATGCTGGTGTAGATTTAACTAAAAAAGATTGGCATGATACTGCTTTAGCTGATTTTATTTGGATCAGAGAACCCTTTCATCAAGGTAAAAACAAGACCGGAAAAAAGATTGTTTTTGGTCACACGATTACGCCGTTACTCCATGGCGATATGAAGACGACAGACTTATGGTTATCAGATAATAAAATTGGGATTGATGGCGGTGGTGTCTTTGGTGGTTCAATTCACGGTGTGGTTTTTAATCAAAAGGGAATTGTCCAAGATATTGAATACCAAAATTTAACGGGGCCATGGCAACCAGATTTTTAAGTGTTTAATAAAAAGAAGTGTTAAAAGAGGTGACGTTTTATCGTCACCTCCTTTTTTGCATAATCAAGGAGCTATTCTGTGTTAAAATAGATGGGTCAAAAGAAAGGTGAGATGACATGACAGCAGTTAATCAAGAATTAGTAACACTATTAAAAGAAGAACTGACTAATTATACGCAAAAACAATTACAACAAGTTTTAAACTTGTTATTAGATGGAAATACAGTACCTTTTATTGCTCGCTACCGAAAAGAAGCGACTGGCAATTTAGATGAGGTACAGATTCGTGAAATTGAAGAACGCTACCAATACTTAGAAAATTTAGAAAAACGCAAAAGCGAAGTATTGCGTTTAATTGAAGAACAAGAAAAATTAACGCCTGAGCTGGCTGCAAGTATTAAAGCTGCTAGTAAAATGCAGCAAGTGGAGGATTTATATCGTCCCTATAAGCAAAAACGTCGCACCAAAGCCACTATTGCTAAAGAACAAGGTTTAGAACCGTTAGCGAAATGGTTGTTGACTTTTTCTGCTGAATCAGTCCTTCAAAAAGCGGAAACTTTTGTCACGTCAGAAGTTGCCGATGCAACTGCCGCCTTAGCCGGTGCCCATGAAATTTTAGCAGAAACATTTGCTGATTCGGCTAAATTTAGAACTTGGATTCGCCAAAAAACTTTCGATCAAGGACTTTACACAAGTACCGGTAAAAAAGTCGAGCAAGATGAAAAAGGAGTATACGAAATGTATTACGCCTTTGAAGAACCTGTAAAAAAGATGGTGTCGCATCGTATTTTGGCAACAAATCGGGGTGAAAAAGAAGACATCTTAAAAGTTTCAATTTTAGCGCCAGAAGCTGAAATCTTCAGTTATTTGAACCGTCAAATTATTAAAGGCCAAGGAGAAGCAGTAGATTATGTCACTGCAGCCTATGAAGACGCTTATAAACGCTTTATCGCACCAGCAATTGAACGTGAAATTCGCAATGAATTAACCGAAAAAGCTGACGAACAGGCAATTGCAGTTTTTGGCGAAAACTTACGGAATTTATTATTACAACCACCATTGAAAGGAAAAGTGGTCTTAGGATTTGACCCTGCTTATCGAACGGGTTGTAAATTGGCAGTCTTAGATGAAACTGGTAAAGTTTTAGACATTGCTGTGATTTATCCGCATAAACCTGCGCCCCAAAACAAACGCCAAGCTGCCGGGCCACTTTTTAAAGACTTAATTACAAAATATGGCGTTCAAATGATTGCAATTGGAAATGGGACAGCAAGTCGAGAATCAGAACAATTCGTAGCCGAACAAATTCGTGATTTAAAACAAGAAGTCTATTATGTGATTGTAAATGAAGCGGGGGCTTCTGTGTATTCTGCCAGTGCGGTTGCCAGAAGTGAGTTTCCGGATTTACAAGTAGAGGAACGAAGCGCGATTAGTATTGGCCGTCGTCTGCAAGACCCATTAGCAGAATTAGTCAAAATTGATCCAAAAGCAGTAGGAGTAGGTCAATATCAACATGACGTTTCGCAAAAACGTCTAGCTGAGCAATTGGATTTTGTCGTTGAAACAGTGACAAACCAAGTCGGAGTGGACGTTAATACTGCTAGTCCACAGCTTTTACAACATATTGCCGGTTTAAATAAAACCACTGCCCAAAATATTTTTAACTACCGGGAAGAAAATGGTGCTTTTATTAAACGAAATCAATTGAAAAAAGTTCCGCGCCTCGGGCCTAAAGCTTATGAACAGGCAATTGGCTTTTTACGTATTCCAGGTGGCAGTGACATTTTAGACAATACTAGTATTCACCCAGAAAGTTATAGCTTAGCTAAAGAAATTTTAAATCGGGCACAGGTTCGATTAACCAACTTAGGTACCAAAGAGGCAAAGGAGCGTCTCGTAAGTTTAAACGCTGAAAAAATCGCCGTCGATTTAGCTGCTGGAACGGAGACTGTTAAAGATATTTTACAAGCTTTAGTTCAACCTGGCCGTGATATGCGGGATGAAATGCCAGCTCCGCTATTACGAAAAGACGTTTTAACTATGAGTGATTTAAAACCAGGGATGGAGTTAAAAGGAACTGTACGTAATGTGATTGATTTTGGTGCCTTTGTTGATATTGGTGTCAAACAAGATGGATTAGTTCATATTTCAAAATTAAGTCACCGTTTTGTAAAACAACCAAAAGATGTCGTAGCAGTTGGCGATGTGGTCACGGTTTGGGTTGAACAAGTGGACGAACAAAAAGGACGCATCAGCTTAACTATGTTAAATCCTACTGGTGAGTGAAATGACAGAGGCACAGTTGCAAACATTAGTAGAAGAAATATCATTACAATTTTTTAAGCGTCCTTTTAGGCATCGTGCTGTTTTTAATAAACGCTTAAAAACGACTGGTGGCAGGTATCATCTGTCTGATCATCACCTTGACTTTAATCCAACACTATTTGCAGCAATTTCTCCGAGTGAACAAGTCGGGATCATTAAGCATGAATTATGTCATTACCACTTACATCTATTAAAAAAAGGTTATCGTCATCAAGATCGTGATTTTAAAACGTTACTTGCTGCAGTGGGAGGAAGTCGCTATGCACCGCGTTTACCGCAAGAAAAAAGTAGTAAAGTTAAAAGGCAAGTAACCTATCGCTGTTGTGGTTGCGGTCAACTATTTATCCGCCAACGAAAAATTAATACAGAACTTTTTGTTTGTGGCAAGTGCGGTGACAAGCTGCAATTTTTAAAAATTGTTAGCTAATTTTTGGAAAAAAGTTGGCAAAAAGAGTCGTCAAGCGCTTTTTGAATAAAACTCATTGAATTTTTAGCGTTTTTGTTAGATAATGAAGCTCGTGCAAATTATTAGCTCGTTTTTTAGAAGATAAGATTGCATTTTATCTGAAAAAAATGATGCATTAGTTTAAAAAAGCAAGCAAAAACAAAAGAGTTTTTACACGACTGATAGAATGGAAGAAAAGAGGCTAAAAGTAGGATGAATGACAAAGATAAGCTTTATCATTTTGTTGGAATCAAAGGTTCTGGCATGAGTTCACTAGCATTAGTATTACATGAAAAAGGCTATAACGTACAAGGTTCTGACGTAGAAAAATATTTCTTCACCCAACGAGATTTAGAAAAAGCGGGAATTACAATTTTACCATTTAGCGCCGATAATATTAAACCGGACATGATTGTGATTGCAGGTAACGCATTTCCTGATACGCACGAAGAAATTGTTCGTGCCAAAGAATTGGGCTGTGAAGTAATTCGTTATCACGATTTTATTGGTCGCTTTATTAATGATTATACAAGTATCGCTGTGACTGGTTCTCACGGTAAAACGAGTACCACTGGTTTATTAGCTCACGTCTTTAGTGGTGTTTCACCAACGAGTTATTTGATTGGTGATGGTACTGGCCATGGTGTACCTGAGGCAGACTTTTTCGCTTTTGAAGCCTGTGAATATCGCCGCCACTTTTTAGCGTATGCACCAGATTATGCGATTATGACTAATATTGATTTTGATCATCCTGATTACTATAAGAGTATTGAAGATGTTTTCACTGCGTTTCAATCAATGGCGCATCAAGTGAAAAAAGGTATTTTTGCTTATGGTGATGATGTTTATTTACGTAAGTTAGAATCAGAAGCGCCGATTTACTACTATGGTTTAAATGATGACGATGACATTCAAGCTAAAAACATTAAACGGACAACAAAAGGTTCTGAGTTTGATGTTTTAGTCAAAGGTAAAGAAATTGGTCACTTTAGTTTACCGGCTTTTGGTAAACATAATATTTTAAATGCCTTAGGTGTCATTGGTATTGCCTACCTAGAAAAGATGGACATGCAGGAAGTTGCTGAAGAAATGCAAACATTTGCCGGTGTGAAACGCCGTTTTAGCGAGAAAAAAGTAGCAGATATGACAATTGTCGATGACTATGCCCATCATCCAGCTGAAATTAAAGCAACCATTGATGCAGCACGGCAAAAATATCCCGATAAAGAAATCATTGCTGTTTTCCAACCACATACATTTACCCGTACAATCGCTTTAATGGATGATTTTGCCCAAGCTCTTGATTTAGCGGATAAAGTATTTTTATGTGATATCTTTGGCTCTGCCCGCGAAGCAAAAGGTGACGTTAAGATTGAAGACTTAGGCGCTAAAATTAAAAAAGGTGGTCAAGTTATTAAAGAAGACAACGTTTCTCCTTTGCTTGATTTTGAAAATGCCGTGATGATTTTCATGGGTGCAGGGGATGTTCAAAAATTCGAAGCAGCTTATGAAAAACTTTTGAGCAATACTACGCGTAATCGTTCTTAATAAAAAAACTGGTGCACATTGTTGCGCCAGTTTTTTATTAATAAAGTGTTAGCTCTAGATTGAAAACTTGCACTTTTAAAGGGTTCTGATACAATAATAATGATAAAATCGACAAAATGAGATTAAAACATGGAGGAATCAAGTTTGCAGATCAATCGTGTTAAAAAAATAGGTAAAACCATCGAAGAAATTGAGGAAGGCGATTCGTTATCTTTAACAGAATCAATTGAAGATAATCAGCTACTATTATATCTCGGGTTAACCAATGATGCCAATCCGCTTTATATTCAGCATGACTATGCCCAACAAACAGCTTACCTGCGCCCAATTGTCCCTTCTGTGATGTTAATGGGGATTATTACTAGTGCAATTTCAAAACACTTGCCTGGTCCTGGCTCACATGTGGTGAATTTTTCGGTGAATTTTATCGAACCTGTCTATCATTATGAAACACTGACATTTGCTTTTGAAGTGATTAAAGTGGATAAAATGAAAGATGTGGTGACGATTTCTGTGGAAGCTACTAACGCAGAAGAAGACCGTGTGTTAGATGCGGTCGTGATGGTACAACCTCCAATAATTGAAACAGAAAGTGTAGGGGATATCCATGAATAATTATCAAATACCTGTGGTTGAAAAAGATACATTAAATCGCTTTTACGCAAAAGTTTATGCTTTCTTTGCAGTTGGCTTAGGTATTAGTGGTCTAGTTTCTTATCTTTGTGCTACTGCATTTTTACCCCAAACAATTAGTTTTATTAATGGCTTTCCATTAGGTTTTTTAGGCTTATGGATTGTGCAACTAATTTTGGTTTTTGTTTTAGCCGCTAAAGCAAGAAAAAATCCGGCGATGACGATTGCAGGCTTTCTAGTATACTCGTTATTAAACGGCGTGACTTTAACTGCTACACTTTTGTATTATGATATTAGTACGATTTACGTGGCTTTTGGTGCAGCTACTGCGACATTTGCAGCGACAGCACTTTTTGGTGTCTTTACTAAAAAAGACCTATCAATAGTTGGACGGATTGGTTTTATTGCTTTAATTGGGATTATTATTACCATGCTTTTAAATGGCTTAATCCTACACAGCGGTCCAATGGAATATTTGTTATCAATCGTAACTGTTTTTGTTTTTGCGGGCTTAACTGCCTATGATCACCAAATGATTAAAAAGTACTATGAACAAAGTCGTGGCACTGAAAATACAGGAATTGCGGTATTTGTCGCATTACAACTTTACTTAGACTTTATCAACTTGTTGTTAGCTTTCTTACGAATTTTTGGTCGGGATTAATTTTTTTACAAAATAAATTGTAGAATCTATAGCTGTGGCTATGGATTCTCTTTTTTTATTAGCGCTCATAAAAAAATGCTGTGTAATAAGGGGTTAAAAATCAAATTGCCCATCAAAACAGCACTATTTTATTTTTTGCTTAATTAAGCTCTATAATCACACTACTTTGTACTTTTTTATTAATTGATTTAAAAACAAGTAGTCAATAATCATCGCTAGTTTCTTTGAACTTTGTTAGAATAAAGAGGAACTTTTGTGGGGATGCAATAAAATATTGCAAGAAAACAACGAGATAAGGAGAATTTCCATGACGAAGAAAAAACTTTTATTAGTGGATGGCAATAGTGTGGCGTACCGCGCTTTTTTTGCTTTACACAATTCGCTGGAGCGCTTTAAAAACAAGAGTGGTTTGCATACCAACGCAATTTATGCTTTTAATACAATGTTTGAAAATGTAATGACAAAGGAAAAACCTACCCATGTCTTAGTTGCTTTTGATGCAGGGAAGACGACATTTCGGACTGAAATGTATCAGGATTATAAAGCAGGACGGGCTAAAACACCGGGGGAATTTCGCGAGCAACTGCCCTATATTCGTGAATTGATTACGGCTTTAGGTGTAAAACATTATGAGTTAGAAAATTATGAAGCTGACGATATTATTGGAACGTTAGCAACTCAAGTGGACAAAAATGAATTTGAAGTTGTCGTGTTATCAGGAGATCGTGATTTAACTCAGTTAGCCAGTGATGATATTACTGTCGATATTACAGTCAAAGGTGTTAGTGAAATTGAAGCATATACGCCTGCGCATATCGCTGAAAAATACGATGGCCTAACACCAAATCAAATTATTGATATGAAAGGTCTAGCAGGCGATGCATCTGACAACATCCCGGGCGTTACAAAAGTTGGCGAAAAAACTGCTATCAAGTTATTAAAAGAATATGGTTCAGTTGAAGGCATATATGAAAATATCGATCAGTTGAAAAAAAGCAAAATGAAAGAAAATTTGATTAATGATCGCCAACAAGCTTTCCTATCAAAAAAATTGGCTACAATCAACACCCAAGCTCCTGTCACAATTCAAATAGATGATTTAGTCTATGAGGGCAAAGATTTAGACAAACTCGTACCATTTTATAAAGAAATGGACTTCAAACAATTTTTAAGTAAATTAAATATCGCTGAAGAGCCAGCCGACCTTGCCGAAATTATGTTTGAAGTAGTCGATGAATTTACCCCTGAAATGTTCCAAGCTGATATGGCTTTATATCCTGAAATGTTATCTGATAATTATCATATTGCTGATATTGTTGGCGTTGCGTGGGGGAATGAGCAAAAAATTTATGTAACTGATAATTTAGCTTTATTTGAAAACCAAGCTTTTTGTGATTGGTTAACAAGCCAAAATAATAAAAAAGTTTACGATGCCAAACGGACGTATGTCGCTTTAAAACGTTATGCTAAAAGACCTGAAGGCATTAGCTTTGATGTTTTATTAGCAGCTTATTTACTTGATACTAATGACAGTAACAACGACATCGCTGGCGTGGCAGAGCACTATGGGTTTACCGATATTCAAACCGATGAAGCTGTTTATGGCAAAGGTGTGAAAAAAGGTCTGCCAGAAGATATGGAAGAGTTTTACGCCCACTTAGCCCGTAAAGTTAAAGCAATTTTATTCTTAAGTAATAAATTAGACGAGGATTTAAAAGAAAAAGATCAAAGTGATTTATTTTACCAAATGGAACTTCCTTTATCACAAATTTTGGCGGAAATGGAAATCGCCGGTATCACAGTCGACAGTAAACGATTGTTAGATATGAAAGGGGAGTTTGCAGCTCGTCTGCATGAAATTGAAGAAAAAATTTACGCCGAAGCAGGGGAAGAGTTCAACTTAAATTCACCAAAACAATTAGGTGTGATTCTTTTTGAAAAAATGGGACTACCTGTGATTAAAAAGACTAAAACTGGTTATTCCACCGCAGTCGATGTGTTAGAACAGTTACAAGATCAAGCACCGATTGTGGCAGACATATTAACTTATCGTCAAATTGCGAAAATTCAATCGACTTATGTGGAAGGCCTATTAAAAGTAATTCAACCCGATCACAAAATTCATACACGTTACGTGCAAACATTAACACAAACTGGACGCTTAAGTTCAGTGGATCCTAATTTACAAAATATTCCGATTCGTTTAGAAGAAGGAAGAAAAATTCGGCAAGCTTTTATTCCGCGAGCAAAAGACTGGGTTATTTATTCTTCTGACTATTCACAAATTGAATTGCGGGTATTGGCTCATATTTCAGATGACGAACATTTAAAGGCAGCTTTCCTAGAAGGGCAAGATATTCATGCCAGTACAGCGATGCGGGTTTTTGGTATCCAAAAACCAGAAGATGTGACACCAAATATGCGCCGGCAAGCAAAAGCCGTGAACTTTGGGATTGTTTATGGTATCTCCGATTACGGTCTATCCCAAAACTTAGGAATCTCTAGAAAAGAAGCCCAACAATATATAGATACTTACTTTGAAAAGTATCCAGGTGTTAAACAATATATGGAAAAAATTGTTAGAGATGCTAAAGATAAGGGGTATGTTGAAACGTTATATCACCGCCGTCGTTATTTACCTGATATTAATGCGCGTAACTTTAACGTGCGTTCTTTTGCTGAAAGAACGGCGATTAATACACCAATTCAAGGAAGTGCCGCTGATATTTTGAAGATTGCCATGATTGAGCTGGCAAAACGCTTAAAAGAAGAACAACTAGAAGCAGTTATGCTATTACAAGTACATGATGAGTTGGTCTTTGAAGTACCAGAAACTGAGCTTGAGAAATTAGACAAATTAGTTAAAGAAGTCATGGAACATGCCGTAAGTTTAAATGTACCACTTGTCACTGATAGTAGTTGGGGCAAGACGTGGTATGATGCCAAATAAGAAGGTGGAAAAATGCCAGAATTACCAGAGGTGGAAACTGTCCGTCAGGGGCTGTTACAGCTTGTTTTAAAAAAAGAAATTGCAAGTGTTGATGTCTTTTGGCCTAAGATTATTGCACTACCTGAAGTCGAAACTTTCAAACGCGAATTAGTTGGTCAAAAAATTGAAACAATTAACAGACGGGGAAAATATTTAATTTTTGAACTGTCTAATTATGAACTTATCTCCCATTTACGTATGGAAGGAAAATACGAATTCTTTTCAGCCGAAAAAAATGCTGAGGTAACAAAGCACACG
This sequence comes from Enterococcus sp. DIV0755b, assembly GCF_051713765.1. NCBI lineage: Bacteria > Bacillati > Bacillota > Bacilli > Lactobacillales > Enterococcaceae > Enterococcus > Enterococcus sp. DIV0755b. The sequence continues at coordinate 2,050,198 of NZ_JBIOQN010000001.1, read as the reverse complement.
CATGTCATTTTTCATTTTAATGATGGCAGTCAATTGCAATATCGTGATGTACGTAAATTTGGACGTATGGAGCTGGTTTTAAAAGGGGAAGCACAAAATTTTAAAAGTATTGCTCAATTAGGACCAGAACCAACGCCGGAAACTTTTAAATTAGCCGCCTTTAAAGAAAGCCTCGCTAAAACAAAGCGAGAAATTAAACCAGCCTTACTCGATCAAAAAATGGTGACAGGTTTAGGAAATATTTATGTAGATGAAGCTTTGTGGCAGGCTAAAATTCATCCTATGCAGCCTTGTGATACATTAACGGATTTAGAAATTAAACAGTTACGTTTAGCTATTATTGATGTTTTACAAAGAGCTGTAGCTGCTGGCGGAACGACTGTGCGCACTTACTTGAATGCCTTAGGAGAAGCGGGTAAATTTCAACTGTCATTAAATGTTTATGGCAAAACCGGTCAACCATGTCCCCGTTGTCAAACACCAATTGAAAAAATTAAAGTGGCACAACGCGGTACGCACTTATGTCCCCACTGCCAAAAATTAAGCATGAGGTGAATAGCATGGGATTTATCTTAGGAATTACCGGTGGTATTGCTAGTGGTAAAAGTACCGTTGTCAATGTTTTTAAAGAAAAGGGCTTTCCAATTGTGGACGGTGATATTGTCGCACGACAAATTGTAGAGCCTGGAAAACCAGCCCTAGCAGCGATTAAAGCAGCCTTTGGTTTAGAAGTGATATTACCAACAGGTGAACTAAATCGCAAAAAATTAGGGGAAATAGTCTTTCAAGACAGCGATAAACGTCAGCAACTGGATCGTATACTAAATCCGTATTTGCGTCAGCAGATAAAAGCGGAGATGGCTTTTTGGAAAAACAAAAGTCCGTTAGTTATTGCCGATATTCCGTTAATGTATGAAGGTCATTATGATCATTATATGGATGAAGTTGCAGTAGTGTATGTTGATTTTTTGCAACAAAAAAAACGACTGATGGCGCGAGATAATATTGATGAAAAAACCGCAGAAGCAAAAATTAATAGCCAAATGCCATTAGCTAAAAAAAGAGCGTTAGCTGATACTGTTTTTGATAATAACGGCAGTAAAGAAGAAACGGTGCAACAAGTATTAAATTGGTTGGAAAATCATTTTGAAAAGTAACCATAATTTGCTTTATTCTTTTTAATAATATGTAAGGTGTGAGGTGTGACAAAAGTCTTGTCGCACCTCATTTTTATTAATGTGAATCGTCTTCTGAAAATAACGTCTACTTTAATAAGTGGAAATTTTTCATCAGTTTTTTTGCGAAATACTTTTGCTAGATGCAAATGATAGCCTCGACTTTATTTCCTTTTTTAGTCGAACCCTTTAAAACTACAAAGGGACTGTGTTATTGACAATAAAATAAATAGCCAAAACTATTTTCTAAAAAGTTTATCAGTTTTTAAAATAATCTATTAAAAGCAGATAAATCCAGTCTTTTCTTAGGTACAAGACAATACAACACAAATTTTTTCTGTTATAATATAAGCAAAATTCCTAGAAATTAAATGAGGTGAGAAGATGCGTTGTCCAAAATGTCACCATAATAGTTCACGGGTGGTCGATAGCCGTCAAACCGATGATGGCCGTACAATCAGAAGAAGAAGAGAATGTGAAAATTGTGGCTTTCGTTTTACTACTTTTGAAAAAATTGAAGCAGCTCCTTTATTAGTGATCAAAAAAAACGGTGAACGAGAAGAATTTAACCGCGAGAAAATTTTACGTGGGCTGATTCGTTCAGCTGAAAAACGACCGGTTGCAATGGAGCAGATGGAACAAATTGTTGATCATGTAGAAAATCGGATACGCTCATTAGGTGAAAATGAAGTATCGACGACTTTAATCGGCGAATATGTCATGGAAGATTTGGTGGATGTTGATGAAATCGCCTATATTCGTTTTGCCAGCGTCTACCGCCAATTTAAAGATATGTCAGTTTTCTTGAAAGAATTACAGGATATCGTGGCAAAAGCTAACGGAAAAGATGAAACACAATAAAATTGGAGGCTGCATTTTTTGGAATATGCTTATGAAGCCAACTTACAACCAAAAACTGTTTATGAAGTAAAAAAAAGTGTTCCCCTCACTAGTGAAGGACAAAAGGCTTTAGTCAATTTGTACCAACCAATTATTGGCGCAGATGCTTTGGCTTTGTATTTTTGTTTATTACAAGACTTTGAAGATACACAAGAAAAATATACTCACCTGGAATTGCTTAATGCATTAGACATGGGAATTGGCACCATGAAGATTGCTAAAAAGCGTTTAGAAGGAATTGGTCTGTTAAAAACGTATTATAAAGAACAACCAGAAGTGGCCTTTTTATATGTTTTAACAGAACCACTGGCTCCAAAAGAATTTTTAAAAGATGAACTGATGTCTTTTTTATTAGTCGTAAAAGTTGGTCAAAGTAAGTTTCGCCAGTTAAATCGACGTTTTAATTCTCTTGTGATTAACACGGATGGCTTCCAGGAGGTCACGGCAAAGTTTGGTTCTGTTTATAATTTTTCTCAAAGCGAATATCAAGCCAATCAAAGCCTAGTAGAGAAAACTACAAGTGCTTTAGCAAACGAGCAGACAAGTCAATTACCTTTAGACGATAAACAGCTAAACTGGCCGTTATTACGAGATTTAGCCACCAAAAAATTTATTAATCCTGCCCAATTGACCGATACTTTGAAAAAGAGTTTACTTTTATACCACGAGTTGTTTGGCTATGATGAATTGCAATTAACTAATTTGATGGCTGAAGCGGTGGCTCTGACAGATGGTGTGATCGATCAGCGAAAATTAAAAAATATCGTTTATAAACAAAGCCAGCATCTGTTACCTGATAAAAAACAAACCAACCAAAATTATCAAAGTGATGAGCAGATAAGAAGAAAAAATACCTTGATGGCTCAAGGTTTTACGCAAGCTGATTGGCAGACCATTCTTGATAGTGAACGTTTGGCACCGATGGAGTATTTAACAGCGCTAAAAGCGGCTAAAGGTGGTTATGTAACCAAAAATGAAGAATGGTTATTAACCGACTTAGTAAGTAAATCACCGTTACCGCCTGCTGTAATTAATATCTTGTTAAATTACTTATTGGTAGTGCAAAATAAAGCACAATTACCCCAAGCGTTAACCAATCAGATCGCTAACGACTGGTCGCAAAATAAATTCAAGACACCAGAAGAAGCGATTTTGTATGTCAGAACAACTGTCAAAGAAAAACAAGTTGCTAAAGAACAACGGAAAAAAACAAGTGGACGTCCTCAAAATATTGTGAAAAAAGAAGACTTACCCGACTGGTCAAAAAATCAGGCTAGCAGTGATCCTAGCCGTAAAGCTGAAATTGATAAAATGATGCAAGAGTACTTTAATGATGAAGAAGGTGAGAAATAGTGGAAGATGTTGGTAAGGGTGTTAATGAACTGTTTGAACGCCGTAATTTTCAACAAAAATATGATGCCATGATGCAAGCCGTCTTAGCTGATTTAGATGTCAAACAATTTTTGGCTGAAAATAAAGAAAAACTAACTGCCGAAGAAGTGAAAAAGAGCTATCCGAAGCTGTATGAATTTGTCCAAGAAAAACGTAAATTCGAATTAAACGATCCCACCATGATGGCCCCAGGCTATGAGCCTCGCTTAGTTTTGAATTTTCATTACGTGGATGTCGCTTATGTACCGACAGAAGACTTATTAGCACGGCGCAAACAAGAAGAAATTAAAAATCGCGTGAGCACTATTGATATTCCTAAAGATATTCGCAATGCGAACATGAAAAATTTCGACAAAACAGATGAACGGGAAGAAGCTTTATTTGAGACGATGAAGTTTATTAAAAATTATGCTCAAAATCCAAAAGCGTTTCATAAAGGCTTATATTTAGCTGGTGATTTTGGGGTCGGTAAGACTTATTTATTAGGGGCGATGGCCAACGAATTAGCCAAACGAGGTTATACTTCTATGATGGTGCATATGCCTACTTTTACTTCAATGATGAAAAGTTCAGTGGCAGATAACACAGTCGCAGAGAAATTGGAACAAGTAAAAAAACCGAAAATCTTAATCTTAGATGATGTCGGCGCAGATGCACTGACAGCTTGGACCCGCGATGAAATTTTTGGGGTTATTTTGCAGTATCGCATGCAAGAACAGTTGCCCACATTTTTCACCTCTAATTTTACAATGGATGGGTTAGAAAATCATTTGCGGTTGACAAAGACTGCGGATGAACCCTTAAAAGCCAAACGGATTATGGAGCGTATTCGCTATTTAGCAAAAGAGATTATTATGTCTGGTCCTAATCGTCGCAATGACTAACTCCAATTGACACAAATTTTCTTTTTTTGAATTTTTGTGTCAATTTTTGCGAAATAATAGTCTGAGAATAAATAAGTGTTAATTTTTTAAAGGAGTGCAAAAAATGAATGAACAAGAACTCTCACAACGCCTGACAGTGGTGGGAAAAGCAGTACCAAAGGGAGCACGTTTAGCCGATATTGGCTCAGATCACGCTTATTTACCAGTTGCCTTAATGCTAGACGATAAAATTACTTACGCAGTTTGTGGCGAAGTGGTAGCAGGGCCTTTTCATTCCGCGCAAACACAAGTTGCAAAAAGTGGGCTGACAGAAAAAATTGTCGTACGCTTAGCAGACGGGTTAGCAGCGATTGAACCAGCAGATAATATTAATGCCATTACAATTGCTGGAATGGGTGGTACATTAATTGCTAATATTTTAGAAAATGGCAAGATACAAGGGCAATTGACCGGAAAAGAACGATTAATTTTGCAACCCAACGTTGGGGAAGCAAATGTGCGTTTTTGGTTGCAAAAAGAAGGTTACCAAATTATTGAAGAAGATATTTTAGCAGAAAATGACAAAATTTATGAAGTTATCGTTTCAGAAAAAACTGGTGTAAAACAACAGTTATCTGAAAAAGAAGTTTTCTTTGGTCCCCATTTGTTAGCAGAAAAAAATAGCGTCTTTTTAAAAAAATGGCAACAAGAGCAACAGGCATTAAAAAAAGTATTAACTCAATTACAAAAAGCCAAAGTCATACCAGAAGAAAAAGTAGCAGCTATCCAAAAAGAACTAAGCTGGATTGAGGAGGTTTTATCTTGTTAGGAACAGATTTTATCAAACGCTTTGAAGCTTATTGCCCTTTGTGGCTTGCTGAAGAAGGGGATCCGGTGGGGCTACATATTGGGACATTAAATAAGCCGATTAAACGGGTTATGATGACCTTAGATGTACGTCCAGAAGTAGTCAAAGAAGCCATTGATAAGAAAATTGATTTAATTGTGGCAAAACATCCACCTATTTTTCGGCCGATTAAACGCTTAACTGAAACAGATCCGCAAACTAAAATGTATTTGGATTTGGTGAAACACGATATTGCGGTTTATGCAGCTCATACGAATATGGATATTATTCCTGATGGGTTAAATGACTGGTTTTGCGAAATGTTAGACATTAAAGTTGAAGATTTTATGACGCAAACCCATGAAGTAAATTTTAAAAAATTAATTGTTTATGTGCCAGTTGAAGCTGCAGCCAGCATGCGTGAAGCACTAGGAAAAGCTGGAGCTGGCCAGCAAGGTAACTATCAATTTACCAGTTTTCAAACTGTGGGGATGGGACGCTTTACGCCAGTTGAAAATGCAAATCCTACCATTGGAAGTGTAGGGCAGCCACAAAGCGTGCAAGAAGCCAAAGTGGAAGTTATTTTACCTGCAACAATTGAAGCAGAAGTCTTAAAAGCGATGTATGCTACTCATCCTTATGAAGAACCCGCTTTTGATTTATTTACTTTAGACAATGAACCAATGCGCTATGGCATTGGTCGTGTCGGTTATCTTTCTCAGCCAATGACGATTGAAAACTTTACCGCTAAAGTCAAAGAAGTCTTTGAATTAGATGGCTTACGTTTAGTCGAACCGCTGGAAAATGCCAAAAAAATGGTACAAAAAATTGCTATTTGCGGTGGCTCTGGCGGAAATTTTTACCCAGATGCCATTAAAAAAAATGCCGACGTCTATCTAACCGGCGATGTTTATTATCATACGGCTCATGACATGCAGGCAAATGGATTGACGGTAATTGATCCAGGGCATAACATAGAACGTGTCTGCATTCCCCGTTTTATTGAAAAAATGAACGAGTGGAAAAAAGAGGAAAATTGGGAGGTAGAATTCATTCCTTCTACAACCAATACAAATCCTTTTCAATATCGTTAAATAAATAGTGTGACAAACACTTGGGAGGAATTATCATGTACGAAAACTTATTACCGCGTTTTTTACGCTATGTTAAAACGGAAACGCGCTCAGATGCAACCAGTAAGACAACACCTTCAACAAAAACACAAGTGGCTTTTGCCCATGAATTAAAAAAGGAACTAGAAGATTTAGGTTTAACAGATGTTATTTACAACGAAACAAATGGTTATGTCATTGCGACCTTACCAAGCAATACTGACAAACCTGTTAAGACAATTGGCTTTATCGCACATATGGATACGGCTGATTTTAACGCTGAAAATGTTAATCCCCAAATTATTGAAAATTACGATGGTGAATCGACGATTAATTTAGATAAAGAGGGCAAGTACACACTTAACACGAGTGACTTTCCTAATTTAAAAAATTACGCTGGTCAAACGTTAATTACAACTGATGGCACGACTCTTTTAGGCGCTGACGATAAAGCCGGAATTGCTGAAATCATGACGGCTTTAGAAATCTTAATTAAAAATCCTGAAATTAAACACGGCACAATTAAAGTCGGCTTTGGTCCAGACGAAGAAATTGGTGTCGGGGCAGATAAATTTGATGTTGCGCAATTTGGTGCAGACTTTGCTTATACTATGGATGGTGGACCAGTCGGCGAATTGCAATACGAAACCTTTAATGCGGCAGCCGCTGAAATTACAATTCACGGTAAAAATGTGCATCCAGGGACTGCCAAAGACACAATGATTAATGCGTTACGCTTAGCAATTGATTTTAACAATCAGTTGCCACAAAATGAAATCCCAGAAAAAACTGCTGGTTACGAAGGATTCTTTCATTTAATGGCATTAAATGGTAACGAAGAAGAAGCTACAATGAGCTATATTATTCGTGACCATGATCGAAATAAATTTGAAGAAAGAAAAGCATTAATTGAAAAAATTGCTGACAAAATGAATAGTCAATTTGATGAAAAACGGATTGATGTTAATATGTACGATCAATATTACAATATGAAAGAAATTATCGAAAAAGACTTGAGCATTGTCGAAATTGCTAAAAATGCGATGTTAGCGTTAGATATTGAGCCAATTATTGAACCTGTTCGTGGTGGTACTGACGGCTCTAAAATTTCACAATTAGGAACACCAACGCCGAATATTTTTGCCGGTGGCGAAAACATGCACGGTCGTTTTGAGTATGTTTCTTTACAAGCGATGGAAAAAGCGACAGATGTGATTGTGAAAATTGCCGAATTAAATGCTACAAACGCATAATTTAGTCAAAATTTTCAAATATACTTGTTATAATGAAGCGAGAGGCCTACGCTTGGCGTAAGTGTTCTCGCTTTTGTTTATTTTAGAAGCGTTAAATTTACAAAAAAAGGAGTCTTGTGAGTGTTTAATGAAAATCCATTGTGGTTTTATCTCGTTTTAGTAAATCTTTATGTCTTTTTCTTGATGTATTATGATAAACGGCAAGCTGTAAAAAAAGGCCAACGAATTTCAGAGAAGAATCTCTTATTTATGGGAATCGTCGGTGGTGGTTTAGGTGGCTTATTAGCGCAAAAAATATTTCGCCATAAAACCCGTAAGAAAAAGTTTTACCTGTGTTTTCTAATTGGGATTGCGGTTGATTTGTTGCTGATTGTTTACTATCACTAATAGTCTAAAGGAGTTTTTATGAAAATTAGTTCAAAAACAAAGTTACTCTTAAATATTTTACTATTAGTTGTAATTTTGGGTGTAATGTTTTATTTATTACAAAATTCATTTGCCGAAATTTTAGCGGAATTAAAAAGTACTTCCATTTACGCTTTAATCACTGTTTTTGGATGTGGTACGCTTTATCTAGTAGTAGAAGGGCTGAATATCAAAACCTTAGCCGAACCTTTTACCCATGATTTTAAAACACAAGATGGCTTTTTTGCAGTTTGTTATTATACTTTTTATCGGGTTGTCACTTTTGGTGCGGGAACATTAATCTCTGAGGTGAATTATTACCGGCGTAAAGGCCTGCGCCTTTCAGATGGCGTGGGGGTGACAGCATTGCATATGGTAATGTATAAATTGGCGCTGTTCATCTATGCTTTATTGGGACTAATCATTCAGTTTTCTTTATTTTATGATAAAGCACCGAATATGATTCCTCTTATTTTGGCGGGGATGGTGGTAACTTTTCTAATTATTGCGGTCTTGTTATTGCTTTCTTTAAGCTTAAATTTGCAAGTTTTTTTCGTCAAGGTAACCAATAAAATATTTAAGTCACAACGATTGCGAAACATAGTAGATAAAGTAAATTTACAAGTTTATTCGCTACGAATTGCAGTAAATGGGATTTTAAAAGAACGTCCCCGTATCTTTAAAATCTTCTTGTTGAATTTAGCGAAAATGGCTATTTGGTATGTATTGCCATATTTTGTATTAGTGGAAAATCACCCTTCATTAGATTTTCTTTTAGTCTTTTCGTTAATAAGTTTTACTGTTATTTTAGCTGGTGTTATTCCCACGCCGGCCGGAATAGGTTCCTTTGAATTTGTCTATTTATTACTGTTTAAACCATTAGTTGGTACCGTTGACGCTGTATCATCAATGTTATTGTATCGTTTTGCTACGTATCTGTGGCCCTTTATGTTGGGATTTTTATATGTTTTATGGGATAAACGAAAAACGATTAAAGGTGAGCTGAAAGAACTGAAAGATTGAATTTTAGTCATGAAGATACAAGCTACACAATGATTGTTTGAAAGAACTATAAATCGTGATTTTTGATTATCAGTAGTAATTGTTAAAGGGTAAGAAGATTGAATTATCAATCCTCTTACTCTTTTTTATTTTGTAATAGATTGTGAATTAATTAGAATGTTGCTTCTCATTTTTGACATGACTAAAAACTAGTATTTAGCCAATTATGATGAGTAAAAAGAGTTAGCTACTTTTTTTATTTGAAATTGATGAGATTTTTATGAGGAGTGCTCGATACAAAAAATGTTGTAAAAAATATTTTTACCTAAAGTAAAATAGCTGAAAATAGCCAAATGTTGTTGTTTTAAGCCAATTTTTTCGGTCAACATTAACAGAAATTTTTTGACTTTTTAGCGAGAACCTTTGTTTTAATGAATTACATAAATAAGAAATTAGTAAGAATATACTAACAACAAGGAAAAGAGGACAATAAATAACACTCATTTGATATTCTTCTTGTGCCAGTAGTATTTTGTGGCTTTTTGAACAAAAAAAGGAAGGTTGTTACAATTAGTGTAGTAAGATTCTAAGGAATATTTTACAAAGGAGGGAGCGAAAAATGAATAAGCGCAAAAAAATTATTGTCGTTATTGCTGTTTTAGCAATATTATTGCCTATTCTTGAAGGGTTACTTTCGATGTCATCATTATGGCGTACTTCGGCTAACGAACCTACATCTACAGAGATTATTAATACAGATTTTTTAAAAGTAAATTATACAGCTCAAAATGATACCGAAAAGGGCACTACCAGCTGGCTAGTTAATTATGATTACGATTTATCAAAAAGTACGGGTAATGAGCTGAATGGTGAATTTGAAAAGGTTAAATTGAAATTCAATCTAACAAATGGTAGCGCTATTCAAGCTAGTGATGCAGGATTGCAACTGGCAGAAAATGAGTTTCAAAATGGAGAAGATGGCTGGATTATACAAAGTGCGTTTTCTGACAAAGCAAAAGGGAGTTTTAAATACACTGCTTCGACTGGCACACAGCCACAACTGGCCTTTCAGATGGACGGTGAAAAACCACTAGTCATTGACACAATAAGCTCTGGTGTAACTTCTGAGTCGCAAGAAAAAGAAGCAACTTCTGTGTCAGAGGAATCTGAAATCATTCCCAATATTTTAGCAGATAGCTTAACAAAAAAACATACATTAGAAAGTTCACCAGCAACTGAAGAAATTAAGCAAAGTGCTGAGACTGAGCAAACCACAAAGCAAAATCAGTCTAAGGCAAAATCAATGCTACAAGCGAACACCCCAATTGCAGGCGAGGACTTAATTATTTCACAAGAATCAATTGTTGATAAAATTACTGTAATTTCAAAAGCAGCTAGTGAAGCGAATGTTTCTACAGACTATCAGCCAAAAATCTATCATAAAGACAACAATGTAGCTCACACTGGGGACTATAGTTCAGCAGCAGAAGCCGTCAAGACAAATGTAACGTATAAAAACTTTACACAAGGTGCTGCTGGAACAACAATCGCTTATGGTTATGATGTGGACAATAATCCTTTTTATAACGCAATCAAAGATTCTAAAACTGCTCCGCTTCAATTTTTACAAGGAGAAAAGTGGGTAAATGAAGAGTTGACTTTAATTTATCAAAATGTGGGTGCCTATAAGTCAATAGATGGCAAGTATCATCAAGTTGGAGCTGTTATTAATCTTACCAATATCATTATAGGTGGGACAGCTAGTAGTTGGACAGCAAAAGATGGTATTCCATGGATGGAGTTTTCACACAATTTATTCTCAGGTGTAATTTATGGTAATATTCATAAATTTGATATTGAATTTAACTTTTTTGATACTGCAACATTTCCAGAAATAAATGAAAATTCTGTTCCTAATCAGTTTATTGATTTTAGCGAGAGCTCTAAGGCAACGATGACGTTTGCTTCATTAAATGGTTACGGTGATATAAATCTTCATTTTAGTGGCACAGCAAAAAATGCACATGAATTTGCTGGGAAATTAGATGGTAACCCAAATGAAGCTACTGCTGGGAATACTCTAAAATACCATGGAAATGGTTCTTGTTCGTATGATAAGCAAAGTTACTACAGTGATGGAGAGAATAAATTTGATGATTATCTTGGGGGGGCTTCCTTTGCAACCGCAGCAGTAACTTTTCCTATGAGTGGTACGAGTCATAAATATAAATTTGGCTCCACGCAAGGACGTGCTTGGAATACATTTGCCAGTTCAAGTTTAGCGCAGGTAGAGCAAAATGAACCAACCAAAACCGTTCAACCGCTCAAGCAATATAAAAAGGGCGATACTTGGGACAATCCAACCGGAGAAGAATCAGGTTATGAACAACGTTATTACAATGATCTAGATCGTTATAATGATGGTGATGATCCATGGTCATTACCTGAAGAATATCGCGTAAAAGGTCACGATGCAGATAAAGCTAGTGAACTCACTTCAGGTGTACCAACTAAAGAATCTCGTTTTGTAAAAACAGGGCAAGAACATTACTATTTTATTAACCAAGAAACAATCGATGTCAGCTCCAAATCATTAGTTGTACCTAGCCAATATATTATTGAAGATACATTGCCGGCTGGTGTCGAGCTGTCTGAAAGTAATTGGTTAGATAGTATTACACTTTATAATGTCGACGGATCAACAAAATTTCAAACTAAAGAAATGAATGAATCTACTTGGAACTATGAATATACCGATGTTACTAAACTTTTTGATTCATCCGAATATGATCGTTCTACGGGAAAATTAAAACTCGTACTGACAGAAGAAGCATCCCGAGCTATTAATGAAAAATCTGGGGAAGATGGCTTCTATGGTAAAGACTTTAGTGTTCGACTTAAAGTAAAAGTCACAAATACAACTAATGATAACATTCCTGATCTAATGGCAAATAAAGCGCAAGTAACATTTGTGTATGGGGAGAAAGACGGGCAAAAACTAGTGTCTAAAACAAACTTTGTTCATACGAAGGTTCGTGACAATACTACTACAATTGAATTTGAGAAAGTGGATGGTATGGGAAATCCGCTAGCAGGCGTAGAATTTAAACTATATGATGAACAAGGTGATGGTAAACCGATAGCAACAGCTAAATCTACTAAAAACGGGCAAGTTAAATTTGATCGAGAAGTTGGTCCTGGTAAGTATATTATTAAAGAAACACAAGCGCTTGAAGGCTATGTAGCTATTGAAGACCTTAAAGTCACCGTGGATCAAAATTTGAATGTTATCATTACTGATAAGAATGATAACAAAATTGAGAAAAACAAAGTTAAAAACCATTTAGTGCCATTCCGATTAGAATTAATCAAATTAGATAGTTTTGGCAATGATTTAGCCAATGTAGAATTTACCTTGTCAAATGGAAATGACACTTATAAAGCAACATCAGGTGAAAAAGGTAAAATCACTTTTACAGAAGATTTAAAACCAGGGACATATACATTAACTGAAACAAAAACAGTAAATGGTTATACAGGTTCTGGTAATAAGTGGGAGATTATAATTGGTGAGGACAAGACTGCTAGAATGGCAGGTGAAAATTTATCGGTAAGTTACGATAAAGAAGCAGGTCGCTGGTTGATAACCGCAAATGATGAAATTGGAAAAATTGAGAATACAATCAAACCATTTGAGCTTTCAATTTTGAAGACCGACGAAGTCACCAATGGAAAACTAGCAGATGCCACATTTGAATTATTTGCCGCCGATGACACTGAGTTTAAAAATCCATTAGCAAAAGCAACTACAAATGGCGATGGACAAGCAACTTTCAAAAATAAAGATGACGTTTATGAATTAAAAGCTGGTGAAACTTACTACGTAAAAGAAACATCTGCGCCAACTGGCTACATTTTGTTAAAAGAACCTTTTAAAATTACGATTTCACAAGATGGTACCGTAGCAATTGAATATGCTGAAAAAGCGATTGCTAAAGACGATTTTAATTGGAAGTTAATAGAAGGTGAAGATCAAAATAATACAATTGAATTAATGGCTAAAAATACGCCGGAAGGTAGTTTACCAACAACTGGAGGACAAGGTATTAAGAAATTTATGACATTTTCATTAGTAGCTTTAGCACTTGTTGGAGGATTAGGTGCCTTTTATGTTTATCGAAATAAGAAAGGGGGCGCTTAAGATGAAAAAAATCATGACCAGCTTATTTGCTTTAGTGATGTTGTTACCATTATTAATGGGAGTTAATATTGGAGGAGAAAAAGTCGTAGAGGCCGCCGATAATCCAGATGAAGTGACGATTTATTTACACAAACGAATTTTCCGTGATTTACGTTGGAAAAATAATGAGCAGTTAGATAATTGGTTTTATGATAATGATGGTAAACCAATTGATCGTGAACAAACGACAGAACAAGATGACTTGATGCTAGAAAATTCTTTACCACTAAATGGCGCAATCTTTGATATTTATGATGCGACCCCTTGGTATCAAGCGGTGGAGAATAATCAGGCTTTACCAGATGGTAGTAAGTTTTCATCCACTAAAGATTTTGTCGATTATATTTCAAAATTAACTCGTAAAGAGGCCATTAAAATGGCGACCGACGAAAAATTGGAAAAAGTTTTTTCACAAGGAAAGGTTTCTGAAGAAACTGAAATGCCTGATGGAAGAACGTTAGAAGGAATTGCGACATTTCCTGGTTTAAAAGTTAAAGAGGGAAATCAATATAAAGCTTATCTCATTGTTGAAACAGGCTTGACGAATAAGAAAGATTTAAACGTCGACTTGGAAAAATTAGGTCGCCCTATTCTAGTAGCATTACCAATTACTACTGGAGGCGAGACCTTATCTGATATTCATATTTATCCTAAAAACGTCGGTTATGTCCGTGACCCGTATTTCTTCAAATTTGGTAAAGAAGCGGATGGCGATGATTTAGGGCCTGTCGCAGGTGCGAAATTTGCTATCTATCGAATTGAAAATGGTAAAAAACTTTACCTAGATATGAGTGATGTCAATGACCTTAAAAATAAATGGGTCGAGTCAGAAGATCCGCTTTATGATGATCGGGTAAATATTTTTGAATCAGATAAAGACGGTTTGGTGAATACAGGGGCCCGTTTCTTACCTTCTGGAACATTTTATTTTGAAGAGTTAGAAAGTGCTGAAGGTTTTGTGATCGGAAATGAAGAAAAAAGAATTAAAATTGAAATACCCGAGTCTTGGTATGATGAAGAGGGAAATTACTTGCCGGTTTTAATTGATGGACAACCAATGTTAGAAAATCCTGATGGTGAGGTCCCTGAACAAGCGATGGAAGAAAAGACACCCCGTGTTTATAATATAAAAGAAACCACAACGGAGTCTTCCACCACGCCGCCAACTCAGACAGAAGAAACAACTATTACACCGACACCGCAAACGCCGCAAACGCCAACTAGTACGCGTAGTCGTTTACCGCAAACACTTGGTCAATTAGTCGATACGGTCGCTACAACTGCAAGACGGATGTTACCAAGAACCAATGAAGGAAAAGCAGCATTCTCTTTATTAGGAGTTGTTGTTGCAGGTGGGGCAGTCTTCTTATGGAAGAAAAAAAATGATAAAGATGATAAGTAATTTATATGAAAAAAGCCGGAGAAATTTGAAGTGATCTCCAAAAGTGAGACTTTTTCGGAGTAGAGAATTCTACTCCGGCTTTTTTTTTGCCAAATATTTTGACAGTATCAGACTTTTTTTCGTTGTTAAGAAAAAAGGAGAAAAATAGATGTATCTTGTCGTGAGTCCAAATCAATTAGGCTATTTTAAACCGGAAACAACAGCGGTACGGTTAAAAAATTTTTTAAAAAAGAGCGAAGATGAAAAACGTTTTTTAACTTATTTACACTTCATTGAAATTTGCAGTAAATTATTTATAAAAGTCCAGCCATTACAGCCTGAGTTATATCAAAATGAGGTTATTTCGATCTTTCAAAAAGAAAGATGGGAACCGTTTTTAGCAGAATACTTATTATTTTTTCAACCATTTTTTAAAGATGAACGATGGGTTTATATGGTGCGCAAGTTGCGGCAATTTCAACGCCTTTCTTTAGTCAGACTATTAAAGATGGTGTTTTTTTGCTACTGGGAAAAAATAAATGCAGTTGATGAATTGTGCCGAAAGTTTAACTATTCAGCTCTTGAAAATTCCAGTTAATAAAGGCAACAGATTTTTCTAAAAAGAATAAAAAAATTGTTATAATGCAGACTTAGTTTTTGACCTTTACTGACCAAATAGGTATAATATTGTTGTGAGTAAAAAATCTTCTTGCGGTATTTATGCCAAAATAGGCGGATAGTAGTATGATAGAAGTAGTAAAACTCACTTTAATGATGAACTTTAGGAGGAATGGCAAATGAATATTGAAAAAATGACGACAACGCTACAAGAAGCGATTGCACAAGCGCAACAGATTGCAGTGACCCGTCATCATCAAGAAATCGACATTGCTCATTTATGGAAAATTTTCTTACAACCCAATCATTTTGGGCGTAATTTTTATACAGATGCTGGTGTCGATGTGGCAGGTTTTGAACGAGAAGTCGACAAAGCACTTGATGAGTATCCTAGTGTTGCAGGTGGTAACGTCGCTTATGGTCAAAGTATGAGTCAAAATCTCTTCAATTTATTGAATGAAGCAGATCAATTACGGGAAAGTTTCGGTGATGAATTTTTAGCAACTGAAATTGTAATTTTAGCCCTTATGAAATTGAAAAATTATCGTTTGACGAAATACTTGACGAGTCAAGGTGTGACAGAAAAAGAATTGCGTCAAAATATTGAGTCAATGCGAGGAGGGGAAAAAGTGACCTCAAAAAATCAAGAAGAGCAATATAAAGCACTGGAAAAATATGGTGTCGATTTAGTTCAACAAGTTAAAGCTGGTAAAATGGATCCCATTATCGGCCGGGATGAAGAAATTCGCGATGTTATTCGGATTTTATCCCGCAAAACAAAAAATAACCCTGTTCTAATTGGTGAACCTGGGGTGGGGAAAACAGCCATTGTTGAAGGGTTAGCTCAACGTATTGTTCGCAAAGATGTCCCTGAAAATCTAAAAGACAAAACAATCTTCTCACTAGATATGGGTTCATTAATTGCCGGAGCAAAATTTCGCGGTGAATTCGAAGAACGATTAAAAGCTGTTTTAAAAGAAGTAAAAAAAGCAGATGGTCGTATTATTTTATTCATTGATGAAATTCATAATATTGTTGGAGCTGGTAAAACAGAAGGTAGTATGGATGCTGGTAATTTATTAAAACCCATGTTAGCTCGAGGAGAGTTACACATGATTGGTGCTACTACCTTAGATGAATACCGGCAATATATGGAAAAAGATAAAGCATTAGAACGCCGTTTCCAAAAAGTATTGGTGGCAGAGCCAACCGTTGAAGATACTATCTCTATTTTGCGGGGCTTAAAAGAACGTTTTGAAATTCATCACAGCGTTAATATTCACGACAATGCGCTAGTTGCAGCAGCGACTCTTTCTGATCGTTATATTACTGATCGTTTTTTACCTGATAAAGCAATTGATTTGGTAGATGAAGCGAGTGCTACGATTCGCGTTGAAATGAATTCAATGCCAACAGAATTAGACCAAGTCACGAGACGTTTGATGCAATTAGAAATTGAAGAAGCTGCTTTGAAAAAAGAAAGTGATGACGCTTCTAAGAAACGTCTCGAAATACTACAAGCAGAATTGGCTGAATTACGTGAAGAAGCCAATGCAATGAAGATGCAATGGGAAACAGAAAAAGAAGAAGTAAATAAAATCACGACAAAACGTTCTGAAATTGATAAAGCAAAGCATGAATTAGAAGATGCTGAAAATAATTATGATTTAGAACGGGCAGCTGTTTTACGTCACGGTACTATTCCCCAATTAGAAAAAGAGTTGGCGGATCTTGAGGAAAAAGGTATCGATGATCACGTACGTCTAGTACAAGAATCAGTGACAGAAGAAGAAATCGCAACTGTTGTTGGTCGCATGACGGGTATCCCGGTTACTAAGCTAGTAGAAGGGGAACGAGAAAAATTAATGAAGTTAAATGAAACACTTCATCATCGTGTCATCGGTCAAGACGAAGCGGTAAATGCGGTTAGTGATGCGGTAATTCGCTCCCGAGCAGGCTTACAAGATCCAAACCGACCATTAGGTTCTTTCTTATTCTTAGGTCCAACCGGTGTCGGGAAAACAGAATTAGCCAAAGCCCTAGCAGAAAACTTATTTGATTCTGAAGATCACATGGTACGAATTGATATGAGTGAATATATGGAAAAACATTCAGTCTCTCGTCTTGTTGGAGCACCTCCAGGTTATGTAGGCTATGAAGAAGGTGGCCAATTAACCGAAGCAGTGCGCCGCAACCCATACACCATTGTTTTATTAGATGAAATCGAAAAAGCCCATCCTGATGTCTTTAATATTTTACTGCAAGTATTAGATGATGGTCGTTTAACCGATTCCAAAGGACGGGTAGTAGACTTTAAAAATACGGTTTTGATTATGACGAGTAACATTGGTTCACAGCTTCTTTTAGAAGGTGTGACAGGAGAAGGGACAATTCCAGAAGCTGTAAAAGAACAGGTTATGAATTTATTGCGTGGGCACTTTAAACCAGAGTTTTTAAACCGAATTGATGATACTATTTTATTTACGCCATTAAGTTTAGCGGATGTAACTGGTATCGTAGATAAAATCATTGGACAACTATCAAAACGATTGGAAGATCAAGAAATTGTCTTAGCTATTACCGAAGAGGCGAAAACCTGGATTGCTGAAAATGCCTATGAACCTGCTTATGGGGCACGACCTCTCCGTCGCTTCATTACCCGTGAGGTAGAAACCCCACTAGCAAAAGAAATTGTTTCTGGACGCGTGCTACCAAAAACAAAAGTTACAATTAGTCTTTTAAATGACCAATTGGTTTTTCAAAATGAAGCCATAACAGAAGCTTAATATAAAAAGTCACAACAAGTCTGAACCGACTCCAAAAGTTAGAGTAAAAATCTAACTTTTTGGGGTCGGTATTTTGATAGCTAAAGAAAAGACGATATGATTATTTAAGCGCAATTTGCTGCTATTTGCTTTCCTATGACAAATAATTAGGTGAAAAAATTAAACTCGACTATAATTAAAAGAAAGAGATAAAGGAGCGGGTGAAAATGGAAATCAAGACACAAACAATACCCGAGATATTATTATTAGAAAAAGAAGAAGAAATCGCAAGTGAAGACTTTGGTGCCGCTTTGGCCCAAGCGTATGAAGAAATGGCTACAGCCTTAATTTCAGCGGGTGTTTCAATTAAAGGAGAACCTTTCGTACATTACTTGGAAGTCAGTAGAGAAGGTGAAATCCATACAAATCCTTTAAAAGTGGGTTTTTGCTTGCCAATTGAAAAAGACTTTTTAGTGACTGCACCATTAAAAATTACGAAACGGCCTACTTTTAAAGCTGCAGTGGCGACTTTTATTGAAGACGATAATGATAGTGGTCTTATTTATCGCCTGCTATTAGAAGAAATTCAAAAAGAAAAAGGGACATTTCGCCAAGAAAGTTATGAGTATTATGAAGAGATAAATGGGAAAGCAGAAACCATTATTGAACTACCTTTTCAATAATTTCTCAACGCAAAATAGTGCTCTCTTTTTTTCGTGAACGAAAAAAGCGCTAAGTAACTCTATTTATAAAGAGTTAACTCAGCGTTTTTTTTTAGAAATAATCACTAAAATATGCTTCCATGTCCGGAATAATTTGTTCTAAGATATGGATGGCCTTTTTATCTGTTACTTGTAGACGTTCAATTCGATATAAATAGGAGGCGCGTCGGTAGTTCATTAAAAGACAGCTTAGTGTTTGAATGTCAATCTCAATTGCAGGCCCGACTGTTGTCCCTGTTTGAATAGTAATAGAATCATTCTCACCAATAATTGAAAAAGTATTATTATTCCACTCTGCCAAGGGATCATGGACGACAAAATGAAAAGCACCATTAAAAGACTCAAAAGGAAATCTTTTTAAAAATTGTTCGACATCCACGATTCTCGCCATATAATACGGTTCAATGGTCTCTCTAATTTGACTATCTTCTAATAGAAATGCTAATGGCTCGTTTTTATAAATATTGCCTTTCACCCAATAAACCATCGAAAAATGGGCTGAAATGAAATTCCATAATCCATTCCGAGCTTCTTGATTTAAGTAAAACATTTCTTTGACGTGAAAAACTTCTTCAGCTACCCAATAAAATAAAACGCCCGTTGGATTGCCTTTACTGTCGTAATAAATAGCAGCAGTTCGTTCTTCTTCGTTTTCGTAACGCCAATATTCTTCCCAATGAAAATGGCTGCGTTTTAAGGCACCATGATTTTGGGTTGCAAAAATATCGTAAACTTTAAAAACATCTGGATGATCGACATTTCGCCTCTCCACCATACCCGGCACATCAACTTGTTTTGGCAGCTGGGTATCACGGATTTTGAAAGTCAGTTTATCCGACATAATTTCCCAACCTTTGCGTCGATAGTAGGGGATATTGTAAGGGTACAAATAGGAAATCCACTGTTGGTCTGCCCGCATAGTTTCTAACGCTTTTTTCACTAAGTCTTGCATTAGTCCGTGACCTGCATACTCTGGATAAGTACCCACACCTGTAATTCCGCCCATTTTATATTCGGCACCATGAATATTTACTTCACAGGGGTAGATGGCAATTTGCGAAATTAACTGATCTTTATGAAACCAACCAAAGACTTTTGATAATTCTAAGATTGGTTTTTTTGATTTAATCATTTCCTTCTTACTATCAAAGCCACTTTCTTCAATATCAGACTCTGTGATTTGAAAAACATAACTTAATAGCTCGTTAAATTGATCGACATCTTTTTCTTCCACTGGTAGAATTTGTAATTCGTCGCGAAAGTGTTCTTCCATAATTTCAACTCCAATTTTTGTTCTTGATTTTAGTATAACAAAGATTGCCAAATTTGTTGTTTACAAGCTAGGGAAAACTCTTTAAATATCTAAGTTTCGTTGGTATAATAAAAAGGCTGAAGTTAGCAGACCGCAAGGATTTTTTCGCGGTAATAAAGAAATGAGGGTATATATGAATCTAGCAGATATGAAAAAAAGACAGGAAATGATTCGGAACTTCTCCATCATTGCCCATATTGACCACGGAAAATCTACCTTGGCAGACCGTATCTTAGAGCAAACCCACACGGTGACGAGTCGAGAAATGCAAGATCAATTGCTAGACTCAATGGATTTAGAACGTGAACGTGGGATCACAATTAAATTAAATGCTGTTGAATTAAATTACACGGCAAAAGACGGAAAAACATATATTTTCCATTTGATTGACACTCCAGGGCATGTCGATTTTACGTATGAGGTTTCCCGTAGTTTAGCTGCTTGTGAAGGGGCTGTTTTAGTCGTTGATGCAGCGCAAGGTATTGAGGCCCAAACTTTAGCTAATGTCTATTTGGCGTTGGATAATGATTTAGAGATTTTACCGGTTATTAATAAAATTGATTTACCTGCAGCAGATCCTGAACGAGTTCGCCAAGAAATTGAAGACGTCATTGGTATTGATGCCAGTGAAGCAGTGTTGGCTTCTGCTAAAGCAGGAATTGGGATTGAAGAGATTTTAGAACAAGTTGTTGAATATGTTCCCGCTCCAAGTGGCGACTTAAATGCACCGTTAAAAGCATTGATTTTTGACTCTGTCTACGATTCTTATCGGGGCGTAGTATTAAACGTGCGCGTAATGGATGGAGTAGTGAAACCTGGGGATAAAATCCAATTAATGAGTAACGGTAAAACTTTTGATGTAACAGAAGTTGGTGTCTTTTCACCTAAGGCAATCGCCCGTGATTATTTAATGGTAGGCGATGTGGGGTATATTACAGCAGCGATTAAGACAGTTCAAGATACACGTGTCGGGGACACAGTAACACTAGCCAATAACCCAGCTGAAAAAGCATTGGATGGCTATCGAAAAATGAACCCGATGGTATTTTGTGGGTTATATCCAATTGATACTTCCCGCTATAACGATTTGCGAGAAGCGTTGGAAAAACTACAATTAAATGATGCTGCACTACAGTTTGAACCTGAAACTTCCCAAGCATTAGGCTTTGGTTTCCGTTGTGGTTTTTTAGGCTTACTGCATATGGATGTTATTCAAGAGCGCTTGGAAAGAGAGTTTAATTTAGAGCTGATTACGACAGCTCCTTCTGTTATTTATCATGTAAATAAAACGGATGGCACTCAAGTTGTTGTGGATAATCCGGCTGATTTTCCTGATCCGGTCTCAATTCAAAATGTCGAAGAACCTTACGTGAAAGCCCAAATTATGGTGCCAAATGATTATGTTGGTGCGGTCATGGAATTGTCTCAGCGTAAACGTGGTGATTTTGTTACTATGGATTATTTAGACGATTATCGGGTGAATGTTGTTTATGAAATTCCATTATCTGAAATCGTGTTTGATTTCTTCGATAAATTAAAATCCAGCACCAAAGGCTACGCTTCTTTAGACTATGAAATATCTGGTTACCGTACCAGCAAGCTCGTTAAAATGGATATTTTATTAAATGGTGAAAAAGTTGATGCGCTAAGCTTTATCGTGCACCGCGATTTTGCTTTTGAACGTGGGAAAGCAATTGTTGAAAAGCTGAAAAAATTAATTCCTCGACAACAATTTGAAGTACCAGTCCAAGCTGCAATTGGCCAAAAAATTGTGGCCCGTTCTGATATTAAAGCACTGCGTAAAAATGTTTTGGCCAAGTGTTACGGTGGGGACGTTTCCCGTAAACGTAAACTGTTGGAAAAACAAAAAGAAGGTAAAAAACGCATGAAACAAATTGGTTCAGTTGAAGTCCCACAGGAAGCCTTCATGGCCGTTCTGAAAATGGACGATGATGAACCTAAGAAATAAGCAAGGGGTCTAGAGATTACTCTAGACCTTTCTTTTGTATTTTCCCACATTTTTCCCACCAAAAAAGACTCTACGGGCTAATGAAATAGCAAGGAATTTTTGAAAACAAGTGAAAGAAATAGGCTGTTTTCATCAAGACTTCCGCCCAATGTCCGCCCTGAAAAAATTAGGGCGGACATTTTTATGCCAACATCATTTCTAAATGACCTGTATTTTCATGATTTGCCTACGATTTGCCGACATAAAAATTATATCGTCGGCAAATCTTTTTTATTTTTGGTTTCCCATTGCTTTTGTAAAGATTTCAATTGATTCATTTTTCATCTTTTTTGTAACGTGAGCGTAGGTGTTGAATGTTGTAGAAATTTTATTGTGCCCCAGCCGTGCTTGAACAGATTTAGCGTTTGCTCCGTGCTCAAGTAAAATGACGTAAACCGTGGAAATTAAATCAGAATAAACTTGGTTACATTTCATTAGAGAAAAAGCGAATAGCTGATGATAAAATTCAGTCTCAGAATTTCAAGAGAAGAATATGAAGCTGCAATTATTAAGTCGGAAAAAGAGAAACAGACAACGATGGGTACTACAATTGTTGATTTAGAAACAGGTGAAGCAATAGCCGCTGTTGAAGATGAAACTACTCTAAAGACAATGACATTTACTTTAGAAATTTCTGGTACTTATCAAGCGTTGATGGCGATGAATATTTTTATAAAAAATTGAATAGATTTCGAATAATAATTCTATCAAAAGACAATGATAAAAAGGATATGGTTTCCTTGTTTTCAAAAACAGGTGAGAAAAGTTTATCTAAAATTTGGGTAATTATAGGAGTTTTATTAATTGGATTGTCTACTTATATTATCAAAAGACTTATAAAAAATAAGAAGTAGAAATACACTAATTTCTGGTGTGTTATTCATTTTTGCTAAGAGAGCTTCTGCTATGAAAGTAAGGACATCGAATGCTTTATATGAGTTTATAGAGTAAAAAAGTAATTAATTTAGAAAGAATGAAATATATTGGTATTTTTATTCTATAGACGTTGAATCAATAAATAGAAATTTTTGTAGAACTGATTTAGACGAATTATGTGGTTAAAAACTGGAATCTACAAAGACATAATAAAAAGACAAAAGTAGGCGATATATTTAAAGCTTAGAGTATTCAAAAAAAATATTATAAATAATTTCACTAATTATAAAGTTGTGGCAAAGCAATTATTGCGATATAAGCCGCAATATAAGGTGAAAAATGATTTCAAGTTCTTGACGGCGCTTTGAAATCATCTTTTTTATTATGGAATATTATTGTTGGGGCTTACCTTGACGGAATTTCAAAAAATATGAACTGAATTATTTTGAATCTAAATGTTCTTTTGTATATATTTCTGTGTCCAGAATCTTTTAAATATATTTTTATTTGTCAAGTTCTTTTAATACGGATGAAGGTACTTCTTCAGCTTTGACTTCTTCCCATCCTACCACGCCTTTTTGCTTGTTGAAATGTAAAATGAGATAAGCGTTTCTTTTCAGAGGTCTATCGGCATTAGAATCAAATGATAAATCTGATTCTTGGTTATCTTTTGTAAAGCTAGGTAAGTTGTAAGTATAACGATATTGTTTTTTTCCATTATTACTTTTTCCGATAAAAGTTCGGTTTCCTTCCGTAACGATTTTAGTATAGTAATCTGTTGTAGCAAAATTTTTTTCATAAATAAGCCAAGCACCTCCTATCAATAACAGTGCTAAGAAAGCATTAAAAATAATTTTTTTCATAATCGTCATTCCTTTCTAAAAATAGTGTAATAAAATCTAAAAACTAAAAAATAAAATTAGAGTCCTAAATATTGCAAACAGAATTGTAATCTGTTTTTTTGTGGTGGTAATTTTGGTTATTATTCAACGTCATAAATACCGGTGTTTAGTAATAGCCGACATGTAAAAATATGAAAGCTGGTCTACAATCTTTTTTTTAACAAATAATTATCTAACGACTGTACTATAAAATTGAAAGATTGTTCACTGTCTGTTTCTTCAATAAATACTACTTGTTGGTCTGAACGGATTAATTTATGAAGAGTATCAGTTATAATAATTTCTGCATCTTCAATAGAAGTAGTTATCTGAACCTGCCTTGATCCATAAAAATTTAACAGTTTATTCGCAATGAAGATTTCATTTGTCAGTGATTTATTGGAAAATAAGATATAGATTTTAGCTTGTACAGTTTCTCTTTTTTGAAGAAGTGCAAATACTAAATCAGTCAAAAAGTCAATATTCTTTCCTTCTGGAAAAAGAGAAAGTAATCTAGTTTTTAAATCTGAATATTTTTTTCCACTAGAGAACAGGGCAGTATGATTTACTAATGAATAGGTTTCTACCAAATCTTTTCCGGCACTTTCACATTCACCAAAAATATCTATTGAAAGAAAATATAGCGTTAGGTAATAAGTCAGTTCATACTTAAAAGCGTTTGAAGTATCTTTTAGATTGAGGGAGTTTAACAAGTAAGAAATCTGAGTAGTACATTCATTCTCAGTGTGATAAAGAATATTTCCGATTTTATATCGTGTCTTTTGATTATCAAGTTTAGGAAATAGTAATCGGAAAAAAAATTAGCAAAACATATTTCGTTAGATTTTTCTTGCAGTACCGTATTAAATTCAGAAACATTTAATTGTCCTTTATAGATATCTATAATATGTTGAGTCTGTTCGCTCATTTTATCTACATAATTTACCCCTAAAACTCTCATATGACATATAGCTAGAAGAAATAGAACTCTTTCTTCTTCAAGGGGATTCAATGTTTTAAGAACAGCAATTATTTTGGGTGAACATAATTTATATATATATTCTCTGGTCTGGGGGAAAGGCCAGTCTAACCCCAAGTAAATTTTACTAATTATAGAAAAGATAATTAATCGAATCATTGCTTCGTTTCCAGATAAACAAAGAAATTCGCCTTTTTGTATAATCTGGATTCTATATGGATTCAAGATACTATTGACAATACATAAATCGCTATTTAGCTGTTTTTTGGAGATAGATAGTTCTTCGCAAATATGGTTGAAACGTATTCTAGTTTTAAAAAATATTTTCTCGCAGATTTCAAATGGGTAATTTTGCTTTAAGTAGACTAATCGCAATTCGAAAAACGCTTTTTGAAATTCTTGATTATTGTTGCAACTTAATTTGTATAAAAAACCTGCACCTTGTTCAATTTCAAGAGAAGAGTCCGTATATTTTTTTATATCACAATTTATTTCTGTTAATGCCCTCTTGATACTTGATCTGGAATAATTGAATGTTGAAATCAGAGCTTGTATTGATACTTGTCTTTCTATATATATCAACCTTAGAATATCAAGCTTTAATAATACCGTCCTTTTTAGAAATTTATAAATCAATATAATCACCCTTTCTACAACACTCAAATAATAACTATATTATTGTATATTAAAGCGTTATTTTTGTATAGTTAGCGTTTTTTTGGTCACTAAGTTACCAAAAAAATCGTTTAGATGAAAAATAATCGTTTTATAATTGATGTAGGTAATGCTCTTAATAATAAAGTTAATTAGATTACAGAATGTATGTGAGGGGTTAGAAAAATGAAAAAAATATCTTTACTTATAGCTATTGCTGGACTCTGCGTGACAGGGTTGATACCACTAGTGTCTTCTTATGCATCAGAACAAGAGTATGTTAACAATTCTATGTTTACCCAAAAAGAAACTATTCAAGAATACTCATTTGATACTGACACAAGTTCCGTACTTAATAAATGGTTCGTACAAATGCCAAACAATTATGGATATGGATGGAATGCTACTCAAATTGGAAATGGTAAGGCTGTTATTTCAAGCAATGATGGGAATATTTCTACTATTCAATCCAATAATGGAGATCAAACTTCTCGAAGAAGCCCGACATTAAAACAAAATGTTCAAGTCTCCCCAAATAAAAAATACGTTCTTAATATTGAAATTGAGAAATTTAGCGGAGATAGTTCCTATCTAGTTATTAATAACGAAAATCTTAGTTCAGAGGTAAACGGGTTTATAAATGGGCCAGCTGTAAATACTCCTGTATATAATTATTCTTACAATCGTGAGGTAATGTCTGATGATAGTGGAGTAATTCCGATTTCGATTTATATGCAGCACGCAGCTGATAAATGGGTATTTAGTTGGGCTCCTTTTACCATAATAGTAGATAAAGTAAGCATAGTTGATATTACAGACCCCAGTTCAGATTCAAGTAGTGAATCTTCATCAGATTCAAGCACTCAAACTACCTCGGAGTCGGGTTCCGAAACCAGTTCTCAATCTGATACTGAAACTACTAATACTGAAATGGATTCTGGATCAACTAATCATTCAAGTGTAGATTCCACTACCAATTCACTTTTTCAATCAAATACAGATCCTAGCTCAGAAGTGAGCTCCAAGGCTGAGAAGAAAAAACAGATTGTTGCTATTACAAGTAGCTCCAGCAGCTCAAGTAATAAGGGAAAAAGAACTTTTCCTAAAACTGGTGAGAAATCCAACGAAAGTATAGCAGTCATTGGTGGGATTATTATTATTAGTTTAGGCGGTTATGTATATTTTCGGAAAATGAGATGATGGTAGCTATAAAAATAGACAAAAAATTTAGATTTAAAAACTTCAAAACTGACAACGTTCAAGATATGTCCGAAATGTTTAGTCGATCAATCAGGTTAAGAAATTTAGACCTATCAAGTTTTGATATAACAAACTGTGATGCAAAATGTATCAAGTATATTCAAAAACCATTCCTAATACTGCAACAAATTACTTTGCTAAAAATACTCGATTAAAAAAGGCTGAAATTATTACTGGTCAAAAAAATTTACACTATCTGATTGAAGATCGGTCAAATTTAGCTTTAGAAATGGTTAGGATTCAATCTGAGAATACCTTACTTGATTTTAGGAATCCATATTTAGCTTCGGAGTTTCTAAATCTAAGTGACGGGAATAAAACTTTTTTAATTCGAAAGTATATTTTAGGGTATTCTGACTATGAAATTTCTGTTCAATTGTCTTTGAGTAGACAAGGTGCAACAAAAAAGCGTCAAAGAATTCTAAAAAAATTCGCGAACGATTATTGAACTAATTAAGTTAATCTATATGATTCGTCATCCTACTCGAACTTCCACTGATTGAAGAAATAGTGAGAAGGAAATGGAGGATATAGAGAATGAAATCATGAGAAAACCTTGTCGCTCTAGTTCAAGAAAATGACGAAGATGCTTTTACACAAATTGTTAAGGATTTCAGACCATTGTTAATTAAAGAGTCTTGTCGAAATGGAAAATTTGACGATGATTGCTATCAGAAATGTTTGATTAGGTTATTTTTAGCTCTGAAGAATTACAAAATACGCAAATAATTTTTTTCAAAGTGTATTTAAAAAAAGAAAGTCATACAAAATCATACAAGGTAGGTTTGAACTTTTAAAGGATAAACCTACCTTGTATGATGACTATGAAGACATTTCTAGATTATGAATTATGAAAAAAGCATTGTAGTTATAAAAGGAGAATTTTTATGTGGTTGTTTCTATTAGGTTTATTTATCGGTTGTACAATTGGAGTCATCCTGATGGGGTGTTTATCTGCTGGGAAATATAATGATATAAAATCTGGAAGGGAATAGAAAACAAAAAAAGAAATAAAGCAATTATTGAGAGGAGTATTTATATATGAAACTCAAATTACTAGTAGTTACTTTATTGATATTAATATTAGCAATAATTTATTCATACTTGACGCCATTTTCTAAAGATGTTGTAAAAACAATACTTGCTATTGTGGGTACAGTCTCAATGATTATAGTTTTCTGTTACGGCATAATATTAAGGAAAATAAAAAAAAGAAACTAAAATAATTTATTCTATTAAGAAATAAAGAGCATGCTAATAAAAGATGCTTCTTCTTTACGGTTATACGATATTTAATTGGACCGTCTTTTATATATGTAGAATATCCAAGAATATTACCTCTTATGGTCCCAAGTAATTACGAGAAATGATGGATATAGTAGAGAAGTAGTTATTACATTATTCTTTACAGTTATACTTGATTAATTTGTTATAAAAAAGCGATAGGAGTTAAGTAGATGGATTTTTTAGCAGGAACTTTATTATTTGTTTCTCTAGTGGGAGGAAATATAGGAACTATACGGTGGCGAAAGAAAAAACAAGATGCAGATATCTTGTTTTTCTGCCTAATTTGGACGTGTATCTGTCTAATTTTCTATTTTTCTGGTATTGAGATTTCCTATGGTAGTTATTATTTTTTGCTTCCCCTTTTGTATTTGGCTTTTTTTTTAGGGGTATATTTCAAAAATAAGACGCGGCTGTTAAATGGGATGTTATTTAACGTTTTAATTATTGTTTTTGGAATTTATATGGTATATAACGTGAATCTTACAGCTAGTCCAGTGTCCTTTGCTCTGCTTGGAGGACTCGCTCTTGTTATAATCATCGGACTTTTACTTTTCGGTTTCATATCACTATTAATTTTTCTTTATTTGAATTCCTTGGTTGTATTAAAAAGAGAAGCCCATTCTTTGGCTAATATGCTGACTTTGCTTCTTGCAATTTTTTTGACTCTATTTCTAATTTATAACTTTTTTATTTCCAAACTCATACCAGATTGGCTAACGAGTCTTTTAGCAGCATTACCTTTTATAATGGGCTATTTCATTCTCATTTTTTTCAATTTCTTTAGTGTTTCCATTTTATATCAATTTAATCATCCTAAACCTGACCAAGATTACATCATTGTTTTGGGTGCTGGTCTTTTGAAAGGGGAGATAGTTTCCCCACTTTTAGCCAAAAGGATTGATGCTGCAATTAAATTCTACCAACATCAAATCAATGTTAGTGGTAAACATCCTAAAATTATAATGTCTGGGGGTCAAGGAGTAGACGAAAATATTCCTGAAAGCGTAGCGATGGCACAATATGCTAATCAAAATGGAATACCTGAAGAAGATATCCTGTTAGAAGATCAATCTACTACTACTTTAGAAAATATGAAGTTTTCTAAAAAAATTATGGATAGAAGATCCCCTCTACCCTACAAAGTGATTTTCACTTCGAATAACTATCATATTTTTCGTGCAGGTATTTATGCACATCAGGCAGGGTTAAAAGCAGACGGAATTGGAGCTAAAACAGCACTTTACTATTGGCCTAATGCTTTTTTAAGAGAATACATTGCCATTATAGCGCTTCACAGGAAAAGACATTTAGTTGTTTGTGGATTAATTGTAGTGTTATCTATTTCTTTATCGATTATATCCTTTTTTAGGGGTTAATAACTTATTGAAATATAGAGTTTAACTACAAAATTCAGCGATTAGCCTTCCAATATTTTTCAGCTCTTCGTCAGATAGTATTGGTGCTCCAACTTGAATGAAGACACGGTGAAGAACTCAAAAAAGAGCTATTTTTTGATGCGGTCTCCTAACCAAGATAACGAAAAAGATGAATCTTAATTAGGGTAGCCTGTCAGTTTACGTTAATTTGAATCTAAAAGAGTTTAACTAGCACTTTCTAGCATTATCAGAAAAATTCAGGAATGAATGCCAAAAACAAAAAAGTAAATTAGTTGGTCAAGTTCTAAAAATCAAATTAACAAGGAATCAGGCAACGAAAAATAGGCAATACAATAAGTTTGATTTAGAAGATATACAGTTCGTGGAAATGCGCCTGTGATGCAAGGTGATGCTTTTGGATTGAGATTTATTATACCAAATGAATTACCTAATCTGTTCACAGCACCATACAGATTGTAGAAAGTCGGAACCTATTGAGGGAGGTTATTATGATGAAGAGGGAAAATAGAATATTTTAACTATTAATTTGTGTACGGCTGTTGTTCATATTTTCTTATCTTAGTTTTTACAATGTAAAAAAGATAGTTTGTACTTTTAACGGAAAAAGAGAACTGACAATTTATATAGAAAATACAAAAATTCCAAAAAAGGATATTATGCCTATTGATGAAGGAATTGGAGGAAAAATGTTTACGATATTTTCTTATTCTAGAGATATAACTACCAAAAGAGATTATGAGAATTGGAAAAAAGAAATAAAAGATAGTGGTAATTTCTTAAATGGCGAGTCTGTTTCTAAAAATTATAAACCACAACCTAAGGATTGTGAATTGCAGTACTCTTTCACTTATGATTTTCAAAGAAAAAAAGTTGATTTTCAATATGTATTAGCTGGAACCTATACTGCTGACAAGAAAACTATAGAGCGGGCATTCAGTTATCCTAACATCCCTTTTTACTCTCCACCTGAATAAATTTTTAACGCATTCAGTCCTTTATCGTCCATCCTCTATAGATGGGTGATGAAGGCTATTTGATATGAGAATTACCATTGGCAATTCGAAAACTGATAATTAGGCACGTTACCTTTTTATTTTTCGGTGGCTATTCAATATTATAAGTGGTAACAATAATGTAGGAGACAGCAATTTGCCCTTGCTGCTTTTCCTCCATTTTTTATCTTGAGTGAATGAATGCAAGAGAAAAAAATCCACAATTAGTCTTGTATTCTCCTACTATTTTTATAGGAGAGAAGAATCTTTAGTTACTCTTCTTTCATGAAAAAAACAGGGCGTACATTTTTATGCCAACATCATTTCTAAATGACCTTTATTTTCATGATTTGCCTACGATTTGCCGACATAAAATTTTATGTTTTAGCAAATAAATTTTCGTAATAGTTGTGCAAAAAAAGTGAAAAATTCCATTCTCAAATAAGTAAGCCCCTAAAACTTGCCAATGGTGGTTAGTTTTAGGGGGCTTTTTCATTTTGAGACATATTATTTGAAAGCAAAAAATTCAAATAGTAGATTTTTATTAAATATTTTTGAGCAGAACATATGAAATAAAAAAACATAAGTATTATGCTATTAATGTATGGTAAAGGAATCTAGTTTTACCATTAAAAGGAAGGGGAGAATAGTATGAGTAAAAGCAAGGTTATTATCGTAGGTGCTTCACACGGCGGACACCAATCCATCCTTGAATTATTATCAAGATATGAAGACGATGTCGAAATTACATTATTTGAAGCAGGTGATTATATCTCATTTATGTCATGTGGGATGGAATTGTATCTGGAAGATCAAGTCACTGACGTCAATGATGTGCGTAACTTTAGACCTGAAAATTTCCCAGAATCTAATGTGCATATTTTAAATAATCAACTTGTTCAATCCATTAATGCCGATAATAAAACAGTAACAGTTAAAAATAAATTAGACGATACCACCGCAGACTATGAATATGACAAATTGATTTTAAGTTCTGGGGTGAAACCAAATTCACTTCCTGTCTCTGGCACCGAATTAGAAAACGTCTATTTAATGCGGGGTTATGACTGGGCGACAAAGATTAAAGATAAATTATCTAATCCTGAAATCAAGAAAGTAGCTGTAATCGGTGCGGGTTATATTGGGATTGAAGCTGCCGAAGCTTTTCAAAAAGCCGGCAAAGAAGTCATTTTGTTAGATATGATTGATCGGCCTTTAGGAACTTACCTTGATAAAGAAATGACTGATATATTAGCTGCGCATTTGACCGAAAACGGAATTAAAGTAATGACTGGGGCAAAGATTGAAGCATTTTTAGGAGATCAAAAAGTTTCAGCTATTCAAGTAAACAACGAAGAAATTCCAGTGGATTTAATTATCCAAGCAGCAGGGGTGAAACCGAATACAGAATGGCTAAAAGGCACTGTCGATTTGGATGACCGTGGCTTTATTATGACTAATGAATATTTACAAACCAATTTACCAGATGTTTATGCAGTCGGGGATGCAACTTTGGCTTATTCTGTTCCTGCTAATGCCAAGATGCCGATTGCGCTAGCGACAGTGGCTAGAAGAGAAGCGAGATATGTTGTAAAACATCTATTTGAAAAAGTACCAAGTAAACCATTTGGTGGCGTTGTAGGTTCTTCTGCATTGAGTGTCTTTGATTATCATTTTGCGGCTAGTGGCTTAAATAGTTTTACAGCGCAAAAAGTAGGTAAAAACCTTTACACTTCATATTACGAAGATACGTTACGACCTAAATATGTGCCAGAAAAATTTGGCAATAAAAAAGTTTCTGTCCAACTCTTCTTTGATCCAATCACGCATCAAATTTTAGGGGGAGCAGTTTTATCTACCTATGATATTACTGCCCAAGGAAATGTTTTAGCATTGGCGATTCAAAATAAAATGACCATTGAAGACTTAGCAGAAGCTGATTTCTTCTTCCAACCAGGTTTTGACCGTCAATGGAGCTTGTTAAACTTAGCGGCCCAACATGCATTAGGTGAAAAAGAATTTATTGAATAGACATTAAAAATGATTTTTTAGAGTAAACTAATTTTTAAAGGGAATTTTTGTAATGCAATTCAGACGCGTATATTGTTAGCAGAATTTTAAGAATGATGTGTAGTGATAGGAGTCCATTTTTGAAGACTGTAACGAATAATTGAAAAGAGAATCTGGTTTACAGGTAGACAAATTATATGTCTGCCTGTAAGCTTTTTTTATTTGCCTAAAATTTATTCTCAATCAAATGGTCTTAAAAAGCTAGTTATTTTAACAATAAGTGAATGCTGAAGATGACGTTAGTTTCTTTAGTAAGAATCCAGTAAGAAAACAACTTACCATATTCTTACGTTACTTGCTTTAAAGATTATCTTTGTTATGGTGGAGAAGTAGTTGTGACTTTATTTGCGATTAGAGGAGGTGATAGTCTTGCAAGATGAAGGTGTGGCGGTGGGCTATTGCCGTCTTAGTAAAATAATCAAAAATTAAGGAGCAAAATAAAATGTATCTGATTCACGGAGAACAACGAAAAATTAGTCATGTTTGGGCGCATATTAAGTGGCAACATACTGGAGAAAAAATTGCAGTAGTGGGATTTCCTAAAAAGTTACCAGAAAATTATTTGCGTAATAAACAAATCACTTTTTATGAGAGTTTGACAATTAAAGATAAATGGCTCGTACAAGCAGATCGGTTTTTAGCAAAATTTGAAGACGAATACGATGGAATCATCTTTTATGTTGATTGTACCTTAAAAGAAGCAAATGAAATGAAAAAAATTGCTGCAAAATATCGTAGTCTTGTTACACTAACGGTAGCCAGTGATTTGCCAATTTCTATTGAACATCATCCTTTAAAGCAGGTGGCATAAGTGTGGCGTCCGGTTATTTCTGAAAAGGTAATTAAAAGTGGTGTCTTAATTAGCGGATTACGGTTAATGCAAAATCAAGCTTGGCGCTCTAACAAGAAAAAAAGGGAATTAATGATTTTAGGAAATCAAATTTCTGAGATTATGGCTTTGCATATGACTTCAGATGAATTAATTGTGGGAATTCCTTTAAATCGGGTGGAAGTGAAGCTTTTAGAAGTACCACGGTATGAAAATGAACAAGGATTTCATGTTTTAAGCCAAATTAGCGAATCAATTGAGGGTTATTTTATTCAGATTGAAAAAATTGTCTAAACGGGTTTATTAAGTGGGAGACTATTCATTTTGGTAAAAACTTGATTTAAATTTTATAAATGAATTTGAAACGTACAAAAAGAGAGTTGGTAACTTATCATCTCCATCAGAGTATAGGTGGGACAGATAAAGCAACTCTCTTTTTAATTTAGTTTTTATAGTAGTTAGAAAATTATTTTTCTAATTCTTTAATTAAAGTTTTCATTTCCTCAATTTCTTTTTCCTGGGCTTCAATAATACTTTCTGCTAGCTTTTTAACTTCTGGATCGGTCAAATCTGCTCTTTTACTCGTTAAAATTGCAATAGAATGATGGGGAATCATCGCCTTCATCCACGCAACATCATCAACAGCGGTTTGACTGCGAACCATAAAAAGAGAGCCTAAAAATAGACAAATACTTGTAATCAAGATTGCTAGATTCATTTTTTTATTGGTGTACATTTTCCACATAAACAGCAACATTACAATAGCCATCGCCGCTCCCATCATAATAGCCATGAAAACGCGGGTTTGGCTAAAGAAAATATGGTCGATTTTATATACATTCAAATACATCATCAAAAACATCAGAATTGTGGAAACCCCAATCATCACTAAAAATTTTACATACTTTTTCATTTTTATTGCCCCTTTCTTTTATCCGTTATAATCAAATAACGTAAAAATTTTCTTATATAATTAGTATAACGAAAAAGATAATTTTAGGATAATTTCTTACATTTAGAGCTAGCTTTGGACCTCAGTTAGAATATTATGAAATTGTTTTAGCAGCGTATTGTAAATTGAACATAGTGTTAGGTAGAAGAGATATTTTGCTAGGAAGCTATCTTGTATTAACTAGCAGGACGCCAAATTGATACAAAGAGTTAGTTTTTACGCTATAATTAAAGATAATTGATATAAGTAAAAAATAGATAATTTTTTAGTGGATGTAAGGAGGGTGGCTATGAAAAAAATTGCAATTATCGGTGCCGGGCCATTTGGTTTGAGTGCATTAGCCAGTTTAGTTAAAACAGCTAGAACTTTAAATGAAGAAACTGAAATTTTAGTCTTTGATCCTTATGGGCCAGGAGGAAGTGTTTGGCGAAGTGATCAAAGTGGCGAAGTAATTATGAATACGGTGATGCAACACGTCACGTTATTTTCTGAAGATGAAGGACCAAATCTTGGACAATGGAGTCAAAACCTGGCATTGTCTTTTTTAGCTTCATTGTCTGTAGAGGAGCAAAAAAAGTTTATCCCAGAAACAAAATTAGCCAAAAATGATTATTGTTCGCGCCGGTATTATGGACTTTACCAGCGCTGGTTTTTCAATGAAATTATAAAAAAGTTGCCTGAAAATGTTCGCATTACATTCATTAGTGAAAAAATTACCGATTTAACCATTAGAGATGAAAATATCCAATTAATAGCAACGAAACTATATTTGGTATCTGATGTTATTCTAGCCACCGGTCATTCAAAAAATGAAGCGCGTAGGGGTGAAAAGAAACAGCAATTATTTGCCAAAGAAAATGGAATCTTTTACCAAAATCCAAGTAATCCTGCTGATGCTCCATTAGAATATTTGGTGTCAGGGCCTGTTATTATTAGAGGCTTGGGTTTGAGTTTTTATGATTATCTACCCTTACTCATAAACAAGTGGGGTGGAAAGTTTCAAGAAGAAAAAGGCGAACTCATCTATCTTCCTTCAGGTAAAGAAGAACAAATTATTGTTGGTTCCGGGCGGGGATTACCTTATCATGCGCGTCCTACTAATCAAAAAGAACCAGGAGAAGATGCACAACCACAAATTTTGACGCCAAAATTTATGACAACGTTTGATGGTTCGGTCAAAGAATTGGTGTCATTATTAAAAAAAGAAGCAGAATTAGTTTATTATGAAATTGCTTTAAAAGAAGCTAACTTAGATCTGACGGCCTTTTTAAGCGAGTATCGCCAGTCTGATGCCAGCAGTGTGTTAGAGAAATATCAGGTTCCCAAACAGATTCAACTCGATTGGGATAAGTTGTTAAAACCTGCGCAAAATGTTTCAGCGACTGATTTTCCTGATTTTGTAGGAAAGTATCTACAAGAAGATATCTTTAATGCGCAATTCGGTAATAAAACTGGAGCACTTGCCGCTGCAATTGATACTTTTAAAGAATTACAGGCACCTTTTGAGTACATGCTTGACCATGAGAAATTCCTACCAAAAGAATATTATGAAGATTTTTTTGGTACATTTAATCGAGATTATAGTTTCTTGACGATTGGTGCACCTGTAATCAGACAAAAACAATTATTGGCTTTTTTTAAGGCTGGTTTTATTACTTTTTTAGCGCCAGATATGACAGTAGAGCAAGGCGATAGTGAATTTATTGCATTTAGCAAACAAGATAAAAAGCGGATTTTTAAAGGTAAAAATCTGATTGAAGCGCGTTTACCAGGCACAAGTTTAGTTAGAACGAAAAATCCCTTACTTCGCAATATGCACCAAAAAGGTTACTTAACTCCTCATACTGTCACCTTTGATGGAAAAAAACATGAAACAGGAGCGCTTAGAGTGAGTCGCAAAACGCACCAAGTGATAGATTGCAAAGGTGAGATTCAAGAACATATCTACTGTTATGGGATCCCACTAGAAGGCTTAGATTGGCTCAATGCAGCCTCACCTCGACCTAAAAGTTGTGATCGCGTCTTTTATTTAGCCAATCAAATCAGTGAAACTATTTTTAAAGGAAATGACAGTCCAATTTCTTTTAAGCAATAAGACAGAAAACAGCGACTATAATTTTGCAACTAGCTGTGGGTGATGTTCAGTTAAGCTACTACTTTTCTAAAAAGCTTATAGGTAGTTGAAGGAGGTGTGACAGAAGTAGCTTCTTCAAAAAATAAGACGAAATTCCAAATAATTTTAAAAACAATTTTCAGGAATTCCGTCATATTTTTTGAAGCTAGTCGCTTCTGTCTCAACCGCCTTAAGATTTAGACTAGTTTTTCTTATCCCATTAATTTATCAGTAATGTTTGGCATCTTTGGTAGGATAGCGACTACTTTCAAATTCGATTACAATTTGGGGTTTCCCCAATACGCTGTATTTTCTTACTACCAATTGTTTGCGGGAATTATATGCGCCCAAAACGCTAATGGTGCTGCCAACGGTGACATCAGCCAAAAAATTTAATGCATGACGGCTGATTAAACAATGAATATCGTCTAATTGAAAATAGACGAGGGGATGTTCAGCTATTTTTAAAATTTTTATTTGACGAATTGTGCCTTTTAAATTAATCATCATCATCCCTCCAATGAAGACCATTTTTTGACAGTGATAAATTCTACGTTACGGATTTCATCATAATCAATTTTTTGATTGGCAATGTAAATACCTAATGTATCATAACCTTGTATCTTGCCGGTAATGTCTGGCAGATAGTGGCCTTCTTCATTTACTTCTTCTTTTTGGATAGCAATACTTTTGTCTTTTAAACGGGCTTCATATAAAATACGATCAATTTCAGTGGGCGATAGTGTCGGTTTTGCCGGCCAAGAGTAAGCTTTCGCAGCTTTTTTAGCGTCCATTTGAGCAGTGTGTTCGGATAAATAAAAACCATTCCACTTTAATAATTTGCGGTCTTCGTAAGGTGGCGGTGTGCGCATAAGATCACTTCCAACGATTTGATAATTTTATTATACGAACGTATGTTTGTTTTGTAAAGGAAGAAATAAAATTTTAGTATAAAATGGACAATAGCCCTCTCTATTACTAGAGAAGGCTATCTGACTAATCAATATTATTATTTAAGGTTGGATCAAGACTATTACTAAAATTCATGTTATTTCTCGTTTAAACGATGTATTCCCTAACCTCTAATACATCTTTGTAACTCTGAAGTTACGCCAGTTTGATTAAATTCAACGAAATAAATCAATCTATCGCATAACAATATTTTTCGCGTAGCATTAAGTATAACAGATAATAGGGCTACTTTTTATTTTAAACTATAACTTATTAAAAACTTAATTTTTCCTAAAAACTAGAAAAAATTAAATCATTGGCACCAATGAAATTTAAGATATAAAGAAATAAGACAATGCCGTTAATCAAAAAAGAAAGTAAAATAACGGCAAAACGAAACGTAACATAAGAATAACCTTCAGGACGATAGTTGGTATAGCGCTTGCCGCGATAACGTATCATGAGTAGCAGCAGACATAATGTCATTACGGCTTGAAAAATTAAGCCTAAAAAGCGTAATGCAGAACTATCAATATTTAACTGTAAAAAATAAGCAGCTAACGTCAGAAAATCAATCAAAATAGCAAGAAATGGCATAATTTTCTCCTTAAAATTGAGTCGTTTTTTTAAATTTATATTAGTAATAAGAAAAACAAGCAGAATTTTCTTGTTTTATAAAAATAAAATGCGGAGTAAGGGATTTGAACCCTCACGTCCGTAATGGACATATGCGCCTGAAGCATACGTGTCTGCCGTTCCACCAACTCCGCTAAAAATAAGCTATGATTTATTTTAGGACAAGGTGATTTTTATTTCAAGGAAAAGCATTGGTTATAAGACGCAGTCAAAAGGGGGCGAAAAACTATTTCTACTTGTTTTCAAGACCGCTGTTTGCTAGGGTATAAAGGAATACTAAATTTATAGAAAAGAAGGAAATAGATGGATACTGTTTTAATATTAGGTGGATTATTGGGGATAATAATTGGCGTTGTAACTTTAATCAATGCGACCACCAAACATCGTAAAAAAAAGTCTAGTTTAACACTCATTGCATTTTCGGCTGTGGCATTGTTAACAGGAAGTGGTCTGTTACCAGAAAATGAGCAACTGATGCCTACAACTAGCCAGACGTCAACTCTCAATCGTCAAGACACTTCTGATGAGCCAACAAATCAGACAGGAACGACTGCGAGTGAAGATGAAGAAAGCCCACAACAAAGTTTAAAAAAGCGCGAAGCTTTAAAAAAAGAGTTGGCAAAATTAAATTATGCAGGTAAACAAACTATCACAATCAACAAAGGACAGCCGACATTTACAAAAGCTGAATTAACGACAAAAAATGGCGCCTGGGAAAAATATTACCCATTGGATACATTAAATCGGGCTACAGGGGCAGAAGCATTACTAAATCAAAGTTTGATGCCAACTGAAAAGCGGGGCGATATTTCTAAAGTGAAACCAACAGGCTGGCGGAATAAAAAAATTGGCGGCAGCTATTTGTATAATCGTTCCCATTTGATTGGCTTTGCCTTAGCTGGTGAAAATGCCAACTGGCAAAATTTAATCACAGGTACGCGTCAATTAAATAATCCAGAAATGCTACGTTTTGAAATGGATATTAAATATTATTTAGAACAAGATAAAAAACATTTTGTGCGTTATGAAGTGACACCAGTATTTCGTAACGACGAACTTTTAGCGCGTGGCGTGCATTTAATGGCACAATCGGTGAATAGTGATGCGATAAAAATAAATGTCTATATTTTTAATGTTCAAGCAGGAGTAAAATTGAATTATCAAGATGGGTCAAGCCAAATTCTTGATTAGACACCGGTAAGATAAAATAAACAAAATACCCAAACTATCAAATGACGATAAATTTTTACAGTCGCAAGGATAGCTTGGGTATTTTTAATTTAAGGCTAAGAGATTATTTGCTTTTTGATAATGATTGAGTTGTTCATCTACTTTGTCTAAGCGACGGGTGATGCGCTGTAGTAACTCTTTTGGTGCTTCATTTTTTTCTTGCATTCTTTTGGCAAGGAGTAAAATACACCGTTCTTTATCCAAACGATTTTGCGTGTGGTATAAAGTAGCAACACGCTCGATGTATTCATAGCGTTGGTAGTGGGTCGCCTCACATAAGTAGATGAGTAGATCCTCGGCTTGATCATATTGTTTTAAGTAAAAGTAATTTAAAGCTTCGCGATAAAGTTTCAACTCAAAATCTTCTTTATCAGCGTTAAAAGGATGATTTTCTAACCATTCTTTGACTGAAACTTTCCGTAAAATTTGGCCATTATCGTCTTTTACAATGATTACGGGTTGTTGTTTTTGTTGGCTTTTTTCAATTGGCATATTTTCACCTCCTAGTCCATTATTCATAACAAAAGTAATTATAAAGGAAAAGGATTAAAAAAAGTGTTCATATTCTTTAAAAAGATTGTCATAATTAAAATTTTAACTATTTCTTAAGCGGAAAAAATCGACTAAACGCGAAATGCCTAAAACAACAAGCACACCTCCAAAAATTTGGAAAACAAGTAAGACACTGCGGAAAGGATTGAACAGTAATAAAGCACCTACAATCATTAATAAGATGCTAAAAACAAACCAACCTGTCCGGGCTACACCATCTTTTTTCAGTTGTAGTTCTTGAACTAATTGTGTGATACCGCTAATTAAAATAAATAGACCCAAGAAAACAGGAATAATAGAGACGAGTCCTTTAGCAAAAATTAAAATTAAAAGAGCCGCCACTAAAAGTAAGATACCAGTTGTTAATTGTGAACCTGAATACCCTTGCTTTTGCGCGCGATAATGGTTAAATAGGTTAATTGCGCCCATAATAGCAAAAAAGGCAGCGAAAATGTAGACAATCATATTGAAAAAAGGTTCTGGCTTAATTAAAATCAAAATCCCCAAAATACCATAGGCAATCCCACTTAATAAAAAATTCTCACGAAATGTTTTAAAAAAATTATCCATTATAAAAACCCCTTTTCTTCTATTCTCTTTTTTATTGTAACGAAAAGTGACGAATAAAGGAAATAGTAGGTTTAGTTGAGGTGGATAAAGTTAGAGGACTTCAAATTGGGCTACCAATCTTTTTATGGTAAGATAAATGAGAGAGGAGGTAATTATAGTGACGACATTTACCATTTTACTGTTTGTTTTTGTGGTCGTTTTATTTGCCTATTTGTTTTTGATCGAAAAAGAAATTGTTTTTAAATCACGCCGCAAATCCACCAGTTTTTATCTCATTTTATTGTTAGGCGTGGGAACGATTGTCATGGTTTTATTAAATCCGACAACTTTAGATGAAAATATGCGCAGGATATTGGCGGGACTGATTATTTTAAGTTTTTTAATGGACGCCAAAGGTTTTGCAGAAAATCATATTAGTGTGAATGCGATGGATAAAAAGGGAATTCCTTATAGTGAAGTGGAACGAATTGTTTTGTTAAAAACAAAAACTCAAGTGAAAGTTAATTTCTTTCGCCGCGGAATGCGCGGGCCATTGTTTGTGTTAAATGAACCGTTAGAAGAAATTGTTGAGTTTTTAGCAACGCATTTAAAAGAAGGTACACCCATCGATATTTTATTAGACGAAAAAAAATAGACTAGTGCCAAACGATCCGTTTAGCACTAGTCTATTTTTGTATTCAAATTATTTAAAAGTTAAGAAACGTTCGTCGTCACTTAAGAAATCTTTTTCGCCAGCTTCAGCTTCTTTTGAGCCAAATACTAATTGTGAACGTAATTGCCAGTTGGCAGGAATATTCCATTCTTTAGCAACAGCTTCATCAATAACTGGGTTGTAGTGTTGTAAGTTAGCACCAAGACCGGCTTCTTCTAAAGCAGTCCAAGTGTTAGCAGTAGCAATACCATTTGATTGTTCTGCCCAATCTGGGAAGTTGTCAGCATATAATGCAAATTCTTCTTGTAAGTTTTTCACTGTATCCGTATTTTTAAAGAATAACACAGTACCAAGGCCTGCTTTAAAACCAGCTAATTTAGCTTGTGTATTTGGAAAAGCTTCTGCAGGTGTTAATGGTTTTAATGCTTCTTCAGTCATTTCCCATAATTTTTCATGTGCGTCACCAAATAAGATGACAACGCGAGGAGATTGTGCGTTAAATGCAGTTGGGCTATATTTTACTGCTTCTTTAATAATTTCTTCGATCTCTGTTTCCTTAAGGTTAACGTTACGTCCTAATGCGTAGATTGAACGACGATTTTTGATTGCTGCTAAAAAGTTTGACATGTAATAACCACCTTTTTTTATTAAGTAACAACGTTAGTATACATACTTACATTTAGTTAGTAAAATAATATGCTCACTTAAATTTTTCTTATTACTAGTCGCAAATTTTGGTGAAAAAAAGAGTCTATGGTAAAATTATAGTACGAAACTTGAGGAAGAAGGATAAAACGTTTGAAAAATAAAAATTATGAATGGCTGAAATCAGCGCTTTTTTTAATCGGCTTAGTTGTCATTTTAGTAGCAGTGCGTTTATTTATTTTTACTCCCGTTGTAGTAAAAGGAGATTCAATGGATCCCACACTACAAGATGGCGAACGGGTCATTGCTTTGTTAAATACGAAGGTAAAACGTTTTGATATCGTTACTTTTCCAGCTCCTGATGAGCCTGATAAGTACTATATTAAGCGGGTGATTGGGTTACCAGGAGATGAAGTTAGCTACCAAAATGATCAACTGTTAATCAATGGTAAAAAAGTAGCCGAACCTTATTTGGAAGAATACAAAAAACAGTTGTCTGATGGTATGCCACTAACATTAAGCCCAAATCAAGAACCGAACTTTAGTTTTGAAAAAGTGCCGGCCGGTAAAATTTTAGTCTTAGGAGATAATCGTCGTATTTCAAAAGATACGCGTTCGATTGGATTCATTGATGAAAAGACGGTTTCTGGTGATGTGAAATTTATTTTTTGGCCCTTAAAAGAAATAGGTTTTATTAACAAGTAGTTATGAAATTAAAGCAAAATAAAAGTTGACGATTGACGCGATCCGTTCAATTTGTCGGCTTTTTTTTGTTATACTATGATAGTACCTGTACTAGGATAACTTCAACTTAATGCAAGAAAGGAAGTTTGAGATGACGTTACAATTTTTAATTGGTAATGGTGCTTTGGATCATCGCCAAATTTATATAAAAAAAGCGCAAGAGTGGCTCAGTCAAGATGAAGAAAATCAGGTTTTCTTTCTGGTACCTAACTATAATAAATTTGAACAAGAACAAGAAATTTTAAAGGCTTTAAAACCAGCAGATGTAGTATCATTTTCGACTATTCGCGCGCAAGTCTTTAGTTTTTACCGCTTGGCGTGGTTTTATCTGCAAAAAACAGGCCAACTGGCTAATCAAACATTATCTGAAGCAGGTAGTTTGATGCTTTTGCAAAAGGTATTAGAAGAAAGTGAAGAAGAGTTATTACTTTATCGTGGCGAAGTAGAAAAAGCCGGATTCTCCGCTAAATTATTAGGGTTATACCAAGAATTACAGGTGGGAAATTTAAAACCAGCAGATTTAGTAACTTCATTATCAAGTCAGGGTCAGCAGGCAAATGCCGATCAAACGTTAAAATTCGCGGAATTGAGTTTGGTGTTGAGTCGTTATGAAAACGAGTTAACAAAACGCCAACTACAAGTGGTGGATCCACTGGCTTTATTAACTGATTATTTTCAAGCTACAACAACTAATGGTCTTTTTGAAGCCCCTGATTTAACCAAAACCTTATTTATTGCCACCGACTTTCAAGAATTATATGCCCAAGAGCGCTGTCTATTGACGACATTGGCGCAAAAAGGGCACTTGTTGATGGATTTAGTTTTAGATAAAGCTTATGTAGAAACAGCGCCAGAAGTACTTGATTTATTTTACGATACTGGGAAAATTTACTACCAACTGTTACATGCGGCCCGCGAAAACGGCACAAAAGTATTAGTCGATTTAAAAGCTGCTCAAAAAAAGGAAGCAACTTTGCAAATTCCAGTTGAAGAATTTTGGCGTCAAACGCAAAACGATGGCAGTAAAGCTGTGGCTGCATTACCCAAAGAAAATATTCATCTTTTTCAGGCGTTAAAACCAACTGATGAAGTGAATCGTCTTGCGATTGAAATTCGTAAACTGGTTGCAAGTGGAAATTATCGCTATCAAGACATTCAAATTTTAACCAATGATTTAGAAACTTATGGGCACTTAATTCCACCGGTCTTTCGTGAATTTGAGATTCCTTTTTATTTGGATCAACAAGTTTCTATGGCGCAACATCCATTGGTGGAATTTTTACAAGCGTTGTTTGCTTTAGGGGAGTACCATTACCGCTTAAGTGATATTATGCGTCTATTAAAAACGGAATTGTTTATTCCAGATTATTTTTTTGAAAATACCACAACGGGTCTACAAGATTATCGTAATATTGTAGATCAGACGGAAAATATTGCTTTAAAGTTTAACTTTCAAGGGAGTTTTTGGACACGAGCAGAAGATTGGCAGATTGTTCAATATGATTTTGAAAATGAAACACAAGAAGATGTGGATGAATTAACCACTAATAGTAATCGTTTGCGGCAAGCTTTTTCTCAGCAGATTGGTGGATTTTTACAACGACTTGAAAAAAGTCGGACGGCAAAAGAAGCCGTAGTCGCCCTTTATCAATTTTTAATCGCTATTAAAGCAGATGTACGCGTTAAAGAATGGCGTGAAAAAGATATTGCCAAAGGAAATTTAGAATTGGCCCGCAATCATGAACAGACTTGGTCGGCTTTAATGGCTTTAATGGATGATTATGTAGAGATTTATGGTGAGGATCCATTTAATTTAGCTAATTTTAGTTTACTTTTTACTACAGGTTTAGAAAATACTTTTTATGGAAAAGTTCCTTCTGCAATAGATCAGGTGCAGCTAAATCAATTAGGCCTCGCTCGGATTGGTCAAGCTAAAATTACTTTTGCCATTGGCTTGAATGATAAAAATTTTCCTGCGCCAGTTTCAGATGATAGCTTATTAACTATTGAAGACAGAGTCGTTTTAAATACTGCTTTAACTACTGACAAACAGTTGCGGGATTTAAGAGAAGAAAG
Organism: Enterococcus sp. DIV0755b; assembly: GCF_051713765.1. NCBI lineage: Bacteria > Bacillati > Bacillota > Bacilli > Lactobacillales > Enterococcaceae > Enterococcus > Enterococcus sp. DIV0755b. The sequence continues at coordinate 2,005,857 of NZ_JBIOQN010000001.1, read as the reverse complement.
TGTTTCAAAAGCTCCTTTTGTCGCCTATAAAGTTTTTTTATCTGCTTGTGATGAACTTTTTTTAAGTTACGCTATAAATCACGACACGGAGCAAAATTTACGTATTTCACCATATCTCCAACGTTTTGTTACGCGCGGCAATCTAGCTGTAGTGGCGCTAGAGGAATTGTCAATTACCAGTGAACCGGAAAATTTTGTGGCGACGTATCGTAATTTAGTTGGGCAATTAAATTTATTGTATCGATATGCAAAAGATGAGAATTTATTGCTAAGTGCAAAGTGGCGTACCTTAGAAAAAATGTTATTGGAGTCGACTTATCATAATCTGGCACAGCGAGCTTTTGAAAGCCGTGATTATGTGAATCTACCGGTTACATTACCTAAAGAAGTCGCTGAAAAACTGTATGGTAAAGATTTATATTCCTCAATTTCACAAATGGAAAGTTTCTATCAGTGTGGCTATCGTTATTTCGCCAACTACGGATTACGCTTAAAAGAACGTGAGCTTTTCGGTTTAGATTCATTGACAACGGGTACATTGTTCCACGATGCGCTAGATCAATTTTTACAGGCAGTTTTTTCCAAACAGAAATTATTAGTCGAATTAGACGAACAAGAAGCACAACAATTAATTGATACAGTTTTACAACAAATCTTTGCCGAACCGCGCTTTATGATTTTAAAAAGTTCAGCGCGTATGCATTATTTGCGTTACCGTTTGGCAAAGACAATTAAAAAAGTGGTTTGGGCGCTACAAAAGCAAAGTCAGCGGACTAAAATGACACCTTTGGCAACGGAAATCGTTTTTGGTCAATTGGCCGGGACAAATGGTATCAAAGGAATCGAGGAGCCTTTATCAACTGGCGGCAAATTAGCGGTGCGAGGAAAAATTGACCGTCTGGATATCGCTACGACTTCAGAGCATACTTGGCTTGGGGTAATCGATTATAAATCTGGTGCCAAAGACTTTAATTTAACTGATGCTTACTTCGGTTTAGCGATGCAATTGTTAACTTATTTAGATGTTGCATTAGTGAATGCGGCGGAATTAGTAGGAAATAAAAATGTTAAAGCAGCAGGCGCTTATTATATGCGAATTCAAGATCCGGTTTTAAAAGCAGAAGAGGCAAGTTTAGCTGAAGTTTTAAAAGCATATAAATATAAAGGAATTTTCTTAGAAGACAGTGAACTCTATCCTTTATTTGATGAGACATTAGCGGTAAAAGAACGCTCTGTCATCTATCCAATCTTAAGTAATAAAGATGGTGTATTAAATAAAGAAAGTAATTCAAAAGCATTTTATAAAGAGGATGATTTAACGTTATTGCGCCGTCATAATCGCAATTTAATGAAAAATGCAGCCGAAAACATCGTGACAGGACAGATTACTTTAAATCCTTATAAAAAGAGCAGTGGGGAAAAAGCGTGTACGTTTTGTCCATTTCGAAGTTTATGTGGTTTTGATGCTATGTTAAAACAAAATGATTACCACGAAATTCCAACTTTAGCAAAAGATGAAATTTTAAATGAAATAAAGGAGGAAAACGGCGATGTCTAAAATAAACCCAATTATTCCAGTGCGACCAGAAAATGAACGCTTTACTGATCGTCAGTGGCAAGCCGTTTTTGATGGTGGAAATAACTTATTGGTTTCCGCTTCAGCAGGATCAGGCAAGACCACGGTTTTAGTCAGACGAGTGATTGAAAAACTGAAAAGTGGCAGTGATATTGATCGTTTACTGATTGTTACTTTTACAGAAGCTGCGGCAAGTGAGATGAAAGAGCGGATTGAAAAAGCATTGCGCCAAAGCATTAATGAAGAAGGAAATAGTCAACTGCGCGCGCATTACGTCAAACAACTCGTCCTTTTACCACAAGCCAATATCTCGACACTGCACGCTTTTTGTATGACTGTGATTAAACGATTTTATTATCTCATTGACTTAGATCCGGTTTTTCGCCTGTTAAGTGATGAAACGGAAAAATTGTTATTACAAGAAGAAGTTTGGACGCAATTAAGAGAAGACTATTATGCCAGTGATGATGAAGTGTTCTTTAAATTAACGGAAAATTTTGGTAGTGATCGGTCTGACGAAGGTCTGACGGATTTGGTTATGCGTTTGTATCAATTTGCTTGTGCAGCACCTGATCCTAATGCGTGGCTGGAAAAATTGTCGGAAAATTACCAGGCAAAAGAGGGGTTCCAAAATACTGCCTTATACCAAGAAAACATTAAGCCTGCTGTATCGGCAGAATTAGAGTTAGCGCGAGTAAACTATGCTAAAGCTATTGCTATGTGCCAAAATGAAGAAAAACTCTTAAAAGACTTGGAATTGTTAACGAATCAATTAGATCAAGTAAACCGGCTATCTACAGCTATTTCAAATGATGATATGACTGCTCTTTTTGCTCAAATGGAAGGCTTGGATTTAAAAACGAATATTCGAAAAAAAAGAGGAGAACTTGCTGAACTTTCCGTTAGTGTAAAAGAATTACAAGCAACCGCCAAAGAAAGTGTCAGTCAAGTTACGACATATTTTCCTTATCCAGAAGCGGTTATGAATGATTTGTTGGCTAAATCTTATGATCTTGTCGTAAAAATGAGTGAGGTGACAAAAGCGTTTAGCCTCGCTTACACGCAAAAAAAATTAGCGAAAGGCGTATTAGATTTTAACGATTTAGAACATTATACGTTAGCAATTTTGGCCTCTCCTCAAAGTCCAGCTGCCAATTATTACCAAGCTAAATTTACTGAAGTAATGGTTGATGAATACCAAGACGTCAATCGTTTGCAAGAAGCTATTTTGAGCTATGTTAGAGACAATACCGAAAATGCTGGGAATATGTTCATGGTCGGAGATGTTAAGCAGTCGATTTATGCTTTTCGTTTAGCAGATCCCACTTTATTTATCGAAAAATACAATAGCTATCACCACGAAGATAATGGACGGCGAATTGTTTTATCAGAAAATTTCCGTTCCCGTAAAGAAGTCCTAGATTTTACTAATTTAGTTTTTGAGCAATTAATGGATGAACGCGTCGGCCAGATAAATTATGATGAAGCCGCGGCGTTAGTCGCAGGTTTTCCTAACTTTCCTGCCAGTGAGGCATTTCAGACGGAATTACTTATTTTTGAAAAAGGTGGCAAAGAGGATGTTAAACATTTTGAAACGCGCCAAGCTGGTGAAATCCAATTAACTGCCTTGAAAATAAAAGAGTTAATGACGCAATCGTTTGAAATTTATGATAAAGAAAAAAAACAAATGCGTCCGGTAGAATATGGGGATATCGTTATATTAACTCCCACAAAAGGGAACAATCAGATAATTGTGGATACTTTTTATGAGCTCGGGATTCCTTTAGAAATTACGGATGCAGAAAGTTATTTCCAAACCACAGAAATTCAAACAATTACTAGTTTGTTAAAAATTATTGACAATCCTTATAATGACATTCCACTAGCATCAGTTTTGCGCTCGCCAATTGTCGGTTTATTAGAAGATGAATTGGCACAAATTCGGTTGCAAAATAAAACTGGTTTTTATTATGAAGCTTTAAGAGATTATGAAAGTTACGGTACCAATGAGCAATTAAAAGCTAAAATACAAGTCTTTTTAGCACAGTTGGAAAGCTGGCGGGCTTTTTCAAAACGCAATGCGTTACCTGATTTGATCTGGCGTCTTTATGAAGAAACGGCTTATTTAGATTATTGTTTAGGTTTACCAAATGGTATCCAACGTCACGCAAATTTAATTGCTTTAGTTGAGCGGGCAAAAAATTACGAAAAAAGTAATTTTCGTGGCTTATATCAATTTATTCGTTTAATTGAAAAAATGCAGGAAAAAGATTTGGATTTAGCCGAACCTGCTACAAAATCAGTGGAAAATGCAGTACGGGTGATGACAATCCATGGTAGTAAAGGATTAGAATTTCCGCTTGTCTTTTTATTGGATATGGCCAGAGATATTAATCGCCTTGATTTTAACCGTAATTATATTTTTGAAGAACATTTGGGAGCCGGCATTAAATACATTGATCAAATGCGTCAAGTGAGTTATGAAACAATGCCCTACCAAGCGATAAAACAAGTCCGTTTGAATAAAGCTTTTTCCGAGGAAATGCGCAAACTGTATGTCGCTTTAACGAGAGCAGAACAAAAATTGTATTTAGTTGGCTCTTATGAAAGTAAAGAAAAGACCTTACAAGCCTGGCAAGGTGTCCTTACGCAAGAAAGTCGCATCTTAAATCCCGCATTACGCTTAAAGGGAAGCCATGTCTTACTAAACTGGGTTGGCATGACTTTGATGCGTCATCCCGATATGGAAGCTATTTTTACTGAGGCCAAAGATCGTAGTTATACTGTGGAAAGTCCCGCGCATTTTACTATTCAATGGTTTGACCAAGAAGATGTGAAAAACTGGCGAGAAAACTACGAAAAGCTAGAAAATTCATCTGTTGGAATTCCTGAAGAAAATCTTTCATCAGATATAACAAGAATAAAGGAGCGTTTAGATTTTATTTATCCTTATGAAAAAGCAACCCAAACTACTAGCTATCAGTCAGTAACCGAAATTAAGCGCGTTTTTGAAGATCCTGATAATACACAGGAAAATCGCTTGGATTGGCAAAGTAATTTGGAAAAACAACAGACAGTAAATCGTTATACTGCAGAAAGTTTAGCAGTGCCAAAATTTGTGGCAGAAACCACGCAGGATGCTGCCAGTGTTGGAACGGCTACCCATACAGTTTTACAATTATTAGAACTTACACAAACACCGACTGAAACAACATTAGAGCAGTTTATTGCAAAATTAGTAGCTAACGGAATTTTAACCACGGAATTAGCACAAGAGGTTTCCATACCAGATATTCTTTGGTTTTTTAATACGCCATTAGGACAAGAGTTGCTCAGCCAACCTGAAAAAGTTCATCGGGAAGAACCGTTTGCCATGTTGCAAAAAACGACAACAATTTTTAAAGATTACGATAATAGTGTCGATGAATTGTTAATTCACGGTATTATCGATGGCTATGTATTAGATGATGAAATTTTACTTTATGATTTTAAAACGGATCATTTGTGGCAAGGCAATGAAGCCGAATTGGTAAATCGTTATCAAGGGCAAATTAATCTTTATCGTCAAGCATTGACAGAAACTTATCAGCGCCCTGTTACAAAGAGTTATCTAATTTTTTTAAAGGGACGTAAAATAATTTCACTTTTGTAATCTTTTGTGCTTACAAAATGTAAGAAGCGTGCTATAATGTGACAAAAGAGGTGACCGAAAGTGGAACAAGTTGTAGAAACTGAATTTTGTTTGTGTCCAAAATTTGAAAAAGCTTTTTCAATTTTGGGAAAGAAATGGAACGGTTTGATTCTCGATGTATTATTAGAAGATGGGTCCCAACGCTTTGTTGATCTGGCAAATAAAATTCCCGAAGTAAGTGATCGGGTTTTAGTGGAACGTTTGCGAGAATTAGATGCTGAAGGTATTGTTGAAAAAGACGATAACTTATATCAGTTAACTAAAAAAGGCCGCGATTTAGAAACTAGTTTAATTGCTGTTAAAGATTGGGGCAATAAATGGATTGATGCTTCAGAATGCAGTTGATTTTCAGACAAAAGTTTTGTAAACTAAATACAATTAAATAAAAAGCAATGATGGAAACAAGTAATTTGGTTGATACGAAAAAAGGGAGACCTGTCATAGACTGAAAGCAGGGGTCGTAATCGAAAAATGAAATTCACTTCCTAGCTTGCTTAGTGAGAGCTAAGCCGGTTGTCTAGCAATCGTTATTAAAATAAAGTGCGTTGATTTTTGACGAATTAGGATGGTATCGCGAGACCTCGTTCCTTTAGGAATGAGGTCTCTTTTTTTGATAAAATAAAGATTTTCTTAGGCTTTAAGCTTAAATAAAAAATGAGAAAGTCTTTTCATTAAGGAGGAACAAGAATGTCATTACAAGCCAAGTTGGAATCATTGAAAAATGAAACTATGGAAAAAATTGACAACGTAAGTGATTTACAAGCGCTAAATCAAATTCGGGTAGAAACGTTAGGGAAAAAAGGCCCGATTACTGAAGTATTGCGTGGAATGAAAGATTTATCAGCCGAAGAACGTCCCAAAGTGGGAAGTTTTGCTAATGAAATTCGTGATGCATTAACAAAAGCCATTGAGGCGCGTAAAGAAGTATTAGAAGAAGCGGCATTAACTGCTGCGCTTTCAAAAGAAAGTATCGATGTTACTCTACCGGGACAACAGATAAATAAAGGAAATCGCCATGTTTTAACCCAAATTATGGAAGAAATTGAAGATATTTTTGTCGGTATGGGGTATCAAGTTGTCGAAGGTTATGAAGTTGAAAGTGACCACTACAACTTTGAACGGATGAATTTACCAAAAGATCACCCAGCCAGAGATATGCAAGATACATTTTATATTTCCGATGATATTTTAATCAGAACCCATACTTCACCAGTTCAAGCACGGACAATGGAAAAACATGATTTTTCTAAAGGACCGTTACGAATGATTTCTCCAGGAAAAGTTTTTCGCCGTGATACTGATGATGCTACGCATAGTCATCAATTCCATCAAATTGAAGGTTTAGTTGTTGATAAACACGTTACGATGGGGGATTTAAAGGGAACTTTAGAGGTAATGATGCAAAAAATGTTTGGGGAAGATCGCAAAATTCGTCTGCGTCCAAGTTATTTTCCTTTTACCGAACCTTCTGTAGAAGTGGATGTAAGTTGCTTTAAGTGTGGCGGTGCGGGTTGTAATGTTTGCAAATATACTGGCTGGATTGAAATATTAGGCGCTGGTATGGTTCATCCAAACGTTTTAGAAATGTCTGGAATAAATCCAGAAGAATATGCTGGTTTTGCTTTTGGGATTGGACCAGATCGAGTTGCGATGTTGCGCTATGGTGTCAACGATATTCGTAACTTCTATCAAAATGATCTGCGCTTTTTAAGTCAATTCAAAGGAGAGTAAAAATTTATGTTAGTTTCTTATAAATGGTTAAACGAATATTTAGACCTTACTCAAATTTCTCCGAAAGAATTAGGGGATAAAATGTCTGTTACAGGCATTGAAGTAGAAGGTATTGAAGTGCCCGCAGAAGGATTAAAGAAAATTGTCGTTGGGAAAGTTGAAAAATGTGTACCTCATCCAAATTCTGATCACTTATCGATTTGCCAAGTCGATATTGGTGCAGAAGAATTATCGCAAATCGTCTGTGGTGCTCCTAATGTTAAAGAGGGAATTAAAGTAATTGTGGCATTACCTGGGGCACGTATTGCTGGTAATGTAAAAATTAAAAAAGGTAAAATGCGGGGCGAAGTTTCAAATGGTATGATTTGTTCTTTACAAGAACTTGGTATTTCAGAAAATGTCGTACCAAAAGAATTTGCTGATGGTATTTACTATTTGCCTGAAGATGCCATTGTAGGAGAATCTGTTTTTCCTTATTTAGATTTAGATGATAGTATTATTGAATTATCTATCACTCCTAATCGTGCAGATGCCTTATCTATGCGAGGTGTGGCTTATGAAGTCGGGGCAATTTACAATCAAAAACCGCACTTTAAAGATGAAAAATTAGTTGAAAGTAATCAGGCGGCTCGTGATAAAATTAAAGTGAGCGTAGCAGATGAAAAAGATGCGCCAGCTTATCAAATTCGTATCATTGAAAATGTTAAAATTGCGCCTTCACCACAGTGGCTACAAAATCGTTTAATGAATGAAGGAATTCGGCCGATTAATAACGTGGTGGATGTTACCAATTACATTTTATTATTATTTGGTCAACCGTTACATGCTTTTGACTATGCTAAATTAGGTAGTCAAGAAATTTTAGTTCGTCGGGCGAATGCTGGAGAAACACTTACTACTTTAGATGATGAACAAAGAAATTTAACCCCAGAAAATATTGTGATTACGAATGGAGAAAAACCAGTAGCCTTAGCTGGTGTAATGGGTGGATTAGATTCTGAAATTACAGATACGACGACAACAGTTGCCTTAGAAGCTGCTTTGTTTGATCCATTGTCTATTCGTCTAACCTCAAAACAATTTAATTTGCGAAGTGAATCTTCTGCTCGTTTTGAAAAAGGTATTAACAAAGGTGCTATTAACCAAGCCTGTGAAGTGGCGGCTGCAATGATTGCAAAACTTGCTGGCGGCACAGTTTTAAAAGGTGCGGTAGTAGGCTCTGCTGTTGAAGTTAGAAATGAAGAAGTTAGCATTACTTTAGCTAAAATCAATCGTTCTTTAGGAACTGACCTTTCTGTAGCGGACGTGGCGGCAGTGTTTGAAGCGTTACAATTTCCATTTACTGAAAGCGATGGATACTTTACAGTGACGATTCCACCTCGTCGCTGGGATATTCACATTGAAGCAGATATTCTTGAAGAAGTGGCCCGTATTTACGGTTATGATAAAATTCCAAGTACATTACCAAGTGGGGAAACTGTTGCAGGTTCTTTGACAGACGAACAATTAAAAACACGTGAAGTCCGTAGCACTTTAGAAGGTGCCGGGCTAACCGAAGCGATTAGTTACGCTTTAACCACAGAAGAAAAATCTAGTCAATTTATGCTACGTAAGAGTAATGTAACCCGTTTGGATTGGCCGATGACAGAAGATCGTGCTGTGTTACGTATGAACTTAATTAGTGGTTTATTAGATGATGTGGCTTATAATGTGGCGCGGAAAAATGATGCTATCGCATTATATGAAATTGGCCGTGTCTTTTACCAAGACGCAGATCCGTTGAAAAACTTGCCATTAGAAGAAAACCATGTTGCTTTTGCGTTGTCTGGGTTATGGCAAACAAAAGATTGGCAACAAGCAAGTGAAAAAGTTGACTTTTTCTTAGCCAAAGGAATTGTTGAAACACTTTTAACAACTTTAGGTGCAACAGATATTTCCTATGTTAAAACTACAGCAATAAAAGAAATGCATCCAGGTCAAACTGCTGAAATTTATGTGGGTAGTGAGAAAGTTGGTTTGGTGGGACAAGTCCATCCGACAGTCACGAAAGCTTATGATATTGGCGCAACTTTTGTAGCTGAATTAAACTTAGCAGCATTATTGGCAACTCAAAAAGCACCGTTAGTTTATCAAGCTGTTTCTAAGTTCCCGGCAGTCAGTCGTGATATTGCGATGTTAGTAAAAGAAGAGGTTACAAATCAAGAAGTTGTAGCGGTAATTAAAGAAGCAGCCGGTAAATTCTTAAATAAAGTTAGCTTATTTGATGTTTATCAAGGTGCTAACATTGAAAATGGTTATAAATCACTTGCTTACAGTTTGACTTTTGTAAATCCAGAAGCAACCTTAACCGATGAAGAAATCAATAAAGCAATGGAAAAAGTAACCAGAAATCTAACTGAAAAATTAAACGTAGAAATTCGGTAATTAAAAAAAGCTTTTATCAGCGTCATTGTGACGCTGATAAAAGCTTTTTAATGTTTTTCTTTAGTGAAATGAAGAATGAACAAAGGAATTAGTAAGATGAGAGCAGAAAGAATAATTGTGGCAAATCCTAAAACGTTTGCTAACAAACTATTTAAGGTAGCGCCACAGACAAAACTAAAAATGATAATCGCCGTATCTTTGAACTTGGCGCTAGCTTTTCGATCGTGATGAATAAAAGCATCCCAAGTTGTTTCACCTAGTGTCCGTAAATTTCCAGTCATCATTAAAGAAGTAAATGGACCCGCATGAAGCTTGCGGAACTCTTGTAATTGGGCAGCGGCCGCTAATGACAAAAGAGCGCTGGCGAATTTATCAGAAATATAAGGTGAGAGGAGTGCCACACCTACCATCAAGCTAATTTCTAGTATTAAAACAATTTTTTGACGGCTTCTTAGACTAGTATCATCTGCTAATTGATGTTGAAGAAAACGAGTGGCTACACTACCAATGAAAAAGGCTGTGATTGGCACTAGATAGCGTAAAATAGCAGCAAAATTACCTTGTCCTAAATTTAATCCTAATAAAATAAAGTTCCCCGTTTGTAGACCAGCAAATACTTCGCCGTGGAAAAGATAAGTGTAAGCATCTAAACCACCAGCAGCAGCGGCTAAAAACACCCCAATAATTAACCGTTCATGTAAAGGATATTCTCTATCTTTCAATTTTTTCACCTCACCAACATGTCTTATCTTTAATCTAGTCGCAAGAAAAGATTTTGACAACTATTTTGTCTTTACAAAAAAGCGCAATTTAAGAAAAGATTTTCTTAAATTGCGCTTTGGTAAAAAGATTAAAATGTAAAAAAATCAAAATAAAGAAGAATGTGAATTAATTGAAATAAGCAATCCCCATTGCTGCCTTGACTTCTGCTAATGTTTGAGCAGCCACTGCTTCAGCTTCTTTAGAGCCATTTTGTAAGATTGCCATAACGGCAGCTGGATCCTTTGCTAACTCTTCACGACGTGCGCGAATTGGGGCAAATTCAGCTTCTAAAACATCAATTAAGTAGCGTTTAATTTTGACATCACCTAAACCGCCACGACGATAATGATCTTTTAACTCCGCGATGTATTCTTTATCGGTTCCAAAAACATCTAAGTAGGTAAAAACCATATTACCCTCTACTTGCCCGAGATCTTCTACGTGAATATGATTGGGATCGGTATACATACTCATAACTTTCTTTTTAACAATATCGATAGAATCTGCAATATAAATGCCGTTACCAAGTGATTTACTCATTTTACCGTTACCGTCAATGCCTGGTAAACGTCCCATGCCTTTAGGTGGTAAAACAGCTTTTGGCTCAACCAAAACAGGACGGTAAGTATTATTAAAGCTATGAACGATTTCTTGTGTTTGTTCTAACATTGGTTTTTGATCTTCACCAACTGGGACAAGATTAGCTTTGAATGCGGTTATATCAGCAGCTTGGGAAACCGGATAAATGAAAAAGCCCGTTGGGACACCTTCACCGAAATTCTTTTGTTCAATTTCACTTTTTACTGTCGGATTGCGTCGCACACGTCCTACTGAAACTAAATTTAAAAAGTACATGGTCAATTCAGCTAGTTGCGGAATTTGAGATTGGATAAATAATGTCGATTTACTTGGATCAAGGCCGACAGCTAGATAATCCAAAGCGACCTCTAAGACATTAGAAGAAACTTTTTCAGGATTTTTGGCATTATCAGTTAGTGCTTGCATATCGGCAATCATAATGTAAAGTTTGTTGTTTGGATCAGCTTGCATTTCTACCCGTTTTTTTAAAGAGCCAACATAGTGACCTAAATGAAGGCGGCCTGTGGGACGATCCCCAGTTAAAATAGTATTTTTCAAGAGTTTTCACCTTTTCTACTTTCTATTCTCATACATGTCAGTTTACCTTTTTTTAAACTTTCCGGCAACTATCAAAAAAGCAAATAACTGGAAAATAGTAATGTAAACTGGGAGAATATGTTAGGGATAAAAATAAAGTTAAAATATTACTGAAAATAAGAGTAAGTAACATGAACGTGTGATAAAACTTATCAATTTGGCGAAATATTATTGTCAGAAAAATCTGTCGATTTAAATCTTTTTTTGTAAAAAAACTTTACAAATGTTTTTTAATTTGCTTATAATACTACTTAAACCAAACAACAATAGAATTTAAATTTAAAACAGGAGTGACGCCAATGTCTATGATCGAATTTCAAAACGTGGAAAAATACTATGGTAAATTTCACGCACTAAAAAATATTAATTTGAATTTTGAAAAAGGGGAAGTTGTCGTAGTTATTGGACCTTCCGGCTCAGGAAAAAGTACCATGTTACGCTGTATCAACGGTTTAGAAAACATTTCTTCAGGACATTTGTTAATTAATGATCAAGATTTATACAGTAAAAAGACGAAATTAACAGATATCAGAAAAAACATTGGGATGGTTTTCCAACACTTTAATTTGTATCCAAATAAAACTGTGTTAGAAAATATTACATTAGCGCCGATTAAAGTTTTAAAACAAAATGAACAAGATGCGATTGCTTTAGCAGAACGTTTATTAGATCGGGTAGGAATGTTGGATAAAAAAGATTCTTATCCTTCGATGCTTTCAGGTGGACAACAACAACGGGTTGCGATTGCCCGCGGATTAGCGATGCAGCCACAAATGCTGTTGTTTGATGAACCAACTTCAGCGTTAGACCCAGAAATGATTGGTGATGTTTTAAATGTTATGAAAAAAATCGCCAAAGATGGTATGTCGATGATTGTCGTTACCCATGAAATGGGTTTTGCTAAAGAGGTAGCCGATCGCGTTGTCTTTATGGCTGATGGCGAGGTAGTGGAAGAAAGTCGCGATGTCGAAAATTTCTTCAATAATCCAAAAACTGATCGCGCGAAACAATTTATTAGTAAAGTGATTAATCACTAATAAAAAAGTCTGTGATAAAAAGTGAAAAGGATTGGAGGAAAGTTGATGAAGAAAATCTTTTCGGCGTTTTTTGGATTTGCTGCAGTTTTACTTTTACTAAGCGGTTGTGGAAAAAGTGTAGCAGATCAAGATATCGCAAAAGTTAGTAAAGAAAATAATCAAATTATTTGGGGAGTAAAATACGATACCCGCTTGTTTGGAATGATGGATGTCACAACCAATGAAGTTAAAGGCTTTGATATTGATATTGCCCGCGGCATTACTGAAAAAATCTTAGGTAGAGATGGCAACGCTATTTTTGTGGAAGTTACCTCAAAAACGCGGATACCATTATTAAAAAACGGTAACATCGATGCCATTATCGCGACGATGACGATTACAGAAGAGCGTAAAAAGCAAGTGAATTTCTCACAAGTGTATTTTGACGCTGGTCAGTCATTACTTGTACCAAAAGATAGTAAAATTACGAGTGTTGATAGCTTAACAGCTGATGATACTGTCTTAGCTGTTAAAGGCTCTACTTCGGCGGTAAATATTCGTGAGCATGCACCTGATGCTAAAATTTTAGAGTTAGAAAATTATGCGGAAGCTTTCACTGCCTTACAGTCAGGCCAAGGCGATGCGATGACAACCGATAATGCAATTTTATTAGGTATGGCATCAGAAAATAAAAATTATAAATTGGCCGGTGAAACATTTACAGAAGAGCCGTATGGGATTGCCATCAATAAAGGGCAAGATAATTTCTTAAAAGAAGTGAACAAAGCCTTAGATGAAATGCATGCAGATGGCACGTATGATGAAATTTATAATAAATGGTTCCCAGGGGATAATACTGGGAAAGTAAAATAAAGGAGGCCGGTTATGCTGACACTATTTCAAGAATACAGCGGTATGTTTTTTGAAGGGTTCAAATTTACAATTTATTCCAGTGTAATTGCCCTTTTCTTTAGTTTAATTATTGGGACGTTAATGGCGATTTTGCAACTTTCCAGCAATCGAATTATCAAATTTTTAGCGCAAGCTTACGTGGAATTTTTCCGTAATATTCCACTGCTGATTATTGCCATGTTCTTTTTTGTCGTTGTACCTTTATACTGGGTTCAAATCGACGGGTTTCAGGCAGGGACAATTGGTTTAGTCATTTATACTTCGGCCTTTATCGCCGAAACGGTCCGTTCTGGGATTCAAACGGTTCCAAAAGGTCAGACAGAAGCGGGCCTTTCCCAAGGACTAACGTACAGTCAAACAATGCGTTACATTGTTTTGCCCCAGGCATTTAAAATTGTTGTCCCACCACTAGGTAATCAGTTTATCAACTTAGTCAAAAATTCTTCTGTCCTAGCGATGGTGGCAGGTCTTGATTTAATGTATCAAGGTGATCTAATTGCTAGTACCACCTTCAATACATTTGATACGTATATTATCGTCGCTTTGTTTTACTTAGTTTTAACATTGCCACTTTCTTATTTAATGAATCATTTAGAGAAAAAATGGGCCGTAACAGGCTAGAAAGGAGCGGGTTAGATGGATTTTTTTGATGCATTTTCTTTTGTTAATTTACGCTTTTTATTCGATGGTCTGCGGGTCACAGTAGAAGTGTCAATCTTATCGATTATTTTTAGTTTTATTATCGGTGGCGTCGTGGGGGTTATTCGTTTTAGTAATATCCCATTTTTATCCAAAATTTTAGGTTTTGTGATTGATATTATTCGTAATTTACCGTTATTGTTAATCATCTTCTTTACGTATTTTGCACTACCTCAAATTGGGATCCGCTTTGATATTTTCTGGTCTGCGGTTGTTGCGTTGACGATATTTGAATCGGCAATGTTATCAGAAGTTTTTCGAGCAGGGTTAAACGCAGTGCCAAAAGGGCAGATGGAAGCAGGTCTTTCGACTGGTCTAACTTATAGCGAAACCATGCGGGCTATTGTAATTCCACAAGCTTTTAAATCGATGATTCCGGCAATTGTTAGCCAGTTAATTTCTTTGATTAAAGATACTTCTTTGGCGGTAATTATTTCATTGCCAGAGCTGACTCATAACGCGAAAATTATTTATGGTCAAAATGAAAATTATGTATTGCCGATGTTTTTAGCTATGACGGTTGCTTATTTTGTCGTTTGTTACGCTTTATCTTTGGTATCGAAATATCTCGAAACAAAACAATACAACTATTAAATACTAGCAGCAATTTTTTAGGTGATGGGGTTATTGCCTAAAAATTTGCTGTTTTTAATTGCTGTAAGAAATGTAAATATTTTTTATTGTAGCGTTAAATAAAGCAGCGTTTTAAAGATAATCAGCAAGACTTGAAAAAAAAGGAAAAAAAAGCGAAAATAGAGACATTAGTGGAATAAATTTGCTTTAATTTTAATTAAAGCTTTAAAGGGTGAAAAAATATGGGAAATAAGCACGCAATCGGTTTAATCGATTCGGGTGTGGGTGGCTTAACCGTTTTAAAAGAAGCATTAAAACAGCTGCCAAATGAAAATTTAATTTATTTAGGTGATACAGCCCGATGTCCTTATGGTCCCAGACCAGCGGAACAAGTAATTGAATTTACCCGACAGATGACACATTTTTTAATCCAAAAAGAAATTAAACTTTTAGTTATTGCATGCAATACCGCCACAGCAGTCGCCCTTGATGTGATTCGCCAAGAAATTGATATTCCGGTTGTAGGGGTTATTTTACCGGGGACACGAGCGGCAGTTAAAGCCACAAAAAACCATAAAGTTGGGGTTATCGGCACACAAGGTACAATTAAAAGCGCCTCTTACCAACGAGCACTGCAAACTAAAACTCCTAATATTCAAGTATTTAGTCTAGCGTGTCCGAAATTTGTACCTTTGGTGGAGAGCAATCAATTTTCATCCCCAGTGGCTAAAAAAACGGTGGCAGAAACATTATCTCCTTTGCAATATAGCGGAATGGACACGTTGATTTTGGGTTGTACCCATTATCCGTTACTACGACCAATTATTCAAAATGTCGTAGGAAGCCAAGTGCAGCTCATTGATTCGGGTGCTGAAACAGTGGGGGAAGTTAGTGTGTTGTTGGATTACTTTGAAATTGCAAATAGTAGTGAAAATAAAAAACCGCAGTATGCGTTTTATACAACTGGTTCAACAAAAATGTTTGATGATATTGCAAATGAGTGGCTGGATAATATCACTGTTCAGTCTACGCACGTAAATTTAGAAGGGAATTAATAAAATGAGACATGATGGCCGCGCTGTGCAACAAATTCGTCCGGTAACAATTAAGACCAATGTTTTTAAACATCCAGAAGGGTCTGTGGTGATTTCTTTTGGCGATACGCAAGTCGTTTGTTCGGCTACAATTGAAAATCGCGTACCCCACTTTTTAAAAGATAGTGGTAAAGGTTGGGTCAGTGCGGAGTATAGTATGCTTCCGCGGGCGACTAGTTCTCGTAACCGAAGAGAAAGTGCAAAAGGAAAGTTATCCGGTCGAACCATGGAAATTCAACGTCTAATTGCCCGTTCTTTACGAGCGGTAGTAGATTTAGAGAAGCTGGGGGAAAAAAGTATTATTGTCGACTGTGACGTTTTACAAGCTGATGGTGGTACCAGAACAGCAAGTATTACGGGGGCTTTTGTTGCATTGCGCCTAGCTGTCAATAAATTATTACAGCAAAACGAATTGACAGAAGATCCGATTAAAGAACATCTAGCAGCAATTAGTGTGGGAATTTTACCCGATGGTACTTGTGTGACAGACTTAGATTATGCAGAAGATTTTTCTGCTTTAGTCGATATGAATGTGGTCATGACTGAAAGTGGTCAATTTGTTGAATTACAAGGTACCGGCGAGGAAAGCACATTTAGTGGTGAAGAATTAAATGAGATGTTAATTTACGCTAAACACGGCATCACTGATTTAATCGCTTTTCAAAAAGAGGCACTTTTAGGCAAAGAAAAAATTGACCAGGATGATAAAAATGAAGACGATGCACGAACAATCGTGATTGCGACTAAAAATCCTGGTAAAGCCAAAGAATTTGCTGCAATGTTTGGTCAAGCAGGCTATAAAATAAAAACATTATTGGACTATCCTTCTATCCCCGAAGTTCAAGAAACTGGAAAAACGTTTGAAGAAAATGCCCGCTTAAAAGCAGAAACGATTGCTCAATTATTACAACGTCCCGTTTTAGCTGATGATTCTGGTTTGGCTGTAGATGCTTTAAATGGAATGCCTGGGGTTTATTCGGCTCGTTTTGCAGGAGAAACTAAGAGTGATGCCGCTAACAATGCCAAATTGCTTCACGAATTAACCAATATTCCTGATGAAGATCGGACTGCTCATTTTCATTGTACGTTAGTATTTGCAGCACCTTTAAAAGAAAGTTTAGTTGTATCGGCAGATTGGCCTGGTAGAATCGGACGCATACCACGGGGAGACCACGGCTTTGGTTATGATCCACTATTTATTCCAGCCGGGATGGAAAAATCAGCAGCAGAATTATCAGGCTCTGAAAAAAATGCCATTAGCCATCGGGGGCAAGCGCTAAAAAAACTACAAAAAAATTGGCAGGCATGGTTAGAGGCGTAATGTCATTTTTTTCATTAAAAATAGTTAGTTAGAGGAGCGGAATATGAAGTATTTAGTCGTAAGTGATAACCATGGAGATCGTGAAATTCTTGTTGATATTTTAAATCGTCGTCAAAGTGAAGTTGATTACTTTTTTCACTGTGGTGATTCTGAATTAGCTAGTAATGATCCGTTATTTGAAACGTATAATGTCGTTGCGGGAAACTGTGATTTTGATCCCGGTTTTAAAAATCAGTTGGTTGTAAAAACGAAAGAAGATACAATTTATTTAACCCATGGACACTTGTCAAACGTTCGTTTTGGCTTAACCCAAATCTCATTAGAAGCAAAAGAAGTTGCTGCGGATATTTGTCTGTTTGGTCATACCCATCAAATTGGCTGTGAAGCGGTGAAAGGGTGCCTATATTTGAATCCAGGAAGTATTTCACAACCAAGAGGGCCGATTCAAATTCAAAGTTATGCGATTATTGAAAGTACAGAGAATAATTGGGAAATACAATATTACGATCGTACACACGCGGCAGTAGCAGATTTACATTTTACTTTTAAAAAATAATTTGTAAGTTTTTCATAAGGCTAATAACGCAAGATGTTTCCCCTTACAATTTTTTGTACAATAAGGTTGTATGTTGGGTGGAAATGGAGGCAATCAATTTGATAGGAACCACTGTCCAAGAACTTTTATTAGAAAATCAGCATAATTTTTTAGTGCCAGCAGAAAACGTTGCATCACTAATGTATTCGAATCCGTTAGATCACGCATTGTTAGTTTTATCAAAAGTCGGTTATTCAAAAATTCCAGTGTTGGATAAAGATGATCGCTTTGTAGGGTTAATTGGTTTAAATGATATCGTCGGGAAAATGATCGATTTAAGAAAGATTGATACCGATAATTTAGCCGGTTTAACTGTTGCTGATGTGATGGAAATTGGAGTTGATTATGCCAAAGAAGATGCACAATTAGAAGATGTATTACACTTATTAGTCAACAATGCTTTTTTACCAATTGTAAATAGTGAACGGATCTTTTTAGGAATCGTTACCCGCAAGGAAGTTTTAAAAGCAACCAATCATTTGGTTCATGAATTGGAAAAACGTTATGAACTGGTAGCAAAATCTGAAAAAAAGAAAGATAAGCTATTTGTTGTTTAGGTAGTTATAAATAAATAGCATTTCATAAAAAAACTTCCAGCCACCTCGTATTAACGTGAGGTTAGGCTGGAAGTTTTTTTGTTACATTATGGAGCCGGTAAAATTGGTGTGGATGGAATAGATAAACCTGCTTCATTTAATTCTGTGATAGAGGCGGCTAGTAAATCTTCTTTAATTTTGAATTGTTGGCCATTTAAAACGTAAAAAGTTGTCCGAATAGCATAATTACTATTACCTAAATCAACTAGACCGAAAATTGTCGGTGGTGTTTGAATTTCATCTTTATAAGTTGTGGCAATTTTATCGTTGGCGGTCTGAATAGCTGCTTTTATTTTATCTAAACCTTCATTTGGTTCAATTCGGACATCTACGATAACTTGCATATTGGAACGAGAATTATTACTAATGGTAGTGATATTACGATTTGGGATAAAGTGAACGGTACCATTGGCGGAACGCAATTCAAGCGTTCTAATACCCACTGAAGTCACAGTACCTTCAATAGACAAATTGCTTAAAATTACATAATCGCCGACATCAATTTGTTGTTCCATAATAATAAAGAATCCGGTGATAATATCATTCATAAAGCCTTGAGCACCAAGACCAATAGCTAAACCAGCAATTCCTGCTCCGGCTAATAGTGACCCAACTGGAACCCCTAAAGTCGAAAGAAGTGAATAAATAAAGAAAAAGCCTAACGTATAATGAATGACATTGCGAATCAAAGTATTTAATGTGTTCATGCGGCTTTCGCTGAATTTTTGTCTTTTTTGATAAGATTGATAGCTACGTTCAACTAAAAAATCACAGATACGTAATAAAACGCTAAATAATAAAATTAAAAAGAGAATCATTAATCCTTTTGAAATTAATAGTCCTGTGACTTTTTCCCAATCGATTGTATCCCACCAACGTTGAAACGCATTTAATTGGCGTACAGCAGGTTCTGTTAGACTAGAACCTGTCGAGTCTGTTGTTTGTGCTATGATGTGTAACATGCAAGTCCTCCCTTTATTGTACTATTCATTGAAGTGGAAAGATCCCACGTACTTATCTTAACAAAAAGAGTAAAAAAAAACTGCCTAGAATTCGGCAGTTTTCTATTTCTTAATTATTCGTCTAATTGTTGCAGGTATGAAGCAGGTGTTTTAAAGCCATAAACATTTCCTAAGATGTATTTTGCGATGTGTAGTGTTCGATCACTGCTGCGTTCTAAATTTGAACTGATATCGATAAATAAGACACTATCAGCGGCACGACCATCACCTTTACTCATTAAACGGAAGTATTTTCTTCTTAATAAGTCGACAAGTTCATTGACTTCTTTTTCCCGTGAAAGAATTTTTGTCGCTAAGTCGTGATCATCTGTTTCCAACACTGATAAGGCATCACGAATATTTTTTAAGACTTTATCAAATAACAAGACTAAATCTTCATCATATAAAAGTAAGGCAGTACGAGTAGGTTTGGGATTGTTGCCATTTCGCTTTTCTTTGTTCCGTTGTTTTTGTTCCAATTCACAAGCTTCTTCTACAAAGCCGACGATGTTTTTACAGTGATCTCCAATTCGTTCAAAATCTTTGGTAAATTCCAATAACATGGCTTGTTCTTGGCTTTCTGTTTGAGATAGTTCTACCGTAGCAACTTTTGCTAAGTATTCCGTTAATTCTACATCAAAACGATTTATCGCTTCTTCATATTGAAAAACATCGTCTTTTATATCTTCAGCTGGTTTAACATAAAAATCTTTTGTCGCTGACAAGGCACGTAGCGCATAATCTCCCATTTGAATAACTTCATTTGAAGCCTGACGCAATGCAATGCTTGGTGAAGTATAAAGAAAATCTTCATTTAATTCTACTGCGCGGATATCCAATGATTTTTCCGTACCTGGAATAATTTTTTTAACAAGTAATTCAATTTGTGGAATAAACCAAAATTGAATGGCTAAGTTAGAGAGATTAAATAAACCGTGGGCAAAAGCAATTTGCATGCTTGGGTTTAAATGGAAAACATCTGTCATTGCGATGACGACATGGGTAAAAGGTGTTAATAATAATGTGAAAATAATTGCACCGACCAAATTAAATACTACATGGGCACCTGCTGTACGTTTAGCAGCGATGCTAGCACCTAAAGCGGCAATCACGGCAGTAATCGTCGTCCCGATATTATCACCAAATAAAATTGGTAGTGCGGCTCCTAGAGCTAAACTATTTTGAGTGTACAGTTGCTGTAAAATCCCAATTGTCGCACTGGAACTTTGTAAAACCATTGTAAGCAATGTACCAATAAAAACACCTAAAACAGGATGGTGGGAAACGCTAATCATTAAATCGTTAAATTGAGGTAAATCTTTTAAAGGTTCCATACTGGTTCCCATTAATTTTAAACCAAAAAATAAACAGCCAAATCCAAATAAAATTTGTCCGCTATTTTGAAATAATTTACGCTTCGTGAAAAATAAAAGGATCGCGCCAATTCCAATGATAGGTAGGGCATAGGCACTTAAATTAAAACCAATAATGAAGGCTGTAACAGTTGTCCCGACATTTGCACCCATAATAACGCCAATCGCTTGACGCAAAGACATAAACCCGGCACTAACCAAACCGACGGTCAAGACCGTGGTACCTGAGCTGCTCTGAATCAGGCCAGTGACAATAATTCCGGCCAGCACAGCCCGCAGTGGGGTAGAGGTGAATTTATTCAGCACTTCTCGCAGGCGATCACCAGCGGCTTTTTGTAAGCCATCTCCCATATATTTAATACCAAACAGGAAAATTCCTAGACCACCTAAAAAACTAAATAGCATTTCTTGATACGACATAAAACTTCCTCCAGCAATAAATTTGACCAATTACTGCTAGCATAGCGAAAAGAAGCTTAGTTGTAAACGGTTTTTGACAATTGTGAACAAAAAGTATAGCCAGATTTGTACATCTTTTTAAATACTATGAAAAAATTTCGATAAATTGGTATTTTTAATGGTGCCGCTGCTTAAAATAAAATTGACACTAAAATAGTGGCGTCTAAAAGTTAGCTTTTTACACTAACTTTTGGATGTCACTTTAAAAATTTTTCTTTCGTTATTTTCTTAAGACAAATGCACACCCTTATCAACAAAAATTACTTCGCCGATAATGCCACTGGCTGCAGGACTAATAAGAAAAGCACATGTATTACCGACTTCTTCAATGGTCACACCAACGTGATCTGGTGTTCTTTCTTCTGAAAGTTGAATCAATTTTTGGTAATCTTTGACACCTGTGACCGCCAGCGTTTTGATGGCGCCAGCAGAGATTCCATTGACGCGAATGCCTTGAGGAGATAAATCGGCTGCTAAATAGCGAACGGCAGCTTCTAAGGCAGCTTTAGCAATTCCCATCATATTGTAGTTCGGCACGGCTCTTTGTGAACCTAAATAGCTCAGTGTCACAATCCCACTGTTTTGGGCCAAATAATCTTTGGCATAACGTGTTACGGCAATTAAAGAGTACGCACTAATATCTTGTGCAAGGGCATAGCCGGCTCGGGAAATATCTACTACACTGCCGGATAAATCTTCTTTATTTGCATATGCTACGGCATGAACTACTCCGTGAATTTCTCCGGCGTAGTCGCCGATTTTTGTAAAACATTCTTTAATGCTTTCATCACTGGCGACATCGCATTCGACTTTAAAAGCCTCGCTGCCGATTAATTTTTCTAGTTGTTTTGCCATCCGCTCATTTTGATAAGTATAAATTACTTCAGCACCTTGATCGGTTAATGCTTTCGCGCATCCCCAGGCAATCGAACGTTTATTGGCAACACCCATCACGACAATTTTTTTTCCAGTTAATAAACTCATGTGTACACTCCTTGAATAAATATAATAAATAAATGCAATGTTTTCTTTGTATGATTTCTTATTATTAGATAAAATTGTTTGATTGTCAAACTATTTTTTTTAGCTAAGTTTAGATATTTGCAAGCATTTTGTAGTTGTGATACTTTGATAATCAAAATAGATTATCTCGATTACTATTTTTGTTAAAAATAAGGAGGGGTTCTTATGAGCCAAACACTAAGCGTTGCCCAAGTAAAAGAATTGATTCCAAATCGCTTTCCGATTTTATATATTGATAAAGTAACGGCTTTAAAAGCGGGTAAGGAAATTATTGCTCAAAAACAAATCACTTATAACGAAGATTTTTGTCAAAGCCAGCCTGAAAATCCTCATATGCCCGGTACACTTGTTTTAGAAACATTAGCGCAAGCGGGTTCGATTTTAATTTTGAAATCACCTGAGTTTCTAGGTGCAACGGCTTATATTGGCGGGATTAACAACGCGCATTTTTATGAGTTTGTACGTCCAGGAGATAGTTTAGAATTGCGATTTTCTATTACAAAGTTAAAAGGAAATGTTGGAACCGCTGATTCAGTGGCTACCGTGGAAGGAAAAGTAGTCGCCGACTGTGTCTTTACATTTATTGTAGGGGCTAAATAATTAAAAAAGGTTGTGAGAGAAGCGACCCGATTCAAGAAATAAGACGGAATTCTCGAAAATTGTTTTTCAAATTTTTGAGAATTCCGTCTTATTTACGAAGAAGTTGCTTCTGTCACTTTTTTTGTAGGTAAAGAGAATATCTGTTTTTTTTAAGAAGTAAGTTGAAAACACGAAAAATTTATAGATTCAGTTTTCGAGTGTGCATCTTATTACGTAAAAGTTAAGCGATCGGCTTATTTATAAAACATTGTAGTTTCAAAAAGTTTTTTTTAAAACTTAATCATGCTGGAGCAATTTCGTTTTTACGGTTATGATTTTGCTTCTTGTAAAATTTTAATCGTTTTAATTTTAACTGCTGTTTCCGGTTTGTCGTTTTCGTCAGTTTTGACCGCTGCGATTTTATCTACAACATCCATACCCTCAATCACTTGACCAAAGACAGTATAAGTACCATCCAAAGAAGGATAACCACCTTTTTTATAAGCTTCAATGATCTTATCTGGCACCCAACCTTTTAAAAGACCATCACTCATATCATCTTTATTTTGAACGATATAAAATTGGCTACCAATACTATTAGGTTCTTGGGACTGTGCCATAGCTAATGCGCCACGAATATGATAAAGCTGGTTGGAAGGTTCCGCAGCAAATCCTTCGCCCCAAATACTTTCACCGCCTGTACCATCACCTTTTGGATCGCCACCTTGAATCATAAAATCATTAATAACACGGTGAAAAGTTAGACCGTCGTAGTAGCCTTTTTTAGCATGTGTCATAAAGTTTTCTACGGCTTTTGGAGCAATTTCAGGAAAAAGCTTTATTTTAATATTACCTTTATCTGTTTGAAGTTCTACTAAATCTTCGTTTTCTTTTACCTCAGGATCTAATTGGGGTAAATCAAGTTGGTTAACGTCAACTTTTTCTGAAGTTTCGGTTGTTTTGTTTGTGCTAGAAGCGGTGGTTGAAGTTGAACTGGTATTACAGCCGGTGATAAAAAGTGTCACTGAAAATAAAAGTGCAACCCCTAAAATACGTTTTTTAATCATGCGATAAGCTCCTTTATTTAAGATAGTTTTAGAATAACAAATATAAAAAAGTTTGACTAGTCGTGAAAAGAAGGGTCATAAATAAGAGTCCCAAATTAAAAAGGGAAAGGTGTAGACCAATTAAAGCGCTTTTGTTATAATGTAAGAGCATTCAAAGTTAGCAGCAATAAGGAGGAAATGAGTAATGGGAAAATTAGGTATTTCAGTCTATCCAGAACGTTCAACTTTTGAAAAGGACAAGGCGTATTTAGATTTAGCGCATAAATATGGCTTTAAACGAGTTTTTACTAGCCTTTTGGAAATAGAAGGTGATAAAGACCAAGTATTAGCAGGTTTTAAAAAAGTAGTTGATTACGCTAATAGTCTTGATATGGAAGTTATGGTCGATATTAATCCTGGTTTGTTTGAACAGCTAGGTATTTCTTATGATGATCTTTCATTTTTTGATGAAATGGGAGCTTATGGCGTTCGTTTAGACCTTGGTTTTACTGGAGCCGAAGAAGCGAAGATGACGCGTAATCCGTATGGTATTAAAATCGAAATTAATATGAGTCAAGGAACTAACTATGTCGATAATATTATGAGCTATTCACCAAATACAAACAACTTACTAGGTTCTCATAACTTCTATCCTCATCGTTATTCTGGCTTAAGTTATGACCACTTTGTTTTTTGTTCAAAAAAATTCCGTAAGTACAATTTAAATACGATGGCTTTTGTCAATTCTCATGCGGCAACGTTTGGTCCCTGGCCTACACAAGATGGTTTGTGTACATTAGAAGATCATCGTGACTTAGAAATCGCAACCCAAGTTAAGCATTTAATTTTAACTGGTCTAATTGATGATATTTCCGTTGGGAATGCCTATGCTTCAGAAGCAGAATTAAAAGCAATGGCAGAAGCTTTCTTTGCCGAATATCCTAGTTTAAAAGTGGATCCCGCAGATGACATCACTGCAGATGAACGAATTTGTTTATTTGATAACTTGCATAGTTACCGTGGTGATCGTTCTGAGTATATCTTACGCTCTACTATGACACGGGTCTATTACAAAGATAAACCTTTCCCAGCTCATAACACAAAAGACATGGAGCATGGCGATGTGTTGATTGATAATGTAGGTTATGGACAATATAAAGGTGAAACACAAATTGCTTTAAAAGCGATGAAAAATGACGGTCGTGTGAACGTTGTCGGTCGTATTAGTGATGATGAACTTTTCTTATTAGACTTTTTGAAACCATGGTCAAGTTTTAAATTAATCGAAAATAAATAGAGTTGAAATTTCCAGTTGACATCTTCTTTAAAATGAAAAGGTAAAAGTTACTTCTTCGTTTTAATGGCTGTGTTAGCTGGTTTTTTTGTTAAGGAAACGATTATTTTTAGCTTTTCAAGTCGATTTTTTAGTTACTAATAGTTATCTCTAAAAATATTTTTGGTATAATAATAAAGTTGGAGGCGAGAAGATGGAAAAGCAACTGGCACTTTTGCTAAATGAATTACAAGGAATTGGCCAGTCGGGTAAAAAATATGGTCATGATGTCTTTGATCAAGAGCGATACGATCAACTTTTAGTGGTAACAGAAAAGTTGTTGGGGCTACTAACCGATTGGGACGAAACTCAAATTCAACATTATCTTTATACCGATGATGGCTATGCTACTCCTAAAGTAGATGTCCGTGGTGTTGTTTTTGTGGCGGATAAACTGCTACTTGTTAAAGAAAAAAGTGACGATAGTTGGACACTTCCTGGTGGCTGGGGAGATATTGGGTATTCTCCTTTTGAAGTAGCTGCAAAAGAAATCTATGAAGAAGCTGGCATTATGGTTACACCACTGCAATTAATGGCAGTCAAAGACAAAGCCAAACATAATTATCCTGCTAGTTTAACGTATGTTTATAAGTTTTTTGTTTATTGTAAAGCAAAGAACACAGCGATTAAAAAAGGATTGGAGACAGTTGATGTCGGCTTTTTTACGCAACAGGAATGTGAAAATCTAACACTTTCGTTGGCACGAACATCAAAAGAAGATATCAAGGCTGCTTTTAGTTACCATCATCAACCGAAAAACACGATTTGTGATTAATTTTTAAGTGAGGAAAAGAAATGAAAAAAGTCTGGATTACAATTGGTATTATTTTTGTTTTATTACTTGGCGGTTTAGCTTTTGCGGGTAATTATTTTTATGATTACGCGTTTGTTCCAGCTGAAAAAGATTTTTTAGCTAATGATGAGGCACAAGCATCCGTAGATAACAAACCAACAGATAAAGCATTAACATGGTTTAAAGGGAGTACAAGAACTAACTGGTATTTAACTAGTCAAGATGGATTGAAATTAAGAGGAATTTATTTACCGGCTGAAAATGAAAGTCATAAAACTGCGATTATCGCCCACGGTTATATGGGAGATGCTGAATCAATGTATCAGTTTGCCGGAATGTATCATGAATTAGGCTATAATGTATTAGTACCAGATGCGAGAGGGCACGGTGAAAGTCAAGGGGATTATATTGGCTTTGGTTGGCCAGAGCGAAAAGATTACGTTCAATGGATAGATAGAGTCCTAACACAAAACGGTGAAGATGAGACGATTGTTCTACATGGTGTTAGTATGGGTGCTGCTACTGTGATGATGACATCTGGAGAAAAACTACCTGCAAATGTTAAAGCAATCGTAGAAGATTGTGGTTATTCTTCCATTAAGGCAGAACTTGTCTATCAGTATCAGCAAATGTTTAATTTACCGACATTTCCTATTATTCAAGTGACAAATTTAGTCACACGCTTGCGCGCAGGTTTTTTCTTTACTGAAGGAGATGTCACTAAGCAATTGGAAAAAAATAAGACACCAATGCTCTTTATTCATGGCTCTGATGATACATTTGTACCATTTAGCATGCTAGATGAAGTTTATGCTGCCACTAGCGCACCGAAAGAAAAATGGGTGGTAGATGGAGCTGAACATGCAGAAAGTTACAGTAAAAACCCAGAACGATATAAAGAGAAGGTTAAGAGCTTTTTAAGTCTTTATGAATAAAGTTGATAAATTTTAAAATCATAGACAAATAACCATTTGGTCGTTACAATAATGAAGACTTAATTATGGGAATAGAATGGAGGACAAAAAATGTCCATGTTTTTAGATCAAGTAACAATTGACGTTAAAGCCGGCAAGGGCGGTGACGGTATGGTTGCTTTCAGACGTGAAAAGTACGTACCTGACGGTGGTCCGGCTGGAGGCGATGGCGGTCATGGCGGTGACGTTATATTAGTTGTGGATGAAGGCTTACGCACCTTGATGGATTTTCGATTTCATCGTCATTTTAAAGCTACTCCCGGAGAAAATGGGATGAGTAAAGGGATGCACGGCCGTGGAGCAGAAGATGCGTATGTCAAAGTTCCGCCAGGGACAACTGTTCGAGATGCCGAAACCGGTGCGTTATTAGGAGATTTGGTAACAGAAGGTCAAACGTTAGTCGTGGCGCGTGGCGGTCGTGGTGGTCGTGGCAATACTCGTTTTGCTTCACCGCGTAATCCAGCTCCAGAGTTAGCTGAAAATGGTGAACCTGGCCAAGAACGGAAAATCGAATTAGAATTAAAAGTGCTAGCAGATGTTGGGTTAGTTGGTTTTCCTTCTGTCGGTAAATCAACATTACTTTCTGTTATCTCTTCTGCCCGTCCTAAAATTGGTGCATATCACTTTACTACTTTAGTGCCAAATCTTGGTATGGTTACTACTAGTGATGGTCGGAGCTTTGCTGTCGCTGATTTACCTGGATTAATTGAAGGGGCTTCACAAGGCGTAGGCTTAGGCACGCAGTTTTTACGTCATATTGAACGTACGCGGGTCATTTTACATGTGATTGATATGAGCGGGATGGAAGGGCGCGACCCTTATGAAGACTACTTAGCGATTAATAAGGAGTTGGAAAGTCATAACTTACGTTTGTTAGAACGTCCTCAAATTATTGTCGCCAATAAAATGGACA
The DNA here is from genome assembly GCF_051713765.1 of Enterococcus sp. DIV0755b. Classification (NCBI taxonomy): domain Bacteria; kingdom Bacillati; phylum Bacillota; class Bacilli; order Lactobacillales; family Enterococcaceae; genus Enterococcus; species Enterococcus sp. DIV0755b. The sequence goes on along the minus strand of NZ_JBIOQN010000001.1, from coordinate 1,978,197 downwards.
TGCCCCAGTCAGAAGAAAATTTAAAAAACTTCAAAGAAAAATTACAAGGGCAAAAAACAGACGAATTCGCGGATGATATTCCAATTTTTCCAATCTCTGCAGTTTCTAAAAAAGGTTTACAAGCACTGTTGAATGCAACTGCTGATTTATTGGAAACAACACCTGAATTTCCTTTATATGATGAAGAAATTGAAGAAGACGTGGTGCATTACGGTTATCAGTCGGATGAACCTGAATTTGAAATCACACGCGAACCAGATGCTACTTGGGTCTTAAGCGGGGATAAAATTGAAAAATTATTCCAAATGACTAATTTTGCCCATGACGAAACGGTAATGCGCTTTGCACGACAACTAAGAGGGCTAGGTGTCGATGAAGCCTTGCGCGCTCGCGGTGCAAAAGACGGCGATATTGTTCGGATTGGCAATTTTGAATTTGAATTTGTCGAATAAATAAAAAAGCAAACGAGTACAGTGTAACTTTAAAGTGGTGGGAAAATGACACACTTTAAAAAAACACCGACTCGTTTGCTTTTCTTTTTTCTTTCTTTTACTTTACTGGTACACTCAACTTATAAAACAAAATAATACGATATAGTTAGGAGGACTATTATGAGTAAGCGGGTAATTGTAATGAATTTTGAAGTTGCATCAGAAAGTTATCAAGCGTTTTCAGAAGTAAAGCAATTAGTTTTAAAGCGGGAATTAAAGGCAGAACAAATGGCCGTTGTAACCCATCAAGATGATGGCAGTCATCAGTTTAAAATTGAAGATTTTATGGACTTTACAGGCAACGATAATGCCTCAAAAGGTGGATTTATCGGCATGTTAGTCGGGGTATTAATCAGCCCGTTGGCAATTTTGTTGGGTTGGTTTGGTGGTAGCATGATTGGTGCCACGAGAGATGCAAAAGAAATTAGTGAAGCGCAGGACATTTTCAAATTTCTTCTAAATAAAATAGCTCCCGGGCAAACAGGCTTAATAGTTATCGCCGAAGAAGAAGACAATCGTCCACTAAACAAAATTGTCTTTGAACAACTTCATGGTGAAATTACGCGTTTTGATTATGATGAGGTGCAAGCAGAAATTCAAAAAGCCCAACAAGTCACCAAAGAAACAAAAGAAAAAGCCAAAGATAGCTGGGCCAAAAGCCATGAAGGTGATAACAAAAATTCAAAAGAATAAAACAAAAATAAAATTTGGCTTTTAGGCGTGTTATACTACTGTAGAACCTTTCGTTCGTTAAATTTTTAGAAAGCCAGGTTAAAAAATGGAATTAGAGTTTTTAGGAACCGGTGCTGGTGTGCCGGCAAAACATCGCAATGTGACAAGCATTGCATTGAGATTATTAGATGAGCGCAATGCCGTTTGGCTATTTGATTGTGGCGAAGGCACGCAAATGCAAATTTTGCGGACCAATATTCGTCCTCGTAAAATTGAAAAAATATTTATTACACATTTGCATGGCGATCATATTTTTGGTTTGCCTGGTTTAATTAGTAGTCGTTCTTTTCAAGGTGGAATGGAACCTTTAGAGATTTATGGTCCAGTTGGGATTAAGCAGTTTGTTTTAAATGCTTTAAAAATCTCACAAACACGTTTAGCTTATAGTCTTAAATTTATCGAAGTAACGCCGGGGGTTGTTTTTAGTGATTCACAATTTACGGTTACTTGCGAGTTGTTAGATCATGGGATTGAAAGTTATGGTTATCGCGTCGTTGAACATGATCATGATGGTGAATTACAAGTTGCAAAATTATTAGAATTAGGAATTAAACCTGGTCCCATCTTTGGCCAATTAAAAAAAGGAAAAACTGTAACGCTTGCAACAGGTGAAATAATCAAAGGATCAGACTACGTCGGGCAAGCAAAAAAAGGACGGATTGTCACCATTTTAGGGGATACTAGAATTACGAATGCTTCGGTGAAATTAGCCCAAGATGCCGATGTCTTAGTACACGAAAGTACTTTTAATAAAACAGAAGCGAAAATGGCGCGCAATTATTATCATTCTACGACGCATCAAGCAGCAGAAGTTGCAAAAGCTTCCCGCGCTAAACGGTTGATTTTAACCCATATCAGTGCCCGCTATTTAGCTCAAGATGCTCTAAATTTGGAAAAAGAAGCGCAAGAAATTTTTCCCAATACGAAAATTGCCAAAGATTTTGATATTATTGAAATTCCCTTTCAAAACGAATTAAAGGACTGATGATAATGGATTTAACAGATAAAGTTGTTTTGGTGACAGGTGGTTCTGGTGGACTAGGAGAAGAAATTTGTTATGAAGCCGCAAAAAAAGGGGCAATTGTTATTGTTTGTGCCCGTCGCATCAATTTAATCGGTAAAGTCAAAGAACAATGTGAGGAGTTAAGTGGCAAAGCTGCTTACGCTTTTCAATTGGATGTTGCGCAACCTGAAAGCGTGTTCTCAATGCTTGAAAAGGTTCAAAATGAAGTGGGAAGTGTTGATGTATTAGTTAATAATGCTGGTTTTGGAATTTTCGCCGATTTTGTTTCTTTTGATATGCAAAAGGCTTATCAAATGTTTGAAGTTAACGTTTTAGGGATGATGGTCTTGACACAACAAATCGCGCTAGGAATGCTAGAAGCTGAAAAACCAGGTACTATTGTAAATATTGCGTCAATGGCTGGGAAAATGGCTACACCTAAGACTGCTGTATATTCTGCAACAAAATTTGCTGTGTTGGGTTTTTCCAATGCGTTACGCTTGGAACTAAAACCAGCGGGTATTCATGTTATGACTGTTAATCCAGGCCCGATTGCTACTAACTTTTTTGAACAAGCAGACCCAAGCGGCAATTATTTAGCTAATTTAGGTAATATGGTTTTAGAACCGGATGTGTTGGCTAAAGCTATTATAAAAGGAGTACAAAAGAGTAAAAGAGAAATCAATCGTCCGCGGGTAATGGCGGCGGCTAGTCAATTGTATAGTCTGTTTCCTAAAGTTGGCGATTGGCTAGCGGGTGGTATCTTTAATCAAAAATAAGCAAGTTTAAGAGATTGTGACAGAAAGCTACTTCTGTCAGGTTATTTATTTCTAAAAAAGGCGATGTGACAAGACTTTTGTCATATCGCCTTTTTTTGAGGAAAGCCAATTTAGTCATTTTGTGAAAAAAAGCTTTCGTTGGAATCGTTTGAATGGATAAGGAGATGCTAAAATGATTGGCTTAGTTTTGTAAAATCTATTTGTAGTTTAGCGCAAATGGTCAAATAACAATTAAAAGCGTAGTGGAAAACTTTCCAAGCTTTGCTGCTTTTGCTATAATAATCTGGTTGGGAGTGATTTTTTGAGTAGCTCTATGTATAACTGGCAACTTCCGAAAAAGACGGAAATGCCAATAGAATTTTTGCAACAATGCGAAAAACTTAATTTAAATAAAACGTTAGCCCGCCTTCTTTGGCAGAGAGGAATCCAATCAGAAGAAGCGTTAGCGGAATTTTTACAACCACAAATTGAAAGATTACATGATCCTTTTCAGTTATTTGAGATGGAAAAAGTGGTGGAGCGTATTCAAGGGGCTGTTTTAAATGGTGAACGAATTATGGTCTATGGTGATTACGATGCAGACGGTATTACCAGTACGACTATCATGACCGAAGCCTTGGAGCTTTTAGGGGCAGATGTTAGTTTTTATTTGCCCAATCGCTTTAAAGATGGTTATGGTCCTAATCTTGCAGTCTATAAAGAGATGATTGCTAGTGGAATTCAGCTGATTATTACTGTTGATAATGGGGTATCAGGACATGAAGCGATTGATTACGCTAATGAACAAGGTGTTGATGTTATCGTTACCGACCACCATGAATTATCAAAGACATTGCCAAATGCTTTTGGTATCATCCATCCCCGTCATCCTAAAGGCAATTATCCTTTTGGCGAACTTGCCGGTGTCGGTGTGGCATTTAAAGTAGCGTGTGCGCTTTTAGAAGAAGTTCCCGCTGAATTTTTGGATTTAGTGGCTATTGGTACTGTGGCGGATATGGTTTCTTTAACTGATGAAAATCGTATTTTGGTCACCTATGGACTAAAAGCATTGCAACAAACGGAGCGTTTAGGCTTACAGGCTTTGTTAAAAATTAGTGGAGTTGATGAAACTAAACTCGATGAACAAAGTATTGGTTTTGCTTTAGCCCCTCGCTTAAATGCGATCGGTCGCCTCGCTGATCCAAATAAAGCGGTTACTTTACTAAAGACATTTGACCAAAGCGAAGCTGAATCATTAGCGAAAGAATTAGATAGTATTAATAAAGAGCGTAAAAGTTTAGTTGAAACGATTACGAAAGAAGCATTGGCGTTAATTGAGCCTGAAGATGATATTCATATTGTTGCAAAACAAGGATGGCATGAAGGCGTCTTAGGAATTGTCGCCGGCCGTATTTTAAAAGAAACAGGTAAGCCCGCTCTTGTGCTAACGATTAAAGAAGATGGCATTGCTAAAGGATCTGGTCGTAGTACTGACTCACTTAATATGTTTGAAATGTTAGATAGCTTGCGGGATTTATTTACAAGTTTTGGGGGGCATCATGCGGCAGTGGGAGTTAGCTTGCCACAAGGTGCGTTAACAGAATTTAAAGAGCGGGTAGAAAATTTTGCCAAAGGACATAAAGAGCTGCTGTTGGGGAATTCACTAGCAATTGATGCAGTGATTTCAATTTCTGAGGCTAATTTAGACTTAATTAAAGAGTTAAAAAAATTAGCTCCTTTTGGAATGGACAATCCGCAGCCATATTTTATGTTTCAACATGTTTATCCAAAAGATATCAAAACTATTGGTGCCGATAATAATCATCTTAAATTTACTTTAACTGACAATGATCATGCCCAGCTAATGACCATTGGTTTTGGTTTTGGCAATCAAGCTGCTGTCATTGAAAACAATGAACTATCCTTAGTTGGACAACTTCAAATTAATGAATGGAATGGTCGTCAATCGCCACAGCTACAACTAGTAGATTTTGCAGCTGTCGGTTTACAAGTGATCGATTTAAGGGCAAAGAAAAATCGGCAACATTTACGGTTTGCAGCTGATACGCTTTTTATCCACTTCAACCATAAATTACCAGAAGAATTCCAAAAATTTCATTTTACAGAAGTAGTTCATTTTCAAGATTTAGCGCATCTAAGTGCATTAGAATCAACGAAAAGATTTTCTAGTATTGCCTTTTTAGACTGTCCGAATGACGCTGTAACTTTAAAAGAAATCAGAACAGCAACAAATGTCCAACAAGTATATTTAATTTTAAGTGCCAGTGACGATGCTTATTTAGATGGGTTAGGTACAAGAGAACAGTATGGACGTTTATTTAAATTAATCGCTCGCCAAAAAACATTAGACGTGCGTTATAAATTACCAAGTATTGCGCAATTTCTAAGAATACCCGAAAAATTATTAATTTTTATGATTCAGGTGTTTTTTGATCTGGAATTTGTTACAATAAGCGATGGTGTTTTGCGCCAAGCTGAGATAGCTGGCAAAAAAGATTTGACTTCAAGTCAAGTCTATCAAAACAGACAACAAAAAATTAAAACTGAAGAGTTTCTTTTGCTAAGTGACATAGCAACTTTAAAAACATGGTTTGAAAACTAGGAGGAAACAAAATGGATTTAAAAGACTATATTGCAAGTATTCCCGATTATCCTTCAAAAGGAATTGTTTTTCGCGACATTTCACCTTTAATGGCAGATGGAATGGCATATCGTGAAGCTACAAAACAAATTGTAGATTATGCTAAAGAAAAAAGAATCGACATGGTAGTTGGACCTGAAGCTCGTGGTTTCATCGTTGGGTGTCCAGTTGCTTATGAATTAGGAGTAGGCTTTGCACCAGTACGGAAAAAAGGTAAATTACCCCGCAAGACAATCGAAGTAACATATGATTTAGAATACGGTACAGATACCTTAACGTTGCATGAAGATGCAATTAAGCCAGGACAACGTGTTTTAATTTGTGACGATTTATTAGCAACAGGTGGTACGATTAAGGCGACGACAGAATTAGTTGAAGAATTAGGTGGCGTTGTTGTTGGCTGTGCCTTTTTAATTGAATTGATGGAGTTACATGGTCGTGATAAAATTAAAGATTACGATATGATTACTTTAATGGAATATTAGTCTAAAAGGTGTCTTGCGAGTATACTCGCAAGATACCTTTTTAATTTTTTTAAACCAAGTATTGCAATGGAAAAAAATACTTATTAAAAAGCGACTTTCCTTTAAAATTTTAAAAGTAATTGTGAAAAATATTCAAATCTAATATTGTCGTAGCGACTATAAAAAAACTGATTACAAAAGAAATAAAACGTAAAAAGAAGAAAAATGTGGCAATAAATATTCTAATGACCGCGACTTTGCGCTGTTTTATACAAGCAGAGAAATTTCTTCTAGCCTGCTGATTCGCTATACTACTAGCGAAAGGGGATTTGATATGGATTACGAAGTGTTACTCTACTATAAATATACAACGATTGAAGATCCAGAGAGTTTTGCAAAAGAGCATTTGGAATTTTGTCAAAAACTGGGTTTAAAAGGTCGAATTTTAGTTGCAAAAGAAGGAATTAACGGTACTGTTTCTGGTTTAAAAAAAGCGACTTTAGCTTACCAACAAGCTATGCAAAACGATGACCGCTTTAAAGATATTGTTTTTAAAGTGGATGAGGCAAAAGAACATGCCTTTAAAAAAATGTTTGTGCGTCCGCGGCAAGAAATTGTGTCATTGAAATTGGCGGAAGATTTAAACCCTAATGACTTAACGGGAGATTATTTATCACCAATGGCATTTAAAGAAGCTTTGTTGGATGAAAATACTGTAGTAATCGACGCTCGCAACGATTATGAATATGATTTAGGACATTTTAGAGGGGCAATTCGTCCTGAAATTCGCAATTTCCGTGAATTACCCCAGTGGATATTAGAACATAAAGAAGAATTTATGGAAAAACGTGTCGTAACTTATTGTACTGGTGGAATTCGTTGTGAAAAATTTTCCGGTTGGCTTGTAAAAGAAGGCTTTAAAGATGTTGGACAATTACAAGGCGGTATTGCAACTTATGGTAAAGATCCAGCAGTTCGTGGTGAACTGTGGGATGGTAAAATGTATGTTTTTGATGAACGGGTTAGTGTAGAGATCAATCAGGTAGATAAACAGGTAGTTGGTCGCGATTATTTTGATGGCACTCCTTGCGAGCGATATATTAATTGTAGTAATCCTGAGTGTAATCGTCGGATTTTGGCTTCTGAGGAAAATGAAGCCAAACATTTAGGTGCTTGTAGTGAAGCTTGCAAAAATCACCCCCGCAACCGCTATGTAAAAAACAGCTAACGAATTAAAAAGGCTAGAAGGGAATTTTCTAGTCTTTTTAATTTTTACATAAAAAACGCCAGAGCTTAATGAAATGACCTGTTGCATAAGCTTTTAAAAAGCCTTTCTATCTTGAATATATGACTTATGGTAAGATAGACGAAGTAATAAGTTATGAAAAAGTAACGTTAATTGAGAGGAAATAAGTAATGAAGCAAGTAGAAAAACAAATAGATAAAGCTATTTCGGCATATATTCATATTCCTTTTTGTGAACATATCTGTTATTATTGCGACTTTAATAAAGTCTTTTTAGAAGGACAGCCGGTAGATGAGTACATTGATTGTTTATTAAAAGAAATGGCACTTGCCTTAGAAAAAAATCCTATTCAAAAAAGTCCCACGTTGTATGTTGGGGGTGGAACGCCAACCTCGCTTTCAGTGGGGCAATTGGATACTTTATTAAGTGGCATTAATCAACTTTTTCCCATGGAATCTGTTAAAGAGTTCACCGTTGAAGCAAATCCGGGTGATTTAACTTATGAAAAGCTACAAGTGATGAAAAACTATCAAGTCAATCGCTTGTCCATGGGGGTTCAGACTTTTGACGATGTATTGCTTAAAAAAATCGGTCGTAAACATACGGTAAAAGACGTTTACGCTACGATGAATTTTCTAGAAAAAGCGGATTTTCAAAATGTTTCCATTGATTTAATCTATGCATTGCCCGGCCAAACACTAACGAGTTTTCGTGATACACTAAAACGGGCAATTGAACTAGATTTACCACATTATTCACTTTATTCTTTAATCTTGGAAAATAAGACAATGTTCATGAATTGGGTAAGACAAGGACGTCTAGAGATGCCAGATCAAGAAATTGAAGGTCAGATGTTTGAAGAAACAATGATCGCCATGCAAAATACGGGGAAATTTCAATACGAAGTCAGTAATTTTGCCAAACCAGGCTTTGAGTCACAACATAATTTAGTTTATTGGAATAATGAACATTATTTTGGTTTTGGCGCTGGCGCAAGTGGTTATCTCGGTAATGAACGCTATAAAAATTTTGGTCCAATTCAGCATTATTTAAAACCTTTGCGAGAAAATCAATTACCTATCTATGAGACAGAAATATTAAGCCGAAATAATCAAATAGAAGAAGAAATGTTTTTGGGTTTACGCAAAAAAAGCGGAATTTCAAAGTTTAATTTCCAACAAAAATTCGGAGTGGATATGGAAGTGATTTATGGGGATGTGATGCGTGATTTGGTCAAAAAAGATTGGCTTGTGGTGTCTGATAAACATATTGCTTTGACTAAAAAAGGGTTACTGATTGGAAATGAAATTTTTGAGAAGTTTTTGTTAGATTAATTTTTTAATTCTTTGAAACCCTTGATATAACTGAAAAAGATTGTTAGCACTCTTTGTATAAGAGTGCTAATTTTTTGTTGCGCATTTCTTGACAATATTCTTTCTTGTGGTATATTAATATGTGTTAGCACTTAGAATGATTGAGTGCTAAATACGAGGTGATGAATATGTTGACGAACAGACAACAAGATATTCTGCGTCTCATTATCCAACATTATACGAAGACCGGGTTGCCGGTAGGATCAAAGTCGTTAATGGCCGCTGGAATTAAGGCGAGTTCTGCTACGATACGTAATGATATGAAGGCCTTAGAAGAGGCTGGTCTATTACAAAAGACCCATTCTTCTTCTGGTCGTATTCCTTCGATGAAGGGTTATCGTTATTATGTCGATCATTTATTGAAACCTACCCGTGTAGCCAAGACAGAGATGCAGGTGATTAAGCAATCTTTTGGTCAGGAGTTTCATGAAATTAATGATATTATTCAGCGCTCTGCTGAAATTTTATCAAGCTTGACTAGTTATACTGCGTTTTCGTTAGGTCCAGATATGAAGGATAGACGTCTGACAGGATTTCGGATTGTGCCTTTAAATAGCCGTCAAGTGATTGCGATTATTGTAACAGATCAGGGCAATGTCGAAAGTCAAGTTTTTGCCTTACCGCAAAATGTCAGCGGAGCTGACTTGGAGAAGATGGTACGGATCATCAACGATAAACTAGTAGGTGAGCCGTTACTTACGGTTTACCAACGTCTGCGTACTGAGATTCCGATGATCTTGCATAAGTACTTTCAAACAACTGAAGGTATTTTAGATTTATTTGATTTAATGTTAGGTCAAATTTTTGAAGAAAAAGTGTTTGTAGGCGGTCGAATGAATATGATTGATTTTGAACCATCACAAGATGTGGCTCAGTTTAAATCCATTTACCGCTTTATGAAAGACCCTGAAGAATTGATGCAACTTTTGATTCCTCCCACAGATAGTATCGCTATTAGAATTGGTGATGAATTGGGCAATGACTTATTTCATAATATGAGCTTGATTCAAGCTAGTTATGATATTTCAGGTCATGGTAAAGGAGTTATAGCATTATTGGGGCCTGCAAGTATGCAGTATTCTAAAATGTTTGGTTTACTTGATGTATTTTCTCGTGAACTAGCTGAGAAACTAGCGGAATACTACCGCGGGTTAGATGCAACAAGTTAAATAAGAAATTTGCATAGAAAGGTGGCAAGTTCAGTGTCAGAAAAAGATCAAGAAGTAAAAGATCAAGAATTAGAAGAAGAAGTAGCCGAGTTGAAAGATTTAGAAGAACAAGAATCGGTTACAGATGAGTTAACTGAATTGACAACAAAAATTGATGAATTGGATGATCAATTACTACGTGCCCGAGCGGAAATTGCTAATATTACCAATCGTAATCGTAATGAAAGAGAATTGTTACAACGTTATCGCTCCCAAGATTTAGCCAAAAAATTATTGCCAGCAATTGACAATTTGGAACGGGCAATGGCAACTGAAGTGACAGATGATCAAGGTATGAACTTGAAAAAAGGTGTCGAAATGACACTGGCTAGTTTACAACAAGCGCTAAAAGAAGAAGGAATTGAAGAAATTCCTGCAGCTGGTGAAACTTTTGACCCAAATTTCCATCAAGGCGTACAAACAGTTGAAGCAAGTGATGATGTGCCTGCAAATACAATTGTGCAGGTATTACAAAAAGGCTACAAATTACATGATCGCGTTTTGCGACCAAGTATGGTTGTTGTAGCACAATAAATGATTAAAAATTTACTAGAGATAATTAACAAAGGAGCGTTTTATTATGAGTAAAATTATTGGTATTGACTTAGGTACTACAAACTCTGCTGTTGCAGTCTTAGAAGGCGGAGAAGCAAAAATTATTGCAAATCCAGAAGGTAACCGTACAACTCCTTCAGTTGTTTCTTTTAAAAACGGTGAAATTCAAGTTGGGGAAGTTGCAAAACGTCAAGCAGTGACAAACCCAAATACAGTTTCTTCTATTAAACGTCATATGGGTGAAGCTGGTTATAAAGTTGAAGTAGAAGGTAAATCTTATACACCACAAGAAATCTCAGCGATGGTTTTACAATATATTAAAGGCTTTGCTGAAGATTATTTAGGTGAAAAAGTTGAAAAAGCAGTTATTACAGTCCCTGCTTACTTTAACGATGCCCAACGTCAAGCGACAAAAGATGCTGGTAAAATCGCAGGTCTTGAAGTGGAACGAATCGTAAACGAACCAACAGCAGCTGCGCTAGCTTATGGTCTAGATAAAACAGATCGTGATGAAAAGATCTTAGTTTTTGACCTTGGTGGTGGTACTTTTGACGTTTCTATTTTGGAATTAGGCGACGGTGTCTTTGATGTATTATCAACTGCCGGTGATAACCATTTAGGTGGGGATGACTTTGATAACAAAATCATCGATCACATGGTTGCAGAATTCAAAAAAGAAAATGGAATTGATCTTTCAAATGATAAAATGGCAATGCAACGTTTGAAAGATGCTGCTGAAAAAGCGAAAAAAGATTTATCTGGTGTAACAAGTACACAAATTAGCTTACCATTTATTACCGCAGGCGATGCTGGTCCATTACACTTAGAAATGACATTAACGCGTGCTAAATTTGATGAATTAACAGCTGACTTAGTTGAACGTACTAAAGTTCCTGTACGCCAAGCCTTAAAAGATGCTGGTTTATCACAATCTGAAGTAGATGAAGTTATTTTAGTTGGTGGTTCAACTCGTATTCCTGCAGTTGTAGAAGCAGTTCGTAAAGAAACTGGTAAAGAACCTAATAAATCTGTTAACCCAGATGAAGTTGTTGCGATGGGTGCCGCTATTCAAGGTGGGGTTATTACAGGTGACGTAAAAGATGTTGTCTTACTTGATGTTACACCTTTATCATTAGGGATTGAAACAATGGGTGGCGTATTTACTAAATTGATTGACCGTAATACTACTATCCCAACAAGTAAATCACAAGTATTCTCAACCGCAGCAGATAACCAACCAGCTGTTGACATTCACGTGTTACAAGGTGAACGCCCAATGGCAGCAGATAACAAAACTTTAGGTCGTTTCCAATTAACTGATATTCCGGCTGCTCCTCGTGGTATCCCACAAATCGAAGTAACCTTTGATATTGATAAAAACGGGATTGTAAATGTATCAGCCAAAGATTTAGGAACACAAAAAGAACAAAAAATTACAATCAAATCTTCATCAGGTTTATCAGATGATGAAATCGAACGGATGGTAAAAGATGCTGAAGCAAATGCTGAAGCAGATAAAGCCCGTAAAGAAGAAGTAGACTTACGTAATGACGTCGATGCTTTATTATTCTCTGTTGACAAAACATTGAAAGAATTAGAAGGTAAAGTTGACGCTGACGAAGTTAAAAAAGCAGAAGATGCACGAGATGAATTAAAAGCAGCAGTTGAAGCAAATAATTTAGAAGATATGAAAGCGAAACGTGATGCATTGAGTGAAATCGTGCAAAACTTAACGGTTAAATTATATGAACAAGCTGCGCAACAACAAGCTGAAGCTAACCCAAATGAAGCACAAGGCGGCGCAGATGACGTTGTCGATGCTGATTTTGAAGAAGTAGATGGCGACGATAAATAATTTTAGTCTATAAGATCTATTTTGTACTTTAGGAGGAAAAAGCCAAGGCCATTGCTTTGGCTTTTTCTATGAGATAGTTTAGCTTCCTTTTAAAATGTGTTAAAATACCCAAGTGAGAATAAAAGTATGTGGAGGGAAAGCCTATGGCAGACAAACGTGATTATTACGAAGTCCTCGGGCTGCAAAAGGGAGCTTCCGATGACGAAATCAAAAAAGCATATCGCAAGCTTTCCAAAAAGTATCACCCGGATATTAATAAAGAACCTGATGCTGAAGAAAAATTTAAAGAGATTTCAGAAGCTTATGAAATCTTAAGCGATCCGCAAAAACGTGCAGCTTATGATCAGTATGGTCATGCTGGTACCGATCCTAATTATGGTGGTGGCTACGGTGGTTTTGGTGGCAACTATGGTGGATTTAGTGGCGGCGGTAGTTTTGGCGGCTTTGAGGATATCTTTGAATCCTTCTTTGGTGGCGGTGGTGGCCGTTCTGTTGATCCAAACGCACCGCGCCAAGGGGCAGATTTACAATATGCGGTGAATTTGAAGTTTGAAGAAGCAATTTTTGGCGTCGAAAAAACGGTTAAATATAACCGTGAAGAAGTGTGTCATACTTGTGGTGGGAATGGTGCTAAACCAGGAACTCAACCAGTGACATGTTCAAAATGTCATGGTGCAGGTACGATTAATGTGGAACGTCAAACACCACTAGGACGAATGATGAGTCGTCAAACTTGTGATGTGTGCCATGGTACTGGTAAAGAAATTAAAGAACCATGTCCAACTTGTCACGGTTCTGGTCATGAAAAAAAAGCGCATGAAGTAAAAGTTACAGTTCCAGCTGGGGTAGAAGACGGTCAACAAATGCGTCTGCAAAATCAAGGTGAGGCTGGTGAAAACGGCGGACCTTATGGTGATTTATACGTTGTCTTCCGAGTAGAAGAAAGCGACATCTTTGATCGCGATGGGGCTGAAATCTACTATGAATTACCACTTAATTTTGTCCAAGCAGCACTAGGAGATGAAATTAATGTACCGACTGTTCATGGTGAAGTGAAATTAAAAGTGCCTGCTGGAACACAAACAGGTACCAATTTCCGTTTGCGTGGAAAAGGTGCGCCAAAACTTAGAGGAACAGGTAACGGTGACCAACACGTCAAAGTTAAGCTGATTACGCCGAAAAACTTAAATGAAGAGCAAAAACAAGCTTTACGTCAATTTGCGGAAGTGAGTGGCACAAAATTAACCGAACAACAATCAGAAGGTTTCTTTGATAAAATGAAAGATGCTTTTGGTGGTAAGAAAAAATAGACAAAAGAGTTCATGGAAAATTCCCATGAACTCTTTTGCTTTTTGCGGTATAGTTAAAATAATTGAGAAAAAGGAGTGATTTTATGCGCGTTTTTACCAGTCCCGAAGAGTACATACAAGGTCCGGATGCCTTTAAAACGCAACTACATCGGCTACTTAGATTAGGTAATCGAGCGTTAATAGTATCTGATTCTTTTGTAATGCAAATGCTAGGAACAGATTTTGTCCATCATTTAGTCGAGCAAGAAATTGCAAGTACGACAATTTTAGTTGATAACGTCATCTCAGGAGAACTTTTAGTAGAAGCTAAAGAAGTTATAAAAAATTTTAATTGTCAATTTGTCATTGCTTTAGGTGGTGGTAAGGCAATGGATTTGGGGAAAATGATTGCCCATGTGAGTAATTTACCAATTGCTGTCTTACCGACTTCCGCTGCGACTGATGCGGCTACTTCCCGTATTTCAGTGATTTATGACGAAAAAGGAAATTTCCAAAAGTATGATTTTTATGAAAAAAATCCAGCGATTGTTTTGGTAGATACGAACGTCATTTTAAATGCGCCGCAAACCATGTTAATTGCAGGATTTGCAGATGGGATTGCAACTTATATTGAAGCTAGAAGTATCTTTGAAGAAAATGGACGAAATACACGCCATGAAAAACCAACGTTGGCCGCGTTAAGCCTAGCGAAAAGTTGCCACGATATTTTAATTGATGAAATTGCAAATGCTTGTCACGCTCAAAGAAAAGGGATGATTACGCAATCCTTTGAAAATGTCGTTGAAGCTAATATTTTGTTAAGTGGTCTAGGTTTTGAAAATGCGGGCTTAAGCTTAGCTCATGGCTTTCATAATGTTATTATGGGAGACAAAGAATTAACTATTACAGGTAGTCATGGTCAAATTGTTGCAGTGGGTATTTTACTGCAATTGTTAGCAGAACAAAGACTGGCAGAATATCCTTTTTACCATGATTTATTTGCTAATCTCTTATTACCGACAACACTTAAAGAACTTAACTTGAAGATAGAAGAAATTAATTTGCAGCAATTTGCTGAAAAAATTTTAGAAACTAAAAAAGCGGGAAATCATATTTCTCCACAAGTGAACACTAAAAGAATTATTATGGCGTTAAAACAACTAGCTTAATGGAGGACAAAATGAAAATTTTAGTAACGGGCTTTGACCCGTTTGGCTCTGAGAAAATTAACCCAGCTTTAGAAGCGGTAAAAAAATTACCAACCCAAATAAGTGGTGCTAAGATAATTACCTTAGAAATTCCCACTGTATTTAATGAAGTTGGACCAATTATTCAGCAAGCAATTCAAACTTATCAGCCTGATCTGGTTTTAAATGTTGGGCAAGCAGGGGGACGCTTTAATATTACGGTAGAAAAAGTTGCTATTAATCTAGCAGATGCGCGAATTGCTGATAATCAGGGGAATCAACCGCTTGATGAAGCTATCTTTGCCGATGGTCCAACGGCTTATTTTACCCAATTGCCAGTTAAAGCAATTGTTTCGGCTCTTAATGAAAACGGAATTCCTGCCGCGGTTTCGTATACGGCGGGTACCTTTGTTTGTAATTATGTCATGTATTATGTCCAGCATTTAATTTCTACGCGTTATCCCAAAATAAAAGGGGGCTTTATTCATGTTCCTTATATTCCAGCCCAAGTGGTTACTAAGCCAAATCAGCCGGCGATGAGCTTAGAAGATATTGTTAAAGGATTGGAATTGGCAATTGCTGCAATGGTTACTTACAATGGTTTAGAAGATATTAAAACTATTGGCGGTACAGAGCATTAAAAAAGCAATCATTTCCCAAGTTAGTCTTGGTGGAAATGATTGCTTTTTAGTTGCTTAAATATTTAATACTTTGTTCAAGAAGTCTTGTGTCCGTGGGTTAGTTGGATTGTTAAAGACTTCATCTGGCGTGCCATCTTCTAAGAACTTCCCACCATCACAGAATAAGACGCGGTTGGCTACTTCTTTGGCAAAGCCCATTTCATGGGTAACAATCACCATGGTCATCCCTTGTTGAGCTAATTTTTTCATAACGTTTAAAACGTCACCTACCATTTCAGGATCAAGAGCAGAAGTAGGTTCGTCAAACAACATAATATCTGGATTCATCGCTAATGCCCGAGCAATTGCAACCCGTTGTTTTTGGCCACCAGATAAGCTATCTGGTAAGGCATTCTTTTTATCAGCTAAACCGACAGTTTCTAACAAACTAACAGCTTTTTTCTCTGCATCAGTTTTTGACATGCGACCAAGGTCTGTTGGTGCTAAAGTAATATTTTGTAAAACTGAAAGATGAGGGAAAAGGTTAAAGTGCTGGAAAACCATGCCAATATGTTGGCGGACTTTATTAATATCGGTTCCTTTAGCCATTAAGTGGGTACCATCAATTTCGATATCACCACTAGTTGGCTCTTCTAAACGGTTTAAACAACGTAAAAAAGTACTTTTCCCAGAACCAGAAGGGCCGATAACACAAACAACTTCTCCTTCATTGATGGTAATACTCATATCGTTTAAAACGGTATTATCGCCGTATTTTTTTACTAAGTTTGTTACTTTGATTTTTTCTGCCATCTTATTTCACCTTCTTTTCTAAAACTTTAGCCAGACGAGTCAGGGCAGTGATAACAATTAAATACATCACACCAACAATTAAATAGACATACGTACTTTGCATGTTACGTGCGACGATAATTTTACCTGTTTGCAACAATTCAACAACCCCGATAACAGAGATAATTGTAGTATCTTTTAAGGAGATGACAAATTGGTTAACAAAAGATGGAATCATAATTTTAATCGCTTGTGGTAAAATGATTTTTCGCATCGTGTGGGTATATCCTAACCCCAAGCTACGAGAGGCCTCCATTTGACCCACAGGAACAGCGTTAATACCACCACGAACGATTTCAGCGATATAAGCACTCGCATTTAAAGTTAGGGTAATCACACCCGCCGTATAATCTGGAATAGTAACCCCAATTGCATCTGAAAGTCCAAAGAAGATAAAGAATGCCAGTACCATCATCGGAATTCCGCGAATAATATCAACATAAATTGAAGCGAAAATTCGCAAACCTTTAATTGGTGCGACGCTGAATAAACCAAAGATAACGCCAATCACAAGAGCTAACGCAAATGATATTAAAGCTAGGGTGATGGTTTTCCATAAGCCTTCTAATAACACTTTCCAGTTGTTTTTTAATAAGCCACCAATAGTAGATTCATCAACTGTCGATTTTTTTTGTTCATTTCCATCGGCAATATATTTATCTAAGATTTTGTCGTATTCACCAGTACGTTTCATTTCTTTTAAAGCTTCGTTGAACATTTCTAATAATTCAGGAGATTGCCCTTTTTTGACAGCAAAGCCATAAGAACCACCGCTTTCACGTTTAATTGGCGTAGCGAGTTCTTGTCCTTGGCTAATGGCGTAGCCAATCACAGGATAATCGTCCATAATAGCATCGATTTGGCCACCGCGAACAGAATCATATAGGCCATCTGCTGTATCGTATTGCTTAATGGTATAACCGTATTTGTCTTTATTTTTTTGAAGGAAATCGGCGCTTTCAGTTCCAATTTTAGCGCCAACTTTTTTTCCTTTTAAATCAGCATAAGATTTGATTTCATCATTGCCTTTTTTGATGGCTAATTGAATCCCAGATTCAAAATAAGGATCAGAAAAATCAAAACTTTCTTTACGTTCATCTGTGATTGTCATGCCAGCAATCATCGCGTCGGCTTGGTTACCTTGAACTGCTTGGACAGCGCCAGCAAAACCAATGTGATTCCATTTTAGGTTAAAGCCTTGCATTTCTGCAGCTTTATTTAATAAATCAACATCAATACCTTCATACTTGTTATCTGTATTTTGAAATTCAAAAGGAGCAAAGGCTGTATCACTGGCAATTACGTATTCAGCTTTTTTTGGTTCAATTTTTTTCATAGCAGTAGCAGCTTCATCATCGCTTTTGGTAACGTATTTTGCGACGATTTTATCATACTCGCCATTGGCTTTTAAATCTTTTAAACCAGCGTTGAATTTTTCCAGTAATTCGGCATTTTTACCTTTTTTAACAGCGAAACCATAAGAATTACCTTTTTCTTTTTCGCCAACTAATTGTAATGGTTGACCTTGTGTCACCGCATAACCCAAAACAGGTTCATCATCAAAAATAGCTTGGACAGTATCGTTGTTTAATGAGCCATATAAGGCATCTGCTGCGTCATATAGTTTGATATCAAAACCGTATTTTTCTTTATTTTCCTCTAAAAAAGTAGCGGATTCGGTTCCGACTTTAGCGCCGACAGTTTTACCTTTTAGATCGTTATAATCTTTAATTTTTTCATTGCCTTTTTTTACCGCCATTTGAATACCGCTGTCGTAGTAAGGGTCAGAAAAATCAAAAGATTTCTTTCGTTCGTCTGTAATGCTCATCCCAGCAATCATCGCATCTAGTTGGTTAGATTGCACACCTTGAATGGAACTGTCAAAGCCTAATGGTTTTAGTTCAATTTGGAAATTTTGGTCTTTGGCGATTGCTTTTAACAAGTCAATATCAATACCGACATACTCATTTTGATCATTTTGAAATTCAAAAGGGGAAAACGTAATATCCGTGCCGATTTTGTAGGTTTCTTCTGCAGCTGCAGCTGGTTTACTAACAGCTAAAGTTAAAAAACCCGCCAAGAAAGACAAACATAAGAGCAGTTTTCTTTTCATTGTTAATTCCTCCTATAAATAAATGTTAAAAGACTTTTAACTACCAAATAAAAATGATAGCAAGATTAAGCCTACTTAACTAGTTATAACAAAGTGCTTATAAAATTCGCATATGAAATATTATATGCAGTAATTCTTCTCTTCACAATGCTTTTTTGCTGATTATGAGAAAAAAGTCTAAAAAAGTAACAACTCATGTAATAAAACATAACATTAAGAAAAACTTCAGACGCAGTTCAAAAGTGGCGAAAATATGTTCGCTATGTTAAAATATTTCGTGGACAAAATGCGTATTTATTTTCTTTTATATAGGAAAAGAATACAATTTTTGTAAAGAGAAAATAATATCAGGGAGGAAGATGTGAATGATTGATCGAGTAACCTCCAATCAATTTCAGTTAGTTTCAAAATATGAACCTGCTGGGGACCAACCAGAGGCGATTAGCCAGTTAGTAGACGGGGTTAATGCCGGCAAGAAAGCACAAGTTTTATTAGGTGCAACTGGTACTGGTAAAACTTATACAATTTCAAATGTTATTAAAGAGGTTAATAAACCAACTTTAATTATTGCCCATAATAAAACTTTAGCAGGACAATTGTATGGAGAATTTAAAGAATTTTTTCCTAACAATGCTGTAGAATATTTCGTCAGTTACTATGATTATTATCAACCAGAGGCTTATGTTCCATCTTCTGACACCTATATTGAAAAAGACTCTAGTATTAATGATGAAATTGACAAATTACGTCACTCCGCCACTAGCGCATTATTAGAGCGCAACGATGTGGTAGTTGTGGCTTCGGTATCGTGTATTTTTGGCTTAGGTTCACCAATGGAATATCAAAAACAAGTCGTGTCATTACGTGTCGGCATGGAAATCAGTCGGGACCAATTATTGCGCGACTTAGTTGAAATTCAATTTGAACGCAATGATATCGATTTTCAACGGGGACGATTCCGGGTCCGAGGAGATGTTGTTGAGATTTTCCCAGCTTCAAGAGATGAGCGTGCACTGCGGGTTGAATTCTTTGGTGATGAAATTGATCGTATTCGCGAAGTTGATGCTTTGACAGGCGAAATAATCGCCGAAACAGAGCATGTTTCGATTTTTCCTGCCACTCACTTTGTAACAAATGAAGATCATCTGGAAACAGCAATTGCTTCTATTCAAAAAGAATTAGATCTGCGCTTGAAAATTTTACGTGAAAACAACCAATTATTAGAAGCGCAACGCCTTGAACAACGGACCAATTATGATATCGAGATGTTACGAGAGATGGGGTACACTTCTGGGATTGAAAATTATTCACGTCATTTAGATGGTCGTAAAGAAGGAGAGCCTCCTTATACATTACTAGATTTCTTTCCAGAAGATTATCTGATTGTGATTGATGAATCTCACGTTACTATGCCGCAAATTCGCGGAATGTATAATGGTGATAGAGCACGAAAACAAATGCTAGTGGATTATGGTTTTCGTTTACCATCAGCTCTTGATAACCGGCCACTGCGCTTAGAAGAATTTGAAGAACATGTACACCAGATCATCTACGTTTCTGCTACTCCAGGACCATATGAGGCAGAACAAACGGATACCGTAATTCAACAAATTATTCGACCGACTGGTTTATTAGATCCATTGATTGAAGTGCGACCAATTATGGGACAAATTGACGATTTAGTCGGAGAAATTAATGAGCGGGCAGCAAAAGATGAGCGCGTGTTTGTGACAACATTAACGAAAAAAATGTCAGAAGATTTAACAGACTACTTTAAAGAATTAGGGATTAAAGTGAAATATCTTCACAGTGATATTAAAACGTTGGAACGAACTGAGATTATTCGTGATTTACGTTTAGGCAAATTTGATGTTTTAGTGGGAATTAACTTATTAAGAGAAGGTCTTGATGTACCAGAAGTATCTTTAGTTGCGATTTTAGATGCAGATAAAGAAGGTTTCTTACGCAGTGAACGTTCTTTAGTTCAGACGATTGGACGGGCAGCTCGTAATTCAGAAGGGAAAGTAATTATGTATGCTGATAAAATTACTGATTCTATGCAAAAAGCAATGGATGAAACCTCTCGTCGTCGTAGTATCCAAGAAAAATACAACGAAGAACACGGTATCATACCTAAGACCATTATTAAAGAAATTCGTGATTTAATCGCAATTACAAAAGCTAGTGATGATACAGGTGAAGAAGTTACACTAGCCAATTATGATGAATTGACCAAAGAAGAAAAAGATACTTTATTAATCAAATTAGAAGCAGAAATGAAAGATGCGGCAAAAGCGTTAGATTTTGAAACAGCTGCAACGTTGCGAGATACAATTTTAGAATTAAAAGCAACAGAATAAAAATAAGTTTAAAAGCGTCTTTTGGCGCTTTTAAACGATTAAGGAGTAAAAATATGGCAAATGATAAAATCGTAATTCATGGCGCCAGAGCCCATAATTTAAAAAATATTGATGTCACGATTCCACGAGATGAACTAGTTGTAGTTACAGGACTTTCTGGTTCGGGGAAAAGTTCACTTGCTTTTGACACATTATATGCTGAAGGACAACGACGTTATGTTGAAAGTCTATCGGCTTATGCGCGTCAGTTTTTGGGTCAAATGGATAAACCAGACGTTGATAGTATCGATGGTTTAAGCCCGGCGATTTCAATTGATCAAAAAACCACGAGTAAAAATCCCCGTTCAACTGTCGGTACCGTTACTGAGATTAATGATTACTTGCGGTTGCTATACGCTCGTGTTGGTCATCCTATTTGTCCAAATGATCATATTGAAATTACGAGCCAATCGGTAGAACAAATGGTCGATGAAGTTTTAACATTACCTGAGCGTACGAAAATTCAAATTTTAGCTCCGATTGTTTATCAAAAAAAAGGACAACATAAAAAAGTTTTTGAATTAATTCAAAAAGAAGGGTATGTGCGGGTTCGGGTAGATGGTGAAATTTATGATATTAGTGAAGTGCCAGAATTAGAAAAAAACTTAAAACACGAAATTGCGATTGTGATTGACCGTATTGTCGTAAAAGATGGTATCCGTTCACGTTTATTTGATTCTTTTGAAGCGGCACTGCATTTAGCTAAGGGCTACGCAGTGGTGGATGTCATTGGACAAGAGGAAAAACTGTTTAGTGAACATTACTCCTGTCCTTATTGTGGTTTTACCGTTGGCGAGTTAGAACCGCGTTTGTTTTCTTTTAATGCGCCTTTTGGAGCTTGTCCAGAATGTGATGGCTTAGGGGTGAAATTAGAAGTCGATTTGGACTTGGTAATTCCAGATCAAAGCAAAACATTACGTGAAGGAGCGATTATTCCTTGGAATCCCATCAGCTCACAATATTATCCGGAAATGTTAGCGCAAGCTTGTGATAGTTTTGGGATCGATTTAGATACACCGTTTGAAGAGCTGCCTGAAGAACAACAGCAAATTGTTCTAAGAGGTTCCAATGGAGAAACTTTTCACTTTCATTATGAAAATGACTTTGGTGGTGTGCGGGATGTTGAAGTACCTTTTGAAGGGGTTTTAACCAATATTAAACGTCGCTATCATGAAACCAATAGTGACTTTACCAGAGATCAAATGCGTCTATACATGACAGAGCTCACGTGTGAAACTTGCCATGGTTATCGTTTGAATCCACAAGCTTTGTCGGTCCAAGTGAATGGTACCCACATTGGTGAAGTAAGTGAAAAAGCAATTCATAATGCATTAAACTTCTTTGAAACAGTAAAATTAACCGAACAAGAACAGATGATAGCAAAACCAATTTTAAAAGAAATTAACGATCGTTTGAATTTCTTGCAAAATGTAGGATTAGATTATCTGACTTTAAGTCGAGCTGCTGGAACATTATCAGGTGGTGAAGCCCAACGAATTCGTTTGGCGACGCAGATTGGGTCAAACTTATCTGGGGTGTTGTACATTTTAGATGAACCATCGATTGGTTTACACCAACGAGACAATGATCGCCTGCTTGATTCTTTGCGGAAAATGCGAGACTTGGGGAATACGTTAATCGTGGTTGAACATGATGAAGATACAATGCGGGCGGCAGATTATTTAATTGACGTAGGTCCTGGTGCAGGAGCCCAAGGTGGCGAAATTGTAGCAGCCGGCACACCTGAGGAAGTAGCTGCCAATGAAAATTCTATCACAGGTCAATATTTATCAGGCAAAAAAGTAATTCCAGTACCAAAAACACGTCGTAAAGGCAACGGTAATAAACTAAGAATTACAGGTGCTGCCGAGAATAATTTGAAAAATGTTAGTGTTGATTTTCCATTAGGGAAATTTATTGCCGTTACTGGGGTTTCAGGTTCAGGTAAATCAACGTTAGTAAATGAAATTTTGAAAAAAGCATTGGCGCAAAAAATCAATCGTAATTCAAATAAACCGGGTAAATTCAAGAAGATAACAGGTTATGAAGCGATTGAAAAAATAATTGATATCGATCAAAGTCCCATTGGCAGAACGCCTCGTAGTAATCCGGCCACTTATACAAGTGTTTTTGATGATATTCGTGATTTATTTGCTAAAACGAATGAAGCTAAAATTCGTGGTTATAAAAAAGGTCGTTTTAGTTTTAATGTGAAAGGCGGACGTTGTGAGGCGTGTCGCGGAGATGGTATCATTAAAATTGAGATGCACTTTTTACCAGATGTTTACGTACCTTGTGAAGTTTGTCATGGCAAACGCTACAACTCTGAGACTTTAGAAGTTCATTATAAAGGAAAAAATATTGCTGAAATTTTAGAAATGACTGTAGAAGATGCCGTTGAATTTTTCAAACATATCCCTAAAATCCATCGTAAATTACAAACGATTGTTGACGTTGGTTTAGGATATGTCACTTTAGGTCAACCAGCAACGACTTTATCCGGCGGTGAAGCCCAACGGATGAAATTGGCCAGTGAATTGCATAAAAATTCTAATGGAAAAAGTTTTTATATCTTGGATGAACCGACCACTGGGTTGCATACAGATGACATTGCCCGTTTATTAAAAGTTTTGGAACGTTTATCAGATGCAGGCAATACTGTTTTAGTAATTGAACATAATTTGGATGTCATTAAATCAGCGGATTATGTGATTGATCTAGGTCCAGAAGGTGGTGACGGTGGTGGTATGATTATCGCCAAAGGAACCCCAGAACAAATTGCAAAAGTAAAAGAAAGTTATACCGGTCAATATTTGAAAAAAGTTTTAAACTAAATCACTAATATTTCTTTTAGAAAAAGAGCAGTCAGAAGATAGCTTTTGATTGCTCTTTTTCTTTATGGTATGATACGAATGTTGTATTAATAGAAGATTCTATAGTTAAAGTAAAACATAAAGTGAGTGTGGTAAAAGTGGAACGACAATCTTTTGTCCCCATATTATTAGGTAGTGACATGAATGTTTACGGCATGGCCCGAGCATTTTATGAAGAATATGGTATAAAATCAACAGCATATGCTTCTTTTCAATTGGCACCAACAAAATATAGTAAAATTGTCGATGTTAATGTGATTTCCGGTTTTGATCAAGATCCAGTTTTTATTGATGAATTATTGAAATTAGCTCAAACCAAGTATCACGATCCCAGTGTAAAATATTTATTGGTAGCTTGCGGAGATGGTTATGCGGAATTGTTATCCCAGCATAAAGAAGAGTTAAAAGAACATTATGTTTTTGCGGCAAATGATTACGCTTTGTTTGAGAAATTAATTAATAAGGTTAGTTTTTATGATATTTGTGAAAAATATCAACTGCCTTATCCTAAAACATTAATTATTACAAAAGATATGGTTATTGACGGCAAATTAAATCAAGAGTTGCCTTTTGATTTTCCGGTGGCTTTAAAACCGGCCAATAGTGTGGAATGGTTATCTGTCGATTTTGAAGGACGTAAAAAGGCCTTTATTATCGATAATTTACCCGAGTTTAATATGATTTTAGATCGTCTATACAAAGCGGGCTATACAAGTGAAATGATTGCTCAAGATTTCATTCCTGGTGATGATAGCAATATGCGCGTGTTAAATGCCTATGTCGATCAAAATGGGCAGACTCGTTTTATGTTTTTAGGCCATCCGCTATTAGAAGATCCTGCGCCAGCGGCTGTGGGAAATTATGTAGTGATTGTGCCAGATGAAAATGATGAAATCTACCAAACAATCAAAGCCTTTTTGGAAAAAATCAATTATGTTGGTTTTGCTAATTTTGATATGAAATATGACCGTCGTGATGGTCAATATAAATTATTTGAAATTAACTTACGCCAAGGACGAAGTAGTTTTTTTGTTACTTTAAGTGGTTTTAATTTAGCCAAATATGTAACAGAAGACCTGGTTTTTAGCAGCGTCTTTAGAGAAACTGAATATGGGCGTAAAGATAATCCTAATGCTAAGGTTTGGCTAGGTGTCCCTAAAAAAGTCTTTCGTCAATATGTTAAAGACAACGCAGATAAGCAGTATGCCGAAAAATTAATCAAAGCAGGACGTTACGGCACAACTTTGTTTTATGAAAAGGATTCATCAATTCGTCGTTATCTTTTGATGAAATATGCTTTCCACAATTATGTTACAGGCTTTAAGAAATATTTCAGTGAGAAAGAAGGCTAACCTAGTGGAAAACTTTTTTAGTATTTTAGGTGGGATGGGTACCCAAGCAACAGAAAGTTTTGTTCGTCTGTTAAATCAGCGGACGGTTACGCATAAAGATCAAGATTATCTAAATTATGTCTTGTTTAATCACGCGACCGTTCCTGATCGAACAGCTTATATCTTAGATAAAGATGCAGAAAACCCGCTACCGTTTTTATTAGATGATATAAAAAAACAAAATTTGTTACAGCCAAATTTTATTGTCTTGACTTGTAATACTGCGCATTATTTTTTTGAAACGCTACAAGCGGCGACTGAAATTCCTATTTTGCATATGCCACGAGAAGCTGCGATTGAAATGAGTCGGCGTCAAGAAGGTGGCAAGGTGGCCTTTTTAGGTACAGAAGGCAGTGTAAAAGCGGGTGTTTACCAACGCGAACTGGAAAAAGTTGGTTTTGAAGTAATGCTGCCTAATGCAGCGTTACAACAAAAAGTGAACGATTTGATTTATCGTGATATTAAAGAAAACGATTTTCTAAATAAAGAGTTATATTATGAAATTCTGACAGAAGCGATTGAAGAATGTGGCTGTGCTAGTGCAGTTTTAGGCTGTACTGAGTTGTCTTTAATGGAGGAATTTGCAACGGATAATCCATATAGCGTAGTGGATGCGCAATCTATTTTAGTTGATCGTACGATTGAACGGGCGCTAGCTGATCGTAAAAGCGCAAAAGAAAATTAGTGATAGTTTAACTAACTGATTACAAAGACGCCAGTTGTACACGTGTCGTGTTAAAAGGATTGTGATGAAGCTTTTTGATCACAGTCCTTTTTTATTAATGGAAAAAAGATATACATAGAAAATGGATTGTTTATTTCTAAAGTAAAAAGTAAAGAGAATATAATATTATTGCTTATGATACGCCCGGAATGTTATAATATCAGATGGAGAAGTTTTCCAGCTGAGAGTTTAGAGGAATACTAAAAACCCGAGCAAAGAAAGCCAAAGTAGTTGCCATTCTTTGTTCGGCTTATTCATGTCGAGATAACTTTAAAAAAACTGCAACTTTTGAGAGGAGCTGCTTTTATGCAAGACAATTTAAAACTAGTGATTATTACCGGAATGAGTGGTGCTGGTAAGACGGTAGCGATTCAAAGCTTTGAAGATATGGGGTATTTTTGCATTGACAATATGCCACCTTCTTTAATTCCTAAATTTTGGGAACTAATCAAGGAATCCGGCAAAGTTACTAAAATTGCACTAGTCGTTGATTTACGCTCCCGCTCCTTTTTTGAAGAGATTCAAGAAATGTTGGTGGATATTGAAAACACGAACTTTATTGATACGCAAGTGTTATTTTTAGATGCTTCAGATGAGGAATTGGTTTCACGTTACAAGGAAACTCGACGCGTGCATCCTTTGGCAATGGAAGGTCTAATTACAGAAGGAATTCGAAAAGAACGCGCCATTTTGGAAGATTTAAAAACTAAAGCAACCTTTGTTGTCGATACAACCAATTTAACGCCACGGCAACTGCGGGAAAAAATCAATCAAGAATTTAAAACGACCAATGAGGGCGGTTTTCGGATTGAAATGATTTCATTTGGCTTTAAGTATGGTTTGCCAATTGATGCCGATATTGTAATGGACGTGCGTTTCTTACCAAACCCGCATTATATTCCTGAATTGCGTCCGTTAACAGGGAAAGATCAAGAAGTTTATGACTATGTTATGTCATTTCCAGAGACAGAACAATTTTATCAACAATTCTATCAGTTACTAGAGACGATTATGCCTGGTTATGTAAAAGAGGGTAAAAGTAGTTTAACGGTTGCAATTGGTTGTACTGGTGGACAACATCGATCGGTTGCTTTGACAGAACGCGTAGGGCAAGCATTAAGCAAAAACTATAAAGTTAATATCACTCATCGGGATAAAGACAAACGCAAAGAGACGGTGAACCGCTCATGAAAATGAAAACATATCGTATTCGTAAACCAAAAGTCGTGGTCGTAGGCGGCGGAACTGGTTTGCCAGTTATTTTACGGGGATTAAGAAATCAAGGGATTGACATCACGGCTGTTGTAACTGTGGCTGACGACGGTGGCAGTAGTGGTGAGATTCGTAATTCCGTTGCAATGGCTCCACCAGGGGATTTACGCAATGTTTTAGTCGCTTTATCAGATATGCCCCAATTATATGCTGATATTTTTCAATATCGTTTTCATAAAGATGACAAATTTTTAGCGAATCACGCCTTGGGAAATTTGATTATTGCTGCGATTTCAGAAATGCGAGGCAGTACTTATGAAGCAATTCAATTATTGAGCAAGATGATGCATGTCGATGGCCATATTTATCCTTCTAGTGAAACACCATTAGTTTTACATGCTGTTTTTAAAGATGGCACCCAGGCAGTCGGAGAATCAAAAATAGCGATTGATCGCAAGACAATTGATCATGTTTTTGTTCGTAATCAAGAAGGAGACAAAGAACCAAGTGCTGCTCGAAAAGTAGTTTCTTCGATTATGGAAGCAGATATGATTGTGTTGGGGCCAGGGAGTTTATTTACAAGTATTTTACCTAATTTAATGATTTCAGAAATTGGTGCCGCACTTTTGGCTACGCAAGCGGAGACGGTTTATATTTGTAATATTATGACTCAAAAAGGTGAAACAGAGCATTTTACTGATGCTAATCATGTACAAGTTTTACATCAGCACTTAAACCAACCTTTTGTAGATACTGTTTTAGTTAATACTGAAAAAGTTCCGGAAGGGTATATGGATCCTGAAGTATATGATGAATATTTGGTTCAAGTGAAACACGACTTTAAAGGTTTACGCAAAGAAGGATGTCGTGTTGTTTCAGCTGACTTTTTACAATTACGCGATGGTGGCGTTTTTCACGATGGCGAAAAAGTCGTTGAAGAATTATTGCGCATATTGTATTAAAGATTAAAAATTTAATGAATCATAAATAAAGCAGAAAGGAGGTAAAAAAATGTCATTTGCAGCAGACGTAAAAAAAGAATTGACGACTTTAGAAGTCCATCGCGAACACGCAAAAGCCGAGTTGGCTGCTTTAATTCGTATGAATGGATCGGTTAGCTTAAGTAATCATCAGTTTGTTTTAAACGTTCAAACTGAAAATGCCGCAATTGCGCGCCGTATTTATACTTTATTAAAGGATCATTTTGGCGTACGAAGTGAATTATTGGTCCGGCGTAAAATGAAATTGAAAAAAAATAACGTATATATCGTGCGCTTAAAAGAGCGAACGCAGGAAGTTTTAAATGAATTGGCAATTATGGATGGTTTGATGTTCCAAACACATATTTCTGATGAAATAATGGGAAATACGCAAAAAATGCGTTCTTATTTGCGCGGCGCTTTTATGGCATCCGGATCGGTGAACAATCCTGAAACGAGTCGTTATCATTTAGAAATTTACTCTCTTTATGAAGAACACAATCTCGATGTCTGTCAAATGTTAAATTATTACGATTTAAACGCGCGCACCTTAGAACGGCGTAACGGCTATATTTCTTATTTAAAAGGTGCAGAAAAAATAGCGGATTTCTTGACGTTAATTGGAGCGACCAATTCTATGTTGAAATTTGAAGATGTTCGGATTGTGCGGGATATGCGCAATTCAGTCAACCGCTTGGTTAATTGTGAGACTGCTAATTTGAATAAAACAATTGATGCTGCTTCAAAGCAGATTGAAAATATTGAATTTATTGAAAATCGAGTTGGTTTACAAGCTTTACCAGAAAAATTGCAAGAAATTGCCGAGTTACGTTTAGAGCATCCGGAAGTGAGTCTAAAAGAGTTAGGGGAAATGATTCCTTCAGGTGCTATCTCAAAATCGGGAATTAATCACCGTATCCGCAAAATTAATGAGTTTGCCGAGCGACTAAGAGAACAAGCAGTTTAAATAAAAAATGATCATAAAAAAGCCTGTATTTTTTCTTTTAAAATTGTCACGATTTAAAGAGTTAGTTTTGGTTTAACTTTTTAAGATCGATACAACCATAAAGGTAAAAAATACAGGCTTTACTTTATTCATTTAGGTAAGCTAACAGGGTTTCTGCAGAGATGCTTTCATCAAAAATATGGTCGTTTAAAATCATAGTTGGCACAAACTGAATATTGGCCCGTTGTGCTTCTGTGACGATAGCTTTTTGTGTTAATTCATCTGTATAGTTTTCCAGTTTTAAATCTTCTTCGGCAAATTTGGCTACAGCTTCTAAAGATAAATCCCCCCATAAGTCTTGTGATAAGAAAATTTTCTTGATATCAGCCAGCGCTTTTTTCTCATCTCCTTTTGTCACGTACTGATGCATGACATTACCGCGTTGCAAACTTTCTTTGTCTTTATTGTATAATTTAATGACACGTTTTAAATTGCCACTCGCAACCTCTTTTTCTAACAGTTTTTCATGATCTAAAAACCATTGGCGGCAATAAGGGCAACGGAGATTAATAAATTCGACTAATGTCTTTTTTGCATCTTTATCTCCAATAATGATCCCCACATCGCCATTTGTTTCGGCGGCATTAATGATACTAATATCCAAAATGTTTCATCCTCTCTGTTTTCTTACTGTTAGTGTAGCGAAAAGTGGGTAAAATGGGAAATATTGTGTTTAATAATATTTTTTTTGAATAGAAATGAAAAGAGTATGAAAAAAATGTAACTTCCATTGTTTTGCAGGTGAGGGGAGAGAAAAGCTGTGCTATACTAGTGAAGTAAGTCCAATTGTAAAGGGAGTCTGCCTATGTCATTTAGTATTCAAGAATTATTTAATATCGATTATTGGAAACAAATGTTTAACGTCGATATTTTTTCTTGGAATTTTTTTGTTAATATTTTAGATATTCTTGTTGTGTGGTATATCGTTTATAAGTTGATTCAACTAGTGAGAGGCACTAAAGCCATCCAGTTGTTTAAAGGTGTGGCAATTTTTATTGCTATCCGTTTTGGCGCTGAACTCATTGGGTTACACACGTTGTCTTGGTTAATGGATCAAGTTATTACCTATGGGGTGATTGCAGCGATTGTCATTTTCCAACCCGAAATCAGACGTGGGCTGGAACATTTAGGGCGGAGTACCTTCTTTAAGACGACAAAACAAGAACAAAAAGAAGACGAGCAATTGATCACGTCACTAGACAAGGCTGTTCAATATATGTCTAAACGTAAAATTGGCGCTTTAATTACGATTGAACGTAATACAGGCCTTGAAGAGTACATTGAAACCGGGATTCCCCTTGAAGCCGATATTACCGGTGAACTTTTGATCAATATCTTTATTCCAAATACTCCACTACATGATGGTGCTGTAATTATTCGCAACGATAAAATTGCTGTGTCGTGTGCGTATTTGCCTTTGTCTGAAAGTATGCTCATTCCAAAGGAATTCGGGACTCGTCACAGAGCGGCCGTTGGAATTAGCGAAGTCAGTGACGCTGTTACCGTCGTTGTTTCAGAAGAAACTGGTGGGGTTAGCATTACATTGAATAATCAATTGTTATCGGAACTCTCCCAAGAAGAATATTTGAAAATTTTACACAGAGAATTAATTCCTGAAGAAAAAACAGAGACAAAGAAAAATCTGCTTCAATCCTTTATCGAAAGTTTCGCTAAAGGAGGTAAGAAATGAGCTCAAGTCGTAAAAGCAATATCTTGTATGGCTTCTTAGCGTTTATTTTCAGCTTGATTTTATTTTTTAATGCCAATGGCCGGAATGTGCAAACGACTTTAAATACTAATCCCGAAAATTTTGAAGAAACGGTCAATAAAGTTCAAATTCATCCAGTCTATGATTCGGATAAATATTATATTTTAGGTTTTGATCCTTATGTTTCTGTAAAACTGAGTAGTGCCAACCGGATTCAATTAAACGCAGAAGCCAATCCGGATACACGGGGATTTCGAGTTGTTTGTGATCTGACTGGTTTAGGTGAAGGTACTCATGAAGTGAAGCTACGGATTCAAAACGGTAGTAGTGCGGTAGGTTATACTATTAGTCCGGCAAAAGTTACGGTAACAATTGAAAAGAAAGTCACAAAATCTTTTAAAATCAATCCAGTTGTATCTTCGTCTAATCTTGGGGAAGGTTTTTCAGTTGATAGTATTACCGTTGAACCAGAAGAAGCACAAATTACCACTGGTGAAAAAACATTAGCTGAAATTGATCGCGTGGTGGCAACAGTTGATCCATCAAAAACTGCTAGTGCGGATTTTGAAGAAAAAGCGACAATTGAAGCGCTGGATAAAGAAGGTAATCGTTTAAGTGTGATTTCTGATCCAGCAGAAGCGCAAATATCAGTTAAAGTAAAAGCACCTGAAAAAATTGTCAGTCTTTATGCGTCTCAAATTGGCACGGTCCCAGCCAACATTTCCCACTATGAATTTAAACTAGATAGTTTATCTACAGCTATTCGTGGACCGCAGTCTAAATTAGATGCAATTGAAAGTATTGCGTTGCCGGTGGATATCACTAATATTTCTGAAAAAACAACGCGGGAAGTTGCTATCCCGACTGAAAGTGGCGTTGTTGCTTCTCCTAAAACAGTTAAAGTAGAAATTACACCAGTTCGTAATACAACAAGCACAACACAAACGACAACTTCTTCCACACGAGCAAGTACAAGTCAGGAAGAAGAAACAAGTGCTTCCTCGTCAAGTGAAGAAAGTCAGGAATCAACTGAAGCAAGCGTAGAACAAACGTCAAATGAATAAAATTAACTAAAACAATTTAGTGAGGTAAGAAAAAATGGGTAAATATTTTGGTACAGATGGTGTTCGTGGCGTAGCCAATGTAGAGTTAACACCAGAGTTAGCGTTCAAACTTGGTCGCTGTGGTGGTTATGTATTAAGTCAGCATGAGGACAGTGATCACCGGCCTAAAGTTTTAGTCGGACGCGATACTCGGATGTCTGGACAATTATTAGAAAATGCATTAGTAGCTGGTTTATTGTCTGTTGGGATTGAAGTTTTCACATTAGGCGTTATTTCAACGCCGGGGGTTGCTTATTTAACTCGGGTTCAAAAGGCAAGTGCTGGTGTAATGATTTCAGCTTCTCATAACCCAGCAGAAGATAATGGTATTAAATTTTTTGGTAGCGATGGTTTTAAACTGGTTGACGAACAAGAAGCGGAGATTGAAGCATTACTTGATGCGCCAAAAGACACTTTACCTCGTCCTTCAGCTGAAGGGCTAGGGACAGTCGAAGAGTTTCCAGAAGGTCTGTTAAAATACTCTCAATTTCTAGAGCAAACGATTACGGGAGATTTATCTGGCGTAACAGTATGTATTGATGCTGCTAATGGTGCTACTGCTACAAGTGTGAATCGCTTATTTGCCGATTTAGAAACTGATTTTTATACTATGGGTACTTCTCCTAATGGTTTAAACATCAATGATGGTGTTGGCTCTACGCATCCTGAAAAATTGGCAGAATTTGTTGTTGAAAAAGGTGCTGATGCAGGGTTAGCGTTTGATGGTGATGGTGACCGCGTTATTGCAGTGGATGAATTAGGGAATATTGTCGATGGCGATAAAATTATGTACATTTGCGCGAAATATTTAGCAGCGAAAAAACGACTTAAACAAGACACAATTGTGACTACTGTTATGAGTAATTTAGGTTTTCACAAAGCGGTGGAAGCAATTGGCTTAAAAGATGTGATTACTCAAGTGGGCGACCGTTATGTCGTTGAAGAAATGCGTAAAAATGATTACAATTTTGGCGGCGAACAATCTGGTCACATGGTCTTTTTAGACTTTAATACAACCGGTGATGGAATGCTTTCTGGGATTCAATTATTAAGCATTATGAAAGAAACTGGTAAAAAATTATCAGAGTTAGCTTCTGAGGTTACGATTTATCCGCAAAAATTAGTCAATATTCGCGTTACGGATAAAAACGGTGCCATGGAAGTTCCCGCCATCAAAGCTGTAATTGAAGAGGCTGAAAAAGAAATGAATGGTGAAGGTCGAATCTTAGTCCGTCCTTCAGGAACTGAACCGTTATTACGCGTAATGGCTGAAGCCCCAACAGATGAGTTAGTCAATTATTATGTTGATAAAATTGCAGCTGTTGTTGAAACTGAAATTGGTGCTTAAATACTAAAAAGACTGTGACAAGTTTTGTCACAGTCTTTTTTTAATTGGAATGTTTTATATTTTTATCTAAAGTACATAAAATAAAAAATGATAACAGCTAAAAACGCTTATTTTACCTGCTGTCCTTTAAAGTAACTTTTGGCAACAGGAATCCTTCGAGCCACAAACTCAGCCGTGGAACTGGCATTTACCAAGGTGAAATCAGCAGGCATACCTTCTTTTATCCAACCAGCAGGAGTAATTAGTTTTTGATTTGTAACCAACTCCAGGCTTTCGGTTAGCTCTTTTTGGGAGGTTAAATCAAATATTTCAGCGTAGCGATTTAGTTTATCTATGACGTCGCCACTTCCAAATGGCGACCAGCAATCATAAATGTTGTCATTTCCGATAAAAGTTTTCACCCCCGCAGACTTTAATTCAATTAAAGGTGGAATGACAAAGTCTAAAGGGATGCTTGAAATAATTGTTACTTTATTTTTAGCTAGCTGGGCAAACAATTCTTTTCTTTCTTCTTTTGGTAAGTCTCTTAAACCATAGGCGTGGCTAATTGTTACTCTTCCTTGCCAGTTTGTTTCTTCAATTAATGACAAAAATTTCGCAAATGTTTGGCGGGCATCATGATGGCGTTCATGTAAATGATAATCAATTGGAGCATTAAACTGTGTAGCAAGTTCAAAAGTCTGATTTAGTGATTTCTCTAAATTGCCATCAATACTAATCGGATCTACTCCGCCGACTAGGTTAGCGCCGTTTTGGAGGGCGCTTTTCATCTCTGAAAAAGCATTTGATAAGAGTAGACCGTGTTGAGGAAATGCGACTAATTCATAATCCAATTTATCATGATAATTCTCTAAAACTTTTTTCGCAGCTTCAAGCGACTTTTGTCCAACAGCAGGATGAATATCAATATGGGAACGAAAATGAGTAACGCCATAAGAAAGTTCTAAGTTTAGCAAATTCTCCATTCTTTGCGTAAAAGATAATGGTGCCTTTTTTAAATAATCAAATTCCTTTTCAAAACGTTCAATCCGATTTTTGACTGGTTCTACTGGCGTCCAGGGGATTCCCAATTTACTTTTATCAAAGTGTACATGCATCTCACGTAATTGCGGTAATAATAAATTATTTTGACCATCAATGACGATGATATTTTGGGCTAATTTGGCTTTGTTTATTTTAACTTCATCATCTAAAATATCAGTAACAACCCCGGCATCAAAAATAATTGCAATTTCTTTTGTTGCGGTACCATAGGTGAAGTTGTCTTGTGTTAAATAACCTGTTTCAATGCGGATATTTGTAAGCAAAGTCTTCATAAAAGCACCTCCAATTTAGTATAAAGATACCGTGAAAGTAGCTAAAAAGCGAATTTTTAAACTTTAATCATAAGTAGCACGGGCCAAGTTAAGTAAGGAGGAATGGGATTGGTTAATTGAACCAAAAGTAAGTTGTAACCAAAAAGGGGCAGTTTGAAGAATAAGAAGGGATTTAAGAAAACACTACTCAAAATTTTTCGCGAAGTTGCGGCTGATTGAAGCTGTTGCTTTTTCTTTGACTAATCATAAAAAAGAGATTGGGACAAATGCTGCTTTTGTTACAACTGTTTATTCGGAAACAAAAGGTGTGACAAGATTTTTGTCACACCTTTTTAAAAATTATTCGACTGTTACAGATTTAGCTAGGTTACGTGGTTTATCAACATCGTAACCTCTTTGTAAAGTAGCAAAGTAAGCGATAAGTTGGGTTGGTACTACGGCTAATAGACTGCTTAGTAATGGGTGAACTGTTGGTAATAAAATTTGATCATCTGCTTTTGCGAGATCTTCTGTTGCAATGACCAAAGTCCGCGCACCACGGCTTGTTACTTCTTGCAAGTTGCCTCTAGTATGCGGGCCGGTTACAGCATCAGTAATAATGCCAATAACGGGTGTTCCTTCTTCAATTAAAGCGATTGTACCGTGTTTTAACTCACCAGCGGCAAATCCTTCTGCTTGCAGATAAGAAATTTCTTTTAGTTTTAATGCAGCTTCCATCGAAACGTAGTAATCATTTCCCCGCCCAATATAAAAAGCGTTGCGAGTGTCAGTTAAATAATCAGCTGTTAATTCAGCCAAGGATTCTTTTTCGTTTATCATTGTTTCCATCGCACTAGCCACGAGACTTAGTTCATGGAACAAATCAAATTGAAGGGCAGCAGAAATTCCTTTTTCTACTCCCAGTGCTTTAGCTAAAACGGCCATGACAGCGATTTGAGCAGTATAGGCTTTTGTTGAAGCCACAGCTATTTCAGGACCTGCGTGAAGTAATAGCGTATAGGTTGCTTCACGAGATAAAGTTGAACCAGCAACATTTGTAATCGTTAATGAAGGGTAAGCTAATTCATTTGTTTTGACTAAAACTTGGCGACTATCTGCAGTTTCGCCACTTTGACTTAAATAAATGAAAAATGGTTTTTTTGATAATAACGGCATGTTATAGCCAAATTCACTAGACAAATGAATTTCGACTGGTATTTGGGTTAGTGTTTCGAAAAACTTCTTAGCGGCCCAACCAGCATGACTACTCGTGCCACAAGCGACAATATAAATGCGATCACTATTTTTTAAACTGGTTAATAAATTTTGATCGATGGCAACTGACCCATCGTCATTTTGATATTTTTGAACAATTTTACGCATCACGACTGGTTGTTCATCGATTTCTTTTAACATGTAATACGGATACGTACCTTTTTCAATATCACTGGCATCAAGTTCAGCTACATAATAGTCTCTTTTGATGATTTCTCCAGCTGCATTTTCAATTGTTACATTATCAGCAGTTAGTGTCACCATCTCACCATCTGTCAATTCCACAAAACGGTTAGTTTGATCTAACATTGCCAAGGCATCACTACATAAAACGTTAAAACCTTCCCCTAGGCCAATCAAAAGAGGACTTTTGTTTTTTGCGACATAAATGGTTTCACTATCTTTTGTATCAACTAATGCAAAAGCGTAAGAGCCGTCAATTACAGCTAAAGCTTTTTTAAAAGCAGCTTTTGTTGTTAATCCTGTATTTTTAAAGTGAGCAATTAGATGGACGGCTATTTCGGTATCTGTTTGGCCATAAAAATGATCTGTTGCTAAATAAGTTTGACGTAATTCATCGTAGTTTTCAATCACACCATTGTGAACCAAGACAAGTTCGCCGTTTTGACTAGTATGTGGATGAGCATTTGCTACGGTTGGCTTTCCGTGAGTTGCCCAACGCGTATGGCCGATACCCATTGTCCCTGTAATTGTAGTATCTAATTTTTCTTCTAAATTTTTAATCGGTCCAATTGCTTTTACTAAATGACTTTCATCTCCAGCGACATAAATACCAGCTGAATCATAGCCTCGGTATTCTAAGCGTTTTAAGCCATTTAAAATAATTGTTGTTGCGTCGTTTTTACCAACGACTCCGACGATTCCACACATATATATACCTCTTTTCTGTAGTTGCGGTTGTTTTCTTTTTTTATCATTTACCGCGTATAACACAAACGATTTAATTAGACCAATTAATTTTTTGGGGGATATTTTTTATTGGTCTAAATCAAAAGACAATCAAAATAATATTATTTAATGTGATTTTTGTCAATGATTATTTTTGTTTTATTTAAATTGGTATAGTCTTATTCGTTTAAAACCAATTTTTCGAGTGGAGTTTTTTTGCTTTTTTCATTTTCCATTTAGTGAAATTATCTAGGAATAACTGTTTTTTTTGCAGTCTTTTCGCTACAATGATAAAAGATGATGCTGTTAAGAGCAGAGTTTAGAAAATGAAGTTACTCAGTGGGAGGATAATATGGAAAATATGGTACGCTGCATGAGTTTTAAGCAATTAAAAGCAATAGTTGCAAAATTAGAAGCAACAGAAGCCGTTTTGGATGAGACTAAAATTTTTCTTGATACAGGCTGGGATAGTTTACAAGAAGTGGCCCCAGAGAGCATCGAAATAAAAAAAGCCCGCTATTTTGAAGTGCAAGATCCTGTTAGTAAAGAATATTTTGGTGGTTTTGCTTTAACGGAAAAAGCGGAAAAAGTTAATGCGACAGGGGAAGAAGAAACTGTTATTGTGATTGAAAATTTATATTAAAAGGAGTTTAGGAATAAAGATGAATAAAAGACGTTGGATTGCCGTAGTAATTGCGGTGGGGTTATTTCTATTTTCAGCTGTGTCTTCAAGAGTGGCAACCCACAATAATGAGGAGACAAAAGAAGCGCTAGCGGGGTTAAATGCGTTACTTTATGGTTCAAATCAGTTGGAAAAAAAGGTACTAGAAGATGGGAATGAGACACAACAGATTGCGAAATTGTCAGTAGATGGAACGATCGCCGATACAGGATCAGGTGGGATTTTTTCGACTGAATCATACAGTCATCAAGATTTTTTAGCGCAGTTAAAAGAGATTCAAACCGATGAAAATATTAAAGCCATCTTATTGGAAGTAAATTCTCCTGGGGGCGGGGTTTATGAAAGTGCTGAAATCGCCAAGGAATTTGCTAAAATTAAAAAATTAAAGATTCCTGTCTATGTTAGTATGAAAAATATGGCAGCAAGTGGGGGTTACTATATTTCTGCTGCTGCAGATAAAATCTTTGCTACTGATGAAACAGTAACAGGTTCAATTGGTGTTATTATGTCAGGCGTTAATTATAGCGGCTTGATGGAAAAATTAGGAATCACTGATCAAACTTACAAAAGCGGTGCTTTAAAAGATATGGGCTCTGCTACTCGTAAACCAACTGAAAAAGATAAAGAAGTCCTACAAACATATGTGAACAATGCCTACAATCGTTTTGTCAAAGTGGTGGCCAATGGACGCCACATGTCAGAAGATGCCGTTCGTAAAATTGCAGACGGACGTATTTACGATGGGGCGCAAGCTAAAAATATTGGCTTAGTAGATGAAATTGGTTTTCCAGAAGATACGTTAGCAGCGCTAAAGAAAGATCAAAAATTAACAGATGCTCAAGTAATTGAATACAC
Source organism: Enterococcus sp. DIV0755b (assembly GCF_051713765.1). Lineage (NCBI taxonomy): Bacteria > Bacillati > Bacillota > Bacilli > Lactobacillales > Enterococcaceae > Enterococcus > Enterococcus sp. DIV0755b. The sequence goes on along the minus strand of NZ_JBIOQN010000001.1, from coordinate 1,940,029 downwards.
AGTAGGTGATACTGGTTTTTACTCTTCTTGGTTAGGTAGCAAAGTGGCACAATGGCAAGGACTTGCTCCAACTGAAAGTAGCAAGGTGTTACATTTATTTGAATCGTTGGGAAGTGCCCAAGCACCAAAACCTCTTTATTATTATGGGGGTGAATAAAATGAGTGAAGATAAAGTACAAGGGCCAAAAATTTTTAAAAAAGCTCCGGCAAAAGAAAAGTTTAGCGAAATAGAAACCAAACAAAAACAACAATTATGGCACCGATTAACAAATGAACAAGCACCACAAAGAAAAAACTATTTTCCCAATTATTTTTATGCGGGTTTTTGGATTCGTTTTTTTGCTTATTGTGTTGATTTACTTTGTATAAGTGCTATAACGAATGGAACAGTTGGGCTAGTATATCGCATTATGGGGTTAAAGATGCCAACTAGCTTTTTAAGTTTTGCTTCTTTATTGACACTAGCTATTTATTTAAGTTATTTTACTTTATTGACCAAACTAAATGGCGGCCAAACGATTGGTAAAATGATTTTTGGGATTCGTGTGGTTTCCTTGACACAATCTGAGTTATCGTGGACTACAGTTATTATAAGAGAAACTGTTTGTCGCTTTATCTTAAAAGGATTTCCTTTTATATTAGGTTATGTAGTAGCCGCTTTTACAGATCACAAACAACACGTAGGCGACTACTTTTCAGATACGTCTGTAGTTACGATTAATATTTTGAAAGCTTTTAACAAAGAAGTACGAGCGTAATTTGCAATAGGAGCAGGTGCTAACAATGGGAGAAAAAATCGTCTTTCCTGATGAACTCCAACGAATTATTCGTTTAGGTAAAAAGAAAATGGCAGAGGAAGAATACTTATCCAGTTGTCAATACTTTAAAAAAGCCTATGAAATGGAAATGTCATTTACTGTTAATCAACTTTATGTGGCAGCATTACTAAAATTAGAAGATTTTCCAACCGCGTTAAATGTAGCAGAAGACTTTCTTGAAGAATATAAAAAAGAAGAAGAGACGCTGGCAAAATATCTGCGAATTTTATTGTTAAATCAACAGTTTTTAGTTGCCCGTAAAACTATTTATCAAAGTTCTCTTTTGACTAAAGAAAAAACACATGCTTTTATGCACCAAGTAGAACAACTGGAATTGGCAGTCGATTTACTTGATCCAGAAAATTTACAACAAAAAAGACAACTTCTAAAAAGTTGGGATCAAAAGAAAGGGCCCGTCACACCAAATGCGTGGGCCAAATTTCAACAACAATTAACTTATCCACAATTTGTGGCTTTGATGCAAGATTTTTTACCGACAAGTAAAAATAATTTTTTACGGCCGCGCTTAATTGAAGAGTTAGTCCTGCTAAAATGTGACAAAACCATTACGACCAATAGCTGGCAAGATGTCGCAATGCAAGTGGAGTTAACTAAACTATCTTTACCAGAAGAAATTCCTGCTTATAAAGCGATGCAACATTATTTTGAATCAGAAATTGCTGCTATCGATGTCCAAATGGCACAATATTGTCTAGCGGAATTAAAAATGGATTTAGCTTTAACTTATCCTTTTGTACCGTTTACTAAAAACACGGCTCTTTGGCAAGAAAGCTATGTTTTAAAATATCAACAAATAATGGGGAAAAGCATTGCTGAAAAGCATTTAGAGGAACTTTTGGAGATCGATTTACAAAAAGAAAAAATTCGTCAAATTTATCACGAAATTTTATAAGGTTTTTTTACTTTCCATAACCTTAAAATGTTTACAATTCAATAGGGTTAGTGTACTATTTAAAAGTATGCATGAAAGTATTTCATAGTAAAATTAGTTTATTCGGAGGGAAACACATGACTGCAAAATGGGAAAAAACTGGCACCAATGATGGTGTATTGACATTTTCAATTGATCAAGCTGAAATTCAAAAAGGTTTGACACAAGCTTTTAATAAAGTAAAAGGGAATTTAAACGTACCTGGCTTCCGTAAAGGTAAAGTTTCACGCCAAGTATTTAACCGCATGTATGGGGAAGAAGCGTTATACGAAGATGCATTAAACGCTGTTTTACCTGAAAATTATGAAGCTGCTGTTAAAGAAGCGGGTATTGATCCGGTTTCACAACCAAAAATTGACATTGAAAGCATGGAAAAAGGTCAAGACTGGGTTATTAAAGCAGAAGTTACTGTAAAACCAGAAGTAAAATTAGGTGACTACAAAGATTTAACTGTTGAAAAACAAGATCGTACAGTTACTGAAGCAGATGTAGATGCTAAATTAAAACAAGAACAAGAACAACAAGCAGAATTAGTTATTAAAGAAGACGAAGCTGCTGTAAATGGCGATACTGTTGTGATTGATTTTGAAGGTTTTGTTGATGGTGTTGCTTTTGAAGGCGGCAAAGGCGAGAACTATTCATTAGAACTAGGTTCAGGTTCATTTATTCCTGGTTTTGAAGAACAATTAGTCGACCATAAAGCAGGTGACAATGTTGAAGTAACAGTGACATTCCCTGAAGACTACCAAGCAGAAGATTTAGCTGGTAAAGAAGCAATCTTTAAAGTTGTTGTTCATGAAGTGAAAACAAAAGAATTACCAGACTTAGATGATGAATTTGCTAAAGACGTTGACGAAAACGTTGAAACTTTAGCTGAATTAAAAGAAAAATACATGAAAGAATTAACTGAAGCAAAAGAAAAAGCAGCTGAAGACGCAAAAGATGAATTAGCGATTCGTACAGCCGTTGAAAATGCTGAAATTCTTGACTTGCCACATGTAATGGTTCATGACGAAGTACACCGTTCAATGGATGAATTCTTAAACAACATGCAACGCCAAGGTATCTCACCTGAAATGTACTATCAATTAACTGGTTCAACTGAAGCGGACTTACACAAACAATTTGAAGGTGAAGCTGAAAACCGCGTTAAAACTAACTTGGTGATTGAAGCGATTGCTGCTGCAGAAAACTTGGAAGCAACAGATGAAGACATCGAAAAAGAAATCGCTGAATTATCTGAAGCTTACAACATGCCAGTTGACCAAATCAAACGCGTTTTAACAGAAGATATGTTAAAACATGATATCACGATGAAAAAAGCAGTGGAACTTGTAACTGGAACAGCTGTTGAAAAATAATTTTTAGTAACTTTTAAGAGGTGTGACAAAAGTCTTGTCACATCTCTTTTTTGCAAGTAAACAGTATTAAAGAAGCGATTTTCTAAAAGTTTCTTTTTTATTTTGAAGTTAGTTGTGTCTGACACAAGCTTTTTTACATAGTAAAATTTATATAAAGTAAAAAGTTGTTATTCTAAAGTTACTTGCATTATATTTTATAAGGAACTTTTGTAATAATAATCTAAGTCTTAAAGGGAAAATTTATAAATTTTTTTCTTGCTGCTTAATAAAAAGCGTATTACTACGTTTTTTTATGAGAAAACTAGTTAATAAATCTTAAAAAAAAGCGAACTTGCAAAACAATAAAAGCAACTACTTTTGCTTTGGTAAATTGTATGCTATCATAGTCTAAGACTGTTTAAATTCAGTTATCCACCACTCGTTAAGAGTACGGAAATTTTTCAAGGGGTGAGACCATGTACGACAATACTAACGGAAATGAAACTGTACGTTGTTCATTTTGTGGTAAGTCACAAGAAGAAGTGCGTAAGATCGTCGCCGGTCCCGGGGTCTACATTTGTAACGAGTGTATCGACTTATGCAAAGAGATCATTGACGAAGAATTCCTAGATGAAGATGTGCGGGAATTCATCGATGTACCTAAACCAAAAGAAATATTAGCAATATTAAATGAATATGTAATCGGACAAGATCGTGCGAAAAAAGCATTGGCAGTGGCTGTTTACAATCATTACAAACGTGTGAATGCACAAAGTGTCGAAGATGATGTAGAATTACAAAAAAGTAACATTTGCTTAATTGGACCAACTGGATCTGGGAAGACTTTTCTTGCCCAAACACTGGCTCGCTCATTAAATGTTCCTTTCGCAATTGCAGATGCTACTAGCTTAACTGAAGCAGGTTATGTTGGTGAAGATGTTGAAAATATTTTGTTGAAATTGTTGCAAGCAGCTGATTTCAATGTGGACAGAGCGCAAAAAGGGATTATTTATATCGATGAAATCGATAAAATTGCGCGTAAAAGTGAAAATGTTTCTATCACTCGAGATGTCTCAGGTGAAGGGGTTCAACAAGCGTTATTAAAAATCCTTGAAGGAACAGAAGCAAGTGTGCCGCCACAAGGAGGACGCAAACATCCTCATCAAGAAATGATTCAAATTGACACTACTAATATTTTATTTATTGTTGGTGGTGCTTTTGACGGTATTGAAACGATTGTTAAAAATCGGATGGGCGAAAAAGTCATCGGTTTTGGTACCAATAATAAAAAAATCGGGGATGATGAAAGTGTTATGCAACATATCATTCCAGAAGATTTATTAAAATTTGGGTTGATTCCTGAATTTATCGGACGTTTGCCAGTCATGGCGGCATTAGATAAATTAACCAATGATGATTTGGTAAGAATTTTAACTGAGCCTAAAAACGCTTTGGTAAAACAATATAAAAAATTACTGTCATTAGATGAAACTGCGCTAACCTTTGAACCAGAAGCGTTAAAAGCCATTGCAGCAAAAGCGATTGAACGAAATACTGGTGCGCGGGGGTTGCGTTCAATTATTGAAGACATTATGATGGATGTTATGTTTGATGTGCCAAGTGATGAAGAAATTAAAGAAGTTGTTATAACTGAAGATTCTGTCACTGGTAAAGGGACACCAAAAGTTATTTATGCTGAAAAAAAAGCCGGATAACCGGCAGCTAAAGCTGGGTTTTATACCCAGCTTTTAGCTTGAGTAGAATAATTTATCAAACTTAACAGTGTGTGATGTTTTAAGAAAGGAGTGAATTTTTTGAAAGTTCACAATGCAGAAATCGTGATTAGTGCGGTTGCGCCTAAGCAATATCCAGAAACTGACTTACCAGAAATTGCTTTAGCCGGGCGTTCTAACGTGGGGAAATCTTCGTTTATCAATACCTTAATTGAACGAAAAAACCTGGCTAGAACCTCTTCGAAACCTGGTAAAACCCAAACGCTTAATTTTTATTTGATTGAAAATACTTTGCATTTCGTTGATGTTCCCGGGTATGGCTATGCTAAAGTTTCAAAAACAGAACGGGCAAAATGGGGACAGATGATTGAAACTTATTTGACCCAGCGGGAACAACTAAAAGCGGTCGTATCATTAGTTGATATGCGTCATGAACCAAGTGTAGAAGATGTCCAAATGTATCAATTTTTGAAGTATTATGATTTACCGGTAATTGTCGTTGCTACGAAAGCAGACAAAATTCCGCGCGGCAAGTGGAATAAACATGAATCGGTTATCAAAAAAGCGTTGGATTTTGATAAAGATGATACATTTATCATTTTCTCTTCTGTTACAAAAGAAGGAAAAGATCAAGCCTGGGCGGCAATTGAAGCTGCTATAAAATAAAGAGTCGAATCATTTTTGATTCGACTCTTTATTTTTATTCTTTTTTTTATCTTTAATTTCTGGTTTTAAAAAGCGGGTAACATCTACCTCTTCTTTTTTATCTGGCATAATGACAAAGTCATCAAACATCTTATCTAAAGAATCATCGCGCTCAAATTTAAGTCCCATCTATGCCACCTCCTCTTAGAGTTTAACATGTTTTCGTTTTATTTTTAAGAAAAAGGATGTCTTTTTACTTTTTTTTAAAAGCAATATTCGTTATAATGAAATTATAAAAACATTAAAAGGTGGTGAGAACGTGAAGCTGACAAATAAAATGTTTATTACAATTCAATATATTAATTTAAACGATCAGATGATTAAACGCCACCTACAAGATTGGTTGGTCTTTACTCGCTTGCTTTATACTCCTGCTAAAATGATTATTAACCATGAAAAAGCACAGCCGTTTTCCTTACGCATGGTCCACCAATTATTAAATAAATTAACAGAACATGAAGATTTGGAGTTTGTTGCAAAAAATGGTCCAAATGAATCCTATTTTCATTTAGTTGATGGGAATCTATTAGAAAAACATCTGGTCACCCAAGATATATTTTTAAAGCAAAAACAAATGATCTTAAATTATATGGATATCAAAATGAGTAAACGGGGACTATTTGGCTATTTACGCAGTTATGATGAATATTTGTATCATAATACTGAAGAAATAAAGATGCGTTTAGCTTTTGAGGAAACACAAGCTATTGAACAACTCCCCAAAATCCGTAATCAAAAAAATGAGATAGCCGTCGATTGTAATCAATTTGCCGGTTACGACATTTTCTATCGGGGATTTTGTTTGACATCTTGTTGGCGGATCTACTTTAGCTCACGTTATCACAAAATTATTCCACTAGCAGTAGTCCAAGAAGTTCAACAAGTTGAACAAGTGTGTAAAGTCGCAGAAGATGTTTGGTTTGTTGAATTATACAAAGATCCTTATCGATGGCAAGAAAAGCTAAACTTAAATTATCAACGGTTATTTCGTGACCAAATGGGGATTGACCAATTGGCTTGGAATAACGGTGTAGGGATCTTACGAGAACCGCTAATTGAATACGCATACACAGATAATATCATCCAAACCGTTCAATATCAAAATGATCGTTTGCAACCGACACCAAAAAAAGAAGCGACACATTTTGTAACACGGGTTTATGATATTATTCACGACAACTATCAAGAGCGTCGTGTAAAGGGCACCTTAAATGCGCAAGCATATTTTCCTTGGGTAGATGAACAAGGGATGAAAATGATGAATTATTTAGTTCTAAACCCCAAATATTCTTTGGATGAAGGGCTTTGTGCATATGAGTTTTATTTACGAAATTATTTAGAAATTAATGTAGCAGATGAAAGGTATCAGGAATATTTAGCCATTTTAAATATTTATCTACCGGATGAATTTTTGACTAAAATACCATATAAACCATTAAAAGAAAAAATGTCAGATATTCATTTCAGTCGCTTGAAAAAACGGCGTAAACGCATTTTTTTTGACCTTAAGAAAGAGAATAATCATTTACGAGTCAATTTTATTCCATTTTCAGCAATGAAAAATACTAATGAAATCAGCCGAATAGGGGGTTAAAAGATGGAAGATTTATTGTTTAAAAAGTATATGTTACCAACTGGTGTATTAACGATTTTATTACTATTTCTACCAGACTTTTTTATGAAGATTCCTCTGGCTATTACGATTATTTTACTTGGAAGCTGCTTATGTATTTACAATTATTGGAAATTAGAAGTGAAGTTAGAGGTACAAAAAATAAGAGCACAGAAAGAAAAATAAAAATAAGCATCAGCAATCAATGATTAAAATTGACTGCTGATGCTTTTATTTATTTATTAATATCTTTTTTTAATAGGCCAAAGACAACCCCTGAAATTACGGCACCAATTGCGATAAAGACTAAATATAAAATTGGATTACTTACTAAGAAGACGACGAAAATACCACCGTGAGGCGCAAGTAAAAGAATATCTTTAGCACCTACTAACGCACCTGTAATTGCAGAACCAACAATAAAGCTTGGAATCGCCCGTAATGGATCAGCTGCGGCAAATGGAATGGAGCCTTCTGTAACAAAAGATAGTCCCATAACAATATTAGTTAAACCAGCATCTTGTTGATCTTTGGTGAATTTATTTTTGAATAAGCGAGTAGCTACAAAAATTGCTAATGGTGGTACCATACCACCGGCCATAACAGAAGCCATAACCACACTACCACCAGAGGCAACAGTAGATGCTAATGTTGCTGTACCAAATACATAAGCAGCTTTATTAATCGGACCACCTAAGTCAGCTGCCATCATCCCAGCGAGTAACGCACCAAGCAAGGCTGCGTTTGAACCACTTAAGCCAGTTAAGAAGCTATTTAAAGCATCGTTGATGACTTTCATTGGTACGTTTACGATCAACATTAGAAAGCCTGTAATTAGCAAACCGAAAACAGGATAGAATAAAATTGTTTTAATCCCATCTAATGATTTTGGCAAGTTTTTGAAAAGTTTACGTAAGAATAAAATGACATATCCGCCAAGGAAACCACCGATTAATGCACCTAAGAAACCAGCACCACCAGCGTTAGCCAACGCACCTGCGGCAAAACCAACAATTAAACCAGGACGATCAGCAATACTTGAAGCGATAAAACCAGCTAATACAGGTAACATAAAGCCAAAGGCAGCATTCCCGATTTGATTAAACCATGAAGCTTGCATATTATAATTTCCTAGTTGTGCTAAGCTATCTTGTGGTACACCCATAAATTGGTCAATCATAAAGGATAAGGCAATGGCAATCCCACCACCGATAACAAAAGGTAACATATGGGAAACGCCGTTCATTAAGTCTTTGTAAATTCGTTGGCCAACTGTGCCGTCAGCGCTCTCTTTGCTATCGCTGACACTTGATCCGTCACCTTTAAAAATTGGTGCGCTGCCACTTAAAGCTTCATTGATTAAATTTTCTGGTTTGCGAATACCATCACTAACAGGGCGATTCACCAAATGTTTACCATCAAAACGATCCATTTCAACTTTTTTATCAGCAGCTACAATAACACCATCAGCGCGGGCGATATCTTCAGCAGTCAAACGGTTTTTGATTCCTTCTGAACCGTTTGTTTCAACTTTAATGTCAACACCCATTTCTTTGGCTTGTTTTTTCAAAGCATCTTCTGCCATATAAGTGTGGGCGATACCAGTTGGGCACGCAGTAACCGCAACGATGTATTTACGATTAAAACTTTTCAACTCTTCTTCTTCAGCTGCTTTTTTCTCAGCTTGTGCTTCTGCTTCTTTTTTTGCTTCAGCATCCGCGAAAAGCTTTTGCACTTCGTCAGGTGTTTTAGCTGATTTTAATTGTGCGACAAAATCGGCATCAATTAATAGGCGTGAAAGAGCAGCTAGGGCTTGTAAATGTGTATCATTTGCGCCTTCTGGAGCAGCAATCATAAAGAACAAGTAAGTTGGCTGTCCGTCTAATGCTTCGTAATCAACCCCAGTATTACTTTTGGCGAATAAGACAGTAGCTTCTTTTACAGCTTTGTTTTTAGCATGGGGCATAGCAATTCCATCACCTAAACCAGTTGAAGTTTGGGCTTCACGGGCTAAAATTCCGTCTTTGTATATTTGGATATCAGAAATTCGACCTACGTCATACATTTTTTGTACCATTTCATCAATTGCGCCTTTTTTATCAGTCGCCTTAAGATCCATAATCATGACATCTTTAATCAATAATTCATTGATATTCATTGTTTTCCTCCTTAATTTTAAAACAGTGTCTTATTTTTAGTCCAAATTAATCGGCAATTTTTTCTACAATAACTTCAGCTAATAGCTCTTTAATGAAAGGAGCTTGTGCTAAATCATCGGAAAAGGCAGTTGCACTTCCGCAAGCCACTCCCCATTTAAAGGCGGCTACAGCATCTTTGTTTTGGCTATATTCCCCGATGAAACCTGCAATCATGGAATCGCCAGCGCCAACTGAATTTTTTAATGGACGCTTTAAGACGTTAGATTGATATACGCCATCACTTGTAAAGAGTAGGGCACCGTCACCAGCCATTGAGATAATCGCATTTTTGGCTCCGGCTGTTAGTAATTTTTTACCATAAGGGACAATATCAGCAATGCTGTTAAAAGTTGTTTGATAGGCTTCTGCCAATTCATGATTATTAGGCTTCACTAATAATGGCTCATTAACTAAGGCATTCATTAAATCTTGTCCGGTTGTATCAATGACAAATTCCGCTTGATTTGCTTTAACTAGTTGAATTAATTCTTGATAAAATCCGTTTGGTAAGCTTGCTGGAGCGCTACCGGATAAAACAACGATATCGCCTTTTTCAACTTTTGAAAGTTGCGCTTTTAAATCTGCAATATCAGTCGGCGTAATGGCAGGGCCAAGGCCGTTAATTTCAGTTTCTGATTCCGCTTTTAGTTTAATGTTAATGCGCGTATCATCTTCAATTTTCGTGAAGCGTTGGGAGATGTCTTCTTGCTTTAGCCAGTCGGCGATAAAGTTACCGGTAAAGCCGCCTAAAAATCCCAAGGCCTTATTTTCAACAGCGATTCTTTTTAAAATTCGTGAAACATTGATACCTTTGCCACCGGGTAATTTTAAATCTTTTTTCATTCGATTTACTTCGCCGATTTTTAAATCGTCGACGTGAACGATATAGTCGATGGAAGGGTTAAGTGTTACTGTGTAAATCATTTTTGTGCCTCCAATATTTTGACATCATGATACAATTCAGCGTGTTCAGCTGGACAGTAGTCAGTTAAGATTGTTACGGCTTCAAGAGCGGCCACTTTTGCAAAACTTATCTGATTAAACTTGCTGTGATCGGCGAGAATAAATCCTTCTTCCGCTTGTTGCAATGCAGTTTTTTTTAAAATAGCTTCTTCTGGATCAGGCGTGGTTAACCCTGCATTTAAATCAATACCGTTGATCCCAAGAAAAGCTTTGTTAAAATTAAACTCTTGTAGTTGTTTTAAACTCGTGTTCCCTAAGGTTGCGTTAGTGGAAAGTTTAATCATTCCCCCTAAGATAATGGTGTCAATATTCAAATCAATCAGTAGTGATGCGTGCTTGACGGAGTTTGTGACAACTTTTAAAGGGGTGTCAGTAGGAAGCAAGGGGATAAGTTCTAAGGTACTGCTACCTGCGTCTAAATAAATGACGTCGTCTTTTTTTATTTGTGTGGCAGCAAGTTTGGCAATCATTTGCTTGGCGTTTACATTTTCTTTTGATTTTGTCTGCATGTCTGCTTCAAAGCCAATATGTTGTCCAATTCTTTTTGCGCCACCGTGAACACGAATTAATAATTTTTGATTCTCGAGCTCTTGTAAATCACGTCGAATGGTGGATTCAGAAGCAGCTAATAAGTCCGTTAATTCGTGTAGTTTGACGATGTTATTTTGAGCAAGGAGTTGCAAAATTTTTTGTTGTCTTTCTTCTGTAAGCATTTACAATCTCTCCTTCGACCATATAATAGCACGTTGTTCAATCAAATTCAACTACAATCGTTCAAAAACGTTCAAAATAAATCACAGAAGAAATAAAAAACTAATGGGGAGGGGAAAATTAGTACTTGGAAGGGTTAACAATTGAAAAAGCTGTCATTTTTTGGCTTAATTAAAGTAGAAGGGTGTTGGTAAATATGAGGAGAACTTTATTGCAGGCATTTCAATGGGAACTTGAGGCAAATAGTAATCACTGGAATTTGCTTGGCGAAGAAATAGATTATTTTAAAAAATTAGGAATAAACGCATTGTGGTTACCGCCAGCGGCAAAAGGATCCGCGGGAGTCAATGATGTGGGGTATGGTACTTATGACTTATACGATTTGGGAGAATTTGACCAAAAGGATACCGTGTCCACTAAATATGGTACCAAAGCAGAATATATAAACGCGATAAAAAAACTGCAAAAAAATCAAATTGAAGTTTATGCAGATATTGTTTTTAATCATTTTATGGGAGCAGATGAAACAGAACAAGTTTCAGCTGTAAAATATAGTTGGGATAACCGTAATCAGCAAATTAGTGATGAAGAAGAAATCGAAGCTTGGACACGCTTTACCTTCCCGGGTCGGCAAGGTAAGTATAATGACTATGTTTGGACTTGGCGTAATTTTTCAGGCGTTGATTATGATGCCCATAATAAAGATCATGCAATTTTCAATTTAGCAGACAAGGGCTGGGTTTCAGATGTTGATTCAGAAAACGGTAATTTTGATTACTTGATGGGCTGCAATTTGGATATGACTTATGAAGAAACTGTTCAACAATTAGATCGATGGGGAAAATGGTTTTTAGCCGAAACTGATGTTGACGGCTTTCGGTTAGACGCTGTAAAACATATTCAATTTGATTTCTTCGTGGATTGGTTATTACGGCGCCGCAAAGAAAAAGGAGCACCTCTTTTTGTAGTAGGAGAGTATTGGACAGATGAGTTGGATAAATTGGAAAATTATATCGATTCGTCTGGAAATTTAATTTATTTATTTGATGTACCTTTACATTTTAATTTGTATCAAGCTAGTCGCAGTAATGGCGATTTTGACTTGCGGGAAATTTTCACAGGTACTTTAGTGGAGTCAAGACCAGATTATGCAGTTACTTTTGTTGATAACCATGATACCCAAAAAGGACAAAGTTTGGAATCTTGGATTGATGGTTGGTTTAAAGTCCATGCTTATGCGCTAATTTTATTACGTAAAATTGGAACACCGACAGTCTTTTGGGGAGATTTATATGGAATTCCAACACAAAATATCGGTGCAGTTGGCAAAAGCTTAGAATATTTGTTGAAAATTAGGTGTCATTTGGCTTATGGTAATGAAGTCGATTATTTTGATGATCCTAATTGTATTGGTTGGGTTCATACTGGTGAATTTGAAAAAGAATTATCCGGTTTTGCGGTAGTTTTAACAAATGCAGACGCGAATCAAAAAGAAATGACAATTAGTGCGATTCATGCGGGTAAAACTTTTGTAGATGTCCTACAAAATAATGAGACAAAAGTCGTCTTAGACGAAAATGGAAGGGGGGTGTTTCCGGTAAATGGTGGGCAAATTTCTGTTTATGTTAATGAAGATGTTGCAGAGTTAATCTGGAAACAATAAGAAAAGAGGGGAAAAAATGAAAAAATTAGGTGTTTGGTTTGGGTTGTTGTGTATCTTGCAAGGTGTGGTGCCTATGCAAGTTGTAGCAGAAGTTTTACCAGCAGATCCGCGTACAACGCAAAGTGCTGGAACAACGGATTCTTTGGTATCAGATGAAATGATAACGCAAAGTAGCGCAACGAGTGATTCTGTAATAAGTAGTACTGTTAGTGAAGAAGCGGTTGAAAGTAGCACTGCGACATCAAGTAGTAAAGAAAATACGGCTACTACCGAAAGCGATACGTCTACATCAGAAACAGAAAGTCCACTTTTAGCGCCACAAAATCTATTACCAAAGAAAAATAAAGTTGGCGATTTCAAATATGTAACGCTAACAAGCGATAATACTAATTTGAAATTATTTCAAGATTTAACCAATTTAAATGTCTGGAACACGCCAACAAAGAATCAATTAAATAAAACATACCAAATTAAAGAAGTTTATCGTTTTAACGAGCAAGATTATTATCTCCTTGGGGATTCTACTAGTGAGCTTGGCTATGTAGTAGCTTCAGCGGTTAAACCAACTACTTTTTCTCAAGGTAGTGAGCTACCATATGGAGAAGAAAAGTATTTTGTAGCTGTGACTGAAACGAATGCTTTATGGAAAGATTTCTCACAAGCGCCCCAATCAACAAAAAGCATTTTACGTAAAACATTAAAAGCAAAAGGGTATTATCTTGATTTTGATGGTACACGGTATGAAGTTTTAGTCGATAGAAATGGTGCGCAACAAGGGATTGTGAAAACCAGCGCCTTAAAAGCTACGAATGCAGGTGGGATTTATCAATCTGCCAAGAAATATGTTACTTTTGTTAAAAACAATAGTCCAATCTATAATAATTTTACTCTAAGTGTACGTAGTAAAACAAATACTTATTATTTAAAAACCTATGAAGCGCGTGGGTTCTATCTCCATTTTAATGGAACTAAATACTTAACAATTTACGATAATAAAGGCAAATGGATTGGTTATGTCCCAGAAAACTTTGTTAAAACAGGCAATGGTAAAGGCGGGATTTACCAAAGTAGCAATCGCTACATTACCTTTACGAGCGCTAATTATGCGATGTATAGTAATTTTAATTTCAAAAAATTACGGACGACAAAAGGGTTATACAAAAAAACTTATCAAGCCCGCGGTTACTATGAGCATTTCAATGGCGCAAGATATTATACGGTTTACGACAACAAAGGCAAGTGGCTAGGTTACGTCAATGCCGCAAGTGCCAAAACAGGTAATGGTAAAGGTGGGATTTACCAAAGTAGTAATCGCTATATTACCTTTACGAGCGCTAATTATACCATGTATAGTAATTTCAATTTCAAAAAATTAGGGACGACAAAAAATTTGTATAAAAAGACCTATCAAGCCCGCGGTTACTATGAGCATTTCAATGGTGCAAGATACTATACAGTTTATGACAACAAAGGCAAGTGGCTGGGTTACGTCAATGCCGCAAGTGCTAAAACAGGTAATGGTAAAGGTGGAATGTATCAGAAATTAGGCGATGAAGGTGTCGTTATCTCACGAAATTATGCGACATACACCAATTTTAATTTTAAAAAGAGGGGAAAAACCTCATCTGTCTTTAATCAAAGTGTTCAAGTGCGCGGCTACTATCAACACTTTAATGGCGCAAAATATTACACAATTTATAATGCTAAAGGTAAATGGCTAGGCTATGTTAATAGTGCTGCAGTACGCATTAAAAAAGGTGCAGCCACTTATTTAGGTACAAGTCGGGCGCGAGTATTGAAACATTTAAAAGCAAATGAAAAAAATGGCTTTTACGTCGGAACACGCTATCGTGGTCTTGGTTATGGTGGCGTTAGTAACCAAGAAGTATTCATGCAGCCAAAAGGAAATCCAAATAAATATGGACAAGGGATGAATTGTACAGGTTTTGTGGCAGCTGCAATGCGTAACAGTGGCGCAAATCTAGCCCCTATCTCTCGTTTAGGTTACGGCGGAGCTGCCAATGCGACATTATGGCGCGATTCTTTGAAGAAAAATTGTAAATATTATACTTATGGTTCCATTAGTGCGTTATTGAAAAGCGGTCGTGCGAAAAAAGGTGATATTTTGTATTTAGAAGGCCGCTGGGGTGAGTATGGTGCCGATTGTCATATTGGGATTTTCTGGGGAGACAACGGACATCAAAACCGCTTCTGGCACCAAGTATTAGCAGGCAATATGATCTCAAATATTTTCTCAGGGACGCCTTATTCTATGGTTTACTTATTCCCACAAGAATAAAAAGCTTTACTAAAGCGACTGAGAAAAAATGTGTATTTCAAAAACAGATTGTGACAAAATCAAAAAGCTTCTAGATGTAAACAGAAATTACTTTTTTAACACCATTTATTTGCAAAAAGGCAGTGGCAAAATTTTTGTCACTGCCTTTTTGGCGGGAAATTTCTTATAACAATTGTTTAATGATCAAGAGCGAGCTACTATATTTTTTTTATAGCTGTTCATTGATAGTTTGGACAATAGAACTAGCATGTGTCGTATCCGTAAGTATTTCTAAAGTATCTCCAATTTTCATGACGGTATCCCCATGAGGAATAATCTCACGGTCACCTCGATGTAATAAAGCCAATAACATGTGGTCTGGCCATTCAAAATCTCGGACTAGAGTTCCATCGAGTTTACTGCCAGCTAAAACCGGGATTTCAACGATTGTTCGTTGACCGATGAGATGCGTTTTTTTGCTTTTAACCAGACGTTCCAAAAGAGCTTCGTAAATCGGATCTCCGCCAAGAACATCCACAACAATATAAGCTACAAGTGCTGTTAAGCCAAGCGGCATTAGATGAACAAGGGAGCCGACCATCTCAGTCACTAAGATAATTGCTGTCAATGGAGCTTTACCAATTGCAGCGAAGTAGCCAGCCATGGCAATGACAATAAAATCTTTGATGAAAACAGGCTCTAAACCGAAAGTTGTAGTGGCAAAATTTGCAAATAAACTACCGATAATTGCGCCTAGTGTTAAGATTGGCAAGAAGATGCCGCCGGGCAGACCCGAGCCATAAGAAACCATCGAAAAAGTAAAGCGTAAAAATAATAATAAAAAAAGTGCAATTAGTGTAGGCGAATGTTGACCTAAGGCAAGAATGATTTGATTTCCTCCTCCTAAGATATGAGGAAAAAAAAGACCGATTGGAATAATTAGAATAAAAGGTAAAACACCACGAAAATAACTAGGTAGAGGTAGCAGAGCATACCAATTATCAAGCGCTAATAAAATAATTTGATAAAATCGTCCTAAAACACCTAATAATATACCTAATAAAATTAACAGCCAATAATGTCTTAGTGGTAAAGAAGGAATGTCCCCTAAATGCAATACCGGTTGTAAACCAAAAAAAGTTAAAGAAACGAAATTTGACGTTAATGCCGCCGCAAATGAAGTTAACCAAACAAGAGGTGAAAAATTGTGATGGACTTCTTCTACAACGAATAATAGACCGGCAATAGGTGCGTTAAATGCCGCTGCTAAGCCAGCAGCAGCGCCACTTGACAGTAAGATTTTTTCTTCGCTCTTCGTGGCTTTTAGTTTAACGGCAATACCTTGTGCACAACTAGCGCCAAGTTGAATAGAAGGGCCTTCTCGTCCTAGAAAAAGTCCAGTTCCAACACTTAAAATACCACCGACAAATTTTTTCCATAAAACAGACCACCATGAAACACTCACTTCATCTTTTAATTGGCCCTCTACTTGCGGAATCCCACTACCTTTAATATTAGGATCGCTTTTAATTAATAAACCAACCACAATTGCTAAAAAAATCATAAATAAACACCAGGGGATTAGCCAAAGGGGGTGGCTTTTTAGTTGACTATAAATGAGTGGCAACACTTCACCAATTTTTTCAATTGCCAGTCGAAATAAACTAACCACAACTCCTGCTAAACCACCAACTAACACGCCTTTTGCAATGTATTTTATTTTGGTTTTATCCAATGTATCTAAAAAATTCTTCACAACAACCCCGCCATTTCTTTTATTCACTTGTCAAAAGTCTGCGTTTTTATCATAGCGGATTTTTTTATAGAGGACAAATAGAAATCGTAGCTTAAAAAAATTTGTTCTTTTTTTGTTTTAAAACCTTTATAAAAAACCCAATATTTTTTTCTTTTTCAATTTATCCAAAGAAGCTAAAATGCTATAATTGAAAAGATTGAATGAGAGAGGATGTTGTAAGGTGTCACCCAATTCATTATTAGAGGGAATGAATCCTCGGCAAAAAGAAGCTGTAAAGCAAACTGAAGGCCCGTTGTTAATTATGGCAGGTGCCGGTAGTGGTAAAACACGCGTATTAACTCATAGAATCGCGTATTTAATTGAAGAAAAAGAAGTAAATCCTTGGAATATTTTAGCAATCACGTTTACTAATAAAGCTGCTAAAGAAATGAAAGAGCGGGTTAATAAGATTATTCCTACTGGTGGTCAGGATGTTTGGGTATCGACGTTTCACGCTATGTGTGTGCGTATTTTAAGACGAGATGTTGACTATATTGGGTATTCTCGTAATTTTACCATTATAGATAGTTCAGAGCAGTTGACGTTGATGAAGCGTGTCTTAAAAGAGCTAAATATCGACCCTAAAAAATATGATCCCCGTTCCATTTTAGCGGCTATTTCAAATGCAAAAAATGCCCTCTTAACGCCTAGTGATTATGAAGCGCAACAAGGAGCTTTTTTTGAAGAGATTGTAGCGCGTTGTTATGATATGTATCAACAAGAGTTAAAAGTAAATGAGTGTATGGATTTTGACGATTTAATTATGAATACCATTCGTTTATTCCACGATCATCCGGAATCATTACAGTACTATCAAAATAAATTTCATTATATTCACGTAGATGAGTACCAAGATACTAACCACGCCCAGTACACTTTAGTAAATATGTTAGCGGCCCGCTTTAAAAATTTATGCGTAGTCGGTGATGCCGACCAAAGTATCTATGGCTGGCGGGGAGCGGATATGCAAAATATTCTGGATTTTGAAAAAGATTATCCTGATGCTAAAGTTATTTTACTAGAACAAAATTATCGTTCAACTCAAACTATTTTAACTGCAGCCAATCAAGTAATCCAAAACAACCAAAACCGCAAAGACAAAAAATTGTGGACAGAAAATGATGCAGGAGAAAAAATCACGTATTATCGAGGCGATAACGAACGGGATGAGGCGCGTTTTATCGTAAGTGAAATGCAAACAAAGCGTCAAACGCAAGCGCGAGAATATGGTGATTTTGCTATCTTATATCGGACCAACGCCCAATCTCGTGTAGTGGAAGAAACATTATTAAAAGCCAATATTCCCTATAAGATGGTGGGAGGACATAAATTCTACGATCGTAAAGAAATCAAAGATATTTTGGCCTATTTACAAGTGATTGCTAATCCTGCTGATTCTTTAAGTTTTGAACGCATTGTGAATGTACCAAAGCGGGGGATTGGTGCTACTTCTTTAGAAAAACTACGCCAATTTGGAAATCTTCATGGTTTTTCACTTTTAGAAGCTGCCGAAAATTCCGCTTTAGCTAATATTAGTGGCAAAGCCGGTAAAGAGTTGGAAAACTTTGCCACACTCATTACCAATTTTCAAAAGATGAGCTCGTTTTTAACGATAACGGAACTAACAAAAGAAGTCTTGGCAAAAAGTGGTTATGAAGACGATTTAAAACGCCAAAATACGCTGGAATCTCAAAATCGCTTAGAAAACTTAGAAGAGTTTTTGACTGTAACCCAAGAATTTGATAAAAATTATGAACGGGAAAATGAAGAAGATACAGAAAACGCAGCCGATAAGTTATCTGTTTTTCTAAATGATTTGGCTTTATTATCAGACGTAGATAGTTTTGAAGAGTCCAATAGTCAGGTCACTTTAATGACGCTGCATGCGGCCAAAGGTTTGGAATTTCCAGTAGTCTTTTTAATTGGACTAGAAGAAGGTATTTTTCCTTTATCTCGCGCTTTGATGGAAGAAAATGAATTAGAAGAAGAAAGACGCTTAGCTTATGTTGGAATTACGCGTGCAGAAGAAGAATTATATTTAACCAATGCTTTTACTCGCACATTATATGGAAAAACACAATATAACCGTCCTTCACGTTTTGTAGAAGAAATTGAGGATCAGTTGTTAACAAAAGCAGGACAAGTTGTACAACCTGCCAATAACCGTCCCTTTGCCGTCAGAAAAGCTTATGCAACAAGGCCAGCCTATGAACAAACAGCAACAACTGGTGTTCATGCTAAACAAAATACCGGTGGTGAAAAAGCTGCTTGGCAAGTGGGCGATAAATTACGACATAAAAAATGGGGCGTCGGGACAGTAGTTAAAACAAGTGGTGCCAAAAAAGATATGGAATTAGATGTAGCTTTTCCTGAACAAGGAGTAAAAAGACTACTCGCCGCGTTTGCCCCGATTGAAAAAATCTAGTTTTCAGAAAGGAAAAGTGGAGATGGCAGAATCAATGGCAGATTTAACCAAAAAAGCAGCTGCTTTAAGACAAGAATTAAACAGATATGCTTATGAATATTACGTTAAAGATAATCCAACTGTAGAAGATTACGTTTACGACAAACTCTATCATGATTTAGTAGCAATCGAGATGCAATATCCCGAACTTGTTACTGCTGATTCTCCTACCCAACGTGTGGGGGGGGAAGTTTTACAGGGATTTGAAAAAGTTGTTCATGACGTGCCGTTGTATAGTTTAAATGATGTTTTTAGTAAAGAAGAAATTGAGGCTTTTATTAACCGTGTCACAAAAGAGTTAGGCAATGACGTCTCTTACGTTTGCGAGTTGAAAATTGATGGATTATCGGTGACATTGCGGTATGAAGATGGCCTGTTTGTGCGAGGTGCTACTCGTGGAGATGGCACAGTTGGTGAAAATATTACGGAAAATTTAAAAACAGTGCGTTCCATTCCGTTGCGTTTAGAAGAACCCCTCACGATCGAAGTACGGGGTGAGTGTTTTATGCCAAAGAAATCCTTTGTGGCCTTAAATGAACAAAGAGACGAGGCGGGACAAGCTATTTTTGCTAACCCCCGTAATGCGGCAGCGGGAAGCTTGCGCCAACTAGATCCCAAAATAACGGCAAAGCGGAATTTGGATACCTTTTTATACACGGTGGTAGACTTTGGTCCGTTGCATGTAGACAGTCAAGCGGCTGCTTTAAAGCAATTGGAAAAGGTTGGTTTTCATGTGAATCCAAACCGAAGAATATGTAAAAATATTGATGAAATTTGGGACTACATTGCAGAATTTCAAGCAAGCAGAGGAACGCTACCATATGAAATTGATGGTGTCGTAATTAAAGTCAATGATTTTCATCAACAAGATGAACTTGGTTTTACCGTCAAAGCACCAAGATGGGCGGCGGCTTATAAATTCCCTCCTGAAGAAGCGCAAACTGAGCTTTTAGATATTGAATGGACTATTGGTAGAACTGGTGTGGTGACGCCTACTGCTGTTATGACCCCTGTTCGTGTGGCAGGAACAACGGTGAGTCGCGCTAGTTTGCATAACGTTGATTTCATTAAGCAAAAGGATCTACATGTAGGAGACACTGTAACTATTTATAAAGCTGGCGATATAATTCCTGAAGTTGCGCAAGTTGTTCTGGCTTTGCGACCAAAAGACAGCAAACCTTACCCTATTCCTACACAGTGTCCGGTGTGTGGTAGTGAGTTGGTCCATTTAGACGATGAAGTGGCGTTGCGTTGTATCAATCCGAAATGTCCAGCTTTAATTAAAGAAGGATTACGTCATTTTGTCTCACGCGATGCCATGAACATCGATGGTTTAGGTCCTAAAGTCTTGGCCCAGATGTATGATCATCATTTATTAAATGATGTTGCTGGTTTGTATAGCATTACAGAAGAACAATTACTGACTTTACCAAAAATCAAAGAAAAATCGGCTAACAATATTTTACAAGCGATTGCCAGCAGTAAAGATAATTCAGTTGAACGGTTATTGTTTGGTCTTGGGATTCGTCATGTTGGAGCTAAGGCAGCCAAAATATTAGCCGAAAATTTTGGCAACTTAGAGACAATTGCCAAAGCGGATAAAGAAAGCATTGTTGCTTTAGATACTTTAGGTCAAACCATCGCTGACAGCATTGTGACGTATTTTGACAATGAAGAGGTCCATGACCTCCTAGAAGAATTAAAAGCAGCCGGCGTGAACTTTACTTATAAAGGCCGCTTAGTAAATAAGACAGAAATCAATTCGCCATTTAATGGCAAAACAGTTGTTTTAACTGGTAAATTGACTCACTATAATCGTAATGAAGCCAAAGAAAAGATTGAAAATCTTGGTGGAAAAGTAACTGGCAGTGTTTCAAAGAAAACAGATATTGTCGTAGCTGGTGAAGATGCTGGAAGTAAACTAACAAAAGCAGAAGAATTAGGCATTACTGTCTGGAATGAACAACAGATGGTAGAGGCTTTGGATAGGAGTTTAGTTCATGAAGATTAAATCATTATTTTTAACTAGCGCTATGTTACTGCTCCTCTCTGGTTGTGGCAATTTAGATAAGGGTGTTAGTAATGTTGATAATGGGAATAAATCAGATGGGGGCAATATGACAACAGGCCGCATTGATCGTTCTGAATATCAGGCTATCATCAATGACGGTCGCTATAAAACAAGTGCAGCAAGAGAGCTAAATGCCACTAAATTAAATAGCGGTTATAATCAAGATAATTTTGAATCGGGTTTATTACGCTTATCGCATCAAACATTTTCACCAGATAAATACTTCTTTCAAGAAGGTCAAAAACTCGATTACGATACTATTGAAAAATGGTTGGCGCGCAATTCAGATGACAATAATCAAGGTTTAAACCCGGCTGATGAGAGTCAACCAATTATTTTCCAACAGTTAATGGAACAAGATTTCTTAAAAGAGGATGGGAAAACATTAGCTGGGATGTCTTTGGGCTTTGCTTTTAATTCGGTCTACTATGGCAATGATAGTGAAACTTCAATTTCTCGCGATGAATTAATGGCCAATGCCAGAAAAACTATTAATGCGGTTTTAACAAGAGTTCGTAAAATGGAAGGATTAAAAAATATTCCCATCGTCGTAGGTATTTTTGAACAAGCTTCAAAAGAAGATATTAATGGTGGTAACTATATTTATACAGCAGTTAGCAAAGATGGTGGCACTACGATTGCTGATTTTAAGGCAGTAAATGAAAGTCATTTGTCGCTACCAGTAGCTTCTGAGGTTAAGAATATCGCTACACAAGATGGAATGAGCACTAAATTTAATTCTTTTCAAGCTGCTGTCCAAAATTTCTTTCCTAACTTAGTAGGTGTGACAGGCCAAGTTTATTATGTCGATGAACAAGTTGAAAATTTAACGATCAATATTGAAACAAAATATTATAGTAAAACTGAAATTACTAGCTTTACGCAGTACGTGGGTAAACAAGTGGAATCTATCTTTGATTCTGTCGCTGGAAATGTCGAGGTTCAAATTAATTCTGTCGAAGGTCCACAAGCTTTCGTGGCTAAAAAACCGGAACAAAAAGAGATTATTTCCTATATTTTCAATTAGTTACTTGAAAAATAGGCAGAATTATTTCATTATAGAAAAGAAAAAGTATTTTGTGCACCATTTAAATACTTAGTGGCAAGAAAGAAGGGGTAGTATGGCAATTAGTGAAGAACAAGTAAAGCACGTGGCAAAACTTGCAAAACTTGCATTTTCTGAAACAGAAGCAGTAGAATTTACTGATCAATTAGGCAAAATTATCGAAATGGTTGAACTTTTAGACGAAGTCGATACAACTGGCGTTCCATTTACATCTAATGTGGTAGAAACAGTTAACGTCATGCGCCCAGACCGTGCCGAAGCTGGCATGAATCGGGATGATTTAATGAAAAATGTACCAGAAAAAGAAGACGGCTTTATTAAAGTGCCGGCGATTATTGATAATGGGGAGGCTGGCGCTTAATGGAAAAATTATATGATAAAAGTTTAAGTGAACTACATGATTTATTAGTGGCAAAAGAAATCACTGCCACTGATTTAACCGCGTCTACAATCGCGCGGATTAAAGAAACAGAACCACAAGTAGAAGCATTTATAACTGTCAGTGAAGAAAAAGCTCTCGCACAAGCCAAAGCGTTGGACTTAAAAGGAGTTACAGAAGCGAATGTTTTAGCCGGTATTCCAATTGGGATTAAAGACAATATTGTTACAAAAGATATTTTAACTACTGCGGCTTCTAAAATTTTATCAAATTTTGAACCAATCTATGATGCGACAGTCATGGACAAAGTTTATCAAGCAGATATGATTCCGGTTGGTAAATTGAATATGGATGAATTTGCAATGGGAGGAAGTAGTGAAACTTCTTACTTCAAAAAAACCAAAAACGCTTGGGATGAAAGCAAAGTACCAGGAGGATCTTCTGGTGGTTCAGCTGCAGCAGTAGCTGCCGGCCAAATTCCAGTTTCATTGGGTAGTGATACGGGTGGTTCTATTCGCCAACCAGCAGCATTTAATGGCATTGTGGGAATGAAACCAACTTACGGCCGTGTCTCTCGTTTTGGCTTGATTGCTTTTGCGTCTTCTTTAGATCAAATTGGACCTTTAACTCGCAATGTTAAAGATAACGCCTTAACCCTAAATGCGATTAGTGGTTACGATGAAAAAGATGGTACTAGCTCTGGTATTTCAGTGCCAGATTTTACCGCTAATCTTGAAAAAGGCGTGCAAGGCCTTAAAATTGGTTTACCAAAAGAATATTTAGGTGAAGGTGTCGAACCTGGCGTTAAAGCAGCGATTGAAAAAGCAGCGGCTACCTTTGAAAAATTAGGAGCAACTGTTGAAGAAGTTAGTTTACCCCATTCAAAATATGGTGTTGCGGTATATTATATTATCGCCTCTTCTGAAGCTAGTTCAAACTTGCAACGTTTTGATGGTATCCGTTATGGTTTCCGGGCTGAAGATGTTGAAAACTTGGAAGATGTTTATGTAAAATCTCGCAGTGAAGGTTTTGGTACAGAAGTTAAACGTCGGATTATGTTGGGCACATTTTCTTTGAGTGCTGGTTACTATGATGCTTATTTCAAAAAAGCAGGTCAAGTACGGACTTTAATCAAACAAGATTTTGATAAAGTGTTTAATGACTATGATTTAATTATTGGGCCAGCTTCACCAACCGTTGCTTTTGGCTTAGGTGAAAAAATCAATGACCCTGTTACAATGTATATGAGTGATATTTTAACGATTCCAGTAAACTTGGCGGGACTACCGGGAATGTCAATTCCAGCTGGATTTTCAGAAGGGTTACCAGTCGGTTTACAAATTATCGGTAAACAATTTGATGAAGCTACAATGTATCAAGCTGCTGCAGCTTTTGAAGGTGCAACAGATTTCCATTTACAAAAACCAGTGATTTTAGGGGGGAATAAATAATGAATTTTGAAACAGTTATTGGGTTAGAAGTTCACGTGGAACTAAAGACCAACTCTAAAATCTTCTCACCTGCACCAGCACATTTTGGCGCAGAGCCAAATAGTAATACTAATGTTATTGACTGGGGCTATCCTGGGGTTTTACCAGTAATGAATAAAGCGGCAGTTGAATTTGGTATGAAAGCAGCGCTAGCATTAAATTGCGAAATTTCAAAAGAAACACATTTTGATCGCAAAAACTATTTTTATCCGGATAATCCTAAAGCCTATCAAATTTCACAGTTTGATCAACCAATAGGACATGACGGCTGGATTGAAATTGAAGTAGAGGGGAAAAAGAAAAAAATTCGGATTGAACGGGTGCATTTAGAAGAAGATGCCGGTAAGAATATGCATGGTATTGGCGGTTATTCTTATGTCGATTTAAACCGTCAAGGCACACCTTTGATTGAAATTGTTTCAGAAGCAGATATGCGCTCACCAGAAGAAGCCTATGCGTATTTAGAAGCATTACGTTCTATTATTTTATTTACCGATGTCTCAGATGTCAAAATGGAAGAAGGCTCCATGCGTTGTGATGCCAATATCTCCATTCGACCTTATGGACAAGAAGAATTCGGAACAAAAACGGAATTGAAAAACTTAAATTCCATGAGTTTTGTTAAAAAAGGTTTGGCCTTTGAAGAAAAACGTCAAGCAAAAGTCTTGCTTTCTGGTGGAGAAATTCAGCAAGAAACACGTCGTTTTGATGAAACTAGCAATAAAACTATCTTGATGCGGGTTAAAGAAGGTTCAAGTGATTACCGTTACTTCCCAGAACCAGACATTCCCCGATTTGTGATTGATGATGAATGGATTAGTAAAGTAAAAGCAAGTTTACCTGAATTACCAGCTTCTCGTCGTTTACGTTATATCAATGAATTTGGCCTGCCAGAATACGATGCTAAAGTTTTAACCTTAACCAAAGAAATGTCTGATTTCTTTGAAGCAACTCTTGCTGCCGGTGCAGATGCTAAACTGGCTTCAAACTGGTTAATGGGTGAAGTATCGGCTTACTTAAATAGTGAAAAACTTGAATTAGGCGAAACAAAATTAACACCTGCTAATTTAGCTGGAATGATTGTTTTAATTCAAGATGGTACGATCAGTTCAAAAATTGCTAAAAAAGTTTTCCGCGAATTAATTCAAAACGGTGGCGATGCTAAAGCGGTTGTTGAAGCAAAAGGTTTAGTGCAATTATCTGATCCTGCTCAATTACTGCCAATTATTAATGAAGTTTTAGATAACAATGGCCAATCAATTGAAGACTTTAAAAACGGTAAAGACCGCGCTGTTGGCTTTTTAGTGGGACAAATTATGAAACAAACGAAAGGGAAAGCAAATCCAGCTGTTGTAAATCAATTACTCCAGACTGAATTGGCTAAACGCTAATAAGAGTATGAAAAAAGCACGTGTGATTTATAATCCAACATCAGGTAAAGAGGCAACAAAACGTAGCTTAGCCGATATTTTACAAGTATTGGAACAAGCCGGTTTTGAAGCCAGTGCTTTTGCAACGACTCCAGAACCAAATTCAGCTAAAAATGAAGCTATGCGGGCTGCTAAAGCTGGCTTTGATTTAATTGTTGCCGCCGGTGGTGATGGTACCATTAACGAAGTCGTTAATGGTATCGCCCCTTTAAAGAAACGTCCGAAAATGGCCATTATCCCCGCTGGAACTACAAACGACTATGCCCGCGCTTTGAAAATTCCCCGCGATAATTTAAAAGCTGCCGCTGAAGTCATTTTAAAAAAACAAACGATTAAAATGGATATCGGTCAAGCCAGAGAAAACTATTTTATTAATATTGCCGCTGGTGGTCATTTGACTGAACTGACTTATGATGTTCCTTCTGAATTAAAAAGTATTTTCGGGTATTTAGCCTACTTAGCTAAAGGTGCAGAATTATTGCCCCGCGTAAAACCTATTAAAATGCATTTAAAATATGACGAAGGTGAATACAAAGGAAATGCTTCGATGTTTTTCTTGGCTTTAACGAACTCTGTTGGTGGCTTTGAACAAATCGCTCCGGATGCTAAACTAGATGACGGTAAATTTTCACTTATTATCGTGAAGACGGCTAATATTTTTGAAATTGTCCATTTGGTAGCTTTAATGTTAAATGGTGGGAAACATATCAACGATAAGCGAATTATTTATACTAAAACCAGTCGTTTAGAAGTAGATACAATTGGTGAAAAAAATCAACTAATGATCAATCTTGATGGCGAATATGGTGGGGATGCACCGATGACGTTTATCAATCACCATCACCATATTGAAATGTATGCTAATCTTGATGCGATTCCTGACGATGCAGTCGTGGGTTATGAAGAAGAAGAAGCGGAATACGAAGAAGTAAGTCGTGATTTTATTAAAGAAGTTGAAAAATTGACGGATGAAGATATTGATGGTGATGGTCAAATCGCGGATCAAAATGATAAGAAATAATTATAAACTCCACATTCATACAGACGGATGTGGAGTTTTTGGTTGTATATGTCAAGGTTATGCCTTAGAATAAACAAGGATTGTTTAGTGAGAATCAGTCAGCAGCCGATGCGGTTGTTTTTGTTCTAAATTTAGGAGGAACTATGAAAAAAACAGATCAAGTATATCCAGTAGTAAAAAACAATGAATATGAAGTAACTATTTCTGACTTAACTTATGAAGGCATGGGGGTGGCTAAAATTGATCATTACCCATTATTTGTAGATAATGCTCTGCCTGGAGAAAAAGTTATTTTAAAAGTAATTAAAGTAGGCAAAAAATTTGGGATTGGGAAAGTTCGTTCTTATTTGGAAAAAAGTAGCAAGCGTGTAGATATAAAAAATGAAGACTTATTACGAACTGGTATTGCTCCTTTGAGTCATTTGGCTTATGAAGAACAGTTACTTTTTAAACAAAAACAAGTGGAAACAGTTTTACAAAAAATTGCTAAAATGCCTGATATTCCGGTACTTCCTGCTATTGGAATGGCAAAACCTTCAGGCTATCGAAACAAAGCGCAAATTCCTGTCCGGCGAAAAGACGGAAAACTCCAAACGGGCTTTTACCGCAAAAATAGTCATGATTTGGTTGCAATTGAAGACTTCTTTATTCAAGATCCAGCTATTGATGCAGCCATTATTAAAGTCCGTGATATTTTAGAACGCTTCAATGTTAAAGCGTATAACGAGCAACAGCACGAGGGCTTATTGCGTCATATAGTGATTCGTCAAGGACATTATTCCCGCCAGATGATGGTGGTATTGGTAACGTTACGTAACAAATTTTTTAAAGCCGAAGAAATTGCCAACCAAATTCACCAAGAAATTCCTGAGGTTGTTAGTGTTATTCAAAATGTTAATACTGAAAAAACCAACGTTATTTTTGGTGAGAGAGAAAAATTACTTTATGGTAAAGATCATATTGAAGATACATTGTTAGGAAAAACATTCCGGATCTCCGCTAAGTCTTTTTACCAAGTTAATACAGAGCAGACCGAAGTATTGTATGAAACAGCTTTTGAAATGGCAGCCTTAAAACCGGATGACGTGGTTATCGATGCTTATGCTGGAATTGGGACGATTGGTTTATCAGTTGCTGATCGCGTTAAACACGTTTATGGGATGGAATCAATTCCAGAAGCGGTAGCAGATGCACAAAAAAATGCAAATTTAAATGGCATTGAAAATGCAACTTACTTAGTCGGTGATGCCACAAAAGTAATGGGACAATGGTCAAAAGAAGAAATGCAGCCGGCAGTCATTTTTGTTGATCCACCCCGAAAAGGATTAACGCCTGACTTTATTCATGCAGCTTGTGATATGCAACCAGAAAAAATTGTATATATTTCCTGTAACCCAGGAACAATGGCTCGTGATTTAATTGATTTCAAGGCTAGAGGATATAGCTGTGAAAAAATCCAACCAGTTGATTTATTCCCACAAACTACGCATATTGAAGCAGTCGGCTTATTAACAAAAGATTAATAATTTATTCTCTGGTTTAGCCGGTGGGCTGAATTAGCCTAATTGAATAAAAAAGTTTGATATTTAACTAAACTGAAGATAAAGGCGTCTTTAAAAAGGGACGTCTTTATTTTTTTACAGTAAAACAAAAAGATACAGTAAAGGTGAGATTAATCGAATTAATTTAATTAACGGTTATGCAGTTAATTTTTACAAAAAGGCTAAAAAGGTAAGAAAACTAACAAGAATGGTATAATAATACTACTAGTAACACGACTAAAATGGCGCATATTATTCATAAGGGCTGAAATAAAATTTTTGAAGAATTTGGTCGATATTTTGATGCGGATCTTAAAAGGAGTGAAAAAAATGAAACTAGGTCGCTTTTCCTATCTTTTAGCTTTATTAGTGACACTGACAGCCTGTAGTACCAAAACTACAACAAATGAAACAACAATGACAACATCAAAATCAGAATCAGTTGCTACAACCGATTCAACGACTAAAGAAACTACTACTGCTAAATCTACCGATGTTTCAACTACTACAGTAAGTTCAAGTGAAAAAAATGTGTCAGTTGCACTCGCCGGCATTTTTTATACTGAAACAGGAGAAGAAGCTCAAATTCGCAATTTAAGGCAAAATGAATGGGAAATTTTCTATCCAACCTCAGAAGGAAATGTAAGTGGTACGTTTACGACAAATTGGCAAGAAACAAATAGTGGAATGCAGTCTGATAGTATGTTAAAAAAATCAGATGGCAGTGAAAATTTTGAGATCTCAATTCGATACCGTAATGAAGAAAATATTTTTATTACGATGGGAGATGGCAATGTTAATCACGAGATGAAGTTGACGAAACAAGCGCCTCAAGTTGATGCCCAATATGAGGAGATTTTAAAGGGTGATTTATCTAGCTTTGCGGGTCAATTTTCTAACGATCAATTCAATCAAACCATTGCCGAGTCAAATTTTACCTTGGGTGGCTACAGACCAGAAGATTATTTCAACAATCAAACCACAGTTTTTCCGGCAATTGTTCAAAACGGCTATTGGAATGGGATTACTTCACATGGTAGTTATGAAATTAGACAATCCGATTTACCTAAAAAAGTCGACAACTACTATCTGGTTCACGTTTACGGTGCAAACGCAGGAGCTAATGATGGAAAAATTACGTTTTATCTGGTACCGCCTTTTGTTAAAGGCCCGGATGGTATTGCCGCAAAAGAAAAACGCGTATTTCAAGTAATGGCTGATGGATCGCTTTATCCTTTAGAATACCAAAAAGAAAATTGGTGGCAAGATTACCAGCACAAAGAATAAGTTTTAATCATATAGAGAATGGATCGTTATGATTTATTAAACAAGTACATAAGAAATTACTCTTATGATTAAAACAATAAGATACGTTTCATTGCTTAAACTTGTGTTTCAGAAGAATTAAAATTAAGTAGTGAGGGTCGCTTTAATGTTTTGTGAATAAATTTGTTACTGAGATAAAAAGGAGATATGAAAAATGGAACAATACCCACAAGCTTTAACAATCGCAGGCTCTGATAGTGATGGATCTGCTGGTATGCAGGCAGATTTACATACATTTTTTGCTAGAAAGGTGTATGGTGCTTCTGTTATGACTGCTTGTGTGGCAGGCAATTCCTATGGTATTGAAGCTAGTGTCACATTGCCTTCAACATTTATTGACAAAGAATTTGAATTATTGGCTGCTGATTACAAAATTCGGGCAAGTAAAACGGGAATGTTAGCCAATTCTGAATTAATCAAAACTGTTGCTAAAAATTATCGTTTATATGATTTTGGTCCGTTAGTCGTGGATCCGGTAATTGTAACGAAACATGGCAACATGTTAATTGAAGAAGATGCACTAAAAACTTTGAAAGAAGAGTTGCTTCCTTTGGCGACAGTTTTGACACCAAATTTCTATGAGGCGGAAAAACTAACCGGAATCGCTTTAAGACAAGAACAAGATTTTGTTGCAGCTGCAGCTGTTTTACAAAAAATGGGTGCTAAAAATGTCGTCATAAAAGGTGGCCATCATGATGAAAAACAAGAAGAAGTTGTGGATTATTTAGTATTAGAAACAGGTGAAAGCCACTGGTTAAAGGCGCCTTATCACAAAACCAATCGAATTAATGGTACTGGTGATTCGCTATCAGCCTGTATTGCAGCCGAATTGGCAAAAGGCAACGATGTTTTAACCGCTGTGAAAATTGCCAAAGAATTTGTTAATCATGCTATTGCAGCTGAATTAATTATTGGCCACAAATTTGGCCCCATTAATCATTGGGCAGGTAATAATTTTGAGTTAGCCTAAGTGTTGTGACTTAAAAATACTGATGAATTCCTTAAACTAAAAATAAGAGTAACAGCTTGTAATCAGGCTTTTACTCTTATTTTTAGTTTAACTTGAACCGTTACTAACTAAGCGCAGTTTAAACTCCATACTTTTCAATTGAAAGAATGTAAAAAATATTTTTCTGCAAAACAGATAAATTAAGTGTATCATCGTTGATAAATAAAGAAATGAGTGGTATATTAACTTTTGTTAGTGATACAGATTTTTAAGGAGATGTAACACAGTGAGTAAAAAAGGTGCAGAAATTATTGTTAATAGTTTAGAAAATCATAACGTACCATTCATTTTTGGTATTCCAGGCGCCAAAATTGATGGTGTTTTTGATACATTAGCCGATCACGGGCCTAAATTAATTCTTGCTCGTCATGAACAAAATGCAGCGTTTATGGCCCAAGCAATTGGTCGTTTAACAGGGGAGCCAGGTGTAGTAATTGCTACTAGTGGTCCCGGGGCAAGTAATTTAGCTACAGGATTAGTAACAGCGACAGCTGAAGGTGATCCAGTTTTAGCCTTAGCCGGTCAAGTAAAACGTTCAGATTTATCAAAATTAACCCACCAAAGTATGAATAATGCAGCATTATTTGCACCAATTACTAAATATAGTTCTGAAATACAAGATCCAAATACTCTTTCAGAAAATATTGCCAATGCTTATCGCATCGCAAAAACAGCTAAAAAAGGGGCAAGTTTTTTATCGATCCCGCAAGATGTCACTGATGGAAAAGTTAACGGAGAAGCGATCAAACCTTTGGCAACGCCAAAACTAGGAGCTGCTTCTGATGCAGATATTAATGAATTAGTAAAACGTATCAAGGAAGCAAAATTACCCACTCTATTAGTAGGCATGCGAGCTTCTGGTAAAAAAGAAACAGCAGCGATTCGATTATTGGTTGAAAAGACCGGCATTCCTGTTGTGGAAACTTTTCAAGGTGCGGGTATTATTTCTAGAAAATTAGAAGATCACTTTTTTGGTCGTGTGGGATTATTCCGCAATCAACCAGGAGACATGTTGTTAAAACGTAGTGATTTAGTAGTAGCAGTGGGATATGATCCAATTGAGTATGAAGCTAGAAACTGGAACGCAGAAAAAGATGCGCGCATTGTTGTCATCGACGAAGTACCAATGGAAATTGATCAATATATGCAACCAGAAGTAGAACTAATTGGTAATATTGAAAAAACAATTGAAAAGTTAAGTGAAGCCATTGAAAATTATCATTTATCAACAGATGCTAACCATTACCTAGCGACTTTACAAGCAAAATTGAGCCATAATACGCAAGAACATCCAATCAAGCAAGGAAAGGTTCATCCTTTGGAAATTATTGATACTTTACAAAAAAGTGTTTCAGATGAAATGACGGTTACTGTGGATGTAGGTAGCCATTATATTTGGATGGCACGTCATTTCCGTAGTTATGAACCAAGACATTTATTGTTTAGTAATGGGATGCAAACATTAGGTGTTGCTCTTCCATGGGCGATTTCAGCTGCATTGGTACGTCCAAATACGCAAATTTTCTCCATTTCAGGAGATGGTGGCTTTTTATTTTCTGCCCAAGAATTAGAAACAGCAGTACGCTTAAAACAAAAAATTATCCATCTTATTTGGAACGATGGAAGTTACAATATGGTGGAATTCCAAGAAGAAATGAAATATGATCGTTCATCAGGTGTACATTTTGGTTCTGTTGATTTTGTGAAATATGCTGAGGCTTTTGGTGCCAAAGGCTTAAGAGCTACTTCAAAATCAGAGTTAGAAAAGGCAATTGAAGAAGGTTTGGCTACCGATGGTCCGGTAATAATTGATATCCCCGTTGATTACGCAGATAACAAAGAATTAGGCAAGACAATTTTACCCGATCAATTTTATTAAATTTTAGATATTTACGGGGTTTATGTATTCCATAAACGAATTCTATGTTTTTCTAAAGTCAAAATAGGAGAGGATTTAATATGACTGTGAAAACGACAAGTTACCTTTATCAACATGGGACCTTAGGTGGTCTAATGCAAGATTTAATGGACGGCACAGAAAAAATTGGTACACTGTCTAAGTATGGCGATTTTGGGTTGGGAACATTAGAAGGGTCCAATGGCGAAGTTATTTTTTTAGACGGTACAATTTATCATGCTGATGAAACAGGTAAAATTAATCGATTGACAGGAGCAGAATTAACACCGTATGCAGCAGTTACTCAATTTGAATCGGACCGTAATTTTTTTGTTACTGCCAGTGATGATGATGCTCTGAAAACAGAAATTTTGCAAAAAATTAGTCATAATTTATTTGCTGCGATTAAAATTCATGGGACATTTACACACATGCATGTACGCGTAGCTCCCAAACAAGTGAAGCCATATCCGCGCTTTGTAGAAATAGCGCGCAATCAACCTGAATTTGAAGCAACTGACATAACTGGGACGATTGTTGGGTTTTTCACGCCCGAATTATTTCACGGGGCTGCTGCCGCGGGTTTTCATCTACATTTTATTAGTGATGACCATAAATTTGGTGGACATGTACTAGATTTCACAATAGATAAAGGAAAAGTAGAACTAATGGAATTAGCGGAATTTAGACAACATTTTCCTACCGAAAATCCGGACTATTTAGAAAAAGAAATCGAAATTTCAAAAATAGCTGACGACATTAAAGAAGCCGAATAAAAAATAATAGCTAAGATAGCGGATTTCATATTAATTTTGAAAAAGGAATGCGTAATGAAAAAACTTTAGAAAAACGATTAATAATTTGTTTTTCTAAAGTTTTTTAGTATCACTATTTTAATGGATGGACGACTATTTTTTGATCCGATAAATTATCGTCTTGTAGACTATAGTCAAGATATTGTTGTAAAAAAGGAGAATACTTTTTTAAGTTATCATAAGCTTCGGAGTCTTTTATAGCTGCTATTTGGTTTGAAGAATAATTATCATTACCAGTAAAATAGTTATAATTAACTTTTGCAACTAACTTTGCGACAGGATCTAAAATTTCTTCATCTCTAACATTTTGTTCCAATAGTTGTTGATAAGCTAGTCTTTCACCATCTTTTATAAAAAGATTCTTTAAATAGGTATTGTGATGACGTAGATTTTGCTCAGTTTTTTTATTTTCTTTTGCCCATGTTTCGACATTAACTTGTTTACGCTTATAAATAATTTGATTAGCTTGGAGTTGTAATTCACCATAACTATGATCTGCAATTGCAAATGAACTCGTAACAACTTCTATGATTGATGTTTCTTCCGTTGGATCTTTCATGATGTCTTGAGCATGAATATGACCAGAAAACACGATGGGAACGTGATATTTAGCAAAAAGTTTTTTTACAATCTTATCATTTGAGAGAACATATCCTTTATAAATAAGAGGGTTATGTTTAAACAAATTGTGATGCATAAAAACAATGGGGATTTTCTGATTGTTTTCGGTGGTTTTTAACCTGTCTTCAAGCCAAGTGAGCGTAGCTTCTTTTACTTGTCCACCAGTATGTGGTTGGGCACGACTATTCTGAATCGGATATTCATTTGTGTCTAAAAAAATGAAATCATACGTTTTGTTAATATTTACCGCATAACTTAATGAAGCAGAATCCGTATTAAAAGCCATTTTATACCCATCAGGAAAAAACTGTTTAAAGTCTGCCGGTGAAACTTGGTCGATTCGCTCTTTTTTATCTTCTTGATACTTTCTAGCCCAACCGTCATAAATATCATGATTACCCGGGATGGCCAAAACGGGAATATCAATAGCTTTTAATGGAGAAAAAATTTGTGCCATTTCTTTGGCACTTTGCCTTTCACCGTTTAAGGTTAAGTCACCTGTTAATATAATGGCTGCAGGCCGTTCTTTTTTTGCTTTTGCGACAAATGCGCTTAATGATGCTACTTGATAATCCAAATCTTTTCCGGCCGCTGTTTTTTTGATAAACTGAAATTCTTTTCCGTCATCGTGTAGCGACGGGGTAATAAAGTGAATGTCTGTAGCTATCCAAAAGATATCATTAGTCGAGAAACTTTTTGTGAATTTTTCATTTTCTTGGCAGCCGGCTAAAAAGAAATTAGTGCATAATAGCAAAAACAGTAATATTTTTTTCATTATTCTCACTCCCGCAGTTTATGATAGCACAAAGAAGAAATACACGTTGAAATTTTCCTTGCGAATTACTGATTGATTTAAAACGATAGGAAGTCTTTTTAAAGACTTTACAGTAATGTCGGGGCTTATACAAGGGAGGAATAAAGATAAGATTTATTTTAGTGATTACTTTTGAAAATACCCTCCAATTTGCTTTCAAGAGAAGCTTCTTGTATAATCAGTAGGCGCTGAGTGGATAGACAGCAAGTAGTAAAACTATAGTAGGTAATTTAGTAGCAGGTTGAGCTAATCAAGGAGAAAAAATGAATACAAAAGAAAAAATGCTAGAGTTAATTAAGAAAAAACAAGGTGGCGGACGCGTAAAAGAAATGCAAGCCCCCAAAAACGATCGCAAGAATATGCGCAAAGGACCCAAAATTTATAATAAATAGCTTAAAAAGTGTACTTTCTTAATGAGAAAGTACACTTTTTTATTGCCGCTAATTAGATGGCCTCTGGATCTATGTTTTGTTTCGCTGCTTTTATTACTTATCAGACTATGGATTTATTACTTTACCAAAGATTAACTGAAAATTTCATTTAGTGGATTTATAAAAATAAGTTCACTATCATAATAATATGTAAACTAAAAGGATATCGCGATTTATTAATTAAAAGAAAAAAACCGCCTTTGAATGAAGAAATCATTCGAGGCGGTCAAACTGGAATGTTATTTTTCAAATTTTAATTGGCTAAATAGGAAGAAAAGAACGCTAATGTTTGAGGCAACGCCAATTCCCAATAACCTTCACCGTGGACTGTTCCTGCGATTAGTTTTACATCACTGGGAACGTCAACATCAGCAAGTGACTGCTGTAACTTTAAGACACCGCTAATTGGAACTAATTCATGTAATGAATTCGCTAAAAATACAGGGCCACTTTTTGAACTGACGCGGGTCAGAGGAGTAGCTGATTTTAATAGGTTTAAATCATTACGTACATAATTTAAAATAAACCATTTATAAAATTGATCATTGTTGCCATCTTGATCAATTTCGCGACTTTCATGGGCATCAAAATGTTGCTCTTTATTCATTACTGCTTTTACTTCAGGATGTTGTGTCACCCAATCATACATATCGATAATTCCTGACCATGATGCAGTAGGAATGCCTTTTTGCAAAGCCAGTTCAACAGCTAAATTGCCACCGGCAGAAGCCCCCAACGCGAAAATTGGCGTATTAGCAGCCAAAGTATTTTTTTTCGTCCAAGCGTATGCATTGAAAACGTCCGTCAGAGCACTAGGATAAAGATCAGCAGGAGCAAGGCGATAATTGGGGGCGACGACAAAGAAACCTTCATTGACAAATTTTTCAGCTAGAAAACTTTCTTTTTCCTTATCCCCACGAAACCAACCACCACCATGGATTAATAATAGGGTTGCTTTTGGTTTTGTATCTGGTGCATAGGTATCTAGTTTTAAATCATTGCCGCTATCATAAACGATATCTTGAGTAATTTTCATCGTGATCACTCCTAAATCAGATTGTTGGGATCATCAGGCTGTAGTGATAAAATTTGATCAATTGTTTTTCGTAAGGCTTGTTGTGCTTGTTCGTATTGGGGCAATTGATCGCCAAATTTTTCATTGAATCCAGCTAAACCATTACTAGCAAATGCCATTTCGTATTGATAAACTGCATCGTACTGAGTTGTAAAATCTTTTAGCAAATCCATCTGATTACCAGCAAGTTGCAATGCCATTTGAGTTACACGAAAATCCGTATAGGCGAGTTCAAATTGGACCGCCCAAGCCCGCATAAATTCATGTTGATTTTTAATATGCAAAAAGTGATGCTCTACTGTCCAAGCTAAATTTTTTAAAGAGCCTTGAATGTCTAACATACAAACATCTCCTATTTTTTATTCTAATTTCAAGAAAATTCCTTTGTCTTGCATTGCCTTTACAAATTTTGCTACTGTATCCGTTCGATTCCAATCCCGCTGGAATTCACAAGCTAATTGGGCAAAGGTGGTCATTTTAGCCCCCGCTTGTTCAACACGATGAAGTGCCATTTCGTGTGCGATTTTACTCGTGCCGCCAACAGCATCAACAACAGGATAAACCTCATAGCCTTCTTTTAATGCATCCAAAGTAGGGAAGGTTAGGCAGGCTTCTGTCCATAAGGCAGCAATAATAATTTTCTTTTTGCCAGTGGACTTCACTGCACCATTAAATTCCTGATCTTCCCACGCATTGATAGAGGTACGATCGTAACTTGGTAAATCTTTTACCAGTTCCTTTAACTGAGGAATAGTATCTTTGTTGCGTCCAGTTGCCACATTAACCGTTGATACAATTGTGGGAACATTGTAAGCACGCATTAAAGCAGTTAAATTTGTAATACTTTCAACCAGTTCATGGCGGTTCATCGAATTAATCGAGTTGACTTGAGTTGGTTGGTAGTCAATTAAAACAAAAACACTATTGTCGGGGGAAAGTAGTTCATCTTTTTGGGGATTTCTTGGTTCATAACTTGTCATAGTAAAATGCCTCCTTAATTTTGCGCAATATTTTGCTCTTAAAATCAATATACTGCCGTTTTTTAAATAAGGAAAGTAATCTGACTTCCTAAAAGGAATCGCTTACATTTTTTAAAAGTAAATCATTTAGATAAATGTGATGTAAAAGAACTGTTGTTTAAGTAACCTATATTTTAATCTCCTCAAATTCAGCGATACAAAAATTTAAAGAAAAAAACACCTCACTTGGGAGGTGTTTAAACAAAATTTTTGAAGGGAAAAACTATGCTTTGACTAAAAAAGATACAAGTTACAAAATTTGATCTATTTATATGGATGGTACGTATTACGTGGTTTTTGGGTGTAGGGAGAAAACTTGCGAATGCTTTGGCGATATTTTTTCTCATCCCACAAAGCAAACCAAATTAAAAAAGGCGGGACAAAAATTAAAGCAGCTAAAGCAACACCATAGTGACTAATGACAAAGCTAACGATTATACCTAAAACGATTAAAGAAATATTGCGAATTGTATTCATCCTTTTCACCTCAATTAAATTATACGAACAAACGTTTGTATAATGATTATACGAAAGTATGTTCGGTTTGTAAAGTAAAAAAATAAATCTCCGAAAAATACGAAGATTTATTCATAATTTTAAAGTAAATCCCGATAAAGACCAACCACTAAGCCTAAGATTTTGACATTTGGCAAGATAATGGGTTCCATATAATCATTTTCGGGTTGTAAACGAATGTAATTATTTTCTTTAAAAAATCTTTTACAAGTTGCTTCATCTTCATCAGTCATCGCAATGACAATATCACCATTATTTGCAGCTGATTGTTTGCGGACAATAACTTGATCACCATCTAGAATACCTGCATTGATCATACTTTCTCCACGGATTGTTAACATAAATAAAGCACCGCTATCATTTAATAAATGAGGCGGGATAGGGAAGAAATCAGATGCCTCTTCCACAGCTAAGATTGGTTCACCGGCTGTAACGACGCCAAGCATCGGAATAGTCTCAGGCTGTGCACCAATTTTTTCCAATCCTAATTCCGTTAATTCGATTGCACGGGGTTTAGTAGGATCGCGTAAAATAAGACCTTTCTTTTCTAAACGGGAAAGATGACCGTGTACTGTCGATGTGGAAGATAACGAAACCGCTTCGCCAATTTCTCGAACTGTAGGGGGATATCCTTTTTCTGAGACGCGGTCATGAATAAATTTTAAGATTTCAATTTGACGATTTTCTGTGCGTTTAGCCATATTGCACCTTCTTTCTTTCGATACATTTAGTTTAGCATAAAGCAAAAAACAATTCAAACAGATGTTCGTATTTAGTTGGTAGTTGTCACGAACCTTTTTTTTAGCTAAGATAAGAGGGAATATAGGAATGTAGTCTCAATTTCAAATTATAAGCATAAAGGAGATTTTATAATGCTATCAGATGAAAAATTAGCGCGTATTAACGAGCTTGCTAAAAAGAAAAAAGAAATGGGTTTGTCAGAAGCCGAAACAAGAGAACAAAAGAATTTACGGGAAGAGTATTTAAAAGCTTTTCGATCAGGAATGCGGCACCACATTGAAGGTATGAAAGTCGTGGATCCAAAAGGAAATGACGTAACACCAGAAAAATTGAAGCAAATTCAAAAAGAAAAAGGCTTACACAATCGTGATTGATATTTAATTGCATTTAAAGCGAAAATCCTTTACAATAGGAAAGTAAATAATAAAGGTAAAAAAAACCTAAAAACTGGAGGAAGCACAATTGTTTGATAAAATCGATGAATTGAGCGTTAACACCTTACGTACTTTAAGTATTGAAGCAATCCAAGCAGCAAATTCTGGCCACCCTGGTTTACCGATGGGGGCTGCACCAATGGCGTATGCACTTTGGACAAAGCATTTGAAAATTAATCCGGCCACTTCCCGTAATTGGGCTGATCGTGACCGTTTTGTTTTATCTGCTGGGCATGGTTCAGCATTACTCTATAGTTTATTGCACTGTGCAGGTTATAAAGTTTCAATTGATGATTTGAAAAATTTTCGTCAATGGGGAAGTAAAACACCTGGACATCCTGAAGTGAATCACACTGATGGTGTCGAAGCGACAACTGGTCCATTAGGTCAAGGGATTGCAATGGCTGTAGGAATGGCGATGAGTGAAGCACATCTAGCTGCGACTTATAACCGTGATCAATTCAATATCGTCGATCATTACACTTATGCTCTATGTGGTGACGGTGATTTAATGGAAGGTGTTTCTCAAGAAGCGGCTTCAATGGCTGGGCATATGAAACTAGGAAAGCTAGTTGTTTTATATGATTCAAATGATATTTCATTAGATGGACCAACTTCAAAAGCTTTTACTGAAAATGTTGGGCAACGTTTTGAAGCATATGGCTGGCAACATATCTTAGTAGAAGACGGCAATGATTTACAAGCAATTTCAGATGCTATAAAAAAAGCAAAAGAAAATTTGAGCCAACCTACATTAATTGAAGTCAAAACAATCATTGGTTTTGGTGCTCCAAACGAAGGAACAAACAAAGTTCATGGCGCACCTCTTGGCGCAGAAGGAATTACTGCTGCTAAAAAAGCTTATGGTTGGGAATATCCTGACTTTACAGTACCTGAAAAAGCAGCTGCTCGCTTCAAAGAAGCAATTAATGACCGAGGCGAAAAAGCAGAAGAAGCTTGGAACAAGATGTTTGCTGAATATAGCCAAAGGTATCCAGAATTAGCTGCGCAATTTAAAGCTGCATTTGCAGGCGAGCTGCCAGATAATTGGGAGAGTGAATTGCCTACTTATGAAGAAGGTTCTGCTCAAGCAAGTCGTGTTTCTAGTAAAGAAATGATTCAAGCGCTATCTAAAGCAGTCCCAACTTTGTGGGGAGGCTCAGCTGATTTATCATCTTCAAACAACACCATGGTGGCTGCAGAAAAAGATTTTGAACCTGGTCAATATGAAGGACGTAATATTTGGTTTGGTGTTAGAGAATTTGCAATGGCTGCGGCGATGAATGGTATTCAATTACACGGTGGCACCCGAGTTTATGGCGGTACGTTCTTTGTCTTTACCGATTACTTACGCCCAGCATTACGGCTGTCTGCAATTCAAAATGCGCCAGTTATCTATGTTTTAACCCATGATTCTGTAGCAGTAGGAGAGGATGGACCAACGCATGAACCGATTGAACAACTAGCAAGTGTCCGTTGCATACCAAATGTTCAAGTTATTCGACCTGCAGATGGAAACGAAACAAGAGCTGCTTGGAAGATTGCAATGACCACTAAAGATAAACCAACTGTCTTAGTTTTAAGTCGTCAAAATTTACCAGTATTACCAGGGACAAAAGAAAATGCTGATGAAAATGTGGCTAAGGGTGGTTATGTAGTTTCCCCTCAAGAAGGCCAAGTACCAGAAGGGATTTTAATTGCGACTGGTTCAGAAGTTGACTTAGCTGTTAAGGCTCAAGCTGAACTTAAAAAAGCTGGTAAAGATGTTTCTGTGGTTTCTTTACCAAGTTTTGATTTATTCGAATCGCAAAGTCCTGAATACAAAGAAAGTGTATTACCAAGTTCTGTTACTAAGCGTGTTGCCATTGAAGCAGCATCTCCGTTTGGCTGGGAACGTTACACTGGCTTTGCCGGTAAAGTAGTAGCAATTGATCACTTTGGCGCGTCTGCACCTGGTG
The DNA here is from genome assembly GCF_051713765.1 of Enterococcus sp. DIV0755b. NCBI lineage: Bacteria > Bacillati > Bacillota > Bacilli > Lactobacillales > Enterococcaceae > Enterococcus > Enterococcus sp. DIV0755b. Next base: position 1,899,143 of record NZ_JBIOQN010000001.1, on the reverse strand, counting down.
ACACAGTGCTTAGTGAATTTGGTTTCACTGTTGAAAATGTTGTAAACGTCTATAATTCATTGTAATTAACTGTTAAAAGACTCTTTGTCAGATGTTTTATTTAAACAATCTGCAAGGAGTCTTTTGTTTTTGTTTCGTCACAATGCTGATTGTGCATAAAATCATTTAAAAAGCTTTTTGGATTGTTGCATATATTAAATATATGTTACAAGATAGGAATTATTTGATATGAAAAAAAATTCAAGCTATAATACATACATCTAGTTATCGTTATAATAATCTTAATTTATATAAGTTTTTTCAGGAGGAAGAAAATGGTAGAGTATCTAACTCGTAGTGAGCGACATCAAAAAAAGCAAGTAATGTTTAAATACCGTTTTGATAGTAAGAAGGCTATGTCAATGGCTGGGGTTGGTTTAATTTGTACACCAGGTATTATGGCAGCAATGCCAACACAAACTGTTCAAGCGGCAGAACTCCAAAATCAAAGCGTGGATAGCACGGCTAGTTTAATCAATCAAATCGGTGCAGCAGCGACGCAAATTGCTCAACAAAATGATTTGTACGCTTCAGTCATGATTGCCCAAGCAATTTTAGAAAGTGGTAATGGTTCCTCAGTTCTAGCTCAAGCGCCATATTATAATTTATTTGGGGTTAAAGGGGCATATAATGGTCAGTCTGTTACTTTTCCAACGCAAGAATATTTGAACGGACAATGGGTGACTATGAATGAACCCTTTCGCCAATATAGTTCTTACTGGGAATCTTTAGCGGATCACGCTTATGTATTACGCAGTACAAGTTTCGCTACAGGAATGCCACATTATGCAGGGGCTTGGAAGAGTAATACGAATAGTTATTTAGATGCGACTGCATATTTAACAGGACGCTATGCCACTGACCCTACCTACAACCAAAAACTAAATTATTTAATCTCAGCTTACAATTTGACACAATATGACACACCAGCTTCTAGCTATGTGCAAACTAGTTATGATGCAACTGCTCAAACAACAAGTAGTGAAAATCAAGTTTCACAGCAAGAAACAGCTGTTACTTCCCAAGATAACGTTGCGGGAACTACTTATACTGTTGTGTCTGGTGATACACTTTGGGATATTGCCGCTAAATACGGTACTACTGTAGATCAGCTAATGGCCAATAATGGACTTTCCAGCGATGTTATTATGGTAGGACAACAATTAAATATTTAATAAAATCAAAACTACCATCGACTAAACAGTAAAAACTGTCTAGTCGATGGTAGTTTTTTTGTGAGACAAAATATTCGCACATGTTGCGTAATTTCGCTATTATATTAAATGAGTACAGTTGTTTTTAGAGCTTAAAAGGAGGAAATAATATGAGCGAAATTTACCAATCTGTTTTAGATTTAATCGGACATACACCCATTGTAAAACTGAACAATTTAGTTTCAGCTGAAGATGCCGAGTTGTATGTAAAACTCGAATTTTTCAATCCCGGTAGCAGTGTAAAAGATCGAATTGCATTGAGCATGATCGAAAAAGCTGAAGCTGATGGCAGTTTAAAAAAAGGTGGAACAATCATTGAACCAACTTCTGGTAATACTGGCATTGGTTTAGCAATGGTTGGGGCAGCAAAAGGCTATAACGTTATTTTAGTGATGCCAGATACGATGAGTATTGAACGTCGTAAAATAATGCAAGCTTATGGAGCTAAATTAATTTTAACACCAGGATCTGAAGGAATAACTGGTTCTATCAAACGAGCTGAAAAAGAAGCACAAGAAAATGGGTATTTCTTACCATTGCAATTTGAAAATCCAGCTAATCCAGAAATTCATGAAAAAACAACTGGTAAGGAAATTGTGGATGCCTTTGGGGTTGGCGGTCTTGATGCTTTTGTCGCAGGCATTGGCACAGGTGGTACTATTACAGGGACAGGTCATGAATTAAGACGGGTTTATCCTGAGATAAAAATTTATGGGGTAGAACCACAAGAATCTGCTGTTTTAGAAGGTGGCAAGCCTGGACCTCATAAAATTCAAGGAATTGGCACAGGCTTTATTCCAGACACCTTGGATACAAAAGTTTATGATGAAGCCGTGGCCGTTTCTAGTGATGATGCGATTGCAACAGCCCGCAAAATGGGAACACAAGAAGGTATCTTGGTGGGGATTTCCTCTGGTGCAGCAATTAAAGCAGCTATTGATGTTGCCAAAAAACTTGGTAAGGGTAAAAAAGTTTTAGCGATTGTCCCTGATAATGGTGAGCGCTACTTATCTACAGTACTTTATCAATTTGACGAAGAATAATAATTTTTGACGAACTTCTTAATTATTAAGAAGTTCGTTTTATTTAGTCCATGTTTTTTTGGCATCGCTTAAAGTAGATACTTTTCTTTTTTTTTGACTCATAGTATGATTAAAATATATTAAAAAAAAAAGAGGAGGGGATTTGTTGGAAGCGCACATTAGTATAGAAGAAGTAATTGCAAAATTGAAAAAAGATAATATACGTATCACCCCTCAACGTCAAGCTATTTTAGATTATTTAATCGCCCACCACTCTCATCCGACTGCTGATGAAATCTATCATGCGTTATCGCCGTCATTTCCGAGTATGAGCGTTGCAACAGTCTATAATAATTTACGCCTATTTACAGATATTGGTTTTGTCCAAGAAATGAACTATGGGGATGCTTCAAGCCGTTTTGATTTTGCGGTAAAACCGCATTATCATGCAATTTGTACCAATTGCGGAAAAGTTGTTGATTTCTTTTATCCATCTTTAGAAGATGTAGAAACAGCGGCAAGTCAACTTACCGGTTTTGAAATAAACAATCATCGTTTAGAAGTATATGGGTTATGCCCAGATTGTCAGAAAAAGGAGTAATGAAATGAAAGATGTTGCTACTAATTTAGCCCCTAAAGCGATTGGTCCTTATGTACAAGGAAAAATTGTAAATGGTTTTTTATTTGCTTCTGGTCAGATACCTTTAAATCCTGAAACAGGGGAATTAGTGGGTAAGACTATTCAGGAACAAACAAGACAAGTTTTTGAAAATATTAAGGGTCTGTTAACAAGTTGTAATTTAACACTTGCTGATGTTGTTAAGACAACGTGTTTTTTAAAAGATATCAATGACTTTGCAGATTTTAATGCTGTTTATGCTTCTTATTTTGCTACAAGTTTTCCCGCTCGGTCAGCTGTTCAAGTTGCTGCACTACCAAAAGATGCGCTAGTGGAAATTGAAATTATTGCAGTGGTTAAATAGTTTTTTTGAAAACTTTTTTGCCGTGAGGTCAGTCCGACAGTCTTTGGTTGGATTGGCTTTTTTACGTGTTTCGTTTAAAAATACGTTATACTAGTTAATAGAAATGAGGGATAACATGTTAGCATTAGAAGATTATTTGGCAGCTGGTCAGACGGTTGTTTCCAATCTTATTTTAGATCATTATCATGAATTGGGACTAAATAGTGATGAGCTAGTATTTTGGCTGCAATTGTATCGTCATCATGAACAAGGCGACTACTTTCCTGACTTGAATCAAATTGCAAAGGAAATGGGTTTAAGACAGCAAAAAGTATTTGAGCTTTTAAATCAGTTAGTTTTAAAGCAAGTGATAAAAATTGAAACTGTAACAGTAGATAACAAACAACAAGATCACTATCTTTTTACTCCTATATTTGAAAAAATTGCACAACTCATTGAACAGTCAAAAAATAAAGATTTTGAAAACAGCCACCAAGAAGCTGTGGCACAATTATTTCAGCATTTTCAACAAGAATTTGGTCGCCCGTTATCATCTTTTGAGTATGAGCGTATTGCCCAGTGGCTAGAAGAAGATAAATATACGCCGGAATTGATTACGTTAGCTTTAAAAGAAGCTGTTTTGAATAATGCACGCAGCCTGCAATATATTGAAAGTATCTTATCTAGCTGGCACAATAAAAATATTCGTTCACCACAAGATGTTGAAAATGAGAAAAATCGTTATCAAAAAAACAAACAGAAACCAGCTGAGGCAAAAGAAATGCCATCAATTTCTTTGCATAATTGGCTAGAGGGAGATTGAATATGTTAAATGCTGAAAAAACGCAGTATGCATTAAAAGTGATGGGAGAGATGTTCCCAAAAGCTCACGGCGAGTTAATTTATCATACTCCTTTTCAATTATTAATTGCTGTTATCTTAAGCGCACAAGCTACTGATGTTTCGGTCAATAAGGCAACACCAGCACTTTTTGCAGCTTTCCCAACAGCAGAAAAACTAGCAGCTGCACCACTTGATGAAATAATGACAAAAATAAAGACAATTGGTTTATATCGGACAAAATCTAAAAATATTAAAGCTTGTGCCACAATTATTGCAACAGAATATGACGGAATGGTTCCAAATGATCGTAAAATTTTAGAATCTCTACCAGGTGTAGGAAGAAAAACAGCGAACGTGGTTTTAGCAGAAGCGTATGGTGTTCCGGCAATAGCTGTGGATACACACGTTGAGCGGGTATCTAAACGTTTACGTATCTGTAAGTTAGACGCAACGGTTAGTGAAGTCGAAAAAACTCTAATGCGTAAATTACCAAAAGAAGAGTGGATTAAAGATCATCACCGAATGATTTTCTTTGGGCGTTATCATTGTTTGGCCCGTAATCCTAAATGTGATATTTGTCCTTTATTAGACATTTGCCAAGATGGAAAATTGAGAATGAAAAAAAGAACATAAAATAATCCACCCGTCTTTTAACGGGTGGATTATTTTATTAAATTTAATTATTAGTACCATTATTGCCACCGCCAGCAGAACCGCTAGTAGCCGGTGGAGTAGCTGTAGACGCCGTGGTGGAATTTTCTGTTGGTGTTGAAGGCTCTGGTGTTGGTGTTGGCGCTATACTACTACTTTCTTGGGTAGCAGAAGAGGCATTCGATTCTTCAACACTACTAGAGCTACTTGTTTCAGGTTGTTTTTCTGAGCTGGTACTTGGAACAGTTGGTGCTTGATAAGAAGAGCTTGGTGTTGTTAAAGATTGCTCATATTTATCGCGCCAATACAATTCATTCCCCACACGAATCAGATCATCTGGAATTTCCCAATCATTATTATCACCGTTTTGTGCGACGTATTGCATCAATTCGCGGTAGACGTCAGAAGCAATCATGTTTGATTCTGAGGTGATTGGTGTTAAATGTTTTTCATAACCTGTCCAAACAGAAATGGCATACTGGCGATTATAGCCAACAAAAGTGACATCAGGGGAGATTCCGTCTGTAATGCCGATTTTTTCTAGATCTTCATCTGAGTAATTAGAAGTTCCCGTTTTACCGGCTTGAATCAAACCATCGATCATCGCGTTAGTACCAGTACCTTGTGTGATTACATCTTTTAAAATATCAGTAATCATATAAGCAGTTCCTTTAGACATTGCTTTTTTGCCTTCTGGTTTAAATTCGTCAGAAGAGCCATCTTGATAGACGATTTTGTTGACATATTGGGGCTTATAGTATGTTCCGCCATTGGCAAAAGCAGCATAGGCAGCAGCCATTTTCAAGGAAGAAACCCCGTATTTATCGCCATCTTGAGTAGTGTTACTAGAAATTGCGTTTGATTGAACCAAGTCTTTATATTGAATACCAAGACCGTTTAAGAATTTTGAGACATCTTCTTTGCCAACATCATTAAATAATTTTACGGCTGGAACATTACGGGATTCATAAAGAGCTGTTCGCAGTGAGATGTTTCCCATATATTGTTTATCCCAGTTATTGACGCTAATATCTGTTCCATCATATTTATAAGGGGCATCATCAATTCGTTTTGCTGTCGAGTAGTTTAAATCTTCAAAAGCAGGTCCGTAATCGGTAATCGGCTTAACGGTGGAACCGAAATCTCGGGCAGTGCTAACAGCTTGATTGTTCCCAAAGACTACATTATCTGGAACATTACGCGCACCAATTTGAGCCAGAACTTTACCGGTATTAACATCTACCATAGTTGAGGCAACTTGTAGCTTTTCATCAGGATAGTTGACATATTTATCGGTATTAACGATTTCATACAAACGTTTTTGAGCGTTTAAATCGAGATTAGTATGAATCTCAAGTCCGTCAGTATAGACATCTTTACCGGTTGTATTTTTTACTTCAGCAATCACTTCTTTGACATAGTTATCAACTAATTGCAGATTTTCACTGGATTTTTCTAAATCTTTCAAGCCATCTTTAATTGGCTTTTTGATCGCTGTTTGATATTCGTTTTCGGTAATTTTATTATTCTCTTTCATTGTGTAAAGAACCGTATCCCGGCGTTCTTTCGCTGCTTCGGGATGTTGGTATGGATCATAAGCATTCGGCGCTTGTGGCATTCCGGCAATCAGTGCCGTTTGGGCTAAATCTAAATCTTTTAAATTTTTGCCATAATAAGTCTCCGCTGCAGTTTCCATGCCGTAAAGACCATTTGCCATATAAACTTTATTGATGTAATAAGTCAAAATTTCTTGCTTGGATTTTTCTTGTTCTAACTGTAATGCTAACCAAGCTTCTTGGGCTTTACGTTTTAAAGTTTGATCAGATTTTTTTGTAGAAAAATACGACAGCTTGATTAACTGTTGTGTCAATGTACTTCCGCCTTGTAAGCCACCTTTTGTAACGTTCGATAAAGCAGAACCGATAATTCGAATTGGATCAACACCGATATGTTTATAAAAGCGACGATCTTCTACTGAAACAACGGCATCTTCTAGTAACTGCGGTACATCTTGAGCAGAAATCTTTTTCCTGTTTTCAGAGCCCAAGTCTGCAACAATATCATTATTACTTGCGTATATTACTGAAGAGACAGATGCATCTAATTTACTATCTTCAATTTTTGGTGCATCTTTAGCATAAAACCAAAAAAGTCCCATCCCAGAAAGTAAAGCGATACAACCGAGGATAAAAAAACCAATCAAACCTTTTAAAACGATTGATCCAACAGAATTTTTGTTTTTCTTTTTTAACTTTTTAGGCTTCTTATTTGGTGCATTATTCCCATTGTGACGGGATGCTCTTGAAGAGGTATCATTTCCCATTTTTAGTTGACTCCTTTAAAACGTATTTTTTAACTGCTTCCAGATAAGGAATGCGGGGGGCAATCTTTGGTATAATCTCAATTCCAACTTCTTCAATTAAGGATAGGGGAATCGATTTTTTTCCATCTTTTTGTTGTTTCCATAATGAAACTAAGGTTTTACTATCTAAAAAAAAGCAACGATGTAAGCTAGAAAACCATAATAAAACAAAACAAATCCCTCCTTGGGCTAAGCAGACTTCCATATGTCGAATTTGATGGTCATGGAAGTTTTTAAAAGGAAAGGATGCCTTATTTTTAGTTTCTTTGGCCTCAAAGTCAAGGTAAAGACCCTGATAGACGCCATTATAATCTGTCGTAGAAGCTTCTTTAAAATAGGCTTCTTTGATAACAGCTGCGCTGCGTTTAGGATAATCTACGTTGACGATTTGAATGGGAGTTGGCTTTTTATGAACAACTGCCTGATTGTGGGTTAAATAATAAAGGTTGCTTTCATTAATGGCTTCTTCAAACCGCATACCACGGTTACTGAAGCTTACGCTCCCTTGAGTTTTCGTCTTTGATTGTTTATGCTTAGCAGGTAGCGCAGCTTGATAAATTTGACCGTTGGGATATTTTAAAACCATATGTGTCACACTCCTACCGGTGTATTATACCAAAAAGCTAAAAAGAAAGAAAAGGTATCGTTATGGAATCTATAAAAACATTATTATTAACTGGTTATCGCAGTTACGAACTTGGCATATTTCAAGAAAAAGACGCAAAAATTGCAATTATTAAGAAAGCGATAAAAAATAATCTAATCCAATATGTTGACTCAGGGTTGGAGTGGGTTTTAATTGGTGGCAATCTCGGAGTTGAAATGTGGGGAGCAGAGGTTATTAATGAGTTGAAAATAGACTATCCTCAGTTGCACCTAGGCGTTATCTTTCCATTTGCTGAATTTGGCGAACAGTGGAATGAAGCTAACCAGGAAAAATTAGTTCATCTAAAACAAGAAGCAGATTATGTTGAAGCGGTTAGTCATAAACCTTATCAAAATCCACAACAGCTACAAAATCATACGAATTTTTTATTGCAACATTCAGATGGAATTTTAGCAGTATTCGATCCGGAATTTCCGGGAAAACCGAAATATTTACTGGATGCAGCGGATAAAATGACAGAAAATAACGAATATCTTATTCATCTCATTACAATGGATGATTTACAAAATACCTTCTACGAATGATTTTTGTTGCTTTCTAGCTTATTTTTGATAGAATGTTTTAAGAGAGTTTCTAAAAATAAATGAGGTGTATGAATTAATGGCGAATTTAAATTATAGTCCTAAAGACATTTTGCAACAAGAATTCAAAACAAAAATGCGTGGTTATGATCCAGTTGAAGTAGATGAGTTTTTAGATAATGTAATTAAAGACTATGAAGCTTATAACAAAGAAATTTTAGCATTACAAGAAGAAAATGATCGCTTACAGGCAAAATTAAGCCAACAAGCTGCAAACCCAACTCCGGCAACAAGTCGTGTACAAACAGAAGCACCAAAAAGTCAAACAGTAACAAATTTTGATATTTTAAAACGTCTTTCCAACTTAGAAAAAGAAGTATTTGGTAAAAAATTAGATCAAGATACTGTTACAGACCATAGTGAAGTAACTACACGTGTTTCTCAGGCGTTAAATGGGAATTACACAAATGACGAAAATAGTGATGATAATGAACGGACACGTCGTTTCTAATTTTTAATGAAGCTCTGTGATTTTCGGGTAATCGCGGTCTAGCAATAGGCTGAGGAAAGTCCATGCTCGCACAAGCTGCGATGCTTGTAGTGTTCGTGCCTGGCGAAACCATAAGCCAGGGTACTATTTAGTAACGGCAGGAAAATTTCCTAAGGCGTAAGCTATGGATTAGTATCCTTGAAAGTGCCACAGTGACGAAGCGCCCATGGAAACATTGGCGGTGGAACGCGGTAAACCCCTCGAGCGAGCAACCCAAACAATGGTAGGGGCACTTCTTTGACGGAATCAAACGAATACAAGAAGGTATCTTTATGATGCAGATAGATGATTACCCCGTAATTTTTGACCCTGAAAAAATTACGGACAGAACATGGCTTATAGAAAATCACAGGATTCAGGGCTTATTTTAGAAGTAAACTAAAAGCTGAACAAGTGGGTTCAGCTTTTTTTCTTTGCAATCATTTGCATTCAAGTGTTTGTCGTGTTTCAATACATTTAAGAACATTTTAAACCTGCGGGTAAAGGAGCATATATGAAAGAACAAATATTTAATTTAGTGGCCACATGCGCCAGTGGACTAGAAGCTTTAGTTGGAAAAGAATTACGCGATTTAGGAATTGAATGCCAAGTAGAAAATGGTCGGGCTCGTTTTAAAGGTGATTTGCAGACAATTGCTACTGCCAATTTATGGCTTAGAACAGCGGATAGAATTAAAATTGTCGTCGGTGAATTTGATGCTTATACTTTTGATGAATTATTTGAAAAAGTAAAAGCACTGCCATGGGAAGATCTATTGCCCCTTGATGCAGAATTTCCGGTTAGCGGTAAATCTATCAAGTCAAAACTTTACAGTGTACCAGACTGTCAAGCCATTACCAAAAAGGCGATTGTCGACCGTTTGCGTTCTTATTATCACCGGCCCAGTCATGTACCGTTAGCAGAAACAGGGGCACTTTTCCCAGTGGAAGTGGCGCTGTTAAAAGATCATGTCATGCTTACACTTGATACAACAGGGCCAAGTCTATTCAAACGCGGGTATCGCTTGGAAAAAGGGGGCGCACCTTTAAAAGAAAATTTAGCAGCGGCTTTAGTGTTGTTGACCAATTGGCGTAAGGATCGTCCTTTTGTTGATCCAGTTTGTGGTTCAGGAACAATTTGTATTGAAGCAGCTTTAATTGGCCATAATATTGCCCCGGGATTTAATCGTGAATTTTTATGCGAAGCATGGGATTGGGCAGATGAAGAAATATTTGAAAAGGTAAGAGCAGAAGCTGATCTTGCAGCAGACTATGATATTGAACTAGATATTAGTGGCTACGATATTAATGGTAAAATGATTGAAATTGCAAAAGCAAACGCAGCAGAAATCGGTTTAGGTGACTCTATTACTTTTAAACAACAGGCTGTCAAAGATTTTACTACGACAAAAGATTATGGTGTGATTGTAGCTAATCCCCCTTATGGTGAGCGTTTAGGAGAAACAGAAACCGTGCAGAAACTGTATCAAGAAATGGGCGCTGTATTACGTCCTTTAAAAACTTGGAGTAAATATATTTTAACTAGTGATTTACAATTTGAATCATTCTACGGTGCAAAAGCTACTAAAAAGCGCAAATTATATAACGGTGCGTTACGGACGGATTTATTCCAATATTGGGGAATGCGACCACCGCGTCAAAAGGAGGAAGCTTAATGAAAGAAAAAGAATTTTTAGCTGAATTAGAAGAATTAGCCTTATTAAATCAAACACTAGCCTTACTAGATTGGGATAGTCAAACGGGGATGCCAGAAACTGCAGCTACAGAAAGGGGTGCCGCTAGTGGCTATTTGAGTGGTTTGGCTTTTGAAAAACAAATAGGACCAAAAATTAAAGCCGCCTTGGACTACTTTAGTGCGCATAATGACGAGCTTTCTGAAATTGGCAAGACAGTATACCAAGTGACAAAAAAAGATTACGAAGAATTACATGCGATTCCTAAAGAATTGATGGTTGAACGGAGTCGGTTATATAGTCAAGCCCATACTGCTTGGTTAAAAGCTAGACAAACGCAGAGTTTTTCAGATTTTCAAGCAGCTTTAGCAGAAAATATTCGCATTACAAAAGAGCTAATTCCTTATTATAAAAAGGACGAAGCTACAGATTACGATGTCTTATTAAATATGTTTGAACCCGGCATGACAACAGAAGTCTTAGACCAGGTTTTCGGCGAGCTTAAAGCAGGACTAGTAAAAATTCGGCAAACTATTCATGAAAAGGGTCAAAAACCAGATACTAGTTTTAAAAATCGGACGATGACAAAAGAGCAACAGCAGTTTTTTGTCAAAAATTTAGTCGCTAAACTGGGATTTGATTTTAAGCGGGGGCGTTTAGACGATACTGTTCATCCTTTTGCCACAAGGATTACGCGGGATGATGTTCGGATTACAACGCGTTGGAATGAAGAAGATTTTACCATGGGGATTTTTGGTGTAATTCATGAAGCAGGTCATGGTATCTATGAGCAAAGTATTGACGCAAAATATAATATGACCCCCGTTTATGACGCACCTTCAATGGGAATTCATGAATCGCAATCTTTATTTTATGAAATTATTTTAGGAAGTAAACGCAGTTTTTGGGAAAAACAATATCCGCATTTTCAAAAGGCTGCTGCTGGTACTTTTGATGATATTGACTTTGAACGATTTTATCGTTCTTTAAAGGCAACTGCTGCCAGTCTAATTCGGATTGAAGCGGATAGTTTGACGTATCCATTACACATTATTATTCGCTATGAATTGGAAAAAGCGCTCTTTGATGAAGACTTAGCTGTAGAAGACCTACCGCAAGCGTGGAATGATAAATATGAAGAGTACCTAGGAATTCGTCCTGAAAATGATTTAGTCGGTGTTTTACAAGATGTGCATTGGTCTGGGGGAATGTTTGGTTATTTCCCATCTTACGCATTAGGCTATATGTATGCTGCTCAATTATTAGCTGCCATGGAAAGAAAATTAGATGTGGATAATTTATTAGCAACAGAAGATTATGCTCCAATTAAAGCGTGGTTGACTGAACACATTCATAAATTTGGCAGAAGTAAAACGCCAAGTGAATTAATTACAGCAGCAACCGGCGAATCTTTAAATCCGCAATACTTACTTCAGTATTTAACTGATCTTTATTATGATGTTTATCAAATTGATAAATAGAAGAGAAGTTAATTTCGTTTTTATTCTGGAGGTTAGCTAGTTATCTATTCAAATGAGTAAAGCTAAATAGTTGCCTGCAATTTTTAGAACTGAATTAAATAGAAGGAAACGAAATTTATTATCTACAAAAATTAGTGCCAGGCGATTTCGCCTGGCACCTTTTGGGGAAGTGGCTAGAATTTGTCTTTAGTATTTACTAGTCAGACCAGGGGAATTGTCCAACTATCAAGCAACAAGAAACCACTCTGTTAATAGTGTAACCGCTTTTTAAAAATTGCGGAAATTCGAATTTGCATAATAAAGGGGATAAAATGGAAAAGTTAGCCAAAATAATCGCATATACTAAACAACAATTACAAACTGATCTGACGGGGCATGGTTTTGACCACGCACAACGAGTAGCGACTTTGTCCCACAAAATTGCCAAAGCAGAAAAAGCGCCAGTCGATGAAATCGTACTGCTCGCTTCGGCTTATTTACATGATACGATTGATGACAAAGTAGTAGCAGATGTAGACACCGCTTGTCGTGAGCTACAGCATTTTTTGCTAGAAATCGGCTTAAGTGCGCAACAGCAAGAAGAAATTCTTTTTATTATTAACAATATGTCATTTTCTAAAGAATTAACAGGAAAGGTTTCTTTACCTCTAGCGGGAAAAATTGTTCAAGATGCCGATCGCCTAGAAGCACTAGGAGCTATGGGGATACTGCGGACTGCTTATTTTGGCGGCGGTCACCAACATCCACTCCATGATCCTGCGATAAAACCAATTACTTTTACTGACAAAACACAATATCGCAAAGGGAGTACAGTGATTAATCATTTTTATGAAAAATTATTTTTGTTACCAGAAAAAATGAACACACAAACGGCTTACCGAGAAGCTTTACGGCGCCAGAAATTTATGGAGTCTTTTTTGGCTGAATTTTATCAAGAATGGCAGCCTGAAAACATTGATTTGACAGAACTAGAATAATTTATAAATTTTCTTTGGTAACGTAGATCAAAGCAAAGCATAAAAAGTCTAAGATTTTTATGCAATGTGTTAATTTTAGGTATATTCATACAACACTTATTATTTTATTTTACTATCAATATCTCCTATAATTAACTTAAGGGGGGATAGAGATGTTTTATCAACAAGCTATGGAGCCAACTGAGCTTTTAGATACCTTAGCTTTAAGTAGTGAGTGCTTTTTTGTCATTACAGCGCAATTACCTAAAAGACAATATCGCGTAGCAATTTATAAATACGATAAAGAATATTTCCTACTTTTAGACCCTCGCTTATTTCAACAAATTACTAAGACAAAAACGGAGTCTCACGGGGATGAAGACGAGGTTTTGCCTTATATTGAAGAAGCATTAGAAAAAAATCTTTATGAATTAGTAGCAGAAGATTATGTAAAACTAGATCTTTTGACATTGTCTCATTTAGCTACAAATAGCACTGTCAGTATTCGTTTTTATGAATTTTATTAGGAGAGGTTAAAAATGAAAAAAACAGAGTATTTAACTTTTAAAGATGAAAACTTTATCAAATTACTCCAAGATTTAGGTGATGATTATTCTGCTGTTGAATTAATTGATGAACAAAATGACGTTGATGCTATCGTTTTATCACAAGCTGATTTTAATTATTTAGTTAGTCAGCTGGATGAAGAAGAGCGAGGGCAATATCTGGAGGATAACGACGAATCGGAGTTTTTAGAAGACTAAGCGTCTAAATGGATTAAAAAGTAAAAAACCCAAGCTATCTTAGCTTTTGAAAGCACAGTAGAAGATAGTTTGGGCATTTTTATTTCAACTTAAGAAAAATTCAATTATGATTTACTTTGAGGCTTAATTCGTTTATAGGCACGAAAAATATTGATGATAACTAAAACGATACCAATAATTAGCGGTAAATAAAGCAACCAAATTGGATAATTCAACGCCAATATAGCGCCTGTTTTAGTTAGCTGGCTTTGCTCTTTTAAGGCATATTGTAGCACCTGGTAACTAAATGCAACCATAAAACCTGCGATAATAAATAAGACGAAGCCAAGATAGTGAATTTTGCTTTTTTTACGTAAGAATAAAATTAATGCATATAAAACAATTAGTGCAATAGGAACACCCAATGCAAAATATTCGTTTAACATAATTGCACCTCCTGTAATTATCATACGCCAAACTATTTTTTTTGGGAAATATTTCAAAATTTTATTTTCTCACCATGAAAGAAAGGATTTTTTTATGTCTGCTTATATTGAACCCCTTAAAACTGCTTTACTTATTTTTCCTTTTTTAGCGTTGTTTATCTCATCTTTTTTCTTTATTTATGAATACCGTAAATTCGGGCGCTTTATTATTAGTCGAGCTATTATTTTGTATTCTTTTGTCTTTTATTTATTGTGTGCGTATTTTTTAGTGATTTTACCGTTACCGCCAATTAGTGAAGTTGCGCATTATGGTGGTCCTCATTATGAATTACATTTAGGCGCGTCGTTACATAACTTTTTAAGCCAAACGGTGTTAAAAATTGACGATCCTAGTACCTATCTACCAGCGATGCGTCAAGGTGTTTTCTTAGAACCGGTCTTTAATGTATTGCTTTTATTGCCATTTGGTGTTTATTTACGCTATTTCTTTGGTTTTTCATTAAAAAAGACTATTTTGGCTAGCTTTTTATTATCTTTATTTTTTGAATTAACCCAACTAACTGGCTTGTACTTCATTTATCCACGGAATTATCGTCTAGCAGATGTGAATGATCTTTTTCATAATACGCTTGGTGGAACACTAGGTTATTTAGTGGAACCATTGTTTGCACTACTGCTACCAACACGGGAAAAATTGGAAGAAATAGCCTATGAAAAAGGAAAAGATGTAACTCTTTTCCGTCGTTTTGCTGCCTTTTTATTAGATTGGTTCATTATTTATTTCTTTACTTTTGTTTTGTCTGTTGTTTTACGTCTAGTGACAAATAGTTATTCGGATAAATATTTTGATTCACCACTGTGGTATTTTGTAACCATTCTTGTTTATTTTATTTTCTTTAATTATTTGTTAAACGGCCAAACCCTAGGTAAAAAAATTGTGCGGATTCGGGTAGTGGAAAACAATCATCAACATGTCACTTTAAAAGCTTTATTTATCCGCTATGGTTTGTTATACCTCATATATGGTGGTATCGGTCAAATTGGTGCACTTTTTGCTCCTTTAATCGGCGATAATAATCACTTCTTAGTGGGTATTGCCTCATTTATTACTATCGGTGCAACCATTATTCAGTTTTTATTTGTGATTAACGTTTTATGGGCAGTTATTCGTAAAAAGAGACAATTATTTTATGAAAAAAGAAGTGGAACTTATGTGATTAGTACGATTTTGAAAAAAGAAATCTGACGGCAGAAACCTTTTGTGCTATAATCCCTAAGAACATTATGAAAAGAAGGTGGAAACATGCAATTTAAGGATTTTCAATTTAAGCCCTTTATATATGAAGCTCTTAAAGAAAAGAATTTTGAACAACCAACTGAAGTTCAGGAGCGGCTTATTCCAGTTATTCAACAAAACAGAAGCGTAGTGGGACAATCTCAAACTGGTACTGGTAAGACCCTTACATTTTTACTGCCCTTATTGGATAAAGTTGATCCTACTAATGAGAGTGCCCAAGTTGTTATTACTGCACCAAGTCGTGAACTAGCCAATCAAATTTATACTGCAGCAAAACAGATTGCCGCTTTTTCAAACCCTGTGATTCGCGTTAGTAACTTTGTAGGGGGGACAGATAAACAACGACAAATTGATAAATTACAGCACCAACAACCTCATGTCGTGATTGGTACGCCAGGACGTTTATTGGATATGATTAATGAACAAGCTCTGTTTATCCATAAAGCATTTGCTTTTGTGGTTGATGAAGCAGATATGACACTAGATATGGGCTTTTTACAAGAAGTCGATCAAATCGCTAGCCGTTTACCAGAGAAAGTACAAATTTTAGTCTTTTCGGCTACCATCCCAGAAAAGTTACGACCATTTTTAAAAAAATATTTAGAAAATCCGGTCATTGAAGCTATTCAACCTAAAGCGGTCATCGCGGAATCAATTGACAATTGGTTGATTGCCACAAAAGGCAAAGATAAAAATCGGTTGATTTATCAGTTATTAACTATTGGTCATCCTTATATGGCGTTAGTTTTTGCCAACACGAAACAACGGGTGGATGAAATCAGTGACTACTTAAAAGAACAAGGATTAAAAGTTGCGAAGGTGCATGGCGATATTACTCCGCGCGAACGAAAACGGATTATGCGCAGTATTCAAAACATGGATTATCAATATGTTGTTGCCACGGATTTGGCCGCTAGAGGAATTGATATTGAAGGTGTATCTCACGTTATCAATGCTGAAATTCCTAACGATTTGGAATTTTTCATTCATCGTGTTGGTCGAACAGGACGCGGTAATCTTGAAGGAACTGCCATCACATTGTATAGTCCTCAAGATGAAGAAAAAGTCGCTGCTATTGAAAAAATTGGGGTAACTTTCAAACCAAAAGAAATTAAAAATGGCGAAATTGTCGACAGCTATGATCGTAACCGTCGTAAAAAGCGGGAGCAAACTAAAAAAGAGGAACTTGATCCTACGTTAATTGGTTTGGTAAAAAAGAAAAAGAAAAAAATCAAACCAGGCTATAAGAAAAAAATTCAATGGGCTGTAGATAAAGATAAAAAACAAAAACGCAAAATCGAAAAACGCCAACAGTTACGGACAGCTCGTAAACACAAGAAAAAATCAAGTCAGTAACAAAAATTGGTGTAAGAGAAGTAGTCAAATTAAGAAGTACGTGAAAATTGTATGAAAACTACTGCTTAAATTTTTGCGAAATTTCAGGTTGTTATAAGCTGAAGTTATTACTTTAACACCGTTTATTTGTAAAAGATGAGGGATGACATGATTTTGTCATCCCTCGTTTTTGTTGTAAAAGAAATTGTCTGAGGCTCACACTAAAGAGCTATCTACTGTTTTTAGCATTTCTTATCTTCTCAGTATCCGTTAGTAGCCTCGGTTAAAAATTTTTTCATTTTTTGGCACCAAATACCGTCTTCTAAATAAGGTGCACTCACGATTTGATAGCCGCTGTTGAGATAAAAGGGGATTGCGGTGAGTTCTGCTGATAGTATCGCCCGCTGGTAGCCATCTTTAATCGCCTGCTTTTCGTAAAATGCAAGTAATTTTTTACCAAAGCCTTTTTTTCGCCACTTTTTTGTGACACAAAAGCGATCTGGTTGAATTGTATTTTCATTAAGAGCTTGATAACGAATTGTAGCGATTGCTTCTTTGTTGTGAAAGTAAACAAAATAACATGCAAGCTTATCGTCATGTTGATCAAATTCTAATTCTGGTGGAATTTTTTGTTCCAAGACAAAAACGCGGTATCGAATTGAAAAAGCAGCTGCTTGCAAATAACTCGCTGATCCAAAAGAAATTTTATCCATAATGCACTCCAATCATGCTATACTTAATTTTAGCAAGTTTTCTTAAGGGTAACATGAAAAGAAACTGTTGAAGGAGAATTTCGATGAATTTATTTGAAATGCTACATTGGAATAACTGGAAAAATTTAACCGACGAGACAAAAATTCAGGCTTTTCAACAAGTCTTAATGTATTTTGTCAGTCCATTAAAAGAAATAACGAATCTTGAACTTTTAACTTACCAGTTAGATGGCGTAAAATGTCGGACCTTTGAGTTGGAAATTGATGGAGAAGCTTTTGTTTTTGTGCCTGGACAAAATGAAGCAATTTTAGGCTGGGATCTAGGTGTACAAGGTTTAGCGAGTAGCGCTTGGGCGACTACTGAAAAGACTGTTTTGACAGAAGCTGACAAACGGATTGTCGCTGAATATCAGTTGAAGAATATGGATGACTGGGATTTATTTGTAGATTTACATACTTCGCCATTACGAAAGAAAAACATCCCTCCTATGCTAGTACAAAAACACGCTTTGCCCGCTGGGACGCGATATTTAGGCATGTTAGATACTATTACAGGTGAATTCACAGGGAACATGGAAAAATTCAGTATGCTTGAAAGGAAAATTAAAGCACAATTTACAGCCCCAAAAACTTTTCAAGAAAGCTTAAATTATTCATTGCCGTATCATATCTTAGTGCCAAATGAATTTTATTTAGAAATTGCCGATGGAACAGATAGCTATTATGTATTTGAACATTTTGATTGTACCCAACAAACTTTAATCAAAACGATTCAAAAAGACGGTTTTGATTTATTGAATGAAGACCAGTGGGAATTTATGGTGGGTGCAGCTACCCGTAAGCTATTCCGTTGGGGGAATGCAGCTGATGTGGATCAAAGTTATTGGGGCAAACAGGTGAAAATGCTAAAAGAAGGTCCCAATATGTTTGGAGTAGTCATTAACGGTGGGGCAAATCGTTACGAGTTAACGACTGAGCCTATTTTAAAAATGGATCATAACCAAAAAAGTGCCATTGCTTTGTTGGCATTACTACCAGAAGCAACGTATTATCGCGCTAATCGTCGCTTAAAAGCCGATGAAAATTTAACACCACAAGATTTTTTATATCGTAAAACAATTTTAATAGAATTAGATTAAATCGTTGACAAGTATAGGTTTGTCACCTATACTTTGTAGGGAAAAAGGATATGACCAGACAGTTACTTTGTTACAGAAAGCTTTTATTTGCTGAGAAAAAGCACAAATCTGTTTGTAGTTGCTCCCTTTTTTTATTTCAGTAGCAATACTGACGCAACTCTGCGTTATGGAGCTTAAGAGGTAATGAATGACATCATTGCAAACAAGGTGGTACCGCGGTTTTCGTCCTTGTCTTGCAGTGGTGTCTTATTTTTTTTGGAAAGTAGGAGAAATGATGAAAGAATTATCTAGTGGCCAAGTCCGCCAAATGTTTTTAGACTTCTTTAAGTCAAAAGGACATAGTGTTGAACCTAGCGCATCTTTAGTTCCAGTTAATGATCCCACTCTTTTGTGGATTAATTCTGGGGTAGCTACGCTAAAAAAATATTTTGATGGATCCGTTGTGCCGGAAAATCCCCGCATCACTAACGCCCAAAAGTCAATTCGGACAAATGATATTGAAAACGTTGGGAAAACTGCTCGTCATCATACTATGTTTGAAATGTTAGGTAATTTCTCAATTGGTGATTATTTCAAAAAAGAAGCGATTCATTGGGCTTGGGAATTTTTAACCGATGAAAAGTGGATGGCTTTTGATCCGGAAAAATTATATGTTACTGTTTATCCAAAAGATACAGAAGCAAAACGAATTTGGCATGAAGAAGTTGGTCTTCCTTTAGATCATATTGTTGAAATTGAGGATAATTTCTGGGATATTGGCGCAGGTCCTAGTGGTCCAGACACTGAAATTTTTTATGATCGTGGCGAAGAATTTAACGATTTGGCTGCTGACGATCCGGAAAATTATCCTGGTGGAGAAAACGAACGCTATTTAGAAATTTGGAACTTAGTCTTTTCTGAATTTAATCACAAGCCAGATGATACGTATGAACCACTACCGCATAAAAATATTGATACAGGCATGGGGTTAGAACGGATGGTTTCCATCGTTCAAAATGCACCAACAAACTTTGAAACTGATTTATTTATGCCAATAATTAAAGAAGTTGAAACTTTAAGTGGTAAATTCCAATACGGAGACGCACCACAAACAGATATTTCTTTTAAAGTTATTGCCGACCATATTCGTGCTTTAGCCTTTGCCATTGGAGATGGTGCATTACCTTCAAATGAAGGACGGGGCTATGTTTTACGTCGTTTGTTACGTCGGGCTGTTATGCATGGTAAAAAATTAGGTATTGATCAAGCTTTCTTGTATAAATTAGTTCCAGTTGTAGGCAAAATCATGGACAGCTATTACCCTGAAATATTGGAACAACAAGAGTTTATTGAAAAAGTAATTCGGACAGAAGAAGAACGTTTCCACGAAACAATCAATGAAGGGTTGGAAATTTTAACGCAAGTCATTGAAAAAGTGAAGGCTGAGAAAAAAGATACATTAAGTGGCGAAGATATTTTCAAATTATATGACACTTATGGTTTCCCAGTTGAATTAACTGAAGAAGTTGCCGAAGATGAAGGCCTAAAAGTAGACCATGCTGGTTTTGAATCCCAAATGCAGGCACAAAGAGAACGGGCTCGTGCTGCTCGCAGTACGGATGCGTCAATGGGAGTACAATCTGCTTTATTGACCGAAATTAAAGTCGATAGTAAATTTGTGGGTTATGCTAACTATGAAACTGAAAGTGAATTACTGGTTGTCATTCAAGATGAAGCTGTTGTTAGTGAAGTGAAGACTGGCGAGGCCCAATTAATTTTTGCCCAAACACCATTTTATGCTGAAATGGGTGGACAAGTTGCGGATACTGGTATGATTTGTGATTTAGAAGGTAATATTGTGGCAGAAGTGCATGATGTGAAAAAAGCACCAAACGGTCAATTTTTACACACTGTGACAATCAAAGCACCGGTGATTGAAGGAACGACTTACTTCTTACAAATTAATGTGGGGCGCCGTAATCGAATCATCAAAAACCATACTGCAACCCATTTATTGCACAAAGCATTAAAAGAAGTCTTAGGAAATCACGCTAACCAAGCTGGTTCATTAGTAGCACCAGGTCATTTACGTTTTGACTTTACTCATTTTGGTCAAGTAACTACAGAAGAGTTGCGTCAAATGGAAGCAATTGTTAACCAAAAAATTTGGGAAGCTCTTCCAGTTGTAACGATTGAAACAGACATCGATACTGCAAAAGGGATGGGAGCGATGGCTCTCTTTGGCGAAAAATATGGTCATGACGTGCGGGTAGTAAATATTGCGGATTGGTCTATTGAACTTTGTGGGGGGACTCATGTTGCCAATACAGAAGATATCGGTATTTTTAAAATCGTTGCGGAATCTGGTATCGGAGCAGGTGTACGCCGGATTGAAGCAGTAACAAGTAAAGAAGCTTATGAATTGCTTTATAGTGAAGAAACACAACTAAAAGAAATTGCGACAATTGTGAAGTCACCGCAATTAAAAGAAGTCGTTACAAAAACAGAACAATTACAACAACAGCTAAAAGATTTACAAAAAGAAAATGAACAGCTTGCAAGTAAGTTGGCAAATCAACAAGCAGGGGACGTTTTCAAAAATATTGAAACTGTAAATGGCATCTCATTTATATCAGCGGAAGTAAAAGTTAAAGATATGAACCAATTACGTCAATTAGCAGACCAATGGAAACAAAAAGCTGCTTCTGATGTTTTAGTATTAGCAAATGCGAGTGATCAAAAAGTTAATTTATTGGCAGCAATGTCGCCAGAGGCTGTAGCCCGTGGCTTAAAAGCAGGAGATTTAATTAAGACGATTGCTCCGCTTGTCGGTGGCGGCGGCGGTGGCCGACCAGATATGGCACAAGCCGGGGGCAAAAACCCAGCAGGAATTAAAGACGCTTTAGCAAAAGTAGCTGAGTTTTTACAACAAGCGTAACAAACTACTAAATTAGAATAATAGCTCGTTTTATAACCCGAAATATGGCTGAATTTACTTTTGTCTCTTTGAGGCAAAACAAAAAATTGGCTCATATTCGGGTTATTATTGTGGAGATGACTTAACTTACAACAAGAGCACATGATAATCTAACAATCATTTGTCAAATATTGCCTTTAGTTTGTTTGAAAGTGATAAAAAGGGTAAAATGAAGAGAAGTTTTGATTAAGGAGTTTTAAAGAAATGCTGAATTATTTTATGAAAAAAATCACAAAAAATAATCCGAATAAAAATCGAACTTCTTTTGGTTTTTTAGCCGGAAGTTTAGGGTTAGTTTCAAATGGTCTTTTATTTATTATGAAATTTTTGATCGGCCTTTTTGCCCAAAGTGTTTCCATTATGGCAGATGCCATTAATAGTTTAAGTGATACGGCATCTTCTGTTTTAACTTTAGTTGGTTTTCGGATTGCAGCTAAGCCCGCAGATAAAGAACACCCCTATGGGCATGAGCGTTTTGAATATATTAGTGGTTTTATGATTTCAATTATTATTACATTTGTCGGTTTTCAATTTCTCATTTCTTCGGTTGAAAAAATTCTTGACCCAAGTAAGATCAAACTTTCGCCTTTAGTTTTTATTATTTTAGTTTTATCAATTGTAATTAAAATTTGGCAAAGTTTAATGTATAAAAAAATAGCGGGTAAAATTAATTCAGAGACCCTTAAAGCAACGGCACAAGATAGTTTAAATGATGTAATTACGACCGCAGCTGTTTTAATTTCAGCCTTTATCGAGTTATTTACCGGACTACATGTCGATGGTTGGATGGGGCTTTTCATTGCATTATATATTTTATACAGTGGCTTAAAAATGGTAAAAGAATTCATCGATGAATTACTAGGAAGTCGCCCTAGCGCAGAAGAAATTTTAGTAATGGAACAACATTTAAATGATGTTCCTGAAATTTTAGGGTATCACGATTTATTAGTCCACAGTTATGGGCCTAAAAGCCAGTTTGCTACTGTTCATATTGAAGTAGATGATACGTGGAGTCTAAATTATGCTCATGACCTTATTAATAAAATTGAAAAAGACTTTCGAGAAAATTTGAAGGTTGAATTGGTGTGTCACTTAGATCCAGTGGCTGTTAAAAGTCCAGAGTATCAACAAAAATGGGAAATTGTGAAGGCAGCTATCACAGCGCTGAATCTGAACTTACGGGTACATGATTTTCGGATTGAAAAAAATCAACTGTCTTTTGATGTTGTTGTGCCACCTAATTGTCCCCAATCTGACTTAGCAATTCGGCAACAACTAACAGAATATTTGACTGCGCAATTAGGTGAAGTCACACTTGAAATCACTTTTGATCACAATTACTTATTATAAAAGCAAGCTTTTATTTGAAAGGAGCCTACTTTATGACCATTCAACAGGATTTGAGTATCTTACAATCGGTTTTTTTGTTAGTTATTTTTATTAATACTATTGGCGCTTTAATCACGGTGTTTCGAAAACCTCGTTCAATTACTAGTATTTTAGCGTGGTCTTTAACATTAGTTTTTATTCCTGTAATCGGATTTATTGTCTATTTATTTTGTGGTCGGGGCATCGATGGCGAGACGGTTTATAAATTCGATGTTGAAACTAACCGCAAAATAAAAGAAATCAATGCTTTAATTCATCAAAATAATAAGCGTTACGATAAAGAAGAAGTTGAAATAGAGCTAAAACTATTAGAGCGCTATTTAAAATCGGTGGATGAATCTCCTTTAACAAGAGGCAATAGTGTGGAATTATATACAGATGGCAATGAAAAATTTGCAGCATTATTTGCAGATATCAAAGCAGCCAAAGATAATGTTCATGTTGAGTATTACGCTTTTTTCCCTGACCGGATTGGCCATCAATTTCTGCATTTATTAGTTGAAAAAGCCAAAGAAGGTGTAGAAGTCCGTCTTATTTACGATCCATGGGGAGCAAAAGGATCAAATGAGAAGTTTTTCCAACCTCTTGTTGCTGCTGGTGGGAAAGTGGCTGCTTTTATTACTTCCCGTGACTTAATTCGTAAAACGCGCTTAAATTACCATTTACATCGTAAAATAGTGGTGATTGATGGTCAAATTGCTTGGACAGGTGGCTTTAATGTTGGGGATCAATATCTTGGCCGCAGTGAAAAATTTGGTTATTGGCGGGATACGCACGGGCGAATAGTTGGAACTGCAAGTTTTAGTTTGCAAGAGATTTTTATTAGGGATTGGAATGCATCAGTTAGAAAAAAAGAAGATCTACTCGATTATGAAAGTCGCTATTTTGTTATTGGTGAAGATACAAAAGGCGAAGCTGAAATTCAAGTTGTCGCAGATGGCCCTGAAAATCAAATTGATATCTTAAAGAGCGCTTTTGTTAAAATGATTTTATCAGCAAATGAAAAAATTTGGTTACAGACACCGTATTTAATTCCTGATGATGTGATGTTTAACGCACTAGTCACAGCTGCTCGCTCGGGGGTAGACGTGCGCATTATGATACCAAATATGCCTGATCATCCCTTTATCTATCGCGCTACCCAATACTATGCTAATTTGCTTCATAAACGTGGTGTCAAGATTTATCAATATCAAGAAGGCTTTTTACACGCTAAGACAATTGTCATGGACGACAATCTTTGCTCTTTTGGTTCTACTAACCAAGATATTCGTAGTTATGAATTAAATTTTGAAGTTACAGCTTTTGTGTATGATGAAGCATTGACTAAACAAATGCAACAAATCTTTTTAGCTGATCAAGAAAAGTGCTACTTATTGACAGATGAGATGATTGAACAGCAATCTTATTGGTTACGCTTTAAGCAAAACTTCTCCCGTCTTTTATCGCCAATTTTATAAGGAGCTTTTATTGCTTACTTTGAATTATTTTTTTGACGAAGTGCTTTTTGTAATCCTTGACGTGCTAGCTTATCAGCCCCTTTATTTTTATTTTCGGGAATCCACTGTAAGATAAGTAATGGAAATTTAGGTAGTAAGGTTTGAATTTTTTGGAATATTTCTTGGAAATTTTTGTTATTTGTGTAGTTTTTATCGACAGTTTGGACTAAAATTTTACTATCCGAGTAAACGAATATCGTTTCGTGAAAATAATTATGTTCTATTAAGTAATTCAGCAATTCATAAAAAGCATAAAATTCTGCTTGGTGATTATTTAAGACAGGGAGTGCTTGATGAATTTGTTTATGAAGATTTTGACCAACTAAAAGTATACCGGCCCCACTCGGACCCGGATCGCCTTTAGTCGCGGCATCGATATAGGCTTTAATCATTCGTATCATCCTTTTATTCATTTTGTTTACGAATTAACTTTAGCAGAAAAGAGGCTCCTTGTAAGCATGAAAAATAGAAAATATCGTTGGCAGCCAGAACTTGCTGTCAGTATCATTTATTGGTCATTAACAATGATTGTTCTCTTTTATAGTTTGACATTGTCTTTAGAAAATACCCGGCCGTACTGGAAAAGCAATTTAGTCATGGTCTTCTTTTTTGTCTGTGTTATAATTGGCTGTCTGCGGCGTTTTGTTTTATTTAAAGATTACCTACTTATTTTTTATGCGCGCTTTTGGAAGAAACAAAAATTTTATTATGCTAATATAACCCGTATTGCCATTTTACCAAATGGAATTGAATTTTTGTATTTAGGTGAAGAATATAGCTTTTTAATGCGAAAAAAAACCAAAAAGGCATTTTTAAATGAATTAAAAACGTATCTTCCCGCTGAAAAATTTGTGACAAAAGATACGAATTTATTTGAATAAAGGAGTTAGCAGATGGCTAGTAATGCAGATATATTCTTAGCAAGTTTCAATCGAATTAACAAATGGCTAAAAGAAAAATTGAATCATCCCCAAAATATGGGCTTTAGCGAAATGGTTCGGCGGCTAAGTAGGCAGCCAGAATTTTTAGCAAATGATTATGTTGATGATTTATTGCAAATGGCGCAGTTGCGAAATGCCATTGTTCACGATCAAATTAGTACTGATTTTGTGATTGCTGAGCCAAATGACTGGGTAGTCAAACGAATTACAATGATTGAACAGGCTCTTTTAAAGCCAGAATTGGTCTTACCTCGTTTTGGTAAAAATGTTACTGGTTTTGAAATTACATTACCAATTAAAGAAATACTAAAAACGATTGCTCATAAACGTTATTCTCAGTTTCCGCTTTATGAAAAAGGGGTTTTTAAGGGATTAATTACTTTACGTGCTTTAGGTTATTGGTTTGCAAAAGAAAGCTTAAAAGGTGAGATTGTTTTAGAAAACCGTCTAGCTGAAGAACTGTTAATAGCAGATGGAAAAGTTACCAATTATCAATTTGTTACAGGAAAAACCACTGTAGCAGAAGTTGAAAATATGTTTCATCAAAATACTTTATTAGAAGCAATTTTAATCACACGAGATGGTGATCCAAATGGCAATTTATTGGGGATTATCCGCCCGCGCGATTTATTTACTGTTTAAGAAATG
The DNA here is from genome assembly GCF_051713765.1 of Enterococcus sp. DIV0755b. Lineage (NCBI taxonomy): Bacteria > Bacillati > Bacillota > Bacilli > Lactobacillales > Enterococcaceae > Enterococcus > Enterococcus sp. DIV0755b. The sequence continues at coordinate 1,873,097 of NZ_JBIOQN010000001.1, read as the reverse complement.
AGTGGAGTTTATGATAGTTTATTTAGTTATTACTGTTTTATTAATAGTGCTTGATCAATTGGTAAAAGCGTGGATTGTGGCAAATCTTTCTTTAGGCGAGTCATTGCCGCTAATTAAAAACGTTTTTTCTTTGACTTATTATCAAAATACCGGGGCTGCTTGGAGTATGTTAGAAGGGCAAATGGGCTTTTTTACTATTGTCACACTGATTGCTGTAGCCGTATGTAGTTATTTATTATATAAAAATCGCCGGGGAGCTAAAATATATTCTTTTGGTTTAAGTCTTGTACTGGCAGGAGCTTTAGGAAATTTTATCGACCGCTTGCGTCTAGGTTATGTGGTAGATATGTTTCAAACAGATTTTATCTCATTTCCCATTTTTAACGTAGCCGACTCTTGTCTTGTGGTTGGTGTGATTTTGATTTTCATCTATATTTTATTTGAAGATCATTTTAAAGGAGCAAAAGTATGAAAGAACTGCTAATCGTTATCAAAGAAAAAGGCCCACGAATTGACAAAGCCTTAACCCAATATCTACCAGACTATACACGTTCTCAAATTCAGCAATGGTTAAAAGAAGGGGTAGTTTTTTTAAATGGCCAAACTGTAAAAGCAAACTATAAAGTAAAAACGGGAGATGAAATCGTAATTCAAATTCCAGCCCCCGCAACACTCGAGCTTATCCCAGAAGATCTTGATTTAGATATTGTTTATGAAGATGAGGATGTAGCTGTAGTAAATAAACCGCAGGGAATGGTTGTTCATCCTTCTGCAGGTCACAGCCAAGGAACACTTGTTAACGGTTTATTATATCAATTAAATAATTTGTCCACGATTAATGATGTTGTTCGCCCAGGGATTGTACATCGGATTGACAAAGACACTTCGGGTTTATTAATGATTGCCAAAAACGATGCTGCCCATGAATCCTTAGCAGCTCAATTGAAAGATAAAACGAGTTTACGGAAATATGTCGCTTTAGTTCATGGAAACATCCCCCATGAAAAAGGGACGATTGAAGCGCCCATTGGACGTTCTAAGGTTAACCGTAAAATGCAAGCGATTCGTGAAGACGGTAAGCCGGCAATCACGCATTTTACTGTCCTAGAACGTTTTGGTGATTTTACGTTAGTCGAGTTACAATTAGAAACTGGTCGCACACATCAAATTCGGGTGCATATGCAATACATTGGCTTTCCTTTAGCAGGTGATCCAACTTATGGCCCTAAAAAAACACTAAAGGGAAATGGGCAATTTTTACATGCAAAACTATTGGGCTTTACTCATCCTAGAACACAAGCCAAAATGGTTTTTGAGGCACCACTACCGCCAGTTTTTGAAAAAACATTAACAAACTTACGAAAAAAAGATTGATTTTTGGTTTAAAGAAGTGTAATCTATGTCTAAGAAAAGTAAATAGTAATCCTTTAAGAGTAGTCCCGTGAGGCTAAGAAGGAGTTGAGCAAGAATTTTAGTAAGGTGCGCCTTAGTAAAACTTGCCTTGTGAATTGAAGTAAAAAGGGTAGTTATACCCAAATACTAAATCAATTATCACTCCTGCCTAATTTCGGGCAGGAGTTTTTTTGTCTTTTAAATGGACGAGGAGGAAGAAAATGGCAGTAAAAGAAGTAGTAGATGCAGTAACAATGAAGCGAGCTTTGACTCGGATTACTTATGAAATCATCGAGCGTAACCACGGTATTGAGGACTTGGTTTTAGTCGGTATTAAAACAAGAGGAATTTATATTGCAAAGCGAATTGCAGAACGTTTGCAACAACTTGAAGGCATAGCAGTTCCAGTGGGCGAATTAGATATTACTTTGTACCGAGATGATGCTAAAAAAGAAGACGATCCGACGGTACACGCTTCTGATATTCCAGTCAATTTGGAAGGAAAAGAAGTTATTGTAGTCGACGATGTCTTGTTTACTGGTCGGACTATCCGTGCGGCGTTAGATGCGATCATGGATTTTGGTCGTCCTAGAAAAATTTCATTAGCAGTCCTAGTCGATCGCGGGCATCGGGAACTGCCGATCCGTGCCGATTACGTGGGAAAAAACATTCCTACATCTTTAGCCGAAGAAATTATTGTTGAAATGGAAGAAGTTGACGGTAAAGACCGTATTGTCATTAATAAAGAAGCAGAATAAAAACTTTTAAGCCAAACACGCAGGAGGAAAAAAGATGATCATCCAACAAGAAAGAATTAGTTTAAAACACTTATTAACAGTCGAAGCTTTAACTGACCAAGAAGTGATGGGATTAATCCGCCGAGGACAAGAATTCAAAAACGGGGCAAAATGGACGCCAGAAAAAGAACAATATTTTGCTACAAATTTATTTTTTGAAAACAGTACCCGGACACATAAAAGTTTCGATGTAGCGGAGAAAAAATTAGGTATTGAAGTAATCGAATTTGATGCTTCGACTAGTTCTGTTCAAAAAGGCGAAACATTATACGATACTGTTTTAACAATGTCAGCTTTAGGAGTTGATGTAGCTGTCATTCGCCATGGTGATGAAAATTATTACGATGATTTGATTCAAAGTAAAACAATCCAATGCGGTATTATTAACGGTGGTGATGGTAGTGGCCAACACCCAACGCAATGTTTATTAGACCTTATGACGATTTATGAAGAGTTCGGCCGCTTTGAAGGATTAAAAGTTGCGATTGTCGGTGATATCACTCATTCCCGCGTAGCAAAATCAAACATGCAGATGTTAAAACGTCTAGGTGCAGAAGTCTTCTTCTCTGGTCCTGCTCAGTGGTATGATGAAGAATTTGAAGTATATGGACACTACTTACCATTAGATGAACTTGTTGGTGAAGTAGATGTCATGATGATGTTACGGGTGCAACACGAACGTCATGACGGTAACGAAAGTTTTTCAAAAGAAGAGTATCATCAACAATACGGTTTAACAGTTGGTCGCGCGAAAAAGATGAAAGAAGGTGCAATTATTATGCACCCAGCACCAGTTAATCGCGACGTTGAATTAGCAGATTCATTAGTAGAAGGTTATCAAGCCCGGATTATTCAACAAATGACCAATGGTGTTTTTGTCCGGATGGCAATTTTAGAAGCTGTTTTAGCTGGCAGAGCATAAAGATAAACTAGGAGTGGGCTCAATTTTGGTCCTCTCCTTTGTCATAATAAAGTAGTACCCTTAACGAAATTTAGGAGGATGATTATGAAAACACTCATTAAAAACGGTAAAATAAATACTTACGAAAATCACTTAACAACAGCAGAAATTTGGATTGAAGATGGAATAGTGAAGGCGATTGGAACCGACTTTGATCCTAACCTTTTTGATGAAGTGTTCGATGCCAAGGGGCAATTAATCACTCCCGGTTTAGTAGATGTTCATGTGCATTTAAGAGAACCAGGATTTGAATACAAAGAAACCATTAAAACAGGTAGTGAAGCGGCAGCTAGAGGGGGCTTTACGACTGTTTGTGCGATGCCAAATTTGAATCCTGTTCCAGATACGGTTGAAAAATTTGAAAAAATCCAAGCGCTTATTAAATCTGATGCTGTAGTAAAAGTTTTACAATACGCTCCTATCACAGAAGAATTGCGCAGTGATGTTTTAACCGATCAAAAGGCTCTAAAAGCAGCTGGTGCGTTTGCTTTTACAAATGATGGCGTTGGTGTTCAAACAGCAGGCACCATGTATTTGGCAATGAAAGAAGCAGCAGCCAATAATATGGCACTTGTGGCCCATACAGAAGATGAATCCTTACTTTTTGGCGGTGTAATGCACGCTGGGAAAAAAGCAGAAGAACTTGGTTTACCTGGGATTTTAAGTGCAACGGAAAGTTCTCAAATTGCCAGAGATCTAATTTTGGCTGAAGAAACAGGCTGTCATTATCACGTATGTCATGTTTCCACTAAAGAAAGCGTACGGATTATTCGTGAAGCTAAAAAAGCAGGAGTTCATGTCACTGCTGAAGTTTCTCCTCACCACTTAATTTTATCAGAAGAAGAAATTCCCAATGATTTTGGCTACTGGAAAATGAATCCACCATTAAGAGGAACTACAGATCGCGATGCTTTAATTGAGGGCTTATTAGATGGAACAATTGACTGTATTGCGACGGATCATGCCCCCCATGGTTTTGAAGAAAAAAATCAAAGCTTCCTAAAAGCACCGTTTGGAATTGTCGGCTCAGAATATGCGTTTCAATTGATTTATACTCATTTTGTTAAAACTGGCATTTTCACTTTGGAACAAGTTATTAATTGGATGGCAACAAATCCGGCTGCAATTTTTGGCTTACAAGCAGGACGTCTACAAATTGGTCAACCTGCTGATTTAGCTGTCTTTGCAATTCAAGAGGAATCTGAAATTGACGCGCAAAATTTCTTGTCAAAAGCAGTCAATACACCATTTAATCACGAAAAAGTTTTTGGTGAGACTTTATTAACATTCGTTGATGGTCAAATAGCTTGGCAAAAAGGGAAATAAATATGAAACGATGGTTAATCTTAGAAGATGGAACTTACTTTGAAGGAGAAGGCTTTGGTGCTAGTAACAATGTAGTCGGCGAAATTGTTTTTACAACTAGCATGACTGGTTACCAAGAAACCATTACCGATCAAAGTTTTAATGGGCAAATTATTACATTCACTTATCCCATGGTGGGGAATTACGGGATTAACCGCGATGATTATGAGTCAATTGCACCAACATGTAAGGCAGTTGTCGTAAAAGAACACGCTCGCGTTGCTAGTAATTGGCGCAATCAAATGACACTAGATGAGTTTTTAAAGCGCAAAGAAATTCCTGGAATTGCAGGGATTGATACCCGTGCTTTAACACGGAAAATTAGAAAATACGGTACGATGAAAGCCAGTATTGTGGCAGAAGAAGATTTTACCCATGCTTATGATCAGTTAAAAGCTGCGGTTTTACCAACCAATCAAGTAGCGCAAGTTTCAACAGCAAAACCTTATCCTAGTCCTGGTGTGGGCCATAATGTTGTAGTGATTGACTTTGGTTTAAAACATAGCATTTTACGGGAATTATCAAAACGAAATTGTAATTTAACTGTCTTACCTTATAACACTAAAGCTGCTACAATTTTAGAATTGTGTCCTGATGGTGTCATGTTAACCAACGGACCAGGAGATCCTAAAGATGTGCCAGAAGCTATTGAAATGATTCGAGAAATTCAAGGTCAAGTTCCAATTTTTGGTATCTGTTTAGGTCATCAACTATTTTCACTAGCAAATGGTGCAGACACATTTAAAATGAAGTTTGGTCATCGAGGCTTAAATCATCCGGTGCGCGAAATCGCAACAGGACGGATTGATTTTACTTCTCAAAATCACGGCTATGCAGTAGATGCAGACTCCATTGATAATGAGCGCTTAATGATAACTCACGTAGAAGTTAATGATGGCACCGTCGAAGGCGTGCGCCATAAAAACTATCCGGCTTTTACGGTTCAATTTCATCCTGATGCAGCACCAGGCCCTCATGATGCGTTGCACTTATTTGATGAATTTATTGAAATGATGGATGCATGGAAGGAGCAAAAAGATGCCAAAGCGTACGGATATTAAAAAAATTATGGTGATTGGTTCTGGTCCAATCATTATTGGTCAAGCGGCTGAATTTGATTATGCCGGCACCCAAGCGTGTTTGGCGTTAAAAGAAGAAGGCTATGAAGTAGTTTTAGTCAATTCCAATCCCGCCACCATTATGACGGACAAAGAAATTGCCGATAAAGTCTATATTGAACCCATTACGTTTGAATTTGTTTCTCGTATTTTACGTAAAGAAAATCCTGATGCACTCTTACCAACACTAGGTGGACAAACAGGTTTGAATATGGCAATTGAACTAGCCGCTTCTGGTATTTTAGCAGAATTAGAAATTGAACTATTGGGGACTAAACTTTCTGCAATTGATCAAGCTGAAGATCGTGATTTATTTAAACAGCTGATGGAAGAACTTGGCCAACCGATTCCTGAATCTGCTATTATCAATACAGTAGCTGAAGCAGTCGCTTTTGCAGATGAAATCGGTTATCCTGTGATTGTTCGTCCCGCCTTTACATTAGGTGGTACTGGTGGCGGGATGTGTGATAACGAAGAAGAATTACGTCTGATTGCAGAAAATGGCTTGAAGTTATCACCGGCTACTCAATGTTTAATTGAAAAAAGTATTGCAGGTTTTAAAGAAATTGAATACGAAGTGATGCGAGATTCAGCCGATAACGCTATTGTTGTATGTAATATGGAAAATTTTGATCCAGTGGGTATTCATACAGGAGATTCGATTGTCTTTGCCCCTAGTCAAACATTATCTGATATTGAATATCAACTCTTACGGGATGCTTCTTTATCTATTATTCGCGCTTTAAAAATTGAAGGTGGTTGTAACGTACAATTAGCACTAGACCCCCATAGTTTTAATTATTATGTCATAGAAGTAAATCCACGTGTTTCCCGCTCTTCTGCGCTAGCTAGTAAAGCGACGGGCTATCCAATTGCTAAGTTAGCTGCGAAAATTGCGGTGGGGTTGACCTTAGATGAAATGAAAAATCCAGTTACTGAAACCACGTATGCTGAATTTGAGCCAGCGTTAGATTACGTTGTAGCAAAAATTCCACGTTGGCCCTTTGATAAATTTGAACAAGGAGAACGTGTGTTAGGAACTCAAATGAAAGCGACCGGTGAAGTAATGGCAATTGGTCGCAACATTGAAGAATCACTTTTAAAAGCAGTGCGTTCACTTGAAATTGGAGTATGTCACGTAGAATTAAATGAATTAGCAGAACTTAGTGATAATCAATTGACAGAAAAAATGATTAAAGCACAAGATGATCGTCTATTTTATGTGACAGAGGCGATTCGACGTAACTATCCAATTAAAGAAATTGCAGAAATGACTAAAATTGATCTGTTCTTCTTAGATAAGTTGTTACATATCGTCGAATTAGAAAAAGCTTTGGAACAGGCGCCAAATGATCTTACCGTTTTGAAAAAAGCCAAGCAAAATGGCTTTACAGATAAAAAGATTGCCGATCTTTGGCAAACAACAGCAGCTAAAGTACGTCATTTTCGTAAAGAACAAAATTTAAAACCGGTTTATAAAATGGTAGATACATGTGCTGCTGAATTTGAATCAGAGACACCTTATTTTTACAGCAGTTATGAATTTGAAAATGAAAGTAAAGTGACTGAAAAACCTTCTGTTTTAGTCTTAGGTTCAGGACCGATTCGAATTGGCCAAGGTGTAGAATTTGATTATGCAACTGTCCATTCGGTTAAAGCAATTCAAGCAGCAGGGTATGAAGCAATTATTATGAATAGTAACCCTGAAACAGTTTCGACTGACTTTTCAATTTCTGATAAGCTATATTTTGAACCTTTAACTCTAGAAGATGTTTTAAATGTGATTGAATTAGAACAGCCCACTGGTGTTATTGTGCAGTTTGGCGGACAAACTGCAATTAATCTGGCAGAACCGCTTCAAAAAGCTGGTGTCAAAATTTTAGGAACGCGAATTGAAGATTTAGATCGCGCAGAAAATCGCGATTTATTTGAACAAGCATTAAAAGAGCTTAATATCCCGCAACCGCCAGGTGAAACTGCGACCAATCAACAAGAAGCAGTTGCGATAGCAGAAAAAATTGGTTATCCTGTCTTAGTTAGACCAAGTTATGTTTTAGGTGGTCGGGCAATGGAGATTGTGGAAAATAAAGCCGATCTTTTAGATTATATGAAAAACGCTGTGAAAGCTTCACCAGAACATCCGGTTTTAGTCGATCGCTATTTAACTGGTAGTGAATGCGAAGTAGACGCCATCTGTGACGGACAAACCGTTTTAATTCCGGGTATTATGGAACATATTGAAAGAGCAGGTGTCCATTCGGGAGACTCTATGGCAGTTTATCCGCCGCAATTTTTAAGTCAGGAAATTCAAGCAACTATTGCTGAATATACTGAAAAGTTAGCTTTAGGTTTAAATTGTATTGGCATGATGAATATTCAGTTTGTCATTAGCGACAATAAAGTTTATGTCATTGAAGTTAACCCAAGAGCAAGTCGTACAGTTCCGTTTTTAAGTAAAGTTACAGGAATTCCGATGGCCCAAATTGCCACCAAAGCTATCTTAGGAGAAAAAATCATTGACCAGGGCTATGAAAACGGCCTGTATCCAGCAGATAGTGGTGTTCATGTTAAAGCGCCAGTCTTTTCTTTTACTAAATTACAAAAAGTCGATACCTATTTAGGACCGGAAATGAAATCTACCGGCGAGGTTATGGGGAGCGATCGTAATTTAGAAAAAGCATTATACAAAGCTTTTGAAGCGGCAGGATTAAAGGTGCCCGAATTTGGTTCAGTATTATTTACTATTGCAGACGAAACCAAAGAAGAAGCTTTAGCTTTGGCTAAACGTTTTGCTGAAATTGGCTTTAGTTTAATTGCTACTAAAGGAACTGCCAATTATTTAACATCTGCTGGTTTACGGGTTAAAGAAATTGCAAAAATCTCTGAAAATAAAGAGCATAACGTGGTGGAATTAATTCGCAATAATCAAGCACAATTAGTGATTAACACGATGGATAAAGATCGCCAAAGCGCTTCAGTTGATGGTTTTATAATTCGGCGAGAAGCTGTGGAACATGGTGTACCTCTTTTAACATCGTTAGATACAGCCGATGCTATTTTGAAAGTTATGGAAGATAGAGCCTTTTCAACAAAAGCCCTATAAAATAAGCGGAGTGTGCGGTTTTCGCACACTCCATTTGTGAGAAAATGTAAATGAATACCAGGGGGAGCAGTATGGAACAAGGAATGTTGACAGTCATCACACAACAAGAAATTGCACCTAATATTTTTGAATTGGTTTTACAAGGAGAACTAGTAAGAGCAATGGAAAAACCAGGGCAATTTTTACATCTTTTGGTACCACAAAAAGATTTATTACTGCGCCGGCCGATTAGTATTAATCAGTTTGATCGTCAAAATTTGACTTGCCATTTAATTTATCGCGTTGAAGGTCAAGGAACTAAAGCTTTCACTCAGTTATCAGTAGGAGATAAAGTAGATTGTCTTGGGCCTTTAGGGAATGGTTTTGACCTTAGTGGGTTAAAGGCAGGCGATATTGCTTACATTATTGGTGGCGGTATCGGTGTGCCACCACTATATGAACTATCACGACAACTGGTAGCAAAAGGCGTAAAACCAATTCATTTTTTAGGCTTTGCTAAAAAAGAAGTTGTTTATTATGCCGAGAAATTTCAAGCACTAGGTGAAACTTTTTTTGCCACTGATGATGGTAGCTTTGGGGTGCGAGGAAATGTATCACATCTTTTAGAAGGGCGCACAGAAGAACCGGCAGCTGTTTTTGCCTGCGGAAATAATGGCATGTTAAAAATGGTGGATGCAAAATATCAAAATCATCCCAATGCGCAAATTTCAATGGAAGCCCGGATGGCCTGTGGTGTGGGGGCTTGTTATGGCTGCGTTTGCCATGTCAAAAATGAACCGACAAAAAGTCTAAAAGTTTGTGATGAAGGACCAATTTTTAAAACGGGGGTAATCGTATTATGAGTAATCCACTACACATTCAATTACCAGGACTCGATTTACCTAATCCGATTATGCCGGCAAGTGGTTGCTTTGGTTTTGGAAATGAGTATGGCAAATTTTATGATTTAAATAAGCTCGGTGCGATTATGATTAAAGCCACAACACCAGAAGCGCGCTTTGGCAATGAAACACCACGAATTGCTGAAACACCAAGTGGGATGTTAAATGCTATTGGACTACAAAATCCAGGGTTAAAGGTAGTACAAGCAGAAATATTACCGGACTTAAATACACGTTATCCCAATTTGAACATTATTGCTAATGTCGCAGGTTCTTGTGAAGAAGATTATGTGGCAGTTTGCAAACAAATTGGCGATGCGCCGAATGTTAAAGCGATTGAACTGAATATTTCTTGTCCCAATGTAAAACATGGTGGGATTGCTTTTGGGACAGATCCCAAAGTGGCCGCGAGCTTAACTGAAGCTGTTAAAAAAGTAGCTAAAGTCCCTGTTTATGTTAAACTGTCCCCTAATGTAACCGACATTGTACCAATTGCTAAAGCGATTGAAGACGCTGGTGCAGATGGTTTTACAATGATTAACACTTTATTAGGCATGCGCATTGATTTAAAAACTAGAAAACCACTTTTAGCCAATCAAACAGGGGGCTTATCAGGAGCTGCAATCAAACCAGTCGCTATTCGTTTAATTCATCAAGTTTTTCACGCGACAAATATTCCAATCATTGGAATGGGGGGCGTTCAAACGGTTGATGATGTATTGGAAATGATGATGGCAGGTGCGTCTGCTGTGGCAATCGGAACAGCGAATTTTACCGATCCTTTTGTCTGTCCTAAAATAATCGATGCTCTACCAGCACGAATGGCAGAACTAGGGATTAATAGTTTGAGTGAATTAATTCAACAAGTCAGAGAGGAAAAATAAAAATGAATGAACGTCCAATTATTGCACTAGATTTTTCAAGTCGTGGAGAAGTTGAATTGTTTTTTAAAAAATTCCCAAAAAAAGAATCTTTATTTGTTAAAATTGGGATGGAACTTTTTTATCAAGAAGGGCCAGAAACAGTCCGGTGGTTAAAACGAAACGGTCATGACGTGTTCTTAGATTTAAAACTACATGATATTCCTAATACAGTCGAAAAAGCAATGCGGGGCTTAGCAGGACTTGGCGTAGACATTACTTGTGTTCATGCAGCTGGCGGTGTCAAAATGATGGCAGCGGCAATGCGCGGTTTAGAAGAAGGTACACCAATGGGCAAAGAGCGGCCTAAGCTTTTAGCCATTACCCAACTGACTTCAACGACTGAACAAGAAATGCACGATGATCAATTAATTGAAGTACCTTTAGCAAAAAGTGTAATTCACTATGCCAAATGCGCAAAAAAAGCGGGATTAGATGGTGTTGTCTCTTCTGCGTTAGAAGTTGCAGATATTAAAGGGGCGACAAGTGAAGAGTTTATCTGTTTAACCCCAGGAATTCGGCCGACAGGTAGTGAAGTAGGCGACCAAAAACGCGTAGTGACCCCAGGAAATGCTCGCAAAATTGGCTCTAATTTTATCGTGGTGGGGCGTCCGATTACCTTAGCAGAAGATCCTTACAAAGCGTATACTCAAATAAAAAATGAATGGAATGGTATTGAAAATGACTAGTTTAGAAACGACAATTGCCAAAGACTTGTTAGCAGTGGAAGCAGTATTTTTGAGCCCAAATGATCCTTTTACGTGGGCTAGTGGCATTAAAAGCCCAATTTATTGTGATAATCGGATTACCATTAGCTATCCTAAAGTGCGAAAACAAATCGCTCAAGGCTTAGCAGATAAAATCAAGGCCCAATTTCCTGATGTCGAAGTAATTGCTGGCGCTGCTACTGGTGGTGTACCTCATGCTGCTTGGGTAGCGGATATTTTAGACTTACCAATGGTCTACATTCGCGCCAAAGCCAAAGATCACGGCAAAGGCAAACAAATTGAAGGTCGGATTGAAAAAGGCCAAAAGATGGTTATTATTGAAGATTTAATTTCAACTGGCGGCAGTGTATTAGGTACTTGTGAAGCAGCTAAAAAAGAAGGCGCAGATGTATTAGGTGTCGCTGCTATTTTCACTTATGAATTGCCAAAAGGCTTAGCTAACTTTGAAGCAGCAGAGATTCAGTTAGTGACATTAACCAACTATTCAACCTTAATTGAAGTCGCATTAGAAAGTGATTATATTAACAACGATGAGCTAGCGTTGTTAAAAGCATGGAAAGAAGATCCTGAAAACTGGTTAAAAAAATAATCTTAAAAAGTTGTGAAGTTTGCATGATGTAAGCTTCACATTTTTTTTAGTAATATTTACTAGGATAACGCTTCTTACTGCGTGCATTTTTTACATAAATTTGAATTTTAACGATAGAATGATGCTATCTGATACGTATATTAAGTGAACAAAGAGGAGGAGGCTAGATGACAGACGAAGAAATTGTAAGATTAATTACAGCTCAAGATTTTATTGGGTTAGAAAAAATGATTGCTGTGTATGGTCAAACGATTATTAAAACTATTCGTGGTGTGTTATCAAAAAGCGATGAACGTACCTTGTGGGCAGACTGTGAAAATGAAGTGTTTTATACTTTATGGCAAAAGATTCCCACTTATGACAAACAAAAAAGCAGTTTGGCTACATTTATTATGGTGATTACCCGTAATAAAGCAATCGATTTTAAGCGCAAACAGCAAAAGCAAAGTAGTCGTCAAACAGAATTGCAGGAAGAAAGAATTGACCAAAACTATCGACAAGAAGAAAATCCCTTAGCAAAAGAAAAATTTTTAGAACTGCTCGATACATTGTCCAAGCAAGATCAATTAATTTTTTTGCACTACTATTTTTATCAAACACCGCCGCATGAAATCGCCCAATTATTAGCTATTAACGTAAGCGCTGTTTATAATCACTTATCACGGGGAAAAGTAAGATTGCAAAGTGGGTTAAAGGAGGAATTGTCATGAGCTTTAAAGACGTTATTTATGCTGAAAATGCCAAGTTACAGCCTGACTATTTAAGTAACACGGATAAAAAAGAGCTTTTTGAGCAGAGTAAGTACTACATTTTGTTTCAAGAAATTAAAACGAAGTTACAGCCACAATTAGAACAATCAGAAGAAATTATGGGCTATTTGCCGATGACAAACGAGGGGAATTCAGGGATGATGACTTCTGGTCTAATGGGGATGGGGTACGCAAGAAATAAGCAAGCACGAAATTATGTCACCACATTTCATGATACACGGGGCAATCGCTTATTAATTTTTACCTCTACTCGCCTGATTTTTTTAACTGTTTTGGACTTTTTTGAAATGAATCATTTCTCTAGTTTTGCCTATGATAAAATTAAAGGGATTACGACCAAAAAATGGAGCATTCGTTATCGGGATGAAAAAAATCAACGCCAGACAGTTAATTGGTATTTCCTAGATTTTGCAGCAGACACTAAAATTTTCAGTGAAGTCTTGACGGAAAAGGAAATGATGTTATTTAAAAACAACTGGCAAAACATTGAAAAAATGAAATCAATTCCTGAAACGAGAAAGGTTTTGCGTAATCAAAAGATGGATATGGTATTTAGCAATGTCAAAATCTGGTTTAGTTTACTGCAAGGGGTTAATGTCTTATTCATTATACTTGCGATTTTGCTTATTTTAGCTGTTTTATTTATGTTAGGGCCAGGAAAAACGTTATTTGATGCTATTGGGTTCCCCACTTATCAGTTTTTTTATTTGCCACTTGCTAGTGTATTTGATATGCTATTAAAAATATTTTGACAAATTTAGCAATTTAGCGAGGTCAGCAAATGAAACGAAACTTAGATGTTCCCTGGAGTTATAGCGGCACTAACGGACCAGAGTATTGGCACACACTTTGTGACTGGTATGCTGAAGGGGCACAATTTGCCTATCAATCACCAATTGCCATCAATAGTGAAGAAACACTAGCGGGCAAAAAAAAACACCGTCTGACTTTTTCTTATCAGGTGGAAAAATTTACCGAAAAAGAATTTAAAAATACAATTCATTTTGTTCCGTTTGATTGTCAGAGTTATGTCTTATTTGAAGGAGAAAAATACGGTTTAACCGATATTCACTATCATCTACCTAGTGAGCATATTTTAGACAACCAGCAAGCTCCTTTAGAAATTCATTTGGTCCATATGAAAAAAGATGGCACCAATTTAGTAGTGGGGGTTTTGTGTGATATTCTACCAGGTGTTTTACCCGATGGTCCTTTAAAACAAGCACAACGTTGGGATTTAAAAGAGCATATTGAAGTTTTTAATCCTAATTTATTTTTACCTACAGAAAAAAGTTATTTTCATTACGTGGGTTCTCTCACAACACCGCCTACAAAAGGACCGATTAACTGGTTTGTTTTTAAAGCACGCCATCAAATTTCTCGCGCATTTTTATCGCAGTTTCAAGAGGAAATTTTAAAGGGAAATAATCGACCGTTACAAGAAAAAAAGGGCAGACACATCTATTTTTGTGAATAAACTTTTTAAAGTTTAAGGAACAATATTATGCTCACTGAAGAATACAATCCTATGACACCTAAAAGAAAATAAAAGACCATAATCAGCGGCTTAAAACTGATTATGGTCTTTTATTATTGTTTTTGTAAACGGGTGACAATGTCTTCTTCTGGGGTGACATAATACGTTTTTTGATTTTCGTAAATAACATAGCCCGGCTTAGCACCATTTGGTTTTTTTATATATTTTACTTGAACCAAATCTACCGGTACTTGAGCGGAATGGCGATATTTCGAAAAATAAGCTGCAAGTTCAGCTGCTGCTAGAATAGTTTCATCACTAGGATTGCTACTTTTAATAATAACGTGAGACCCGGGAATATTTTTGGTGTGTAACCAATAGTCAGTTTTACGAGCTGTTTTTAAGGTCAATTGATCATTTTGTAGATTGTTTTTACCAACCAAAATAATCGTTCCATCATCTGTAAGATACTGATCGGGTTGTGATTTTGACTGAGCTTTCTTACGTTTCGTCGTTTTTTTCAAATAGCCTTGTGCTACCAATTCTTCTTTGATTAAATCCAAATCCATTGGTCCGGCAATCTCAATTTGAGCCAAGACAGATTCCAAGTAAGCAATTTCTGCTTTGGCTTCATCAATTTGTTGATAAATTAACTTAACGGCATTTTTTAATTTTTGATAGCGATGAAAGTATTTTTGCGCGTTTTGATTAGGCGAAAGAGCGGGATTTAGTTTAATTTCAAGGGGGCGATCTTCTTCGTAGTAATTAGGTAAAACAACTTGATTAGCCCCTTTTGGTACTTCGTGTAAGAAGGTGGTTAAAAGTTCCCCTTTTTGACGATACTCTTCTGCGTTTTCAGAGTCTTTAAGTGTTTTTAACCGCTTTTTTAACTTGGTTTGGTTACGGGCGAGTTCGTTTTCCACTTTTTTTAATAATTGGCCGCCTTGTTGTTTGACGCGATCACGTTCAGCCTTATCTCCGTAAAAAGCATCTAATAGTTCATTTAAATTGGGATAATTAGTCTGGCTGATGGCATCTTTTATTAAATAGTTAAAAACAATTGGAGTAAAAAATTCTTTTGTTTCTGTAACCGTTAAAGTAGGTTTTATATGGTCCAACTCTTTAAAAAAATTACGCCAAGTCGCAACTTTTTCATTTGGATTTTTATTTAATCGAAAAGCGACCTCTTGGGCAGTATCAGCACCTAATCCTTGAAATTTTTGTTGCAATGCTTTGCCATTTAGCTGTGGTAGTTGGGATAGGGCATCAAAAAGAGCCACATCGTTTACGCTAAAAGGATTTAATAAATCTTGTTTAGGCGGGGCGATGTAAATGGCACCTGGTAAAATGGAACGATACGTATTTTGACTACTGCCAATATGCTTAATGGCATCTAAAATCTTTCCGTTGGCTTCATTTAATAATAAAATTGTACTGTGACGGCCCATTAACTCAACGACTAAAACAATATTTTGCAAATCACCCAATTCGTCTCGTTTATTAAACGTAAAATGGACAACCCGATCGTTTTCTAATTGTTTTATTCCCGTTAAAATCGCACCATCCAAATACTTGCGTAACATCATCACAAAATTTGGTGGGGTTTCAGGATTTTGATATGCAATTTCAGTTAATTGAATTCTTGCATAACTAGGGTGAGCAGAAAGTAGTAATTTATGATTGGTTCCTTTTGAACGAATTACTAAAATAATTTCGTTTTGATAAGGTTGGTGGATTTTTGAAATACGACCACCTATCAATGTTTCGGATAATTCCTTTGTAACTAAATGGGTAAAAACACCATCAAAAGACATGATGTAACCTTCTTTCTTGCAAGAGTAATATTATTATAGCAGATAAAAGCCAGATTCTTACTTAACAGAATCTGGCTAAGTTGGTAAATGTACTAACAAAAATTATTTGTTTTTAGCATTTATTTTTTCCATCGTTTCCTCGTTATCTAATGCGTCTTGAATTTCACGATGTAAGAAATAAGAAATAACTGTGCGAATGATAACAACTGCTGCTAAACGCAAAATATCAGCGGGAGTCGGATTAACAATAGATTCAATAATGTCAGCAGCAATTAAAATTTCTAGACTGAGTAAAACATAACTACCTAAAAAATTACGAATAAAGTTATTATGACGGGCAGCTTCGACGTGATTGGCATGTGAACATTCAGCGCGGATAAAGTCATAACCGGCAATGGCAACACCCCAAACCAAGACGATAATTGACAAGAAGTTAAGAAAAACAATAATAACATCAAAAAAAGGCGTGGCGATATTCATAATCATATGTCCCAAGTTCTCCATTTGACGCCTCCTTATATTCATTAAAGTACTATCACTATTATGATAGCGAATATTTAAAGAATTGCCAACTATCTTGACGATAATAAACAATGATTGCTACTATAAAGACAGCAAGAAAAAATTAGTATCACTATTTTACAGCGGCAGTGTTATTTTTTATTATTAATTTTCTTAGGAGCAAACCAATGAAGATAATTCAATCCTTTTTTGCCAGTGTAAAGGCTGGTTTTTTACAAATATGGCGCGATTTTGCCAATTGGGCAGAAGCAAATAAGCGCAAAGCTCTTTTGACTGTTTTAGGACTCTTATTAGGGGTCACTCTTTTTTCGGCTTCGATGATAGTGGCAGTGGCCCATATTCGTCAAGCTGAGTATACGGAACTTTTACTTCCGACGATTCAAAGTAAAAAAATTGAAATGTTGGATTATGGCAATGAAGAACAAGAAATCAAAAATTCAAAAGCGATTTCAGTTATGTTTTCTCCACCTTATGGAGCAGAATACGAAAAGATAATGCGTACATTTTCCGGTAAAGAAGCACAAGAGATAAATCGTCAGTTTTATTATTACCCTTTAGTCTATAATACCGAGAATGTAGCGCAAAAATACCAAATTGATCCTAGTAAAGTGACCTTCATTTTTTTTGAAAAAGGGATAGAAAAAAATCGTTTTGAAGTGGAAGAATTATCAAATTACACTGAAGAATTCATTCCAGAATTGAACCGCTTGCCAATGTGGAACATTAAAGATTTGGACGAGTGAGTTGAACGAATTTTCTGAAATCTTTAAATGTTGCTTGACGCTTTAAATTTTCTACGGTATGCTTAATTACGACAAAAACAAAACGAGGTGAGCCATCATGAAACTATTTACTACACAAAGAGAAACTGCATTTGCATGGCAATTTTGGCGTAGATAGTTGTATTGATGGATTTTTCCATAGATACAACTTTTTAGTGAACTCTAAAACTTGTATCTATGCTGGTAATAGTGAGATGATTCCGCATAGAGACAACCTCTATGCGGATTTTGTTTAAAAGCAATTTCCTTAAGGTAGAGGAAATTGCTTTTTTTCATCTCAAAAAACATTAAATATATTTAGGAGGAAATAATAATGAAAAATAAAGGGTTAGTATACACAGTTATCGCATTAGCAGTAGTTTTGGTAGGGTTTTTAGGCTTTCAACTTTTAACAGGGCAAAAAGATGATGCTAATAACGATACCCCGGCTGTAAAAGAGAAGATCCATACTGTTGGTGTTTTGCAATTTGTTAGTCATCCAGCTTTAGATCAAATCTATACCGGTGTCAAAGAAGGGCTAAAAGAGGCAGGCTATGAAGAAGGAAAAAATTTGAAAATTAATTTTCAAAATGGTCAAGCTGATCAAAGTAAACTAGATACAATGAGCAAACAATTAATTAATGACAATGCAGATGTTTTAGTTGGGATTGCTACACCTGCCGCCCAAGCATTAGCAAATGCTACGACTAGTATTCCAATTGTATTAGGTGCAGTCACTGATCCAGAAGGGGCGGGACTTGTGGCCAGTAATGAACAACCCGGAGGTAATATTACTGGTGTTTCAGATCAACCACCTGTTGCTTCGATTATTGAATTAGCGCATAAATTATTACCTGAAGCTAAAAAAGTGGGCCTTTTATATTCTTCATCTGAAATGAATTCTAAATTTCAAACAAATCAAGCAGAAGCGGCTGCAAAAAAACTTGGTTTAGCTGTAGAAAGAAAAGCAGTTTCTTCAACCAACGAAGTAGCACAAGCGGTACAAGTTTTATCACAATCAGTTGATTTTATCTTTATTCCAAATGACAATACCGTCGCTAACGCAATGGAAACAGTCAGTCAAGAAGCAGACAAAAATAATGTACCAGTTTTTCCTTCTGTTGATACTATGGTGGAACAAGGTGGTTTAGCAACTATTGGCATTAACCAAAAAGAGTTAGGGGTTAAAACTGGTGAGATGGTCGCTGCGATTTTAGCTGGCAAATCAAAACCCGCTGATACACCGGTTTATACATTTACTAATGGCGATACGATTGTAAATGAAGAACAGCTAGCTAGATTTGGTCTAACTTTACCAGCTGATTTAAAAGATAGTGCCAAATTAGTCAAGACAGTTAAAGGAGATACGGAATAAAATGGTCATTTCAACTATCGGACAGGGTTTATTATGGTCTTTATTGGGAATTGGTATTTATTTAACTTATCGCATTTTAAATTTTCCTGATATGACTACAGAAGGTACTTTTCCTTTAGGCGGAGCTGTTTGTGTAACAGCGATTACCAGTGGTGTTTCGCCCTTGTTGGCGACATTATTAGGAATTTTAGCCGGAATGGCGGCTGGTTTTGTTACGGGAATTTTATTTACAAAAGGTAAAATCCCCGTGATTTTAGCCGGTATCTTGGTGATGTCAGGTCTTAACTCTGTGATTTTATTTGTTATGAAAAGCCCCAATAAAGGCTTGAGTAATTTTCCGCGCATTCAGACTGTTTTCACCAATTTAAACTTACCAAATTATTTTGATATCGTTATTCTCGGCTTAATCGCTGTAATTCTTACGATACTTTTCGTGCTCTTTTTCATCAATACAGACTTAGGACAGGCTTATATTGCAACTGGTGATAACGAAGTGATGGCCCGCTCTTTAGGAATTAAAACAGACCGTATGAAAATCTTAGGCTTAACTGTTTCAAATGGTGTGATCGCACTTTCTGGTGCCTTAATTTCTCAAAATGACGGCTATGCGGATGTTTCTAAGGGAACTGGTGTAATCGTTATTGGACTGGCCTCCATTATTATTGGTGAAGTTTTATTTGGCGAGTTAGCCTTTTTAGAACGTTTGGTGGCTGTTGTTGTAGGTAGTATTCTTTACCAAGCTATTATTACATTAATTATTTACTTGGGCTTTGATACTACTTATCTGAAAATTTTCTCCTCTGCCATTTTAGCCATTTGTTTAATGATTCCAACGTTAAAAGAAAAACTAAATTTAAAAACAGGGTTGGAAAAGGAGGCCTAGCCGGTGAGTGTCTTAACAATAAAAAAAGCAGTAAAAAAAATTAAAAATGGCGTAAATGATGAACGCGTAATCCTAAATGATGTTAATTTGACCTTGAATCCTGGCGATTTTGTCACAATTGTAGGCGGCAATGGTGCTGGGAAAAGTACACTGTTTAACACCGTAACTGGCACTCTCTCACTTAGTAGCGGCCAAGTTTTTTTAGACGACGAAAATGTTACCAACTTTGGTGAAGAAAAAAGAGCAAAATACTTAGGACGAGTCTTTCAAGACCCCAAAATGGGGACTGCTCCGCGAATGACAGTAGCTGAAAACCTGCTTTTAGCTGAAAGAAGAGGTCAAAAGAGAAAATTACGTCCCCGGAAATTAAATGAACGAAAAGAAGCTTTTAAAATTTTGTGTGCGAAAGTTGGTAACGGCCTAGAAGAGCATTTAGACACTCCTACAGGACACTTATCTGGTGGACAAAGACAGGCATTAAGTCTTTTAATGGCTACGATTGAAAGACCGGAACTTTTATTATTAGATGAACACACGGCTGCTTTGGATCCTAAGACTTCTAAAAATATCATGGCGTTAACAAATGATTTAGTAAAAGAAAATAATTTGACTTGTATGATGATTACCCATCAAATGGAAGATGCCTTAAAATACGGTAATCGGTTGTTACTTTTGAAAAAAGGTGAGATTGTTAAAGATTTAAATCAGCAGCAAAAAGCTAAACTTACTTTAGCTGAATTATTGCTCTTCTTTGAAGAAGAATTGTGAAAACAAATGAAATAATTTGCAGCTTTTACAAAAACTTATTGACAGTCTGATCAATACAATCTATACTTAACACCATCTTACTCAGTTCGGAGGACTTTTTTATGTTAGAAAAAAGCAGACCACAACTGAATAATTATTACTTTAGCTATTTTAGATAGTTTGTATTCATGAAAACATGGATACAAACCAACTCGTTTGTATCTATGATGGCTAAGGGATTTTGTAATGACTTTACAGCCACGTAGATCAAGAATCTATAGTGGCTCTTTTTATTCCCAGCGGAAAAAATATTTTTCCTATTAGGTGTTCACTGTAGATTGTTGTATCTTAGGTGAACACTTTTTTTGTACCCATAGGCTGCTAATATTTAAGGGGTGAGTAAAATGGAAGTTACAGGTTATACTCGTCTAGCAGGTTTAATTGCCAAACCTGCTAAGCATAGTATTTCACCGTTAATGCATAACGCTGCTTTCAAAGCAAATAACATTGATGCGGTCTATTTAGCTTTTGAAATAGAAAAAGAGCAATTAGCGGTGATGATGAAAAGTATTACCGCACTGAACATGATCGGGGTAAATGTTTCAATGCCTTATAAAAGAGCGGTGCTATCTTATCTGGATGAATTAAGTGAAGCTGCAACATTAACCGGTGCAGTCAATACGATTCTACCGCAAAAAGATGGTCGCTTAGTTGGACACAATACAGACGGTAGTGGATTTATGCGAAGTTTAGTTGATAGTAAGATAGATATTATTGGTGAAGAAATAACTGTCATTGGTACTGGTGGTGCGGCTACTGCAATTTGTGTTCAAGCTGCTTTAGACGGGGTAAAAAAAATTAACGTCTTTAATCGGCAAGGTAAATTTTTTAATCAGAAACAGCAAAAAATCCATGAGATTGAAAAAAAGACACAGTGTAAATTATCTTTAACAGATTTAGCGGATGTTAAAGCTGTCAATAAAGCGCTCAGAGATAGCAAATTGTTAGTAAATGCAACAGATGTCGGAATGAAACCTAATGACGATCAAACACCAATTCAAGATTTTAGTGCATTGCATAATGATTTAGCTGTATATGATGTAATTTATAATCCACGAAAAACGAAATTAATCCAAATTGCTAATGAAAAAGGATTAAAAACTGTCAATGGTTTAGGTATGTTGCTCTATCAAGGCGCGTATGCTTTTGAATTATGGACAGGTAAAAAAATGCCATTAGAAATCGTTAAGCCACTTGTGGCTAACAGTTAAAAAGGAGAATATGAAAATGATTGTAATTATGAAACCAGGTGCGACTAAAGAGCAAGTTGAATTAGTCGTTAAACGCATTCAAAAAGAAGGACTAGATGTCAATATTGATCAAGGTACTGAACATATTGTCATCGGCTTAAAAGGTGATGTTAGGGGCGTCCAAGATGTTCCTTTTAACACGTACGATGGCGTAGAGAAGACATTAAAAATTTCGAATACTTACAAGTTGACATCACGAGAATTTCATCCTGGTAACACAGTTGTGGATGTAGACGGGGTTAAAATTGGTGATGGCAGTTTTGTGACAATGGCAGGACCGTGTTCTATTGAAGGCTTAGAACAAATTTTAGAATGTGCCAAAATTGCTAAAGCGGGTGGTGCTAAAATCTTGCGCGGAGGCGCATTTAAACCACGTACTTCCCCTTACGCTTTCCAAGGATTAGAAGAAGAAGGATTAAAATACATTCGGCAAGCAGCAGATGAATTTGATTTGAAAGTAATCACAGAAGTAATGGATGAAGGTCATATTGAAATGGTGGCAGAATACAGTGATATTTTACAAATTGGAGCCCGCAATATGCAAAATTACAAATTACTTCAATCCGTTGGTAAAACAGGTAAACCAATTGGCTTAAAACGAGGGATTGCCGGGACTATTGATGAGTGGTTAAATGCAGCGGAATACATTGCTGTTCAGGATAAATCACCTGTTATTTTCATTGAGCGGGGAATCAGAACTTATGAAACAGCAACGCGAAACACATTTGATTTATCAGCGGTACCTCTAATTAAAAAATTAAGTCATTTTCCTATTATTGTTGACCCAAGTCATGGAACTGGTGTTTGGGATTTGGTTACTCCAATGGCGCGGGCAGGCGTTGCTGCTGGTGCTGACGGAATGATTGTCGAAATTCATCCAGATCCTAAAAATGCCTGGTCTGACGGACAACAATCGTTAAATGAAGAAAATTACTTAAAGATGATGCAAGAAGTAGATATTTTAACGGCTGCAATGAAACAAATTAAAGAAATCGAGGGCTAACTTATGCGAGTTAACTTAAAAGAAGATTCCTACGAAATTTTAATTGAACGTGGCGCCTTAACCAAATTGGGAAGCTGGCTCAATTTATTATGGAAGCCTCAAAAAGTTGCGGTTATTACAGATACAAATGTAGCACCACTTTATAGTCAAACTGTAATGAATCAACTGAGCGCAGCTGGATACACGCCGCATTTAGCAGTCGTGCCAGCAGGCGAAAGGAGTAAATCATTACAAACTGCCGCAGAATTATACGATTTTCTAGCTGAAGCAGAGTTTACGCGCAGTGATGGTATTCTAGCATTAGGTGGAGGCGTAATTGGCGATTTAGCCGGTTTTGTAGCTTCAACATATATGCGGGGAATCCATTTTGTCCAAATTCCGACAACATTACTTGCGCAAGTAGATTCTAGTATTGGTGGAAAAACAGGTGTTAATACTGATAAAGCTAAGAACTTAGTCGGTACTTTCTGTCAACCAGCAGGTGTTTTGATTGATCCCAATGTATTAAAAACATTAGCAATGCGGCGGGTGCGAGAAGGAATTGCCGAAATTATCAAATCAGCAGCGATTGCAGATTTGAATTTATGGCAGACGTTATCGCATTTAAAAGATGAAGCTGACTTATTAGATCACGCTGAAGCAATAATTACCTCAGCCTTAGAAGTAAAGCGCCAAGTAGTAGAAGAAGATGAATTTGATAATGGGATGCGTTTAATTTTGAACTTTGGCCATACTATCGGGCATGCGATTGAAAAAACAGCTGGGTATGGTGTGATTAGCCATGGTGAGGGTGTAGCTTTGGGAATGATAAAAATTAACAGTGTCTCAGAAGCAAAAGGATTGTCCCCGGTTGGTAGTACTGCGCAATTAAAAGAGATGATTATGAAATTTCATTTGCCAACGCAATTACCTGATTGGGATGAAAAAGCACTCTATCAAGCGATTACTCACGATAAAAAAGCTCGAGGTGACAATTTAAAACTAATTTTATTAACCGAGATTGGTCAAGCCAAAATTGTAGAAGTTCCTTTAGTTGAAATAAAAGATTATTTGAAGGAGGCGTTATAATGCGTTATTTAACAGCAGGAGAATCCCATGGGCCAGAACTTACGGCTATTATTGAAGGCTTACCAGCGGGGATGCCGCTTTTAGCCGAAGACATTAACTTAGAATTAGCAAGACGACAAGCCGGTTATGGTCGCGGTGGTCGGATGAAAATTGAAAAAGATCAAGTCCGTATTACCTCGGGTGTGCGGCATGGAAAAACATTAGGTTCACCCGTAACATTGATTGTCGAAAATCGCGACTGGAAAAACTGGCAAACTGTTATGGCTAGTGAAGAGGTTCCTAAAAAGGAACAAACAATGCGACAAGTAACACACCCCAGACCAGGACACGCTGATTTAGTCGGTGGAATGAAATACCATCATGCGGATTTACGCAATGTTCTAGAGCGTTCCTCTGCCAGAGAAACTACTATGCGGGTTGCAGTTGGTGCAATCGCTAAAAAACTATTAAAAGAACTTGAAATAGAGGTTGCGGGTCATGTTACTGTTTTAGGGGGAATAAAAGCAGAAATTCCGGCTGAAATCAGCCTGACAGAAATAAAAGAGCGCTCAGAAAAATCTGAAGTTCGTGTTGTTGATCCAAATGTTGAAGTGAAAATGAAACAACTAATTGATCAGACGAAAAAAAATGGCGATACTATCGGGGGTATTGTAGAGGTTTTAGTGGGAAATGTTCCAGCAGGACTTGGTAGTTATGTTCAATGGGATACAAAGCTAGATGCAAAACTAGCCCAAGCAATCGTTGGCATTAATGCTTTTAAAGGGGTAGAGTTTGGTGTTGGTTTTGAAGCGGCTAATTTACCCGGCTCAAAAGTAATGGATGAAATTATTTGGTCAAATGCTACTGGCTACCGCCGTAAAACCAATCACTTGGGTGGCTTTGAAGGCGGCATGACAAATGGGGAAACAATCATCGTAAAAGGCGTTATGAAACCAATTCCGACTTTATATAAACCATTAATGAGTGTAGACATAAAGACCAAAGAACCGTATAAAGCTAGTGTAGAGCGCTCAGATAGCACCGCTGTTCCTGCGGCAAGTGTGGTAGCAGAAAATGTAGTCGCAACGGTCTTAGCAACAGAAATTTTAGCTAAATTTTCTAGTGATTCTTTTGCAGAATTAAAAGATGCGGTGGCAAATTATCGCCAATATATTAAAAACTTTTAGGAGGTCTGTGATGGAGCAAAAAGTTTTTATTGTCGGCTTAGGATTAATTGGTTCATCTTTAGCATTAGCAATCAAAAGTAAACATCCTAAAGTTGAGCTTAGCGGTTTTGATTTACATGAAACAACCGTGGAAATTGCAGTAAAAAAAGGCATTGTTACCAAAATGGCTAATAATTTTGCCCAAGGTGCACTTGATGCAGATATTATCATTTTAGCAGTACCAGTTTTTAAAACAATGAGCTATTTGGAAGAACTTGCGAAGCTTCCCTTAAAAGAAGATGTTCTTGTCACAGATGTTGCAAGTACCAAAGAACAAATTATGGCTACCGCAAAAACACTACCTTTTTCATTTATTGGTGGGCACCCGATGGCTGGATCGCATAAATCAGGGATAAAAGCAGCAGATGCTCATCTATTTGAAAATGCCTATTATATTATGACTAATCAAAAAGAATCTCAAAATAAAGTTGTACTTTTACAAGAATTATTGTCAGGAACTAAAGCAAAGTTTGTCGAATTAACAGCTAGTGAACATGATCAAATCACAGCAATGCTTAGCCACTTGCCGCATATAATTGCAGCCGCCCTTGTAACTCAAGGGGATTGTTTTAATCAAGAGCATCCTCGTGCCAAACAATTAGCAGCCGGTGGATTCCGGGATATTACACGCATTGCTTCTTCTGATCCGAAGATGTGGACTGAAATTTTATTAAGTAACCAAGCGGCTATTTTACAGCAGTTGAACAATTGGCAAAAAGAAATTATGAAAGTAAAAAAATGGGTCACAAATAGTGATCAAAAGGAAATTTTTCATTTTTTTGATCAAGCTAAAGATAATCGCGACAGCTTGCCTGTTCACAAAAATGGCGCGATTCCAGCCTTTTATGATCTTTATGTTGATGTTCCAGATGAACCTGGGGTAATAGCAGAAGTGACAGGACTTTTAGGTCACCATCAGATCAATCTAATTAATCTGAAAATTCAGGAAACAAGAGAAGATGTTAATGGGATTTTGCAAATTAGTTTTCGTAACGAAAATGACTTGATGCGGGCCAAAGCCTGCCTTTTAAGACATACGAATTATCCTACGCGCTTAAAATAAAAGGAGGCAACTATGGAATTATTACAAGCACAAAACGGATTAGCCGGCAGTATCACTGTCCCGGCAGATAAATCAATTTCCCACCGCAGCATAATGTTTGGTGCTCTAGCAACAGGACAAACAACCATCAAGAATTTCTTGCGTGCCCAAGATTGTTTAAGTACCTTAAATGCATTTAAAAAACTAGGTGTCCCAATTTCAGATGATGGTACGACGATTACAGTAACTGGTGTTGGGTTTTCTGGTTTAAAGAAAAGTCAATCAGACATTGATGTTGGTAATTCTGGCACAACGATTCGTTTGATGATGGGAATTTTAGCCGGCCAAAACTTTACCACAACACTATTTGGAGATGATTCCCTAAATAAGCGACCAATGCAACGGGTAATGACGCCTTTACAGCAAATGGGTGCGACTCTTACCGGTAAAGCAAGCAGTGAATTTCCACCCATCAAAATTCAAGGTACAAAAGAATTATTAGCCATTGATTATCAAATGCCTGTAGCCAGTGCTCAAGTAAAATCGGCAATTATCTTTGCAGCTTTACAAGCAAAAGGCACATCAACGATTATCGAAAAAGAAATTTCTCGTAACCATACTGAAGAAATGATTCGCCAATTTGGCGGTGAAATTACCACAAATGGTCGCAAGATTACACTCACCGGTCCACAAACCTTAGTCGGTCAAAACGTTGTGGTTCCAGGGGATATTTCTTCGGCGGCATTCTTTTTAGTGGCTGCTGCCATTACCCCGAATAGTCAACTACACCTTAAAAATGTAGGGATGAATCCAACGCGAACAGGTATCATTGATGTTTTAAAACAAATGGGGGCTAATTTAACGATTGAAAACCTTGATACAAACAATCAAGCAGCAGATTTGAAAATTGAAACATCTGCACTTCACAGTACTATCATAAAAGGTGAGATTATTCCCCGCCTAATTGATGAATTGCCCATTATTGCGTTATTAGCCACGCAAGCTAGTGGTCAAACGGTTATTAAAGACGCAGAAGAATTAAAAGTAAAAGAAACAAATCGCATTGATGCAACCGCAGCAGAATTAAAGAAAATGGGGGCTGATATTACGCCAACAGAAGATGGTCTCATCATTAATGGACCAACGCCACTAAAAGGGGCTGAAGTCTCAAGTCGAGGCGATCATCGCATCGGGATGATGCTACAAATTGCTGCTTTAATTGCCACTGGTACCACTATGTTGCAACAGCCAGAAGCCATTAACATTTCTTACCCAGATTTTTTCCAAGATATCAAAAAAATCATAGTAGGTGAGCGCCATGAGTAGTATTTTACTAATTGGTTTTATGGGTGCAGGAAAATCAACAGTTGGAAGCTTACTGGCGGAGAAAATGAAGCGACCATTAATTGATTTAGATGATTTAATCACAAAAGAAATTGGCATGCCGATACCTGATTTTTTTGCTTCTAAAGGAGAAGCAGCTTTTCGCCATGTCGAAACAACTGTTTTAAAAGATCACTTTACTGCTAATGCCATCATTGCAACTGGCGGTGGGATTGTAGTCAATGAATTAAATCGTAACCTTTTAAAAGATCATCCTCATGTCATCTATTTAAAGGCGGACTCTAAAACATTAATTGCCCGTATCAAAAACGATGCAAAAAATATTCGTCCACTGGCAAGTCAAAAAAGCGCAGCAGAAATTACCGCGCTCTTGAATTCGCGTCTGCCACATTATGAAGAGAGTGCGGCAATAATTATTGAAACAACGCAACGCGATCCTGAAGAAATTGCTACAGAAATCATAGAAAGGTTGGGAAAAGCATGAAAATTGGTTATTTGGGACCTAAGAGTTCATTTTCTCACCAAGCCGCCAAAAAACAATTTGATGCAGTCGATTTGGTGGCGTATGCCTCTATTCCAGCCTGTCTAAACGCCGTGTTAACAAAAGAAGTTGCATATTCCATTGTGCCAATTGAAAACTCGCTAGAAGGATCGGTTCACGCAACAATCGATACATTGTCGCAAAATCATCAACTACAAGTTTTAGCCGAAGTTATTTTACCAATCAACCAACAATTACTAGCAACTAGTAAAGGGCCGTTTAAAAAAATCTATTCTCATCCGCAAGCGCTAGCTCAGTCGCAAAAGTTTTTAGCAGCACATTATCCCACTGCTGAATTAGTACCCACCACTTCTACTACTGCAGCGTGTGAATATGTCGCAACGCAACAGACAAAAGAAATTGCGGCCATCGCCGCGGCTGAGGCTGCTGTATCTTATGGTTTAAAAATTATCAGCTCTAATATTCAAGACAATGATTTTAACCAAACACGCTTTTGGATTGTAGGGCTAAAACCGACAACTACATTTGGCAAGGCAGAAAAAATGTCTTTAATTTTGACACTGCCTTCAAATAAAGCGGGGGCACTTCACCAAATGTTGGCCGCTTTTGGTTGGCGTCAAATTAATTTAAGCAAAATTGAATCGCGGCCTTTAAAAACTAGTCTTGGTGAATATTTCTTTGTAATTGATCTCCTATTAGATCAACCGCAACAATTAATTGACAATGCTATAGAAGAAATTAAATTACTTGGTGGGACTGTTATTCACTTAGGGACATATCCTGTCACTTTATCGAGCTAACAAAATTGAAAGAAATGCTATGAAATGCTTAAATTTTTTCATAGCATCTTTTTTTGCACTCAAGTTAGGGTAAACTTGTAGAGAAATGATTTACTTTTGGAGGTAGCCACATGAGTCGCATGGATCGCTATAAAAAAATACATGAAGAAACAAATAAAAAAGAAAGTGTATTTGCTCGTAAGCAATTAACTGATAAAGAGTTGGAAAAAGCAGCATCCGAAGAAGAAAAACGCAATCAAGAGGATTTTTCTACTACTAATGAAGAGTACAATGCACGTAGTAAAAAAGCGCAAGGCAATTTTGAGATAAAAACAAAGGGGTTTAAAGCCCGAAATAGTCATCCTCGTAATTTAAGGAATAAAAACAATCCAAAAAGTGTTCAAAAAGATGAAGAACAGCCACGCCAAGTAAAAAAAGAAAAGAAAATTAAGCCTAAGAAAAAACACCCTATTTTTCGCTTTATCATTGGCTTACTCCTGTTATTACTCGTTTATAGCGGCGTTGCCTTTGCACTAGGAAAAATGTCCGCTGCTTCTGATAGTGAGATTCCTAAACAAGAAGTAGAGAATTTCAACGGTTTTACTTCAGCAGATGGCGCAAATAATATCTTATTACTGGGAAGTGATAGTAGAAAAGGCGAAACTGCACGCGCAGATACCATTATGGTTTTACAATTAGACGGACCAAGTAAAAAACCGAAACTAATTTCTTTTATGCGGGATACATTGGTTGATATTCCAGGGGTTGGGCAAAACAAAATTAACGCAGCTTACGCTTATGGTGGGGCAGATTTAGTTCGTCAAACCATCTCACAAAACTTTGGTTTAGAATGTAAGTATTATGCTGTTGTTGATTTTAAATCTTTTGAAAAAGTAATTGATACGTTGTTTCCTGGCGGAGTTGCTATTAACGCCGAAAAAGACATGAGTACTAACTTAGAAGTACCAATCAAAAAAGGCCAACAAAATATGGATGGCTTACACTTATTACAATATGCCCGTTTTCGGATGGATGAAGAAGGCGATTTTGGCCGCGTAAGACGGCAACAACAAGTTATGGATGCCATTTTTAGTCAGATGAAAAATCCACTTGCAATTGCTAAATTACCTTATGCTGCCGGAAAAGTTTTAGGGTATACTGGCACAAACCTTAAAACGAGTTTCTTAGTCAAAAATAGCTTGCACATTTTAAAAGGAGCAAGTGGGATTGACCGACTGACCGTCCCAGCTAAAGATACTTGGGAATATGGAAATACAGCGGAAGCTGGAAGTGTGTTAGTCGTAGATAAAGAAGCCAATCAAAAAGCAATCAATAATTTTTTAGCAAAATAATTATAAAAGGGTAGGGATAGATGAAAAACTATCCTTTCCCCTTTTTTATTTTAGTAATAGTAGTTTCTTTTAAGGTGAATCTAGTATAAACTATTTTCCTGAATCTTAGTTTATGCTATATTTGTAGAAGTAGTGAAATTTTCTTGAAACGAGGATTATAAATGAAATTAGCAGTTGTAACAGATAGTTCTGCATTTCTACCTGAAACCATCAAAAATCATTCGGACTTATATATTATTCCTGTACCAGTCATCATTGATGGCAAAATCTATAATGAAGGCGTCGATATTGAAGCCGATGAATATTATGAAATGCTAAATGGTAGTAAAGAATTTCCCACAACCTCTCAACCGGCTTTGGGTGAAGTAATTGAACTTTATGAAAATCTAGCCGCTAAAGGCTATGATACAATTTTAAGTATCCATTTATCTGGCGGAATCTCAGGATTTGTAGCAACGCTCAATACGATTAAAGATGAAATAAAAGGTGCAACCGTCATTCCGTATGATTCTAAGATTACGAGTATGCCAATGGGTCACATGGTAGAAAGTGCGATTCAAATGAAAGATGCAGGAAAAACATTAGCAGAAATCATCCAGCATTTAGATATTATTCGTGACAATACGTATGCGTATTTAATTGTCGATGACTTAAACAACCTCGTTCGTGGCGGGCGCTTAACTAATGGTGCCGCATTAATTGGCGGTTTGTTAAAAATTAAACCGATTTTGACCTTTAATAATGGGAAAATCGAGTTATTTGAAAAAATTCGTTCTAGCAAAAAGGCTTTTAATCGCGCCGAAGAAGTTATCGGGCAACGGGCTTCTGAAATTAATCGTCCTGTTAAATTGTATGTCATCCATGCGAATAATTTGACAGTAGCGCAAGAGGAGAAAGAAAAATTAGCAGCTAAATATCCTGATGCAGACATTGAAATTGGTTATTTTGGACCAGTTATTGGAACTCACTTGGGAGAAAAAGCAATTGGAATTGCAATTGCTGCTATCTAAACTTAATTATTAATAGATAATTAGACTGTAACTGAAATAGTCAGCTTCAAGAACAGGCAGAAGTTTTAACAAAATTGCTACTCAATTTTTGCGAAACATCGGCTTATCTGGCTTATCTTAAAAGAAGTTACTTTTTGAAACTGCTTAGTTAAAAACAAAAGGTATGACAAAAATTTTGTCATGCCTTTTTTGCTTTTCTTTGTGAGCACATACTAGCGCAATAAGTCAAAATGATTGGCAATTTATCCATCCTTTTTTATACTTTAGTAAAGTAGTATATTACTAAAGTACTATCTAATAAATTAATTATTCAAAATGATAAGAGGAGTGAGTACGGTGGAAATTCCAACAAATTTGAAACACAAACCCGTTCTAGTAGTAGAAAACTATGATAATGCAGATGGCAAACAAGCTTTTGAATCAGATGCAAAAGGACTTTCTTTGGGGCTCGCGCAATGGAATGATCGCGGTAAAGTTGATATTTCAGGTAAGGTTTGGCGTCATACAGGCGAAAAATGGTCTCGTCAATCAGAAGAACTACCGATTAACCGTATTTTAGATTTAGCTATTTTAGTGGCACAAGCGAGTATTTATTTTCAAGATGCGTATCGGTATCCTAAATTTTATGACCCTGAAAATCCTGTTGTCGATATTGTTGGCGTACAAGGAAATCGCATGACCGTCGAAGTGGATACAAATAATCCGATGATTGATGAAGATATTAAACTTTTTCATGATATTTGGCAAAAAGATGGTGAAATTTTAGGTGAGCGTTTTCGTATTTTAAAACGTTTATTAGAAGAAGCCGGTTATTAAAAAAAGTAGGTGAGATTATGCTAACGCCATTTGAAATCACAAACACACGCGTCTTTAGCCGTCTAGAAAAACAAATGATTTGGCAAAAGCCACAAAGTCACCAAACAAGTGAAGTCGAAATACGCGTCGCTTCTGAAATTAAAAATAATTGGGATGATTCTGAAATGAAAATCATGAATGTCCTATTGGAAGGAGACGCCGGCTCAGGGAAAACACAGCTAGCAAAAGCTTTATCTTATGACTTACAACTGCCCTATACTAAAGTAACTTGTTTTGCCGATATGGATAAATCAGATGTTTTTGGTGCATTACTGCCGGTAGTAACAACAGATGATGAAAGTGATGGCGAATTATTAGAAGCAATTTATCAAACAGACAGTTTGGATGCTGTTTTAAAATTAATTGCCCAACATCATAGTATTACAATTGAGCAAGCAAAAACTCGGTTAAAAGAGCTAATTGAACGCATTGATCGTAACGAACAAGAAGTGGTGCATTATAAATTTTATCCTTCTGAAATTGTGCGGGCAATCGAAAAAGGCTATTTATTAGAGATTCAAGAACCCACAGTAATTCGCGATGCATCTGTTTTGGTCGCTTTAAATTCAGCTTTAGAACCAAACGGGATGTTAAATTTACCAACGGGAGTTATAAAAAGACATCCTGATTGTGTTATTGTCATTACTACCAATCGCAACTATCAAGGAAACCGTCCCTTAAATGAATCCTTAAGAGACCGGATGCAACACGCGGAACGGATGGACTTACCTGCTCTTGAAGTAATGGTAGAACGAGCAGTTGCTAAAACTGGCGTGACTAATTTAGCCGTCGTTACCAAAATGGCTGAAGTGATTCGCTTATTAGATGAAACAGCAAAAGCTAATGCCATTAAAGGTGTGGCAGGTATGCGATCTTATTTTTACTGGGTCAATACCTTTAAGCAAGGGCAAGATATTTTTGAAAGTCTTTATCCTAAAGTCATTTATAAATTAACCACTGAACCAAGTGAAATAACCTTATTAAAAGAGGCTCTGGATGATAGTAAATTGCTAATTTTGTTACGTGAAGCGCTTAATCCCAATCCTACAGAAGTGTTAAAAGATATTAAAGGACGCAAAATTTCTGCTGCTGAGGCTGATTTGCGTAATATAACTGAAGAAGCTGAAAGTGAGGCTGTTTTAGCTAGTCTTGCTACTGAAGATAAAGACGGTTCTTTAGATACTAGCGATTCTACCAGTGACAGACAATCCCCAAAAGAGCAATCAATAAATTCTAGCGACGAAAAACAAACGGAAATGGCAGGAGAAAAAGCTGCTCATGATGGTGCTAGCCACGTAGGAAAAGAAAGTGATGAAGGGATTTCAAGCGAGCAAAATGTTGATATTAAAGCTTATGAAAAAAAAGAAAAAGAGTTACGGAAAGAATTAAATAAAACTGCTCGCGCGACAATGAAAGGAACAATTCATGAAAAAGAAGGCTTAATTTTACAACGGCCAACTTTTACCAAAGAAGATATGAAAGAAGCTGCTGTTTTAAATCAGAGCATCACGCCTGTAGTCGATCGTTTAGTCAAAAAGATTACTGATATTTTAGAAAATGAACAAAGTGAGGTTTACGGAAAAGGAAAGTATAGTGGCACTCGTTTTGATGCCAGTCGCGTTGCCTATGGCGATTATCGGACATTTGATAAAAAGACACCTCCTCATGAAAAACCTTCCCTTGCTTTAGCAGTACGCATTGACGAATCTGGCTCCATGTTAAAAGATAACCGGATTGACAGTGCCCGCCTAGCGGCGTTAGCAGTCGCAAGTTTTGCTAAGAAAATGTCAATTCCTTTAATGATTTACGGCGATACAGCCGATTTGTCTTCTCGTGAAAAGACGTCTATTTATTCATATAAAGAATTTAAAGATGATTTTCGTTACTTAGAGGCAAAACTGGTGACCATGAAACCACGTCAAAATAACCGTGATGGCGTGCCGTTGCGTCTTTTAAGCCAAAAATTAGCTGCAGAAAATGCCACAACTAAATTATTAATCAATATCTCTGATGGTCAGCCAAAAGCACTACCGGATTATACAGGAGATAAAGCTAAAAACGATATTCAAACTGTCATGAACGAATTTGAACGCCAAGGAGTTATTTATCTAGCAGCTGCTATCGGAGACGATAAAGAAGCGATTAAAAATATTTTTGGTAGCCAACGTTTCATAGATATTGGTGATCTTACAACATTTCCAGAAGATTTAATTCAATTGATTTCCCGTTACTTATAATTCTTATAAAATTTCTTTTTTGTAATTTATAGACGAAAAGTATTTTGTTTAATGAGAAAAATGAGAAACTTATTGTTTGAAGGACGGATTTATATCCGTTAAAGTAAAGAAAGACGCACTGACCGCTGCTTGCGGTTGGTGTCTATTTTTAAGAATAAAAGAAAGGACGGAGGATATGATCAAAAAACTATTGGCTAATGTAGGTCAGTACAAAAAAGACAGTTTACTTACACCGGTTTTTGTCGCCGGTGAAGTTGCCCTTGACGTTATTATGCCGCTGATTATGGCGATGATGATTGACCAAGGTGTTGAAAAAAGTAATACGAGTGTCATTTTGAAATTAGGCGCGCTTCTTTTTTTATGTGCGCTAATTGCTTTAATTTTTGGCGCATTAGGAGGGAGGACTGCGGCGATTGCATCGGCTGGTTTTGCTCGTAATTTACGCCATAATTTATTT
Source organism: Enterococcus sp. DIV0755b (assembly GCF_051713765.1). NCBI lineage: Bacteria > Bacillati > Bacillota > Bacilli > Lactobacillales > Enterococcaceae > Enterococcus > Enterococcus sp. DIV0755b. The sequence continues at coordinate 1,838,730 of NZ_JBIOQN010000001.1, read as the reverse complement.
AGTCGAATTCAAGATTTTTCATTTTCAAATATTGACCGCTTTTCTACTTCAAGCTTAATTACGCGTTTGACCACTGACGTAACCAATGTTCAAAATGCGTATCAAATGATTATTCGCATCCTTGTCAGAAGCCCTTTGATTTTAATTTTTTCACTAATCATGGTTAGCCTCATCAATCCACAACTGATGTTAATCTATTTAGTGGTTTTACCATTTTTAGCAATTGGCTTAGCAATTGTCATTCACTTTGCTCACCCTTTATTTATGAAAGTCTTTCGTATTTATGACAAGCTGAATAACGTGGTACAAGAAAACTTGCAAGGAATTCGTGTCGTTAAATCATATGTGCGGGAAGAACAGCAAGAAAAGGTATTTGATGAAGTATCAACAGATGTTTATAAAAACTTCACGAAAGCACAACGAATCGTCGCTTTTAATAATCCCCTATTACAAATTTCTGTTTATACGTGTATGCTTTTACTTTCATGGTTTGGCGCACAATTAATCGTTGATAAAAGCAGCCTCACAACCGGCGAACTAGTTAGTATGTTCAATTATACGATGCAAATTTTAATGAGCTTAATGATGATGTCAATGGCTTTTGTTCAAATTTTAATTGCCCGTTCTTCGGCTGAACGGATTACAGAAGTTTTATCAGAAGAAAGTGATTTAAAAAATGACGCTAAACCTTTATATGAAGTGACTGATGGTTCGATTGCTTTTGAGGATGTCTGTTTTAGTTATGCTGACGATATGGAAAAATTAGCCTTAGAACATATCAATCTTTCCATTAAATCCGGTGAAGTTATCGGCCTGATCGGTGGTACGGGTAGTTCAAAATCAACCCTCGTGCAATTGATTCCCCGCCTTTATGATGTGACAGACGGTACAGTTAAGGTTGGTGGCGTTGATGTTAGAAAATACGATCTGGCAACGTTACGTGACCAAGTAAGTATGGTTTTACAAAATAATGTTTTGTTTACTGGAACTATTAAAGATAATTTGCGTTGGGGGAATGAAACTGCAACTGACGAGCAACTAATCGAAGCTTGTAAAATAGCCCAAGCTGATGGTTTTATTAATGAATTTCCAGATAAATACGATACTTTAATCTCACAAGGTGGTAATAACGTCTCTGGTGGACAAAAACAACGTTTAACAATCGCACGTGCCTTGCTTAAAAAACCTAAAATTTTAATTTTAGACGATTCTACTAGTGCAGTCGATACTAAAACAGATCGGGCTATTCGTGAAGGCTTAGCCAAAGCGATTCCGGGGATGACAACACTAATTATCTCCCAAAGAATCAGCTCCATTCAAGATGCAGACCGCATTGTCGTTTTAGATGATGGCAAAGTAAATGGTGTTGGTACTCATGCAGAATTATTAGCGACTAATCAAATTTACCAAGAAGTTTATCAATCGCAACAGAAAGGATTTGGTGAAAGTGGAAATGAGTAAACCGATAATCAAGCGTTCAACTGGATCTAATCTGAAACGATTGTTGACTTTAATGTTTAAAGAATACAAACTCCAGTTGGTTTTAGTTCTAATTATGATTTTATTAAGTGCCTATGCCAATGTTAAAGGTTCACTATTCTTACAAGTAGTTATTGATCAATATATCACACCGCTTGTTGGACAAGCACATCCAAATTTCAGCGGGCTATTGCAAGCAATTTTACAAATGGCGCTTATTTACTTAGTTGGAGTCATTGCTTCTTTAACATATAACTTCATGATGGTTAAAATAAGTGAAGGCACCCAAAAGAAAATACGGGATCAAATGTTTACCCATTTAGAAAGTTTACCGATTCGGTATTTCGATGCGAATTCTGATGGCGATATCATGAGTCACTTTACCAATGATACTGATACATTGCGACAAATGATTTCACAAAGTATCCCCAACTTGATGATGGCCATGGTGACATTTGTTTCTGTTTTCATCGCGATGTTCACGATTAGTTTACCCTTAACCGGCTTTGTCTTAATATCTGTTTTTTTAATGATGAATGTAATTCGCTTTATCTCCAAAAAAAGTGGTCGCTTCTTTGGTGCCCAACAAAAAGATTTAGGCCAAGTGAATGGTTATATTGAAGAAATGATGCACGGCCAAAAAGTTGTGAAAATCTTCAACCATGAAAAAAAAGTGATGGAAGAGTTTGATACTTTAAACGACCAACTACAAGAAAGTGCAACTAAAGCCAATATCAATGCAAATACGCTAATGCCAATTATGATGAACCTTTTAAATGTGCAGTATGTTTTAGTCGCAATTATTGGTGGGCTTTTTGCAATTAATGGTATTTCTGGTCTGACCGTTGGCATGATTGCTTCGTTTTTACAGTTGAGCCGCTCATTAAATGGGCCGATTAGCCAAATATCACAACAAATTAACTTTGTTATTATGGCATTAGCTGGAGCTGGTCGTATTTTCAACTTACTTGATGAAAAGCCCGAACAAGATGATGGCTATGTGACTTTAGTTAATGCTAAAAAAGTTGACGATCAATTAGTAGAAACAAAAGAACGGACTGGGTTATGGGCATGGAAACATCCTCATGAAGACGGCAGCATCACTTACACAGAACTAACGGGTGACGTTGTCTTTGAAGATGTTGATTTTGGCTATGTTGACAATAACATCGTTTTACATGATATTAATCTTTATGCGAAACCTGGTGAAAAAGTAGCCTTTGTTGGCGCTACAGGTGCAGGTAAAACGACCATTACGAATCTGATTAATCGATTTTATGATATTCAAGATGGTAAGATTCGTTATGACGGAATTAATATTAAAAAAATCAAAAAAGATTCTTTACGCCGTTCACTAGGGATTGTTTTACAAGACACGCATTTATTTACTGGTACAATTCGCGAAAATATTCGTTTTGGTAAATTAGATGCAAGTGATGAAGATGTATTGGCTGCTGCAAAATTAGCCAATGCCGATGGCTTTATTAATCATTTACCGGATAAATATGATACTGTGATTACCGGCGATGGCGAAGGTCTCTCACAAGGCCAACGGCAATTACTAGCGATTGCTAGAGCAGCGATTGCTGACCCACCGGTGATGATTTTAGATGAAGCAACTTCAAGTATCGATACCCGCACAGAAGGAATTGTCCAGTCAGGTATGGATCGTTTAATGCATGGTCGGACAGTTTTTGTCATTGCCCACCGTCTGTCGACTATTCAAAATGCGGATGTGATTATGGTTTTGGATCACGGACGGATTATTGAGCGTGGCAGTCATGAGGCTTTATTAGCGCAAAAGGGTATGTATTATCAACTTTATACCGGAAAAGTTGAATTAGATTAATAACTATAAAAAATGCAGAACGCATTCGCCTAGTAGGCGATCGGTTCTGCATTTTTTAAGTTGAAAATCTTTTTCTAGCTAAGAATTTTATTCATAAACAGCCCGTGGACCACCGATATATTTTGGTCTTGAACGTAAAGCGGTCACGTGCGCACTACCTAAAGTATTAGCGACAGGTCGCACAGGCACTTGGACATGTTTCACATGCATGCCAATAGAAGTATCACCAATATCGATTCCTGCTTGGGCGACGATATGTTCCACTTCAACCGGATGTTCAAATTGTTCAAAAGCTGCAACAGAGCAAGCTCCTCCTGCATGTAGTGCCGGTTTAACCGCAACGATTTCAAATCCATTTTTCTTTGCAACGTCACATTCTACTACTAATGCACGATTTAAGTGTTCACAGCCTTGAACGGCTAAATGAATGTGTAAAGGATCTAAAATATTTTTTAACGTTTCGACCACCCATTGGCCGACTGTGGCGCTAGAATTTTTTCCAATAACACCACCTATGATTTCACTTGTAGAACAGCCTAAGACAAAAATATCATCTTCTTGTAAATCTGCTACTGCAAGGATACTTTCAACCATTGCTGTTAATTGTTCTTTTAATTCAGTTTCACTAATTTGGCTCATTTTTTTCACCTCTGGTTTTATTATCACTAAAATTTAAAACATTGCAAGTAACTCTTATTAGTATCAGTAAAAACAGCCTCCATGGTAAAATGAAACTAAGGAGGGGATCATGATGGAAGAAACAGTTTTTTTCAATCTAGGAAATGCCATTGCTTCTAACTTTGATACCAAAGAATTAGCACGTACCGCGCAAATTGAACAATCAAAGGATTTAAAACGACGGGGGCTAGTGATTGCAACTGATCTTGATTCAGGCGAACATTTTCTTTTTTATGCTGATGATGCAAAAAAAGCCTCCGCGGATACGAAGAAATTTAAACTTCACGATACTTTATAAGTAATCTAGAGACAGTCTTTGACAAGTAAGAAGCTTCATGATAGGCTGTAACCTATACCATCTGGATATAACAAAAAGCGGCGGATGATTTTTGTCTGGCGCTTTTTACTATGAGAAATGAGGATTTAACCATGTTACGCTTAGAAAATATTACCCAACAGTTCGGCGATAAAGTTTTATATGAAGATGTTTCAGTTCAAGTAAATCGCGGTGAACACGTTGGTTTAATCGGTCGCAATGGGGCTGGAAAAAGTACATTAATCAAAATTATTACTGGTGAAATATTGCCAGATGACGGGCAAGTTATCTTTCCGAAAAATTTACGTTTGGGCTATTTGGACCAATATGTTGGCGTAGATGAACACTTAACAATTCGAAAATTTATGCAAACTGCTTTTAAAGAAGATTTTGCTAAAGAAACAAAAATAGCTAAACTCTATGAAGAATACAGCGAAAGTTTCGATGATCGTTTATTAGAACAAGCTGGGCGCTTGCAAAACGAATTAGATCAAGGCAATTTTTATCAAATGGATACATTAATTGATGATTTAGCCACAGGACTTGGGATTAATGTTTTGGGAATGGATAGCCTTTTAAAAAATCTAAGTGGTGGACAGCGTTCCAAAATTATTTTAGCCAAGATGCTATTAGAAAAACCCGACTTACTGATACTAGATGAACCAACCAATCATTTAGACGACAACCATATTCAGTGGTTGACGCAATTTTTACAAGAATTTGATGGAACTTTTGTCGTTGTTTCCCATGATCAAGCTTTTTTAGATGCGATTACCACGCATATTATTGATATCGAATTTGGCAAATTAACCAAATACACGGGCAACCTAAACCGCGCATTGAAGCTAAAAGAGCTACAACAAGAAACCTATATGCGCCAGTATGAAGCCCAACAAGAGCATATCAAAAAAACAGAAGCCTATATCCGTAAATACAAAGCCGGATCTCGTTCAACGATGGCGAAAAGTCGTGAAAAACAATTGGCGAAAATCGACCGCCTAACTCCGCCAACAGACGCGCCAAAACCTCACGTGACCTTTACTTATGCGCCGATTGTAACGACTTTGGCACTAGAAACCACACAACTTGTGATTGGTTATGAAAAACCATTACTTGCACCAATTGACTTAACCATTCGTGCTGGTGAAAAAATTGCCCTAAGAGGATTCAACGGTATCGGTAAATCGACCTTAATTAAAACTCTATTGGGCATTATCCCAGCTGTTGACGGTGAATTTCATTTCCCCCAACATACAAAAGTGAATTATTTTGAACAAGAATTAGCCTGGGAAAATCCACTAGCCACTCCTTTACAGTATTTAAGTGATAAATACCCAACCATTAACAACAAAGAACTACGGCGGTATTTATCCCGTTCCGGCTTGACCAGTCAACACGTTCAAGAATCATTGAAATATTTGAGTGGGGGAGAACAAACGAAAGTTAAATTAGCTGAAATGATGCTACCTAAAAGTAACTTCTTGTTTTTGGATGAACCTACCAATCATATTGATCAAGCTTCTAAAGAAAATTTGCAAGCAGCGTTAATTGCTTTTCCTGGAACAATTGTCGTTGTTTCTCACGAAGCTGAATTTTATGAAGATTTTGTCGATCGTGTTGTAGAATTAGACAGTTAAAAAAATAAATCAGCTGAATTATTCAGTCTGGTTTATTTTTTTGCTAATGAACAAAGAAGTCATTTCACTTTTTTTATAAGATTTTAAGAAATAAGATGGTTGTATTTATTGAACTAGGGTTAAAGAGGCTCTAGCTTTTCTTCAATAATGATTTGAACTATGCTACATTTAAAATAAATAGTTAAAAGTTAATTATAAGGAGAATGAATATGAAGCTACAATCAGAAATAGCTCCCATTACGATTCGAAATATAACAGAAGAAGAACTGCAACATCTGTGGGAAATAAGCTATGGTCCTACGGCAGATTTAACGTGGAAAGACTTTGATGGACCTTATTTTAATGATCCGATTCTTTCGTGGCCAGAATATAAAGAAGGATTTGGCAGCCGTTTTTTAAATGACGAAAGTGCCGGTGTGATTTTTTATGAAGAAAAGATGGTAGGGGTAGTAACAGCATATTTTGAAGATGGCTCATTAAAACGCTGGTTAGAATTTGGCATTGCAATTTATCAACCTAAAAATTGGAATAAAGGTATTGGAAGTAAAGCAAGTGATTTATGGATAAAACATTTATTTTATACTTATCCTAAGATTGCACGTGTTGGTTATACAACCTGGTCTGGAAATAATAGAATGATGGCTTTAGGTGAAAAAATTGGTATGAAAAAGGAAGCGCAAATTCGGAAAGTGCGCTACTGGCAAGGACAGTTTTGGGATTCAGTGAAGTACGGTATTTTAAGAGAAGAGCTAACCCTTAATCAGCAGGTAATTCCCAATGCGTAAACTCATTATTTTACGAGGAAATTCAGGCAGTGGTAAGACAACAATTGCAAAAATGTTACGAAATTCCTTACCCCATGAATCCATTATGACAATTGGGCAAGATGAAATCCGCCGTCAAATTCTAAATGTAAAAGATACGCCAAATAATTTAGCTGTTTCTTTAATTCAACAGCTCGCTTTATTTGGCCGCGAACACTATCCGGTAGTTTTGATTGAAGGAATTTTAAATCGCGCTATATATGGTCAAATGCTTGCAGAATTGGCTACTCATTTTGATCAGACAAATTATTATTACTTTGATCTTACATTTAATGAAACTGTAATCCGTCATCAAAGTAGAGCAAAGTTCACTTCATTTACTTCTCATGAGATGGCCAAATGGTGGCTAACAGATGACCGTTTAGGTTTTGCCGACGAAAAACTAATTACTTCTGAAATGACAAAAAAGACGATTCTTGCCATGTTAATGGCAGAAATATTGGCAAAGTAAAGGAGTAAGCGGCATTTTAGAAGAAATTTTGAAAAAGGTGAGATACACAAGTTTAGTGTATGACCATCTAAATAAGAAATTAAGAACACTTATTTATACAAAACAGCAAAATTGAACTATTAGTCCAGATGGCTTTAACTGATAATCAAACAAAGATTATCCAAGTAGGAAAAAACTATATTAAGAGGGCGGACAAAAGTGGGGAGCACAGTAATTTTGTCAAAATAGCAAGATATTAAAAAGTTGAGAATTTCAAAAAATAATAAAATTACTAAATTTGATTAATAACCATTAAACACTAAGTAATGAAGGAGAGTTAATGGTTATTTTGTAATTTAAGCCTCTTTTGAAAATATTTTCAATAATTTTTCGCCCTTTAAATGAAAATATTATTAATTGTTAGTGAAACTGTGCTAAAATCAGCATTTTAGTAGTTGAAGATTCTTTTAAAAATAACTATGATATAGAAGTTGCAATTTATTATTTAAAGGAGTTTTCATATGAGTCAAAATCAAAAACAAATGCGGTGGTTCACCGTTGGCTTAATTGCTTTTAATATGGTTTGGGGTATAGGAAATGTTGTAAATAATTACGCCCAACAAGGAATCTCAGTTGTAACTTCTTGGATTCTTATTCTAGCACTTTATTTTATTCCCTATGCTTTAATTGTCGGCCAATTAGGCTCAACTTTTAAAAGCAGTAAAGGTGGCGTCAGCTCTTGGGTTGAAAATACGTCAACAAAACGATTAGCTTATTATGCAGCTTGGACTTATTGGGTTGTCCATATTCCTTATTTAGCGCAAAAACCACAAGCAATTTTAATTGCATTAGGTTGGGCTGTTCAAGGTAATGGTGATATGGTTTCCAATATGTCAATGACGACAATCGCTCTAATAAGTTTAGTTATTTTCTTGCTATTTCTATTCTTATCAACAAAAGGTTTGACAACACTTAAAGTTATCGGTGGTTTAGCTGGTACAGCAATGTTTGTAATGTCGATTTTATTTATTTTATTAGCTGTAGGCGCACCGGCAGTAAGTAAAGGAATGCATTTTGCCACTCCTGATATGGGCAATATTAAAACCTACATTCCAAAGTTTGATTTCTCTTATTTTACGACAATTTCAATGCTAGTTTTTGCCGTAGGGGGAGCAGAAAAAATTTCACCATACGTTAACCAAACAAAAAATCCCGCAAAAGAATTTCCGCGCGGTATGTTCTTATTAGCAGGTATGGTAGGGGTCTCTGCTGTTTTAGGTTCCGTAGCAATGGGTATGCTTTTTGCAAGTAATAATATTCCAGCTGACTTAATGCGAAACGGCGCTTATAGTGCTTTCCAACAACTAGGAAATTATTATGGTGTCGGGAACCTATTAATGATTATTTACGCTTTAACGAATACAATTGGTCAAATTTCTGCTTTGGCATTTTCAATTGATGCTCCGTTACAAATTTTACTTGCTGATGCTGATCCAATGTTTGTTCCAAATTGGTTGCGTAAACGTTCAGCTAAAGGAACATTGGTAAACGGGTATTTATTAACAGGTATTTTAGTTAGTGTTATCATTTTATTACCGATTTTAGGAATTGGGAATACTGATGAATTAGTAAAATGGATGACAAACCTTAACTCCGTTGTAATGCCGATGCGTTACTTATGGGTATTCTTTGCTTATATGATGTTAAATAAAGCGTGGAAAAACTATCAATCTGAATATAAATTCTTAAAAAATCCAAAACTTGGCTTTATTGCTGGTACTTGGTGTTTTGCATTTACAGCCTTTGCTTGTGTATTAGGAATGGTACCAAAATTGGATTACGCAACAAATCCAAAAGCTTGGTGGTTCCAATTAATAACCAACATCTTAACACCAATTGTCTTAATCTTACTAGGTATGATTTTACCTGCGATTGCGCGAAGAGATAAAGATAAAACTGTAATGCCTGAATTAAAAGAAGTTTAAAATAAAAGCTGCTAATCCTCATATGGTTAGCAGCTTTTATTTTATATTAATAGCCAAAACGTAAAGAAATATATTTTATTTTATAAAAAATATAGTCTAGTGGTAAGTAGCGCAAATATATAATTATAACTGAAATAGGGCAAAAAAATAAGCCTGACAGCTTTAGATTTAAAATTATAACTTCGTATAATATATATTATGTAAACTAAAATATAAAATTATGGTTAATATCTGCTATTTTTACTTTATTTTGCACTTCCCAGTCAAAATATATTGCTGCATTTAAAAAATGTTAAATGTAATTTTTATTTATACATCTGCTTTATGTTAATTTTTACGATTCTAAATATAAATTAATGACAATGTTTTTAGTAAATGTAAATGTTGCCATTAATTAAGTCAAACAATGCAAGATTACTTCTGGCTAATTTCATTTCAATTGAAATTCTGTCTAACTTTTAAGCTCAAAAACAAGTAATTACAATACTTATAATTAAGCTTGCTAACTACTTGTTTTGAGCTTTTTTATTGATTAAATTTTAAATGCTTCCCACCAACTTTTTTTAACGTTGTTGTTAACGGCATTGCAACAATAATCCCAAATCCTGTTTGAAAAAGATTACTTGGAATTGAGGCAATTCCTGCACCAAAGCCATAAAGCAATGCAGTTGCTAACGCATAACCAACTACCATAATGATAGCACCCAAAATAAGTCCTAATATTTTAAGAGCCTTTTTTTGTTGGAAAAAATAGCCAAATATAAAACCTTGCAGGCCATGAATTATTAATGAGAACAAAATCCATTGCGGATAGCCTGCTAATAGATCAATCATTCCCCCGCTGATTGCACCGACAAAAAGGCCAGCGACAGGTCCAAATAATAGACCAGTTACAGCTATGCCAGCATCACATAAAGTCACAATACCATTAGTACCAGGTATTGGAATGACAACAAATAAAGAAATAGCCGTAATCAAAGCAGATAAAATTGCATAACGAGATATTTTTCTTATTGCCATGTTTCTCCTCCTATTTTAGAAATAATCTGAGTCCCTTCAACTTTTTCAAACTTGCGATCGTAGTAGACACTTCCAAACTCACGTGTTACGACGACTCCATTTTGAATACTTTGATAGACGTAATCTTTTGCGTTTTTGATTACTTCATCTAATTTATCGTTTTCAGCCAGTCCGCTGGCAATCGCAGAAGATAAACTGCAACCTGCCCCATTTATTGTTTTGCTATCAATTTTTTTATTCGTAAAATGACTAAGTTGGCCAGTAGTAGTTGCGAATATATCAACCGCAAACTTTCCAGCTAAACGGTTCCCACCCTTCAGCAAAACCGCAGTATTGAAATCTGTTTGTAAACGGGTTGTGGCTACTTGCATATCCTTTAAAGTAGCTATTTTATTTTTAAGCTTAAGCAGCGTTTGTGCTTCAATTAAATTTGGTGTCATGATAGTAGCTAAAGGTGCTAGATTTTTTTTAATCCCAGTTACAATCGCTTTTTCAAGTGATAAGTCCCCTTCTTTAAAGGCTAAAACAGGATCTAGTACAACGGGTGTATCTGGATGATATTTTAAAAACGTTTCAATTAGTGGAATGAAAGCAGGATTAGCAATCAGACCAATTTTAATGGCAGCAAAAGAAATATTTTGTATCGTCTCTAATTGTGCGGCAAATATTTCTGTATCAATTGGATGAATTGACAGACAATCTTCTTTTAAAGTTACGATAGAGGTTAAAACCGACATTCCTAACGTATGATAATCACTAAATGTTCTTAAATCTGTTTGAATACCGCCACCAGCAAAAGGATCTGAACCACCAATGGTTAATACTATTTTTGTCATCACCCTACTCCTCTCTTACTGAGCTAAAGTTTAGCAAAAATTTCAGGTATTGCCCACGACCAATTGGAGTGTTTTCATACCAACCAATTCTGAAAACCTTTATGGCTAGTTATTGTTTCAAAACTATCTCTTGTAAAAGTTAAATCTTGACTTAACTTTTACAAGAGATAGTGAGCGTTTTTATTAATTTCTTTTTGTAGAAGAAAATAAGGATACAAACTCTTCAGAAACCAGTTTAACTTGAGGACTTATCTTTTTAAATGAATGATTAATATCAATAAATTGATTATTTTTATTGAACATTTCTTTTGATATATTCAAAGGCGGATTTACCGACATATTATACATATTTAAACCCTGCGTTACTAGTTTCATTGCAATCAAACCTTGAAAACCACCATGACCACCGTACACCATAATGCTTACAGGTTTATGACGCCATTCATCATATAGATAGTCCAAAGCATTTTTTATAACAGCTGGATAGCCCCAGTTATACTGGGGGAAAACCAATACAAAACCGTCATATTTCTTAATCGTTTCACTCCAACTTTTTGTATGCTCTTGTTGATAGTTACCTTGGGCGGGAATGTTCGGTTCATCTAAGAAGGGAAGCTTTATTTCTGCTAAATCAATAATATCAATATCAAGTTGATCATGGTTCATAGTTTTTTGAACCCACTTTGCCACATCCCCACCGATTCTATTTGGACGATTACTGCCTAAAATAATACCTACTTTATTTTTCATATCTGTTATCCTCTCTTAAAGAAATTTATGTGCATATTGCACATAAATTATTATAGTGGCATTGTGCTATAATTACAAGTATGGAAAAAGAAATATTTAAATCTCTCTTTCAAATCGTTAATTTTTTCAATAATCCTACTCATGACATAAATCTACTAAGGAAGGCTGGTGTAAAAGAAGATCAAAATTTATTACCAATAATTGTTCGTGTAGGTATGGCTAAAATAATTAACATTGGCGATTTAGCAAAACAAATTGGAAAAACGCACTCTTCTACGAGTCGACAAGTAGATAAATTTGAAAAACAGGGATTACTCACTACAACCTATAATAGTAAGGATAAGCGAATACGTGAAATTTCATTAACGGACAAAGGAAGCGAACTATTTGAACTCATCAGTGAGGTACGATTTGATCTATTTGATCAAGTACTAAAAGAACTATCTTTTACTGAGGCTAATAAGATCAATGAAAGTTTATCGTTACTTGCAGATATTTTAAAAAAAATAGACTTAGATATAAAAAATTGATGGAAGTAACGGGCCAGTAAATTTTAGCAAAAAATTCGTTTCTAAAGTAGAAAAGTAGGCATAACAAAAGTTTTGTTATGCCTACTTTTTACGTATAGAGGCTGTTCTAAAAGCAGATTTTTCAATCAACAGAAACTGAGTCAAAATTAGAGCAACAATTTCTTAATTCTTAACTCCCCTGCTTATTCTTGAAGTTGACTACGTCTCTTATAACCATTTTATGTCATTCATTTATTCGCCTAAAAGCTGATCAAAACTAAAAATCATCGCAACAATTTGCGCCACATTCCCTAATTCTACTAAAGTTGCGGACTCAATTTTTTTCCAACTACGTGCGTTATAGTCCAATGTTTTAACTTGTAGTGGATTTACAAATCCCTTAATCTGATGACTTTCATCTAAAGGTACAAAATGAGGCTTATTTGTACTAGTAATTGGGCAAACTGCCACTAAGCCTGTCACTGCACTATAATTTTTCGTACTAACAACAAGTGCCGGCCGCCTTTTTTGAATTTCACGCCCCGCACTGGGATCAAAATTCAATGTTATAATATCACCTTGCGCGGGATAATTACTCATTATAAAATTTCCTCTCCCTGTGGTTGCTCTTCTGGAAATCCTAAAGTAGCATCAAGTTTTTGACCTTGTTTGATTGCTTCATCAAAAATATTTTTTTTCTTTTTAATGAAGGTAATGGAGTCATCCGCACCTTTTACTGCCAGATACTCAACATTTTCTGCTATACCAAATTTCGTCGGGACAGTGAGTACAATTGCGTTACCTTGCCGTCTTGTTTTCATAGTATCCCTCCTTAAAAGTAATTACAATGTAATTATATATATAAATAGTCGTAAATACAACCCAAACACAAAGTGAATGGGCTTATTAGTGCGCAGGTTTAATTGTAAGAAAGATTAAATAGACTTTCCTTAAGCTTTATTATTCCCAAAAAAAGAACTCATCTTAACCGTAGTTTTACGGCAAGATGAGTTATAAATAAACAAAATCTATTCTTCTGACTCTTCTAAGTTAGATGCTAAGGCCTCTGTTTTTTTCAACAGATAAATTTTACGAATATTAATAATAAGTGTTTTAATGACAGCATAGACAGGAATACAAATCAACATTCCAATAATTCCAGAAACTCGTCCAGCCCCTAATAATACCAAAATAATCGTAATTGGATGCACATTTAATGACTTACCAAATAAAAGCGGCTTAATGACATTACCATCTACTTGTTGAATAACTAAAATTGAAAGTGCCATATAAAGTGCTTGCCATGGTGAAATAAATAAGCCGACAATAACAGCTGGAACTGCTCCAATAAAAGGACCCACGTAAGGAATAATATTAGTTATTCCGCAAATTAAAGCAAGCAGTAAGGAATATGGTTGTTGAAATATTGTCATGGCAATAAAACTCATAATCCCAATAATGAAAGCATCTAAGACGGTACTACTAATATAAGCCGATAATGTATCGTTTAGGTCTCGAACCGTTTGTCTTAATTCTTTACGAATTGTCCGAGGGAAAAAATTAGAAACAGCATCTAAAAAGCGATGACCATCTTTAAACATAAATAGTAAAATAAATGGCACTGTAAACAAAAGAACGAAAAACTTCGTTAAGACCGAAACAATCGAAGATAAACTTGAAGTCACACTGACAATAATAAAATTAATAATACGATTAATTGTAATATTTGCCGATTCCAATTGTTGCTCTAAATTAAAGTTTTTAAATTCATCTTGCTTAGCCAACCCATCCAACCATTGCACGAATTCATCCGCATAGGTGGGTAATTGCTGCGTTAATTGAACGGTTTGTTCAATTAGTTGTGGAATCACATTCATTGCAGTGACTACAATAATAATAACCACGACTAAAAAGGATATTAAAAAGCCTAGAACACGAGAAAATCCTCTTTTTTGTAAAAAATTAACGATTGGATCAAACATATAATATAAAAAGCCGGCAATAAAGACTGGCAGAAGTACTGCACCTACCATTTCAATGACGGGCTGAAAAATTCCCGGCATTTGCCATAAAAAATATACGCCAATAATAACGAGAACCAACTCGGCGGTCCAATAAAACAATTTTGAATTCTTAAACGACTGCATACTAAAACTCCTAATAATTTAATATCTTTATTTTAGCATAACAAATACTGGAATCGTTTTTTTACGCAAAGATTATTATAAAATTTTTGAATTTTTGCTAATAACAAATAAAATAAAAACTAACCACTCCACATGTCCTAGGGTTGGTTTTTATTTTATTTGATTGACTTCTTTAAGAATTCTGTCTCTTTTTTTCTGCGATTATATTAAATCTTTTTGATAGACAAATAAAAAACGATCAAAAATATCTTCTTTAGTTCCTATTTTGTGATAACCAAATTTTTCATAGAGGCTTTTGTGGCTAGTTGCAATAAAAACTTTTTTGAAACCCAATTCAACTGCTTTTCTTTCTGCTCTTTTTACCAGTTGCTGACTAATTTTTCTGCCACGGTATTTTTCAGCAACAAACACGACACCAATAAAAGGAGTAAGGGTTGTTTCTTTTACAATATCTTGTTTTAAAAGCGCACAAAAGCCAACGAGTTCTTTTCCGTTCCAACAGACTAAAACATTTTCCCAATCCGTTAAACTGTTGCTTTTCATTTGCTGAGCTAAATATGCTCCTGCCTGCCAAGATACTTGTGCGATTAAGGGAATTGCTTTTTCCCATTCACTGGTGTCTTTAATCCATGTAAAGCGCATCTTCATCATCTCCTAAAAAGAGCATAGCATAAAAAAGGGCCCTCACCTAGATAGTTTGAATTTTAACAATTAATCTTCTTTACCGGCTAAACCAGCAAAAATAGTTCTTAAATTTTCCTTCATCATATTATAGTAACTATCGCCTGGATTACCTGGTTCTGCAATTGAATCGGTAAAAATTTCGCCATAAATTGGAATACCACTATCTTTAGCTACACTTTGCATCGGTTTTTTATTAACGGAACTTTCGACAAATAAAGATTTAACATTGGATCCTTTTAACTGATTAACTAAAGTTGTAATTTGCTCTGGTGTACCTTCTTCTTCAGTATTGATCTCCCAAATATAAGCAGAGGGAATATCATAGGCTTTTGAAAAGTATTTAAAACATCCCTCACTTGTTACAATCAGTTTCTCATCTTGTGTTAAAGTAGCAAACTGTTCTTTTGCTACTTTATCTAAAGCGGTTAATTTTTGTTCATACTCTGCTAAGTTATGACGGTAGGTCTCTTTGTTGGCTGGATCTTTTGCCATTAACGTTTTTGCAATATTTTGCGCATAGATAATCCCATTTTCAATATTTAGCCATGCATGGGGGTCTTCTTTGCCGTGTCCATCCCCTTCTAAATAAATAATATCGACACCATCACTGACAGCAAAATAATCTTTGTTTTCCTTTTTTTGCCCATTTTTCATTAATTTAGTAAACCAGCCATTGCCCCCTGTCTCAAGATTTAGCCCGTTATAAAAAATTATATCCGCTTCTTGGGTGCTTCTTACATCTTTTGCTAGCGGTTCATACTCGTGAGGATTTTTTCCAACCGGAACAATACTGTGTAAGTTGACCTTATCACCGGCAACTTCTTTCACCATATCTGCAATAATAGAATTTGTCGCGACTACTGCCATCTTATTTTCAGCCGCACTCTCACTAGGGGCTAGAAAACGTTGATAACTAAACACCCCTATGACAAGGAGCACTCCTGCGGCCAAGATGGCGTAAATTTTTTGTTTCGTTTTTGTTTGTTCGACTTTTTTTGGTGATATGAAAAAGCCAATTAAAAACATTGTGGCAGCAGTTAAAACAATTGCTGATCCAGCGGCAATATTAAAACTATAACCGATAAACAGGCCGATAAGTGAAGATAGACCTCCTAAAGTGGATGCTAAAATAATCATATATTTTAATCTTTTAGTAAATAAATACGCGGTGGCAGCAGGCGTAATTAAAAGCGCCACGACTAAAATAGTCCCCACACTTTGCATCGCAGTCACAGAAACGAGCGTCAGCATTAACATCAGTAAATAATGATACACGTTAACTCTCATTCCAAAGGCTTTACCCATCATCGGATCAAAAGAGCTCAAAAGCAGCGGGCGATAAAAAATGACTAAAAGTAATAAAACTACAGCAGCAATCCCAAGTGTAATCCATTTGTCTATATCTTGAACAGCTAATACATTACCAAATAAAATATGAAATAAATCAGTGGAACTATTCGCCACGCCAATTAAAATGACACCTAAAGCTAAAAAGGAACTAAAAGTAATTCCAATAGCAGTATCACTTTTGACCGTACTGTTATTTGCAATATAGGTAATAATCAAACTCGCCAAAATACCAAAGATGACTGCACCAACAAAAAAGTTAATGCCTAAAATATAAGATAATGCTACTCCTGGTAAGACAGCATGGGAAATGGCGTCTCCCATAAGTGACATCCCCCGCAAAATAATAAAACAACCAATGGCTCCTGCAACAATTCCAATTACAATCGACGTAATAAGCGCGTTTTGTAAAAAATGATAGTCTCTTAAACCTTCGATAAAATGTACTATCATGTTAAATCACCTCCAATAAATAGATAATCTCCATATGCTTCTTTTAAATACTGTGAAGTAAAAACCTCTTTTACTGGACCATAAGCGATCTTTTTTTGTTTTAACAATAAAATTTCGTCAAAATAATCGGAAACTTTACTCAAATCGTGATGAACAATAAAAATAGTTTTACCTTTTTGCTTTAAGCTACGCAACAGTTCCATAATAATTTGTTCACTTGTTGTATCGATGCCGACAAAGGGTTCATCCAAAAAAATTAGCTTTGCATCTTGGACAAGTGTGCGTGCTAATAAAACGCGTTGAAACTGGCCGCCAGAAAGTTCACCAATTTGACGACTCGAAAAGTTTTGCATGTCTACTGCTTTTAAAGCGGTATTGACTTTTTCTAAATGATTTTTCATCCGTTGCCAAGGTTTTAAATGGGGATATAAACCTAAAGCTACTACTTCAGATACTGTAATTGGAAATGTATAATCAATCGCACTTTTTTGTTCGACATAAGCTACTTCTTTTTGATTTTTAGCTAACGGTTCTCCTTGGTACAAAACATTCCCACTGGCTGGGATCAATTTTAAAGCAGCTTTTAAAAAAGTAGATTTACCCGCACCATTTGGTCCTAAAATACCTACAATGGCCGGTTTATTGACGCTAAAACTGATCTGATTGACTGCGATTTGTTGATTGTAGGCTGCTGTTATATTTTCAAAGCGTATCATTTCTCCACCTCATTTTATTTTTAGGTTAACCTAAATAATTTATTTTTATCAGTATAGCGAAGTTTTTATTTTTCGGCAAGCCTAACTTTTTCAAAAAAGTAAAAAAAGACGCGATTTTATAATCCCGTCTTTTAAAAATTATTCGCTTTGTTGGTCAAAAAAACGACTCATCAATTCCAGATGGTGCATCACACTGGCTTTTCGTAACACTCCCATACCAGGAAATTTTTTCTTAAAGTAATTTTCTTTTAAAAGTTTTAATCCGCTTGTATCTATTTGCTTTTGCAACGGAACAAACTCCAATACTTCAGCCATTACAGCAAAAAAGCGACTCGCAAAATCCGGCAACTCATCTTCTGGCGAAATAAAGTGATGAATACGTAATTGTTTATCAGCAGTAAAATAGACCAAATGTAAGACGATCTCTCTTGTTGGATAGCTTTGCTCATAATAAATCCGACTATCAATCGAAAAGTCGCTAAATCCTACAAATCCTCTTTTTAAAAAGGTTAGGTGAGTAGTACTAAAAATTTCATCCGGTATTACCCGATAATAGTTTGCTTTTAAGCGTAAAAAATGATCTTCAGATAAAACTAGAGGCCCTTTTATGTGTTGTAATAAACGAAATTCCATTGGAGCAATAGTCGGTACTTCTAACTGAATCTCACCATTTTCTTTTAAAGACTCGGCGTTTTGTACAATCAATAGCTGTGCATCTTTTAAATCATCACTTACACCAGTTAACAGACGCGCTTTTTTATTGGTGATATGTTGCAACTTTTCTTGGCCTGAGACGGTTAAAAAATCTCCCGCCTGGGGATTGGCAATCAGTGAATAAGGTTGTTTTACAGCTTCAAATTGTTTGATCAATTTAAATAAGGCCGGATTATCTTTAACTGGTTCAATAACTGGATGAATTGCAGCACTCAATTTATTTTCTTCACTTAATTGTCGCAAAGCCAACAAATCAAATTGTTTTCCCCGCAGATAAGGATAATACATCACGCATCCTCCAATAGCCGTTTTTCAAGCTGAAAATAGGCAGCTCGAGTAGCCTCAAGTTCTTCTTTTAGAGCCTCGATAGCTTGGTTTTGCGTGTCTGTTATGAATCGGTCATAGTAATTGTTGCCACCACCAAAAAGGTCATAATCTTTTTGGCGTCTTTTCAATTCTTTATACAACTGCTGAGTTCCAAAAACACGCAATCCTCTTTCGGTTTGTTTCGCTTTGCTGACTTCTCTTGCTTGGGCTGTAATTAGTCGATATAAAAGTTCATTCTCGTTTACTTGTAAAGTTTGACGTTGTGCTTTTTTTATCGTTTCAAAATATCCCGGTACTTCATATTCTGAATCATCTAAATAAGGATGAAAAAGTAATACGCCGATATGAACAGGTATTTCTTCTTTTACTTGTTCATAGAGTGCTTGAGGCAAAACAAAATAGTTCAAATGCCCGACAAAAGACAACTTCGCCGTACTTCTAAAATCTGCTTTCGTTACTTTTAACTCGTAACAGCGCCACTCAAATGTTTGATTAGGCAAAATTTTACATGCAAGCGTATCGACAATTCCTTGATCATCTGGCATAACTACCTCTTCAATTACTACGTCACCTTTTTGGCGACAATGAAAATACAATGCTTCTTCCATTGCCAAAGTTAGTGCGGTTTTCATAATATCCCTCATTTACTACAGTACGCTTATGGCACGTAATTTAGTCTTTTTTATAAAAGATACTTTTTAATAACTTTTATCTTAGATTGATCACTAACCCAGTATAGAACGTTTGTTCGCAAAAGTGAAGTTAATTTTTCCATAAATAAGTAATATCGGCTAAAATATTTTGTGCATCCGTTAATTCTTTAAATGGAATTTGAATTATTTCGCTTGGAACTTCTAAGACAATAGTTGATGCATCAATTTTGACATGAATGTTTTCAGGTGAAATAAAAATGTGCGTAAATGCATCTAACGAAACGTTTGGAGTCACAATATATAGCCCTTTTTGGCTAATTAAACAAAATCTTTCATCACTTGTTTCGTTTAATAAAAAAGTCATTAATTCTTCTTCTGACATAATCGAATCAGCATAGGCTTGCAATAATAAAAACTGCTGAGTCTTTTTAAAAACACTAAAAAAGGGATTCAAATTTCTTCCTCCTTTTGTAAATTTATTTTTGTGTGGGCTAAAAAGCTGTCGGAGAATTTATTACCTTTTAAAAAAACTTTGCCAAACTCATCGATTAATCCATGAAATTCCTGCGCCTCCGTTAACGTGAAACCAGTAAGATTGACTAATCTTTTTAAAGACTGATAATTTGAAAGTCCGGGAGTGCCTAAGTTGGTAAAAAGACGTCTTGCATACGTGTCTGAGACAAATACTGGTACATCAAAAACATATAGCATTAATACATCAGCCGTTTCTTCCCCAATACCATGAAGATTGAGCAACTCATTTCTTAAATCATCTCCATAATAATCACGAATTTTTATAAAATCTGTATCAAACCGCAGTAACCAATTAAAGACTTCGTGAATTCCCCGGCTTTTATTTTTAAAAAAGCCACTCGGACGAATAATTTCTTGTAGTTTTTCTAAAGGCAGTGCAACAATTTTCGTACTTGAAAATTCGGTTTCTTTTTTTAAGTTTTTTAAAGATAGCGCCGCATTTTGCCAATTAGTATTTTGGACTAAAATCGCCCCTAATACTATCTCTTCTTTTGAATCAGCCGGCCACCAACCTTGCGGCCCCATCTCTTGAAACATTTTTTGATATAATGCATATAGCTGTTGATTCAAATAATCACCTCATCTTTATTATAGCGTAACTAAAAAATAAAGCTGGAAAGGAGTCTTTTTATGTGTGGCCGTTACCTCTTTGATTTAAAAACGTTGGAACTAGAAAAATATTACAGTCAATTACAAGAATTAGGAAAAACCGGGGAGGTTTTTCCTAGCGAAAAGGTGCTAACCATTGCTATCACTAAAAATGATCAAATTAGTCTAGGGCTCACCAATTGGGGCTTTACCACCGATAAAAATAAAAGCCGCATTATTAATGCCCGCAGTGAGACTGTCACGGAAAAAACATTATTTGCCGAAAGTTTCCAAACGCACCGTTGTGTATTTCCAATGACTGGTTTTTATGAGTGGGATAATGCAAAAAATAAATTATTGTTTATTCCACCAACTGAAGAAGCTATTTATGTCGGTGGTTTTTATCGCAAACATAAAGGCGAATTAGAATCAATTATTTTAACGACTACGCCTAATGAGGTAGTGGCACCTATCCATAATCGCATGCCGTTAATTATAAAAAAAGCAGACATTCGGTCCTGGTTAAAAGATGAGCAATTTGCCATTGATTATCTTAAGCAATCAGTTGATACTACTTTAATCGTAAAAAAAAGTATGTCGTAAAATGCACGACATACTTTTTCACAACGTTTAGTTTACATATTCAAATTATTGACAACTTAATGCTATCCAATTAAAACTGATTCTTCGGGATATTTAAAGTGTTGTTCTTGTTGACGTGCTTTGGCAATCAGCGAGAATAATACTGTCATAATTCCAACTCTACCAATAAACATTAAAGAAATAATAATTACCTTGCCTATAATACTAAGCTCTGGTGTTAACCCCATCGTTAATCCTACAGTCCCAAAGGCTGAAATCACTTCAAAAACAATGTATTCTAAACCTAGACCATCTACGTCGGGAATTTTTTCGGTTACCGATAAAATCATCGTAGCAAAAATGCATAAGGTAAGTGTAACAAAAAATAGCGTTAGTGCTCTAAAAATGGCATCAGCGGGAATAGTCCGACCGCTAAATTCGGCCCGATTTCTTCCTTTTAAAATACTCTTCATCTGAATTAGCAAAACGCCAAATGTTGTCGTCTTTAAACCACCAGCAGTTGAACCTGATGTACCACCAATGTACATTAAAACAATGGTTAAAATTAAGCCGGCATGGCTCATTTCAAAATAGTTTACTGAATAATAACCTGCCGTTCGCGGGGTAACTGCCATAAACATCGTATTAAAGAAGCGTTGTAACTCATTTCCAGCTACGAGAAAATGACCATTGTGCTCGGTTACATAAAAACCCACTGTTCCAAAGAATAAAAGAATTCCAGTCATTAGTAACGCAATTTTAGAATGTAAAGACAAGCGTTTTTGCTTGCGATAACGGATTAAGTCAAACCAGACTAGAAAACCAAGTCCACCCGCAATAATTAAAATCATGATGACAAAAAGGAGCCAAATGTCCTGTTGATCATTAGCCAAGCTATCACCTAAAAGATCAAACCCCGCATTACAAAAACTAGAAACAGAATGAAAGACGCTAAACCAGATACCTTTTAACCATCCATATTTTGGTACAAAAGAAAAGCTTAAAGCAAAACTTCCTAAACATTGAATAATAACAGAAGTTAAAAGGATGTACCGCATTAAATTGACACTACCATTCATTTGCTCCAAGTTAAGGGCATCTTTTAAAATCATCCGCGTTCGTAAATTGATTTTCTTTTTGGCAATCATAAAAAAGAAAACTGGTAAGGACATAAAACCTAATCCTCCTGTTTCAATCATGACTAAAATGACAAATTGACCAAAAGGAGTCCAGTGTTCAGCTGTATTGACTGTTGTTAATCCGGTCACACAAGTCGCTGACGTGGCTGTAAATAAAGCGTCAATAAAAGACGTCACTTCCCCCGTCCGACTGGAAATAGGTAACATCAATAATAATGAGCCCACCAAAATCACGGTTGCAAAGCCCAATGAAATTAGCTGGGGCGTCGCTAAGCGGATTTTTTTCAATTGTTTCAACAAACTAACCTCCACCCTACCCAATCAAACTTAGTGATAGGAAATATAATTGGGTAAACATTTTATTACCTCTGATTGTACCAGATAAATAAAAAAAGTTTCCGCTTTTAAACGGAAACTTTTTTCGTTAATTGCGATTCATGTTTTTTATTTTAATCATTCGTGTTACTTCAGAGCGCTCATTTTCTTCAAGCTTCATTTTAATGTAGTAAATTGTTTCTTCAAGTTCAGGAATTGTCATATATTCCAATGCATTCACACGACGTCGGGTTTTTTCAATCTCACTTGCCATCAGCTGACATGTTTTTTCGATTTCTGTTAACGCCAATAATTTGGGTAAAACCGTCTTAAAACGTTCAATTGCATTATCTAGCGGTACATTGGAATTAATATAGCCATATTCTAAAGGCGCTTTGAAAATATCTTCATCATAATGAAAGTTTAAAACTGGAACTTCCACGCTCATAATATTTTTTTGATCCATTTCAAGTTCCACCCGCGTTGCTGGTAGAATGAAAAGTTCTTCAATAAAAGCTTCGTTTAACGTCACATTAGCTAAACGAAAAGCGCGCATCGCACTTTCCATCATCTGCTCAACGGCTTGACGTAAATGATTGTTTTCTTTGACCATTAAAATAAAGCGGCGCATCAGTTCATCTTGTTTATCTTTTAGTAATTTATGTCCTCGCTTAGCGGTTGTTAGCTGCTTTTGTAGCCGGGCTAACTCCATTCGCGTTGGATTCACATTTAAACGCGCCATCTAAATTACCCCTTTTCTGGCAAATACTTTTCAATCATATCGTCTTTAATTCGTTTTAATTCAGTTTTTGGTAAAATACTCAATAATTCCCAACCTAAATCAAGCGTCTCAATAATCGAACGATTCGTTTCATAGCCTTGGTTCACATATTCAGTTTCAAAACGTTCCGCAAATTGGGCATAAATTTTATCTACATCAGATAAAGCAGAATCCCCTAAAACTACGGCCAATTCTTTTGCTTGTTTTCCTTGAGCATAAGCTGAGAATAATTGATTCATCGTAGCCGCATGGTCTTCTCTAGTTTTGCCTGGTCCAGTCCCTTTATCTTTTAAACGAGATAGAGACGGTAAGACATCAATTGGGGGCTTAATGCCACTTTTATATAAATCACGCGACAAAATAATCTGACCTTCAGTGATATATCCCGTCAAATCGGGAATTGGATGTGTTTTGTCATCTTCAGGCATGGTTAAGATTGGAATCTGCGTTACAGAACCTTTCAACCCTTTTATTCTACCTGCGCGTTCATACAAAGTAGCTAAATTGGTGTATAAATAACCTGGATAGCCACGACGACCAGGGACTTCGCGACGTGCAGCTGAAATCTCACGTAACGCCTCACAGTAATTGGTCATATCTGTCATAATGACTAAGACGTGCATACCTTTTTCATAAGCGAGATATTCCGCCGCAGTAAGAGCCATCCGTGGTGTGGCGATTCGTTCAATTGCCGGATCATTCGCCAAGTTCATAAAGACCACAGAGCGATCAATCGCACCAGTTTTACGGAAATCTTCCATAAAATATTCTGCTTCTTCAAAAGTAATTCCGATACCCGCAAAAACCACGGCAAAATCATCATCTGTATTTAAAACAGATGCTTGTCTGGCAATTTGAGCAGCTAATTCTTTATGAGGCAAACCTGAACCAGAAAAGACAGGTAATTTTTGTCCTCGTACTAATGTATTTAGGTGATCAATCGAAGAAATACCAGTTTGAATAAATTCATCCGGATAATCTCTTGCCATTGGATTGATAACTTCACCGTTAATATCCAACATTTTCTCAGGCAAAATTTCTGGACCGTTATCTTTTGGTCGGCCTAAGCCGTCAAAAGTACGACCAATCATATCCAGCGAAACACCTAATTGTAGCGGATGGCCTAAAAAACGAACAGCAGAATCTTTTAGATTAATGCCGCCTGTCCCTTCAAAAATTTGGACCAAGGCTTTATCTTCAGATATTTCTAAAACTTGCCCTTTACGTAGTTCACCTGTTTGTAAACGTACTTCAATTAGTTCTTCATACTTTACACCGGCGACTTTATCGACAGCCATTAAGGGGCCAACCACTTCACCAATCGTTTTATATTCTTTAATCACGGTTCATGCCCCCTTCTTGGATAATTGTTTTGATTGTTTCTTTAATTTCTTGTGCTAAAGCAGTAATTTTATTAATCTCATCTTCTGGCACATATTTCATGCGGGCAATTTTATCCCGTAATAAAACTGTTCCGGCCATGATTTCAGACAAATAAGAACCTAATTCTAACGCCCTTTCGGCTTCTTTACCAAATGATAAAATATTTGAAAGCATTTGATATTGTTTTTCCCGTGAAGTAAAAGTATCTACATCATCAAAAGCGTTTTGTTGCAAGTAGTCTTCACGAATAGATTTTGTGACCTCTAGTAATAATTGATCTTTTTCAGACAAAGAATCAATTCCGACTAAACGCACGATTTCTTGTAGTTCAGATTCTTTTTGAAGTTGTCGCATTGCATCTGTTACCAGCTCAGACCAAGGAACTTGTAATTCTTGATCTAAATAATTTCCAACTTCTGTGTCATATAATGAATAACTCTTTAGCCAATCAATCGAAGGAAAATGACGTTTTTGAGCTAAGGTTGAATCCAAGCCCCAGAAGACTTTTACAACGCGTAAAGTATTTTGAGTGACCGGTTCTGAAACGTCCCCGCCAGAAGGAGATACGGCACTGATTGCTGTAATACTTCCTTCACGGCCTTCTTGTCCAAGAGCAATAACTTTACCCGCACGTTCATAATATTCTGCTAAGCGTGAGCCTAAATAAGCCGGATAACCTTCATCCCCTGGCATTTCTTCTAGACGACCTGACATTTCCCGTAACGCTTCAGCCCAACGAGAAGTCGAATCGGCCATAATCGCAACAGAATAGCCCATATCTCTAAAGTATTCCGCAATGGTAATCCCAGTATAAATAGAAGCTTCTCGAGCTGCCACCGGCATATTAGAGGTATTGGCGATTAAGATTGTTCGCTCCATTAATGATTCACCAGTATTTGGATCAATTAATTCCGGAAATTCGTTCATAACGTCGGTCATTTCATTACCACGTTCGCCACAGCCGACATAAACCACCAAATCGACATCCGCCCATTTGGCAATTTGATGTTGAACGACGGTTTTGCCCGCACCAAACGGACCGGGAACGGCTGCTGCCCCGCCTTTTGTAACAGGAAAGAAAGTATCAATTACCCGCTGGCCAGTAATCATAGGCGCTTGTGGATTCATTTTTTCTTTCACTGGTCGTGCCCGCCGGACAGGCCATTTTTGTAGCATCGTAAATTCTTTATCACCCGTTGGTGTTTCTAGTACATAAATAACTTCATCCAAAGTAAATGATCCTGATTTGATTGCTTTAATCGTACCTGAAACGCCATTTGGTACCATAATTTTATGGGTAATAATTTTTGTTTCAGCAACAGTACCAATAATATCTCCAGTTGAAACAAAGGTTCCCTCTGATGCACTAGCAATAAATTCCCATTTTTTTTCATGATCTAACGCAGGTAATTGCACCCCACGAGTTAAAAAGTTACTTTTTGTCTGGGCCATGAAAACATCTAATGGTCGCTGAATTCCATCAAACATTTGCGAGATAATGCCAGGGCCTAATTCAACCGATAACGCTTCTCCAGTTGAACGAACAGGCTCACCCGGCCCAATTCCTGCAGTTTCTTCATAAACTTGAATTGAGGCAATATCGCCTCTCATTTCAATAATTTCGCCAACAACGCCAAGACTACCTACAAAACAAATATCTTGGATGCTGGCTTCACTCATATTTTCGGCCATTACTAAAGGACCGGATACTTTGATTATTTTGCCAACTTGCACTATTTTTTAGCTCCTTTACAAAATGTTTTGCCCGACTGCTTTTTCAACATTGTCTTGAATCATTTGGCGTCCAATGCCTAAAGTACCATCGTGATTTGGAATTAAAACAACAGATAACTTAGGATTGGACTTATATCGCTCAATTTCATCTGCAATTTTTTTGCCGCATTCTTCCGTTAGATAAATAACGCCATAGCCTTCAGCTGCCATGTGACGAAAAGCTTTTAAAACAGCCTCTTTGCTAGTATCAGAATAGACGGAAAACCCAAACAATTTAAAGGGTAATACAGACTCTTTATCTCCGATTACGCCAATTTTATATGTCATAGGTTATACGCATCCTCTCTTTTATTTGTTCATTCGTAAAGCCACTTCTTTTCCCAGTAACGATTAAACGTAAATTTTTCGTTTCAATTTCTTTTGCATTTAAATATGCTAATAATGGTAGTGGACCAAAAGCTTGTGTTTGAGCGGATGCAAACATTTCTGTCAACCGGTTATCTTTAATCTGATCCAAGCGAGCAAAATTAATGGTTTCACCGCCAATAGCATCTTTTAAAAGATCTGCGTATTCACTTGTTAACAGATAATCACGTAACGCTGTTATCTCTTTATCGGCAAAACTTAAGTATGTTTCTTTTGGAATACTGCCAGAGCTGGATAAAACGGCCGTTAAAAAAGCTTGACTGCGATTTTGCAACACACAACGTAATGCTGTAATAATATTAGTTAAATCGATAAACGTAATGATTTCTTGTAACAATTCTGGATAGCCCAACAGCTCACCTAAACGTCGTTGCTCTTTTAAAAAGCCACGATCGTAAATGACGTCAATCCCTTGTAAAATAGCTGATTCCAAAAGATATTCTCGCACTTCATTGATACTGTCCAAAATAGAAGAAGGCAAAACTGCTGATTTCCCTGTATCAATGGCATGTTTTAATTCTTCTAATGAATAAAAACCATCTGGTAAATAGAGGTGGTCAAAGTTTTCACCAATATAGTGGGCTTTTGTCAATACCTTTAAATTATGCAATGTAAAGCGCATCGTGAAGATGAAAACCACTTCAGGTACTGGTGCACGTTCCACCAATTCGCTGTAACTTGCTAAAAGCTCTTTATTTAAAACCGCAGCAAAATCATTGGGAAAATCAGCCGTTAAATAGTTGCCATAAACAGTTGTATTTAGAAGTTCTTTTATTTTTGGTAAATCAGCAGCAATTAATTGCTCATAAAAAGCAGGAGCTAAAATTTCGGTTTCTTTTAAACGAATGTAAGGATTCAGTTGATGATATAAATCTTGTTTCATAAACGCGCTCCTTGTCATAAAATCACTTTTTATAACAGACTAAAATTAGTACTGTTACTCCTCAAACAGCATTTTTGAAATGCTGTTACTATCTGTTGCTTTAATTTCATTTAATAAATCACGGTATAAAAAGTTATATTGCACACCTTTATCGTCTACTACAAAGCCATAAGATTCTGTTGTAATAGGATCACCATAATGTAATTCGTAACGTAATTTAGCATTTAATTTTGCTAACCAATCTGCAGTATATATTTCAGCGGGCATTTGCTTGGATGGTTGGAAGACAACTTTTTTGTCAGCTTCAAAGGGTAACTGTTCCAAACAACTTGCTGCAAAACTTTGGGCCTCACTTACATCCCAAGCTTGCATTTTAGCGTATGCTTCTGAGAAGACTTGGCTAAGGTAACTTTGTTTTGCCATTAGAGTCTCTTGTTTAACTTCCATCTGTTGTCTGGCGTGCAACTGTTTATATTTTACTTTTTGATTTTTCGTTAATTGCGCTTGTAACTTTTCGTCCTCAATTTCCAATTTTTGTTTTTGTTTCAAAAAATCTGCGTCAATTTGCGCGCGTTGCTCTTTTTCAAATGCAGTTCTTTTTACCGTAGCGGCTTCATCAATCTGTTCGATAATTTTTGTAATTGCATCCATCTGTCTGCCTCCTTCTACAATTAGAAACTAGATGCTACCTAATAATAGAAATGAGATAACAAACCCTAAAATAGCATACATTTCAACCATTACCGCAAACATTACCCCTTTAAAGAAATGCTCAGGTTTTTTGGCTAAAATTTGAATACCAGCAGCAGCAACTTTACCTTGCGCCATACCAGAAAATAAACCGGTAAAGGCAACTGGTAAAGAGGCCATTAAATAAGCCATGCCAGTCACAATTGACATATCGCTTGATAGGCTACCATAAATCATAAAGGCGATAACAAAGCCATATAAACCTTGAGTACCAGGTAATAACTGTAAAATTAAGGCTTGACCAAATTTTTCAGGCTGACTAGTAGTTAAAGCAGCTGCGGCTTCACCGGTTAGTCCTACCCCTTTAGATGAACCAATTCCTGAAAATATTGTTGCAATCCCCATTCCAATAATTGCAAAAATCATACCACCTTGGTTATTAATTAAAAAATCAATCATTTGTTTTTTCCTCCATCTTCTTCGTTAAAATTTACATATTTTTCCGTTGGTTTAAACGTTTTAAAAGCACGGCCACCACCGTTATAAAATTTGCCGAAAAATTCGACATATTGTAAACGCGCCGCATGAACATAAGCACTTAGTAAGGATAAGAAAATATTTAATCCTTGTAGGGCGATAATTAAAACTGCACCAGCTGTAAAGCGCGCTGCTGGGGGCATGTAGCCAACTAACATATTAAAGGCTGCAGCAATACTACCACCAGAAATTCCTAAAGCCATTAAACGACTATAACTTACAAAATCACCAATATAGCTGGTAACACCATAAAGCTCATACAAGCCCATGAAAAAGCCGCCTACTTTTGATTTTCCTGTTACTGCAGGAATTAACAATACGCATAGGGCACCAATTACTGCTACAATTACCCCTAATACGAAAATTGCATTTGAAGCAAGCACCATTTTACCTGCTGCAGCAATGATAATACCAGCCAAAATAGCTTGCCAAGAAAAGCCTTGGTTAACTGCTTGCAAGTAATCTTTTTTCTTGATATTTTCTTTGGCAGCTAAAAACAAACCGGTGAAAAGTTGAATCCCACCAAAGACCATTGAAATACCAAAAATTGCCATAAAGTCTTGAGACGGCGATAAGACGTGAAACGGTAATTCCGCCCCAAAACAGCTACCGTAGATAAGACCCCAAATAATGGTTGAAACTGATAAATATTGAAACAGTTTCATAAAACGAGCGACACCTTTACTTAAGATGATTTTCTTTAATGCAAAAGTTGTAACTAAAAGCATTAAAATACCATACCCTAAGTCAGCCACCATCATCCCAAAAAAGACAAAGTAAAAAGGTGCGAGCCATGGTGTTGGATCGATTTCACGGTACTGGGGTAAGCTATACATTTCTGTCAACATTTCAAAAGGTTGAACAATTGCAGGATTTTTTAATTTCGTTGGTGTTTTTAAAGTGACAATTTCTTCTTCTGTAGGTTCACTATAAGTATAATAAATCTCATGATTAGGAAAATGCTGCGCTAACTGTGTTTCAAAATGCTGACAGTCGTCTTTTGCTAACCAACCAGTTAGTACAACTAAATTCTCGGATTTTACTAAACCAGCTTTGACATTTTCCCGTTCCTTTTTTGCTAAAATAACTTCTTCGGCTAATTGTAATTGGGCAACTTCTTTTTTGTATTGGCCAATCTCTGCTACCAGATCATGTTCTTTTTTAGCAAGTTGGGCTAACTGTGTTTTTGCCTCTTGTAACACTTGTTTTGGCAACTCATTATAAGGATTGGTTTCTTCTTTTACGCCAAATTTTTGTAGTAGTGACTGGACTAAATTAGCTTCTTCTTTTAAATACACCAATGCAAAACCAGTGACTTGTTTTTCGGTAAAAATATTTTCCACATATAAATTAGGGTTTTCTTTTATTTCACTTAAAAAATCAAGCCATGATTGATCATCTAAAGTACCAAGTAACATATTGGCACTAGCGGTATCATCGGCAGTATAAGCATCTAAGCTTTGCCACAATGTTGCCCACTGTTCTTTTTCTTGGTTACTCTTTTTAGCTTCTTGCACGGTGCGCCAACGATTTTGTAAATCTTCCAAGTTTTCCAGTTGACTAACAAGGGCTTGTTCATCAAATTGTTTTTCAAAAGACAGAAAATCCAAGTTTTTCCGTTTTAATTCAACTGTTTTTTCTTTCGCATTACCATGATTTTTTACAAAGCGTAAGTTTCTTTCAATTTGTTGTAATAATTTTTCGTATTTTTGTAGGTTTAAAGAAGAAGATTGTAAACCTAATGGAAAATAGTAATCAATCCATTGTCTATTATCTTCATCAGCCAATAAATCTGTAATTTCCACTATTTGTAAAGATTGCAATAATTGTAGCAAATGCTCTTGGTGAGATTTTTCTAAGATGAGGGAAATCTTTTTTACTGCTTCAACTGCCATAAGTTTGTTGCACCCTTTCTATAATGAAAGTGGCGACTTTTTCATGGCGCTCGTTATAAAGCGTAGTAAATGTCGCTTTTTCTTTTTTAGCAGCAGCTAAAAGATCTTCTTTTTCTTTTTGTAAGGCAGTGGCTGCAATTTTTTCATTGGCATCACTTTCTTGTTGCCGCTTTGCTTTTAGGCCGTCTTGTAATAATTTTAGTTCGGCTTCTTTTTCAGCAGCATACTCTTGTAATTCCTTTTGTAGCTCCGTTTGCAAATTATCATTGCGCATTTCTGCTGCTTTTATTTTATCTAAAGCTTCCTTCAAGTTAATTCCTCCTTTACTATGCTATAAAAAAAACGCACTTCAAAAATTTGAAGTACGTTTTAAAAAGCACCTCAAAAATGCTCTTCTCACCCCTTGAAGAACGCGATCCTTGAAGTCTTTGACTCAACCATTACAAAATATAGAAAAATAATACTCTATTATGATAACAAACCCTAAAAAAAAAAGCTATGACTTTAGCAAAAAAGTCATAACTTTTCGACGAATAAACGGCTTAGCCACTGTATCTTGCCGCTTTAATCAAAGCAGAAAATTCCCGCTAATAATTTTTATCCTTTACGAATCAAGTAATCAAATGCACCTAAAGCTGCCGTAGCACCAGAACCCATGGCAATGATAATTTGTTTGTAACGACTATCAGTACAATCTCCGGCTGCAAAAACACCGGTAACATTTGTCGCACCGTCTATAGCAGTAATAATTTCACCACGTTCATTTAAATTGACAGCCGTATTTTCTAGCCATTTGGTATTAGGCTGTAACCCGATTAAAATGAAGGCTCCCGCTACTGAAATGGTTTCTTCTACACCAGTTTCCCGTTGCTGATAAGATAAGCTTTCAACTCTATCACTACCGTTGATACTTGTTGTTTGCGCATTTAAAATTACCGTAACATTTGGCAACTCTAAAAGTCGTTCTTGCAGGATTTTATCTGCTTTTAAGGTTGGTAAAAATTCTAAGACATAGACATGATTGCAAATACCTGCCAAATCAATCGCCGCTTCAATTCCAGAATTACCACCGCCAACTACCGCCACATCTTTTCCAGCAAATAAAGGTCCATCACAATGGGGACAATAGGCCACACCTTTATTTTTAAATTCCGCTTCACCAGGAATGTTTAAATTCCGCCAACGAGCACCAGTAGCTAAAATAACAGCTTTACTGTGTAATTGTTCACCATTTTCTAAATCAATTCTGACCATTTCATCTGCTTGAATGCCAGTAGCCATTTCACCGCTAATTAAATCTACGTCATACTCTTGTACATGTTGTTTAACTTCACCCATAAACTTAGGCCCTTCTGTTTTGGGCGTACCAATGATGTTTTCAATTGTAAGTGTTTCTAAAACTTGTCCACCAAATTCGTTTGCAAGTAGACCTGTCCGAATACCTTTACGTGCAGCGTAAATTGCAGCGCTTGCCCCAGCCGGACCGCCACCGACTACCAAAACGTCAAAAGGATCTCTTGGCGTGAAAGCTTCTTTTTTTAGACTCGGAATTTTTTTAAGCAATTGCATTAAAGTAGCGCGACCATTTGAAAATTCTTCGCCATTTAAAAAGACTGTTGGTACAGCTAAAATATTGCGACTTTCCGCTTCTTCTTTATAAGTTCCACCTTCAATCATAGTGTGACTAATATTAGGATTTAACACAGCCATAATATTTAATGCTTGTACAACATCTGGACAATTTTGGCAAGTTAGACTAATAAACGTTTCAAAGTGAAGTGGTTCTGTAATCGCTTCGATTTGTTTAAGTTCTGCTTCTTCAATTTTAGGTTGACGACCACTAACTTGTAAAACAGCTAATATAAATGAAGCAAATTCATGCCCCATTGGTAATCCAGCAAAGACAATCCCGCTTTTTTTATCCGGCTGATCTACGCTAAATTGAGGTGTACGTCCGCCGCTAACCTCATCAAAGTGTAACAACTCAGAAAGAGCAGTTACCTCTTCAAGAAAGGTTTTCATTTTTGCGGAATTTTCATCATTACCGAGAGTTGCGTGAAAAACCACGGGCCCTTCTAACATCGTCAAATATTGTTTTAATTGTTGAATTGTATTATTATCTAACAATTTATTTTCTCCTTTAAAAAAGCCACCAGCTTTTACAAAGTTACAGCGCAAAATGCTGATGGTTGTAAATTCTGGCGGCAGCTGTATTTTAAATTAATTTCATAAGGTGATGCTCTTTTTAGATTTTACCAACTAAGTCAAAACTTGGCGTTAATGTTTCGCCACTTTCTTTCCATTTTGCAGGACAAACTTCACCAGGATGATTACGAACATATTGTGCCGCACGAACCTTATCAACTAATGTACTAGCATCACGGCCAATACCATCGGCATTAATTTCAACTGCTTGAACAATTCCATCAGGATCGATAATAAAAGTTCCCCGTTGCGCTAATCCTTCTGCTTCATCTAAAACGTCAAACATTTCAGCGATTTTATGACTTGGATCGCCAATCATATAATATTTGATTTTGCCAATCGCTTCTGATGTTTCATGCCATGCTTTATGCGTAAAATGAGTATCTGTTGAACATGAATAAACTTCAACTCCTAATGATTGCAATGTAGCATATTGTTCTTGTAAATCTTCTAATTCAGTCGGACAAACAAAAGTAAAGTCAGCTGGGTAAAAGCATAGTACACTCCATTTTCCTTTAAAGTTTTCAGCTGTTACTTCGACGAACTCACTATTGTGATATGCTTGCGCACTAAACTCCGCAACTTCTTTTCCGATCATTGACATTACGTTACCTCCAGTAATTATTGAGAATATATTTATGTAATTGAAAAAAATCTTTGGATAAAAGCCTTTTAGCAGGAAAAGATTAATTATCAATTTATAATTACTATAATCTAAAACGATTCAAATGTGAACCTTTTCTGGCAAAAAAAAATAATATTTTTTTATCCTTTGGCAATAAGTGTTTATTTATACTACCTTTTTAAGATAGTGGTATTATAAAGGTGAAGGGATTGATAATCATGGCATTAACAATGAAACAAGCAGAAGATTATTTGACAAATCATGTATCCGGTATCACTGTGATGGATGTCACAGTCGAGTATCCTGAGGAAAAAGAAGTCCTCTATATTGAAGGCGAAAAAGATTATTTCTTCTTTATTAGTCCAAAAGATACTTATCGCTTCACAGATGGTCAAAAACACGAAAAAGCGTTCTCTCATGAAGATCCAGAAAATCCGATGACTGAAGAAGAATTTTTAGACAAGATGGTACGGGTTATCCTAGCTGAAGAATAAAAAATTCTCTGTCTGCTTTATCCACTGCAAGATTAGTAAAAATCGCTAATTTTGGTGGCTTTGCTGACAGAGTTTTTTTCTTTCTAACTATTTTTAACTATTTCTGCTACTAAATGCATCTAAACGCAAAATACCTTGTATACTGATTTTTTGAGATAGCATATATTGATTACATAATTGCTCAGGCTAATCCTTTTATGTGTGCAATTATAATTGTAAAACTAATTTTCATTGTACTGATAATAACCATTTTTCTTTTTGACGACATAGTTATCTTTTTGCCAGACCCCGCGCTTATTTTTTTGCGCTAGTTCTTGTGCCGTCATTAATTTTGAAACATAACTATCGCCACCAGCGTTCACATAACGTACAATACCCAATCCTGCCTTTAAAAGGGCCGTCTGTAGCATTTCATCTCCGATATAAACATAAGCTAAGTAGCGCCCATAACTATCTTTTATACTTCCCTTATCAAAAACGAGACTAACGTTTCCCTTTTTTAACATTTCTTTTGAAAAATCACTTGCTTCTTTGCCAAAAGGTTGGACTTTCATACCTGGTTTGACACTTTCGGGCGTATCTACCATTAAAAGTCGGAGTTTGTATTCTTTTTGGTGAAAATAAAAAGCAAATGTATCACCATCCACATTGCGTATGTTATTAACCGCGATTTTTTTGAAACGAGGCGGATTATTTAAATCAACATTTTCAAGCGAAAGTTGTTGGTTACTAGTAACTGTAGTGTGGGTTTCTTGTGATGTCAGTTCATGATCAAAGGGTAATATACCTGTAACTTGTATAATAACAACTACTAAAACTGTTAAAATCCCGCCAAAACTAATTTTTTTCTTCATTTTTCCACCTTAAAAAGTTTGTTGTCAGATAATAATTACATTATTAAAAAATAAAAGCCTTCACTTTACTGCAACCTATTTATCCTTTACTGTAATTCACCCTCAATTATCCATTTATTATGCCTTAAATTTAAGATTTGGACAAATGAAATATAATTTTGAGAAAATTTATACAATAGAGTGTTGAAATTTTCAGAATATTCCAGTATGATACTGTTTGTTCTTTAAAATCTTAGGTATTTGTTATTTAACAAAGCCTTTTAAGCTAGGTGAAAAAATGGAAAATAAATTACAAAAGAAAATGCATTCCCGCCACGTTACTATGCTGGCGCTGGGAGGCGCGATTGGTGCTGGTTTATTTAAAGGAAGTGGTGAAGCGATCAATTTGGCAGGTCCATCTGTTATTCTTGCTTTCTTTTTAGGCGGATTATTATTATTTAGTATCATGAACGCTGTCGGTACGTTAGCCGTCAATAACAGTCACGCTCAGAGTTTATCCGGAGTAGTGGCACCTTATATCGGCGCTTTTTCGGCCTATTTTACCGATTGGCTTTACTGGACGATGTGGATGATTAATATCGTTGCTGAAGCAGTCGCAGCGGCAAGCTTTATGCAACTCTGGTTTCCCGATGTACCAGCTTGGGTTTTTATTTTGATTATTTCTATCCTGACGACAATGATTAATTTTTTATCTGTTAAAATTTTTGCAGAAACAGAATTTTGGTTAACGATGGGAAAAATTAGTGTCGTTGTTTTATTAATCGTGTTTGCCAGTTATCTCGTCTTAAGCAGAATTCTTCATGAAGGCTTAGTTCCTACTATGAGTTCTTTAACGAGTCATGGTGGCTTTTTTCCTCATAAAATCCAAGGACTACTAAATTCTTTACTATTAGTGGTTTATTCATACGGTGGTACTGAGCTGGTAATTATTGCTATGGGGGAAACAGAAGATCCGGCAAAATCAATTCCCAAGGCAATTCGTAGTGTGTTATTTCGTATTATCGCCTTTTATATCGTACCTATGTTTTTATTATTAGTAATTTATCCTTGGCAAACGTTGGCACATTCAGATGCAAGTCCATTTGTATTAGTCTTTGAAAAAATGCAAATTCCTTTTGCCGCAGATATTGTGAATTTGGTGATTGTATTCGCCTTATTTTCTTCCATTAATTCAGGTATCTATGCATCTTCTAGAATTTTACATTTACAACTTTCAAAAACAAAAAAATTCAGTAAAGTTATGCGTTTAAATAAACATGGTGTACCAAATCGAGCAGTGATGTTCTCGACAGGAATGCTTTATGTTGGTGTTTTATTATCTTATCTTTTTGGTGAATCACTTTTCAATTATTTAGTCGGTTCACTATCATATACGGTTCTTTTAATTTGGCTAATGTTATGTTTAGCTTATTTCCGTTACTTGCAGCAAAACAATACCTCTTTTGTCAAACGAATAATCAATATTATTACATTATTAAGCTTAACTTGTATTTTTATTGCGATTTTAACCACCAGTAATTTAGTAGTTACCGAAGTTACAATTGTGATGTATGGTTTAATTGTTGTTTCTTATTTTTTACAAAAACGTGGAATGATTACTGATAGCATTTTAGATTAATTCATTTACATTAGAAATAAAGACCCTCTATCTACTTTCGGTAAATGGTAGATAGAAGGTCTTTTTAAATTAATTACGAACGAGTAATGGTACTAAAAAAGCATAGCTGGTAAAAAAGTCTAAAAGTGAACGACGTCTTTGATTGGAATCAATAAATAATGATGTTAGTCCCTTGTTACCAGGATAAATGGCAACTTTTTGCTCTTGATCCAGTAAAACTTCATAATGATGCCTTTCAACTTTTTCAAAATCATAGTCTTCATTTTCCATTGCAATGATAAATATTTCGTCTAAAACTGAAGTTGATAGCTGATATTCTGTCTCAAGTTCAACGTGTAATTTTTGCGTATTATCCAACAGCGTAGCCGCTACTTCAAAGCCAAGACTGCGTAAGTGTTGTAACAATAAATTAATATCGTAGTTCACTAAAGATAGCTGACTTTCTGAAAAAACTTTGTCAGCATACCAAAGATGAATTAATCGCAAAACTTCATCATCTTTAATTGTCACTTTCATATTTTTAACATCAAGCGTCAATAGTGGCATGAATTCTGATGTGAAACGCTGATCAACGGGATTAATTTTAAAATTAAAAATTAATTGTTGTGATTCATCTAAATAGTATTGAACTAAGAAGTGTTTTGTTTCCCACACATCATAATTATTTTCGGCTGGTTTTAACCCAACCGAATGTAGTGGTTTTAAAAGCTCATAGGAGAAATATTCTAATAGAATTTTTTTAGCGATTACCGAGATTTCAACTTGAGGAATAATCAGTCGTTTATATTCTTCTAACAATTCTGTAAAGTCAGCTTCCATTAATGATTTACGTAGTTTTAAGTCCGCCAGTTCTGCCTCAGACGCTGCAATTAATCGCACAATTTCATCATGATCATTTTCTTTGTTTTGCTGATACGCTTGTTCTTCTGTAGTCTTTGTTGCTTCATAAGTCAGACCATCTTCTGCTAAATTAGTCGCCCCAGTAGTATCTTCTATCTGCGAATCAGTAGGTGGTTGCGTTGAACTAACGTTTTCTGCTACCGTTTCTTTTTCTTCCAAATTGTTATTTTCTTCTCCCATTACGCTTCCCCTCCTTGATTCAAGTAGTCGGCTAAGAAAGTTTGCAACTGTTTTTGTAAGTCTTCTAAGCTGCCAAAATAACGGTTAATTTGGCGAAATTCCTTAATAACGACAGCTCGGTTTAATCTTAGTTGTTGGTAATTATTTTCTAAAGTCGCTTTTTGTTGGGCCGTTTGTTCCTTTTTTTCAACGTATGGTAGCCACTGGGCCCGCTGTTTTTCCAATTCTTCCTTTTGTTTTACGATAACATCCAATTCTTCATCTGCTTTATTTCGATTAAAAAATCCTTTGGTATTCTCAACTGCTTTTTCTTTTTGATTAAGCTCCTTAATTTCTTCATCTAATTTTTCGATTTGTTTTTGAGCCATGATTGCATTAGCAGTAAGTTGATCAATTTCTTGTTCAATTTGTCTCATTGGACCTTCATGATCGGTGATAAATGCTTCCCACTGGCTATCAATTTTAGGAATAATAAAAATTTCTGGTAAACTAGCATCAATCCCTACTGTTGCTCTTTGTCGATAATAATCACCAATGCGATAATAATTTAAAGTTTCAGAAACTTTTTCATGATGTTGCATAAATGGAAATGTTTCTAAAAAACTATCATGAATTTTTTTCGTTAATAACTTATCGATTTCGTGGTTTGCGTTTGAGGTTTTTTTCAGCTCGTCATGTAAACGGCCGTTATATATCCGATAAATATCGGGAATTCGTTCTTCTGTAATCGCTAATTCAAAATCTTGCAAATCATGCAACATTTGACCAATGTTTTTTGAAGCAACTTCTTTGATCTCACTAAAACTTTTTGAGTCTTCAACTTCAGTGGACTTCAAATTTGTTTCTTCATAATCGTTATTCATCTTAATCCCTTCTTTCACCACAATATAGTACTATTTTAGCATTAAATAGTGAATAAGCGTTATTTGAACACACTAGATAATAAAAAACCGCAGTAACGAGATCGCCTCGACTGCGGGTAGACATTAATTAAAAAGGCCATTAAAGAAATCTTTAATACTCTGCCATAAATTACTGAAAAATCCCTGGTTGTCATTTAATGTTCCTTTTAGTTTCTCACCAAAAGATCCCAGTTCATCACTTAATTTATTAACAGTTTTATTAAAACTATCACTGAGTTTGTCTAATTGTGCTAGTGAGTTCTTATCTAAAACACCATCAGTTTTCTGATATTTTTCAGCTAAAGACACTAATTTATTGACATCCTCGCTTGACATGTAATCAGATAAATTATATTTTGCTAGGGCATCATTAACAATTTTCTCAACATCTGCTTTAGTAGCTAGCTCACCTTGTTTTTCTTTTAAAGCAGCTAATTCTTGTTTGATTTCCACCAATGTTTGATTTAATTGGGTACGATAAGCTTCATCTGCTTTTTCTTGCTCTTGTTCAGTTAAGTTTTCGTTTGCATTTTTTTCTGCAGCGTTTTTAACAATTGTATCTGACACACTTTGCGTTGTATCCAATTCTTCTTGGGCTAATTTTGCTCGATTTTCATCAACTTTTTCGCCATTTGCTTCAAAAGCTTTATAAACGCCAGTTAACGCACTTTCACCAGTCACTTTAACTACACTGGCTACTTTAATTGTTGCGTCTGTAATACCGGCAGTAATCAAAGGATTTTTATACTGATCAGCAGTAATTAATGTTATATTTTCTGGTGTTAAAATATCAACTTTAACACCTTGGCCTTCATTTTCTCTTGTGACCATGACAGAGCTGAACATAACATTATCATCTCCGCTACCATAACCTAAATATTTCACTAAGTCCGCACCGTTTGCAACATCGATATTAACAGCATCTACACTTACTCCAAATTTCTCCAAAGTTTCAGCTCTTTGGGTACTATTTAAGGCTGATCCTAAAACAACCGTAGGCTTTCCCCAACGTTCATTAATTACCGCGTCTTCAGCAGCAGAAGCGTTTTTGGCTAGACCAATAAAAAACGTTAATAACATTGCGATTATAATAGGTAATAAATAATTTGATTTTCTTTTATTTTTTATACTCATCGTACTACTCCTCTCATGATAATAATATTGTAGACAATTTAGATGAATGAATACAATAAAAAAAGATATTTTAAGAATTACTTTATCATTTTTATGTAATTTTAAAATCAAAAAAAAGCCAAGTCTGAATTGACTTGGCTTTGTCATTGCGTGGCGACGTCCTACTCTCACAAAGGGAAACCCTTCACTACAATCGGCGCTAAGAAGCTTAACTTCTGTGTTCGGCATGGTTACAGGTGTATCCTTCTCGCTATCGCCACCACACTATTTAATTAAGTGAATTTCATTCACTCAAAACTGGATCTTGAAGTTATCAAAACTCGTCCGAGTTTTCTTTTACTTTGGTTAAGTCCTCGATCGATTAGTATCAGTCCGCTCCATACATCACTGTACTTCCACTCCTGACCTATCTACCTGATCATCTCTCAGGGATCTTACTTTCTTTAAGAAATGGGAAATCTCATCTTGAGGTGGGCTTCACACTTAGATGCTTTCAGCGTTTATCCCTTCCCTACATAGCTACCCAGCGATGCCTCTGGCGAGACAACTGGTACACCAGCGGTAAGTCCATCCCGGTCCTCTCGTACTAAGGACAGCTCCTCTCAAATTTCCAACGCCCGCGACGGATAGGGACCGAACTGTCTCACGACGTTCTGAACCCAGCTCGCGTGCCGCTTTAATGGGCGAACAGCCCAACCCTTGGGACCGACTACAGCCCCAGGATGCGACGAGCCGACATCGAGGTGCCAAACCTCCCCGTCGATGTGGACTCTTGGGGGAGATAAGCCTGTTATCCCCAGGGTAGCTTTTATCCGTTGAGCGATGGCCCTTCCATGCGGAACCACCGGATCACTAAGCCCGACTTTCGTCCCTGCTCGACTTGTAAGTCTCGCAGTCAAGCTCCCTTCTGCCTTTACACTCTGCGAATGATTTCCAACCATTCTGAGGGAACCTTTGGGCGCCTCCGTTACCTTTTAGGAGGCGACCGCCCCAGTCAAACTGCCCATCTGACACTGTCTCCCACCACGATTAGTGGTGCGGGTTAGAGTGGCCATAACACAAGGGTAGTATCCCACCATTGCCTCCTTCGAAACTAGCGTCCCGATCTCTACGGCTCCTACCTATCCTGTACATGTGGTACAGACACTCAATATCAAACTACAGTAAAGCTCCATGGGGTCTTTCCGTCCTGTCGCGGGTAACCTGCATCTTCACAGGTACTAAAATTTCACCGAGTCTCTCGTTGAGACAGTGCCCAAATCGTTACGCCTTTCGTGCGGGTCGGAACTTACCCGACAAGGAATTTCGCTACCTTAGGACCGTTATAGTTACGGCCGCCGTTTACTGGGGCTTCAATTCGTACCTTCGCTTACGCTAAGCACTCCTCTTAACCTTCCAGCACCGGGCAGGCGTCAGCCCCTATACTTCATCTTTCGATTTTGCAGAGACCTGTGTTTTTGATAAACAGTCGCTTGGGCCTATTCACTGCGGCTGACCTTGCGGTCAGCACCCCTTCTCCCGAAGTTACGGGGTCATTTTGCCGAGTTCCTTAACGAGAGTTCTCTCGCTCACCTTAGGATTCTCTCCTCGACTACCTGTGTCGGTTTGCGGTACGGGCCGTT
This sequence comes from Enterococcus sp. DIV0755b, assembly GCF_051713765.1. Lineage (NCBI taxonomy): Bacteria > Bacillati > Bacillota > Bacilli > Lactobacillales > Enterococcaceae > Enterococcus > Enterococcus sp. DIV0755b. The sequence goes on along the minus strand of NZ_JBIOQN010000001.1, from coordinate 1,797,355 downwards.
GTCTTCTCACTAGAAGCTTTTCTCGGCAGTGTGACATCAGAAGCTTCGGTACTATTATTTCCCTCCTCATCACAGCTTGTCCTTATAGAAATAAGCATTTGACTCATCTCAAGACTTACTGCTTGAACAGACATATCCATCAGTCTGCACTTCTTAGCCTCCTGCGTCCCTCCATTGCTCAAACAAATACAACGGGTACAGGAATATCAACCTGTTGTCCATCGCCTACGCCTGTCGGCCTCGGCTTAGGTCCCGACTAACCCTGGGCGGACGAGCCTTCCCCAGGAAACCTTAGTCATTCGGTGGACAGGATTCTCACCTGTCTTTCGCTACTCATACCGGCATTCTCACTTCTAAGCGCTCCAGCAGTCCTCACGATCTACCTTCAACGCCCTTAGAACGCTCTCCTACCAATACACCTTACGGTGTACTCCACAGCTTCGGTAGTATGTTTAGCCCCGGTACATTTTCGGCGCAGGGTCACTCGACTAGTGAGCTATTACGCACTCTTTAAATGGTGGCTGCTTCTGAGCCAACATCCTAGTTGTCTGTGCAACCCCACATCCTTTTCCACTTAACATACATTTTGGGACCTTAGCTGGTGGTCTGGGCTGTTTCCCTTTCGACTATGGATCTTATCACTCACAGTCTGACTGCCGAATATAAATGAATGGCATTCGGAGTTTATCTGAATTCGGTAACCCGAGATGGGCCCCTAGTCCAAACAGTGCTCTACCTCCATCATTCTTCACTTCGACGCTAGCCCTAAAGCTATTTCGGAGAGAACCAGCTATCTCCAAGTTCGTTTGGAATTTCTCCGCTACCCACACCTCATCCCCGCACTTTTCAACGTACGTGGGTTCGGTCCTCCAGTGCGTTTTACCGCACCTTCAACCTGGACATGGGTAGATCACATGGTTTCGGGTCTACGACTACATACTCATTCGCCCTATTCAGACTCGCTTTCGCTGCGGCTCCGTCTCTTCAACTTAACCTCGCATGCAATCGTAACTCGCCGGTTCATTCTACAAAAGGCACGCTATCACCCATTAACGGGCTCTAACTTGTTGTAGGCACACGGTTTCAGGATCTATTTCACTCCCCTTCCGGGGTGCTTTTCACCTTTCCCTCACGGTACTGGTTCACTATCGGTCACTAGGGAGTATTTAGCCTTGGGAGATGGTCCTCCCGGATTCCGACGGAATTCCTCGTGTTCCGCCGTACTCAGGATCCTCCTAGGTGCCTTCCAAATTTCGTCTACGGGGTTTTTACCCTCTTTGACTGACTTTTCCAAGTCATTCGACTATCTGAAAGAACTACCATATCGGAGTCCTACAACCCCAAGATGCAAGCATCTTGGTTTGGGCTGGTCCCTTTTCGCTCGCCGCTACTTGGGGAATCGATTTTTCTTTCTCTTCCTGCAGGTACTTAGATGTTTCAGTTCTCTGCGTCTACCTCGTATACGCTATGTATTCACGTATACGTAACATCCTATAAAAGATGCTGGGTTCCCCCATTCGGAAATCTCTGGATCATAGCTTACTTACAGCTCCCCAAAGCATATCGGTGTTAGTCCCGTCCTTCATCGGCTCCTAGTGCCAAGGCATCCACCGTGCGCCCTTATTCACTTAACCTTATAAGACCTTTCGGTCTGGTTTTGAGCAGTTCTTCTAGCGATAGAAGCTTACTCAAGAAAATAAGCAATTGAACTTATTAAAAAACTCATTCAACGCGGTGTTCTCGGTTTGTTTTGATTTTTTTCTTCAAGTATCCAGTTTTCAATGAACAAAATTGTTTGAGAGTAGACCTCTCAAAACTGAACAAAGACAAGTTACAAACTGTGTAGTTTCCGTAATATTCCTTAGAAAGGAGGTGATCCAGCCGCACCTTCCGATACGGCTACCTTGTTACGACTTCACCCCAATCATCTATCCCACCTTAGGCGGCTGGCTCCAAATGGTTACCTCACCGACTTCGGGTGTTACAAACTCTCGTGGTGTGACGGGCGGTGTGTACAAGGCCCGGGAACGTATTCACCGCGGCGTGCTGATCCGCGATTACTAGCGATTCCGGCTTCATGTAGGCGAGTTGCAGCCTACAATCCGAACTGAGAGAAGCTTTAAGAGATTAGCTTAGCCTCGCGACTTCGCAACTCGTTGTACTTCCCATTGTAGCACGTGTGTAGCCCAGGTCATAAGGGGCATGATGATTTGACGTCATCCCCACCTTCCTCCGGTTTGTCACCGGCAGTCTCGCTAGAGTGCCCAACTAAATGATGGCAACTAACAATAAGGGTTGCGCTCGTTGCGGGACTTAACCCAACATCTCACGACACGAGCTGACGACAACCATGCACCACCTGTCACTTTGCCCCCGAAGGGGAAGCTCTATCTCTAGAGTGGTCAAAGGATGTCAAGACCTGGTAAGGTTCTTCGCGTTGCTTCGAATTAAACCACATGCTCCACCGCTTGTGCGGGCCCCCGTCAATTCCTTTGAGTTTCAACCTTGCGGTCGTACTCCCCAGGCGGAGTGCTTAATGCGTTTGCTGCAGCACTGAAGGGCGGAAACCCTCCAACACTTAGCACTCATCGTTTACGGCGTGGACTACCAGGGTATCTAATCCTGTTTGCTCCCCACGCTTTCGAGCCTCAGCGTCAGTTACAGACCAGAGAGCCGCCTTCGCCACTGGTGTTCCTCCATATATCTACGCATTTCACCGCTACACATGGAATTCCACTCTCCTCTTCTGCACTCAAGTCTCCCAGTTTCCAATGACCCTCCCCGGTTGAGCCGGGGGCTTTCACATCAGACTTAAGAAACCGCCTGCGCTCGCTTTACGCCCAATAAATCCGGACAACGCTTGCCACCTACGTATTACCGCGGCTGCTGGCACGTAGTTAGCCGTGGCTTTCTGGTTAGATACCGTCAAGGGATGAACTTTTTACTCTCATCCTTGTTCTTCTCTAACAACAGAGTTTTACGATCCGAAAACCTTCTTCACTCACGCGGCGTTGCTCGGTCAGACTTTCGTCCATTGCCGAAGATTCCCTACTGCTGCCTCCCGTAGGAGTCTGGGCCGTGTCTCAGTCCCAGTGTGGCCGATCACCCTCTCAGGTCGGCTATGCATCGTGGCCTTGGTGAGCCGTTACCTCACCAACTAGCTAATGCACCGCGGGTCCATCCTCAAGTGACGCAAAAGCGCCTTTCAAATAATAAACATGTGTTTACTATTGTTATGCGGTATTAGCACCTGTTTCCAAGTGTTATCCCCCGCTTGAGGGCAGGTTACCCACGTGTTACTCACCCGTTCGCCACTCCTCTTTTTCCGGTGGAGCAAGCTCCGGTGGAAAAAGAAGCGTTCGACTTGCATGTATTAGGCACGCCGCCAGCGTTCGTCCTGAGCCAGGATCAAACTCTCATAAAAAGTGTTTGAACAGTCATCAGACTGTTAAGCTCAATAAAATTAACTTTGCTAGCTATTGCTTGCATGTTGTTTGCTTCTATTAATAGAAGCGCCCTACACATTGGTTCGTTTGCTTGCTTTGTTCAGTTTTCAAAGGTCTACATCGTTGCTTTTTAAATGTTTCAGCAACTCTTATATCTTATCAGCTGACGTTTTGTTTGTCAACTGTTTTTTTCAAAAAGTTTTAAAAGCTTTTTGAAATGATATTTCATAAAAGTGCTGCTCACTAAGCAACTTCGTTAGTTTAGCAATCATTGTTACAATTGTCAACAACTTTTTTCAAGAATATTTCAAGTTGTTTTCAACTGTGTGACTGCTTCGTCAACGTTGATTAATTTATCACTTCTCCGGCTTTGGGTCAATGATTTTATTTGCTCAGTACATCGAAAAAAATCAAACTGAAAATCATTTTTTTGTTTCATTCGCTTTTTTTGCGCTTTCATACTTATAAAATCCAGTTATCCGAGATTTAATAGTCTCAAAACATTCATTTTGTTCTTTATTTAACTATTATAATTCGTTAAAAATTTTTCACAAAAAAAGGAGACTCTCATCTCCTTAAGACTTATTTATCTCGTGTTAAAAAGCGTATACGTTTGTCTTCATCGCGATAAATAATTGTTTCTTCATTCAAATACGAAAAAGTCAATTGCTCTAATTCTGGTTCACTGATCATTTTTTCGTATCCGGTAAAAATATCATGAATATATTTTTTATAAGCATGCTTTTTCTTCAATCTTTTTTTCATGAGGCACCTTCCTTTTTCAAATCATTGTCATCTTACCAAATGTAGAGTTGATTGGACAAGTGATTTTCGCAAATTGCAATTATCTTATGAAGGTTATGTGTTCCTCATAATTTTATACTTACTCCAATTTTCCACCACATTAATCACATCAGACAGATTATCTATAATTAAATCTGCCTCATTTTGGTTAATTGGAAAATCTTGTTTTAATGCTATCGTATATAGTTGAGCCGCTTTGGCCGAAGCTATTCCTACTGGTGAATCTTCCACTGCAATATAATTATCACAATGTAAAGCTTCTTTTGAAAGCAGGTAAATTTCAGGATGTGGTTTACTTTTGGTCAAACTTTCACCTGAAATGATAAAATCAAAAAAGATTCTAAATTATTTTGATGTAACATCGCTTTGATTTCGTTTTCTGAAGAAGAGGAAGCTAACGCTATTTTTATTTGATTATACTTTAAGTAAGTTAACACTTCCTTTACATCACATCTTAGAGCTTTCACAAAATCAAGCGGATGTGCTTTGCGATACTTTTGATATTCTTTTTTTAGGATTGCCCGATTTTCTACGTCTGGAACTAATACTTGCCAAATCCCCTCTTCTGTTAATCCAACAAAGTCAAGTTTATCTTTTGAGCCTGGAGTTAGTTTTTTTTCCTTAAAAAAATTCATTCGGCGTTCAAAATAAAAACTTTCTGAATCGATTAAAACCCCATCCATGTCAAAAATTACACCTAAAGTCATTGTAACCTCTCCTTAACCATTAATAATTTCGTGAATTAGACGCAATTCTAAGTCAGAAATCTTGATGGTATATTCATTTTCAACGTTTCGAAAAGCGCGATGGATCAGTTCCATCTCAGAACCCGCCTGTTCCACATAAGGTATTAAGTCTGTTTGTTCATCTACGCTTTCTTTCCTTAAAATTCGTTCAATCATACAGCAGCAATGTAAATAAAGTAAAAATAATTTGCTGTTTGACAATGTAATTCCTAAATTTTCTTCTGCTAAAGAAACAGCACTTTGCACTAGTCGCAAAAGCTTAGTCGCATCTAAAATGGTTAAATTCTCTATAATTTTATTAATTGAAAAACTAAACATCAACTGTTCTTTCAACGCTTTATCACTAATATCAAAATAGCCTTTTAAAAAGCGGCTAATACGCATTTCTCCCAACACTTCCAACACAATTCACTTTTATTTAAACAGTGTTGAGCTATCTTCTGCGAAGTGTTGAGATACAAAGAAGATTGATCTTTTACAATAAATTTCCCTAATTTTGCTAAAAAAAAGACAGTCATCAAAGATCGATGACTGTCTTTTTTATCTGATTACCTTGGTGCAATATATGTTACGTTACTTGAACGCGCGATACTATTTGGAATGATACGATAAGAAATAGTTGTTGGGCTGATAACATTTCCTTCAGAAACTAAAATTCCATCAGGACCTACTGCTTCAACAAAAGCAACGTGTCCATACGTTGTACTAGAGCCAGCTATACCAGGATGAAAACTTACAGCATAACCAACTTTTGGCGTACTTGTGGTTTTATAACCCAGTTTTGCTCCTTTTTGGCCCCATTCTCCGCCATTTCCCATAAAGTTATCAACGCGACCACCGAGTTGTGTAATCCGATTATAAACATACCACGTGCACTGACCGACTGGATAAGAACCAGAAGTATTGTAGTTTTTACCATCATAATCTGGAAAAATCATTTTATTCCGATAGTACATAGGAATATTTTGGCGCGATTGGATGACTACGCCCGTTTGAGTGCCTTCTGGTGTTTTAGGCTCATCAAATTGCGTCAAATGATATGCAGCAATAATTGAATTTAACTTGTTACTATATTGCGTATCGGTTGCGTATTTTCCCATTAAATGATCGGTAGCTTGTAAATAATTACCCGCTTCAGAACGCCAAGCTGCTTTATAAAAGCTGTCATTACCAGCAATTCCACCACGAATTAATTCAACATAATCTTTTAAAGACTCTTTATAGCTCGGATAGCTTCTAAAATTTGCTGTAATTTGATACAATTCACCATTACCGTTATCTTCCATTGTCTTCATAGCTACCGATGAACCAGCGTGAGAGCCCTTAATGCCAAATAAATTATAATAAGGAGCTCGTGATAAGCCGCTTGCGCCAGATCCGCTTTCTAAAATAGCTTGCGCAATCATTACAGATGCAAAAACATCATATTTTAAACCTAACTCCCTTGCATCATCAGCAATGGATTCAATGAAACGTTGCGTAATCGGGTTAACTTTGAAATCAATCGTAGCAGCATAGCTATCTAATGTTTCTTGGCCTTTTTCAGTTAAGTTTAAATCTGTTGGCATACTTATAACGACGTTTGGATTTTCTGACACTCCATATTTTTCACTTAAAGAAGAGGTTGTCTTTTCATCTGCTTTAACAGCATCATCGTTAATTTTCACCACACCAGCATCGTTTACCTCATAACCTTGAAGTGTAAAGATTTGAACGCCGGGTAGCTCTGTTTGTTTGTTTTCATTATTATTTTCTTTATCAGCATCTTCTTTTGCTTCTTCTTTTAATTGGCGTTGCTCTTTTAACGCCTCATGATTTTCATCTGTCGCTAGCATGTATTTTCCTTGACCCAGATATAGCGCAACCTTATTTATTTTTTTATCGTTTTGCCAAAAAAGTAAATCGCCTGGTTGGGCTTTTTCTAGAGTTGTCTGCTGATTTACTTTTATCATTTCATCGTATGTTTTGCCTAACGTGATTCCAAAAATTTCATGATATAAGTAGTTTGGTAAGCCTAAGTTATTAAAGGCTTCCGGTGCTTTGCCGTTTTTTTCAAAGGGTTTATTCAACGTCTTTAACGCCGCTGCAATCAAAGCTGCCTGTTTTTTATCTTTAAAGCTACTCAACAATGGAAGCTCAAATCCATTTAAATTAGAATCAGTCAAACTGTCTACGACTAAGTCTTTATCTAGTGATGTTGCATTTTCCTTTTGACTAGGTCCTTGATTTGCAGGTTTTGGTGTCTTAGCCTGAGTGCTATTTGTTTTTGACTTGTCATTATTAGTTGACGTACTTGGTTTATTTGGCTTATTTGCAGTAGATTGATTAGGCTTTGGCTTTGGCGTTGGCACAGGATCTGGTTTTGGCTGTGGCTTAGGTTTTGGATCTGGTTTTGGTGTGACTACTTTTTCTAGTCCATCAATTGCTTTTTGTAAATCAATTTGAACAGTCGCCACTTGTTCATTTGTTGCATCTTCATTTTTTGAAATCTGTGTTGCCAGGTCAATTTGTGTTTTTAAGCTCTTAAAAGAAGCCGGTGTGTAGTCACTTTCTTTAAAACTTGTAGCTTTAGTTAGTAAAGCTTGTAAATTAGTTTTATCAGCTTTAAGTTCTAAAGCGCTTCTTACGTTTTCTATCTCATTAGTACATTCATCAACTGTTTGTTGATCAGATTCAGTAGCAGCAACCAACTCACTGCCCAATTGATAAAGCTGATTTATTTTTGCTGCTGGATAAGTTGATGGTCGGTACTGTTGCGCATTAGCCATCACTTCTTTTAACAGACTAAGTTGTTGTTCCAATTTTGTCTTATCTACAATAACCGGTGTTGGTGGAGTAACTTGTTCTTCTTCACTTTCACTCGTTGTTGTTTCTGTTGTACTTTCTAAAACTGCCTCACTAGAACCACTAGTAGCAACTACATTTGCATAAGCAGGCGCGCTTTGGGAAAACAAAACCAACAGCACACTAAATGCCGAAAGCGCTCGTCGCAAGCGCAAACTATTTCTTTTTTTCATAGAGCAACCCCCTTTTATTACCTCGTTATTATTTTAGCACACATTCTCATGGAATTCTAAGCAAGAAGGGTATTTTTATTAAAATAACAATTGTAAAGATAACAGAAATAAAAAAAAGAATCCTACTGCCCCAAGGAAAACAAGCAGATTCAGATTCATCCGGCGTTGGTTCAACCATTTTTAATAAATAAATTTTATTATTTTGACGCCAGTTTTCAGCAAAAAAAAGTATAAATAACTAAAATTAAGCTAAAACTAACTGATAAGCATTGCGTACCCCCGCTGGTATCGGAAAATGGACTTGACCACAGTAAAAAAATCCCAAAGCTTCAATCGTCTTAATCATCGGCTTATTATCAGGATATGTATCTATTCTAATATCTTTGTAGCCTTGCTCCTGCGCTACTTTGATTAGTGCAGTTAAAAATTGACGCGCGATACCTTGTTTGGTGAAATCTCTACTGACAGCGACACGATGAATGGCAATATAGCCCATTTCATCCTCATAAGACCAAGCACCCGTTATTTCACTATAGACAGGATCAACTCCTCTTATAAGACTAGCTACAGCAACTATTTTTCCTTTCAAAATGGCAATAAAACAAAATTGATTGGCAATATCTTCTGCCATTTGCGCTTCACTAGGGCCATAACCATTTTGCCACTGTGGTAGTCCTTGACGCTTTAAAAAGGCACGTCCATCTTCAATTACTTCCATAATTTCAGGTAGATTTTTTTGTGTGGCTAATTGTATTTGCATTTTATACTCCTCATTTAAAATAGTCGAAACGAACTAATTGGATAAAAACGTAAACGAAATGTCCCAATAATCTCGTCGCGGTGAATCGAACCAAAATTACGACTATCGGTTGAGTGATCCCGATTATCTCCTAAAACAAAATATTCACCCGGAGCAATTTGATAAATAAAATTATCCATTTCCCAAATCATATCCTCGGTTTTAAAATTTTCTTTTGTCGCTTTATTATTAATATATAGATTATTATTCTTGTATTCAATCTTTTCACCTGGCAAGCCTACGACGCGTTTAATAAATTTTTCCTCTTCACTGAACTGATCCGGATTGTTTAACACTACGATACTAAAGCGTTGCAATTTCCCAATTTTCAAAGCAAAGCCTCGATCACTATCATAAAGCGTTGGCGCCATGGAAGACCCGTCAACGATTACTGGTGAGAAAATGAATATTCGAATGATTATTAAAATGGCAATAAAACCGCCGAAAATCCCGATATCCCGCAACGATATCTTCATTTTTTTCATAAACACCATCCTTTGACAGGTTCAATTTATCCAAAATAGTTAAAACAAAATTAAAATATCATTAACTAACATAGTGGGATAAATGATAATATGTATCTCTTCATAATAAATATATAATATCCCCACTACCATTTCAATGAATATCCTTATATCGATAAATAAAAGAGATTGCACCGTAAAAGTACAATCTCTTTTATTATAATATTTTAAACGATAGCTTTTAATTTGCCACGAAATTCAGCAATTGTTTTATAGCCCTTTTCTTCCATAATAGCCATTAGTTCTTTTTGTAAACGATCAAAAATGGCAGGTCCTTCTTTTTGCAATTGCGTTCCAACTTGTAGCATAGTTGCCCCACATAGTAAATGTTCATACGCATCTTGTCCAGTTAAAATGCCACCAGTGCCAATAATTTTAATTTCAGGTTTAAGACGTGTATAAAAAGCACGAACATTTGCTAAAGCAGTTGGCTTTACGTATTCACCGCCAATTCCCCCAAATCCTTCTTTAGGTTTAATGACAACTTGATCACTATCTGTGTCAATGTATAAGCCATTGCCAATACTATTTATTGCATTCACATAACTTAAAGGATATTTATTTAATATTGCTCCCATTTGATCAAAATGAGCCATATCAAAGTACGGCGGTAATTTGACCCCTAATGGTTTAGTAAAAAAGTCAAATACTTGTGCTAATGTTTCATCTGTCAATTCAAAATCATAGGCAACTTGGGGTTTACCAGGAACGTTGGGACAGGATAAATTTAATTCTGTCACCCCTTTGAAGTCACTTGCTTCGATTTTTTTAAGCATAGCAATATTTTCCGCTACACTCATACCCGCCACTGAGAAAAATAATGGGCGACTTGTCTTTTCTTGTTGTTTTAACGCATAATCCAAGTAATAATCAAAGCCTAGGTTTGGCAATCCCATTGAATTAATACTACCCAGGGGAACATCAAAATAGCGCGGTTCCGGATTACCTTCACGTTTTGCTGGCGTGGCACTTTTCATAATATATGCACCAGCGTTTGAAGCAGCTAATTCATCAAGCTCATTAGTCGTCATACAATGAACACCAGATGCATTCATAAATGGATTGGAAAAATCAAAATCTAAGAAATTAGTGGTTAACACAAAATCGCCTCATTTCAATTTGGTTGGACTTAGCATAGCGACTTTTTAGCTGAAATTCAATAGTAAGTTTCAAAATGTCCCCAAATCCAATTCCTTCGTTCGTCTTTACTTAATTTTAGAAAACAGATGATTTACAAATTCGAAAAAACAAGTTATTATTTGAAAAGAATTCTAAAAGGGGTTGCTGTTATGAACGAAACGCGGACGACACAAGAAATTGAAGAAATTAAAGAACGCATTTTAACTGCTTTAGAAACTGTGATTGACCCTGAATTAGGTATTGATATTGTCAATCTTGGTTTAGTATATGATATTGAATTTGAAGGCGAGACTGGTGAAACTGTCATTAAAATGACATTGACAACGATGGGATGTCCTTTAGCAGATATTTTAACTGATCAAATTCATCAAGCTTTAGCTGAAGTACCAGAAGTTACCAAAACCGAAGTCAAATTGGTTTGGTATCCAGCGTGGACGACTGATAAGATGAGTCGTTATGCTCGAATTGCACTAGGGATTCGTTAAAATTTAATTGTAAAAAAAGACAGCTAGCAACACAATCATTTTGTGTGGTCCAGCTGTCTTTTATTTATTAGTAAAAATCAGATGATAAAAGTATCTGAATTATTTATTTCTGACGTTGTGCCTTTAAGCGAATTAACTTGTCACACTCTGTAATCGCCAAAATAAGAATACCTGCGATCAACGCAACCAGCCATTCTAGCAGTGATAATCCACCTGTATAAAACCAACTTTGCATAAATGGCAAGTATGTTAGTCCAACTTGCAATAAAAGCATAATTCCGATAATTATAAAAGCTTTCGGGTTCGTAAAAAAGCTTTTAGAAAAAAGCGGCGCTTTCGTCCTAATATTGAACAAGTAAAAAATTTTACTTAAAACGACAATATTAATCATCATGGTACTTGCAGTCGTTGTGGAGACACCTTTTGAAAGCAACCATTCATAGGCTATTAAACTTATCGCTGCAACCAAAACGGAAACATATCCCATTTGGAAAATATCATGACGGTTAAAAATCCGGCCTGTTGATTGTCGTGGCTTTTTCATCATAATATTTTTTTCTGCAGGTTCAAAAATAAAAGCAAATTGGATTGTAATTGCTGAAACCATATTAATCCAAAGCAGTTGCGTTGGTTGCAAAGGCATGTCTTTTTGCAACAATATTGTAAAAGCAATAATCAATCCTTCTGCAAAGGACGTAGGCAGTAAAAAGAGGATACTCTTTTTGATGTTATCATATATTCTTCTGCCCTCACGAATTGCAATCGCCATAGTACCAAAATTATCATCGGTTAAAATCATGTCAGCAGAATCTTTAGCAACATCTGTCCCTTTTTCCCCATTGCAACGCCAATGTCTGCTTTCTTTAAAGCAGGTGCATCATTGACGCCATCTCCAGTCATAGCGGTTGTTAAACCATTTCGTTGAAGTGCTGCGATAATTTCCAACTTATTTTGCGGGGTAGTGCGGGCAAAAACTTGATTTTCTACTACCGCATTTTCCAATTCCTTTGGCGACATTTGATCAAGTTCTCCACCAGTCACAACCGAAATTTCCGGTGCTAAATTTAATTTTTCAGCTATGGCTTTTGCAGTCTGCGGATGGTCACCTGTAATCATTTTGACTTGAACACCAGCGCTATTCATTTCTTTTAACGCTGGAATAACAGCTTCTTCTGGCGGGTCAATAATTCCGGTAAGCCCTAAAAATTGAATGCCGCTTTGCAAAAGTTCAGGGGTAATTTCATTCACTGTTTCATCCACCACTTTATACCCTACCGCCACTACTCGCTTTCCTTGTTCCGTTAATGGTCTGACTTGTTTTGTCCAATATTCTTCATCAAATTCTGCTTTTTGATAGGATTTTGCCATTCGAAATAACTTATCAGGCGACCCTTTAATAAACAGCAAGCGTTGCTTGTCTTTGTTTTCAACTAATTTAGCGATATAACGATAATCAGAATCAAATGGTAACATGTCAATTTCTTTATATGCAGGCTGATTGGGAAACTGAAACTGCTTATAATATAGCGTTAAAAAAGAACCATCCGTGGGTTCGCCATTAATTTTCCAACCATCGTCTTGAATTAAAACCGTATCATTTGCTTCGAAACCAGCTTCTAAAAATAAACGTAACTCTTCATCTAACTGAGCTTTCACACCATCGCTTGTTAAAATGTTACCAATAGGTGCATAGCCATCTCCTGTAACTTGATATTTATTTTTGTTTAATATGATGTCTTTAACTGTCATTTCATTTTTCGTCAGCGTTCCCGTCTTATCTGTAGCAATAACCGCCACTGAACCTAATGTTTCGACAGCGGGTAGTGTTTTGACAATAGTATTGTTTTTCTTGGCCATATCACTAACACCCATCGCTAACACAACAGAGGTTGTAGCAGGCAATCCTTCCGGAATCGAACCGACAATCATTGTAACAACAGCCAATGAAAGAGCTGAAATTGCATAAGTTTCCAGTACCAAACTAATAATAAATAAGAGAAGAGAAACACCAATAATAACCCATGTAATCCCTTTGCCTAAGTTATCAATTTCTTTCATAAGAGGTGTTTTTACACTTTTAGTTTGAGCAACCTCTGTCGAAATCTTACCAATTTCACTTTTTACCCCTGTTGCAATCACTACCCCAATACCACTTCCGGCTGTAACAGAAGTGGAGGCAAAAGCTAAGTTTCTTCTTTCTGCCAGCGGCGTTTTAGCATAGGATATCTTTTTCGAGTTTTTTTCAACGGAATCTGCCTCACCCGTTAAAGATGATTCTTGAATCCTCAAATTATCCGTTTCAATCATACGTAAATCAGCAGGAACATTATCCCCTGCTTCTAAAAAAACTACATCACCTACTACTAAAGTTTCGGCTGCTATATCTTGTCGAATACCATCTCGATAGACTGTGGCTTCTTGTGACAGTAAATTTTTAATTTTTTCCAAAGCATCAGCAGCGCTTGCCTCTTGATAATAGCCAATGAAAACATTGACTAAAACAACCACAATAATAATAATCGCATCTGAAGTATGACCCATAAGAAAAGTCAATATAGCCGCAAAAAGTAAAATATAAATAATCATATTGTGAAACTGACGTAACAGTAAACGCCACCTTGAGGTTTTTTGACTTGTCAATTTATTCAATCCATCTTTTTCCAAACGTCTTTTTGCTTCTTGACTAAAAAGTCCTGACTTAGTCTTTAAACCATATTTTTCTAATACTTCTTGTTCATCTAACTGAAATGCTTGTGTTTTTTCCATTGTTTGTTTGCTCCTTTAATTTTTAAATAAACGACAAATAAGCCCCTTACAGACGTAACGACAGCCTGTAACGTGCTTTTTATTTCGTTTATTCAATTAAGAAGTGCGCCAAACAAACTAAAAATTCTAAAAATTTCTGCTCTCCCTCAGGCGAGTCTTCGTCCAAAAAAATCATCTCCTTTCTAATCTCATGCTAGTATTTGAGAAATAATTGCCTTCTCTTAATCAAAATAACACAAATTATCTTTGGAAAAAAGTTTTTTTAAAAAAAGGAAGAATGATCATTTCGATTTTATATTTTTCTTAAATTTCTTCATTATTATTTCTTATTTTAAAAATTGAATGTGTGCAGCTTATCATAAAAAAACACAACCTACCTTTTATTACCTATAAAAAACTATTCAAGTCAATTAAGTATCACCCGGTCAATGTAAAGTATAAATGACGCAAGAGGTAATTAATAACTTGAATAGCTCATTAAAATATTAATTTTTAAAATCGTAATCTTATTTATGTCCTTTTTTCTTCGTCATTTTAATTTCTGGAAAAACACCAGTTGCTTTAAAAGTACGCTGATCATCTTCACTGGCAAAACGACCAATAATCGATTGAGTTGGAACAAAGTCAACAAACGCGTTTTCATCGACCTCTAAAATAGCTTGTTCTAAATCATAGACTTCATACCGGGTAACAACCATCATAATCATTTTACCTTCCACACCAGAATAGCCACCCATCGAAGGTAATAGTGTCATGCCGCGAAAAACATGTTCAGAAATATTTTGGCCCACTAGATCAGGTTTGGTAGTAATAATAAAGGCGGTGACTTTTTGATGACTGGTATGAATTGCATCCACCACATGGCTCATCGCATAAATCGAAATAATCGTATATAACGCACTTTCCCAACTAAAGATAAAACCGGCAATCAAAACGATAATCCCATTTAGTAACAACATAAAGTTTCCGACTGTTTTTCCGGTGGTGTTGGATAAAATCAACGAGACAATATCTAAACCGCCAGTCGTAAAACCAAATTTTAAAGATAAGCCACCACCAACGCCTAATAGCACACCACCTACAATAGCATTCATTAAGATATTATTTGTGACTTCACCTTGCGGAACGATAATGGTAAACAATGAAACGCTAATAACATTCATAAAACTCCAAAAAGTCGCCGCTTTGCCTAACTTTAAAAAACCAACAATAAAAATTGGAACGTTTAATAGGAAAATAAAAATCCCAGTATCAAAAGTAATACCGAAATAGCGGTGTCCTAAAGAAACCACAATTTGTGCTACCCCGTTCATACCTGCCGCTAAAACCTGAGCGGGAATTAAAAAGAAGTTCAGTGCCACGGCTGCAATTACCCCTGATAGCAAGACAACTCCAATTTTTTTCATCATTTCCATTTGTAGATGTTGCTGCCAAACTTTTGTCACAACCCTCAAACTCCTTTTACAATAAATTTATGGTAATGCCGTAACCGGCAATTTTATTCCCTTTCTAATATAGCAGTTGTCGCTTTGAATGCAATCTTTTTAATCATTTTTTTGTTCCCAAAAGTGTAATAAATTCGACTTTAATTCTTGAGGATTGTGAATTGGTAAAAAGTGATGCCAGTGAGGCGGAAAAAGACTCAGATATTCAGGACTTTCAAAACGTTGATCGACTAATAACACCACACCATAATCCTTTTGATCGCGAATCACACGACCAGCAGCCTGTAAAACTTTATTCATCCCCGGCAGACGATAAGCATAGTCAAATCCTTTTTTACCACCATAATAACCTTTTAGTAATTCTTGTTCATGGTTCATCTGCGGCAAGCCGACTGTTACAATCATACTTCCAATTAAACGACTTCCTTTTAAATCAATTCCTTCTGAAAAGACCCCGCCTAACACACAAAAACCTACTAAAGCAGTTTGGGGATCAGAAATAAATGCCGCTAAAAAATTCTCCTTTTCTCCTTCTGACAGTTCGTTATTTTGAATAAGAGTCTCAATCTCAGGATAGGCTTTTTTAAAAGCAGTTGCGACTAAATCTAAATACGCATAAGAAGGTAGAAAAACAAAATAATTTCCTTTTTTAGCCATCACCATCTCATATATTGCAGCCACTAGATTTGTCAGGCTGTTTTCCCGTTGTTTATACGTGGTCGGGATGTAATCTAATATAAAGAGTGCTTGTTGCTCAGGCAAAAAGGGACTCGGCAAACGGTAACGCAACGCTTCTTTCCCTCCACCTAAAACTTCTTGATAATAAGTAAGTGGGGTAAAACTAGCAGAAAATAAAATAGCACCTTTGCCTTTATTTAACATTTGATTTAAAAACGGAGCAGGATCTAAACAAAATTGTTTTAGCGTAACGTCACGATAATTACGCGTAACAGTAGTAATATAATGCTCATCGTAAAGCTCACTAATCTTCAAATAATTTAGCACTGTAAAATAATAATTTAGCGCAATTTCTTGCGCTTTATCTTCGGGATTTTCTCCTAACCATTCATGGAGCTTTTCACTGACTTTGTATAACTGCTTGTTAAAACTATCCGCAGGTGGCTTTTGGGCAAAAAAATGTTCTTTCTTTTCTGTCACCGCTGTTTCAATTAATGTAAATTCATCGTCTAATCTTATTAGACTACGTCGCAGTTTTCGATCTTTTTGCGGTAATAGCCCTAGCAAGTGTTCCCCGCTTTGACGCGAAATCTCTGCTGAATACATCTCTTTTGAACGAGCAACAAGATTATGGGCTTCATCAATTAAGAAATAATGATTTTCATTTTCTTCTTCAAAAAAGCGGCGTAAATAAACCGTCGGATCAAAAAGATAATTATAATCACCTATAATAACATCACACCACAGACTAACGTCTAATGATAATTCAAACGGACAAAGTGTATGCTTTTTTGCATAGGTTTCAATCACTGAACGGGTAATCTGATTTTCATGGTGTAACAAATCCCATAAACCTTCGTTAATTCGATCGTAATAGCCATCTGCAAAAGGGCAATGCTCTGGAGTACAGTTGCGCTCAGCTAAAAAACAAATTTTATCTTTAGCAGTTAAGGTGACGCTTTTTAGTTGCGCTTTGTCATCATTACAAAGCGCCTTTAGTGCATCTTCTGCCACTTGCCGGGTAATTGTTTTAGCCGTTAGATAAAAAATACGATCATCATCTTCTTCACCTAATGCTTTCAGTGCTGGAAAAAGTGTTGAAATCGTCTTACCTGTTCCAGTCGGCGCCTCAACAAATAAACATTGTTGTGTTTTTAACGTTTTATAAGCGGCCACTGCCAACTCTCTTTGTCCTTTACG
Organism: Enterococcus sp. DIV0755b; assembly: GCF_051713765.1. NCBI lineage: Bacteria > Bacillati > Bacillota > Bacilli > Lactobacillales > Enterococcaceae > Enterococcus > Enterococcus sp. DIV0755b. The sequence goes on along the minus strand of NZ_JBIOQN010000001.1, from coordinate 1,780,305 downwards.
AAATTCATCGTAAGGAAATTGCAGCAATTGTAACGAAGTATTTCGAACCCGACGCCAATTATTTTGAAATTCCAACCATTTTTGATATTCACCTGTTAATTGTGTAAAAAAATCAGCTAGTTCTTGAAATAAAAAAACACGTACTTCTTTTGTAACCTTTTCTTCGATAGTTTGAAAATAAGTTAACTGTACTTTAATAGTCGCTAAATCATGTTGGACTGCGTAAATATACGCATAAACCATTCCTTGGTAGAAAAATAATTCTTTTTGTTCTGGTGCTAATTCCTCAAAGGGCGTTTCTGATGTTTTAATTTCATCAATAACATACTCTAACCCATCTTTAAAGATCCCATCCGCTCGGCCCTCTACCGTTAATTCATCTTTTGCTATTTTTAACGTATGTTTTAAAGCGACTTCTTTTTGATAGTCATCACCTGCGGCTTTTTGTAACCGGCGATGAATCTTAGCACCTTCTTGAGCAGTATGATTGCTAGTATGACGACTGTCGATACTGCCTCTTCGTAAAATAAATTCCACTAGTTTTCGAACTGACACCCGCGCATGCTGCAAAAGACCACCTCCTATGACTAAAAAAACTGTATCGCTTTTAATTTTTTTAAGGGTTGTAAAATTATCTAGTAATAAAGTTGTATTTTTAAAATACAACTCAATTTAACAGAAATCACCACGAGAAACAACTCATGTCTTTGGCTAATAAAAAAACACTGACAAGTCCTTTGTCAGCGCCATTTTTCGTGTTCTTTTAAAAACTAAAACAATTTTATTTGCGTTTTTTTAATTCGGCTAAAAATTTTTTAAAGATAGTCGTGTCTATTCCCAGCTTACGATAATTTTCTAAAATTGATTCAATTTCTAACCACAAATAACCTAAATAAAAAACCCATAACATTGCAACACCCGTACTAGCAGGCAAAATAAACGCCACAGGTATAAAAAAGAGCAATAAAAACATACTCGCAAGCTTACGAATAATCCCATTAATGCCAATGCGGGAAGATATGGTTTTTGTCCAGGTAGCCGCAAGCATTCCACTAAAAAAATCAAAGATCATTGCCACTGCTAAAACCGCTACAACATTAAAAATCCCTGTACTCTGCAAAAACACAAGAAATTGCCAAAATTGTTGATACATATCATCTCCTCCTTCACCTTAACAACGGAGAAAATGAAGTTAATGTCAAAAATTATTCAAAAAAAGTATCTGCTTTTTGGGTCACAACCGCAATTTCATAAGTCGCATTCGGACATATTTTTTGAATGTTATCACAAACACGTGTTAAAGCAGCAACTCGTATCATAACATTCGTATTGGCATTTCCCTGCATAATTAATAAAAGATTTTTCGTCTTTTGTGTAATTTTATAATCCTCACCATCTCTGGCATCAAGATAAGCCATCACACCTTTTTGATCACGATAAAAAATATCTCCGATTTCAACTTGCTTATTTTTTGATCCAATTGGTGTAAAAGTTGTCGGTTCACTCGCTCGCGTAAATTCAACAAAATCTGTAATCGTATCATAATCGTGCGCACCAATTGCTAAAAAAGAATGGAGTGCTTCGGCATTATACAAATCAACAATGCTGTTAACACGTGGCAGACTCCCACGACGCTGAATATTTTTAATTAAGGCTTCTGCTGTGGGAGGATTTTTCTTCACACTTTTATCAATTTTTTGCATTTTTTCCCGATAACCGGCGATAACGGAATGCACGCGAATTGCCTCGCGGTCGTATGCAGCGGCTAGGTCCTCACTTGTAGCAATATATTCCTCTAAATCTGCTGTTAGCGGCGCATTGGGATCCACATTGCTTACTTTGGCTAAGACAATTGCCTCCATCCCTAGTTCCACTAAGCTATCTCGTAAATAAAATTTCACATCTCTCAACCTTTCAAAGCGCTTTTTCTTTTATCATAGCATAGGACACTTTAGAATTTACTTAGACATCTCCCTTTGTTTGTTTTCTTCTTTAAGCTATACTGGAAGTGAGAACCAGTGTGGAGGCGAAAAAATGGAAATTATTAAAATTTCGACAGGTGCAATTGAAGAAAATTGCTATCTAGTCGTGAAAAAAGAACACCTACTAATTATTGACCCTGGTGCTGATGGTCCTTTAATTATGCAAGAGATTAAAAAATTAAAGGCAAAACCGGTTGCTATTTTATTAACCCATACCCATTATGATCATATTGGTGCTGTGGATGACTTACGTGAATACTACAAAATCCCTGTTTATGTTAGTCCTTTAGAAGCTGATTGGTTGCAAGATCCAATTATGAATCTTTCAGGTTTAGATCGTCACGATGATATGGCAAACATTATTGTCGCACCAGCCGATTTTTTATTTGAACTAAAAGAATATACTTTAGGGGAAATGACGTTTACTGTTATACCTACGCCAGGACATTCGATTGGCAGTGTTAGTTTTGTTTTCGATGACTTTGTGATTAGTGGTGATGCACTCTTTCGCGGTAGTATCGGACGAACTGATTTACCCACTGGCAATTTAGAGCAATTATTAAATAGTATCAAAACAGAACTTTTCACTTTGCCAGATGAGTTCCCTGTTTACCCAGGTCACGGTGAAGCGACGACTATCGAGCGAGAAAAGAAAACAAATCCTTTTTTTAAAGGAACGTTTTAAAGCATAAACTTATAATCGAAATTAAATTATAAAAAGGAGATCTTCAGATGGAAAAAGTTGAATTATATGTCATTCGTCACGGTAAAACAATGTTTAACGCACTACAACGGGCACAAGGTTGGTGTGATACCCCACTAACAGAAAAAGGTGCGGAAATGATTCATTATTTAGGCCTTGGCTTAAAAGATATTGATTTTGTGGAAGCTGTTTCTAGTGATTCTGGTCGCGCAATTGAAACAATGCGCATTATTTTAGGGGAACATCATGCCGGCAATAATATTTCTTATTCAATCGATAACCGTATTCGCGAATGGTGTTGGGGTTCATTAGAAGGTGGTTATGATTCTGAGATGTGGGGAGTCTTGCCCCGCGTATTAAACTTTAAAGATAGTGAAGAAATGTGGGAAACAAATATTTCTTTTGAAAAAATTGCTGAAGCTGTAAAAGATGCTGATACTGCAAATTGGGCAGAAGATTTTGAAACGATTAAAAATCGTGTCTTTTCTGGTTTCGAAGATATTGCGCATCGGGTGCAAAAAAAAGGCGGCGGAAAAGCTGTCATTGTTTCCCACGGTTTTACAATTGCCTTTTTACTAAATCTAATCGATGCTAAACAACCCGTCCGTGTCGATTTACAAAATGGTAGTGTCACTCGCCTAACTTATGATGAGAACGGTAATTTTACAATTGAAGAAGTTGGTTCGACCGCTTTTATTGAAGAAGGACAAAAGATTTCAAAAAATCTTTTAGCTTAAAACCAAAAAAGAAAGAGTTTATAAAAAAATATTTTTATTTGAGACAGTCCGTCAAAAGATTTTGCGGATTGTCTCTTTTTTGTAAAAGACTCAATAAAGCAATTGGTTTTCCAAATATTTCAATGTATACTATAGCCTGTAATCTTTTTATCGGACTAACTCCCGATTATAACTTTATCTTAAGAAAGGAATGAAAGCATGTTTTTGCTTAACATTTTAAAAGCAATTATTCTGGGGATTATTGAAGGCATCACCGAATGGTTGCCAATTAGTAGTACCGGCCATTTGATTTTAGCAAATGAATTTATCAAGCTACAAGAATCAGAAGCCTTTATGACCATGTTTAATGTTGTCATTCAATTAGGCGCTATCCTCGCAGTTATTTATCTTTACTTTAATAAATTAAATCCTTTTTCTCCTAGTAAAAGTGAGATTGAGAAAAAGGATACTTGGAATCTTTGGTTTAAGGTTATTGTAGCTGTTATTCCATCTGTTATTATCGGCTTACCTTTGGACGACTGGTTAGATGCGCATTTCCACAACTTCTTCTCCGTTGCTTTAATGCTAATTATTTATGGGATTGCCTTCATTATCGTGGAAAAACGTAACAAAACGGCAACACCTAAATGTACCGATTTAAATAAATTCACTTATAAAGCCGCATTAATCGTCGGTATGTTCCAAGTATTATCTTTAGTTCCTGGGACTTCTCGTTCTGGTGCAACAATTTTAGGTGGTATTTTAATCGGCGCTTCCCGTTTTGTTGCAGCTGAATTTTCATTTTTTATGGGCATTCCAACTATGATTGGTGCTAGTGGCTTGAAGATTGTCAAATTTATTTTAAATGGCAATAGCTTTAGTTTTCAAAGTACAATCGTTTTATTAGTCGGAACAGTAGTCTCTTTTATAGTTTCTGTTATCGCAATTAAATTCTTAATGAATTACATCAAGAAAAATGACTTTACCGTCTTTGGATGGTATCGGATTATTTTAGGTATCATTCTAATAGGTTATTGGTTAATCGCCATGTAGTCCAAATAAAAACGCAAACTTTCTCTTAATTAAGAAATAGTTTGCGTTTTTTGTTTAAGTATTTTTAATTACCATACCGTCAATAATATCTACTGCTGCTTCAGTGGCATTAACAATTTGTTCTAGACGATCATAGACATCTTTCCATTTAATAATTTCTAAAAGATCCGTTTCTTCTGTGAACAAGCCCTTTTTTAATTTAGAATAAAGACGATCAGATTCTGATTCAACACGATTTACTTCATCGATCATTTTTTTCAATGTTTTGGAATGTTTAAACTTAGGGAATTCCAACATCGCAGTATGAACACCATTAGCCGCTACCAATACTAATTGGGCAAACTCATCCGTTTGGGGACGCATTTTAGTAATGGCCAAATTTTCAAATAAATAAGTTAGCGCATTGATTCCATCTAAAATATCGTCAATGCGTTCAGCAATAATTAAGATATCTTCGCGATCAATCGGTGTGATAAACGCATCGTACAATTCATTGGTTAGCTCTGTGACGATCTTATCTCCTTCTTTTTCTAAATCGTGAATTTTTTCCGCTTCAGTTATTAAATTTTCTGCAGAATAGTTTTTAACTAATTGCACCAAAACTTCAGCCGCAGCTGCAGCATTTTTAGTCAAATGTGCCATTGCATCTAAAAAATCATATTGTTTTCTTCGTGCCATTTTTAAACTCCTTATCTAAATTAAAAGATTGCGACAAATAATTTCGCCATTAAATAAGCGATTAAACCACAGCCGGGAAATGTCATTACCCAAGCAAAAATCATTTCTTTAACGATACGCCAGTCCACACTAGAAAGCCTTCTTGAAGCACCTACTCCCATAATTGCGGTGGTTTTTGTATGTGTAGTTGAAACAGGAATCCCAAATACTGAGGCCAAAAATAAAACAATGGCCGCACTAATATCAGCAGAAAAACCTTGGTATTTTTCTAGTTTTACCATATCCATCCCAACTGATTTAATAATCTTCATACCGCCAACTGAAGTTCCAATCCCCATGGTAATTGAACAAAGTGCCATTACCCATAGTGGAATAGTAAAGCCGCCACCGGTTTTTTCAGCCAAATTATTATAATAAAGGCCTAGCATAAAGACCCCCATAAATTTCTGACCGTCTTGTGCCCCATGTAAAAAGGCGTTCGCCGCCGCAGCGGTTGCTTGTCCAACTGTAAAAAATTTATTGGCTTTTCTTCTGGGAACATCGCGAAAAATAATGACGATAAGCTTGGTAATTAGAAAACCGCCACCAAATCCTAAAATTGTTGAAACAATAAGTCCAAATAATACTTTGAGCCATTCTTGTCCATTTACTGCTCCTAGCCCGCCTAAAGCCATCGCTGAACCAGTCAATCCCGCAATTAACGCATGCGATTCACTAGTCGGAATACCAAAATACCAGGCTGCTACAGCCCATACTACAATTGAAAAAAGCGATGCAGCTAGTGCTACTTGTGAAGCACCAATATTTCCTTGGGCGTCAAAACTCACAATATTACTAATTGTTTCCGCCACTTGGGCATTAAAATATGTCATAACAAGCGCGCCGAGAAAATTCATCAATACCGCAATCCAAATCGCCACATTTGGTTTTAAAACCCTGGTTGAAACTGCTGTTGCAATGGCATTGGGGGCATCGGTCCAACCGTTGACAAATATAACCCCCATCACCAAAGTAATCGTTATCACTAATGCTATACTCAAAAAAATTACACCACCATAAAGCAGATTTGTTTTTTACGTTTGTATCATAGCATATTTAATTTTTGTATGTGTGCTTTTTTTAACTTTTTCTGTTAAGTAAAATTTCTTTACAACTTTTATTGCATTGGATACAATGTTTGGGTATAATGACTAGTGTTGATTTGTATGACTTGTCATGCAAAACTTTTTATTCGGAGGTGAAACTTATGCCAAACATTGAATCTGCAATCAAACGCGTGAAAACTAGTACTGCTGCTAACGCTAAAAATTCATCTCAAATGAGTGCTGTGCGTTCAAGCATCAAAAAATTCGAACAAGCTGTTGAAGCTGGTGCTGATAACGTAGAAGCTTTGTATAAAGAAGCTAGCAAAGCAATCGATATGGCCGAAACAAAAGGCTTGATCCACAAAAATAAAGCTAACCGCGATAAAGCTCGTTTAAGCAAAAAAATCGCTAAATAGTCTTAAAAAGCGTTGCAGCCTAGGCCGCAACGCTTTTTTTATTATTGTCTTTTTGACTTTTACTTTTAATGGGCAGATTTTAATACAAAAAGCTGGAATAAAAACTCTTTATCCATTTGGCCAGTCTTTACCAGATAATCATTTTCTACTAATTCATCATACAAATCCATTAGTTGTTTTTCATCGTATTTACGTACCTGTTGCATCGCAAGTTTAACGCGGTAAGGATGAACTTTTAAAGTTTGAGCGATATTAGCTTGTTGATAGCCTGCTTTTGTTAAGATTTTTGTTTGCAATAATAAGCGTACTTGACCAATCAAAATCGCATTAATTTTAATTGTCTCCTCACCTTGCAAATGTAAATCCTCATAGATCCGCAACGCTTTGTCAGCATCACCTTTTAAGACATTTTCTGTCAATTCAAAAATATTATTTTCTAATGACTTGGGAACTAATTGCAAAATGACCTCTTTTGTTAACGGAGCACCATTGACCCCATATAAGATTAATTTATCTAGTTCTTGCATAGCTTTTGTTAAATCCATTTCAGTTAGTTGCATGAAAGTATCAAAGGCTACTCTGTCTAACTGGATATTTTCAGCTGTTAAGGTTTGACGAATGTAACGTTCAACCTCTTGTTCTTTTAAAGGCTGTACATCGATTACAACCGCCTGTTTTTTTAACAACTTGCTTACTTTTTTGCGCTCATCCAATTTTTCATAAGGTGCGATAATTACTACTACCCCACTATCTGATGGCGCTTTTAAATAACTTAAAAAATCAGTTAAATCTTGATCAATGACATTACTCTTTTTTTCAGCTGTTAAAAACAACGGATTTTCAGCGATAATTAGCCGCTTATCTTCTAATGAAAATAAAGATGGTGCTTGCGCTTCTGCAACTACTAAATTTAAAGGATCTTGCTCTAAATCAAAATAAACCAAGTCTAAATCGTCTTTTTGTAACTGCAGGCGTTCCATAAAAGCCTGTTTGATGCGGTCTTGTAGGTAACTTTCTGTTCCTAAAACCAGATACAAAGGCGCTAATGGCTTTTCTTTAATAGCTTGTAATGCTTCTTGAGCTTTCATAATCGTTCTCCTTCAAATACTCTTTTTCTATCCTACCATTTCCTATTAATTAGAGCTAGCGGATTCTTCCATTACTTTAGGCATTGCTTTATCTTGAAATAAACGCCAGCTGAAATAAATCATCCCTTGTTGATCGGTACGTAAAACCTGAACGTTTTTAACTTGTAAGGTTGTTAAAACCTCATCATGAGGATGACCAAAACGATTATTTAAACCGCAAGAAATAACGGCTGCATCTGGGGATATAGCCTGAATAAATTTTAACGATGAAGAAGTTCGGCTGCCGTGATGACCTAACTTCAATACGTCACTTTTTAATCCACGGTATTTTCTTACTAGTAATTCTTCTCCTGCTTGATGTAAATCACCTGTCAATAAAAAGCGTTGCTGTCGCATTTGAATTTGTAAAACAAGCGAGTCTTCATTTTCTCCTTTACCTTCGAGCGGAGCAAAAACGCGGATAGGAAAATGGTCGTTAATCAAATACTCTCCTTTAACTACACGTAAATTTGTTTTAGAGGGTAATTTTTTTAAAGTCTTTTGCAAGTTTTGATGCTTTTGACTACCGGCTCCCAAAATTAAATTCTCCACTTTAAACCGTTTTAAGACCTCGTCTAAGTCTCCCATATGATCAGTATCTCCATGAGTAATAAAAATCTTATCAATCTTAGTAATTCCCAGCGCTTTTAAAAGTGGAATCAGTGTATTTTGAGCGTTACTATTTTGAACTTTTTCTTGCCAATTTTCACTCTGAAATGATAATTTCCCACCAGTATCAATTAAGACAACTTCTCGATTGAACGCCGACTTAAACAAAATCGCATCTCCTTGGCCGACATCAACAAAAATCGCCATTAAGGGAAAAAATAAACGATTGATCATAAAAGGGAGTAAAATTAGTCCCACAATTAGCCAATAAGTACGTCTTTTTTGATAGATAAAAATGCCACTTAATAAAAAGAAGATGACAAAAATTGGTGGCAGCCAACCTATTGGCAGCGTAAACGCACTAAGACTTAAAAGACTTTCAAAAAACTCGATAAATTTTTCAAACAGTAGCACAAAAATGTTTACGGGTGTAATAAAACTCATCATTAATAAGATAAAACCTACTGGCAATAAGAAAAATTTAAACAGTGGTAATAAAAGGACTGTTAAAAGACCGCCTAAAAGTGGCCATTCATAAAAGTAATAACAAATAATTGGCACAGCTAATAAAGTCAACCAATAACTTTGTTTCACTTGACCTAAAAAAGTCGTTTCTTTAACGGTTACTAAAAGTAACAACGCCATCACAAAAGATAGTTGACCTGCAGTTTGAAAAATTAGTAAAGGATCTTTAACTAAACACAGTAAAAAAACGAGACTAAATTTATCTAACGGTGAAAATGTAAGGGGAATTAGTTGAGTCAAGATGCTTAAAAAGAAAAGTGCTGTGGCGCGAAAAATACCGATACTTCCGCCCGTTAGAATTATTAAGATGCCTGCAAATAACAACAACGGTAACACACTCGCTTTTAAGGTCAAACGTAATACTTGGAGGACATTCAAAAACGCTCCTAAAAAAAGATGAACATGTAACCCTGAGATACTAAAAAAATGTAAAATACCAGTTGGTGACAACGTAGCTTGCGTTTCTTTAAAATCTTGATCTTTATAGCCTAAAAATAATGCGGCTAGATACGCTTTGGTTTTCCTAGGAAACTTCTCCTTTAGGTGTCTAATTAAAGCTGCACGTATTTGACAAAAGTTAAACGTCTTTTTTTCGTGCCACTTTAATTTTTCAATATTTAACGTGCCACAATAATGATGACTTCTTAAATAGTTCTTCTGATCAAAGCCCCCAAGATTACGGCGACTGCGTCCTTTAGTAACTTCGCCCCAAACGGTAACAAAATTTTGATTAAAGTTTTTGTTGTTAACAAAATCTTTTTCCGTTTTATTTTTTAAACGGTAATAACAACTAAAATTTTCTTGTTGTTGATTTTTAGCACTAAAGGTTAAACTGTCGCCATTAACCTTTAGACTATCTATTTTTATTTGAAGTAAGAATTGTTGTGGTCCGTGATAAATCTGATCCGTTTTTTCTAAGATATTAATTAGACGTGGTACGATAAAAAGACTGCAGAGGCCAATCACTAAAAGCAGTTTAAAATGGCGACTACAGTAAAAATAGCTACAATATAAAAACAAAAGTAATAAAAACAGCGGTTGTCTAAAATAAATACTACAAATAATTAACACCAACCCCAGACTCGGGAAAATCCAGTAGTTGGTTAAGTCTTTATTCAGTTAATTCATTTAATGAACCAAAAGAAAGTTTTTGAAAATATTCGGGCTCTAACACAACTTTTTGCGCAGTAGCGCCAACTTGGTCGATTAATTCGACCGCATACGGATCGTTGCGATAATCATGTAAGTAATAAATTTTACGAATACCAGCTTGTAAAAGAGCTTTAGTGCATTGTAAACAGGGAAAATGGGTAACATAGACTTCTGCCTGATCGGTAGAAATACCCAATTTAGCACATTGTAAGAGTGCATTCATTTCAGCATGGATGGTCCGAATACAATGATTATCTACAACGTAACAGCCATCGTCAATACAATGGACATCCCCACTAACTGAGCCATTATAGCCCCCTGCGATAATGCGTTTGTCTTTTACTAAAGTGGCTCCCACTTCAAGACGTGTACACGTGCTTCGTAATGCTAAAAGGACTGCCTGTGCCATAAAATACTGGTCCCAAGGAATTCTCTGATCAGTCATAACTTTGCTCCTTTAAGATTTTATTTATATTGTAATCGATGCACGTAATTTTTCAACCGTCTTTTCCCCGATTCCCGAAACTTCTTTTAGTTCTTCAATTGATTTAAAATTACCATTTTCTTCCCGATAAGTTAGAATTGCTTCTGCTTTTTTTATCCCAATTCCAGATAACGTTTGTAACTGTGTTAAATCTGCTGTATTAATATTTACCTTTTCATTTGACGTAGCACTTGCCATATTACTACCTTCAGTATCATTTACTTCATTAGTCTGTAGCTGTTCTTTTTTATTGGGGACATAAACCATCTGTTGATCTTGAAGTTTTTGGGCTAAATTAATCTCTTTCTGTTGTGCCTCTTTTGTAAAGCCGCCAGCTAGCTGCACCAATTTTTGCATTCTAGCATCATTGGAAAGCTCGTAAACGCCAGGTTTTACCACTTCTCCTTTAATATCAACAGTAATGGTCTGGCTTTGGCTTTGACTGGTTTTAACTTCACTACTTGTAGTACTCGTAGTATTTGTTAAATTTTCCCATGATTTTTCTTCATTTTGTTTGTGCCAAATAAAAAAGATCCCCACTAGTAACAGGCAAATGCAAACTATTCCCCCAACAAACAACTGATTTTTTTTATTCGCTAAAAAGTCCATTTTCTCCTCCTTTCACATTTAATTACGCAATAAAAGGCGCTAATATTTTAAACTTCAAAAAAACAGCAAAAAATCGTCAAAGATTAGATTTATTATCTAATCTTTGACGATTGCTTCAACATATCAGTTTATCTGCATATCTATAGGCTTTTTTAAGTAAGTTACTTATCAATTAAATTTTCTAACTGTAAAAAATCGGTCGCATAATAATCAGCGACAATATTTTTTAGCAAACCTTCATTATCAAAAAAACACGTTTTTAAGCCCGCTTTTTTTCCCGCCTCAATATCTAAAAGTCGATCACCTATCATCACAGTTTGCATTTTTGGCAAATGATATTTTTTCACAAGATAATTTAGTGCCGCTGGATTAGGTTTTCTGGCAAAATTATTTTCTTCTCCCACAATTTCAACAAAAAAATCAGTTAAATGATAATAATCCAATAATTTTTTCGTCGAAGAAACTGTACGATGTGTCATGATAAAATTGCGACCACCATTTTTTTGCACCGCATCTAATGTTTCTGCGACATGATCAAAAGGATGAGGCCACTTTTCCATTTCATTTTCATACTGATGAAAACGTTGCGAAAAGTCACTAAAATCTAGTTGATAGCGCTGGGTAACAGCCTTTGAAGATTTTTCTTTTAATAGTTGATAAATCGCCTCTTTATCTGCAAATATACCTTCTTCTTGTAAAACTTTCAAAATTGCTTTTAACATGTTGGGGTAAGTATCAAATAGCGTACCATCAAAGTCCCAAATAAAATCTTTCATAGCCACCAACCTTTAGTTTTTAAATGAATGAATTGGGGCTGGAATCCGCCCACCCCGGGCAATGAAATCACTACTTTTGGCTGGATTAACTTTCATTACCGGCGCGCGACCTAACAAACCACCAAATTCTACCATATCGCCTACTTTTTGTCCTTTGGCTGGAATAATTCGTACCGCAGTTGTCTTGTGGTTAATCACTCCAATAGCTGCTTCATCGGCAATCATAGCTGCAATTGTTTCAGCGGTTGTATCCCCTGGAATAGCGATCATATCTAATCCCACAGAACAAATTGCCGTCATAGCTTCTAATTTTTCTAAATTTAACAAGCCATTTTCTACGGCTTTAATCATTCCTGCATCTTCAGAAACAGGGATAAAAGCACCAGATAAGCCACCAACATGATTACATGCCATTACGCCCCCTTTTTTAACTGCGTCATTTAAAAGAGCAAGAGCAGCGGTTGTGCCGTGAGTACCGACAGATTCTAATCCCATTTCTTCTAAAATAAGGGCCACACTATCTCCCACAGCAGGTGTTGGTGCTAAAGACAAATCGACGATTCCAAACGGTACACCTAAACGCTTTGAAGCCACTTGTCCCACCAATTGTCCCATTCGCGTAATTTTGAAGGCAGTTTTTTTCACCGTTTCAGCAACCACATCAAAGGATTCCCCTTTAACTTTTTCCAAAGCTCGCTTCACTACACCTGGACCACTAACACCAACGTTAATTTCACAATCTGCTTCACCAACGCCATGAAAAGCTCCCGCCATAAATGGGTTATCTTCAACTGCATTAGCAAAAACAACTAATTTTGCACACCCCATGTCTGATGCTTCAGCCGTTTTTTTGATTGTTTCTCCCATTAATTTAACAGCATCCATATTAATTCCAGCTCGCGTTGAACCAATATTGACAGAAGAACAAACAAATTGCGTTTCCTTTAGGGCTTCAGGGATTGAAGCAATTAACGCTTGATCGGCTCCTTGGTAACCTTTTTCAACCAAAGCAGAAAAACCGCCGATGAAATTTACACCTAATGCAATTGCGGCTTTATCTAAAGTTTTAGCAAAAGGAATACAATCATTAGTCCCGCTTGCTGCGGCAATGAGTGAAATTGGCGTGACCGAAATTCGCTTATTAATAATTGGAATACCAAATTCTGTTTCAATCTCTTCGCCAACTCTAACCAAATGACGTGCTTTTGTGGTGATCTTGTCATAAATGTTAGCACAAGTTTTATTGACATCACTGCTGATACAATCTAGTAAAGAGATTCCCATTGTAATCGTTCGTATGTCGAGGTTTTCTTCTTCTACCATGCGAATGGTTTCTAAAATCTGATTTGTTTCCATGGTCTAAACTCCTTACTTATAATTTATGCATTGCATTGAAAATTTCTTCGTTTTGAATGTTGATTTTCACACCCAATTTCACCCCGACAGAATGCAATTCTTTTTTTATGTTTTCAAAATCGGCATTTTGTTTTAATTGCAACATCATAGTCATTGTAAAATATTCTTCCATAATTGTTTGTGAAACATCCAAAATATTAATATCCAAATCCGCCAGTTTTTGGCTTACCACAGCAATGATTCCTACTTTGTCTTGGCCAATTACAGTTAAAATAGCTTTCATATAAAAATACCTCCTGTTTTTTCAGAGTATAACAAAAATACAATTTCCTTACGATAAAAAAAAGAACAAAATAAATTTCATTAAAAGAATAGTTCGGATTTATAGCATAGTTTTCTTAATAAGTGCCAATTTATCATTAAATTCATAGACAATTGGTTGTGCATTAGGAATAACAATAGTATCCAATTGATTATCAGGTACTTCTTCTAAATATTTTACTAGTGCTCGTAAACTGTTGCCGTGTCCTGCTACTAAAATATTTTTTCCAGCCAATAGAAGCGGTGCTATCTGATCTTGCCATAACGACACAACTCGTTTTTGCGTTTGTGCTAAACTTTCACCTTTTGGAAGATCTTTTGAACCTAAGCCTTGGTAGCGACGATCAAAAGTTTGGCTACTTTCTAAAGGTGGCATCTCCCAATAGCCACGGCGCCATTTTTTTACTTGTTCAACTCCGTAAAGAGTCGCCATTTCATCTTTATTTTTACCGATTAACGCCCCATAATGCCGTTCATTTAAGCGCCATGTTTTTGTGACCGGCACCCATAATTGCTCAGCTTCTTCTAAGACTAATTGACTGGTTAAAATGGCTCTTTTTAAAACCGAAGTAAAGACAGCATCAAATTGAATATCAGCTTTATGAATTTTCTTGCCCGCTTCTTTTGCTTGCTGTTTACCTTTTTCCGTTAATGGAACATCCAACCAACCAGTCCAGTAATTTTCAAAATTTGCGATACTTTCACCGTGACGTATTAATACAACTTTCATCTTGTTGCCTCCTCTTCTTTATTATCCCAGCAATAAAAAGAAATGTCATGAAAAAAGTGAAAATTCTTGCAAAATCGCCTGAAAAAAGCTTGTATTTGATGACTTTTATGCTACCATTTACTTTACTTAGACAAACAGTTAAAAATAATAAATATTCAAAAAATTAGGAGTAATTACATGAAAGATTTGACAACCGGAACGCCTGCCAAACTGATTTTTATGTTTACCATTCCATTGTTTGTGGGAAATGTTTTTCAACAATTTTATAATATGGTCGATATGATTATCGTCGGTCAAACTATCGGCAAAGATGCTCTAGCTGCTGTTGGATCTACCGGAAGTATTACGTTTTTAATCATCGGTTTTGCCCAAGGTCTAACAGCCGGGCTATCTATTATTACTGCACAACGATTTGGTGCTAGGGATTACAAAAGTGTCAAAAAAAGTTTTGCAGCAAGTCTTGTTATTAGTTTAGTCGTCACACTTATTCTAACCATTCTAAGCCTAGTCTTTTTGCGGCCCCTACTGATTATTATGCAGACACCACCAGAAATTCTGAATCAGGCCCAAGAATTTATTTCTGTTATTTTAGGAGGAATGTTTGCCGCTATGGCGTTTAACCTTTTAAGCAATATGGTCCGTGCTTTAGGGGACAGTCGCACGCCACTATTCTTTTTAATTTTTGCAGTTGTCATTAATGTCGTGCTCGATTTAGTTTTCATTACCCAATTTAATATGGGCGTTGCTGGTGCCGGTTATGCTACTGTCATTGCACAGATGTCAGCTAGTTTAATGTGTTTTATTTATATTAAGCGACGAATTCCACTGTTACAAATTAGTAAAAGTGACTTTAAGGATTTGAAAGAAGAATACCGTGTTCATTTAAATGCTGGACTGCCGATGGCTTTTCAAGCTTCAATTATCGCAATCGGCGCTGTTGTTTTACAATCAGCCCTTAATAGCCTTGGTACAGATGCAGTAGCAGCGCAAGCAGCGGCCGGTCGAATTGATCAATTTGCAACCCAACCAATGATGAGTTTTGGGGTTACGATGGCGACTTTTACTGCCCAAAATTATGGTGCAAAAAAATATGGTCGTATCTTAGAAGGTGTTAAACAGTGTTTAACCATGAGTATCATCTTTAGTATTATCGCCGGTATTGTCGTGATTACATTTGGAGATTCTTTTGTCGCTTTATTTGTCAGTCGTAGTGAAACCAAAGTTTTTGAACTATCGCGAATCTACTTTCTCATCGTCGCAAGTTTATATTGGATATTAGCGATTTTGTTTATTTTGCGCTATACCTTACAAGGATTAGGGCAAACCAAAATCCCAACCATTGCCGGTATTATGGAATTGATCATGCGTTCGTTTGCAGCAATTGTTTTAACCCATTATTTCCAATATCCCGGTGCAGCAGCGGCATCACCACTTGCTTGGACGGGATCTGTCATTGTCTTACTATACTCCTATATTAAAGCTATGAAAGAATTACGTCGCTTAGATGAAGAACAAAAAATGCAGTTAACTTAACGAAAAAACACCCGTAATCTGTTTTTACCCTATGATAAAATAGGACAAAAATAGGTTACGGGTGTTTTATTTTTTATAAGTAATTAATCGAGTAATTGATCCATATCGACAACTCTACGATAAGAGTTAATTTCTGTAATTCCCATCACCTTATCAATATCGATACTAAAACAAATACCATTACCCGGTTCATTAATTTTAATGCCTTTACCAATGGCATCCATTACTTCATTCGTGAGACTATCTGGCACCAAGGTTAATACAATATCTTTTTCAGGTTCGATTTCAATTCCAAAAAAGCGTCCTTTATCATGAGAACCAGACCCTTTACCGTGAAGTAAGGTTCCTCCATTTGCGCCAGCCTGTTTGGAATATTCAATGACAGCATCGCCTATGCCACGTTCCACAATAGTAATAATCATCTCAAGATTCAATGCTACTGGTTTGTTCATTTTTCAGCCTCCACTTTCACTACTTTTTGTTCCGCTCTTCTTTTATAAATATACCCTAACGCAAGTGTTGATAAAATCGGAGTTAAAGCAATTAACGCTACTACTCCAAAACCATCAATTAACGGGCTCCGTCCTTCAATTTCAGCAGCAATCGCCACTGCCATTGATAAGATGAAAGTTGAACACATAGGTCCAGTTGCAACCCCGCCATTGTCAAAAGCCATTGCTAAAAACATCTTATCTACTTTTCTACCTAAAATAAAAACGAGGATGTAACCCGGAATGAGAAAATAATACAAGCTAAAGCCTGCTAATAAGCGCCACATCGACAAACTGACAGCCGCACCTATCCCCAGTGAAACAACAGCTAACAAGACTTTACTGCGGACAGTTCCGCCACTTTCTTCTTCTACTTGTTTTACCATTACATGAATCGCCGGTTCAGCAAAACCAACTAAAAAGCCCATCAAAAATCCTAATGGAATTAAAATCCAGTTATAATCTAACTTGGCAATTTCACTCCCAAGATATTGTCCTACCGGCACATATGCAATATTTACACCATGTAAAAATAGAATTAAACCCACTGTGGTAATTAGAAAACCTTTCAAGATTTGAATAAATTTTTTCTTCTTCAATTTAAAACTGGTGAAATTCAACAAGACAAAGAGAAAAACAATGGGAAAAATTGCCAGTAATACTTCTTTAATCATCGTAGTAAAACCACTAAATACTTGTTGGAGAAAACTCATTGGAAAATCACCCCCAACACCATCACAGCTAAAATTGGTCCTAAAGAAGAAACGCCCACCATGCCAAAGCTATCATTTTCACCTTTTTTCTGATGAATCATACTGGTTAACCCACTCGCCAACGCTAAAATAAATGGTACCGTAACCGGTCCAGTTGTTACCCCACCAGCATCAAAAGCAATTGGCATAAATTCTGGACTAGTGAAAAATGAGGCAATAAACACAGCTACGTAGCCTAATAACATCATCTGATAATAAGATAGACGAAATACTGTTCGTAATAACGCAAAAGCTAAGAAAATACCGGTCCCGACACTGACAACACCAATTAAAACCGCTTTAGTGATAGCGCCTTCAGAAATTTCAGTAACTTGTTGTGCTAGAACTTGAACAGATGGCTCCGCTATTGTAATGCCAATTCCAATTGAGAAACCTAAACTAATCATAAGTGCTAAGCTCCGGCGTTTAATCATGTATTCTCCAACCAATTCGCCCACACGTAACATGGAATACTCGGCACCAAATAAAAAGAGTGTCATTCCAATCATCATGATTGCTGCGCCAATAATAAAGGTTGCTAAGTCTTCAGCGGGTAATGGTGCAAAAATAAAGGTTAAAATGACAATTAAAACTGTCATCGGTAAAATTGCAACAATCACTTCTTGAAAATTTTTTCGCATACAGTCCCTCCTTAAAAAAATTTGGACTACTTGAAAAAGTACCCATTACCTTAAGTATACATGAAAATAACAAATAAAATACAAAACTATGTACATTTTTTAATAAAACAAACTGTAAACTCATTTATTTATTAATCAAAGTGGAACGATTATGTTTCCTCACTAGTATTGAGGTGAAATATTAATACTTATTCTTAAAAATTTAGCTACATATAAAAATACCCCAGCTACTTTTCAAAAAAATGTGAAAAGTAGCTGGGGCTTACATGATTTAATTATCTAAAATAGTTACTTGTACTTGACGACGTCCCCAAGACTCACATTGAGCCGCAGTTGGAAAATGGACATCAATGATATTACCTTGAATTGCTGAACCAGTATCGACAGCGTAAGCTTCGCCATAGCCTTCAACATATAAATGTGTCCCTAATGGAATAACACTTGGGTCAACAGCCACCGCCATTGGATTTTCCAATAAATTTTGTCCCGTTGCTGTTACTGTACCACCACCTAGTGCATCGGCTGGATCAGAACTATAAGCTGTTGATTCCATCGTAATTGTGCGACCGGAATAGGTAGTATTAGTGTTTTGTGTAGCTGTTTCATTTTGGCTTACTGATTGTGAAGCTGACGTATTATTGTCTTCAGAAGCACTTGTTGCTTTGGCGTCTGTATCAAATTTTAATACTTGACCATCGATAATTAAATCGACATTTTGAATGTTATTTGCTTTTGCAATTGTATTTACGTGATTTGTATCACCATAATATTTTAAGGAGATACTTGTTAATGTGTCAGAGCTGGTTACAGTATGGCTTACTTCAGCAGCATTGGCATTCATACCAAAAGCTGCAAAGCCAGCTAAAACGGCAGTTGTGGCAAAAAGTGATTTTACTAATTTCATATATGAGTTGCTCCTTTGTTATCCAATATTCGTCTCAAACGACTTCCATATCATAACAAGGAGTACGCGCTCATAGGTGACAACAACTTAACAGAATGTTTCAAATTCAAAATAATTATTACAAAAAACCAAGTTTATTTATAACCACGTGTTTAATTGCTTTAGTACCTTGGAAATTTGGACTTGGAAATTTTCTGACGATTGTCATATAACAACTTTATCTTTCCCAACAATAATTAAGAAACTTTTAAACGCGCTTAATTTCTTCTTTTTCCTTAGTAAAAATTACAAAACTGTTAATTTATTACCGCTAGATTAGCTATATCTCAACTTAAAGCCAAATTGACTTATTTTTTCTTAGCTTGAACTTTTATAATTTTTTTTATTACCAACGTCCCACAAACAATCAGTGTGACTGTTTGGATCAGCTTATCAGATAGATCTAACTGATAATGAAAATTCTTATTTTCCACCTGTACTTTCACTCTTTTTCCTCCTAAACAAAATCCACAAAATACTCTTGAATTTCCAAATAGTCAACCATTACGATATTATTTATATTGTAAGTGATTAATTTTCGTATTTTTGAATTTTTGCTGTGTATTCACGAATAACATTAGCAGAATGTTGGAATTTTTCTTCTTCTGTAGCGGTCATATGAATTTCTAAAATATCAAAAACCCCAGAACGATTCAATACAGCTGGTACACCGGCAAATATTCCTGTCTGGCCATACTCCCCTTCCAACAAAGTCGAAACCGGGATGATGGAGTTTTCATCATATAAAACGGCTTTAATAATCCCCACACAAGCAGATGCAATCCCATAATAAGTGGTTCCTTTACGATTATAAATTTCCCAACCTTCTTGGGTTGTTTTATAGACGATTTCATCTAAGTCCACGTCTCCAACAAGTTCTGCGTTGTCGGCGATAATATCTGTAAAGGATTTACCCGCAATTGTGACCGTTGACCAAGGAACCATTAAAGAATCACCATGTTCACCTAAGGCATAAGCATAAACACTTCTAGGATCGACATCCACTAAGTCTGCTAAAAAGTTTTGTAAACGGGCGGAATCAACTGAAGTTCCTGAACCAATGATTTGATTTTTTGGTAAACCAGAAAGTTTATAAACCAGATGAGCTAGCATATCGACTGGATTTGAAACGACTACAAAAATACCATCAAAACCACTTTTCATTACCGGTTCAACGATTGATTTGGCAATCTTTGCACTAATATCAAGCGTATCTAGACGTGTTTGACCAGCTTTTGGTGGTGCTCCGGCTGTGATAACAACGATATCTGCATCGCCACAATCTGTATAAGTTCCAGCTTTTACTCTAACATTTCGACCTAGAAATCGAATGGAGTTTCTTAAATCTCTGACTTCACCCGATGCTTTTTCCGCGTTAATGTCTACCATCAACACTTCATCACAAACTCCTTGTGTAATTAAGCTAAAGGCAGTTGACGAGCCTACTAAGCCACTACCAATAATGGCAACTTTTGATTTATTTATCCGCATATTTTCACCTCATAATTATTTTAAATACATCATCATGTTATCAAAACATTGGCTAACTGACAAAACATTGACGTTTATCATTTTCAAAAAAATTTCTGAAATTTTCTTGACTCTGCACATTCTTTTGGCTAAACTAACTACAGTTAAATATTTAGGGAATGATGTTCTCCCTTGGCTTTATCCAAAACCGCTTTTAAGCTAATGACTTCTACAAGTTTATTTGTAGAACCATTAGCTTTTTTTGTTTTCATTTTATTTTTTTTATCATTCACAGTTAGCGCGTTGAAATATTTAACAAAATTATCTCTAGGAGGATTTAAATGGATAAACAGGCAATAGTCAAAATCATAAAAGAAAGTGGCATTTTTTATAGCGCAGTTATAATAGTTGCAATTGTCACAGGTATTGTTTCGCATTTTTTACTGGCTGGTCTAGCTTGGGTAGGAAATTTTCATGAGCAGCATGCCTACTTACTATATTTTTTACCACTTCTTGCAATGTTGACTGCTTACACCTATCAAAATTATGGCAAAAATGCTGGTAAAGGAAATAACCTCATTATTGAAAGCATTCAAACAGAGGTAAAGGTTCCTTTGCGGATGGGCTTTTTGACTTTTATTTTCACTCTTTTATCTCATTTTTTTGGTGCTTCTGTTGGTCGTGAAGGCAGCGCCGTTCAAATTGGTGGTGTAATTTCTAATAAATTAGGTGAGTCTTTAAAACTCACTAATAAAAGTCGCAAATTACTAATTCACGCTGGTGTTAGTGCTGGTTTTAGCTCAATTTTTGGCACACCATTAGCAGGAGCCTTTTTCGGTATGGAGATGGCCTATATTGGAAAAATCGAACGGAATGCACTTCTATCTTGTTTTACCGCCGCTTATGTCGGAAATTTCACTGCTCTTTTATTGGGGACACCCCATAGCCATCATTTCATTTCAAAGGTAAATAATTTAACCCCACAATTTATTTTAGTTTTTTTATTAGCTGGTATTGTATTTGGTCTGACAGGACGCTTTTTTGCTTATTTAACCCATCGCTTAAAAAAAATCTATCAGCAAGTTTTTGCTAGTTATTTACTAAGAGCCTTTATCACAGCGCTCATTGTAGTTTTACTCATGTTAATTTTCCAAGGAAAAAAATATGAAGGTTTAAGTTTATGGATGATGGATGATGCTTTTGCAGGATTAGCAACAGTGAAACAAGCTTTATTCAAATTGTTCTTTACTAGCTTAAGTTTAGGAGCAGGTTTTCAAGGCGGAGAAGTTACCCCCTTATTTGATATTGGATCTGCCTTGGGTTCTGGTATTGCAAATGCGTTCCATTTATCGCCAAGTTTATTTGCAGCAGTGGGTATGATTTGTGTCTTTGGTTGTGCTGCTAATGCTCCTTTAACAACTATTATGCTGGGGATTGATTTATTTGGTTCTGAGATGATTCCTTTTTATGTTGTTGGAACTTTTATTAGTTACTTTGTTTCAGGGCATCAAGGAATTTACACTGCACAACTGATTATTCGGCCAAAATCTCGCTTTTTAAAACATCAACAAGGCTATCGTCTATCAGATCTTCCTTTAAAAGGAGTAACAAATGAAAATCAACACTGAAAAAATCACACTGACTAAACTATTTGGTCGAAAACGAATTCATACAATTAACTTTAATGAGACAGGCGAAAGATACTTTCACATTAAAGTTCACAATGGAGCCGTTCTAGTCATTCATAACAGCTATAGCATGGATAGTAGCAACTGGGTGGCTACGCCAAAGAAGGTGACGAGTTATAAATCACAGCATCTTATAAAAGCCGGCGAAGAAAAAATTATTAGCTATACGATTGGAAAAATCCATAATCACCATGATAAAGTTTTTATTATAAATCATCATTTATTTAAACCAGCACTTTTTTCTATTTGTGAAATTAAAAAAGATAAAATTTAATCTCATTTTATACATGACTATAAAAAGAACCTTGAAAGCCAATTAAAAATTTGACTTTCAAGGTTCTTAATATTAATGGTGAAAAATTTCTTTATTTATTTAAATCGGCTAACTGGCTGTAAACGCCTGTTCTTTCTTCCATATCTTGAACCGTTTGTTCCAGCATTTCGTCCACTTCTTCAGTAGAAGTTTTAATATTACGTAAAGCAGAAAAACGCACTTGATTTTCTAAAAACTCATTCATCTTTGTAAAATCAACTTTTTTAAAGTCAATTCGCATTGGATCTTTCCCTTTTTCACGTAAACGTGGATCGTAGCGATACAGTTGCCAATAACCACTCTCAACGGCATCCTTACTTTCTTTAATCGACTGACTCATACCACCTTTTAGACCGTGATTAATACATGGAGTGTAACCAATTATAAGGGAAGGACCAGGATAGCTTTCCGCTTCCAAAATTGCCTTCAATGCTTGTTTAGGATTGGCTTCAATTGAAATTTGAGCGACGTAAATATCTTGGTAAGCAATCGCCATCATACCTAAATCTTTTTTCTTGGTCTTCTTACCACCAGCAGCAAATTTAGCAATCGCAGATGTTGGCGTTGCTTTTGACATTTGCCCACCGGTGTTGGCGTATAGTTCGTTATCCATGACAAAAATATTTACATCTGCACCAGTTGCTAACACATGGTCGATACCGGAATAGCCAATATCATAGGCCCAACCATCGCCACCGACAATCCACTGACTTGGTTTAACAAACATATCTTGATATTCCAGTAAAGGCGCAACAGCTAGCTTATTTGTTTCTAATTTCAAAGCGGCAATAGCTTTTGCTGCTCGTTGTTGCGTGCCTTTTCCATCATGTACGTGCTCTAGCCAATCTACTAATAATGCCGCCGTATCAGCAGAAACAGCATTTTTTTGCAAGACATCTTCTACTGCACTGGCTAAACGTTTCCGTTTAGTTTCATTGGCGATATACATACCTAAACCAAATTCAGCGTTATCTTCAAATAAAGAGTTTGACCAAGCAGGTCCACAACCATTGGCGTTAGTAGTATAAGGGGTTGCAGGAGATGATCCACCCCAAATAGAAGAGCACCCTGTCGTATTGGCAATCATCATGCGATCGCCATACAATTGCGTTAATAATTTAATATATGGCGTTTCACCACAACCGGCACAAGCTCCGGAAAATTCTAGCAACGGTTGCTCAAATTGCGAACCCTTAACAGATTCTTTTTTCACAGGATTGGCTTTTTGCCGCAATGTCATCGCAAAAGCCCAGTTCATCGCTTCATCTTTCATCTCTTCGTAAGGTCGCATAACTAAAGCTTTGCCTTTAGCCGGACAAGCTTCCACGCAAAGTCCACAACCGGTACAATCTTCTACTGACACTTGAATACGGTACTCTAAACCATCAGCCCCCCGCATTTTACGTGTGATAAAGCCTTCTGGCGCTTCTTTTTCTTCTTCTTCATCAGCAAGGAAAGGACGAATCGCCGCATGGGGACAAATAAAGGCACATTCATTACATTGGGTACAAGCATCTGGTAACCACTGCGGTACTTCTAATGCGATACCGCGTTTTTCATAAGCAGCCGATCCCATTGCCATTGTGCCACCTAACATATCATTATCCATTAAATCTTTAACAGAAAGACTGTTACCTTCTTGACGATTAATCGGTTCTAAAATATTACGAATATAAGCAGGTTTATGGGCATCATCTTCTGGTTTTCTAACCCGAACTTCAACATCTGCCCATTCTGTTGGTACGTCAACTTTTATTAAAGATTCAAATGTTTCATCAATGGCCTGCCAGTTATTTTCAACTAATTTCATAGATTTTTTGCCATAAGCATTTTGAACTTCTTGTTTTAATAATGGTAAAAATGTATCTCTGTCCATGATGTCTGTCACTTCAAAAAAAGCAGCCGAACAAACGGTATTAATTCGCCGTCCGAGCCCGTTTTTAATTGAAATATCCATCGCATTGATAATATAAAAATTAATATTATGCACGGCTAAATATTTTTTCAAATGACTTGGTAAATTTTTCTTTACTTTTTCTTCGTCCCAGACAGTATTAAGTAAGAAAGTCCCGCCATCTTTTAACCCTTTTAATAAATCGTACTGATGAATATAGGCGCTATTGTGACAGGCAATATAATCAGCAGACTCAACATTATAAGTTGAACGAATTTCGTGATCGCCAAATCGCAAATGAGAAATGGTCAACCCACCAGATTTTTTTGAATCATAGGCAAAATAAGCTTGCGCATATTGATCGGTATTATTACCGATAATTTTAATTGCTTGTTTGTTTGCTCCTACTGTCCCATCTGAACCAAAACCCCAGAATTTCGCTTGAAAAGTGCTAGGAGACGTTAAATCTAAAATTTCTGATTGTGGTAAAGATAGGTGGGTAACATCATCTTTAATCCCGATCGTAAATCGATATTTCAATTGATCAGGAGGTAACAATAAATGATCAAAAACCGTCACAATTTGATCTGGCGTAACATCTTTTGAGGCAATTCCATAGCGACCGCCGATTACAATTGGGCGATTTATATGACGATATAAGACACTTTGGACATCTAATAATAACGGTTCTCCATCTGAACCAGGTTCTTTGGTGCGATCTAATACAGCAATTCGTTCAACTGTCGCCGGTAAGTTTTGCAACAAGTTTTCAGCTGGGAAAGGACGGTACAAATGAATATTTAAATGTCCGACTTTGCGCCCTTGTTTATTAAGGTAATCCACAGTTTGTTGAATTGTTGGAGAAACAGATCCCATCGAAATAATAACTTCAGTAGCCGCAGGATCGCCATAATAATTGGTTAAATCGTAATTTGTCCCACGTAAGTCATTAATTTTCCCCATATATTTTTGTACTATCGGTAAAATATTATCATAGTATTGATTAACCGTTTCTCTTTGTTGAAAATGAATATCAGAATTTTGCGCTGTCCCTGAAACAGTGGGATGGTTTGGATTCATGCCACGCTGACGGAATTTTTGCAATTCTTCCCAATTTACCATTTCCTTTAAATCTTCATAAGCCAACACTTCAATTTTTTGCAATTCGTGACTAGTCCGAAACCCGTCAAAGAAGTTCATAAATGGTAGACTACCTTCAATCGCTGCCAAATGCGCTACAGCTGATAAGTCCATTACTTCTTGCACACTAGATTCAGCCAGCATACAAAAACCTGTTTGTCTTGCCGCCATTACATCGCTGTGATCACCAAAAATGGATAAAGCATTTGTCGATACAGCGCGTGCCGCAACGTGAAAAACAGTTGGCAAAAGTTCCCCTGCAATTTTAAACATATTGGGAATCATCAAAAGTAAACCTTGTGATGCAGTATATGTGGTAGTTAAAACACCTGTTTTTAAAGAACCGTGAACAGTACCCGCTGCCCCTGCTTCTGACTGTAACTCTACTAAATTAACAGGTTCACCAAAAATATTACGTTGTTGGTTAACAGAAGACCATTCATCGACCATTTCCGCCATTGTTGAACTTGGCGTAATCGGATAGATGGCAGCAACTTCTGTAAAAGCATAAGAAATATAAGCTGCAGCGGTATTCCCATCCATCGTTTTCATTTTTTTCATTCCGTTCACCTCACTTAAAATTATGACAAAAAGTCATAAATACTTTGCTATTATACATGGAGTTTTTAGTTTTGGATATAGTTGTCGATTTGCCTTAGAGTAATTTTACCAGTATCCATCGCCAAAATGACTGTCGCTGTTTCTGTAACGATATCTCCACTAGCAAAGGTATTAGGAATATTCGTTTCACCTGTTGTGAAATCAGCAGCAATAAGTCCTGTTGATTAAGTTGTAATTGTTTAAAAAGTATCCCAATAAAACGCAGTTAGCGCCTTGACCAATTCCTGCAATGGCGTATCTACTTTTATAATAAACGCGCTGCCATTCCTCATTCAAGATTTCACCGAGCTTGATTAATCAGACCCTTTTTTAGTTATGCTTGTGTTAAAGCTTTTACAAATGCTTTTAGCACCTCTTCATCTTCATCATCAGCATCATTTTCAATTTTGACTAATTGTGCTCCTCGTTTTGCACCGGTTTTTTCAAAAGCTTGATCAAAATCAACCGCTGCTTGGCAGAAGTAATCTGGATATAATTCACTATCACCAGATCCGACTACGCCAAATACTTTTCCTTCTAATTCAAAATCAGGTAAATCATCATAGAAGTCTTCTAAATCAAAAGGAACTTCACCATCACCATCAGTATAAGTTGCTACTACGCAAATATCTGCATCGTCAAAAGTTGAATCATCAGCATCGTCTGCTTCAATTCTTTCTACCTCGATTGCTAAATCTTTAAAAGCATCTTCTAAAATTTCTGAAATTCCCTCTGTATTTCCTGTTGCACTTGCATATACGATTTTTGCTACTGTCATTATAATTCCTCCTTGGATATTTGAAATATTCTTAAAGTAAATTCTTTATAGTAATTAATACTTAATCACATTTTACTTCATTCTAGATAAGAACTAAACAAAATTCAGCATTTTTTTCAGCTCCCCAAAAACAAAATAACATATTTTATTTTTATGTAATCTAGATACTTTTTATTATAACCTATTATCCAAATATTCGAATAATGATTTTATCATCTCTTTTATAGCTTTATCTCTTGCAATAAGCACGATTTAAGTCGTTAAAATTGTGCTTACAAAAAAAGAAGCCTACTTTTTAGTAGGTTTCCTTTTATTTAGTTATTAAAATAATTACGAGTATCTTTTTCATCTTGATTGAGCTGTTTGACTAGACCATCGGCACCAGCAAATTTTACTTGTTTGCGAATAAGATGATTAAACCGAACGCGTACTGTTTCACCATAGATATCTTTATTGAAATCTAAAATAAAAACTTCAACTGTTAATTTTCGCCCTTCACCAAACGTATCATTATGGCCAATGGAACTCATCGATTGATACCATTTATCAGCGACTTTAATTTCAGAAACATACACGCCTTCCATCGGTAAACGAACGCTATTTTTAAAACGAATATTTGCCGTCGGATACCCCAGTGTGCGACCACGGGCATCTCCGTGTACCACTGTTCCTTCAATTTCATAAATGTATCCGAGTAATTTTGTTACTTCTAGCATATTGCCTTCATCTAATAATTCACGGATTCGAGTTGAACTAATTTTATCCCCCGCCAATGTTTCTTTTGGGACGGTGACAATTTCAAACCTTCCTTTGGCATACTCAGGTAAGTGTGAAACATCTGCTATATCTTTCGGACCGTAAGTATAATCAAAACCACTAACAGCAGCTACAGCGTGTAACCCCACAATATACTCATCTACGAATGTTTGCGGTTTTAAATGGGCAAAATTTGAAGTAAATTCAATCTCATATAAATAATCGACACCAAGTTCTGCCATATGATACTCTTTTTGTTTTAAAGAAGTTAAATACTTTTGATTTTCGCCTTCTTGTTTTTTAAAGACGATAGAAGGATGTTGATTAAACGTCATTACAGCAAGTTTAACCCCTTTTTGTCGGGCTAATTCTTTGCCAGTCAAAATAACTTTTTGATGTCCCCGGTGAACACCATCAAAAAAACCTAAAACTAAAACTACCGGCTCACTTGGAATTTGTTCTTTTGTATAAGGATGATGAATTTGGATAATTTTCACAATACTATACCTCAGTTCGTAACATTTTTAACGGTTTCAATTTATTTTTTTCTTTTGGATTGTTCTCATATAAAGCTACAACTTTTTCCTGATAATATAAAGCAATTGGTTTTTTAGGCATAGAATCTAAACCAAAGACTTCAGGAGCTAAGCGCATACCATTTTTTACTTGAAGCCATGTTTTTTCGTTAATGGTAATTTTGTCAAAAGCTGATAGCCCATATTCTAGCGGCAATAAATATTCACTAATCGTATCGTCTGCAACAGCTTGCGCTACTTGAGCTAAAGTTAGTGCTTGGGCTGGTTTTAGTCCGCCACTTTCCAAACGTGTTAAATCAGACATGTGAGCAGCTACTCCCAGTTTTTTACCAGTATCTACTGCTAAAGTACGTACGTAAGTTCCTTTGCCACAAACAACTTCAAAACGCCAACTTTGAGTTTTATTTTCTTTGTCATATTCAGGTTCACTTATACGGCGAAAACTTATAATCTGGGCTTTACGTTTCGGTCTTTCTACTTCTAAACCAGCCCGCGCATATTCATATAATCGCTTTCCATTCACTTTAACAGCAGAATACATAGGTGGAATTTGTGTAATCTCGCCTTCCATCAATTTCATAATATTATCAATCTCATTTTGGCTAAAAGGAGTTGCAATCGGCGTTGTTGCAACTACTTCCCCTGAGGCGTCTTCTGTTGTGGTCGCATAGCCTAATGTAATTTCTCCAGTATAAACTTTACCACTATCTTGCATGAATTCAATCACCTTAGTTGCTTTACCAATACAAATCGGCAAAATACCATCCACATCTGGATCCAAAGTCCCACCGTGACCAATTTTTTTCGTTTTTAAAATCTTACGTAATTTGAATACACAGTCATGACTAGTCATGCCACGTTCTTTCCATAAAGCTAAAATGCCGTCCATTCAAACTCCTCACTATCTCTAAATTCATTTCAACTGCCCTATTATAGCAGAAAAAAAGCCTCTTTAAAAAGTCTTCCTTTCTAAAGAGGCTTCTTTATCTTAATCCTTGTGTAAATTACGGATCATTTCGTCGATTTTGTTACCATATTGCACAGAGCTATCTAATTCAAAAGAGATTTCCGGTGTTTTATATAATGTTAACCGTTGGCCTAATTCTCGTCGAATTAAACCACTCGCTTTTTCTAAACCCGCTTGTGCTTTTTGTTTATCAGAAGCTAAGTCAGATAAAATACTATAAAAGATTGTTGCTTGTTGTAAGTCTCCTGTTACCCGGACATCTGTAATAGTGACATCTTGCACCCGTGGATCGCGTACTCTTTTACGTAAAATATCGTTGACTTCTCTTAAAATTTCATGGGCAACACGACGGTCACGATAATTGGCCATCCTTATCCCTCCATTTATCTTAGTAGTTTTTGATTTCTTCCATTACATAAGCTTCAATCACATCGTCAACTTTCAAGTCATTGAATTTTTCGACCATAGCGCCACATTCAAAGCCTTGTTTTACTTCTTTAACATCATCTTTGAAGCGTTTCAAGCTAGCAAGAACGCCTTCGTAAATCACGATACCATCACGAATGACACGGACACCACTGTCGCGGCGAATAAACCCATCGGTTACATAGCAACCGGCAATCGTACCAACTTTTGAAACTTTATATGTTTCACGGACAATCATTTGACCAGTAATTTTTTCTTCAAATTCTGGGTCAAGTAAGCCCTTCATCGCTGTTTCAATTTCTTCGATTGCTTTATAAATGATACGGTGTAAACGAATATCAACCGTTTCAGCATCTGCTTGTTGTTTTGCTTGTGGTGTTGGGCGCACGTTGAAACCGATAATAATCGCATTACTTGCAGCTGCTAAGGTAACATCACTTTCATTAATAGCACCAACAGCAGAATGGACGATATTAACTCGTACGCCTTCTACTTCAATTTTCTTCAATGAAGCAGCTAGTGCTTCTGCTGAACCTTGTACGTCTGCTTTAATAATCACGTTAACTTCTTTTAATTCGCCTTCTTTTAGGCTTTCAAATAAGTTATCCAATGTTACTCGGCTATTAGAAGCACGTTGTTCCATCAAAGCACGTTTTGCCCGTTCTTCACCGGCAGCCCGCGCTGTTTTTTCATCTTCAAAGACGACAAAACGATCGCCTGCTTGAGGAACATCATTTAAACCAGTAATTTCGACTGGTGTCGCAGGTCCCGCTGATTTATCCCGTCGGCCTAAATCATTGGTCATTACCCGTACACGGCCATAAGTATTTCCGACTACAATTGGATCGCCCACATGTAAAGTACCTTGTTGCACGAGTAATGTTGCCACTGGGCCTTTACCTTTATCCAAACGAGCTTCAATTACAGTACCAATGGCTCTTTGGGTTGGATCTGCTTTTAAGTCTTCTACTTCTGCTACAAGTAAAATCATTTCTAATAATTCATCGATGTTTTGACCAAATTTCGCTGAAATTTCAACAAAAATTGTGTCGCCACCCCAACTTTCAGGAATTAATTCATATTCACTTAGTTCTTGCATTACGTGTTGTGGGTTAGCACCAGGTTTATCAATTTTATTCACTGCAACAATAATTGGCACTTTCGCTGCTTTGGCGTGGTTAATCGCCTCAACAGTCTGTGGCATAACGCCATCATCTGCTGCAACAACTAAAATTGTAATATCTGTAATACTTGCACCTCGAGCCCGCATACTTGTAAAGGCCGCGTGTCCTGGTGTATCTAAGAAAGTAATTGGTTTCCCATCAATGTCAATTTGATAAGCACCAATATGTTGCGTAATCCCGCCAGCTTCACCACTTGTTACTCGTGAGTGACGTAGTGTATCTAGTAAAGTTGTTTTACCATGGTCAACGTGACCCATAATCGTCACAACTGGTG
Source organism: Enterococcus sp. DIV0755b (assembly GCF_051713765.1). NCBI lineage: Bacteria > Bacillati > Bacillota > Bacilli > Lactobacillales > Enterococcaceae > Enterococcus > Enterococcus sp. DIV0755b. The sequence continues at coordinate 1,749,597 of NZ_JBIOQN010000001.1, read as the reverse complement.
GACGTGGTACTAAGTTTTCGGCTGCAACTTCTTCTGCTTCAAAGAATTTGTCAATGTCGGCAATATCGACTTGTACTTTTTCTTGAGGCTCAATTCCATAATCTGTCGCCAAAAGTTCAATTGTATCTTTATCTAGCGCTTGGTTTTGGTTAACCATGACACCCATCATAAATAATTTTTTGATGATTTCGGCTGGTTCACGGTGAATTTTTTTAGCAATATCAGCTACATTCATGCCTTCTGTATATTCTAATACTTCTGGCAATTCTCTAAATTTACGTGGTGGTACTGCCGGTTTATTGGAAACTTGTTGTTTTCCTTTTTTACCTTTTTTCTTAAACTTATTACGGTTTTGTTGATAGCCACCTTGACGATTTTGTTGACCATAATTTTTGTTACGATTATCGTTACTACGGTTACCAGCTTTATTACCATCAGCTTTGGCAGCTGGTTGAGTATTTGCAGATTTTGCGGCTGGTTTATTAGCGTTCGTAGCAGGTTTTGTCGTAGTACGTTGTTGTGTGGCTGGTTTTTGTTGTGTTGCTGGTTTTTTATTTTGTTTCGGAGCTTGTTGTGCAGGTTTTGTCTGCTTGGTTTGGTTACTCCGTTTTTGATTATTATTATTAATAGGCTTTTGATCCTCCGTTTTTTTATTAGCTGTTTTTTGATTTGCTGGTACATTTTTTTGTGATGTGTTTTCAGTTTTATTTGAAACAGCTTTAGCTGAAGGTGTTTCAGAATGATTGAAACGATTATTTTGCTCAGCTTGTGTTTTATTTACAGTCCCTTGTTGACGGTTTTGCGTTGCTTGATTTTTCTGTTGCCCTTGTTGGTTCCCTTTATTTTGACCTTGTTTGTGGCCTTGTTTTTGGTTTGGATTATTCCGATTTTGGAATTTCGGATTATTCCGTTGGGTAACAAATTTTTTATGCTCAGGTTTTTTTGCTTCATCTGGGTTAGCTGGTTGGGATGCAGGTTTTGGAGCATTGTCAGTACTTTTTGTTACACCAACAGCTTGGCGTAACTTTTTCTCCTCAGTATCTGAGATTGCTCCCATATGATTTTTTACATCAAATCCTAAAGATTGTGCCGTATCCACCAATTCTTTACTCGATTTGTTGATTTCTTTTGCAAGTTCATAAATTCTTTTTTTTCCCATGCAATCACCTTCCTAACCTTGTATTAATTCTCCTATCTTTTTGGCAAAGCCCGCATCTAAAATACCAATTACCATCCGGGGTTTACCAATCGCACCTCCTATTTCCAAGGCGGTTAAACGATTATTATAGGGAATTTTATAATAAGTGCACTTATCACTTATATTTTTGTAAGTATTTTTACCAGCATCTGTGGCAATTAATACCAAACGAGCTTTGTTGCGACGAATCTCTTTTAACGTTAGTTCTTCGCCAGTGACCAACTTTCCAGCGCGCATTGCTAAACCTAACATGTTCAATACCTTGTTTTTATCCATTGCCAAATAACTCACGACGGGCTTTTTGATGGGTAACATAATCAAGAAGTTCTTGATAAAACGCATCAGTCAGTGGTGTTTCTAAGACCCGATCCAAGATTTTTTTATCCCAAGCTTTTTGTACTTCTGCTGGCTCAATTGCAACATAAGCACCGCGACCCGGCATTTTACCAGTGGGATCAATCGAAACTTCGCCTTCTTTTGATCGAGTAATGCGAATCAGTTCTTTTTTTGGTTTCATTTCACCGGAAACAACGGATTTACGTAAAGGAATCTTTCGTTTCTTCATGAAATCGCCTCCTGATTAATCCTCTTTTTCTTCATCAAAAGCAATATTTTCATAATCATCACTTGTCATATCGCTATTTTCAATTACTTCATCAACAGAATCGGTTGCATTTTCATCAACTGTTTCTTCAGTTACAAACTCGCCTTCATCGATATAGTCGCCTTCTTCTAATTTGGCATAAAATTCTTCCATATCAGATTCAGCTTTAATATCAATTTTATAACCAGTTAATTTGGCTGCTAAGCGAGCATTTTGACCTCTTTTACCAATCGCAAGTGATAGTTGATAATCTGGCACAACAACGGTACAAGCACGGGGATTATCCAAATCAAAAATAACGTCTTGTGCTTCAGCTGGATTCAATGCATTAGCAATATAAATAGCTGGATCTTCATCCCATTCGACAATATCCATATTTTCGCCTTTTAATTCGTTAACAATTGCTTGAACTCGCTGACCTTTAGGGCCGACACAAGTACCCACAGGATCAATATTAGGGTCATCTGAACGCACTGCAACTTTGGAACGATCGCCAGCTTCTCTAGCAATGCTAACAATCTCTACAGTACCATCATAAACTTCTGGCACTTCTTGTTCAAATAAACGGCGTAATAAATCTGGATGGGAACGACTAACAAAGACTTGTGGACCTTTTGAAGTATTTTCAACCCGAGAAACATACACTTTAATACGATCATGTGGTTGATAAAATTCGTTTGGCATTTGATCTTGTTTTGATAAAACAGCTTCGATTTTACCCAAATTAACATAAATGTAACGATTGTCTTGTCTTTCAACAATACCTTGCATAATATCTTTTTCATAAGCTGAAAATTCATTATAGATAATCGTTCTTTCTGCTTCTCTGACGCGCTGTAAAATAACTTGTTTGGCTGTTTGTGCTGCAATTCGTCCAAAATCTTTTGGCGTTACTTCAAAACGAATTTTGTCACCAATTTCATAAGCTGGGTTGATTTTGATTGCTTCTTTTAAAGAAACTTCTAATTGGGAATCCATGACTTCTTCTGTTACTTCTTTGACAGCATAAACATGAATGTCACCTTTTTTTTGATTGAATTCTACTTCTACGTTTTGGGCTTGGCCGTAGTGACGTTTATAAGCTGACACTAAAGCGGCTTCTAGTGCTTCAATCACGATTTCTTTTGAGATGCCTTTTTCAGCTTCTAAAGCATCTAATGCATTCAACATTTCTTTACTCATCTGCTTGGAACTCCTTTTTTAAAATTGAATAGCTAAACGGGCTTTGGCAATATTCTTGCGATCAAAAGTCAGTTCTTTTTCTCGCGTTTTAACTCTGATCTTTAATACAAGTTCAGCTTCATTTAAAGAAACTAAAAATCCTTCATATTGCTTTTGTCCTTCAACTGCTTGATATAATGAGATGTGGATATATTCACCCACGGCTTTTTGATAATCGGCTTCTTTTTTCAGCGGACGCTCGGCACCAGGAGAAGATACCTCTAGAAAATAAGCTTGAGGAATTGGATCTGGATCCATATTATCCAACTTTTCACTTAGCTTTTCACTTACATAGGCACATTCTTCTATATCAATGCCGCCTTCTTTGTCGATGAATACTCGCAAAAACCAGCTTTTCCCCTCTTTAACAAACTCAACTTCGACTAATTCAAAATTTTGTTCATCCAAAATTGGAACAACTAAATTTGTTACTGTTTCTACCACTGTACTCAACAATCATCGCCTCCTTGACCAATTCTTTTCATTAAAAAGAGTGAGGGAAAAAATCCCTCACTCCACTAAGTATCATTACCGTTATACATTCTAACATATTTTTTTGAAAATCACAACTGAAAGCAGAAATAGCGTTATTTAAGTAGCAACAATTTGCCACAATCGCGGCAAAAAAGCATTAAAATTGAAATCCAATGGAGCTTGATGGGGAAAATACTGAACCATTCGATATAAATAAACAACTAAAAACAGACCTATAATTCCCATCCACCAATATTTATTAGTCAAAAGCCGTGCTATAACCGCTTTTTTTAAACTAACTCCATAGAGTAAAACCAACAAAATAATTACCCAAAAAAGTGGATGATAATAAAACGCTGTCGTAATATCCCCCTGTGCCAAATGAATAAAAGCGCGCGTCATACCACAAACCGGACACGGCAGACCTGTCACAGCTTTTAAAGGACATTCTAATAATCCGACCATTCGTCGTCTCCTTGAGTATTCATACCTGTCACACCTTGATTTAAATGATCATAAACATCATTTAAGTCAGATTGTAAAATTGCCATATTAATCACGGCTAGGCCAAAAATGCGCAAGACAATAAATAATAGCTTATTGTCACTACGATAAGGTCGCAATGCTCTTTCTTGCGCTGCCATCACCAAATCATTGATGCGATACCACCAATAAAACATGTATAGTCCACAAGTAATAAGTCCAAAAAATAATGTCCATCCTGGTTTTAGTCGATAGTCACCAGTTAAATCATTTAAATCTCGGTTGGTAGTATAAATCCAATAAATTCCATAAATGCCACCAGTGAGTAGTGTAAATAAAATCACAGCTATTACAGAGCGTTTTTGCCAATCGTTTTTCATCATAGTCGCTATTTCCTTTCGTATCTCACTATGTAAAAGAAGCTGCCGCCTCTTTAACTTTAATTGATAAAATAATTTTTCCTGTTTGAAAATTCGTTTGAACTTCCTTAAATTACTTTACCATAAAAGAGTTAAATTAGGCAGGACAGCTTAAAAATTTATACGCGACTGTAGTTAGCTACTTCTGCTGCAATTGCATCCACAAAAATATTTAGCTCTTCAACTGAAGTTTCTTTACTTCCATAACGACGAACGTTTACAGTTGCATCTTTTACTTCATTATCCCCTACAACAAGTTGATATGGAATTTTTTGTGTTTGTGAAGCTCGAATTTTATAACCCATTTTTTCATTTCGGTCATCGACTTCAACCCGAATTCCTTTTGCTTGCAGACGTTCTTTGATTTCATAAGCATAATCAGAATGTGCTGCAACAGAAACTGGAATAATTGTTGCTTGAATTGGCGCTAACCAAGTTGGAAATGCACCTTTGTAAACTTCGGTTAAATAAGCTACAAAACGTTCCATAGTAGAAACAATTCCGCGGTGAATCACGACCGGACGATGAGTATTTTCGCCATCTTCACCGACATAAGTTAACTCAAAACGTTCAGGTAATAAGAAGTCTAATTGAATAGTAGACAATGTTTCTTCCATCCCCATCGCTGTTTTCACCTGCACGTCAAGTTTTGGTCCGTAAAATGCTGCTTCTCCTTCAGCTTCAAAATAGTCTAAGCCTAATTCATCCATCGCTGCTTTTAACATTGTTTGCGCGTTATCCCACATTGCATCATCATCAAAGTATTTTTCAGTATTGTTAGGATCACGATAACTCAAGCGGAAACGATAATCTGTCACGTTGAAGTCTGCATAAACCGCAATCATCAAGTCCAAAGTCCGTTTGAATTCATCTTTAATTTGATCCGGACGCACAAAAGTATGTCCATCATTTAATGTCATTTCCCGTACCCGTTGTAAACCAGATAAGGCACCAGATTTTTCATAGCGATGCATCATGCCAAGTTCTGCAATTCGAATTGGTAGTTCCCGATAAGAATGAATATCATTTTTGTAGACCATCATGTGATGCGGACAGTTCATTGGACGTAAAACAAGCATTTCGCCATCGCCCATATCCATCGGTGGGAACATATCTTCATGATAATGATCCCAGTGACCAGAAGTCTTATACAAATCAACATTGGCCATAATTGGTGTATAAACGTGTTGGTAACCTAAACTTACTTCTTTATCGATAATATAACGTTCAATAATCCGGCGAATTGTAGCACCTTTTGGTAACCAGAAAGGAAGCCCTGAACCAACTTCTGGTGAAACCATAAATAAATCTAATTCTTTTCCTAATTTACGGTGATCGCGTTCTTTTGCTTCTTCTCTTTGTTTAATAAATTCTTTTAGATCTTTTTTATCAAAGAAAGCTGTCCCATAAACACGTTGCATCATCTGATTATCGGAATTACCACGCCAGTAAGCACCCGCAACAGATAATAGTTTGAAAACTTGAATGCGACCAGTTGAAGGAACATGTGGGCCACGGCACAAATCAACAAATTCTCCTTGACGATAGGCTGTAATTGTTTCATCTTCTGGCATTTCATTAATTAATTCGACTTTATAAGGGTCTGCATGAAACAAATCCAATGCTTCTGCTTTTGATAAGACCAAGCGTTCAATCGGTAAATTTTCTTTCACGATTTTCATCATTTCTGTTTCAATTGCTGGTAAGTCTTCGGCTGTGATTGGATGTTGACCGTTATCAGTATCATAATAAAATCCACTGTCAATCGCAGGGCCTACGCCAAAGTGAATATTCGGAAATAACCGGCGGGCCGCTTGTGCCATTAAATGAGCAGCAGAATGGCGAAGTAAAGGTAACGCTTCTTCATCAGCTGGGGTAATAATTGCTAAGGTAGCATCTTCATTAATTGGACGATTTAGGTCTACTAATTCGCCATTAACTTTTCCCGCCAAAGCTTTTTTTGCTAAGCTATTAGAAATACTAGCCGCAATATCTTTTGTTGTACTACCTGATTCAAATTCTTTTTTTGCACCATCAGGAAATGTAATTGTAATTGCCATAGATAATTCCTCCTTAAATAATAAAAAAAGTCCTAGCGCTATAATAGCACTAGGACGTGATTAACGTGGTTCCACCTAATTTTAAGACATATTATCGTCTTCTCATTTGCCGCTAACGGTTGCCACCGCCTAAGATTAATTAGGAATAAGTAAAGTGGTCATCCTTTGGTTTTCTGTTGGAAAACTTTCAGCAGTTGTTTTCCTCTCTGTTACAGACTCTCAAAATCAGTTGGCTTTACAAGTTGAATATATTTAAACACTTCTTTTAAAAAAATGCAAGAATGAACTTACTTAAATTCACCATTAACAGCATAAGTACCTTTTTTCATTTCATTAATAATCACATGAATATGTTCTTTTGGCGCACCGGTATTCTTATGAACAGCTTCAGTAATATCTTTCATCATTGCAGTCAATTGTTCTTTACTACGTCCTTCTACTAATTCAACATGGACAAATGGCATATTATTCACTTCCTTTTTTAAATTACCTCTATTTTAACCTTAAATAAGTCAAAATGTCCCGCACAAAACTGAAATTGTTGCATAAAATTTGAAACTTTATTTTCGATATTTTTTATAAAGATACTCTGTTAGCTTATGCTAATGGCCTAAACTTAATTTTTTCCTGGTATCTTTATTTTTACGATCGTTTTTGGCCCGTAATGCACTTAAAATGGAGACCGTATCAACAACCTCTTGTAACATCGCACCGATTAACGCAGGGATCACCCCCGTGCTAGCAACTAGCATCAAACCAACACAGATAAAAATTCCGATTAAAACTGATTGTCGGGCGATTTTCATTGTATCTTGCGAGATACTAACCGCTGCTGCAACGCTACTTAAATCATCCTTCAAAATAACAGCATCTGCACTTTCAGAAGCCGCTGAAGAACCGTGAGCCCCCATAGCAATACCGACATCAGCAATCGCTAAAGCTGGCGCATCATTAATACCATCACCAATCATCACTAACGGCCGATCTGCTTTAGTGATATTTTTTAAAACGTTAATTTTATCTTGTGGCAGGCATTCGGCATGAACTTCTTTAATTCCAACTGCAGTAGCTGTTAATTCTGCGATTCCTTTACGATCGCCAGTTAACATAATTTCCTTATCGACACCTAAATTGCGTAATTGGGTAATCGTGGTTTGGGCTTCTGGTCTTATTTCATCTGCAAAAGTTACACTACCGATGTATTGATCATCTAACGATGCAAAAATCATTGTCGCATTACCAGCAGAAATACTAGCGTGGGCAAATTCTGCCCGCCCAATTTTGATGACTTTGCCATCAATTTCACCTTTTACACCAGAACCAACAACTTCTTCTAAGTTTTTAATCGGTACTAATTCTACTCGTTTGGTAGCATAAGAAACAAGTGATCGCGCTAAAATGTGCAGTGATTCTTGTTCGGCACTGGCAAGATAGCTCAAAAATTTATCTTCTGGAAAACCAGCTACAGGATTTATCGCTTCTACTGTTAATTGGCCTTTGGTAATGGTACCTGTTTTATCAAAAGCAATGGTCTTAGCTTCGGCAAGTTTTTCGATTGTAGTACCAGTTTTCACTACAATACCATTACGACTTGAACGACTCATGCCTGCTACTAATGCAACTGGAGCTGCTAAAATCAAAGGGCAAGGAGAAGCTACGACTAAGACTTCAGCAAAACGGACCGGATCTTTCGTAACAAACCAGGCAATCCCTCCAATGAGATACGCAATTGCAGTAAATGGCACAGCGTAACGGTCTGCCATCCGCACAAAATGAGCAGGTTTTTCTTGCGATTCTTTTACTAATTTAACGATTTGTTGATATTGTGAATCTTCAGCTAGTGAAGTTACTTGATAAACCAAAGTTCCCTCACCATTTATAGCTCCAGACATAATGTCATCTCCGCTATTTTTATCCACTGGCCGAGATTCACCAGTTAAAGAAGATTCATCGACACTACCTTCTTGTAAGGCAATCCCATCAACAGGGACAATTTCATGGGGCTTAACCACTAAAATATCGCCAACTTTAACCTTATCTAAAGTTAAATCTTCTAAGCGATCTCCATTTTTTCGATGCGCAACTTGAGGAGAATTATCTAATAGAGATTGTAATTCACGGCCTGCTTGACGACTGGCATAATCTTCTAAACTATCTCCGCCGGTCAACATGATTAAAATCATCAAACTCGCCCAGTATTCCCCAACTGCTAAAGTAGCGACAATAGCCGTAATCGCTAAAATATCCACACCATAACGGCCAGATCGCAATGTTATTACCATTTCAATTAACATGGTAAAGGCCATGAAGCCACCCACAATTGTCACGAGTAGATAGGCCCACTGTCCTTGTTTCAAAACAAACTCAAAAAGACAAGCTATGACTCCTACCACTAAAGTTAAAAAGAATTTTTTAAAATGACTCATTTCCATCCCCTACTTTCCCAACTTGAATAGTTCAAGCTTCACTTAAAGGATAACTTGCTTATTTCCAAATGAAAATAGAAAAGTGCTAAATGAAAAAAAGAATCATTTACAATTAGCTTTTATCATCCTGATGCTGCCAATTGTGACTGTATTTCTTCACAGCATTGGCTGTTTTAGCATCATAAAAAAAACCACTCATTTCAGCAAATTTTACAGCTGTTTGATGAAAAAGGTTTTGGGTTTTATAAAGACTCTGCCAAATTTTTTCACCAGTAGTAAAATCCAGCAAATCAAGCAGTGATTGTCTTATTTCATCAGACAAATAATTTAGTAAATACTTATCGTTTTTGCCAATACTAACGCTACATCCTTGTTCTAAAGCAACTTGCCAACTCAGCAAACGACGTAATTCCTTTTGACAAATGTTATAAAGATGATCAGTAGCATATAACCATTCTTTACGCCATAGACCTTTAACTACATAAGTGGACACCCACCAAAACTCATTACAACAATCTGTAAATTCCGCTTGACTCGGCGCTTTTTGAAGATATAAGGAATCAGGATTTGTTTTCTTAATATCTGTAAGTAAATTTTGAGGATCCCACAAAGGTAAAACTACTTTTTCTGTTTTTAACCAATCTGGCAGATTTTTTATAGGACAAAGCATTAAATCAATGCGGTTATTATCTTCAAATAACATTAAAAAGGTAAAACAATCTCCTAAAGTAGCTGGAAACAAAGTCATTTCCTCGGGACATTGCATAATTAAAATTTCACCAAAAGCTTTTAACCAACTGCGCTCTTTTAATAAACTATCTTTTTCACCTACTAAGTAAACGACATCATAATCTTGAAATATATCTTTGGGGACGTGAGGATTTGCTCGCGAGCCAGAAAGCGCTACGCCTTTGACCTGAGGTAATTTTTGAGCTACTTGTTTTATTAATGCTAACATTTCATCTTCCTTACGCATTGTTTCTTCCTTTCTCATTTACATAAAATTTTAAAAAAACTTTGAAAGCAGTAACCTTTTTTTCAGAGTCGAACTTGTGCTATAATTTTATGGCGTGATTTTATCACACACATAGGAAATGGAGGCTTGTTTAATGGATGAACGTGCCAAAGAAAAGCAGCATGTCGCATGGACTGTTGCACTTATTCAAAATGAAGAACAACTAATTAAAGAACAGCAACAACAGCTAAGTGGCAAGATGCAAGCCGAATTAAAAGAAGTTGCCGATCACCAAATCCGGGGCGGTTCAGATGAGTCTTTTTATGAATCTGCAATGGAGTATCGCCAACATGAGCAAGAACTACTCTTGAAGTATCACACAGCCGAAAGCCAAGTAAAACGTTTAAAGACACTTAGTACAATGGAGGGAAATCCTTATTTTGCGCGGATTGATTTTAAAGAAGGACAAGAAAATAAAGAAACACTTTATTTAGGTATTGCTTCTTTACGGGATAAAAATCAAGAAACCATCGTCATCGATTGGCGCGCGCCAATTGCCAATCTTTATTATGAAGGTGAATTAGGTCCAGCTTTTTATGAAACCGACCACGACCGTTATGAAGTAGAACTTTTATTAAAACGCCAGTTTAAAATTCAAGATGGGCAAATGCTTTCAATGGTGGATACTTCTGAAGTAATTAATGATGAATTTTTATTAGAGATTTTAGATGAAGCATCTTCTTCTCAAATGAAAAATATCGTCTCCACGATTCAAAAAGCCCAAAATAAAATTATTCGCAATACAACAAGCAAAGTCATGTTAATTGAAGGTATAGCAGGTAGTGGTAAAACTTCTGCCCTTTTACAACGAATTGCTTTTTTACTTTATCGTAATCGTAAATGGTTGGCTGATGAACAAGTTCTCTTATTTTCACCTAACCATCTATTTTCTGATTATATTTCAATGGTTCTGCCTTCCCTTGGAGAAAGTACTGTCCCAACTCGAACATTCCGCTCTTTTATGGATCAGCTACTGCCACAATTTACGATTGAAAAAGAAGCTGAGCAAGAAGTTGTCTTTTTATCTGGCAATGAAAAACAAAGCGAGCGACTAAAAAGCAGTTTAGTTTTAGTCAAGGCTATTAAAAATTATATCAAAGCAATCACCGACTTAGGACCGTTATTTCGTAATTTGAAAATTAATGGAGAAACTTTGATTTCAACAAAACAAATGCGTACTTGGTATCAAGAAACAAATCCAAATTTACCACTTTACCAACGGACACAATTATTGCAGACAAAACTATTGAAAAAAGTTGGTGGCCTGCAAAAAGACGAAGCCAAAAAAAATTGGGTAAAAGAGGCCGCCGAAGAAGAATTACAACAATATTTTGCAGATCATCCTAACTTAACTGATTCTGAAGAAAACGAACGAAAATTACGCAATCAGATTAAAAAACAAATTGTAAAGCGCCACTTTCGCAGTATGGTTAAAAGTATTAATCGTTTCCAATTTATTAACTTTTCCAAACAATATTTGCACTTTTTACAAAACGTTTCTAAAAAAACTTTAGCTGAAAATCATGTGACTGTAAATCAATGGCAAGAAAGTCTCGAAGCTACCCGCGACTTATTAAAAAATCGCCTGTTAAAACAAGAAGATGCTGTTTTATTCTTCTTACTATTAAAAGGATTGCGACCAGTTGACTTACCAGTCAATGCTCGTTTCATTTTTATCGATGAAATGCAGGACTTTCCACCTGCACAAGTGGCGCTATTACGGGAGTTGTACCCCCAAGCTAACCTTACGCTGTGTGGAGATTTAAATCAAAAAGTCTTTGGTAATGAGACCATTGTCGGTAATTTAGCTGCCCTTTTCCCAGATCAAGAAGTAACCCGGTACCAATTAACAACAAGTTATCGATCCACTAAAGAAATTACAGACTTTGCCAATCAATTTTTATCAGAAGAAGATACTGTGGAAATGACTGCCAGAAAAGGAGATCTACCAACCTTAGTAACTGGCTTTAATAAAACGGAATGTCTGAATTATTTAATAAATGATTTAAAAGAAAATGAAGCAAAAGCTCAATATTGGCGGACAGCAATTATTTGTCGGACCAGTCAAGATTGTGTTGCCCTTTATGAAGCACTAGACGAAAAAATGAAACAAGAGATTCAATTAATTATCTCTGAAGAGGATTTCATGAAACGACGTATTATGATTATCCCTGCTTACCTAGCGAAAGGCTTAGAATTTGACCGTGTCTACGCTTGGCAAATTGACGATAGTTTTAAGACGTTGCAGGATCGGTTAATTTTTTATACTATTGCAACTCGGGCGATGCACGAACTAACCGTTATTAGCCATGAGCCCCTCTCACCATTTTTTGACACAGCGGATCCATTAACATTTAACAAAGTCGTTTTATAAAAACTCAAAATTTCACTAACAAAAATAAAAATACCCAAACTATCACAAACGATTGGTTAGTTTTAAAAACTAGTAAATCGCTGTAATAGTTTGGGTTTTTAAATGAATAATGGCACCTGTGGATATTTTAATTGAATAATATTTAATATCATTTTAAGTTCTGACAACTGCTTTTTATCTTCTTCATCAAAAAGTTTCGCGTGACGTCCTACCAAACCATTATCAATTAAATGATGTTTTTTATTCCATGTTTTAAAATCATTCAAGTTTTGACACTGGCTTAAAGGTAACCCAGCCGCATCTATTATTTCAGACAGACGAAAAACTAAAAAGGCGCTGTCAATCACTGTATATTCTTGATATTTATGAGATTTTTCTTGATTTCTACGATCTTTTAAAATTACTTTTTGAGGTTCATTTTTCAAATACCAATCCAATAGTATAAAAAAACCCTCTAAACGAAATTCTTCAGCAAATAATTCATAACTCTCAGGGTTTTGGCGAAAAACCAAAGGAATCAAATAATTACGACGATAAATAAGCATTGGCGCTTGGGTCACACTGTAGTAAACATAACGATTCAAGTAACCAGCTCCACGAAAATCACCTAAGCGATACCCTTCTACCCCAAAGCGTTGACATCGAGCAGCTAAGGTAGAACACGCACCTACTGATACTGCTAACTCCGCTTTTTGTTCATAGTCGCTTAAAATGCGATCAAAAGGTTCCAAACTGATTTTTTCCAAACAACAACACCACCTCAAAGATAACGTTTTCTCTTCAATAGTATAGCATAATTTCATTAAACCATTTGCAGAGAAAATTCGAAAAAATAAAAAAATTCATTTTCTGACAATAATATCAGCCAATTTATACTTCAGTAATTAAATCATAAGCGGAATTGGAATTTTTTTAAACGTTGCTATCAAGATAATACCGTAATTTTTTTCCTACCACTTATTTGTTTATTTTTTTGAAAAGACATAATAGTTTTCAAGAGATAAAAATAAGTCTAAAATAAATAAGAAAACAAATGAAAACATACTGGAGTGATGGTATTGAAATTATTAAGAGAATATGGCTTTTACCTGCTACTATTAGCTATTATCAGTGAAATTGCACTCCCTTTTATTTTGGCGCACTATTATCCCAATTACAGCCAAATAAATAATTTAATTTCAACTTTCGGTGAAACCGATAGTCCGACGAAATGGGCCTTTAAAATTTGGGAAATTATTAATGGCACCCTTTTTGTTTTAAGTGCCCCAGCAATTTATGAACGATTTAAAGAAACCAATCAAAAGTTTTCTCTTATTCTTTCATTAATGGTGGTGGTTTTTGGAATTGGCGATTGTATTATCACTGGTTTATTTGATCGCGCCGCAAATGAAAGTGAGGTAGATTTTACTTCCTTATTGCACAATTATGCTTCTGGCGCAGGCTTCGTTGCACTTTTGTTAGGAACGTTCCTTTTGTTTTTGCTTTATCGCCATGAAAAAAATGAAATTTTCATCGTCTTTTTGCCACTCATTTTTATTGCCGCTATGGTATTTATGTTTTTATTCGCAATGCCAAAGATTCCGATCATCAGCCAATTTCAAGTTTCCCATCGTGGTTTATGGCAAAGATTGAATCTGTGGTTTTTGTATTTACCTTATTTTCTCACTGCTATTCAAAGTCTTTTAATAAAAAAAAGCTAAAAAACAAGCCTTCATTTTTAATCCTGAAGGCTTGTTTTTTTACTTTTTCTTTTAGTATCAATTGGCTACAGCTCTGATTGATTGATCGGCCAGCGGGTGTTGTCTTTACTTGGTAAAATTAAAGTGATGAAAATAACGATATTACCAATTAAAGGAATCAAGTAAAATAAAATCCACCAGTTACTGTGATTGCGATCATGCAGGCGACGTGCGCGTACAGTAAAATTAGCCAACCAAATTAGTGCGCTCAATAAGACAAAAACTAACGTTACTGCATTCCATTCTTTGATAATTGTACCGTCATCAGCTGTAATTTCAATATAACGGTTAACTCCTGTCACAACCGAATAGATTGCTAATACTAAATAATTGATAACTTGCGGCCACCAATATTGCCCTCTTTTGGCAGATGCGTTCATAACAGTCATGTTATGCCAATATTCTTTATAAGCATTAATCATTTTAACACCTCCTATTTTACTATCCCAAAGCCTGTAGCAGTTGTCAAAATTTAAGCTTAAAATCCTTTTAATAAATTTACCAATCATTTATTTTATTTAGAAAGCAATTTATAAATGAAGTTATAAATGCCAACAAAAAGATAAATGAACCCACACGTGCCCGCCTAAATAATCATAGCATCTCCATTTAACCCATAAAATTTTGAACTTACTGAAAAAAGATTAAATTTTTATAGGCCAGTACTTGTTCAAACTACTTTCTTGATATGAAGAAGGAATTTTTAATTCACATTAAAGGATGTAATCACTTCTTGGATATTTAAATTTAAAACTCTAATATTTACCTCTGTGCCACCGCCACCCCATTTTACCAGTGCTAAATCGCCATATCTTCTAAAGACTGGAACGTTGCCAACTCCATTTTGATATTGAAAACTATACCAACCAGAAGTGGTAGTTTCCTCTTGAAAGCCTATGTAATTTCCAGTTGCTTCAGGAGTCAGAGTGTTCCAAATTTTTTCAGCAACTTCATCTGTCATTGTCGTATCAATCGTATTCAATTCTGCTTTCAATTGTCGTAATTCTGTGTTTTTTTCAGACAATGTTTCTTCAAGTTCTGAAATTTTCTGCTTATTTGTTTCTGCACTTGCTAATTCTTTTTCTTTTTCGAGTAATTCTTTTTTCAATGATTCAACTTCAGTCATTAAAGAATTGGTAGTACTAGTATTACTAGTTGATGTAACATTTGTTTGACTTTTTGATGTTTCATTACTTATTGAGCTACAAGAACTTAAGATAACTAGGCTTACAAGTAACGTTGCAAATCCAATCTTTTTCATCAATTTCTCCTTTAATAAATTTTTTTTGCAATTAAACGAATGCTAAATAGCTAATAAAACCGGATGAATAGATACATAAAAAGGTTTAAGGAAAATAGAAATATGTATTTTGAGATAGTTTTTTTATGTACTTAACATCCCTTAAATTCACTATATATATATGAGTTTAACATGCTATTTTCGAATTTTAAATCATATTTTTCCGCTTACAAAGAATATTTTTTAATTCTATTAAACTATTTTATTTTTTATACTTTTTTCAAATACCAAAGAAACTAACTTAGAAAAAAAGACCAACGAATTTCTTCGCTGGTCTAAATTTATCTTATCTTACAAAATTTCTGTAGTACTACTTTTTAAACAAAGTGCCGTTTCATACTGACACTTTTCCTATTAAATCAAAACTAATCATCTAATTCTACATTATGGAAAATACGTTGCACTATCTATCTGAGCTAATCCATAGTGGTGTAAAAACACTGTGAAATAAGCGTTTTTTCGATATTTTTGGATTTATTTTCTTGTACTAATTTGTAGTAGTACAAATTTTTTGCCCCTTTTTTGCCCCTTGAAAATTCATTCTTACAATCTGTTAGCTTTACAAAACAAACATACGTTCGTATAATAAAAGTGGAAATATGTAGGAGATGATTTTATGCGTACGCCACCACCTTATCAAGATCGAAAATTATTAAAGTGGAATGGTTTCTTTTTATCCGAACACACAAAACAAATGTCTGAAGTAAAAAAAGAAAAAAATTTTGTGGTTCCGGCTAAAGAGCTAATGACCTCTGATGAAATTGATCGCACTTTATACGAAGCACGCTTAAAAGACAAAAGTGTTGCTATTCAAAAAGAAGAAATGAACGAAGAAGGACAATATCAGAGAGATATTGTTGGAAAAGTGCAAGGATATGACGAATTGGGAATATACATTGATGATCAGAAAATTGATTACGATGAAATCCGCAACGTAGAATTCGTGAGTGTCGCTAAGTGGTCTGCATTGGAGGAATGATGATGATTCATTTAAACGGAACTGTTAAACATGTTAAGATTTTGAAATCTAGCGAGCGTCCCCTTGTGTTTTTCAAATTAGATGATACAAATTGTCTCATCGCTTCTCATTCATTAAACTTTTTAGCTGACGCAGCAGAAGGAACTAAGATAGCCGTCGCTGGTGAATATAATAGTAGAAAACAATTCGTTGTGAGGAAATATGCGGTGATTGGCAAACCTCAAATAGTGATTGAATTCGAAAAAAGTTTATATCCGAAAAGAAACAAATAACAACTATTCGCCATATTAAAATGACAACTTTCACCTAAAATGATATCCTTTAAGCGGGAATATTTTCCTAAATTAAAAGAGTAGCACCTCACCTAGAAATCTTCCCCAAGCTGACTAAGTGTGCTACTCTTTTTATGGAGTATATTGTTGCTAACAGAATTATAGTATATTGTTATTTCAAATATTGCAAAAGATATACTGATTAATGACAAAAACCATGTTAAACTAAGTATGTGGTCAATTCCTTAGTGACTCCTTTTTCTAACCTTGGCCACGCGCCTACTCCTTTTTTGGGGTAGGTTTTTTGTTAAAAAAAAGACCTTAGCGTGGGCTAGGTCTTTTAACGTTGTATTAACTTTAAAACAGCAGTTGCTGTGAATTCGTTTCAATTATTTCGATTGTTTCAACTCTAGCTCTTTTTGAGCCCGGAAACGGCAAGGACTTCTTTTTCTTATTAACAAAAAAAGTGACTGGAGCATATACAGAAGAAGTATTTTCTCTCAGGCCTAAATTAAGATATTTATTCTTATAAGGATGCGCAAACGCAATATCTAGGTTCATAGAACTTCCATTCTTATCTCCATCAGAAAGATATATAACTGACTTATTATAGTCTTCTAAGAAAATATCTAAAATAAAAGGGAACAGCGTAATTCTATCTTTGATTTGTCCGAAGTTATGATGGCGTTGGATATTCTCGTAACATATATCTCCAGTTCGCAAATCTTTACACAATTCCTGTGGCTTACGATTATAGATTTTGTGCAATCCTAGCAAATGGGGTAACTGCTTTATATCAAATTTGACGTAGAAAACATCAAGTTTATCGTAACTTGTTGTCATCATTGCAACTTTCCCATCGAAATTTGAAAGATACTGATTATAGGTAAATTTTAAATCTATGGCCATAATAGTACCCTCCTAAAAAAGTGCAAAAAAAAAGAGTGCAAAGCATGGTTACCGTCCCATGCAGACCAACGCTAGGCTAACCCGCCTGCTGGGGTGCGTGAGTGCACTCTTCTCACTTTGACTCTATTGAGCCTTAAACTAGACAAGACAGAGGAATGAGCTCTATTATCCTCAAAGGTAATATAGCATTAGATAATAAATTAATCAACCAAAACCTTTGAATTTAAATTTTCCTATAATATTTTATACAAAAAAATAACCCGACCTCAATTAAGAGATCGGGTTTTACTTCTATTTAAATGTTCCCCATGCGACTTTGCCAACAGGTCGTACAGGAATATAGCGTTTATCAGTTGTGTAAATCCATGTGTATCCTTCCGCTACTTTCCACCCAAGGTAGCTAACTTTTTCTTTTGCTTTTAGTTGCTTGCCAACTTTACCTTTTAAGCTTGGCTTATCAGTACGGGTCGTAATCGATGTGTCGCCGTTTATAAATGTGGCTTTTTCTGCAGTAAATCCAGCAGGTAATTTAATCGATGTACTGCTAGATGAAGCACGTTTAATCAATTGAATATCATTAGGGTGCGCCCATCCCCAATTCTCAATCAAATATTTCTTACCGTTTGAGACAATTCGCTTAATTTTACCTTGTTGGCCACGTTTAGCCGTTGACCGTCTAGCGCCAGTAGAATCGCGATATAGTGCATCATAAACTTTGACAGTATCTCCAACCTTACCATCATTAAGTGGTTTAGGATTCTTAGCCAAGCCAGAACCTGTTGAGGAACTTCCACTTGAACTGCCTAATCCGTTCTCAACATCTTTCTTAAATTGCGCACGACTAATTCCCCACTTAGCTAAATACGGATATGGGTCAACGTGATCGCTACCATTATTAGGTTGATGTTTTGTGCAATAATCATGACTCAAAATGCCCACGTTCCCCGCATCAACTTTTAACGGAATATTTGCTTCTTTTGCTAATTGTCGAAGTAGTTCTACATATAGATTGTAGTCTTTTGTGAATTCTGCTTTTGTTTTGTGACTCTCAATCAGCTCCACTTGCGCATATCCCCAAGCATTCCAACCACCACCGACATCATAAGCACCGCGGTTGACTGGCGCGGTTTGAATAATACGACCATTCCCGACTACGTGACTAAAAAATCCACTTTCAATTGGGCGTCTCATGTGATAGTCTGCTTCATTTTGAGCTGTCGAGCTAGGATTACCAGTTGAATGCGCATGGATTTGCCCGTAAGGTTTAACGCCAACTTGCGGTAACCCCTGACGAATTTGTTTTTCGATTTTTAAAGCCATGCTATTCACCCTCCTTTATAAACCCTGCACCTAAATCATAAAAACCACCTGCCGCAAGTCCTGATAACGCACCAGCCCAGCCATACACCGCTAAATCACCGCTACCATTAATAGTGATTGAATAAATCAGACCAATAAAAATACCAGCAATCACATTGATCACTGGTAGCCATTTGTTATTGGGAATTTGATTTTTAATTAACTGTGTTACCCCCAGAACTACAGCACTAATAATTGACGCTGCTGTTAAAATTTCTGTCATACTATTTACCACCTTTCAAATTTTCCAATTCTGATACCAACATTTCGTTTTCGTCCTCTAACCGCTCAATTTCCTTTTGATAGAAGGCAATTTCTTTTTCGTATTTTTCTTGCAATTTTTCTAATTTATCTTCTAGTCGATCTACTTTGCTTTGTAATTGGTCATTAAGTTCTTTGTATTGCTGAAATAGTTGAATGGCATTATCATTATTCGTTTTGGTCAATGTCGTGCTATTTGTTGATTTTGTGGCAATGAGCGTTGCTAAAGCACCTATCAACGCGCCCCCTAATGTAATTGCCCATTGGTAATTAGCCATCCGCTTCAACCCACAGGGCAAGTAAGAAGATTGCAATATTAATACTCAATGCCATTATCCAACTGGAGTTTTGAAAACCACTGACAGCTCGCCATGCATAGGCTAAAAATAAAATCATCCAAACAAATTGGTAAAAAACTAATAAAAAAGAACGATATTGTTTTTTGTTAAGACAAAATAAAATGACACCAATAATTCCCGCGACCATAATGGGCACAGAAAAAACGGCATCATCTAGCACGTTCATGATAAAAGCATATGTGGACTTATCTTCCAACAAGCCTGGGTGAATTAAGAAATTAAGACCTACTCCAGCAGTGGTTAGTGCCACAAGAATAAATTGCCAATCTTGTCGCAATCGCTTTTTAAAATCTGACATACCTCACCAACTTTCAAAAAATAAAAGACAACCGGCGATAAAGCCGATTGTCCCAATTACCAAGTATTTTATTGCTCTGTTTCTTCTTGCTTTTTTGCATTATCCACAATTTCCTGAACATTTGAACGTAACATTGATGGTACATCTTCAATCTTTCGCTTACCTTCTAAAACATGGGTTGCAAATAACA
Source organism: Enterococcus sp. DIV0755b (assembly GCF_051713765.1). Taxonomy (NCBI): domain Bacteria; kingdom Bacillati; phylum Bacillota; class Bacilli; order Lactobacillales; family Enterococcaceae; genus Enterococcus; species Enterococcus sp. DIV0755b. The sequence continues at coordinate 1,729,657 of NZ_JBIOQN010000001.1, read as the reverse complement.
TTTCTAAATTTGAGTACATCCTCTTCGCTCCTCTCTATCTGCTTACAAGCATTTCCGCTAAATCTAAAATAGCTCCCTCGGACATCTCCAAGCGAGCTTTCAAAGTTTTGTTTTCTGTTGCCAGTTCTGCTAGCACTTTGTCTTTATCTTCGTGCCACTGCATATCAATATAATCAAACTTTGGATATTTATATTCTTCTGGCGGCGGCACAATCACCCAGTCTGGCGACAAAGGAATGTCGTCGGGTACTTCAAAAATGTCATACCACTTATCGTCTTTAAATTCACTTCTTGGCAAATAAATAATCATTTTTTATCCCCCTATATGTCGTAAGTTACCATCGAAATATCAACATAATCAGTTGCAGAGCTACCAATAATTGTGCCAAAATAACCACTCGAAGTAACATATGGTCTCGACCCAGTACCAGTGCTTGCTCCACCATAAGACATAATTGTTGTCGCTGGCGCTAAACTCGAAGGTACATCAAATGGGTGTTGATCGCTACCAGCAACCATCTTACTATTGTCAGATTTCTTGAACTGTCCTCTAAAACTCAAATGTTGGGTACCATCAAGATTGTAAGTTACCCGATATTGTGGCCTGTTATTTTCGGCTATTGCATATCCAGTTCTTAAATTCAAATTGATCCAAGGCGTATTGGACAACATAGAAGCCTGTATAATGCCACCAAAATTTTTAGTGTTGTCACGCATAACAATGTTATCATAATTGGCAGCTAAAATATTCCGAATAGTGGTCTTACTGCTGTCTGTATATGTTGTCAGTGTATAGCCAGTACCAGTGTATCGCGTCATAAATGGAAACGTGTTGTCAACTGTACCGGCAATAGTTAACTCACCATTTGATAAGGTTGCACTCCCAGACATTTTACTAGTTCCAGCAAATGGAACGGGTACATCTGTAAACGTTGTGATAAAGTTCGAACCATACATATCTGTACCTGTGATAGTTGACCCAGTAATTGTCACGGCATTTAAAGCAATGATATTTAGCACTGACTGTTGAATAGTTTGACCTTGCCATGAACCAGACTTGTAAACGTAAAAATTGGTAATATTACCGCTACTATCTGACTTCCACCACTGCTGTTCCTCTTTAGGATTGGCTGGCTGTGTGGGTCCAATATACGGGTAGATACCTGTCATGCCTTGGATTAAAGCTGGCGTGGTATAGCTGACTGTGCCGTCAGACATGGTGTTTTTAACTCTGCGCCAGACGTACAGATTAGGATTGGCGTTGTTTGGCACAGTAGTGGACCATTCACCGCCTGTTTGTTCTGTGTCGCTGGTGGAGACGTAGTATTCTTCTGTGACGGATGCTACACTAACGCCTGTTTCACCCGTGTCACCTTTAATCAATGACCATGCGTAGTCGTTCACGTCCGTGCTACTTGCTGATTCAAAGTCCACATACTGCCCTAAATATGAGCCCGCATCTTCTCCTGAATTTCCTGTAAATGTTTTACCACCATCATTAGAATACTTGATGTGCAGATAACTGGTCTTACCGTTTACTGTTTCGCCGGGAATACCCTGAGGTCCTTTCACCATAGACCAATCATAGTCAGCTGGCACCGTAGACGCAGTTGGGTTCTGGGAAACGAGCAATCCCAGATATACCGCATTGGTAGGGTCACTAGTCATAGGATTTCCGTTAGCATTTTGTGAATATCTAACATGAAGGTAAGCAGAAAGACCATTAGTCCCTGGCTTCCCATCAAAGTAATCCACACCTTTGATAGGTGTTTTACCATTCTCACCATCATAAACCTTTGTCACAACACCAGAAGCACCGCCATATATCAAATCATCCTGCAAAGCTTCATAACTAAATGTAGCCGTATCTTCAAAATCTTCCGGTTTAACAGTTAACGCTTTGCCAAAATTCTTATGTGCTTCATTCCATGCAGTATCCAATGATCCGTCTTTTTTCTGCTTAGTCCAGTTAAATTCTGTAAACTCACCAGTCGTATCTTGATTATTTTTCTCAATTTTAGCGGTAAAGATTACTTCACCTTCACCATTTTTAAACATTGGTGAGCCAACGTTATTAATAGAAAAAATATACGTCTTTGCAACTTGTTCAGCGTATTTTTTAACTTCATCAATTCGATCTAAAAGTGATTTGCTGACTTTATTTTCTAAAATTCGATAATTTGAGTAGACTGTCTTGTTCTTCGTTGGGTCACTAAAACTGATTGTCTGCTCACTAATTCGAGCTTCTAGCAAAAGAATTGGATTGTATCCTTCATCAATTGCTCGTATAGTGTCGCCAATATCGATGTCATAAAATCCTTCAATCTCGAACTCGTAAGCCGGCACACATTTCTTTTCTAACTCCGTTAGCGCACGATTAAAAAGCTCTGTATCTGATTTAGTATCATAACTAAATTGGCCAACAATGTAGCCTCCGCCTTTTCGTTTTGGGTTCCCATACTCTTGATTAGCCATCGGCGCATAGATGTATTCCGAACCCTTTTTAGTATAGAAAACTACGTTACCATTTTCATCTTTGATTTCTTTTTCTACATTCGCGATTGTTGTAACTTTGCCGTCTTCTTCATGACCGCGTGGTTTGATGGCTGTGATTAATTCTGTAACATCCACATTACGGCGAATACTTGAGACATCACGACCGTATTTAAGCTCAACATCTGGGTGATCCATCCCAACGCGCTTTCTCAAATGAACTAACTGCTTATCGACAGTGCGATCATCATTCAGTATCGTTTCAAATTCGATTTCAGCTTCAAAACTATTACAAATTGATAGCAATCGTTTTAAGACAGTTTGATCACCTTCCCACTCTAAGGTACGCTCGTTTTTAGTGAACTCATTAATTCCAATTTCGTAACCGGAATCTATTAAACAATCATTGACATATTTTGAGATTGGATATGCTTTATCAGCTTTATATGGTCCGCGATATTCGTTTAATAAATCAAAAGACAAGTCTTCACAAAAAAGACGCAATGAAGATTCAGTTTCTTCAACGCGTCTAATGGTGAATTTATAATCTCTATTTTTGTACGTGAATACTAAGAAGTGGTTCTCTTTTAGATATTGGAAATCATCTTCTGAACCAGTTGAAGCATTCGAGTACATCATGTGCTTTTTAGCAATAGATAAATCAAATGTGCTTGCACCAGTTTCAAGATAGCGGTGGAATTCATCATCAAAATAATGGATTGCGCTAGAAAGTGAATTATCTAAAATAGCTACCGTTTCATCAGCTTTCGTCATTACATATATTTTCAAGGATTATAGCCACCTTTCTCTTAATGTTCCCACAATATTGGGTGGAGTTTTTCCAAAATTAGAATAATGAAATTCAACGATCCAAAAACCTGGTGGGATTTTTAAATCAGTTGAGCCGATAATAATATCGTTCATAGCCAACACTTCGTTAACATAGAACTTACCAGTCGTACCATCATAAGAAAGTACGTCACCCTCAGAATACCGGTTTGGGTCGTCTGACCATTTGTCAACGTTAATCCACCTAAACACGAAGTTCGTAATACTTTCTTTTTTAGAATTTAGTGGTGGAACCGCAGCATTTAAATACCTAGTATGAGGCCAGTAGGTCGTTCCTGTAATCGGTACATTTTCAAAGTCCGCTAACGTGAACATCTTTTGATACTGCCAATTTGACTGGGCCACTTCGTCACCAGAACCCAGTTTTTTGATTTGAGAGATTCGGAAAGTAACTTTGGGACCAATTCTTGAAATTCGAACATCATACCAAGAGCCTGTCGCTTTCTTTAAATCAATCGTGCCGTCTTGTCGAAACTTTGTGCCGTCTGGTAATATCACGGCTAATTCGAATTTACCTTCCACTTTTTCTTGCATGCTATCACGCAAAACAATCGATGCTACAACTTTATTCCCACTCATCAGATTAAATTCTTCTCGAATTGCTTCTTTAACCTTCGTAGTTTTAAAGTTACAGCGCCAAATCGCTTCAAAGTTTTTAGTATTGTCTTCATTACTGTTTTTAGGAATATCTCGATAAAGAGTAGGACCTACCCAACATGCAGTGGTATTTGTCGGAAAAACAGGTTCTGGTCCTTCCGATCCAGCATTCCACTTAAATGAGCCTTCGCCAAAGCGATTTCGTATTCCGGAAACTGCAATTGGATATACCGTTCCAGCTTTAGCACTGTTTAATTCCCAATTTTTTTGGTCGTCAGGTTTTAAGCTATTTTTGGCCACGATATCCGTTTTTTGATAATTATGACCATCTAATTCTTCGATACTTCCAAATTCCATTGCGCCCAACGGTCCGACTGCACCTAAAAAGCCGTTATCACTTGTCATCGTTGCTTCAAATGATAATTCTGCGGTTTCGGTTCCGTTATTCGCAATTTGCATTGCTAAAATTCCATCATCATTTGGTGTGGCGGTATATTTAGATGGAATGAGTGCTTCACAGTATCCAGCGGGAACTAAGAAAGAAAGTTCACCGCTAACCTCTGTTAAAGAATCAATAGACCTCGTCATGATAGATTCACCATCGAGAATTGCATACCAGACTTCGTTTGGTCTGTCAGAAAAAATCATCGGTTTTGGTTCTTTGACGTTTAATAAACCATTAATTTTGTTTTTAATAAATTCAACAGAATATCTATCAGAAAAGATGTTTAGTGTAATAATCCGTTCTGTATATCGACTTCCTATGAAGTGTGAACCATTCGTTAACCCCATCTGTTGAATACTGTTCTCTCTATTTTGAATATTTCTTCCAGCAGGTTCGGCAGTCAAGTCGAAATAATCTGTTAATTTATCTCCATCATAAGTTATGACTAAATCACTAATCATCTTAAACCCTCCAACCTCGACTGCATTCGATTATTTTTCATTTGTTCATTCGATATGATTCTTCCAACTTCACGTTCATTCATTACTATTTTAAGTTTCTGTAAATCGGAACTAAATCTTCCTATTAATTTAATTATTTGACTGAGCTGTTCCGAATAATTTTCTTTTTCAATTTTTATTTCAGTTTTAGAAGAATTATTTTGAGTGCTGATATTTTCTAAATTACGAATCAGCGTTGAATTTTTAGGCACGCCCACACCGTCTTTGTAGTGAGGCACTAATTTTTTAGTTTGACGTGCCGGAATGATTTTAGACCCTCTTGGCAAGTCTGGAAGGAATACATCTCGACCTTCCGGAATGAATGGAACGCCACCTTTCGGTAAAACTAACTCTTTGTAAGTTAAACCTTTTTGGTCATTTACGATTGCAGGTCCGCCTAAATGGTAATTTGTGCCAGTTGCATACTGGGAGGGCCCAATGAAATTTACTTTCGCAGTTTTTGTAACAGTATCAGGTATATTATTCATAAAGTTACGAAACGCACTATAAGCATTATTCGCCGCTCCTGATGCTTGATCATGGCCTACAGCTGTTTTGTCGTTTGGAAAAATATTTTTGTTATATCGACTAATTGAAGCAGTTGCTCCTGATATTGCATTCTGAAGATTTTTTCCATCACCAAATAAAACTTTTAAAGCAGGAATAATATTTTTGTTGTAAGTTTCAACTGATATAGTTCCGTCTTTAACTTTCGCCAAAATATCTTTGTTATTCCCCAACATTTGTTTTACTGGTTCAGGTAATTTCCCCCACGCTTTAAAGGTTTCGGTGGACGTAAATATCTTACTTAATAAATCTGAATTATCAGCAAGCATTTTCTTTTGAGAATCCGGTAATGAATTCCATTGATTTAAAGCTTCTTCAGAATTGAGCAGTTTAGAAAGAAAGTCTGTATTGTCTGCAAGTAATTTCTTATCAGAAGCTGGAATAGTGTTCCAAACATTGAGCTTATCTTCTGAATCTATTAGTTTCCATATGACATCCGCGTTATCTGCACCAAGAATTTTGCGATCAGCTTCATACTCGTTCCAAGCTTTTAACTCATCAATAGTGTCGTATAATGCTACTTTTGCTTCGTCTCCATTAACTGTTAAAAGTTTGTCTGACATATACATGAGGTTCCACTTGCCGGCAAGTCCCATTGCAACCGCAACTTCTTCTTTGGCGTTAGATTCAATATTGGCATTTTTCAACATGAATTTCAGTTGCTGCCAACCTTCGTCAGTTTTTGCCATATCTACTAAGGTTTCAGCCATGTTCGTTTTGACTTCGCCTGTTTTGGGGTCTAGCGCCAGTGCATTCCATGCCATATCTGCTTCACTTGTCCCTTTAGCAAGTAAATCTAAGTTATCTGACGATGCTTTAATGGACGTATTGACTAGAGATAACACTTCATCGGTGGTATAGCCATACGCTTTCCAAATTTCTGACAGTTGAGAAATATCTTTGCCTTGCGCTTGAAATACTTTGGCTAATCCTGTCACTAAAGTATCAGTAGATTGCTTGTATTCTTTATTTAATTTATCCATCGAAGCTTTAAGCGCCTGTGGATTTTTAGCATAGATTGTTTTTAAACTTTCTACTTGTTTCTCATACGCTGATTTTTCGTCTTTCAACGCAGTTTGCAATGTTTCTTGTCGTTTTGACAAATCTTTGTAGTTTAGCTTAGACATATCCGCTTGATAGGCAGTTTCAATCGCTAAACGTTGTTTTTTACTAAAACCTGCTGCCTTCAACTGATCTTGACTTAATAACTTATAGTTATTCGCAATAAATTGTCGTTCTTCATTTGATAGATTACGACTATTTTTTGATGCATTCGTTAGTACTTGATTGATTGCATCAACTTTCTTTTGCGCTTGCTGCACTTCTGCTTTATTAACTGTTTCTTGCCACTTGATGTAGTTTTCAGCTTTTTTCTTTTCGGCATCGTCTACTATATTTTCAGCAGCTTTTTTCTTGCGTTCAATTTCTTTATCTAAAACTTTTTGAATTGAATTAACTATTTCTTGATTAGCTTTCTTGGCTTTTTCAGCAGAACTCGCAATTCCATCAGCATATTCATTAACATACGTAGAAGCTTTTTCGTTTAATTCGTAAGCTTTTTTAATTACGTTGTCCTGTTCTTTAGTAACTTTTGTACCCCAACGGGCTCCAGCTAATTGATTTGATTCGTACGCTTTATTTGCTGCATAAAGGGCAATTCCTACAGCAGCTACACCACCAACGGCAATTGCGGCAGGAACCGCAACGCCAGATAGTCCGGCTGTCAATGCACCCACACCGGCTTTTCCACCGGCTAAGCCAGCTAATTTGCCGAATAAACCAACTTTCGTTCCTGCGCCAGCTACAGCAGTTCCCATTGATGTGGCAGATACAGCACCCGAGGCCATTTCAGCAGCCATAGCTGTCATAGCTTTTTTCTTCGCCATGCTAGCTGTTAAATCAATGAATGATTTTCCTAGTTTACCGATTCCACCGGTTAATTTTCCTGCGATTGATAAAACTGGTCCTGCTGCGGCAGCTATACCTACCCATTTAATAATATTTTGCTGTTGCTCTTTATCTAAAGAGCTAAATGATTTAGCTAAATCTCCCAGGCCTTTTATTAGAGGCTTGCTAGCTTGCAGGCCATCACGTAATGCATCGATAAGTGGGCCACCCAATTCAATCGCAGCATCCACAGCTTCGTTTTTCAGCATTTTTAATTTTGATTCTGTGGTTTCATAACGCTTGCTGGCTTCATTAGTTAACGCAGTATTTTCTTTCCATGCTTTGTTCCCCATTTCAATTGCATCACCGAATACACCACTCGCATTTGCGGCACGAAGTAAGCTATCACGTAAACGAACTTCTTTAATATCCATGTCGTTTAACACTTTAATGGCAGAAGTTCCTTTTTCTTCGGCATGGGATAGGCCTTCAACAAATTTCATAATTGCTTTTGAAGGGTCCTTTTTAAAGAGGTCTGCAAATTCAGCGTTGGTCATTCCGGCCACTTTTGAAAAATTTTCCAAAGCAATTGCAGATTTATCAGCTTCTTTATACATAGAACGAAGTTGCGTATTGGTTAAGCCCATTTGTCCCGCAGTAGACTTAAGGTTTTTTCCGCCATCTTGAACCGCTTTTGAAATATCAGATAAAGAAAGACCAGCTTTCGAACCCATCGCGGATAATTCATCAAATGCACCTACGCCATTTTCTACGGCCAATTGCATATTTACCATTACTTTTGAAAATGCAGAACCTCCGGCTTCTGCTTCAATACCAACAGAACTTAATGCCGTAGCAAGACCCATGATTTCGCCTTGCGACATACCTAATTGCTTACCAGCACCGGCTAACCGTAGACCCATTTCTGTAATTTCTGATTCCGTGGTGGCAAAGTTATTCCCCAAATCAACGATTACAGAGCCTAAACGATCAAAATCTTTTTGCGACATCTGGGTGATATTGGCAAATCGCGCCAAAGAGGTAGCTGCGGTCTCTGCACTCATGTTTGTCGATTCACCTAAGTCAATCATTGTTTTTGTGAATCCAACAACGTTAGGCGTTTGAATGCCTAATTGTCCTGCGGCTTCCGCAACATTTGCAATTTCAGCGTGACTTGCTGGAAGTTCTTTCGCCAATCCTCTTAATCCATTTTCCAAATCTTTGTATGAATACACGACTTGACCAGTGGAGTTAATGACTTCATCATTTGTCTTTTTGACACCAGCAAAGGCGGATTCCCATGAAATGGCCGCTTTACCAACAGCGAGTGCGGCGCCGGCAATCGGCAATGTTAAGCCTGTAGTGAGTTTGCCACCAACAGAGGCCATTTTATCTCCGGCAGAAATCATCTTTTCGGAGCCTTTATAAATCGCACCTGTTAAACCTTCATTTTTAACCTTGTACTCGGCTAAAGCACCAGCGGATTGAATTAATTGTTGCTTGTAGTTAGCCAATTTTCCATTTGCTTCTTGCAATTGTGCAGCATATCGCTTCGTAGCTTCTGTAGCTTTGCCATTATCGTCAAAAGATTTATCATATGCTGTTTTAAGCGCATTGACTTGTTTTTCTTGCGCTTGAACAATATTAGTAAGCGAGCTAAATTTAGATTGCAATTTACCAAGTGAGTTACCTGCCATGTCAGCAATCTTCATATTTGCTTGCATTTCTTTAGCCAAATAGCGCACTTGTTTTTGGGAGTTAGCAACACCTCTTCCAAAATCAGCATCATCTAAACCTAATTTTATGACCATATTTCCTAATGGTGTTCCACCAGACATATTCAGGCACCCCCTTTAACAAGTTCCGCTAACGGTTTAATATCTTTTTTCTTCTTTTTATTCTTATTGGAAGATGCAAGTAAGATTTCATCCACATCTATACAATCCGTTTCCATCAAATCTCGAATTCCCATATTCGTACTTCCAATTACTTCGCGGACAAACTCCAGATTTAGATCGTAGAATTCTCGCCAAGTAAGAGTTCCTCCGCCAGTGCTTTTTTTGCGGCTTCTTCCTCTTCTTTTGAGAAGCCAAGAACCCTATAGCGAATAATTTCCATGATCTGATCGCTTTCCAAAGTATCAATTCCATTTAAAATTGTTTTTCCAGTAACTTCTTTGTCATCGAATAAACTTGCCACAAAATCTGCTTGCAACTCTGAATAATCATTTTGTGTCGGAATAATTGGATTGCCATCTTTATCTTTTCGCTCTTCTAATTCTGCTTCTTTTCGAATATATTCTTGCCGTTTCGAAAAAGGCACGAAATCTGTCATAAAAGTTTTGTACTCCCCGTTTTTCATACGCAATCTCAATTTAATTGTTTTATCCATAATTTCTCCTCCAAAAAAATAGAGACTAATCATCTCTGATTAGCCTCATAATTTATTATTCTCCAAGGTTAGGTTCAGCTGGTGTTTCAGTACCTAAAACCGCTGTTTTTAACGATGCGACATTTTCTTTGCCAAACGCTCGCATCACTGTCATAGATTCTGTTTTAGATTCAATAGTGATATCTCGTGACATCGCATTGTAGACGTATTCTCCAGCCTCAGGATTAAAGTCTTCGTCGTTTTTTGTTGCAAGCGAAAAACCGTCACGGTTAAAAGAACCTGCTAAAAACGCGAACGCGACTGGTTCACCATATAAATCTTCTGATTCAGCTACCGCGGCGCAGTATGGCGCTTCAGTATTTTTACCAAATCCATCAATACCACCGTCAGTTCCAAACGTCACCAACCCTAACAATTCTTGTTCAATAGCGAATGGGATATCTAGTAAGCCGAAGTTAGCCGCTACATTACCTGTTCCTTTTCGTACAATGTAGTATTCGCGGTCACCTGCAAATACTTTTTGTGCTTCTTTTGAAAGCCCAGTTAATTCCATTGCAGTCGGGCCACCTTCTTTTGGCGTGCCGTCCAAAACATGGATTTTTTTTGATGTATCTGGCGTCAAATCATTTTTTAAAACTCGAATTGAAAGTTTATCAAAACCGTAAGTTTCCATTTACTAATTCCTCCTAATAATCTGTATCGTGTATTTTTGTATTTTTTCGATAACGTCGTGCATCAACGTATCGTTTTGTTTCTGCAAAGTAAGTATCTAAGCCTCCCGTAAGTTGGCCAAATTCCATTTTTCGCATCACGTCTTGTACTGCTTTTGCAATTTTTTTAGTCGTTAAATAATCAGTAGATTCTACATTTATCTGATAGCTAAACCGCTTCGATAATTCTCTATTCGCTGCAAAATAAGCAGAAGTAGAAGGACCTAAAGGTGAATCTATAATGATAAACGGTTTAGATGTGTCTAACGTTTCAGGCGCTTCAAAAAATTTAATTCTATCGCTATCAACTAAACTTGCTATAGTAGTATCATTTTTTAAAGCTTCATAAACTTCCATCATCATATACTTCATCGTCCTAGCTCCTTTAATTCATCGTGCATTTCATTAAACGCAGAACCTTTTATTTTATCCACAGCTCCTTGTAGTTTGCCAAACCCGCGGGGGCGGATATAACGACCATTTACTGTATAACCAAATTCGTTCAAATGAACAAGCGGAGCGCGTTCTTTACTTGCCCAACCTGTTTCAACTCTTTTAGGATTGGTCTTAACGTTACTGGTGATAACTAAATCATACGTTTTTCCAGTATCGATATAACTCGATACTTGTTGCTTCACGATTTGTTTGTTTTTTTCTCCTGTTTTTCGTAATGCTTTATTAATCACACGATTTGCGCGATTTTTACCTAGTTTTGCTTCAATATTCCGGATAATTTCATTTGTACCAGTGACAGATACACTCATGACGTCACCCCTAAAATTATCTTGATGAACCGACTGTCTTTAGAGTTTGGTTGAACATCAATCACGTTCCAGCGAATATAATTTTCTTTTTCATCGAGAAAATGAAAATCTTGTAATTCTACAACATGTTTATTGGTTGGCTGGTATTCATTTAACGGGTCACGAATATTAATCGTTACAGCACGTTTCGTGTTCTTAGTATTGAGTAATTCCCAGTCTTTCATTGAGGGATTGTAGACCTCAGCCATGGCTTTATGCATAATTTTTTTTTGTGATTCGCCAGGGAATGGTCCCTCATTTGGAACATATGCATAGAAAAAGACCGGCGTGCGAAGTTCTGCACCACCAGTCTTAGGGCGTTTGTAATTTTGACTAATCGCCAACGGTATCACCTGCCATCAAGTCTAAACTAATGTTTAAGATTGATTCTTGAAAGTTTGGATAGAAATATTCTAATTGATCGTTATATGCATAACGGCCTCGTTCGAAAATCAATTCTTTTCCACGTGGGTATTCTTCGAGTTTGAAATCACCAACCAACGTCTGAATTTCTTCTTTTGAAGCAGATAGAATCATTTTAAGATTTTCATCTTCAGATGAATGATAAATCTTCATTCTTGCTTTGAATTCTTTCAAAAGTTCATCCATCTATTCACCTACTTTGCTTAAAAGAACAGATTTTGTATCTGACGATTTGTAATTAATCCCTTTTTCATCAAGATATTTCTTAATTTCAGGAATAGTCCAGCTTTCGTTTGGTAATGCCACATTTAGCGTGGCAGAATTAGGGTGTTTCTGTTTCCCCTTCACTGGTTAATTTTAACGTCCACACCGCTGTCGCTTTAATATCTTTAGCCATGCCGAAAGCAAATTGTTTAGCGGCATATAATTCTAAATCTTCTAATGCTAATGTTTGGTCAAATTTAGAAATCTTAACACCGCCAGCCACGTACGCATCGTAACGACCTTTTACAAAGCTTGTAACCTCTCCTGCTGTTTGAGCGATTGATTCAACAATATTCAAATTAAATGGTAAAGCTGTCACATAAACACCAGCAGCATTCAAATGAGTATATTGCGCACGAACTTCCCAAGCGTCTTCAGGGTTCACTACCATGGTCACCAAGCCAGAAATTGTTAAAGGTTGACCGTTTTCTTTCGTGCTGTGATATTTAAACACTTTTGTCAATTCTTTAACAGTCGTTTTGGGGTCAGCAAAAGTAATTTCGCCTTGAGAAGCTTTTTTAGGGTATGTTGTGACACCGTTCGAAGTCGTACCATTTTTAATATCGCGATTCAAGCCAATTGGCTTATCTTGACCATCTCCATCTAAAAACGCAATTTCTAAGGCTAAAGAAAACACTTCAGTAATTTGCAAACGCACAAATCGTTCAACCCAAGCAGGTCCAAAATCTTTTAAATCTTTCGGAATGACAACAAAAGCAGTTAATTTATTAGAAATTGCTTCTTCATCGCTAAATGTCGCATCCAATTGACCTTTAATTTCACCAAAGATTTTTCCCCAAACAGCAACACCGCTTGTTTCAGATTTTAAGAATTTCAAACGCAGACCTGCATTTTTTAAACCAATTGCAGCTAATAAAGGATGTTGTGTTGTTAAGTCTTCAAAAATTTGGTCAATCGTTTCCTCTGGTAATAACGTTTCGTCTTTATAGCCGACTTCTGTATTGATTGCATTAAAGAATTTACGTTGAGTAGCGGATAGTTTCCCATCTGCTACAGAACCAATCGCATAACTTTCAGCTTCTTTACGCGCTTCCTTACGCGCTTCTGCCATTACATCTTCAGCAAGGGCATTTAACATATCACTATATGCCTCTCCTTGTTTGTCTTTGTCATCAGTAGATTTTACTAAATTGACAAAAGCTGTTTTTGCTTCGTTAAATTTTTCCATATTGTTCAATTTCATTATCTTTCCCCCATTTTTTTGTATTAAAAAAAGAACCTAGCAAACGGTGATTCGTTAACTGGTTCATTTTTTTTGTCGTTAATTTCATTTATTTTTGCATCAATATAATCGCTGATTTCATCAGTATTAATTTTTATTTCAGCAACAGGTTTTTCCTGTTTATTTTTTAATTCACGGACTTTTGCAATAATTTTTGGATTAATCATATTATTGGCGCCGTTAGCAACCAACAATGGTTTTTCTTGACTTTCAAACATAATTTCATCAGCAAAACCAAGTTCAACTGCTTCTTGTGCTGTCATCCACGTTTCACGGTCCATCAAAGCTAATATTTCTTCGTGACTTTTACCTGTTTTTGCCTCATAAGCCGATGCAATAGATTTATTAGATTTCTGCAAAATTTCACTAGCTTTATCCATATCGTGATAATCACCGCCAGCACCCATTCGAACATTATGAATCATAATTTGACCAACAGGAGACATTTTAACAACATCGGCACCCATAGCAATAATACTTGCTGCGCTACCAGCCATAATGACATTAGCAGTGACTTTGCCGGGGTAATTCCGAAGCGCGGTATAAATTTCATTGCCGGAATCAAGTAATCCACCATAAGAATTGATTGATATTTCAATATCTTCGTTGTTGTCAGTTAAAACGCTTAATACATCATTCGGGCATGTTGCTTCTTCTTCAAAATAATCATAAACCCACTTGTCGTCATTACTAATAATGGGACCATTCACTTTGACTTTAACTGTCATTCTCGCTCTCACCACCTTTCACATCTTCATAATTTTTGGTACGTAATCTTTGCTTACCCTCATCGTCAGGTAGGTCGTCATAACCAGCTTCATTTCGAACCTCGTCAACATAAAAGGCACCACTCGATACAATCTTATCGATTGCTTCGGACAAGTCGAAAATATTCGGTGATAACACATTTAGCACTTCAATTCGCTGGCCTGCTTCGTATTCAGATTTTGAAATAAGCTTTGCAGATAATTCATCCGCTAATTTACGAATCAGCGGCGCTAAACACAATTTGCGGTATGCGTCCAAATTACTATCTAATTCAGCGTTTTCTGCCATGATTAAAGCCGGCGGTACACCAATCATTCGGGCGACATCATTAATCAATGATTTTTTCATGCGATCCAATTCATCTAAAGACTGGTTAGATACACCCATTTTGTTCGTATATTCTTCGTATTCAAATCCCTTCATTTTCGGGACGATTGCCACCGATGACGTTCGAAAACTTTTATAAATTTTATCAATGAAATTTTGAAGTCTTTGTTTACGTGAATCTTTTTCATCATCGTTAAACGAACCAGTTGTCTCGACAGAAACACTCCCTCGAATTTGATTGTTCCGCATCGAAATTTCAATCATTCTACCGAATAATTCCCCATAGTCATTAAACAATCCATCAGTGAATTTTTCTAGTTGTTCATTGTTATATTGTAGATATATCACGTCTTCCATTAAAAACGAACGCTTAAATTCATAATCTTTAACGATAACATTTTTAAATTGGTCGTCATAAAGAGCGTATTCTTCTCGATAAAAATCATCGGCAATTAACAACTGATTGTCGTCACTTAAAACAACCAAAACTTCATTGTCAAACATTAATTTGTAAATAAATTTCTGCCAAAATAGTGTGGCAGACATATCCTTATTCGGTCGAACGTTCAAAATATAATCCCAAGGTGAACGAATCGCTTTTTTATCTTTAGTAAATTTAAATTGAACTGTAGACATGGTTCTCCCGACAAAATTAAGAACTGAATCAATCGCCATTTTCTTTAGATATACACGTTGAGACGTCTCGCTTACGAGCTCCAAATCCCACATCCATTCTAATTCCTTGTTGCGCTTGAAAATATCTGCAAAACTCAATACTTTCGCCACTCCTCCACCCCCTTTCTGCTTTTTGTATATTACTTATAAAATCTTCGGCCCGATTTGTTTGTAATTTTTTCGGGCGGTTTTTTTCGGTAACCCAGAGGCGTAGTGGTAATTTTGCGAAAATACACTGTATTACCAGCCATCACTAATTTTTCTTGACGGTCAACATTTAAATATTGTGGTTTATACATATTTTCCCTCCTAAAAATCCAAATCGTCCATCAGATCCATAAATTCAGAAAAACTAGCGGTCTCTTCAATTGATTCTCGTTTGTAAAGTGCAGCTATAAAAGCGTGGAAGCCGTCTGTTTTTCGTCTCACTGGTTCTTTTTTCAAAAAAGTACGATTTCCAAGTGAATCTTCTTTAATATATGAATTATTCACATACCAGCGCATCATAGGGTCATCACCAAAAATAAAACGTTCATTAGCAAATCCGTCTTCTATAATCGGTGCTACTTTAGCTTGCACACCACGTGGATTTCTTAAAAATTCATAAGTATAGCCTTCTTTATCTAGCAACGGTTTCAAAAGGTCCATTCTAAAACCATCCGCACACACAAGATCGATTGAGTAAGTTTTTCGCTTTTCATTTAACCAATCAATTAAATGTTGAGGGTCAATAGATGGTTCATCCACTATTGTGACTAAGCCAGCATCTTCCCATTCCCGAATTGGCGCTTTTAATTTAAAGGCATCTAAGAATTTTTTTCTAGCAAAACTGTGTTGATGCCAATAGAATTTATCATCAACTTTGAATAATAGACCCACACTGACAAAATCTCGAATACTTGCATAGTCGAAACCTGCAACGCAATGTGTCCCAGCTGGTACTTCAATAGTTTGTTTCGTTGCCAGTAGCTGTTCATGTGTCGCTATATCTCGTTCAGCGTCACCTTCAGTAAAATTCATTCGTTTCACAACAAATTCTTTGCGTCCTGAAGGTTCTTCCTCTAATTTCAAATATTCCTTCATAACTGTGCTATACAATCGTTTAGCATACGGTGAATCTTCTTCAAACATCGGATTAGCTTTAGACCACATCTTTGGATTGTCCATTTCATCGATGGTATCCAATTTACATATGAACGGGAATAACCTATCGTTCTTAGCTTCACCAGAAAATATTTTTTGTGCTCTTTCTAAAATTCGGTCGTAAAAGCCTTCCCTTAAATGGCCGTTTGTTCCGTTATAAAAAGTGCGAGGGTTTTTAATCTTACCTAACCCACTCCTTTGAATATCGACCATATCTGAATTCTCAAACATGTGGATTTCGTCAAATTCAAGACAACCATCACGGGCACTATCCATTGTCTTTGGATTGTTAGTACGATAACTAAATACTGAATTTGTCACACGGTTAGTAATTGCCATTTTAGTGAGATAAAACTGTTTCTCAAGCCTCTTCCGTTGAACCGTTTCATAAACCTCTTTGAAACTTACTTTGCCTTGTTTTTCAGAATTTGCCGTTATGGTAACATCATAATTTTCTATTCCGTGTAGGGGGCTGATGAAAAAAGAATCTCTAGCAGACATAAAACCATTCTTGCCACCTCCGCGCGCTATCGAGTTTAAAAACTCATCAAAAAACACCTCATCATCTTCTTTGCGATAAAGAAAAATGAAAGGTGTGATAAATTTTTGATATTTAGCTAGCGGAAAAAAATTTTTCTCGGTATATCTAATAAATTTTTGAATCATGTCTTCATCAAAATAGATATCATCTCGAATAAGGACTTCATTTTTTAAGTAGTTAATAAGTTGAATACGCTCTTTGTTAAACGGAATAATACCCCGTTCATATAAATCCACATATTCTTCAAAAAAATATGGTGTCACAATAAATCACTTCCATCAGCGGAAGGTCCATCATTTGGTTTTGGCACACCTTCAGGAAGCAAATCGGATAATTGCTTAATAATACGTTGATAGGCGAGGTCACGAGCGTTGTACAATTTAGCGGCCGGACGTTCTCGTTCATATGACGGTGTTTTTTCTGATTGCGTGAATTCTTCGTAATCGCCATTCTTCGTTAAATCTTGCCACAACTCGTCTAGTGATACTCGCAATCGTGCCGCCTGAACAATCAGACCTTCAACTACTTTTTTCTTTCTGTCAGGGATATCTTTAAATAGTTGTGTTAATCTGTTTTTTTCTTTGTTAACCAATTTGTCACGTTCACTAATTGCCACAATAATCTCACCTTCTTTGTATTAGTTTCAGTAGGGGGTAGGGGTTACGCGCTTTTTGTAAGAACATCTGCGTAGTTGACCCCATCCACCGGTTTGATTTTCTGTAAATTTTATGAAAAATTTTCACAGGGGGGGTACTTTTAACCCCACCATTCATCCTGCCATTTTTTCTTTTTTTCACTCCCGCGATAATTCATGCGATTATGTCGCTTGTTATGACAGTCTTTGCATAACGTTCGGAGATTATTTGGTTCCATCGCTAATTCTGGATAATCAGCTAGTTCTTTGATATGGTCTACTTCAAGCACAGTATCAGTTGCCACGCGTCCTTCTTCCTTGCACCATTGGCACTCGAAGTGATCGCGTTCTAATATTGATTGCCTCAGTCGTCGCCACTCACTTGAAGTATAGAACCTTGCTCGTGATTGCTTTGTTGATACGTCAATCATGGTCTTCTCCTCCAAAATAAAAAGACCACTCTTGCAAGCGATCTAAACAGTTAAATTAAAACAGGAAACAAGACACTATCATTCCAGAATTGATTTCAGGAGGAAATCTCATGTAGTAGCTGTTCTGTCTGTTTCCCGCTTCTTTTGATAATACTAGTTTAACACCTTGACAGACCTCAAAAGTGCAATGATAGTGCAATAATTAATTAATTTCTCCTAGCTCTTTGCCTAGGCTTTCAATGAATTCATTCCGCAATAGATGGCACATGCGTTTTGAATAGCCTACTTCTTCTGCTATGCCGTCCCACGTCTTCGTTCGCGGCTTAGTCCAATACCACAACCGGATGATTTTAATCGTCTCTGGCTTCGCTGTCTGCACAACTTTATCTAATGCTTTCTTGCGTTCTCTAATTAATCGCAAATGTTTATCAGTCGCTAGCTTTAGTCCTGTTCGTTCCGTAATCGAAGTAGTCGCAGTGGAACGGGAACCTCCAATATTATCATCTGATTCCTGCCACGGATATTCGATTTCTAATTCAACTTGCTTAATATATCTTTCCATCGTTGGATAATCTTCAATTAATCCTTCTAGCATTTTGAATGTTCCTTTTTTCAACTGCATGCCTCCCAACTTAAAATCGTTGTAACTAATTCAATTATATCTTTGCTTTTAAAAAAATATAATTTGTAAAAATGCCAAAACACCAATAAATAAACCATAAAAAAAATTTAAAATACTACTCATTTATTGTTGACAATTACTACTCATACGTTGTATAATATAAATGTAGATGAGGGAGATATAAAAAAGGAGACGATTAATATGAAAACAATTATTAAATTCAACAAAAATACTGAAGTTAAAGAAATCGAAAAAGTTATCGAAGCAGCCGCTGCTAAATACGTTGTGAAACACGACCGTTACTCAACTGAAAAAAATAGTCAGTTTGAAATTACAAAAAACGGTACTGGATATTATGTAGAAGGAAAACGAATCAACAGTCACTGCATCGACTTACAATTAGGCTACGATGAACTTATTGACGATGATGTTTATGAATTAATCATTGATACTTACGAAATTAGCGAATTTGAAGGTTATGTTGAAAACACAGAATTCTATTCACTTGTTTCTGTTAAAGAAGACAAAGCGGTTGTTGTTGACGATGTAACATTCACACAAACTAAAAAAAATATCAAACGTGCTGAACAATTATTTAGTAATTATGATTCAGAATCTTTTATTATTGCACATTTTTTCATTAGAAGAGAAAACGATAAGTTGAATCAATTGAAAGAAACATATAGAAAAATTGGTTAAAAAAATATTAATAATAAGGAGAGATTATCATGAAAACAAAAAAAGTAGAAACTATTCTAATCACTAAGCAATCCTCTTTTTATCAAAATGTGGGAGAAAATCAAGTCGGTTTTGAACTTAGCGAGTATCACAATCATGCGGTTGTTCTTACTGAATACTATTCTTGGGATAATCCGTGGGAAGACGGCGGTTTTTGGGCCCCTGCTGGTCGCAAGTTTGATATCTATACAGAATATGCAAATATGAATGATTTGGAAACAAAAGCACTGATAGATGACTTAAAATCTAAAAACATTAAATTTTCTGTTGATTCACAAATTATTGAAGAATTAAAAAATCTTGCTTAGAAAAGGAGCGATAATATGACTTACCCTGTCACTAAATTTATTGAAACTGATTTAAAAATGTCGGTTTATGCTTTCGCAAAACAAAGCTCAATTAGTCAGCAAACCCTATCCACATGGAAGCAGCGTGATAAGCCCGTTGCTTCCCTACCAATCCAAATTCTTGATGAATTTTCTTACTTTGCTGAAATGTCAATGTCTGACATTCGTAATAAGTTAGCACAATACGAACTTGAAAATGAGTTAGCTAAATTAAATCAAACGAAAGAAGGGGAAAATATGATTGATAAAGAAGAAAGTGTTAAATTAAAATCATTTTTAGATGCGGGTTACACCTTCGGGAAAGCACTATCTGCCGGTGGAAATCGTAAAAATAGTAAAATTCATCTTCAAAAACTATTAAGAGATAGTCCAAAGCAGGAAGGCGATTCGCTTGATGACTTCTTAGAAGATTACTTTAAAATTTGTATTGCGTATAACATAAAAACTTTTGATGAGATGACAGCATTAACTCCAAAAAACAGTGTGCCTTTTATTCAAAACTTTTTAATTGGCGCGCATAATGCAACCTTCGCAGGAAAAAAGACTAGTTAGACTAGTCTTTTTCTGCGTGAGTAGCCCAACAATAATGTCATTAAGAAAAATAGCGCTCCTACAATCATTTTGATAATCATTCTTTTCCCTCCTACCAGATATAGACTGTGTTTTCTTTGATGTCAATTTCTACTCGTTCTGATTCGTGTGTGAAATATTCACCAACCATCATTTGTGTGACTTCCACAATCATGGACTTATCTTCAATTTTCATTAATTCATTAATCAATTCTTGGACTGTCATGCTTTCCCTCCTGAAATGTAGTAGCGGTAGAGAGAGCTGTTAGTCCTCGTCTACCAATCTCTCCACGTATCTCACTTGTGCCCAATTTAAATGTATGGTTACTCCATCATCATCGATTAGCCAAACATTATTATTCTTAGCATCTCGAAAATTCCAAGAATGAGCTTTGAAGAACTGCTCGGTACCGTTCTTCCACACAACTTTAATCATTTCCTTCCTCCCTCACTCGAGTCCCGAGCTTAACAGTTCGGGGTTTTCGTGGATTCTTGATTTTATAGTTGACCAATCGCACCCGTATAGATCAGCAATTCGATTTATCGAAAAACCAAATCTCAACAAATCACTCAATTGGTAATTAGGGATGTTGTGTCTCTTTTTCTGTTTTACCCCTTTTCTATTATGATTCGCATCACTTATTTTCTTCCTGTGCTCCTCGCTAAGGCGTTTACCTCTATTATGGTTACTGTTATGGGCCGAATTTATAACGATAGCCAAATTTTCTTTTCGTGCATCCAACTTATTTTCGTTAATATGATGGACGCTTGCGTGAAAAGGTAATTTAACTCCAATCCAATACTGCATTAACAATCTGTGAACATGAATTTTAGTATTTCCAACACTAACTGCTGGATAACAGCCGTGCATATATATTTTCTTTTTTGACATTGTCGGCCTGGATTGATACCACAAAATTGCATTCGCTAAATCATTTTCATCGACAATACAGTTACAATCATTAATAAGCTCTATTGCATTCTGTTTCTTTATTGTCATCTAAAAGGTCACCGTCCTCCCAAACGTTGCCAATTACCTCATGTCCGCTTGCCACATCATAGGGCTCACCCGTATTTCTGTGGCCTAATCGATAGTCCAATTTTGGCAAGACAACTACAAATCCTGCTTCTTGTTTAAGGTATACGACTCGCCCAATCTCACCTTTATCATTCTTTACGATATCCCCCTCAAAAATCTCCACGCCGTTCTTGTCTTTCAAGCCGGTGGATTGCATGAGGATTACGTCTTCAAACGATCTGAGATTATCATGTTTGTACCAAACAATGTCCTTCTGGCTAACCGTCACAGTCTTTTCTAAAAAATTAATATCTAATACATCTTGAATCGTATCAGTTAGCTTATCCCACGCTCTAAACTTAATCATCCTTCGCCGTCTCCTTCTCATACCAGCCCCAATCGATATTATTAAAAATTGCTTGCTTAGCAACCTTTTCAACTTGTTCTTCGGTAAAGTCGTTTGGAACAGTAATTGTCTCGTAGATGTCATTACCAGCATCAGCGCTTAGCCACACAATAATTTCTCTCATGGATGTTCCTCCTTAATTCCCCATTCCGCAAAAGCAGCGAGGACTTGATTAGACTCGTTCCTATCTAACCTTAAAAATTCATCTGACATACCTTTGTTAATAAAAATGTACACTGCTTGCATTTTTGATTTGTAGCTTTGTTTCATAAAAATCTGGCACAACTGGTTCAACACGACCTGCTGATCGTCGGTGAGATTAGGTGGTAACATTCCCCTAAACTCATTTGGGTGCATCTCAATCCACTTTCGGATGTCTGGGTCGTCGAGAGTACTGTGCCCGGAATTATAAATCACGCCAATCATGATGCTGTCAAAACTATCAGTAGTGAGGTTTTTATCCACGATCCACTCTTTGACTTGCTCTTTCATTCCGCTACCTCCTCAATCTCAAACTCAGCGTTCGTGTCGTAAATATTAATAATCACATTGACGTGTTCATTGATATCATTTTCCTGACCTTCTCTTACATACGGTTTTCGACCATCGAAAAGTGGATAGCCAATGCCTTCAATAAATCGCTGGTTGTTCTCTATCACATTAAAAATGATATATTCGGCTAACTCGTCTAGCGTGAAATAATCATAAAAGAAATCTCGAAACCCTTCGAACCATTCTTCGTTAAAAAATGATTCGTCAAACTCTACTCTTGCGACATTCGTTCTAGTCATTTCGACTTTGTATGTTTTCATACCTCTTCCACCGTCCCATCAACCAACGTAGCGACTGCCTCGGCTTTGGCGCGGTCGTCAAACTTAAACACGCAGTCTTTATTTTTTTTCTTGTAACCATTTGGCACAAAAGGATTGTCGGCTGTTTTATAAATTTCAGACCAGCCCATAAAATAATAGTCTGTTTCCTCCTCATTGAACTTAACCACCCACCGCTTCGGCTTGACGGTGTAGCCGTCTTTCATGCGGATGAGGGTTTCGATAGGCTCGTTGTTAAAATCAGAAAACCACTTTTCAAAATCATTTAATTTAAGGCCGCGTGAATGGAATTGAGTAATTGAGCTGGCATAAGCCCAAATCGAATTGTCTAGATTATATTTATGTTCTTCGTACCACTCCGCCACATAATCAGGAACTTCCATCTTTTCGGCTTGTGGTTCAGCGAGGGAGATCTCATCTTCTTCCTGTAGCCAATTGTAAGCACCACATCCTAGACATAAATACAAGGGACTTTTAGTATCATCTTTTTCCAAAACTTTTCCCTTCACCCACACCGTATCTCCGACTTTTAACCGGTCAATTGCTTCGCTTACTTTCATTTTCCTTAACTCCTTTTGAGTAAATTTTAGTTAAATAATTTGGTGGTTTGTGGAATTATTCAGCAACATTAATCGCTTTGTTTTCCCACTTTTTATAAGCGTCAAAATAAATTTCTTTTTTATCGCCGTTCAAAGTACATTCGTAGTACATTCCATCTGAAACGGTAGTGCTTAGAAGAGCCTTGCTATTTTGAAGCGTCTTACAACTCCAAACAACAAAAACTTCTTCTAATGTAATCTCTTTTTTGTCTGATTTATCCATATGATTGTTGGTGTATTCAGCAACTAATTCTTTACATTTTTCAATAAATTTTTGATTATTCATTATAGTTCTCCCTTTTTCTCTTCTAATTTTTTTAGTCTGCTATTTCTGTCTCTA
This sequence comes from Enterococcus sp. DIV0755b, assembly GCF_051713765.1. Classification (NCBI taxonomy): domain Bacteria; kingdom Bacillati; phylum Bacillota; class Bacilli; order Lactobacillales; family Enterococcaceae; genus Enterococcus; species Enterococcus sp. DIV0755b. Next base: position 1,706,496 of record NZ_JBIOQN010000001.1, on the reverse strand, counting down.
ACTGGTTCGTGCATTTTTTGCACAGACCACTCAGCTATTCGTCATGCATTCAAAAATATCCATTTGATGCTCATAGCGTCAGTCACTGACCTTCTAATCCTCCCACCTATCAATTTCGATGACGGATGTAAACTTCGTAGACTTATGCTGCAAGCTCCGAGCGTACTCTTCCGAAAAATTCTCACGCTTCGCAATTTCTCTAATGGTACCGATCGTGATATGTCCTCTTTTTTGATATTTATATTTTTTCGGTCTATATTCGAGCAGAAATCCATTTATGACAGTATTATTCGCTACTTTTCTAAAATCTTTGCCTAGAAAATTACACGCTTCTGCTTTAGTTCGAAAATAAATCTGTCGCCCTGTTTCTTGATCAGTTAGTCTACAAGAATTACCAGGTTTCGGCTTAGGTGCTTTTTTTACTTCTTGCTTTTTCAAGCGAGCAAATTCTTTAAACAGCGGTTTAAGCTTTTCGTTTCTTTCCTCTTCTGATAAATCGCTATCTAAGATTTCACATTGCCTCAAAACGATTTGATGTTTCTGTTCCTTAATGGTCATATTCATTCACCTCAAACAATATGGCGTAGTCATCAATATCCAAATTACGTGCAATATCTCCCACCGTACGAAGATTAACCCCAGCACGTTTTTTGCGTGCTGTTTCATATGACTGCCGTAATTCAATATTTTTATTTTTAACGTGCCAATCCACGTTGTCCCAAAAAACCTCGATTATATTCTTAGTAACTGGACTTGCTAAGTTTCGATAACCAATATTTAAAAAATATTCTTCAATACAGTGCAATTCTGACTGATATTTTGCTATTCCTTCTGAATTCCGCGCTTCATCTAAACTGATATGCTTAAACGTGCGATTATCTTCGTCTGATACGATAGCGGAATAATCGTTGTAGTAGATTTTAATCATGAGTGCCTCCTTCCAATATGCGTACTGCATCTTCCACACTTCGAGCTACACCGTAAATAATTGGTTGGCGCTTTAAGAATTCTCCAAACTGCGTTTGGTCCGGTCTTAATTTTCCTGTTTCATTTTTCACTTCAATAGCAAAGAATTTACCCTCTTTGGTCCAGCCGAACAAATCCGGCCACCCTTTTGGCAATCCGGTATCAAACCAACGGCCATCCATCATCTTCACTTTACCGACATTGCCACGATAGACAAAGTGCCCATGTTTTGGTAGCTCCCGACGGATTGCATTTTGTATCTCTATTTCTGCTGTCATGGTTTCCTCCTAAAAATCTGGACAGTTACTTTAAAATCTGGACAGTTTGAAAATCTGAAATCCCTTGTGGCTCTAAGGTTTATATAATATTCTGGACAGTTGGACAGTTTTTTTGGGTTGCTTCTCTATTTTTATATATTTATTACTTTTTATTTTTATTATTTACTCCTAAGAAAAACTGTCCAACTGTCCACTGACATACGTTAAACCCTTGTGGCTCTAAGGCTAAAGTAGGTTGGACAGTTTACCACAAACTGTCCACAAACTGTCCAGATTTTCCACACGTGAAACAAATAATGTTTCACAACCTAACATACGTTCGGTTTTATAAACCGGGTACATTAACTGAAAATTCTCTATATTCTTTTTTTAAATCGATGCCTAAATATCTGACTTTACCTTTTTTTTCTTTTTGAAATTTATCTGCAATTTTCTTTCCGAATTGTGTTTGAGTAAAAGAGTGTTCATTCATTTCTTTTGCCCATTTATCATAAGCTTTGAATAACTCTGTTGCCCCTATTGTTTTTCCGGGTCCTGTTTCGCAACATTGTTCGATAAAGCTTCCGATAACATCCATTTCTTGTCGATATTCCATTGTTGCTTGCTGAATGCTTGCAGATGGTTTTAACCCCTCTCTCTGCCACATTAGACAGCCTTCGACAGCCCAGTTAAATATTCCCGGTAGTTCTCTCATGAGTTTTTCTTTTAAATTCTTATCAACTTTCTCAATCGGAATCTGCACAGTAAACGGTATGAGTGGTAGGCGACGCCAGATACCATCGTCATTGCCTCGAATAATTGGCTTGTGATTGGTAGCTAACCAAATTTTATATTTTGGTTTGTAATCAAAAACATGACCGCCTTTAAAACTAGCCGATACACTGTCACCGCCGGTTAGCTGTTTAATCAATCCTTCATCTAAACGAACGCCTTCATTTGGCTCACTACTCGTGACTAAACGTGCGCCGTCTAAACGCGCGATATCTTCGTTATGGCCACTGCTTCCACCTTGCTTCACCATCAAACTGCTAGCTTGCATGCCCATTGCATACGTTCCTAATATTTCAGAAATAATATCAAGAAAAACTGATTTACCATTTCTCCCATTTCCAAAAAGAATAAACATCACCTGTTCTCTAACTGATGCAGTCAATGAATACCCAACAGCTTTTTGAATGTAATGGATAAGTTTTTTATCACCATCAAAAATCTGACTTAAAAACAATTCCCACCGTGGACAATCAGATTTATCTGTAAATTCGGCATTTGAAATTCTTGTAAAAAGCTTATTGATATCGTGTTCTTGCAAAATTCCATTTGATAAATCTAAATATCCATTTTGCGCATTAAATAACATATCGTCGCTATCAAATTCTTCTGGAAGAACTGCTACATTATGTTTTAACTCGCGCATCATAGCTTCTTTTCCTGCGTTATTACGCGAACGCTTCAAATGCTTTTCTTTTGCTATTAAATATTCTTCTTGTTCTTTTTTTGTGGCATCCTTAGGAAATTGAACTGGTTCATTCTTAAAAATATCGATTGTCTGATCTACCCATTTTCGTACTGCACCGATATTATCTTGTTCCCAATTTTTGCCGTTGTAAAAATACCAAATTTTATTAACGTAGCTATATTTTGTCAATTTACCAAAAATATCGAGGTAACGTTCTGCATTACCAGTATCATCATAGGAATAGAATTTTTTTATTTTTTTAACATCTTTGGTAATCCCCGGAATTGAAAGAAAGTAATCATCCGCTTTCTTTTTCCCAGTGTAATGATTGGTGCTTTCAGAGATAGCTTTATTTAGCAGTCCAATCCCGTAGGTAGTTTTTCCACGCTTTTTGTCGTATTTTTCCCGCATTAGAGCTGACATCCGAAAAATTTCATCCATTTTTTGAAAATCACCAGCAGTCCAAAAAGCTAAGTCGTTGGCAAATGCCATATCTGCTTCTGATTGACTGGAGTAGGCTTTCTCCCAGCCACCATCTAAAAACATTCGGAACCGCTGACCTGTGGCAGAAGCTTTGGCAGTATCAATGATTTCTTGCACGGATAAATCGTTGCTGTCTCGCCAAGTGTGCTGGAAGTTCCCTGCCACTACCTCGCCACTATCTAGGTAGCGTTCGTAAAGGAATTTAATCTGTGGCTCTGGTATTTCACTTACTTCGTTGTTATTGCCGAAAAAATTACCTGTTATGGCAAAAAAACGGCCATCCGTGTACATTTCAACGTTTTTTTTCCTTCTACGCTCACCAGGAATTTCAGCTTTTCCGATAATGTGGACACCCTTGCCTGACATTGAGATTTCAGAATATGTTTTTGTAGAATTCATAAAAACATAAACAATATTATTTTCTACATCGCCATTTAGGTACCGTTCTAAGTCGTCGCCAATATCATCTAAATCGATGCCTATATACGGCGGTTTAAAATAGAACGCTAAGCCATCTGCGTTAAATTTTTCAATAGCAGAGAGAGCGGTCTGAAAATCAGACCACGTACTCTCATCTGTGCTACTTGCTAAAAATCCAGTGTATGGATTGTGTGGTTTCTTCTTCCATTTTTGTCTATCCTCATCCCATTCGCGTTTGTAAATTCCCCATTGATTTAATTCACGAAGTTCAGAGGGAATTTTTTCATAAGTCATTAGAATGGAAGGTCATCGTCTTTAATATCAAATGTGCTTGATGGGGATTCGGCTGCATCTTTAAAGCGATGTTGCAGACTTGGATATTCACTCGCACCAAATTTTTTGATATTTGTGTTTTCGTATTCTTTGCCGTTATATTCCGATTTTTCATTTTTCACACGTACTTTTGCAACACGTGTAGAAAAATCATTTAAAAAGTCTTCGAAGGAGCGATAATCTTTTCCGTCCGGCAAACCAAATGCTTTTGCTAAAGCCATTACCATACCCTTGTTGTATTTACCGTTTTCTTTCGATTTCCACACACGATGGAAAAGGTGACTATTTTTATATTGTTGATTCACATCGTTACGAATAATTAAATCAAAATTAATAAATTCTGCTCCCCCTTTTGTCGCATCTTCATGCGCATTAAAGACAACTACTTCATAATCTCCGTCTGCTACCGTTCCGAATTCTTGCGCTTCACTATAATCAACTTTAAATCCCATTTTCTATACCTCTTTCTGAATTGTATTTTTAAAATTATTAATAAAATTTTTGTGTTGCCCAAACGGGCATTTGTTTGTGTTCTTTTGCCTTTGTTAGCGCCCAATCGTATGATTTTTTTAATGCCCAATCATAGGCCTTTAAAATTCTATCCATCGATATTTTACTGGTTAACGAAAATTCTTCTAATTCATGTAATGAATATTCTTTCTTGTGATACGCCGTCAAAGAACCGAACATTTTAAACAAGGGATTTCCTTTACCCTCGAATTCAACTTTTGCTTTTGCAATTTCGTAATTATATTCAAGAGATTGTTTCGTAGAATATTTTTTTCGTAATAATCTAGCCAATTTTGCTTTTTCAGCGTTTAGTTCTATCATTTCTACCGTCTTGTCAAACGTAAAGGATTCATCTTTTTCTTTCGTCTTTATTTCTTGCAAGCAAAACGGGCAATGTGGTTTATCATCTATTTTCAAGAGACTTTTTACCAGAAATTGTTGCCCGCAAGTCGTGCAGGTGATTTTGGGCGGCTCACTACTTATGCTATTTTTCTTCTTGCGTCCCTTAATTGACCATTCGAACTCATCAGCAGGAAGACCTAAATTAGCACCATTACCTACGTGATCTAATATGACAGACACCTTGTCTGGCCGATACCGCATCCCGCGCATTGATTGTTGTAGGTGTAATACGATTGATTGCGTGGGCCGACAAAGGATAATGACCCCCACGTCTGGCACGTTAAATCCCTCGCTGATTAAATCAACGTTGCTTAGGATAGTAATTTTCTTGGCTTTAAAATCTGCCATAATCTGGTCGCGTTGTTTGATTGGCGTTTTACCATCGGCGTGTACCGCATAGATACCAGCATCGTTAAACCATTTAACGATTAACTTACTAACCTCGATCGTTGGCGCATAAACTATCGCTTGCTTGCCATCTGCGTATTTTTGGTAATTGCCCACGATATCCCCTTGAATGGTCGCGTCAGACTCAAACAGTACTGCCGAGCTTTCGGCCTCTCGTGACATGTTTTTAAAGTCAACTTTTCCCCGGTCAATTAACGGGATAGAAAACCAGCGATAAGGTGCTAAATTATGGTTGTCTATCAGCCACTGGATGCTTGGGCCTTCCACCATTTCTTCATAGATATCAGTGAACCCTTCCCCGTTCATGCGCCAAGGCGTGGCGGTAAAACCTAGCCGTGGAACGTTTTTAAAGTGTTCGTATATTGTCTTATAGGTCTTTGCTTTTCCATGATGGCCTTCGTCTGTAATGATGAGAGAGAGTTTTGGAAGTGAGCTAAGTCGGTTTTTAGCCATAACAGCCGATAATACAATTACATTATTTAAATCCACTTCGTTTTCTTTTAGAGTTTCTCGAATGTTGTCTAGAAGCTCCCTCCTATGGGCTAAAAACAGCACTTTACCGCCTTTAATCGTAGCTAATCGTACTATTTCCGCTATGACTACTGATTTTCCACTGCCTGGTGGCGATTGAATCAGTACACCGACTTTTCCATTAGCTAGATGTTTTCTGCTTTCCATCACCAGTCTGTTTTGATACGGCCTTAGCTGATACATTATTGCCACCACCAATCAAAAACAATTCTTCTGCCGGGGTAGCTGTCCGATTATCTAAACGATTTTTAGCGTATACAGCATCATTACCCTCTAAGATGATGCCGCGGTTACCTGTATCAGGATTGATAATCATTCTTCCAACAATATCAGTCAACCCCATCAAATTATCTCGAACACTATCTCTAATTTGAGGTGCGTATTGATTAAATGTTTGTCCGCGTTCCGTGGTAATTTCCCGTTGATTCTCCCACGCTGTGACTAAAATATTGATATTTTTTAGCAAATAAATCGTAGTCATGATTCGAGCAAAATAATTCGTCCATTGGCTGTAATCTTGGATCTCATTTGAAATGCCGTTTTTTGAAGTTCGGCCACGTTCGACAAACCAGTCTTTTTCAAAGCTTGAAATATTATCGATTACCAAATTGTCATAGTTTTTAATTAAATCTGACGCTTCATTGATAAACTTTGTGATGAATTCGTGAGGGTGAACACGATCAAATTGAATAATATCGACGTTTGGTAAACCGGCTAAAACCTTTGTCGAATCATCCATATCAAGAACAAGCGTATTTCCTTTTAAATATCTCGCTAAAGAAGTTTTACCTGTGCCTGGTTTTGCATAAATCATGATGCGCCAGTCTTTGTCGCGTTTTAAGTCGGTTGCTTTTTTAATCTTCATCATTGTCACCTTCGATTACGATGTTTTCTAATGCGAAATTCAGCATCATATCAGTTAGTTTCCGAATTGGAATACCTGTTTCGGCTTTTAAAGCGACCATTTTTGAGTGCGTTTTGATATCTACAAATACAGGCATAGCAGCTTTTACATCTTTTTCTGTCTTTAATATCAATTTGTCTGTCATCGTATTCTCAACCCTTTCGTCTGTATCAGTTCAGCGCCCGGAATATAACCGTGTTTTAATTCCTCTTTTAAGGCTTTCTTATCCAAATTGGCTGGCTGTGGAACAAAAAATCCCTCTGGAATTAATGATTCGTTTAATACGTTGACCGATACTGGATTATTTTGAATTCCAATGTTAAATAATTTCCCCTTGATCTTCGTTTTCCCGATTTTTTCCATTTCTGTTTGCAAGTATCCTTTAATTCCTTTTGTATTGTTTATAAGGGTCGATTTTCGCTCTTGAAGTCGTTTAATTTCCGCATCAATCGCGTTGACTTTACCTTCTAATTCTTTAACTACTTTCGCAGTGTTTTCAGCCTTGACCTCAATGGCATCATCAATACTATCGAGAGTATCCTTTAAAACCTCTGCGTCTAATTGTTCTGCTAGATCCAATACATGTTGATATTTTTCTGTTAATTCATATAATGTGTTCATCTCTCTACCCTCATTTCCATGTTAAATGGCTTAACAAAGCCGTTATCACGGAACCAATCGAACAAGGCTTCTTTGATTAGTTCTTCATATTCACCTTTTGACATGACTTCTCGTAATTCTTCATTCGCTTCTCCTGCTGTAAGTTCATCCACGTATTCTTGGACAAAACGTGATAAACTTTTATCTGATAAAATTCCATCAGCCGCTACATAGTAAGTTTCTTCTTTAAAAATTTCCTCACCATACATATCGAATAAAACTGGTTCATTTTTTGGCGGTTCTAATTTCATATGGTATAATTCCTCCTATAGAGATATTTTTTTGACTAGCTTAGTTTGGTAGACGGGGCTAGTCTTTTTTTCGCTTTGCATTTACTCACCCCTTTCGATTAATAAAACTTTCGATCGCATACACAATTGCGGTCCCTGCAACGAATGACAAAGCTACTTTCAAGTTGTAGTAACCCAAAACTGCTACCATACATAGAACTAGCAAAGTTTCTAAATCATTTATGAATTTCTGCATTTTCATGTTTTCACCTCGTCTGGTGTCGGTTTTTTCGACCGATACCGGCTAGCGTCCTTCCACCGCAGATACCAGATAAACGTGCCAATGTGGATGAACGTCACACCTGGGCGCATGATCCCTTGCTTAAATTCCGGAATACTGTCCATCTCTTTTAGATAGTCGTAGAGTTTGGATTTTTTCAGGCCGTTGAACCGTATCATGAGTTCTTCTGGGCGATCCCACTCTGCGGCTACTTCTTTTGTCTCAACGCTATGGATGAGTTCTTTTAGGGTTGGTTGCATGGTTATTCCTCCTTTATAGATTGTTTTTGGTATAATTTCCTTATCAGTCAGTGGTCGGCTGAAATACTGATAAGGGGTATAGAATATTGAAGTTAAATCACGATTGCATTCGAGATGTTTTATTGTTTACTGAAGAACTTCCATACAATAATCAAGTTACTAACGATAGTATTTTCGAATCGGAACGTCTCGTGAAATATTCGAAAGATGAAATTTGCTACACTATTACTAAAATTGGAAATGATGATGCTAAACTAATTAATGGTTATGTGAAAATCGCCAGTAGTAAGCCTTATATTACTTGTATAAAAAGCTTGACTTTTGAAGGTCATAAATACTTGGATAATATTAGAGACCCTAAAATTTGGAAAGAAAGTAAAAAGATTTCATCTAAAATCGCAAGCGTATCAATCGACATAATGAGTACCATTGCTAGTAATGTAATTATGAAGACTCTTAAATTGGATTAATCAATTTCCCAATCCTCAGCCATTAAATCATCAGCAGTAGGATTCCATCTAATACCAATCTCTTCTAAATTAGGTGAAATAAGCAAACAACATTCCCAACTGCTGGTGGTCGGTTTTACTTTCACATCGATTCCTACTTCATTTTCAGATTTTCTATATATGCACTTTCCATCTGATAAAGCTTTTTTTACAGCTTCTTTTATGTTCATAACTCTTAATCACCTCTTTATCTGACTAATTCATTTGCAAAGCTTTCTTTGTAATTTTTCAATTGCTTTTTGCATATCATTAACGTTTATAATAAGAGTTTCTTTTAACTCTTTACTCGCCTTAGTATCTTCTGCCAAAGTGCTAAGGCTATTCGCTATGCTCTCTAATGCGGTAGCGATTCGTTCATCTGTAGTCATGCTGTTACCTCCTTCTCTGGTATACTAACTGTAGAAAGTGAGGTGAAAATTATGAGTAGAAAATCCAGCGTTAACATCAGTGGCGACCTTGAAAAAATCATAAAATCCAAAACTAACAAGATTTTAGAAAAGGGTGTCGATTATACTTGTCCTTCCTGCGGAAAGAAAATCAAAATATCTAATGGAAAAAACAAGTGCAAATATTGCGGAGCTGAAATTGATTTCAAAGGCAAGGTTTAGTCCTGTTTAATTCCGATTTCAAACTCCACTGAAGCCAATTCGTCTGCCAACGTTTTGGCTTCTTTTAATAGTTCGACATACCGTTCTGCTTTTGACACCGCTTCTTCTACACCGATTACATCAACTTTCACTTTTAGTTTTTCTTCATTCATCCTGGAACCTCCTCTACTAATAAATTCCTTTTTCAACATCAACAATATGCATGCGGTATCCAAACAATGCAGATACAATTAAAGCCGCGATAACAGCAATTACAATTAGTGTTATGCTTAAGTTAATACTTCCCATCCATGCGAACAGCACTATGACAATCGCTACGACGATGGTGAATAGCATTAGCATTGAGCATTTATGTTTTGTCATTATTCAAAATCTCCTTTGGCGGTATTTTTTTAGAAAGGTAACGGTTTGCTTCTTTCCACTTGAGGTACCAGATAAACACGTGAATATTGAACCAAGTTACAGACGGAGATGGCTTGATGATTCCCTCTTTGAATTCCTTGATTGATTCCATCTCTTTTTGATATTCATTAAGTGTTGATGCTGACAAACCATTGAATCGCACCATTAATTCCCCGCGTCTATCCCAATCAGCTGTTACCACTTTTGATTCTGCTGCTTCTATCAATTCAGCTAGTGATGGACGTTTCATTTGAATTCTCCTTTCTATTAGTTAAAAAAGTTTCTCAATTGTCGGATACACATCGTGTTTTTTCAGCAATTCGTAAATAAAGATATGTCCTTTTTGCGTCCACTTTGTGCTTGGGTATAATCCTTCGCCTTTACGATCCGGCTTCATTTCGGTGTGCGTATATCCTTTATCCTGATATTTCGAATAAAGTAACCAAGTCCCGCTTTGTGAATATTGAATACCTAGATTGTGAAGCAGTCGGTTCATTGCAACAGCACTCATACCGTAATTTTTCGCGATAACACTAATATTTACCAAGCTCTTGTTAGACAGAATCATGTCGTAATAATCTGCTTTTGGTTTCAATTCTTTCACTTGTTGTTCAGCAATTAGACGTTTTGTCCGTTCTTCTTTAAGCGTTGTCGCTAGTTGGATAAGCGTATCTGGATTAAGCAAGGCTTCCTCAATTTTCTCTGGAGTCAAATAGCCACCATGTTTCCGGATTGCAGGTAAGACTTCTGTTGCTAACCAATCTTGGAATTTTTCTGCAAGAGAGTTATTTGCTTTGAATGCTAGTTTGTAGACCATTGGTTCGCTAATGAAATCACCTTTCCCCACTTGTGGGGAATACTTCTTTAAATAGTCCTTTACTCTTTCCCACCTAACAAACTCTTTCCCGCTTTTCACTTGTGTAATTCCTAAACTTCTAGCTACAGTTTCGACATCAAACAAAGATTCACCATTTTCTGTTTTAACTTCTAATTGAAATAGATTATTTTCAAATTTTTGTGTATTCATTTTTATCTCCTATCTGATTTTGTAATCTGAAATAATTCGCAAAATAACTTGATTTGCTTTCGGTGTTGTTAGTTTTCCGCTTAAGTAGCTAGCCATATCTTGCGGTTTCAACCCATAAGCGACAGCTAAGTCATGGATAGATATCTTGTTTTTTTGAATATATTCAAGAACCTTCTCGCGCCCTGCATCAATACTCGGCATGTCATATTCTCCTTTCCGCTAAAGATAATTTGTAAGAAAATTCAACAGAAAATCTACATTATGATTGACATCATGCACAAAGTTTTGTACTATAACCGTAAAGAAATAAACCTATAACAAAAACCTTTTATTTTGCAGTCGGTCGCCAAACTTATGCTAATTAAGGTGTGTTTTGGTTTGCTTATTTCTGCCGAATTAACTTACAAGGAAAGTATAGTACATTTTTTTGTGCATGTAAAGATATTTTGCACATTTTTTTATACTAGGCTTTTTTTGGAGAAAGGAATGGCTTTGTAATGCTATTTGAACGCGTATCTAAATTAGCTAAAAAGAGAGATAAAAGCTTGAAACAAGTTGCTGAAGAGTTGGATTTGAGTCGGAATGCCATATACCAATGGAAAACGAGCAGCCCAAAAGCAGAAACGCTTGATAAGCTGGCAAATTATTTCAATACTACCACCGATTATCTTTTGGGTAGAACTGACGATCCAGAGCCTTTGGAAACGGGGAATGATAATATGCCTCCTGAATTTTTTGCGATTCAACGCAAATCCAAGAAATTATCTCAAAAAGATCAGCGGACGTTATTAAGAATCATGGAAGCTACTTTTGAAGAAATCGATAACGGGACTTTTGAAGAAGAAGATGACGAAGACGAATTATAAACCTGACTATTCAAGAGCTCAATTTTTTGCTTATAAAACAATTCAAGAGTCCAAACAAAGTAATTTGCCAATTTCTGTAAAAAAAATTATCAAAGCAATGCCTAATTTACATCTCCAGTCTTATACAACTTTTGCTAAAAGAAGAGGCCTTACAATTGAACAAGTATCTGAGTATCTAGACTCTGAGGAAGGATGCTTGTGGATGAGAAGTGATAAAACTTACGTAATACTTTATAACGATACAGTTAAAAATAAATCCCGTATTAGATTTACCCTAGCTCATGAATTGGGACACTATGTACTTCAGCATAATGAGATAGGAAATCAGACAAGGCTTATGAGGTACTCTTTAAGCGATAGAGAATATGATGTATTCGAAAAAGAGGCTAACTATTTCGCCAAAAGATTGCTTGCACCTATTCCACTTATAGATGCAATAATGTCTCAAACGGATAGTATAGACATTTATCAGCTTGAAGAAATTTTTAAAATCTCTTTTAGCGTAGCTAACTACTTGCTCAAAGAACTGAAACAGCGAAATAGAATTACGAATATTTCAAGAGAAATCCACGAATTAGTTTCAAACTTTAAGCACGAACTTGAACTGCTAAATGTAAAAAAATGTAATGTGTGTGAATCTGAGATAAATTCAAAATACAACCATTGTCCTTTCTGCGGAATGAGTGATTTTTTAGGTGTTATGGACTATGGATTTAAAGACTATAAAAAAGAAAGGAATCAAACAATGATTTATTCTGGCATAGAAACAAATAGTAACGGCACCCCTATTGAATGCCCTAGGTGCCACGCTGAAAACTTGAAAGACGATTATATGTTTTGCCCTTGGTGTTCTGTTATTCTACATAACTTTTGTTTAGGAACCGAAGAAAATCAATACCGTCAAATCGATGCATTTGGAAATACAGAGAAAAAAACAATCTCTGAACAAATTCAAGATGGATGTGGCAAATTATTAGATGGTAGTTTCCGTTATTGTCCTGATTGCGGAGGAGAGACAACATACCACCGGCAAAAATTACTAAGTGACTGGCTTACAGAGTATGAGGAAGATTACCTTCCTTTTTAAACAAAAAAGCCCCATGCTGTGAACACGGGGCCCTCTCATTTCTGAGGATATCGTATATATATTATAACAGAAATGAGGAAAGAAAATGAAGAAAATGTTTTTAGGGATAGTAATCATGGGGATCCTATTACTAGCTGGTTGTAATAACAAGGTAACAAAAGATAAATTTGAATCGATTGACATTGGTTACGATATCAAAAAAGTAGAAGAAGTTTTAGGAAAACCGGACGAAATTTTATCAAAATCGAAAGCTAAAGATGAACTAGAATTCATTAGAGAATCAGCGTGGGATAATTATGCTAAAGATGATGGTTCTTATGATGAAGATTTCGAAAATATGTATAATTTAGCAAATGAAGCATATCATAACAACAAGCTAAAAGGCTACGAATACAATTATAAAGCAGGAAATAAAGACAGCGATGGAATTATCTGGATAGATGATAAAGAAGTAGTATTTGTAGTTAAACCATTGGAGGAGTATTAACTTAATTTTTATAAATAAAAACACATCTTTGAAAAAAATAGAAATGAATTATTTGCTGATATAGCGAAGGTAAAATAAAAAAATACTCTCGTCGCCCCATCAAATAAAAAGGCCCTTGCTGCGAATATAGACTACAAAACCAAATTATCAAAGAAAGTGGGTAAGGTGATTTTCCTAACATACCGAGAATTGATTGGAAACGCGTCTGATTGGTTTAGACCGTAAATTTGTAATGATACCCATTATAAGTTGAATACGAAATAATTGCGTGTTCAACTATTTCATCTTTGAATAACTCGGTTTCATACCACCCACAAGGAGCAAAAATTATTGGCATATCTTGTTCTAGTTTTGATAATTCTTCAATTAATTCCTTAACAGTCAAGGTTGTTTCAGTCATTTATCTCGCCTCCTAATTGGTCGGTTCACTACACAACCAATTATACCATCATAAATAAAAAAACACATCCCCCCGCCTGCAAGCTAAAGGAATGTGCAAAAAATAAAGACCTATAATAGGTTTATTTAGCTATGTCTATTATAACAAAAAATAGGAGTGATAGACAATGTGGATTGAAAAACTAGAAGATGGACGTTTTAAATATATTGAGCGATATAAAGATCCGTACACAGAAAAGGCGCGGCGGATTTCTACTATATTAACTAGCGATTCTCCTCAAGCAAAGAAGAAAGCTAGAAAAATTCTTGAGAAAAAGCTTAGCCTAAAAATTCTAAAATCCTCGCAAAAAAACATGACGTTCGAGGAATTGTTTGAAAAATGGAAACCTATTTATTATCAAAACGTAAAAAATCAGACTTATCGGAATGCTTTATCTGCTTATAAAGTAGTAACAAACTGGTTTGATGAAAATACAATCGTTAGAAATGTTGACTCAACTTATATCCAAGGTTTGCTTGATGATTTTTACTATAACAAAAACTATTCTTATTCTTATACCGAACTTTTGCGCAATTTTCTTTCAAATGTTTTTGAATATGGAAAGAACATTGGCGTGGTAGATAAAAATGTAATCAAAGAAACAACTCTCAAAAAGAAAAGCCAAGAAAAGAATCAATCTAGAAGACAAACAGTTAGGTTTCTTGAAGCTGATGAACTAGATTTAGTATTAGATCGTGTGCGTTCTTGGAAAGCCCCTATTAAGCCACAAAGGCGAAAAAGATATGCAGATATTTTAGAATTAATGTCTTTGACTGGCTTGCGGTTTGGTGAAGCAGCTGCATTGAAAAACAATGATATAGACGGAAACAAATTAACTGTCGATGAAACACTTTATTATAACTACGGAGACTTAAAAAAAGGTACTACTGATACACCAAAAAACCAATTTTCCGAACGGACTATCCTGCTTTCAAACCGCGCTCTTGAAATAGTACATGAGTGGCAACTAGAAAACGAAATAAATAAAAGCTTAAACCCAGATTATAAAAACATGGATTTTCTATTTACAAACGAAAATGGTATCCCGATTGGAATTGCACCTGTCAATCATATTTTAAGAAATATACGAGTTCAGTTAAAGAACGAAGGAAAACTAGATAAGGAATTAACTACTCACATTTTTAGACACACCCACATTTCGCAACTTGCCGAAATGGGATTGCCGCTGAAAACAATTATGGCTCGCGTAGGTCATGTAAATCCGAACACAACATTAAAAATTTATACCCACGTGACTAACCAAATGGACAAGCAACTTCTTGAAAAATTAAACGAACGGGAACAAAAAGAGAACCACAGCTAATGCGGTTCTCTTTATTTTTGCCCCTTTTTTGCCCCTTTTGATTAAATCCGTTAGCAAATAAGGACTATTTTGTTGTTATATCAATAGATTTATAAATCTTCTACATTATGGAAAATACGTTGCACATCTTCTAAATCATCCAAGGCATCGATCATTTTTTCAAATTTTTCCAAGTCTTCACCGGTTAATTTGATTTCATTTTGAGGGATCATTTGAATTTCAGCTACTGAAAATTCACTGATTCCTTTTTC
Organism: Enterococcus sp. DIV0755b; assembly: GCF_051713765.1. Classification (NCBI taxonomy): domain Bacteria; kingdom Bacillati; phylum Bacillota; class Bacilli; order Lactobacillales; family Enterococcaceae; genus Enterococcus; species Enterococcus sp. DIV0755b. The sequence goes on along the minus strand of NZ_JBIOQN010000001.1, from coordinate 1,691,375 downwards.
TTTCAATGCTTCTTGAATGCTGTTGAAATCTTCTGGTTCACCGTAAACAATAATTTGATCATCTTCTTGAATTACATCACGAACATCGATATCTTTTTCCATTAGATATTCTAAAATTTCGTCAGCATCTTCACCGGCAAAACCAAAGATTGCCGTATTATCAAACATATAACTAACCGCTCCAGAGACACCCATGTTCCCACCATTTTTACCAAACGCAGCTCGTACGTCTGCTGCAGTACGGTTCACATTGTTTGTCAAAGCGTCTACAATAACCATTGAGCCATTTGGTCCAAAACCTTCATAACGCAATTCTTGATAATTTTCATCGCCAGAACCTTTTGCTTTTTCAATCGCACGATCAATGATGTGTTTTGGCACATTATACGTTTTCGCCCGTTCGATAACAAAACGTAATTTTTGGTTAGCGTGGGGATCAGGATCACCTGATTTTGCTGCTGCGTAGATTTCAATCCCAAATTTTGCATAAATACGGCTGTTTGCACCGTCTTTTGCGGTTTTTTTCGCGACGATATTTGCCCATTTACGTCCCATACTTTCACTTCCGTTTCTATTATTATTCAACTGACGAAAAAACGTCCTTTTCCATTATACTTGTGTCACAGCTTTATGTGAAGTGTTTTTTTACATCAATTCACTATAAGTGGCATCTGACCGAAGTTTTGTTCTTTAATCTCTTTACTGGCTAAACGATAAACTTCATCTGAGCGTAGTGTTAAAGGTACTTGTTTTGCGCCACTTTTCCCTACTCGTGCTAGAATAGGCCAAGTGACATTTTTTTTGATTTGATTTAAATATTTTTGCCCATTAGCCGTAAAACCTAAGATCCGCAAATAGTTATTTTCCCATGCATTTGTGATTTCTTCAGTACGTATATTTAATAATACATAGCAGAGTTGACGTTGAATGCGGGTCACAGTAAAATGTTTTGATTTCACGTCTTTTAAAAACGTTGTGAACTCACTTTGTTTCACTGCCACTTCTTTTAATTTTAAAGCTAACCCTAATTCCATTTGATAAATTGCTAATAGTTCTTCTACTGTGCTGCTTATTAAACGATAGCGCAAATAAGGCCAAAATTGCTGCCACGAAATATTAGGTTGTTTCAATGCTTGCACCATTTCCTTTGGTACAAGATCAGCAACATTTTCATTTGCGGCTAGTAATCGCCGAATTGCCGTTGCACTGGCAATTTTCTCATCTGTAACCGCAAGATCATGATACCCAGCTTTTTGTCGCTTAATCGCAATTAAATTCATTGGCTTTTGTAATTGTGCATTTTCTTTAGCGTAACTTAAACCTAAGATATGATTAGGTAACACTTGTTCAACTGGTGGCAAAGCAAAAAGCGTTTGATAAACTTCTTGCATAATTTGAGGATAAGTTCTTTTTTGATCCGCTTTTTCTTTAAAAAGCCCTGCTACTTCTTCTGCTCTAAAATTTAGTTGACGACCAAAATAATTATAGTCAAAAGAAGTCTCATAGTCTGTACCAAAACACAAGCTATCACACTGTAATTGTGCTAATGTTTGGACACTCCCCTTGGCAAAAATATCTGCTGCTTGGCAGGCGTATTGAAAAGGGAGTTCTACCACTAAATCCGCTCCATTTGAAAGGGCTGCTTGTGCTCGTTGCCATTTGTCTACCACAGCAGGTTCTCCCCGCTGTAAAAAATTACCACTCATTACTGCTACCATTACATCAGCCTGGCTTTTTTCGCGGGCTTTTTTGAGATGATAAAGATGGCCATTATGAAAGGGATTATATTCAACAATTACGCCACATGCTTTCATTGATTTCTCCTTTATAGCAAAAAATGTAAACATCTTAGTCCTAAACAAAGATATCCGAACTCAGTATGTTTTATACTAACACACAAAGTTCGGATAAAGGTTTAATTATTTTTGACAGACAAAAAACCAACGGCGCGTTTTTTCATTGGGTTCACTATCAGTAAAATCTCCCAAACAGGCGACTTGGCTAAAACCTGCATTTTCTAACATTCTTTGATAAAGCTCAAGCGAATAAGTACGCTCTTTATGCAATTCATCACGACGTTCAAACAAATCACTTTCTGTATCTTGGGCGACAAAGAAAGTTAAAAAATGTTCAATACTATTGGGAAGTTCTCCTGCATAACTTTCCCACAAAAAGGCAAAATCATCCGTTTGGTAATGGTAATTATAATCTGGGAAAACTTCATTAATTTGATAAAGAGAGTGAACATCAAAAATAAAGATACCTTCGTCTTTTAAAATTTGATAGACGCCATCAAATACTTGTTGTACTGCTTGTTCATCTGGCATATAGCATAATGAATCTGAAAAACAAGTCACTGCTTCATATTCGCCAATATCATTTAAATCTAGCATGTCCCCTTCAATAAATTGAACGGAAACATCCGCTTCAAGCGCTCTTTGACTAGCAATCATTAACATTTCTTCAGACAGATCTAACGCTGTTACATCATACCCAGCTTTGGCAAAGCGACAGGCTAAAGCACCTGTCCCACAAGCGAGTTCCAAAAGTTGTTTTTTTCCTTTTAAGTGGCGCTTTGAAAATTCATACCACTTTTCATAGAGGCTTTTATCCATTACTTCATCATAGACAAAAGCAAAAGTTTCATAGGCCATTTTAAGACACAAGCCATGCGTTTAAGTCGACTAAAGGTGCATCAGACCACAATTTTTCTAAATTGTAAAATTCGCGTTCGCTCGTGCTAAAGACGTGAACGATCACATCGCCTAAGTCAATTAAAACCCACTTAGCACCATCTTTACCTTCAATCCGTTTAATGGCAACTCCTTGTTCTTCTTCTTTTTCAACAATTTCATCGATAATTGCATTGATTTGACGTTCACTATTGGCCGAACAAATTAGAAAATAATCCGCTAATAGTGAAATCTCCCGTACATCTAACGCAATAATATCTTGCGCATGTTTTGAATCAGCAGCTTTTACAGCTGTCTGTAAAATATTTTCACTTTCTATGGTGATTCCCTCCTAAATTATATCTTGCTGTAATTAAATGTGTTTTGCAACCCACTTATTATATGTCTCAATTGTTTTGGGGTAGATTGGTTTTCCTTGTTCAATCAAATACGTCAATGTATGTTTAGTTTCATAAGCTACCGCATCATCTAAATTAACCAAGGCAATTTCTCTTGCTTCATTTACACCAGGAAAATCACGGCCTGGTTCAATAAAATCTGCGACATAAATAATTTTAGCTAAAAGTGACATTTCAGCAGCGCCTGTTGTATGCAACGCAATTGCATTCAGAATTTCTTCATCATCAATGCCAAGTTCACGTTGAACAAAATCAGCTCCAACAATGCCATGCCAAATCGCGTTGTTCCATTTTAATAAGGCTAAATCAAAACCATCGCGACGAATAACCAATTGGAATTCTTCATCGCTTCTTTCTTTAGCATAATCATGAGTTAGCGCAGCAATACTTGCTTTTTCAGGCGAGGCACCATATTTTTCAGCTAGCGCAATCGCGGTTTCTTCAACGCCTAAAACATGTTTGAAACGTCTTTCGCTCATTTGCATTTGCACTTTTTGCATCAACAATTCACGATCCATTGCCGTATAATTATCACTATATTTCATCAAGATACAGCCCCTTTTCTAAAATATAGTTTAACACAGGATCAGGTAGAAAGTAGCGAACAGAGCATCCTTGCGCAATTTTTTTCCGAATCTCAGAAGAACTTAAATCCATTTGGGGAATATCCACCCAGATAATTGGATAAGGTGTTTCTTGACTGTAATTTGGCCGTTTCACCCCGACAAATTGAACCAAATCGATTAGTTCATCGATTTGACGCCATTTTGGCAAATACGCCACCATATCACCGCCAATAATGAAATAAAAATCGACATCAGGGTTTTGCTCTTTTAAAAGCTTCATGGTTTCAATCGTATAACTTACACCTTGTCGCTTTATTTCAATGTCTTCCACTTTCAAGCGCGGATTATCTGCCACAGCAAGCTCCAACATCGCCAAGCGATGTTCTGGCGCAATTGTTTTTTTTGCATCGACATGAGGTGGCAGATATTCAGGCATTAAGCGTACTTCATCCAGGCCCAAAAGTTGACCAACTTGATCGGCAATAATTAAATGCATCAAATGAACAGGATTAAAATTTCCCCCTAAAATTCCAACTTGTTTCCGCCGCTTCGTATTAAGAGGAGCAACTTTAACATTGGGCACAACATCAATTGTCACTTTTTGCATCTGCCAAACCTCCTAAATTGCTTTTACTTCTTTTGAAATTCGTTGATATTTTTCTTTGCTACTTGGACGATACAAAACCAAAACCCGCCCAATAATTTGGACAACTTGGCAATGTACTTCATCGGCCAAAATATGCGCCACATCTGTTGCAATTTCATCGGTATTTTGTAACAAAGAAACTTTAATTAGTTCGCGTTTTTCCAACGCTTCTCCAATTTGTGTTAGCATTGGTCCACTAACCCCACCTTTACCAATTTGAAAAATTGGTTGTAAGTGATGTGCTTTACTTCTTAAAAAACGTTTTTGTTTTCCTCGTAATTCCATAATTGCCTTCTTTCTAAATCAATGCTTTTCTAGTTAAAACAGATACACCCTTTGGAGCCCACCCAGCTATAACACAAGGTTCAGTAATTGTAATCCATCCTAGACCAGCAAAGACAATATCAGTTTTTTCTTTAATTGAAAATTCAAAACGTTGTAAAGGCGGAAAATCTTTCACTTCATCAAGACGAGGTGGTTGTAATAATCCCCCGACGTGTTTTTCATAAAAAGCATCCGCATTTATAAGCTTCGTGCGGTGAATCTCTACGTCATTTGAAACATAAGTTACAAATGAACTACGCTTCCCTTTAATAAAGTCAAAGCGAGCCAAACCACCTAAGAAGAGTGTTTGTTCTGGATTTAATTGATAGACTTTAGGTTTAACTTCTTTTTGCGGTGCGATAATTTTTAAATCTTTAACCCCTAAATAGTGAGCCATTTGCTCTCTATGAATAATTCCAGGAGTATCAATTAAGAAATGTCCATCTTCTAAAGGAATTTCAATTTTATCTAACGTGGTACCTGGAAAGCGAGAGGTAGTAATTAAATCTTGTACGCCAGCCGTCTGCTTAATAATTTGATTAATTAAAGTCGATTTACCAACGTTGGTTACTCCGACCACATAGACGTCGCGCCCTTCACGATATTTTTCAATCGCTTCAAGTAATTCCGTCATTTCTTGCGGTTTTTTTGCACTAGTTAACAAAACATCGACAGGACGTAATCCAGCTTCATGGGCTCTTTCCCGCATCCATTGTGTCATTTTTCCGCGTTTTAAAGATTTCGGTAAAATATCCACTTTATTACCTACTAATAAAACGGGATTATTCCCCACAAAACGATGCAAACCTGGAATAATCGAACCATTAAAGTCAAAAATATCGACCACGTTAACAATTAACGCATCCTTTTGACCTAATTCATTTAATAAACGTAAAAAATCATCATCCGTTAAAGTAACGGGTTGGATTTCGTTATAATACCGCAAACGAAAACATCTTTGGCAGTAGACTTCGCCACTTTCAAGGCCTTTATCTAATGCAGACTGAGGTGTATAGCCCATTTCCCCAGGATGTTGTGTTTGAATTTCTGCACCACAGCCAATACAATAAATCGCTTCAGTTTCAGTCATTTAATTCACCTTGCCATTTCATATCCGGATTATTTTTTTGTAGATGCTTCATAATTTTCCGTTCAAAAAAGCGATTAATACGGGTATTCCAGCCATCTGTTGCCACCACAGGCTTGACTAAAATACTTTTCACGCCTGCTCTATTGGCACCGCGAATATCCGTCATAATTTGATCGCCTACCATTACAACATCTTCTTTTTTCATTCCCAGCTTTTGATAGCCTGCCCTAATTCCTCTAGCAAAAGGTTTTAACGCGCGCGCAACAAAATCCAAGCCAAACGGCTCCAATGCATGGGCAATACGTTCTTGATTATTATTAGACACTACCACAACTGGAATTTTTGCCTCATCCATTTGTTTTAGCCATTGGCGCAGCTCTTCTGTGCCATTTGGATTATTCCATGCGATTAAAGTATTATCTAAATCTGTTAAAACAGCTTTAATACCATGTTTTTTTAATTGTTCCGGTGTAATTTGATAGATGGCTGATACCATCCAAGTTGGTTTATATTCCTGAAACATAGGTGCTCCTTTACTCAAAAAATGAAGAAGTACCCCGTACTCCTCAAACCGAAATTATACTATAAAAGCTGTGATAATTCTAGCTTTGGTAATTTTCATAATAATTCTTTCAAACTTTATTAAACTATCTCCCGCTTTTTTATAAAAAGGAATTACAATTCTTTTTTATAAACGCATTTTAAAAAAAGTCCATCAAATTACTTGCTCGAAAATAAAAAAAGCTATATACTAGTTCTTGTTTCGCGGGTGTAGTTTAGTGGTAAAACAGAAGCTTCCCAAGCTTCCGTCGCGAGTTCGATTCTCGTCACCCGCTTTGATTACAAAGCCACAAACCTTGTTATTATAAGGTTTGTGGTCTTTTTTTTATTTCTTCTGCCACGAAAATCTCGTTTTTAGTCTCACTTTGATTTAGATTTTCATAAAAATTTCATCCCCGTCTGAAAGGGTCAGATTCCCCCAAAAAAAGACAAAAGACATTGCTATTTTTTAATTTTATAAGTTGTATGCGTAATAAGGTAGTGCTGTGATTTCAGATAAAAAAAGAAAACGATCGCTTAAAAAGATAAAAGAATTTCTTTATGAAATATATTCTTAAATGTTTAATGGTGTTTTCTTTAGTATTTATTTTGACGAGTTGTGAATTAAATAAAACTAGTCAAATTAGTTCTATAAGAAAAAATGAAATGACTTCCATCAGAACAAAACGAAATATTTTTTAGACAAAATCCCCGACTTTTTGGATTCACTCAATTGTATTCATTAAATCAGCACGATTTTTCTTTATTGATGCATATATAAATTTAGATGTGCTTTTTTACAAGCTGTAACATTACATTTAATTAATATCTTTCATTGGTTATTGACTATAAAAAGTATAAACCTTATTTCAGTCAAAACCGTAAAAATATGCTAAAATTATTGAAAGCGATATTTTCACGCTGAGAGTTATTTTTACTACTTTTATTTAAAACTATTAAGGAGTATACACAGATGGAAATTTTAGGAAACCAAGCTGCTTTTTTAGCAGACTACAAAAAAATTGTTAAAACTGGTGATATGTCTGATGAAATGATTATTGACAAAGTTGTTGGTGAATTGCCTACTGCGCCAAACTTTCAAATCATCGCCGACAATAACGAAACGAAATTAGGACAACGAATTTGTTTTCCTTTTAAACAAGAAGTCACCGCTACTGACCCAGATGGCGTGATTACTACGCGCTATATTTATATCGGTTCACCTTTTGAGCTGGATACTAAAGCAGACGAACAGCCATAAAATAAAAACGTGTAAAACTGTAAGACCATGATATCTTTTTTGTCACAGTCTTTTCAGTTTTACACGTTTTTTTATGCTAGAACCTTTGATAAGAAGCTAATGGTACGTGGATGTTTGGGCTGATCAAAAATAGCAGTCGGTGTTCCTTCTTCCATAATAATTCCTTCATCCATAAATAAAACACGGTCTGCTACCTCTTTGGCAAAGCCCATTTCGTGGGTGACAATTACCATGGTCATACCATCTTTGGCTAAATCTTGCATGACCTGCAAAACTTCGCCTACCATTTCAGGATCAAGAGCAGAAGTCGGTTCATCAAATAGCATCACATCAGGTTGCATAGCCAGTGCACGGGCAATCGCAATCCGTTGTTTTTGGCCACCGGATAAAGATTGCGGATAAGCAGTAGCCTTGTCCGCTAAACCAACTTGAACTAACAATTTCTCTGCAATTTTTTCTGCCTCTGAATTGGAAATATTTTTCACTTTTCTAGGGGCTAATGTAATATTGGCTAACACATTCATATTAGGAAACAAATTAAAGTTTTGAAAAACCATGCCCATTTTCTCTCGCATGTGATAAAGATCGTTTTTTGCATCTGTAATATTTTGTTCTTCAAAAAAGATTTGTCCACTTGTTGGTGTTTCGAGTAAATTCAGACAGCGTAAAAAAGTACTTTTACCTGAACCAGAAGGGCCAATGACTACAACGACTTCACCTTTTTTTATTTCAGTGCTAATTCCCTTTAAAACTTCATTATTTTTAAAAGATTTGTGCAAATTTTTGACATCAATTAAAACAGACATTTTATCGCTCCTTCAAATTTTACTTATCGACTGTAACCAACACCCATTTTTTGTTCCCACCAGGCTAAAAGACGACCGGTTGAAAAAGTAATTACAAAATAAATAGCTGCCGCTACAAAGTAAGGTTCTAAAGGAATATAAGAATTGGTAATGACAATTTGTGCAGTATTCATTAATTCATAAATACCAATGGTTGAAAGTAAAGATGAATCTTTAATCAAAATAATAAATTCATTTCCCATCGGTGGTAGAATATTTCGTAAGGCTTGGGGAAAGATAACATAACGCATTGCCTGCATTGGCTTTAATCCCAGCGACCCTGCTGCTTCTTTTTGACCAGCGTCAACAGATTGAATTCCACCGCGAACAATTTCAGCTACATAGGCACCTGAATTTAAAGAGATGACGATAAGTCCAGGAATAAGACGGGTAAAATCCAACTTTAAAATCCCAATATCAATCGTTGGAGCTGAGAATGTCCCTTGTAACAATACAAAACCAATCATAATTTGAATCAACATTGGCGTACAACGAAAAATTTCAATATAAATATTGGCTACCCACCTTAAAGGAGCGATGGGACTAAGTTTTGCCAGTGCCATCAAAATTCCGATCACAGTGCCAATAATAATTGTTACAACAGAGATAATTAAAGTTATCACAGTACCATATAAAAAATATGGATAATATTCAGCTAAAAAAGAAAAGTCCATTTTTTATTCCCCATTTTATTCTTCGGTCGATTTATTGGCTAAAGCCGTATTTTCTTTGACATATTTTTCAATTTCACCAGAATCATTTAATTCTTTGATGATTTTATCAATTTCTTTTTTCAAAGTATCGCTATCTTTTTGCAACGCAATAGCATAAGCTTCATCTTCGCTAGATTTTAAATCAATAGCAGCAAATTGTAGTTCGGAATTTTGAGCGATATAAGAAGCGCCCACCGTTTCTTCTACAACTAAAGCATCAATTGAGCCTTGTTTTACCTCTAAAATTAAATTTGGCACTTTGGCCACGGAAACGATTTGAGGATCAGCAAATTGTTCTTTGACGATATCTTCTTGAATAGAACCTTTTTGGGCTCCAATTTTTTTACCACTTAAACTCTTAATTGAATTATACTTGGCTGCGTCTTTTTTATTAATGACTACCTTTTGTGGTGGATTGTAATAATTAGCAGAAAAATCAAAAGATTTTTGACGTTTCGGTGTAGCGGAAATTCCAGCAATTCCTAAATCGACTTTTCCTTCTTTTAAAGTAGCTAAAACAGCATTGAATTCCATGTCTTCGATTTTTAATTTTACTCCTAGTTTATCTGCTATAGCCTGGGCCAAATCGATATCAGCACCAACAATTTTATCTTTGCCATCGATTAATGTATGAAATTCAAAAGGAGCAAATTCAGCCGAAGTACCAACTTTTAGTTCTCCGCTTTCTTTGATGGCGGCTAATTTATCTTCTTTTTTGTTGCCACATCCACCTAATAAAAAACAAACACCAATAATTGCTAAGCTAGTCCAAAACTTTTTCATCCTACCACTCCTAATAAATATATATTCATTTTCACTCTCTTTATTGAGAATATATACATATTATCATATCGTTTTTTCAAATGCACGCTTTTTCTGAATTTTTCTTACAAATATTCGTATATTTTTACAATAAAAAAACAAGCGTTTTCAAAACGCTTATAAACATCGCCCAAAATAAAGAGAATATCGTTTTTATATCCCCGCTTTTTTACAACAAATCAAATTCTATTCATTTTTTATACAAAAAAGCATTTTTCTAATTTTTTACAAAAAAAAGACTTATCATTCATCATCGTCATGAATGATAAATCTTCAATTAAAATTTTCGAAAGCGTTGATAGCGATCAAATAGTAGCGTCTGAGTATCTTTTTGTGATAACTCGGTTAGTTTTTCAACTAAATTTTGTTGAAGCGTTTTAACGATAACTTCTTGTGGTAATGCTTTTCCATCTTTTGTTTCAGGAATTACTTTTTCAATTACATTTAAGGCATATAATTCTTGTGCGGTAATTTTCATTAAGTCTGCCGCTTCAGCAGCGCGACTACCATCTTTCCATAAAATAGAAGCAAATCCTTCTGGTGATAAAATTGCATAAATAGAATGTTCCATCATCCAAACCTCATCACCTAGCGCCAATGCTAACGCACCACCACTTCCACCTTCGCCGATAATAATCGCAATAATGGGTACATTTAAATCTGACATTTCCATTAAATTTTTGGCAATTGCTTCTCCTTCACCACGCTCTTCTGCCCCAACACCACAATAAGCCCCCGCCGTATTGATAAAAGTAATCACGGGACGTTTAAATTTTTCAGCTTGTTTCATAAGGCGCAAAGCTTTCCGATAACCTTCTGGATGAGGAGACCCAAAATTAGTTTTCAAATTTTCTTTTAAATCCCGTCCTTTTTGAATCCCAATGACCGTGACCGGCTTATTATTTAAAGTGGCAATTCCACCAACGACTGCTTCATCATCAGCAAATAAACGATCGCCATGAAACTCTTCGTAATCTTCAAAAATCAACTCAAAAAACTCTAATGCACTTAGGCGTTCTTTGCTGCGGGCTAATTGGACAATTTCGCAAGCTTCGGTCATTTAGCCAACCACCCTTCTACTGTGTGTAAACGTAGTAAATGCTCGATTCGACTTTTCAATTCTGTGCGGGGCACAATTTGATCCACAAATCCGTGTTCTAATAAAAATTCAGCTTTTTGAAAGTCTTCTGGCAGCTCTTGTTTAATCGTCTGCTCAATAACTCGTCTTCCAGCAAAACCAATTAGACTTTGCGGCTCCGCCAAGATAATGTCACCTTCCATCGCAAAACTAGCAGTGACTCCCCCAGTTGTAGGATCAGTTAAGACTGTTAAATAAAAAAGGCCGGCATTACTATGTTGTTTTACTGCCGCTGAAATTTTTGCCATCTGCATTAAAGAAAAGATTCCTTCTTGCATTCTAGCACCACCAGAAGCTGTAAAAATAACAACAGGCAAACCTTTTTGGGTTGCTTTTTCAAATAAACGCGTAATTTTTTCTCCGACGATTGTTCCCATACTCCCCATAATAAAATGAGGATCCATTACACCTAATGCAAAAGCTACGCCATTAATGGTTGCTTCTCCTGTTAAAACAGCTTCATTTAAACCTGTTTTTGCTTGTGTTTGTTTTATTTTTTCTTTATACCCAGGAAAGTTCAGAGGGTCTTTGGTAACAAGATCTGCGTCCCATTCGTCAAAACTTTTCTCATCAATTGTAATTGCGATTCGTTCCCACGCACTAATCCGAAAATTATAAGCACAATAAGGACAGATTTTTTCGACGCCGATATCTTTGGTATAAAGCATATGTTTACAATTGGGACATTTTGCCCATAAATTATCCGGAACCTGCGGCTTTTGACTTGGTGTTTGGGTACGATTGGGATTAATCCGGATATATTTTTTCTTTTTAAATAATGCCAAATAAATCCCTCCTATGTTTCAGGTGTCCACGCTGGTAAAAAGACACTTTGTAAAAAGGCCGTATCATAATCACCAGCAACCACATTCGGATGTGAAATCAAATCCAATTGAAATTCTGCATTAGTAGTAACACCTTCTGTCACTAACTCTCCTAGGGCACGTTGCATCTTCATTAACGCTTCAAAACGAGTCTGACCATGAACAATAATTTTTGCAATCATAGAATCATAATAAGGTGGAATGGTATAACCTGAATACATCCCACTTTCAACGCGAAGCCCTAATCCGCCACTTGGCAAGAATAAGTTTTTGATTTTACCAGGAGCTGGTGCAAAATTAAAAGCTGGATTTTCTGCATTAATTCGACATTCGATTGCATGACCACTAATTTTTATATCACTTTGCTTTAACCCCAGTGCTTCACCAGCTGCAATTTCAAGCTGCTTTTTAACTAAGTCGACGCCGGTGATCATTTCAGTAATCGGATGTTCTACTTGAATACGCGTATTCATTTCCATGAAATAAAAAGAACCTGTCTCATCCATCAAAAATTCAATCGTACCAGCATTGCGATAATTTACCGCTTTTGCTGCCCGTACTGCCGCTGAACCCAGCGCTTCTCGCTTTTGCTCTGAGATTACAACAGAAGGCGCTTCTTCTAAAACTTTTTGATTATTACGTTGTAAGGAACAATCCCGTTCTCCTAAATGAATGACATTACCATAATCATCCCCTAAAATTTGCACTTCAATATGACGCGCTGGGTAAATAATTTTTTCCAAATACATCGCATCATTACCAAAGGCCGCTTTAGCCTCTTGTTGAGCTGATTTAAAATGTTGCGGTAATTCTTCTTTAGTCATTACTTTACGGATTCCTTTGCCGCCTCCACCAGCTGCAGCTTTTAGCATCACCGGATAGCCAATTTCATCAGCTATTGCCAGTGCTTCTGTGACGTCTTTTAAATCCCCTTCGCTACCTGGAATAACCGGAACCTCTGCTTCAATCATTAATTGACGGGCGTTAATTTTATTCCCCATTGCATCAATTGTTTCACTTTTTGGTCCAATGAAGGTGATATTGCATTCTTCACACATTGCTGCAAAACGACTATTTTCAGATAAAAAACCAAAGCCCGGATGGATTGCTTCAGCTTTTGTGACAATCGCAGCACTTAAGATTTGTTGCACATTCAAATAAGAATCACTTGCTTTAGCAGGACCAATGCAAATTGCCTCATCTGCCATTTCAGCGTGGAGTGCATCTTCATCTGCTTCAGAATAAACGGCCACTGTTTGAATACCTAATTCGCGACAAGCGCGAATAACACGGACTGCAATCTCACCGCGATTTGCAATTAAAACTTTTGAAAACATACATTCACCTATCCAATCATAAAGGTTAATTCTGCTTCAGCTGCTTTTTTACCGTCAACATAGGCCACACCTTTGCCAATTCCGGCTGTAGCTTTCACTTTTAAAATTTCAACTTCTAAAATTAATGTATCGCCGGGAACAACTTTTCGGCGAAATTTAGCTTTATCAATTCCACCAAAATAAGCAGTTTTTCCTTTAAAATCTGGTAACGAAAGTAAAGCTACTGCACCAGCTTGTGCCAAAGCTTCAATAATTAAAACCCCCGGCATAACAGGTTCTTTAGGAAAGTGCCCTTGAAAAAATGGCTCATTTACTGTCACATTTTTTTTAGCAACAACCTTTTGCCCTGCTTCAAGTTCTTCAATGCGATCAATTAATAAAAAAGGATAGCGATGTGGAATAATTTCTTTGATTTCTTCAATTGTCATAACTGCCATAATTTAACCTTCTTTCACAACAAATAACGGTTGATTAAATTCTACTACTTGTTCGTTTTCCACTAAAATTTCCACGACTTCACCAGTCACATCACTTATGATTTCATTCATCACTTTCATCGCTTCGATGATACAAAGGACTTCTCCTTTTTCAACATGGTCGCCTACATTTTTGAAGACTGGTTGATCTGGCGCACTCTTTAGGTAGCAGACGCCAACAAGTGGTGAGACGATTTCTTTACCTGCTACTTTTTGTTCAGTTATAGAAACTGGTGAAGATTTAGATAACGAATCCTCTAAAGATTCGTTATCTAAACGAAAACTTGGCGTTTGTGTCGGTATGGGTTGTGCGGAAACAACTTCTCCAGTAGCAGCTTTTTCACCACGAACTTGCTGATTTTTATTAAAGTACAGTTCAAAGTTATTATCTTTTAAATCAAATTCAGTTAAAGTTGACTGATCAAATTGCGCTAATAAATCTTTGATTTCGTTGATATTCACTAGCTTATGCCTCCCAACGTTTTAGACAGATAACAGCATTATGACCACCAAATCCCAAAGAGTTACTCATGGCGTATTTTAACTCTGCCTCTTTTGCTTTATTTGTCACGACATTTAAATCAATGGCGGGATCTTGTTTTGTGACATTAATAGTTGGCGGTACAAATTGGTATTGTAAGGCTAATAAAGAAGCAATCGCTTCAATTCCTCCGGCTGCACCTAATAAGTGGCCTGTCATTGATTTTGTACTGCTGACATAAGTATCTTTATAATTTTCCCCTAAGCCGTATTGAATTGCTTTGGCTTCTGCTACATCATTTGCTGGCGTACTAGTTCCATGAGCATTAATATAATCTACTTCACTAGCTGTAATACCTGCTTCTTTCATCGCTAACTTCATCGCTTTACCAGCACCTGAGCCATCTGGATTTGGTGCAGTCATATGATAAGCATCACAATTTGCACCGTAACCGACGATTTCAACTAAAATATTGGCACCGCGCGCTTTGGCATGTTCTAAAGATTCCACCACAACGACACCGCCACCTTCGCCCATGACAAAACCACTGCGATTTTCATCAAAAGGAACAGAAGCTTTATTTGGATCCGTTTCATTTGTCAAAGCCGTTAAAGCAGCAAAACCAGAAATTCCAATCTCATTAATTGAAGCTTCCGCGCCACCAGCTAAAATGACATCGGCATAACCATGTTTAATATTCCGAAAAGCTTCACCAATAGAATGCGTACCTGAAGCACATGCTGTCACCGTACTCGTACAAATTCCCTTAGCACCAACTTTCAGTGCAATATTGCCCGCTACCATATTAACAATAGACATTGGTACAAACATCGGTGAAACTCGTTTTGCTCCTTTATCATGCATGCGGATGACCTGATCTTGAATTGTCTGTAAGCCACCGATGCCAGAACTTACCATTACACCAAACCGATCAACATCCATTTCTTTGGTATCTAAACCAGACATTGCCATTGCTTCTAGTGCAGCATAAAGGCCAAATAATGAAAATTTATCCATTCTTTTAGCGTCTTTTTTAATAAAGTATTTATCAAAAGGAAATTCTTTTACTTCAGCTGCGACAGTGATACCTGTTTCACTAGCATCAAACTGCGTAATCTCACCAATTCCATTTTTTCCTTCTTTTAAACTATTTAAAAATGTTTCTGCATCATTACCAATGGGAGATGCAACACCATAACCTGTAATTACTACGCGATTCATATTATCCTCCTTATTAAAAGCAGCTTCTTAATCGTTAACCATGCATTACCAAACCGCCATCAACATTAATCACTTGACCGGTGATATACGGGCTTTTAGCAAGAAATACTGCCGTTTGTGCAATATCTGTAACGGTCCCAAATTTTTGTAACGGAATATTTTTACTTACTTGTTCTTTTACTTTCTCAGAGAGTACCTCTGTCATATCGGTTGTAATAAATCCTGGTGCAATGGCATTACATGTAATGCCTCTTGGAGCAACTTCTCTGGCAACAGATTTTGTGAACCCTACCATTCCCGCTTTACTTGCCGCGTAATTTGCTTGACCAGCATTTCCAATTAAACCAGAAACTGAAGACATATTAATAATTGTCCCACAGCGGTTCTTCAACATTTTTTTCAAAACTAATTGCGTCATGTTAAAGGTCCCGCTTAAATTAATTTTCATAACATCCTCAAAATCTTTTGCGGTCATGCGTAATAGTAGTTTATCGTTAGTAATACCAGCGTTGTTAATTAAAATATCAACACAGCCCATTGTTTCTTCAATTTCTGCTAATAGATTTTTAGCTGTATCGTAATCACTGATATCACCAGTTACACCAATACAAGATACGCCATACTTTTCAATTGCTTCAATTTGCGCTAGCGGCACTGGGCGTCTCCCATTTAAAATGATATTAGCGCCTTCTTTTGCAAAAGCTTCTGCAATACCTTTACCGATTCCTCTTGTACTACCAGTAATTAAAACATTTTTTCCTCTAAGCTCCATCTCTTCCTCCTGCAACGTGACTATTTATTTGCTAAAATCGTCATCGTTTCATTCAATGTTTTGCTATCTTCTACTCTTGTAGTCGTCAATGTTTTGTCAATTTTTTTGATAAAGCCACTCAGAACTTTACCCGGTCCAATTTCGACCATTTGATTAATTCCCAGTTCTTTTAAAGTAGCGATACTTTCATAAAAATGAACCGGAGACATTACTTGGCGCTCAAGTAATGATTTAATGTCTGTTTGTGGCATCACTTGTGCTGTGGTATTACTAATAACCGGGATCTTCATTGGTTCAAAATTGATATTTGCCAACTCTGCTTGTAATTTAACAGCTGCTGGTGCTAACAAAGCCGTATGGAAAGGGCCACTCACATTTAATGGAATCAGCCGTTTTGCACCCGCTTTGGTTAGTAATTCGCAAGCCTTATCAACAGCAGCCACCTCACCACCAATAACAATTTGCTGCGGCGTATTATAGTTTGCCGGTGACACAATACCAATGCTACTTGCTTCTTTACAACACTTTTCAATTACTTCACTTGCTGTATTCATAACTGCCACCATTTTGCCACTACCAAGAGGAGCTGCGTTTGCCATAAAGTGTCCTCGTTTAGCAACTAGACCTACAGCAGTTTTAAAATCAAGTGCACCACTTGCCACTAGCGCAGAATATTCGCCTAAACTTAAACCACAGACGGCATCTGCATTAAAGCCGTTTTCTTTTAATAAACGCCAAAAAGCAATACTGACAGTTAATATAGCCGGTTGTGTGTATTGCGTTTGATTTAATTTGTCTTTTTGCTGCTCTTCAAAACATAAAGCCGCCATATCATATCTCAGCACTTCACTAGCTTCAGCAAAAGTTTGAGCGACAATCGCTTCACTATTGTATAGTTCTTTTCCCATTCCAGTGTACTGTGCTCCTTGACCACTAAATAAAAAAGCCGTTTTCATCTATTGCCCTCCGTCTTTTCAGCCCAAGCCGTTATCTTCAAATACTTTTTTTGAAATTTTTAAGCTCTCAATTTAATTGATTAGCTTTTCTTATAATGAAAGACGCGTCTTTCATTATAAGAAAAGCCAGACTAACGCCTAGCTTAAAAGAAATTATTCAGCTTTTTGAGCTTCAACATATTTCACAAGGTCTGCCACAGTTGCAATACCTTCTTCTGTTTCGATTTTTACATCGAATTCGTCTTCAATTTCATTGATGATTTGGAATAAGTCTAAGCTATCCGCTTCTAAATCTTCTTGAATATTAGTTGTTAATTGAATTTCATCTTTTTCTTTTCCTAATTCTTCTGCTACGATTTCTTGAATTTTTTCAAATACCATGTTTATTTCCTCCAATTAAATGAATGATTTTATAATTTATATTGCAAACAGGTTTTAAAGCGTGGCTTGCATAACACCCCAAGTCAAACCACCACCAAAGCCTGAAAACACCACATTTTGTGTTCCATCTAAACGGATAACACCGGCCCTTACAGCTTCATCCAATAAAAGCGGAATACTTGCAGCTGACGTATTGCCATATTTATCCATATTTTGTAAAAAGCGTTCTCTGGGAACTTTCAATTTTCTAGCTACTTTATCCAATATGCGCGCATTGGCTTGATGTAACAAATAAAAGTCAATTTTTTCTTTATCTTCTACTACTAATTGGTCAATTGCATTTACTACATCCCGTGTCGCAAAATCAAAAATTTCACGACCCGCCATTTTCAAATATGAAAAGGACGTATCATCTTCTTTGAAAGGATTAGTATTTTTGACATAACCTGAAGTTAGTGCTGCACCTTTAGTACCATCAGCAGACAACTTTTCTTTTTTTATCATTGGTATTTCACTGGCCTCCAGCAAAACTCCCGCCGCACCATCACCGAATAAAACAGCAGTGGAACGATCTTGCCAGTCAACTACTTTAGATAAAACTTCACCGCCAATAACGATACCTTTTTGAGCGGTTGTTTGAATGAGTTTTTCTGCCATCGACAGCGCGTAGACAAAGCCCGAACAGGCAGCAGATAAGTCAAAAGCAAAAGCATTTGTAGCACCAATTGCACCTTGTACCATACAAGCAACAGATGGTGTCATATAATCTGGTGTCATGGTTGCAACAATAATGAAATCCAAATCTTCAGCTGTCAGCTGACTTTTCAAAAGCAATTTTTCAGCCACGCCAATACAAAGATCAGAAGTATTTTCACTTGTTGTAATGCGTCGTTCTAAAATACCCGTACGACTTTTTATCCAGTCATCTGATGTCGCCATAAGTTGCGCTAAGTCATCGTTTTTAACAATTTTTTCTGGAACAAAACTAGCTGTCGCAGTAATTTTCCCGTATTTTTTCATCTTCACACTCACTTATACTCTTGTAAAAAATCATGGAGATTTTTTAAAGCTTTTAATAAAGTCGCTTCCTCATCACTATCCATGCCAGCTAAAACACGTTTAATCATTTGACGATGAAAATATTCATGAACACGGAATAATAATTTGCCTTTTTTCGTCAATCCGAGTTTGACCACTCGCCGATCGTCTTCACTACGAATCCGTTCAACATAGCCCTTTTTTACTAATCGGTTGATGGCGGTAGTCAAAGTCCCCACCGTGATAGAAAGTTCTTTTGCCACTTCTGAAGTGGTCTTTTTTTTATACATGCCAATAGCCTCGATTGTGTGCATTTCCGTAATACTCAAATCATTGAACTGCGATTTTTGCAACTCAGATTCCTCAATTGTTAAGATATCGTTGAAGACACTCACAAGGTAGTCATTGACTGTTTCTAAATCTTTTTCCACACTTTCACCATCCAAATTAGTTTGATTATCAAATCGTTTGACTATCAAAATATATTATAACTTTTTTTAAAATGCAATAGTTTTTTTAAATTTTTTTATTTTTCTAAAGCTATACTCATCTGCTTTTGATTCTCGGTGAATTGTTTCAAAAAAATATTGACAAGTATAAAGGTGAAAGCTAACATTTAATTTAGTTTGAAAATCAAAGTATTTTATTAAGGAGACTATTATGAAATTAACACCAGTCAAAATTGGTGATTTAGCTTTACAAATCCCCATTATTCAAGGTGGCATGGGAATTGGTGTCAGCCTCTCTCGTTTAGCGGGAAGCGTTGCAAAAGAAGGTGGTATGGGGATTATTTCATGTGCTCAAATTGGATTTAATGATCCTATTTTTGAACGGGCACCGTTTAAAGCCAATATGAAAGCTATTAAAGAGCAATATCAAGCTGCTAAAGCCATTGCTGGAACAGGCATTGTCGGCTTTAATATTATGTGCGCAACTTATAAATATGAAAAATATGTACAGCGTTGTGTTGAAGTTGGGGCCGATGTTATTATTTCAGGTGCAGGATTGCCAATTCATTTGCCTGAATTAGTCGCAAACTCAAAAACGAAGATTGCACCTATTGTTTCTTCTGAAAAAGCAGCTAAAGTTTTGTTGCGAACCTGGGCTAAACGCTACCAGCGCACGGCAGACTTTTTAGTGATTGAAGGTCCTGAAGCTGGTGGACATTTAGGCTTTAAGTACGATAACATTCACGAGGCAATTAAAAAGATGGATCAAGAAGTTATTAAAATCGTCGCAGTAGCAAAAGAATACGGTGAAAAATTTAATTGCCAAATTCCTATCTTTTTCGCAGGAGGCGTATACGACCGCAATGATATTGACCATTACTTAGGTCTTGGTTGTGCAGGTGTACAAATGGCGACGCGATTTGTCGTCACAGAAGAATGCGACGCGCCTATTTCATATAAAGAACGCTATTTGCACGCCACAAAAGATGCCGTTAAAATTATTAAAAGCCCAGTTGGTATGCCAGGACGCGCAATTGAAAATGAATTTACCCAAACGATTACGAGTAAACAAATTCCTATTAAAAAATGTCGGAGTTGCCTTTCTCACGATCATTGCGATCGCAAAACTATTCCTTATTGCATTACGGAAATGTTGTTACAAAGCGTTAGCGATAATCCAGATCATGGACTCATTTTTGCTGGCAGCAATGTTTTCAAAATAAATGAAATGACTACTGTTTCCCGCTTATTAGCAGAATTGAGCCAATAAAAAACACGAGAGGAAAATCCTCTCGTGTTTTTTATTACGATTATTGAATTAAATCATAGATTTCCATTGCTACGATATCAATATTGTCGAATTGATAGTGCTGTTGGGTATCTGTTTCAGTCAATTCAAATGTTTCAGTTGATTTATCGTAAGTTACGGTACATTTTTCAACGCCTTCTTTTTCAAAGCGGCGAACTTGGATTTCATTATCGGTTGCTTCAGTCATTGCTTCTAAACGTCTGATAATGGCAACTAATTGTGAACTTGTCATGGGGAAAGCCTCCTTTTTCTCAACTTCTGTTATATTGTATCAAAAGCGCCAGCAGCTTGCATTGGTTTTTACAAAAAAATCATATTTTTTTGTAAAAACATTAGTTTCCCCACCATAGTTTAATTAAAGCTTGTGTTCCATCATTTTCGTATCCTTTTTGCGCGAGCAATTCATACAAACGAGTTGCTTCTTTAGTAGCTGGTAAATCAATTGCCATTTTCTCAGCTTCAGCCAATGCAATCTTTAAATCTTTGATAAAATGCTTCACAAAAAATCCTGGCGTATAATCCTCTTTTAAGATACGAGGTGCGTAGTTTGCTAAAGACCAGTTGGCACCACCGCCACCACCTACAGTTTCAATAACTTTTTCCAGATTTAAACCCGCTGCCTTAGCGTAAACCAGCATTTCTGTCATCCCAGTCATAGTGCCGGCAATCATAATTTGATTGGCCATTTTCGTATGCTGTCCTTTACCAGGACCGCCATGTAAAACATAACTTTTTCCCATCACTTTAAAAAGTGGCATTACTTTTTCATAAGCTTCCTGGGAGCCACCTACCATAATGGTTAAAGTTGCGTTTTTCGCACCTAAATCACCACCAGAAACTGGTGCATCTAATGATTCTGCGCCTTTTTGTTTCGCTGTTTGAGCAATTTGTTCTGCTAAAGAAGGTGTACTGGTCGTCATATCAACTAAAATTTTATCTTTTACATCCGCAGTAAAGATTCCATTTTCGCCATAATAAATTTCTTTTACATCTTGCGGGTAACCAACAATCGAAAAGACCACATCTGCATTTTCTGCTACAGCTTGTGGTGTATCGCACCAAACCGCACCTTGTTCTACGATTTGCTTTGCTTTAGCTTTAGTTCGATTGTACACATACGCTTCATTACCAGCCGCTAATAAATGCGCGGCCATCCAATGCCCCATAACGCCGATACCGATAAAACCAATTTTCATCTGCTACCATCCTCTCAACTAGCCATAAATGCCATAAATAAAAAATCACAACTTTAGTATAAGCTAAAGCCGTGATTTTTTGTTGTGATAAGACTGTATTTTAATTAGAAGTCCGTTTAAATGAATACAATTTTACTTTAATTTTTTTCATCGTTGGAGCAGTTTCTTTTTCTAAAGATAGGTTGGCATAATAAGCAATCATATCGTGATAAAAATCTAACATCGCTTCACCAAAATGAGTCGCAGAAATTTCATACAGTTTATTAGAAAGCTTCATTGGATCTGATTTTTGGCCACTGGCGATATAATCCAATAATGCATCAGCAAACTCTTCATCTTTGGCAAAAGTGACCCCAAACGACGCATCATCAATCAAATTATTTAAATAATCATTTCCCTCAACGATTAAAGGTGTACCCGCAGCCATTGCTTCTGTGTAAGTTAAGCCTTGTGTTTCTGAAGTTGAAGCACTAACAAAATAATCCGCTGCATGATAATAAAGAGCGACTTCATCATTTGGTACTTCGCCGACAAAATAGACGTAATCTGTTAAATCTAATTCTTCAACTAGCTCTTTTAATTCTTCTGTATAAGGACCTTTACCAACAATGACTAAACGGGCTTTGGGTAATTGTGATACGACTTGTGGTAAACCGTGAATAATTGCTTGAATATTTTTTTCATAAGAAATACGACTCAATGATAAAAGCATAATTTCGTCATCTTCAATGCCCATTTCGTTTCGCACTGTTTTTTTCATTTCCGAAGTAATGTCAGGTCGTTCAAATTTTTCCAACTCAATCCCAGTCGGAATAACACGCATCGGAGAAGTAACACCATAGCCTCTTAAGGTATCGATGACACGTTCACTTGGGCAAACGACTCCAGTTGTATGATTTGCAAATAAACGGGAAAAGTATTTTACATGAGATTGTCTGACTACTTTTCCTTTTGCTATATAATGCAAATAGTCTTCATACATAGTATGGTATGTATGAATTACTGGTATTTTTAATTTTTTTCCGACCATTTTACCTAAAAGTCCTGCACCAAACTCAGTATGCGTATGAATTAAATCTAACTCTAATTCTTTGGCGATTAGATAAGCATACCACATTCCTCGCACAACAATCCGTCGATCTTTAAACGAAACAAAAGGCACACTTGGCATGCGAATAATGTCATCTTCTACGCCAGTTGCATTAGGATCGGTCGTAGTAAAAATGTAAACCTCATGTCCTTTTTTTTCTAGCTCCGTCTTTAATGTTTTAATTGATGTCGCAACACCGCTAACTTGCGGAAAATAGGTATCTGTAAAAAATCCGATTTTCACAGTCTTTCCTCCAAACTATCTCGCTGTAACTTCTTCAGTTAACCAACAACTTTTCTATAGTGTAGCACAGCTTTTTCATACTTTAATCAAACTATAGTCCTATTTCAAGTTATATTTTAGCGTTAATATCACTAAAATAGCAATGAAAAAAAAGCAAGTGACAAACTCGTTAGATACTTTGTGCACATACATGCCACATTTTCACTAATAAATTCTAGTAGCGTTTAATTTTAACCATTTTATTCTTTCTTCTAGCATAGCATATAAGCTGTCGTATTTCTTTTTTTAAAACTACAAAAGAACAGATTTAAAAATAGAAAAACAAAATTTAAAAGTAAAATTCAGATAAACAAAAAAACCCCAGAGAAAAATCTCCGAGGTTAAAAATAACTTTTATTTTACCGCTTCTTCTACTAATTCAATGACTTCTTCCATTGTATCGCAGTCATTTAATGCTTTATCAGCAAGAACTTTCATATCTTCAGTAGATAAACGTTTCATTAAGCTACGTGTTTTAAGAATTGATGTTGCGCTCATTGAGAATTCATCTAAGCCCATTCCCATCAAAATTGGCACAGCAGTTTGATCGCCGGCCATTTCACCACACATACCAGCCCATTTACCTTCAGCGTGAGCTGAATCAATTACATTTTTGATTAAACGTAAGATAGATGGGTTATATGGTTGGTAAAGGTAAGACACGCGTTCGTTCATACGGTCTGCAGCCATAGTATATTGGATTAAATCATTAGTTCCAATACTGAAGAAGTCGACTTCCTTGGCAAATTTATCAGCTAAGACAGCTGCCGCTGGAATTTCAATCATAATACCAACTTGGATTGTATCAGAAACTGCTACACCTTCGTCGATTAATTTTTGACGTTCTTCATCATACATTTTTTTCGCTGCTCTGAATTCTTTCAATGTTGCGACCATCGGGAACATAATTCGTAAGTTACCAAAGGCAGAAGCACGTAACAACGCACGTAATTGCGTACGGAACATGTCGTCACCTAATTCTGATAAACTAATACGTAATGCACGATAACCTAAGAAAGGATTCATTTCATGCGGTAAAGTTAAGTATGGTAATTCTTTGTCCCCGCCAATGTCCATTGTCCGAACAACGACTGGTTTATCACCCATACCTTCTAAAACTGCTTTATAGGCTTCAAATTGATCTTCTTCGGTTGGAAAATCAGGTGAGTCCATATAAAGAAATTCTGTTCTATATAAGCCGATTGCTTCAGCGCCGTTATTGTGTACCCCTTCTAAATCTTTTGGTGTACCAATGTTAGCAGCTAATTCAAAGTGTTTACCATCAGCAGTGACAGTATCTGCTTCTTTTAATTTTTCCCATTCAGCTTTTTGGGCAGCAAAATCTGCCCCCGCTTTTTGGAATTCAGCTTTTTGTTCTTCAGTTGGATCAATGATGACGTCACCGATAATACCGTTAACAGCTAGGATGTCACCTGCTTTAACTTTAGCTGTAATTTCTTTTGTTCCTACAATTGCAGGAATTTCAAGAGAACGAGCCATGATAGCAGAGTGAGAAGTCCGTCCGCCAATGTCAGTAACAAAAGCTTTAACGAATTTCCGGTCTAATTGTGCAGTATCACTTGGTGTTAAGTCGTGGGCAACCACAACAACTTCTTCATTAATCATTGAAGGATTTGGTAAAGTAACTCCTAATAAGTGTGCTAAGACACGTTTGGCAACGTCACGGATATCAGCTGCGCGTTCTTGCATGTAAGCATTGTCATCCATTGCTTCAAACATGCCAATATACATGTCAGTAACTTCTTTCAATGCAGCTTCTGCATTGACTTTGTTATCTTTCACGTTTTGTTTAATTTGACCAATCATTTCAGGGTCAGATAAGACCATCAAATGGGCGTCAAATACTTGAGCTTCTGCTTCGCCCAAACTTTGCGCTGCTTTTTCCCGAATTTGTTGTAATTCTTCAGTAGATTTTGCTAAAGCATCGTCTAATCTTTTTGCTTCTGCTTCAGTATCTTCTACTGAAATTTTGTTAAAGGATAAATCCGGTTGAACTAGCAGGTAAGCTTTCGCAACGGCAACTCCGTCACTGGCGGCGATCCCTTTTAGCATTTCAACCATTATTCAGATAATCCTTCTTTCTTCATTGTTTCAACGATTGCAGCCATTGCGTCTGCTTCGTCAGCACCTTCTGCTGTGATTGTTACGTCAGAGCCTTGGCCAACACCAAGAGACATAACGCCCATGATAGATTTAAGATTTACTGATTTGCCTTTGTACTCTAAGTTAATGTCAGAGTTAAATTTGCTAGCAGTTTGTACTAATAATGTAGCGGGACGTGCGTGAATCCCTGTTTCTGCAACTACGTGAAAATCTTTTTTTTCCATATTAATCGGTCTCCTTTGTGAAACAAGTTTTTTGTGAGGGTTTTCTTTTTTAATAGTGGAAATAAATCATCAAAAAAGGCCCTTTCAACTGTTAAGATTACCATTTTTTTTACAATCGTACAACCGTTTTCTCTCATATTAACTAAAAGATATCTAGTCCAATTAAATTTGAAAATTTTTCTTCCTTTATTTAAAGCAATTCCGATCTCTTTGTTATTAAACAAAAGATGCTGACTTACTAGCAAAAATTATCTTCTTATAATAGAAGCAGACAAATTACTTGCACCCTACAATAATTTTAGTATAATACAGTTATGGTCAATAAAGGTCAAAGATAACTTTGACTTGACCCCGCTTTTTAGGTGTATCTTTTTACTCATTAAAAAAAGCGCGTTACAATAATAATTGAAAGTAAATCCATGAAAGGTCGTGAATTATTTATGCTTTGTCAAAACTGTGGCAAAAATGAAGCAACCATTCATTTATACGCAAATGTAAATGGCCAAAGAAAGCAATTAGATTACTGCCAAAGTTGCTACCAAAAATTGAAAAATCAAACTGGTAGTCAAACAAATATGATGGCACAAGATCCATTTGGCTTTGGAAGTCTTGATGATTTGTTCCGTCAAATGTCGCAACAAATGCAACCAAGAAATCCTGGAGATCAAACTCCCCCTACCCAATTTGGTGGTGGCAATAACTTTAACGGTGGGCAACCCCCTCGTCAAAACCAAGGAGCCAACGGACTATTAGGTGAATATGGTATTAACATTACCGAACAAGCCCGCAATGGTGACATCGATCCTGTTGTTGGTCGTGACGATGAAATTAAACGTGTAATCGAAATTTTAAATCGCCGTACAAAAAACAATCCTGTTTTAATCGGTGAGCCTGGTGTTGGTAAAACAGCCGTGGTTGAAGGTTTGGCACAAAAAATCGTCGATGGCGATGTACCACAAAAATTAATGGATAAAGAAGTAATTCGTTTAGATGTCGCTTCTTTAGTTCAAGGTACAGGTATTCGCGGTCAATTTGAAGAAAGAATGCAAAAATTAATCGATGAAATTAAGCAAGCTGAAAATGTTATCTTATTCATCGATGAAGTTCACGAAATTGTCGGTGCTGGTTCTGCTGGTGATGGCAATATGGACGCAGGCAATATTTTAAAACCTGCTTTAGCCCGTGGTGAACTACAAATGGTAGGTGCTACAACCTTAAATGAGTACCGTATCATTGAAAAAGACGCTGCCTTAGAACGTCGGATGCAGCCAGTTCGAGTGGATGAACCTTCTGTTGAAGAAACAATTGCGATTTTAAAAGGTTTGCAACCACGTTATGAAGATTATCATCATGTAAAATATACTGATGAAGCAATAAAAGCTGCTGCAATTCTATCAAACCGCTATATCCAAGATCGATTCTTACCAGATAAAGCAATTGACTTACTAGATGAATCTGGCTCTAAGAAAAACTTAACTATTCAATTGGTAGATCCAAAAGCGATTGAAAAGAAATTGCAAGATGCGCAAGCACAAAAACAACAAGCATCCCAAGAAGAAGATTTCGAAAAAGCAGCCTACTATCGCGATCAAATTAACAAATTAGAAGAAATGAAAAACAAACAAATCAGTGATGAAGAAACACCAACAATCACTGAAAAAGATATGGAACAAATCGTCGAAGAACGAACAGGTATTCCTGTTGGCGAATTAAAAGAAAAAGAACAAACGCAATTGAAAAACCTTAGCCATGACTTAAAAGAACATGTTATCGGCCAAGATGAAGCTATTGATAAAGTAGCCAAAGCAATTCGTCGTAATCGGGTCGGTTTAAGTAAAAAGAATCGTCCAATTGGTTCATTTTTATTTGTCGGACCTACTGGTGTTGGTAAAACAGAATTAGCAAAACAACTGGCCTACGAAATGTTTGGTTCTGAAGATTCTATGATTCGCTTTGATATGTCAGAATACATGGAAAAACATAGTGTGGCGAAATTAATCGGTTCTCCTCCTGGTTATGTCGGTTATGAAGAAGCCGGTCAATTAACAGAAAAAGTTCGTCGTAACCCTTACAGTTTAATTTTATTAGACGAAATTGAAAAAGCCCACCCTGATGTTTTACACATGTTCTTACAAATTTTAGATGATGGCCGCTTAACAGACGCACAAGGTCGCACGGTTAGCTTTAAAGATACTTTGATCATCATGACAAGTAACGCAGGTACTGGCAATGTTGAAGCAAGTGTTGGTTTTGCCGCAGCAAGAGAAGGTGTTACTCGTTCTGTTTTAAACCAACTAAATAACTACTTCTCACCTGAGTTCTTAAACCGTTTTGACGGTATTATTGAATTCAAAGCTTTAAGCAAAGAAAACTTATTGCACATCGTAGAACTAATGCTACAAGAAGTAAACGATATGTTAGCTTCACAACATCTTCACATCACAGTACCAAAAGATGTCGAAGAAAAATTAGTTGATTTAGGTTACAACCCTGCAATGGGTGCTCGACCATTACGTCGTACCATCCAAGATCAAATTGAAGATGGCATCGCCGAATACTATTTGGATCACCCTGAAGCAAAAGAGTTGGCAGCACGCTTAACAGAAGATGGTAAAATTGAAGTTACCCATGCTGAAGAAAAAGAAAGTGAAAAACCTGCTGACACAACAGAAGAATAACTAAAAAAAGCTCATAATCTAGCGGAAATGTACTGGATTATGAGCTTTTTCTCGTCTTATTTTTTTAATAATCGGC
Organism: Enterococcus sp. DIV0755b; assembly: GCF_051713765.1. Lineage (NCBI taxonomy): Bacteria > Bacillati > Bacillota > Bacilli > Lactobacillales > Enterococcaceae > Enterococcus > Enterococcus sp. DIV0755b. The sequence continues at coordinate 1,663,425 of NZ_JBIOQN010000001.1, read as the reverse complement.
TTAGATCAGGAAATAATTCACCAAACTTTGTTATCTTTTCAAGTGTAATCACTTTTCTTATCGCCTTTTGAACCGTATAATAATAGATGAGTTAGTTCAAACTTGCCTTGAAGGAGTGAACCAGATGAAATTAATCAACGTAACCAACAGTCACTCACGTTTGGTGCGCAATCAATTGGAAAATACAGATGCCGAATTGGTGAAAGTTTATACGGCTGGCAACTCTACTGTTGTGTATACAGTAGCACCCAACCATAATGAAATTTTATTGATTAATAAAAAGCGCAATCTGAATGAACGTGAAATTAACGAAATAAAAGAATATTTTCTAAAGAAATTACCAGCTGGCAGCTACGAACCTGATTCTATCACCCAGATTGAGCTACCTGGGCTAGTTGAAATTTCGATAAAAACAAATCAGCTAAGTAATAACGCATCATAAAAGTGACGACAATCATACTTTTAAAACTAAAATACCGTTTCTAGTAACCTTTGCGGATACTAGAAACGGTATTTTTAACTTATGAAAGTTGTAAAGCTGTTTTTTGCTTTTTTTGTTTTTCTTTAAACACACGGAACAAGAAATCATCCGTAGCATCAAAAGACCCTTCACCTTCCACAATCCAATATTGGTGATTATTAGCAGGTACCAAAGAAGCAGCACACGTAATAATTGCATCATATTGTTCATTGGAGGTTGTATTCATTAACGAATACTCGACAAAAGGCAAATCTTCAATTCGATTAATTAAAGAGTACAAAAGAAAATGGTTTGGAAAACCAATGATTCCAACTTTGATTTTGTCAGTCTTTTCATTTCGTTCCACTTGAGGTAAACTCACCAACGTCAAAAGATTAACTAAATCGTCACTTTTTTTTGCCGCTAAAATATTTGCCACATACCCTTGTAAGATTTCATAGTTGGGATGTTGCACTTTTAAACTTTCCAAAATAAAATCTAAATTTTTAGGGGCTTTGCCATCAAACAATTGCTGGCGCAAAAAGATAGTTTGATAATTTATTAGTAGCAGTTCTTGTTTATTGCGTGGGAAATTCTGAAAATATGGTAACATTTCTGCCAAGAAGTCTGCTGCTTTTGCTTTTGATTCAGTCAAACTTTTATAATTTTTTCGAACGTAAGGTAAACGCGGATCGTTTTCTGAGAAATACTGTGGCCAGTAAAAAATAATATATGCCACAAAATTGGCTTCTCTTTCCCGATAAGTTTCAGCCACACCGTCTTGGGCTAACTTTTGTTTAAACCGTGTATTTAAAGCTACAGGATATAAAAAGTGATTAATTTCTGGCTCATCAACGTAATGCCCATGCTTAGTCCGCAACAAGCTTATTGCTTGATAAAGAATTTGTTCTCTTTGTTCAAAATACTGTAAATAAATTAAATCATTTTCATCGAGAAGTGTATGTAAATCAAAATTATTTTTTTCAAAGTATTGAAATAATTCTGTTCCAAAATCAACCATCCACAAAAAGTTAAAATACATAATCCGAATCAACGCTTCCCGTCCGGTTACTTCCATTTGCAGACAATTTAGACGAATGCCTTTATCTTTCAAATAAGCAACTAATGGCTTTAGCCGCCGCATCAAAGAAGACTGACTTAAATCTGTTAATTGCCCAAACTCTTTTAAATCCATTTCTGGTTGTAAAAGTGTCGCTAGTAAAACTTGATAAGGCACACTATTTTGTAATAAGAATTGACGGTAACTATGTAGCTTAGGTAAACTGCCATCAATCTGGACTTTTTCTTTTTCTGTAAATAAGACATAACCTGTCTCTAAATCAAACAAATCTTGATTCATTTGGTTTAATAAATTAGCCGTTTTAATATGAGAAAAACCGGTATATTTTTCAAAATAGTGAATTGGATACAACCCCTGTTCCAATTCCAACATATGTTTAAATAACATAAGTTTATTCTGTGCTGGATCATCTAATAAAATCGTTTCTAACATTTTATGGCCCCTTTTAAGTTTATACCTCATAATAGCATAAATACGATTTGTTTTACTAGATGATTGTGTTTTGCTAAAAAAAATTCTCAATTTGAATAAGTTCATAGAATCTTTTTTGAATTTTTTGTCGCTCTTTCTTCTTTTTGTGATTGGTCTAAAAAAAACAATAAAAAATGCAGCGTCACTAACAAACGCTGCATTTAAAATTTACTACTATCATTTACTAATAACACATTACTACTTAGGTGTAAGACGTACTGACTAAAATTATTTAGTTGTCTTTTTCCTAAAACGGGAGACAATCAACGTAATACTTAAGATAATCATTAATACTCCCATAATGAGGTAGTTGGTATTTATCTCATCCCCTGTTTGTGGGTAAAACTCCTTTTTTGTCGAAACATAGACAACTTCATTGGATGTCGAACTTGAAGTGGTTTCCCCTGGCTCTGAAACAGACGACTCAACAGGCATGTTTAACACTCCCGTTACTTGAATATCTCCACTCATCTGCAAGCCCTCCTACAAAATTAAGGTGTATCTTCTGGCCAACTAACAGCTTTAAATTGAAGAGTCATAGTATAATTTTCAGTAATTATATCCTCCTCAGCCAGTGGATCCTTAACCTCTCCAACGTATCTAAAAGTAACAGTATTAGCAGTTGTGTTCAGTTCAGAAGGATCATCTTTTCCAAGTTTTCCATTATTATTTGCAAGTGTATGAATAGTCTTTCCGTTATCCTCTGAAGCTACTAAACCATTTTCAATAATTTTAGGAGTACTAGTAAAGCCCTGCAATGAGACTGAGTACTTAAATGGGGCAGGATCGACAGGATTTTCTTTCACTATTTCCTTAAAAAGAATATCTACTGGACGACCAGAATTATTAGTAATTGTATAGTCAGGTGATGCAATAGGTGCATTTGCTTTTTTATCGGTACTATAAAAGATTGTATCAGTCGGAAGTGTAACATTGATCCAAGCATCCTGTCCTTCTGGAATTGTCGCATCCTCAACTGTATTATCCATACCTAATGTACCATTAATCTTAACCTCTCCAGAATTGTTACTAACAATATCCTCTGCATATGCCGGTAGGGCCATCAACACGACGCTTGATAGTGCAACTAAACCAAATATTTTTTTCATTTTTCCTCTTCCTTTCTTTTTTTATTTCACAACAAAATCAATCGCTGCGGCAACTTGTCCACGTTTTCCTTTGGTATTACCATCATAAATGCTAAAAAGCGCAGTTGCCGGATAACTCCCCTCCTCCAATTTTTTTTCCAGAGTAGCTCCTTTTATTTCATAACCCGGGTGAATAGCACCCGAGGTATAAACTAATTCATTTGAATCTTTTAACCGAATTTCCACGTTGATTGGATTGGCGTTATGAGGTGGATTTTGAATAAACAAATCACTCTTTGTACCTTGTTGCACATTGGCAGTGGGGGCGATAACCATATTGAACTGGCTCGCATCTACTTTTTTTTGCGCCAATTGTTGTAATTCTTCACCTGAAATTTTGGATGCATCTTTTCCATCTGGCAAAAACTCACCACTAATGATTGTCACAGGTACATCAGGTTGATTAAAATGACGATAAACAAAATATCCCCCAACACTTAACAACAAAAGTAATAATAGAAGTAAAATTATTTTTTTGTTTTTTTGATTGGACTGCGTGTTAGTTGTATTCATTCTGTTACTCCCCCGTTCTCGTAAATTCCAAAATCATGTTGTATTTTGTGTTGATTTCCTTACCTGCGTTACCAAAGTATTCACCAGTAAACTGTAAATTTATTTGCTGATCGATATCTAATTCTCCCATATCAACATTTGCTAAATCTTTTTTTAATGTAGTGGGTTCTTCACTGTCTTTTGCTAGCTGTAAATATAAGTGACCTTTCGTATCGCCGTCTATATTTTCTAACAAGTCAACGCCTGACTCACCGTCTTCACTAAAAGAATTTATCTTTAATTCAATTGGATAAGCACTATTATTTTTGACTCGATAGCGTTGTGATGTGACTAGTAGTCGTCTGTCTTCTTCAGACATTTCCGTATTAAAGAACATTTCAGTTGGGAATGTTACATTGAGTGCATCCGTCTTTGTGGTAAAAGATAATTCATACCATTCACTATCACCTGATTCAAAACCCGCTTCGATTTGGACATAAAGCCAATATTCTGTCTGTTCTGCTAAATCGGCAAACTCTACAGAACTTGTAATTTCTGCTTCAGTAAGCCCTGTTGCTTCTCCTGCTTCTTCTGCTTTTGCTTCTATCTTTTGTTCAGTGATTTTATCAGTATCATTAAAGTTTTCAGTATCTTGTTGTTTACTAAATAGCAAATAAACTACGCCAGTAATAACATTATAGTTGGTCAAATAATCAGTCAGATTAAAAACAGCGCTAGTATCTTTAACCACTTGTTTGACATCTAGTATCACTGCTGGGTTGGGCAGGCGTTGTAAGACAATACTTCTTGCTCCTCGAATCGTTGTTTTTTCGTCTGTCTCAAAATCGTCTTGAGTCGAATTTAACGTGAAATCGGTCCCATTCGAACTAACGACAGCACTACTACCAATAATGGTGTTTATAGGAGTATTGCCTGCCGTAATGCCGTAACCGGTAATATCGTCGACAAAGTCAGAAAATGTGAACCCCGCATTGACGGGTTCCTTGTTCGTTGATCCAGAAACATTAAAAGATAAACGATAAGCATTATCAATAATGAAATTTGCTGCAGGAATGGTATTATTAAAAACTTGATTTGCATTTGTCACTTCCATACTTAATGTCGAATCCCTCGCAAAGTTGAATTTGGAAGCATTAGAAAAATTAAACTTGCTCGCAAAAGTCAAGTCGAGTTTTCCACCTTCATCAACTTGAAGACTCATTGGTCGACTAAGGTTGACAAACGTTCCATCACCATTAATCTTAAGCGATGCATCCTCTCCAATCTTCATTGTTCCATTACCTGAATAGTTATCGACAAACCGACTACTCGTTGTGTTATAATCCACAACCGCTCCTGCCTCTAATTCAAAACTAAAATCACGTCCTGTCCCATATGTCACGATCGAATTGCTCTGTCCAGTATCATGTTCAACTGTCGTGTGGCTATCTTTTTTAAATAGAAAATGATTACATTCTGCAAATTCTTGAGATGAGGTCCCATCTTGTACTGAGAAAAAGTTTTCTCCTGAAAAGACAACTTTACTATCTTTCCCACGATTAAAAAAAGGTTGCGCTCCTCTATTTGAATAATATGTGACATTTTCAACTTCAACTGTAACATTTGAATAAGTAGTATTTCCTCGGCAAAGACCGTAGTACTCATTAGTAGTTACGGAATAATCGGGTGAACCAAATGTCATATTCATAAATTTCACCCAAACATTATTTGCTTTAACTTCAAGAGTATTCTTGTTGTATGATATGGTACGATCACTACCATCAATCGTAACATTACTTGTAACTTGAGGAGAACTTACATCAAAATAAAAAATTTCCTCTGAAGGAGCTAATTTAATGTACGCAATTTGTGGATCTTCAATTGCTGTTTTTAGCTCTGCTGAATTTTCGACAATTCGAGGATCATCTTCGGAAGTCCCACTACCACTTGCCTGTACACCCACAGCACGGCTGACACTTTCTTTTGTCGGCGGGTCTTTAGACTCACTTTCTTTTGTACTGCTATCGGCTACTTGCTCCTCAGCGATTACTTGTTCCTCAGAACTAGCACTTGTTTGACTCTCAAGGGTTGCACTAATGCTATCATGAAGTTCTAATTTTTTAGTGGATTCGGTAGTCGTTTCGTGCGTTTTTCCACTTGAACTTTCATCATAATTTTGGGTCGCGGAAAACGAGGAAGAACCCGTTGCAAAAAGAAGTTGGGTACCTAAAAGCAAAGCGCTTAATTTTTTTATACCAATCATTCCAGATAATCTCCCTTCTTTTAATACTCAATACGAATTCATAAAATTAAAAAAATATAACGCTATTTAATTAAATACTAATTTATAATCCGATATTTTTCAAATATAATGAATATTACATCTATTATTATCGTTAGAAAAACAACGAATTACACCGATTTTCACTAAAAACAGCACAGATATTTCTAATTCGAAGGGGTATAATTTTACGCTTCATTAAATAATGAAGTGAATTCAAATAAATTTATTAGATAACATAAAAAAAGCTATGCAACGTAATTGCATAGCCTAAAACAACAACTTAAGTTTTATATTATAAAATTTTACATCAAACTCTTCAACTTCACATCGGGGTACTTATCGGCAAACCAGCGTTCTGCAAATTGGTTTTCAAATAGGAATAGTGGCTGGTCAAAACGATCTCGCGCCAAAATATTTCGCGAGGAGCCCATTTTTTCATCCAATTGTTCTGGATCAATCCAACGAGCGATTTTGTGTCCCATTGGTGTCATTACCACTTCAGCGTTGTATTCGTTTTTCATCCGGTATTGGAAATGGAATATTCTCTTTTCTATCAAATTCTATATTTTAATCTTACTTGATTCTGTGAAAAAAACAAGGGTCAACCATCCGTAAGTAAAACTTTATTTTCGTTTTTATATAACTTCTGGCAAGAAAGTTTATATGTTACTTTTACTAAGAAAAATCTCTATCATCTAGTAGAAATCCTCGATCATTTCAAACAAAGCATCTTCAGCAATATCCTTTTAAAAGTATCCCTCATCCACCCAATTTCATTAACAATAAAACCAACAATTTTTCTCAGAGTAAAGAGTTTCCCTACTCTTCAAATCGTTTATTCATCTCAACTATTCTTTCTTGGTGCTCTACTACTGTCCAACCATCGAAGGTTAAATCCCAGATAATATCCCCAATTAATTCAACTTTATTTTGATATCCTTCAACAGGATAATTTAATAGTTCAATCAGAGGAATAAAATCAATAGCATACTTGTCATTATCCTTATCTATGAGACAAATATGCCAATAGAAAACAGATTCTTCAAAGTCATCTCTTTCTTTAGTAATTATCAACTTACTATTATCCAATATGACATTAGCTCTATTAGCTGGCTCAAGAACTTTTATGAAATCATCCACACGTTTACCAACACTTTCTGTCGAGTACTCAACCATAAATTGCTCTTTAATATATTCGATAATTTGATTTTTCATCTTACCTGTTAATGAATAGTATAATTCGGTACCAATAGATTCCAATTAATCACCTCCTTATTCTTCAGCTGATAAATGGTTATATGACATTCCATAAACTCCTATATCAAAGTAAATCCACTAACAATTAATGCAATTCCAATTCTGTGCGTTTTCACTATAGGTGATCCACTACCACATGAACAAACAAAATAGGACTGAGAGATACATTAAACGACTAGCTTTTCTTCTCGCTGAAATCTCCTTGTCTTTCGATAAATCTCCAATTGGTGATTAGAACAATTGATTCAAAAATTAAACTAGATTAACGAATGGATTTACTGGTCAATTTAGGAATTTTTTCTATTTAGCTCTCTACTCTTCATTGTCAGTTAATTTTCTTCCATAATCTTTTTGACTGTTTTCTTTGTAAAATAGTAATCCTCTAGAATATCATGCATCTTTGAAATTGAAATATTTTCAAACTCATTACCTCTTTTATCATAATCAAAGTTAATTAATATGTCTGTATGATCCCAGTTTGAGCAGCCTCTCTCACCTACTACAATATTTTATCTAGACTCTGCTTGATTCCAATATAAATAATTTAGTCGTATCAACCCATCCTCTTCATTTGGAAGGTTAAAGATTTGAATTTTTTGACCGAGAGGATCATAACTTTTGACAAATGTAGTTACCGTATGTGGAACACTATCCAACAAGACAAAAGCATAATCAGACGAACGAAGATGATTAAAGACATAATCTTCTCCCTTTTCATATGCATCAATTTGTTCAACCTTTTTTACATATTTACTCAATAATGCAACAAAAGGCTTAACACGTTTGTTTCCAACAACAGTCAACGATAGACCCGCGACCCATTTTTTCACTTCTTCATTAGCAAATATATCTTGGGGATGATTTTTCTTGGTTGCTGTCTTCTTTTTCAACTTTCTTTCTTCAGTTGTTTCCTTTTCAACAATAGGATAGCAGTATCCTATGGAAACAACATCGGGTTCATCTAACTTACGAAAAACCTGTATTGCCATTCCATCAACTAGTAAATCTTTTCTATCGTACCCACGATGGACTTTCAAAGGTAGAATAATTTCATCATTTATATCATGAAAAAAAAGATCCTGTTCAGTTGTGACTTCAAGATATCCGTACAAAACATCAGACTGAGCTTGGTTCATCTCCCTAGAATTATGAAGAAAAAGCCATTGATACTTTTCAAATAGAGTATTTAGCTGATTAAAACTTCTAAATGTTCTACTGTCCAACTGTTGAATCAGTCTTGGTATAACATCTTGCGGATTTATACTGTTTATTTTGTATAAATTTTGTTGCATTTTTTTGTACCTGGATTGTAGCTTATCGCTTTTAATTTGCAAATTTTCCAAACGGCGTTCTTGCTGGACGCTAAATTTCCGAGTCTCTTTAATTAGTTCTTTTAATTCTTCTATCTTATGATCGCGCTCCTGAATCTTTTGATTATAACGACGATCTCTTTGATGCTCTTTATCTACGTACCGCTTCATCTTAATTCTATCTTGAAGTAAAAAGGCGATTAACTCATTTCGAAGTTTCACCTCTTCTAATGCTGTATTTTCTTCATCCCATCCAGATAACCGCAAATCATTCAATAACCTGTCAGCTTCTTTAAATCTTTTGTCAGCATCTTCTCTAATATTTTCCGCATCTTGAAGTTGCTGTGTCGCATACGCTTTTACTGCCTTTAACTCACTTCTTACAGTTCGAGATTTTTTTCGTTCCAATGCAGCATCATTTTTAAATCGTTTTAATTGCCGCGTCAAATCCATTACTTGTTTATTCAAACGAGAAACTTCATCTTGATTGACTTTGACTGACTTTTTTTTGACGCCCTCATTTGAATCAGCTTTAGAGCGTTCCACAGATAGTCGTTTTTGTTGTTTTTCTTTGGCTTGCTCAAGCAATTTTTGATATCTTTCCTTATGCTTTTCCTTGTTACTTTTTTCAAGTTCTTTAAAATAATTAGATTTTTTCATTGCTTCTCACTACTTCCTATGAAAAATGTCTGTATACCCTGCTCTTGATTTTCTTTAGGATACCCAATCGCATTCATGTAAAAAGTTGTATTTTCCCTTTCAAAAGTACCAACCAGATGTTGATGACCACAAATCCATTTTAAAGCTTTGAATCGATTTACTGAAGACACATAGCATTCATTAAAAGGAAATGGACTGAATGGTGGTTGTACAGGCGGAAGATGAGTAATCATAACATCTACGGAAGATAATGAATTGTAAAAATCAAAATCTTCACGATGATACTCTTCCCACACTTTTTCAGAACCTTTCAAATTTGAAAAAATAAATTGACTATCATTATTGTACTTTTTATAATAGGTCAAACTATTTTCAGAAGTCAGCTGATACCACAAACGCGTTCCCGCAAACGTAACATTATCAATTGTTTTGATTTGATTTTGAAGAATATGGATGTCATCTCTTAAAAGAAAATAGTTCTGAATTTCATTTAAACGATTTTCAGAACATTCCTGGTATTTCTTCTTTTGAGATTGCGATATGAGATAGTGATCATGATTGCCAAATACAACCACGACATTTTTATAAAACAAAGCAAAGTGCTCAATCATACAAATTGTTTGAAAGTTGTACTCAGAATAGTCACCTGCTAAAACAATCACATCACCGCGATTACAAGAAATAAACTTTCTTTCAATAAACGATTGGACTTGTCGCCTTTGTTTTTGAGGATTCTTGTCAAATGATACATAATGATTTAAATGGAGATCCGAAATATAATCAATTTGCATTTTTTATCCCTCTATACCTATAACTTAAATCAAGTTTTATAGTAGACCCTTTGGGAAGTCGAATATTATTTACTCTTTCAGTATTTGTTCTTGTACGAATACCTTGCATTATAACAACATCATTAAAATTACCCCTATTTTCGATAGAAAAATATATTCTTCTGACTTTCTGCCACTGAGCTTTTTCTATCAATTCAACAGGAAAAGAAAATGCCAACTTTTCTCTCTTCTTATTTTTACTGATGTTTACAATTTTAATTTTCCCCATATTTATTTCCTCCATTAAAGTAATAGTATAGAGCTTATTGGTAGGAGTAGGAGTGAAAAAAGATACTTCACTCCCTTTGCGAGCACAATAAAGTCTATTTTGAGAAAATCCTCCCCCTACCTCTACAAAAAATTTCTTATATCAATTATTACAACGATATTTTTCGTCATCATTTCATATCGAGGATATTATAAATAACCAAATAAGTAAAATAAAACCACTTAAAAGGCTTATTCAAAGCTTTAGAGTAAACAAATAGATAACAATTAAAAAAAGTCTATAAAATTTCAATTTTATCAAGCGTTACTTTTAAAGATGAATCTCCTGATATTGAATATAATTACTTCAGATTATTTTTTTGATGTTATCTCCAAGTACAATTTCAAATTCACTTTGGCTGTGTATTTTGATGTAAACTTGATTGTGTACCGTAATGTACACTTGGTTATGTACCTTGATGTACACCTAGTTATGTACCTTGATGTACACCTAGTTATGTACCTTGATGTACACCTAGTTATGTACCTTGATGTACACTTGGTTATGTACCTTGATGTACACTTGGTTATGTACCTTGATGTACACTTGATTGTGTACTTTGATGTACACTTGGTTGTTTACTTTGATGTACACCTAGTTGTGTACCTTGATGTACACCTAGTTGTGTACCTTGATGTACACCTAGTTGTGTACCTTGATGTACACCTAGTTGTGTACCTTGATGTACACCTAGTTGTGTACCTTGATGTACACCTAGTTGTGTACCTTGATGTACACCTAGTTGTGTACCTTGATGTACACTTGGTTGTGTACCGTAATGTACACTTGGTTATGTACCTTGATGTACACCTAGTTGTGTACCTTGATGTATACTTGGTTGTTTACTTTGATGTGCACCTGGTTATGTACTTTGATTATGATGCCGAAATTAGAAATAAAAATGCTAGGGACTTATCACATTGAAAGCCTCTAGCACCTGCTATTAATCAGTAACTTTTTGTCTATCACGAATAGCGTAAACAGTCTTTCGTGGAATACCAACCTCAACAGAAATATCTTTAATTGACCTCTGTTGATTAAGCATCTCAATAATTCGGTCATACACCAATTTATCAGCACCTATAGCTTCAGAACTATATTTAACTCTTCTCCCTTTATAAACACCACGTTGTTTTGCAAGTTCAATCCCTTGGCGCTGACGTTCTTTTATTTTCTTTCGCTCTGATTCAGCAACATATGAAAAAACCTCGATTACTAAATTAGTTAATAAATCTTTCAGTGCTGGCTCCGTAATACCTGTGAAGGCAGGTAGATCAAGTATTTCAACGTTTGCACCTTTTTCCCGAATAGTCTGTAGGATTCGCTTGATATCCCTACTGTTGCGACTTAGCCTATCCAGACTAGTTACGACAACGGTATCTTTCTTCCTAATAAAGTGGAATACTTCTTGTAGTTGCATCCGATCTTCAATATTTTTACCAGATACTTTTTCTTCAAAGATTAATAGATCATCATCCAATATATTATTTCTTTGTTTCCATTCATTGATCAACTCTTCTTGTCTTGCTAGATTCTGATCAGCAGACGACACTCGTAAATATGCAACAAACAAAAAATCACCTCAGCTCAAATTTAAAATAAGATAAAACCCATAGGTAACACAATTATTTAAAGAAAAAGCCATATTTCATATGACTTTACTAGTATATCGTTTTATTACTTATAAGTACACTTAAAAGTTACAAAGGTTCTTTCCAAAAATAGCAACTTTTTTCCAAGTTATATCCGACGTTGTCTAAACTCTCCACCACAAAATTGCACTCTTCGTTCTTACAAATACCGTAATAAACTTTTTGTCTAATCAATTCTTGAATGACACTATAGTTGCCTTCATAATTTGTTTCAAGTCGATCGAATAACTCTAAATACTCATTATTTAAAATAACTCCGTTTTTCTTACATTTTGGGCAAATCATTTCAATTTCTTTCTTGATTATCATAATGATACCATCTCCTTATTCTTGATAGTTTTAACTGTAAAATCAAAGTTTGATTCGAAATGAAGCTCTCTAAAATAATTATCTAGATCTCCATTAAGAATAATAATTTCGACAAACTCATTCTCCTTAAAGTGACTCAATTTAGTCGTGTAATAGTCGGTAATCTTTTGGGAATCAATCTTATCAATAAACCTATAAAATGCCCAATATGCCAAATCCTGCTTCCAAAAGTACGAAATTTCCTGCCCACTCTTTCTTAGTTGATATGCTATCAAATTATGAGCAAAGTCTGGTACTAAGCGGTCCCGTTCTAAATACGAACTAGCGCAGTCAGAAATATGCTCAATTACCCTATTAATAGTTCGAAAATGAAAATCTTCAAACCAAGCTAATTGAAATTTTTCCAGTAGCAGGCTGCTTTGTTCGTTATCCAAAGGAAATTTGATTTCCTTTCCATTAAAGTTATAGTAGTACTTGTTTTTATGTTGAATAACTTGATTTAAATTGATCTCGTATTCAACCCAAACAAGTATGACATCATATCGTTCATATAAAAGAAGTTTTAATTTCCAATCAATTGTTGGGTTATCGTCTATTTTAAGTTTATCTTTCAGTTCATCAATTTCTTTTTTTTGATCATACGTCAATTCCTTACGATTATATTGTCCAGATTCACCTTGATTCTTTTCTTCATCAATAGCCATATCAAGCTCCCATTTTTTTTGGGAACAAAAATTCACAATCTGAAACTTTAATTCCTCATGAGTTAGTTTTTCATAATCAATGTCGGTTAGTTCAAGAAACTGTTCAATTTTTTCTACTGATAATTCTTCCCAATTTAAAAGAATCTTGTTACATAAGACGTTCACATCAAATTTCTCAATATCATAATCTACATCTTCAAAATAGAATGTAATCATAAAAGCTCTTAACCATAGTTTCAATAAACTTTTATACGATGGTACAGATCCTACATGAACTTCCTTAAAAGTAATGTGTTTTTCTAATTTTCTCTTAACAGATTTAAACAAATCATTGTAGTGACGTTCTTTTACTTCCCAGTAACAGCACTTCATAGCATCTTGTTTAATATTTTCTCTGTATACATTATTCTTGAACTTATTGTAGTAATACATATTCTTTACGTAATTGTATTTGCCATCATCTCTCATCGAACTCGGTAAAATATCTGCGGCAATTAGCCATTGCTTTGCAGTCATTTGCCAATCTGAATATTCTTGATATTCCTTAACTTTAAACTCTTTTCTTTCAGTTCTTCCTATCATATAATTCCATAATAGAGCAGTTGCCTCATTTTGAAATTCTTTTACATTATGAATACCTGTACCAGAAAGTTTTACTAAGGATTTTTGCTTAATCTTACTACCTAGAATAATCGCTAACTCTTTCCCGCTAGTGCCTTCAACGCGTTGTACATAATCGTAGTCTTGACTAATTCGCTTTTCAATTTCTGACCATCGATAATGGCCATGCTTTTTTAAGTACGCTCGATCACCAACAGTAACGTATTTTTTATTCCTGTCAATATTGTTTTTAAAATCTTTCAAAGTCATTTTTCTTCCTGTTTTCCCCATAGACATCCCCTCATCTTACAGTTTTACGATGTTTAACGTCAAAAAAAGCACTAATTTTTAGGAACCTACTCCAGTAAAAACACTTCGTTTTTATACCTGTAATTATTAAAACCAATAATAATAAATAATTATAGGTATAGAAACGAAGTTGATCTGGATAACTAATCAACTTAAAAATAGAACAAGAAAACGCTCTTTACTTCGTAAAACCTCTTATTGGCACATAAAAACAACAGCATTTATTATACATGAAAAGTCCCTATTTTTCATTTTTGAACCTAACTAAAATTTAGTTTTAAAAGTCTTTTCCAAAAAAAGTCTTTTTTTATTTTCTTATTCAGAGTGCAGCTATGTATTAACAATAGAAATGGCATAACAATCTTAAAGGGCTCGAGCGAAGCGAGACCCTTTAAAGATGCCGTGGGGTATGGGAGCGGGCACGCCTCCCATCAAAGCAGAGCGTTACAAGCCAAGGGCTTGTTAGCGATTGCGCAGCGTTCTTTACCATCCCTACAGTGGAAAAATTGAGACAAGATAAATAAAAAAAGCTGATCAGTTTATGACCAGCTCAACTCACTATTATTATTAATGTTTATAAAATACTCATTTTACATAACAGATCTCAAACAATAACTATTCCTACTTGTTAGACAAAGTGTATCATGGTTCAATAACATCGATATTTTGACGTTTTTGAACCACGGTAATTGCTCTTGTTTCGCTTCCATAAAGAGATCTGAATTTATAGCCATATCACTCATATAGTTTCAAAGTTAATACAAAGATACTGTATTAAAAAATATTAGTAACATAGTCGAATGATTATAAAGAAGTTTCCCAGAAATCATACTCATATCCACTTACTCTGTTACTTTATCATTCTACAAACGCCAGGTAACTTGGACAAGCATGAATTAATTTACTATGCAACTTAATCTTTGTCTTTAGTATATAATCTTTCTTCCGCATCTTTTGGGATTATCCCTAAAAAGTAATCTTCAATTTTTCCCCAAAAAAAATCGGTATAGTTTTGGATTCTTTCTGATTTCAAACGTCCTTCCGCTTTATAGGTGAACAAATAGGTTAGCATTTCCACGCTCATACGGTGCCTTCTATGAACATCTTCAAGCAAATAATTTCGATAATGATCCCCAGTTTTTATTGCTTTTTCCAACGGATAAATCGAATTTATTCTAATATAGATTTGTGGGTTAAAGCCACTTGAAACTTCATAATCGAGGATATCCAGAGATTGGCCTAAACCTAAAACTAGAATTGCTTCATCAATACTAGAATTATCATTACCACGATAAAAGTAGACAGAGAGGATTTTACTATCTTCATAACGATTTCTACTTTCATGATAAAACTTAGACAGACCATATTTTATAGCATCAATAAATCGATCAATTTGACCAACAATTTTATACGAACTATTTCCATTCTTATCCGTTCTTTCATGGAAGAAACGTAATCCTTTGATCTTTCCAAAGTCAAAAACTGCATTAACAATAACTTGTGCTACTGATCTAGCTTTAAAAACATCCATGCTAGGAAAATCTTTTTGAATAAAAGAACCTAATTCTTTAATATTGAAGAATTTTTCGATTCGGCTCTTTTCTCTACAAAACCGTTCAAAAGAATTGAGTAATGCATTGTAGCTACTTACAATTTTACTATATTCTTTTTGATTAACACTTGGAACTGTGATTCCAGTTGCAAAAGTAAAGTGTTTAAAAATACTAGAATAGTCTAACTCCCTCCGCTTACTCTCATTAAACAGTGAAAACTTAAACTGTGGGAAAGTCATTTGTTTAAAATACTTTTCCCAAATCCCAGCAACATCAACAGAATATACATACTTATAGTTAGAATTTTCCAACTCACAAATTTTTGTAAAAAATGGCTTTAGCCTACTGTTCAGCAAAACTGATTCCGAGTGTTCCTTTACAAGTATTTGCTCATTACCAAACAACGATCTTGGTCTTGCAACAAAAGGCGAATACCCGATTTTCTTAGGAGAAGAAAAATCTTTTTCTATCATCAACATAACTGTTTTAATTTTATTATCCAGTGCTGTTGGATCATCCAAATCTTTTGAAAAGATATATCGAAATTCATCAGCATTAACAATCAAATTCCGACTTAAGCCCTTTGATTTATATATACTAATAATTTTTCTCATCACTTCAACGATCTGTTCTTTTTTGATTGCTCCCATACCTTGCAATTTATTTACTTCAGAAAAATCATTAGAGAGATAGTCGAACCAAGCATAGCCTTGTTTAACTAGACTATGATCCCGTGCTACTCGCCCTATTTCTTGTATATAATCTACGACATTTCCTGTTGGTGCAAAGTGATATACATTCGTTATATCTGGAATATCAATTCCCATACCAAAGGCTTTTGTCGCAAGAACAAAGCGAATATCCCCAGATTTAAAACTTTTAAGAACTTCATCCTTCTCTTCTTTGTCCATCGGTCCATAGTACATTCCTGTCACATCAGATATTGAAGGATCATTTAATTCTAAAAAGTTCTTAAACTCACGTAGTAATCTAACTGTAGGAAAGTACATTAATGTTTTTTGCCTCAATTTTTCGGCTCTTTTTAGATTGTCCCATGCAAGCTGATATTTTGCTTTTCGATAATCTTTCCCCGCTTTATTAAATGACTTACCAGAAGAATCAATGCACATAACAATATCATCCCGTTTGACCTTACCAAAATAGGCAATTGGTTTCTCCATATTCAAACTATCACGTGTATCCATATACATATCATCTTTTCCACCATATATTGCAGTAGCGGTAAAAGTTACAATTGGAAAGCGCTGTTTCTTTCTCAGTTTCGAAAGATAGATTCCTAAATACCAATAATCAGCTCGAAATGACTTTCCCCAGGTTGTTACAATATGCGCTTCATCAATAATTACTAAGCCAATTTTTCGTTCCCCAATCAGCATTGAAATATCAGATCGACTTTGTAGAGTTTCTGGTGAAAGATACAACAAGTCAATGCTACCTTCAGCGACATCGTTTAATATCTTATCCCGTTTATAAGGAGGTGTATTTGAATGGATTCTCGCTGCATTTTTAATTCCCCGTTTTTCCATCGATTCAACTTGATCATTCATCAATCCAATCAATGGGGAAATAATCAAAGTCAAAGGTTTCTCAGTTGAAAATCTTTCACGCATAAAGAGTGCTGGAATTTGAAACATGATTGATTTTCCTGAACCAGTGGCAGATGTAATATAAATATCCTGATAATCTTTGCCAGTAATTGCAGCATCAGCTTGATTAACAATGTCATCAATAATTTGAGCCTGTGAAATTAATACGGTCTTTAGATCCCGACTTTCAATGTTTAAGTACATTTCAAGTTCTTTAAATCCACTATATCCCCAATAACTTTTCAGAATCTCTAAATATTCTGGTAATCTTTTTATCTCTTTTCGCTTAATTGTTTTTTCTGTAAAAACAAAATTAACTCTTGGCGATATGACATTCTGAAGTATATTTATTCTACCAAGATAATTGTTGGATAATTCTCGAAAGTCAGTTGTTAAGATAAACTCTATTACTCCAGTATCTTTCTGCTTTGAAGTTAATAATTCTGTCAAATCCAAAAAAGGGAGCTCATCATCTGACAATTCAATAGAATAATCTGCAGTTAATATTTCCTCAGAAAACACTTGATCGTTGGAATTATATTCTTCTTCGTTTTCAAAAAGACTAACTACCTCTATTTCACCAGTATCTACCACATGATACGTAACATAATAACTATTTGTCTCAGATGAAAAGTCAATATCACCATAAAAGGTCGCTACACTCTCATATTCTCTTTGTTTTGATTCTTGAATCATTTCATCATTATCATAATAAAACCGAGTATAAATATCCTCAATATCTGATAACGTACCTCTATAAGGGAATTTCGTGAGATATAAGTTATTTTCAATAATTTTAATCTCAAACGCAATTGTTAAAATATTCTCTAAAACGCAATACTCTTCAAATGTTATCCAGAAAAACTCTGTACTTTTATTATTTTTAGAAATCATCTCAGAAAATGTCTTTGTTCGAACATAGTCCACATCGATTTTATCCAATGGGAAAAACAATGAAGAATCTACCAATCGAGTCCCAAAATCGACGGGAAGATATTCGTCGGGTATTCCCTTAAAAACGATGAGAAAAGGTTTTTCTTTCTCCCCAATGACAGCGCTCTCTATTCTGCTTCTAACTATTTCCTTCATATTTGCCATCATCAATACTATCCTTTCCATTCGTATAGTAATAATCACTTATCAATTCTCGATTAGCTCTTTTCTTTAGCTTTCGAATTGCCTTTGCCTCAATTTGCCGTATTCTTTCTCGAGTGACACCAAACATTTGCCCTATTTCTTCAAGAGTTTTTATCTCACCGTCTTTAAGACCAAATCTTAAATCAATAATTTTCCGCTCTTTTTCATTCAAATAATCCAATGTCTTTTCTAAATCTGACCTTAAAAAATCATGTTCAATGACTGTCTCAATATCATATTCATTATCTGGCAACATATCACCAATAGTGGTATCTCTATCAATACCAATTGGCATATCCAAACTAATTGTAGAAAGATAGGTATTTCGAAGAGCCACTAAATCATGGTACTGCTCTATCGAAATATTCATTTCTGCCGTAAGTAACGGGAGGTTTACCTCAAGTTTTTCATTTAATATTGTACTTTCAAGCCGTGTCAATTTATTAATTTTTTCTATTAGGTGAACTGGAAGTCTAACTGTTAGACTGGTATCCATAATCCCTCTACTAATTGACTGTCGAATCCAATGAGTGGCATAAGTAGAAAAAGCAAAGCCTTTCGATAAGTCAAATTTTTCAGCAGCCTTCATAAGGCCAAGCATACCAAATTGTTCTAGGTCATCCATATCAATTGAATTAGTCAACTGTCTCTTGTACCGTTGAGCAATTTTTAATACCAGACGTCGATTTGCTTCGACTAATGCGGCAAGAGAAGATTGATCATCATCTTCCTGAAAAGCTTCTATATAGTCATTATTATACAGAGAATCAACTTGAAGCTTTTGAGCTTTTAGTTTTTGTTGAAAATCATCGGATATCATTATTTCATCCAACGATCTGAACTCTTCATCATCAAACATTGAAAGATCTAGCTTAGATTCTAGGGAAGCTATGTCTCCAGTGTGCTCTAATTCAGAAATCAATTCATTTCTCAATTCTGATATAAAAATAGAGCTATCTTTTTTAAGATCCTCAGTAGTAATAATCTCAAAATTTATCTTTTTATCAGGGTACTTTCTCTGAAAAAATTGAATCTCTTGATTAATTGATTCATCAAACAATCCTCTCCCCCCACATCTCATCAAATTAAATAACTCCTACAACGATCCCGCCATCAACTCTGCTTGCTGCACAATCTTATCTACGGCCATCTTTTGCAAATCAGGTGGATAACCATACTTCTTCAACAATCTACGTACAGTTACACGCATTTTGGCACGGGCGCTTTCTCTAACTGACCAATCCACACTCATATTGTTTTTGATAGCAACTGTCAGTTCATGAGCAATAGCTTTTAGGGTCTCATCTCCCAAGACCTCTTTTGCTGTTTGGTGATCCGCTAAGGCATCATAAAAAGCAATTTCATCTTTTGAAAGGCCTAAATCTTCCCCACGTTGTAAAGCTTCACTCATTTCTTTAGCCATTTGAATCAGTTCTTCAATGACCTTAGATGTTTCAATTGTCCGTTTATTATACTTATCAATTGAGCCGTTCAGCATCTCTGTAAATTTCTTTGCTTGGACAAGATTTGTTCGCTGAACAGATTTTACTTTTCCACGCAACAAACGTTCCAAGAGTGTTACCGCAACATTCTTTTGTGGCAAAGCACGAACTTCAGCTAAAAATTCATCTGATAAAATGGACAAGTCAGGTTTTTCCAACCCTAGAGATTCGTAAATATCAACAACACCTTCTGCAACTACCGATTTTGAAAGGAGTTGTTTCAATTGTTCATCGACCTGTTTTTGAGTCGGCTTGCTGCCAGTAATATCCAACTTCATCAGCGCAACTTTAACAGCTTTAAAAAAAGCAATTTCAGCATTGATTTCTTGTGCAGCATCCTCAGTGGCGCACAGAGCATAAGCTTTTGACAATTCTGTTACCAGATCTTTGAAAAGCTTGGTTTGCTGCTTACCCAAGCCTAGAATATAATCCATTGTATTATTAAGCGTCTTCATTTTCACAGAAGCTTTCTCACTGTTGAAAGACTCATAGTCAATACCGTATAGCTGTTCTGTTATGAGATCATACTTTTCCAACATAATGTTCACGGCAGCCGCTACATCCACGCCTGCTTGTTCTTGATCGCTAGGAGTATACTCTTGCAACGCTTCCTTTAAACTATCGGCAATTCCAATATAATCGACAATCAAGCCGCCCTCTTTGTCTTTAAACACACGATTGACACGGGCAATCGCCTGCATCAAATTATGACCTTTCATCTGTTTATCAAGATACATGGTATTCATCGCTGGCACATCAAACCCTGTCAGCCACATATCTCGAACAATGACAATTTGCAGCGGATCATCATTATCCTTCATCCGATTCGCCAATTTCTCACGGCGAGCCTTATTGCCTATAAAGGGTTGCCAACTTTCGGGATCGCTAGAAGATCCAGTCATAACAATTTTGATTCGTCCTTTGTCGTCATCGTCTGAATGCCAGTTAGGACGTAACTTCACGATTTCTTTGTACAAGTCAATTGCGATTCGTCGAGACATGGTTACAATCATTGATTTTCCAAAAGAGGCTTTCTGACGTTCCTCAAAGTGTTCCACAAAGTCTTTAGCTAGAACTTCTAATCGAGATTGTGCTCCGGCCACTGCTTCAAGACGACTCCATTTACTTTTCGACTTAGAGACAACATAATCTTCTTGTTCTTCCATGATTTCGTCTACCATCGGATCCAGATTAGTCCCTTCAGGCAGTTTCAGTGGAATAATACGACTTTCATAATAGATTTTTACCGTTGCACCATCTGCAACCGCTTGTGTCATATCATACACATCCACATAATTGCCAAAAACGGCACGGGTAGACTTATCGGTACTGGCAATTGGTGTCCCTGTAAACCCGATATAAGAAGCATTTGGCAAGGCATCACGAAGGTATTTCGCATAACCATACTTCATCACATACTCGTTTTCTTCTGTTTGAGATAGCTTACCCGAAAAGCCATACTGACTGCGATGGGCTTCATCTGCCATTACGATTACATTTCTTCTCTCCGTCAGCGCAGCCATCTTTACCCCTTCCTCGGGTGAAAATTTCTGCATCGTGGTAAAGACGATACCACCTGCTTCAACAGATAGTAAGTTTCTTAGATCTTCACGATTTTCAGCCTGTTTTGGCGATTGTCGCAAGATCTCACTAGACTGACTAAACGTCAAGAAAAGCTGATCATCTAGATCATTTCTATCTGTCAGTACAACTATCGTAGGATTATCCAGCTCTTGTATCAACTTCCCAGAATAGAAAACCATCGATAAACTTTTCCCTGACCCTTGGGTATGCCAAACTACACCAATTTTCTGGTCTCCCTCAGTGGAAGCTGCTCGTTTCGTCTCGTCCACTGCCCGATTAACAGCATGGTATTGGTGATATGCTGCCAATATTTTAATGACCTCTCGACCATCGTCTTTGAACAGAATAAAATGATGAATCAAATCCAAAAGAACTGTTGGATTCAGCATTCCTTTGATCAAAACTTCTAGTTGAGTATGAGTCGTTCCTGTTTCATTGTGCCCATCCATGGTACGCCAAACCATGAAACGCTCTTCATTACTAGAGAGAGTTCCTGCCTTGGCATTAAACCCGTCACTGATTACCATAATCTCGTTAAAATTGAACAAAGTTGGAATGGATGATTTGTAAGTTTGCAACTGGTTAAACGCGTCACTGGTTCCCACATTCTCATTCGTCGCATTTTTTAACTCGATCACCACCAGAGGTAATCCGTTTACAAAAAGAATCACGTCAGGTCGCTTTTCCTTATCTCCTTCTTGAATAACAAACTGATTCACGGCGAGAAATTCATTATTCTCAGGATGTTCAAAATCAAACAACCATAACTTTTTCGTAACGTTGTTGATCCCCTCTCTGGCTTCAATATCGATGCCATCCGTAATATACTTATGAAAGGTTCTATTATTGACCATTAGTTTAGGATGCTGCGGAATCGTCACCTTGCGCACTGCTTCATCAATTACTTCCATCGTTACTTCTGGATTAATTGAAATTAATGCATTCTTTAGATTATCCACTAAGACAACATCATTGTAGCTCTTACGAGAAGATAGATCCCCGCCTGGTTCAAATTGTGAACCAGATAAAGCAATATAACCAACTTCTTCTAGCCATTCCAGGGCTGTTTCTTCTAGTTCTGCTTCAGTGAAACGGAAATCTGTCATTTTGCACCTCCTTAGTTTATCTCTACTTATATTGATTTGTTATTCAAAAGAATTGATATCACTTAGCATAGTAAGGATATCTATCATATCTTTCATCACATAATTTTCGCTTTCTCCCTCAAATGAAGAATCATCCACCTGGGTAATATACTGATAGATTTTTTCTGCTTCTACTTCAAAGTCGAAAGGATTATCCTCATTTTCTTTTCCAAAGTTTCTTTTACCAAAAAATTCACGATCTGTAAAATTATTTTTTTGACAAAAAGCAAATTGTATTTACATAACGATATTGGAGACTAAACTTATTCGAAAACTTATATCTTAAATACTCTTTTACATCTACGGGAGGTAAAGTAAATTCAAAAAAACGATTCAAATATTTATATCCATCAAACTCCTGTCCATAAATTAGTTTGATAGTTTGGATGAGCTCAGTCTTGTTACTTGCAAAAAGAAACACTATATTATCTGAATTAAATAAATGCTTAATCACTTCTAAAAGTTCAACAGAATACGATGGTTTACACCGATCTAATTCATCAATTATAATTAGTAAATTCTTATTCAATGATTCCACTATTAGTTTCAACAATTCCTCAATTGCTTGCTTTCTTTTTTTAGTAGAGGTTATTGGTTTAGTGATATCCTCTTTATCAGTTTTGAAATCAGACAGTTCTATCAAACCACCTGATATTTTTTCAAAACTATATTACCACCTAGAATACCCGCAGAGTTCAAAAGACTATTGAAGTGACTGGTATTCTCTTGGACTTGATACTCTCTTTGATCTACTTCACTAAATTTTATTAGTAATTGAAATACTAAGGATTCCAGTGGCGATTCATACAAGTCATTCTTCCAAGCATTATAACAAAACACTTCATATTTTTCCTTGAAATTATCGATTAGATTAGGAGGCATTTTTTCAACAATAGTTGGTGAAAATTCATAATGATTTTGATTGATATATTCTAGTTGTTTTAAAAAAATAGATTTTCCAGTTCCCCAGCCACCATCGGGATTCAAAACCATTTGACCTTCAATATTGTTTAAGAAATTGATCAATACTTTCAAATTTTTATTTCAATTTAATGAGTCTATCTCCAGCAACTTTCTGATTGCATCATCATTATTACTATCAACCAACATCTACTTTCTTCAAAAAATCAAACATCCACTTCGCCGGAAATAAGTTTGGGTAATAAGAGATTTCTCTGTTTTATTAACAATAAAGACTGTTCTTCTATATTTCGTACTTTTTCAAAAATACTTAAAATTAAATTTTCGAAATCAACTAATACTTTCTCTGTAGGAACTAGAATTGGCATAGCTTTAATTATTTTTGAATTTACTGCTTGAGCTATTGAAGATGTATTTCCAAGATTAGCAAATTTGAACTGCTTTAGGTATAAATATAAATACTGATAAGGAACTTTGGGTTCTTTAAACTGCGCTATAGCTTCATTTGTTACCATATCACTATTAGTAATGTTTACGCGGCCTAAAGTTAATTTAAAACTTAAAATAACTGTGTTTTTCGGTACAATGTTTATGTTGAACTTATTTATCGCGGATTCCACTAAGTTTTCCTTTGTCCTTAAAGCAAAAATATTATTCTTGCCCATATCTGCAATTGAAATCCACTTAATTCCATCTTGATTAGAGAACCATTTACTCTCTTTTCTAGGAGGTGTCTTACCGATTTTTATATTAGCAATTTTTTTTGCTTCTTTCACTTCCCACCCCTCAGGTATTTCCCCTAACTCACTATCCACCATCTTACCACCGCTGGATTTATAGGGATTCCCATTTTCATCAGGAAACTCAAAATCAACAAACCAGCGCTTGAATAGGGTCGCTGCTAACTCCTCCAACGTAGCAATCATTTGATTATTGAGTTCGATTTTAGAATCAAGAATATACAAGATATTTGAAATTTTCTTCTGAGTTTCCAGATTGGGTATATCAATAAATAGTCGTGAAATCATTTCATTGTTTAAACTTGCTCTAGTAGACATTGTTGTCATTGCGATAATTTGATTTCTAAAAAAAGGACTTCTCATATAGTAAGCTAGATATTTTATATCAAATAACTCTTCATATTTTTGTTTAAGTCTCAACCTTTTACTGAAGCCATTAAACGTTGCTTTAGGATAATCCTTCAGTGCAATGCTACTCATACCTAATTCATCAAATTTTTCTGATGTCCTTGTTAAAAATAAATCTCCTTTTTTTACAGAGAACTTTTGCTGCTCTACTTCATTAGTCTGAACTAATTGAGTCAATTTTTTTGGTAAAAATGTATTATCAAAAACTTCTTTAAAAGAAACAAATGGATTCCCAGTACCAAACTCACCTTTTTTTTTGGAGAGACCTGAAGATACACTAAAAATCTCTTCAAAACTATATCTCATATCCTATCCCTCCCAGAGCTTTTCTTATTTCTTCTTCCAACTCATGAGATTTAGCAAATTGTTCTGAAAGTGTTGTCGTCAATCGTTCCATTTTTTCTTCAAATGGTTCGCTGTCTTCTTCTTCAGCAGCTAATCCAACATAGCGTCCTGGAGTTAGGATATAGTCTTGTTTCTGAACTTCTTCTAGGCTTGCTGCTTTACAAAAACCAGCTACATTTTCATACGCTTGATCATTCGTACCTTTCCAGGCGTGATAAACATCTGCTACCTTTTCAATATCTTCAGAGCTAAACTCTTTATGGGTTCGATCAGCCATAAAACCTTCTTTTCGGGCATCAATGAACAGAATTTCACCACGATGATCACGTTCATTGAGCTTAGCTTTTGACTTCGTTGTAAACCATAAACAGACTGGAATCTGAGTGGAGTAAAACATTTGTCCTGGTAATGTAACGATGCATTCCACAATATCTTCATCTACAAGATTTTTACGAATAGCCAATTCAGCTTGTTGACTAGTCGACATACTGCCGTTTGCTAAAACAAACCCAGCAGTTCCCTCTGGTGCCAATTTTGATACCATATGTTCAATCCATGCGTAGTTGGCATTACCTACTGGTGGAACTCCATATTTCCAACGAGCATCTTCTGTAAGCTTTTCACCACCCCAATCGCTAATATTGAATGGTGGATTTGCAAGAATATAGTCAGCCCGCAATCCCTTGTGCAAGTCATTATGAAAAGTATCCGCATTATGTGGCCCAATATTGCCATCAATTCCACGGATTGCCAAATTCATCTTACATAATTGCCAAGTGGTAGGATTTGACTCTTGACCATAGATCGAAATATCGCCAATTTTCCCTTGATGTTCTTCGACAAACTTTTCAGATTGGACAAACATCCCACCAGATCCACAACAGGGGTCATAAATTCGCCCCTCATAAGGTTCCAGCATGGCTACCAACAAACTAACGACTGAACGTGGCGTATAAAACTCTCCGCCACCTTTACCTTCAGCGCTTGCAAATTTGCTTAGGAAATATTCGTATGTTCTCCCTAATACGTCTGTACTTCGACTCGCTTTGTCTCCAACTTTGATATTGGTAATCAAATCAATGGTTTCCCCTAGACGTACTTTGTCTAGTTGTGGTCGTGCATAATTTTTAGGTAGGACATTTTTAAGAGTGGGATTTTCTTTTTCAATCTCAATCATGGCATTATCGATAATCTGACCAATTTCTGGTGATTTTGACTTCTTATTGATATTTGACCAACGTGCATCTTTTGGTACCCAAAAAATATTTTCTGCCAAGTATTCGTCTTTGTCTTCAGGATCAGCATATTCGTCCTGAGATAGTTCTGCATGTTTTTCCTCAAAACTATCTGATACATATTTCAGGAAGATCAATCCTAAAACAACATTTTTATATTCAGAAGCATCCATGCTTCCACGTAACTTATCAGCCGTTAACCACAGCTGTTCTTCAATTTTTAATTCTGCTGAAGCCATAAAATAAATTCTCCTAGTCTATAATAATGTATTCCACGATACTATTTTATCATTAAAAAGACGATTTGTTGTTATGAACCAACAAATCGTCTTTTTAATGATAAGCTATCTTTTTTTATTCTTCGGAATATTTGGTACTACTTTCAACTTTTCTTTAATTGCTTGCGAACAAACTTCTGTCAGCGGTTGTCCAATTGCTTCTCTGTAATTAAAACCAAGTAACTGCATCGTTTTCAAAGTATCTTTATTTAGCAGTTCAATTAAGGTATCAATTGAAAATTTCACTTCATCTGTTTGGGGAGAAAATGCAAATAATATTTTAATAGCTCCTCGCAAAGTTTTCTGAAGATACTCAATGTCCTCGTCACTGATTGTAACTTGCTCATAGGCTTCTTTATATTTTGTAGCAAGTAAAATTGAATTATTTTTATCTTCTAGCAATTGATTAATGATTTCCTCATATGCTACTGAACGACTTTGTAAATCTTTTTTCTCTTTTGCTAATCTTATTTTATCTCCGACATAATCAACTGTATTTCGGGAAAGTACATCTGCTAAAGAGACTCCTAAGCCAATTAATGCTGTATCCATCCACTTCTCCTCCTTTATTTTATAATTAGATTATAAATTAAAAAAGCGGCACAATCAAGAACGTACGTTCGCTTTATTTCAAATTCATCAACGTACTTGTCTTAATAGATTTCTCGATAAAGTCATCACTTCTTAGACTGCTTAAATATTTCTGAGTCGTATTAATTTCACTATGTCCCATGTTCAAGCTAATTGTAAAAATATCCAAACCATTGCGTACCTGCATACTGGCATACGTATGACGAAATGTATGGGGATGTACGGACTTTCTTATCCCTGTCTGATTTAATAATCCTCTTAGAATTTCCCAGATGGCTTTTTTATTCAAACGTCGCTGTTGATAACTCACTATAAAAGCTTCTTGATCTTCTCCATGATACTTTTTCTTTTTTATCCGCTTGTACTTAATCAATTCTTTCTTCAGGACAGGACTAATCGCGACAGCACGGTCTTTATTATTCTTTGAATTACGAATAATAATTTGCTTATCTAAAACGTCTTGATTGTTAATTCCCACAACTTCACTTATGCGCAAACCACAATCCACCATTAGCATCAAAATGACAACATTTCGTTGCGCCAGTAAAGGATAGCGATGTTTTTTAGCTGCTACAATGAGCTCTTTAATCTCATTGTCCGTCAAGATACTCACAATTTTCTTTTGTTCTGGTAAGGGACGAATACGCACAGGATTTTCTTGAACCAAGTTTTCTTCAACAAGATAATCAAATAGCTTCTTCAAGCGACTAATATTAATATTGATGGTGCTTGCTTGATAGTCCCTTTCCTGATAATGCAAGATTAAGCGTTTCACATCGGTTGTTCGTAATTCTAGAATTTGGATATGTTTTTCGGTAAAGTAGTCTGCGATATTTTTCAATTTACTTCGATAATTTTTAATCGTTATTTTGGAGAACCCACGAATAGTAATGTCCAAACAAAACTCTTCTATTCCTTCATTCCAGTCCATTAAAATAACCCCTTTTCCATCAAATTCTGATAGAAAAGAGGTTATAAACCATCCAATAGTCAGCATTTATTTGAAGTAATTCTCAATTTAACATCCCATAAACACTGTTAAATCACCGTTCCTTACATCAAACTCTTCAACTTCACATCGGGGTACTTATCGGCAAACCAGCGTTCTGCAAATTGGTTTTCAAATAAGAATAGTGGTTGGTCAAATCGATCTCGCGCCAAAATATTTCGCGAGGAGCCCATTTTTTCATCCAATTGTTCTGGATCAATCCAACGGGCGATTTTGTGTCCCATTGGTGTCATCACCACTTCAGCGTTGTATTCGTTTTTCATCCGGTATTGGAAAACTTCAAATTGCAATTGCCCAACTGCGCCAATTACATACTCATCAGTTAAGTACGTCCGATACATTTGAATTGCACCTTCTTGCACTAGCTGCTGAATACCTTTATGGAAAGATTTTTGCTTCATCACATTTTTTGCTTGAACTTTCATAAATAACTCTGGTGTAAATGACGGCAATTCTTCATAAGCCACTTTTAACTTGCCTTCATAAAGGGTATCGCCAATTTGATAATTACCAGTATCATAGACCCCGATAATATCGCCGGCTACAGCTTCTTGGATATTTTCTCTAGCATCAGCCATAAATTGCGTTACATTACTTAACTTCATTTTTTTACCAGTACGCTCTAAAGTAATGTCCATGCCTCGTTCAAAAGTGCCAGAACAAATCCGAACAAAAGCAATCCGGTCACGGTGGGCAGGATTCATATTCGCTTGAATTTTGAAGACAAAACCAGAAAATTCTGGTTCATAAGGGCTAACTTCATCACCTGATTGTGTTTTATGAGCATAAGGTGATGGGGCAAATTCTAAAAATGTCTCTAAGAAAGTTTGGACACCAAAATTGGTCAAAGCAGAACCGAAGAAGACTGGCGTTTGTTCCCCGTTGGCAATTTTTTTGCGGTCGAAACTATCTCCTGCTTCTTTGACTAGCTCTACTTCTTCTAAAACTTGCTCGTATTGCCCGCTCCCTCTAAAAGGATGGTCGGCAGGAATTTCACCATCTTGATCTAAAGGAATTAAACGTTCACCACCATAATTTTCAGGACGATACAGTTCAATCCGTTCATTATAAATGTCATACAGTCCTTCTAAGCCTTTTCCCATCCCAATCGGCCAATTCATTGGGTAAGATTCAATTTGTAATAAGTCTTCTAATTCTTCTAATAATTCCAGTGGTTCTCGGCCGTCACGGTCCAACTTATTAATGAAAGTAAAAATTGGAATTCCCCGTCTTTTGACAACTTGGAATAGTTTTTTTGTTTGGGCTTCAATCCCTTTGGCGCTATCAATTACCATGACAGCACTATCAACTGCCATCAATGTTCGATAAGTATCTTCAGAAAAATCTTCGTGCCCGGGCGTATCTAAAATATTTACCCGTTTATCATCATAGTCAAATTGCATCACTGAACTGGTTACAGAAATCCCCCGTTGTTTTTCAATTTCCATCCAGTCAGATTTAGCAAAATTACCGGTCTTTTTACCTTTGACGGTTCCGGCTTGGCGAATTGCGCCACCAAAAAGTAATAATTGTTCAGTAATTGTCGTTTTCCCAGCATCCGGGTGGGAAATAATCGCAAATGTTCGACGACTATCGACTTCTTTTCTTAAATTTGGATTATCCATTATGTTCTCCTTTGGTTCATTAAATTAAAAATGGCTTTAACCATTAACTTGATTTTTTTTATCTAAAACAACTATGCTAGTATAGCACGGATTGAAAATTTCATAAATGATAAAAAAAGGATGTGCTAAAATTTCAGCACATCACTTCCTTACTTAACGTCTTGGTTCATCATCTTCAAATTCTTTACGAAAATGACGACGTTCTTCTTCTGGTTCAACTTCAATTTCAGGATCATGGAAAATAACGCGTATTTTTAACACTCGAGATCCTTCCATCTCTTCTGAAATCAGCGTTAGGTTATCTACTTTAAAGGAAAGTTTTTCACCTTCATCTGGAATTGTCCCTAGTGCTGTAATTAAATAACCCGCCATTGTATCTACGTCACTCATATGCAGATCCGTATCAAAAGCTTCGTTAAATTCATCGATTAACATCCGCCCTTGGATAATGTATTCATGGTCATTTACTTTTTCATACAGCTTTTCGACTTCATCTGTTTCATCGTCAATTTCACCGACGATTTCTTCTAATAAGTCTTCTAAAGTAACAACCCCAACCATCCCGCCATACTCATCTAAAAGAATCGCCATTTGGTTACGGGTTTTTTTCAATTCGTATAATAAGTCATCGATAAAAACTGTTTCTGGGACAAATAAAGGCTCTTGTAAAATCTTGTGCATATCAATATTTTCAAAACCAAATTGATACGCCGCTTTTAACAGATTTTTCGTATGCAAGACACCAATTACTTTGTCTTTATCTTCATTATAAACTGGAATACGAGAATAATTTTCTGACAGTACTTCGGTTACGATATCGCCAATTGGATCATTAATATCTACCATAAATGCGTCTGTACGTGGCACCATCACTTCACGGGCGACTTTTGTATCCAAAGAAAAAACGCCTTGCAGCATTTCTAATTCGTCTTCTTCTAAAACGCCTTCTGTTTCTAACATATAACGCATTTCGTCTCGCGTCATTTTCGAATCTTCATCGTCAAAATCCATTGGCGTAATTTTAGCCAAAAGACTCGTTGAAGCTGATAATAACCAAACGAATGGTTTTGCAATGGTTCCAATTACACGGATTACACCAGAAGTAAAGGTCGCCACTTCTTCTGATTTATTTAAAGCAATTCGCTTAGGATACAATTCACCAAAAACGATTGATACGTAAGTTAAAATTGCTAAAACAATAATATTGGCAATGCTTTTAGCGGCGGCTCCGCCACCTAAAACAGGTGCTAGACGACTGGATAGTGTGTCGGCTAAAGACGCCCCAGATAAAATATTGACTAATGTGATCCCCACTTGAATCGTAGATAAAAAATTCGTTGGGTTTTCCAATATTTTCAATAACTTTTGCGACTTGACATTGCCTTCTTCAGCTTTTTGCTCCACCCGGTTTTTGTTAATTGAAACAACGGCAATTTCCGATGCTGCCAAAAAGGCATTAATTAACGTTAAAACAATTAGTAATAAAAACTGGGCGATCAGCGACTGACTCTCGGGGTCAGAATTCATAATTTCTTTCTCTCCTTATATTTTCATGTTTAAATAGAAAAAAAGCGTGGTACTTACCACGCTAAAATCGTATCACAAAGGTAAATTCTTTGCAATAAAAACCACACTACTCTATTTTTTGCCCTTCATCTTTTGTTACGGGAACTTCTGCTACTTTTTTATCTTCTTTAATAAGTTTGACAATAAAGGTAACCAAAACACGGCAGACGGCATAAAAAGGCACGCCTAAGAAAATTCCTAATAGACCGGCAATATTTCCCGCCACTAACAACACTAAAATAATTGTTAAAGGATGAATGGCTAATGTTTTACCGATTACATTCGGATAAATGATATTGCCATCTAGTTGTTGGACGATTAAAACCACGACACAACATAATAATGCTTTTAGCGGTGAATCAAAGACTGTAACTAAAACAGCCGGCATCAAACCCAAATAAGGTCCAAGGTAAGGTATCAAATTCGTAACACCGGCGATAACGCCAAATAAAAAGGCGTAATCGACCCCAATAATTAGATAACCGATAAAAGTAAAAGTCGCCACAAAAACACATTCAATCGCTTGACCACTAATATATTTAGATAAGGTATAATTCAATTTCCCTAACAAATCAACAATTTGTTCGCGGCGATTTTTAGGAAAGAAGCGTTCAATGTTTGGCACCAAACGATTGCCGTCTTTTAACATATAAAATAAAATAAACGGTGCAGTTACAATAATCATTGTTGCATTGGCTACTTGACCGACAATTGAGCCGATACTGTTTGATAAACTACTTAAGAAACGTTGAATGATATTCCCATATGAAATATCTAATTTATCAAACTGGGCTTGTAAGTCAATTTGTTTGAAAAATGGACTTTGGGCCATTTCTCTAATCCACTTTTCCACACTGGCGATAAAAGATGGCGTACTCTCTGCTAAAGAACTAATCTGGCTAACCAGACTTGGAATCACGCTACCAATCAATAAGACCAGTGCACCAATTAAAAGTAGAAAAACTAAGATGATGCCGTAAATACGTTTTAATTTGACTCTTTTTTCCAATAAGTTCACAATTGGATTTAACAAATAATATAAAAAGCCAGCAATTAATACTGGAGCAAAAAGAGTAGAAAAAAAGGTACCGATAGGTTTAAAAATAAAATCAATTTTAGTTGAAACAAAAATCAAAGTAGCTAAAATCAGCAACTCCAGCGACCAAAACATGATTTTTGAATTCTTTAGTTTGTCTAACAAGCGAACACTCCTTTGTCTAAACAAAACAGTTTACAATTTGGTGATTCTGTTTTAATTTTAGTTGTTACTAATCTTATCAAAAAATAACTAGATTGCAAACTTAAAGCAAGCAAGTTTGCCGATTATTTGGCAATAATCAAAAAAATAATGAAAGAAGGCGATTTTTTTGCGCATACTCCAAACTCGTGACACAATGAGTGACATTTATTTAGCGGCAGTAAAAATTAGGAATCAAGTTTTTGTCAAAGAACAAAACGTACCGCTATCTGTTGAAATCGATGAAAATGAAGCCTATGCTGTTCACTTTGTTTTATATGACGATAAAAAAGTACCATTGGCGACAGTTCGACTACTACCGATAAATGATGAAATTGTAAAAGTCCAGCGAATGGCCGTTTTAAAAGAAGATCGGGGCAAAGGTCTCGGTAAAAAATTACTAAAAGGTGCCGAAGATTTTGCCAGAGAACACGATTTTAAAGAAATTACCTTAGGAGCACAATGGCAAGTTCGTGATTTCTACCATAAATTAGGGTTTATCCCCCAAGGAGAACCTTTTTATGAAGCGGGTATAAAACATATTACGATGACAAAAAAATTGGCTGAATAGTTAGATTTCAAAAAGAAGATGAAGTTGTAATAGAGGGGGTTAGCTTCAACGAATAAGTTGAAATTTGCGAAAGTTGCTTTTCAAATTTTTGTAAAATTCCAGCTCATTTAAAAAGAATTTATTACTTTAAAACTGTTTACATCAAAAAATGGAGAGCTTGTGATAGAGGCGACCAGCTTCAAAAAATAAGACGAAATTTGCGAAAGTTGCTTTTCAAATTTTTGAGAATTCCGTCTTATCTAAGAAGAAGCTACTTTTGTCACAACGTTTATTCTAAAAAAGAAGCTGTGATGATAATTTTATCACAGCTTCTTTTTTGGTTTCTATTTGTTTAAACTCTCCACATAAGCACGTACACCTGTTGCAATTCCATTCGCTACATTCGCTTGAAAATCTGTTTGCTTCAATAGCGCTAAATCACGATCACTATTCAAATAACCTAACTCCAATAATAGACTAGGACGATTGGACTGACGTAAAACAAAATAATTACCTACTCGAATGCCATTATTATTTAAAGAAAGATTTTGGTCAAGAGCATTATTTAAAATTGTTGCCACTTCTTTATCTTCTTGATAGTAGTAATAAGTTGTTTGCCCATCCATGCCATTATCATAGTCGTATTTATCATAATGCAGACTGATAAATAAATCGGCATCTTCTGCCATAGCTTTTTTAGTAATGGTACTTAACTCAAGGTACTCATCTTTAGTACGGGTATATACAACTGTTACGCCTAGCTTTTCTAAAGCCGCACCTACTTTTTTTACTGTTTGTAGCGTCAACTCTTTTTCAATTAAAGTCCCGTCTTCACTTTCAGCGCCGGTATCAACCCCGCCGTGTCCGGCATCTAATACTACTTTAAATTGGGCTAATGTTGGCTTTACTTTACGAGAACTGGTTGCAATCTCGGTATTTTCTTTTTTGAGCCAACCGATTTTCCCTTCATTGGTGTTTATTTTTATCCAGTCACCTTGCGTTACCAAATAAAGCCCCCACTCACCACGATACAATTTTGTAACTGTTTCGCTCTTTTCATCTGGTTCTTTTTTTAGCAAAACATAATCATTATCTGTTTCTGCCACCGTGCTGTATAAAGACGGATCAACGTAAACTTGAACTTTTTTACTGGTGACGGTCAAAGGGTTCGTTTGATCAACTGTCAAAACCGAAGGCTGTTCTTTTTTCTCTACGGTTTCTTTTGTGGCGTCGCTTTTTAATTCACTCTGCCAAATAACCCCTGCTATACTTATTAGACTAACGGCTAAAATAATAAATCCTAACTTAGTTTTTGTCTTCATTTCTTATCCAACCTGTATTTTATTTTTATATCTTTATTGTACCTTAAAATCCTTAAATGAAGATAAAAAAACTATCCTACCAAAAAGTAGGATAGTTTTTTTATTTTCGTGACAATTGCTTGTAGCGGTCATACCAAATATCGATATAGCCTTCAGAAAAAGGACCTTTACCATTATTAATCCAATCCACTAATATTTTGACGTTTTCTTTTAAAATATAATCAACGTCTTTGGGATAATGCATGAGCTTACTGTGCTGCTCATATTCATCCACATCTAGTAGCCGCTTTTCACCGTCAGGAAAAACCTTGATATCAAGATCATAATCAATATACTTCAAGGCCTCCTCGTCTAATAAATAAGGTGAAGCTAGATTACAATAATAAGAGACACCTTTTTCACGAATCATGGCAATGACGTTAAACCAACACTTTTTATGAAAGTAGACAATCGCAGGTTCTCTTGTCACCCAGCGTCTACCGTCTGACTCTGTTACAAGTGTGTGGTCGTTGACACCAATCATCGAATATTCACTGGTTTTTAAAACCATTGTATCTCGCCACGTACGGTGCAAATTGCCATCGTGTTTATAACTTTGGATCGTTACAAACTCGCCTTCTTTTGGAATTTGCATGCTATAACCCTTCCCTTTTAACCATGATGGTATGTTGGGTATGTTTTACACCGACATCGTAATTATTATAGCAATAAAAGTAAGCCTTGACTAGAAATGTTTATTCACTGTTTGTTTTTTTCCAATAGGTCAACTAACTTTTGCTGTGGCTTAGGGAAAACGTAGTGGTCAAATTCTTTTAAAGGGACAAAGTGACTTTTTTGAGGCAGTAAAAAGTCGGCTTGTTTAACACCATAAAAAAGCAGTACATGCCATTTTAAATGACTAAAAATATGCTTGATCTCACCTAAGTGTCGTTTTTGCCACACTACATCTTTAGGCAACACCTCAGGTAAAGAGATATCTTCTGCTACTGAAAAAAGATTTAATTCATGACTTTCTTTATTAAAATTTTTTTGCCCGAATTCAAACGTCTCCTTACTAACTTCAATTAAAGGAAACGTCCACATCTTTGCCAACAACCCGTCATCTGCTCTTTGTGTTAATAAGTATTCACCTTGCGCATTGGTGATAGCTGTCGCAAAATAATAAACATCTTTTGGTTTAGCTGCTTTTGTTTTAACTGGATATTTTTCTTGCTGACCAGTTTGATAGGCAAAACAAAAGTTTTTTAAAGGACAGGTTTCACATTCTGGTTTTTTAGGCGTACAAATCCCTGAGCCTAAATCCATTAGCGCCTGATTGAAATCTCCTGGTGCAGCAACAGGGATAAGTTGACGCAATACTTGATCAAAAATTTTGCGACTGGCAGGTTTAGCGATGTCAGCGTCAATCCCATATAAGCGACTAACTACCCGCATGGCATTGCCGTCAATGGCAGGTTCGGCTTGATTAAAAGCGATACTAGCAATTGCCCCAGCAGTGTATGGTCCGATACCTTTTAATGAATGAATCTTCTCAATATCAGTTGGAAAGGTCCCGTCAAATTCTGTCATAATTTGTTGGGCGGCTTTTTTTAAATTACGGGCGCGTGAATAATAACCTAACCCTTCCCAGACTTTTAAAAGTTCTTGTTCATCACTTTCTGCTAGTGCTTTAATAGTTGGATATTTAGCAGTAAAACGATAAAAATAAACAATAACTGTATCCACGCGAGTTTGTTGCAACATAATTTCAGAAATCCAAATAAAATATGGATCACGACTTTGGCGCCAAGGTAGATTACGTCTGTTTTTTTGATACCAGGCAATAAAAACTTGTTGCAACTCTTTTATTTGTGCTTCATTTAAATGCTCATTCTTCTTGTTCATCGATAAACTGCTGAATCTCCTCTAATGAAAAGCCTTTTTGATAAAGACTTTGTTTGATTTTTTGCTTACGAATTTGCGGTGCTTTATTTTGATGTCTGCGCCAAAGTTTTTCACCTGCTTTTTTTAAAGCTTCTTTTTCCAAATCCTCATCTATTTCCAGTTCCAAATTAGCCAATACTAAATTGGTAATATCGCCACTAAAACCTTTTTGTCGTAGCGTTAATTGTAATTTTTGTTTTGTTTCTTTAAAACTTTTATTATGAATTTTTTTTAGAATTTTTTGGGCGGCATGTTCTGCTACTTCAATTTGAGTCTTATCATCATATAACCACAGCGCGTTTTCGATTACCTCTGGAGTTAGACCCTTTTGACGCAATTGTTGTTTAATTACCGCCGGTCCCTTATCGCTCAAACGCATTTGCGTTCTAACGTAGCTTTCGCCATAGATTTTATCATCTAAGACAGATAAGTCTTTTAAATGTGCGATAATTTTTTCTCGATCTGAACTAGGAATTTCACGATCTTTCAAATATGTTCGCACTTCTTTTTCTGAGCGCAGCTGATAACTGATATAATTTAATGCCAATTGAACACCGACATCATAGTGCGCATTTTTATTGATTTCTGCTAGTGTCTTTTCGTCTAGCTCGAGTCCTTTTAACAAACGAAATTTAATTAGTAAATCCTCTGAAACTCTTAAAGTTTCACCATTGGATAAATCAACTTCATAAAATCCGTTTTTCCCTTTTGCTACCCGCGCAACAGTAATCATCAGTAAGCCTCCTTTACCAGTTTTCATGAATAGATAAAACACGAATATATGTTTGTAGTGTACCATAAAGTACTACTTGTCTAAAGCCTTTCGGTTGGTTTTGTTTCTGAATAGATTATGTTAAGATAACTACAGTAAAAAGACAAAAAGAACAGCACTTTTTATAATTGCTGTCACAAACAAGGAGCCAGCTATGGAACAAGTTGTCAAACAGGGACAAAAAATTAACGTCACGATTAAACGCTTGGGTATTAATGGAGAAGGAATTGCCTATTTCAAGCGCTTAATCGTCTTTATACCCAAAGCTTTACCCGGAGAAAAACTAACCGCTCAAGTTACAAATATTACTGCAAAATTCGCTGAAGCTCAGATTTTACAAATCATAAAAAAAAGTCCACATCGGATTACGCCCCCTTGTATTTTTTATGATCGTTGTGGTGGCTGCCAGTTGCAACATTTGACTTATGACAAACAATTAGATTTTAAACGCGATTTATTGCAACAAGCTTTAACAAAATTCAAACCAGCTGGTTATAAAAATTACGTGTTAAAAGAAACTATTGGGATGGAAGACCCATGGCGTTATCGTAATAAAGCGCAATTTCAACTACGATATAATACGAAAAAACAAAAAGCTGAAGCTGGTCTTTACGAAACGGGTTCGCATAACTTAGTGGCAATTGATAACTGTCTGGTGCAAGAACCAGACACACAAGCTGTTATGAATACGACGGTACAATTAATTAATAAATATCAAATTCCAATTTACGATGAAAAGAAAAATAGTGGGATTTTAAAAACATTGATGGTACGAAAAGGGGTACAAACTGGTGAAGTCCAGTTAGTATTTATTACACATACTAATAAATTACCCCAAAAAAACAGCTTAATTCGTGAGTTAACCCAGCGTTTACCTTTTTTAGTCTCTATTATGCAAAATGTTCAAAATAAAAAGACGTCACTGGTTATGGGAGAACAGACCGAACTTTTATGGGGAAAAGAAAGCATCGCAGAAGCATTGGATGAATTGCAATTTGATTTGTCTGCTCGCGCTTTTTTCCAGTTAAACCCGTATCAAACAAAAATTTTATACGATGAAGCCCGCAAAGCACTGGCTTTATCGCCACAAGAAACATTGGTAGATGCTTATTGTGGTGTCGGGACAATTGGTCTTTCGATGGCAAAAATAGCGAAAGAAGTACGGGGAATGGACACAATCGAACAAGCCATTTCAGATGCTAAGCGCAATGCCAAACGCTTAGGTGTGACAAACACCCATTATGAAACTGGAACAGCTGAAGAACTCCTTCCTCAGTGGTTAAAAGACGGTTTTAGTCCGGATGCCATTGTCGTAGATCCTCCCCGCACTGGTTTAGATCAAAAATTATTACGTGCGTTAACGCAACAGCCAGTCAAAAAATTTGTCTATATTTCTTGTAACGTCTCAACGTTAGCTCGAGATTTAGTTAGTTTAGCGAAAGTTTACGACATTCATTATTTACAATCAGTGGATATGTTTCCTCAAACTGCTCGCTGTGAAGTTGTTGTAAAAATGACGAAAAAGTAAATTAAGTAATGAGCTTCATTCAAGTAAGAAGAGAAAAATACTACGAAATAAAATCAATACTTTAGCTACAAAAAAAGGCTACTGGAAAAATCCAGTAGCCTTCCTTTTTTTCTTAAAATTTAACTGGTGTTGCCGTAGCTTGTAACACTTCGTTTAACTCTTCAATGTTTTTGCGACCTTGTGTCCGCATCCATTCTCTTGCAGCTTCTTCGCCCCCTGTGATAAATGGTTCTACACCATTAGCCCAAGTTGCCCGACCACATAAGACACCATTGAAAGTGGAGCCGGCTTCTTTAGCGAATTTCAATGTTTCTTGGAATAATTCTGCTGAAACACCTGCTGATAAGAAGATAAATGGCAGATTCGTTGCTTCTGATTGTTCTTTAAAGTAAGCCATCGCTTCTTCTTTTGTATAAGCAACTTCACCTTCTGTATAGCCTTCAACATAGTTCATGTTAACAGGCACTTCCATTTTCAAGACATCTACACCATAACGTGGTTTTGAAAATTCTTTCATCATTTCAATGACTTTATGTGGTTTTTTCAACGCATATTCTTTCGTGCTAGCATCGGCATCGTTAGCGTCATAAGATACTAATTCTAAGAAGAATGGTAAATCTTCTGCCGCACATTCCGAACCGATGCGTTCCATGAAGGCTTTCTTTTGGTCGTTAATTTCATCACTTTCATCCACATCGTAGTAAAGTAAGAATTTACATGCATCTGCTCCAGCTTCTTTTAGTCGTTTCACAGACCAAATCGACAAAATATCTGGTAAGCGTCCTGGTGTTGAAGCATCATAACCAGTTTTTTCATAAGCTAATAATAAACCAGCATTTTCATCTCTTACTTTTGCTGCCGGTAAACCATATTCTGGATCCAGTAAGATAGAAGAAGCATATTGGGTTAATTCTGAAGAAACGATTTTTTTGAATTCTTCAATTTGTTCTCCTTGGGCTTCTTGGTCTTGGTATTTATTGATCATTTTCTTTAAAGCGCCCCGTTGGTCAATAGCTAGTGCGGAAATCACACCGTTTTTGTCACTTAATTGTTTGATATAGGCTTTTTTTGCTTCGGTTGTCATATATATTCCTCCTAAAATTTTTCTAAACTAAAGACACGTCCAGTTGATCAAATAGATCTTGATAATGATCCAAATTTACATGTCCGGTTACTGCTTCTTGCGCATTAAGCATACCCAAAACATTGGCTTTTTTCAAGATGTCTTCATCTGAATCACCATTATTAATTGCCGAAGTTAATCCGGCTACAGTCGAATCTCCAGAGCCAACTGGATTCACAACCTCAATTTTGGGAATTTTTACCCGATAAAACTTATCGTTATGTTTTGCAAAGGCACCCTTAGCACCCATTGAAACTACAATCCACTCTACTCCATCAAATAAACGATCTTGAAGTGCAGCTTTTAATGCCGCAATATCATCACTAACATCTCGACCTAATAAATCCGCTAATTCTTCGGTATTGGGTTTAATGAGTAGTGGTTTGGCATCTCCTTTTAACACTAACTTCAAAGATTCACCAGAACAGTCCAAAACAACTGGTTTATGTTGTTCATTGCAAATTGCAATCATTTTTGCGTAAAAATCTTTGGGTAAGCCCGTTGGTAGACTGCCGGAAAAAGACAAAATGCTAGCCTTTTTAACTAAATCAGTAAAGTGTTCTAAGAAAATTTCAGCTTCTTTATCTGAAATAACCGGACCACTTTCTAAGATTTCAGTTTGCTTTTCCTCATGTAAAATCGCAATACAGTTTCTAGTTTCACCGTCGATTTGACTAAAAGAATGTGAAATGCCAGCTTCATCTAAGTCTTTTTTGATGCTTTCACCTAAAAAGCCGCCTAACAGACCACTTGCTGTTACATCATCTGCTAATTGTTTTAACACTCGGGTTACATTTAATCCTTTACCACCGGCAGTTTTCTTTACGTCAACGACCCGATTGACAGTATCAAGCTTAAACGTTTCAAGGGGATACGAAATATCAATCGAAGGGTTCATCGTAATGGTTACGATCATGCTAAGACCTCCATTTAATAAATTATTTTATTAGTTAGTCGTGGTACTCGCCACGATCCCATTTTTCTAAAAATTCATCAAAATAATGGGGATCTGCTTGGGCTGGTTTTTCCCCTTCGACAGCATTGATTTTTGCAATTAACGCTTCATTTTCCGGCGTTTTTTGATAATCGGCTTTAATAAACGCTTCAATAATATCATTAATTAAAAATTCACCTGTAATCTTACCACCAAAACCAATGACATTGG
Source organism: Enterococcus sp. DIV0755b (assembly GCF_051713765.1). Taxonomy (NCBI): domain Bacteria; kingdom Bacillati; phylum Bacillota; class Bacilli; order Lactobacillales; family Enterococcaceae; genus Enterococcus; species Enterococcus sp. DIV0755b. The sequence continues at coordinate 1,622,724 of NZ_JBIOQN010000001.1, read as the reverse complement.
CATTTAATTGTTCTTTGGCATAAATGGCCGTCGTCATATCTCGTACTAAAGCCGCCCGGATACCGGGAACTTTATTGACTGAATTGGTAATCCCTACGCCAGTGCCGCAAATCGTTACGCCTAAATCCGCTGCGCCACTTGTGACTGCTTCGCCGACCCGTTTCCCATAAATTGGATAATGCGTCCGGGTAAAATCATATGTCCCACAATCGATTACTTCATAACCTTTACTTTTTAAAAAATCGGAAACAGCGATTTTCGTATCTGTGACAATGTGGTCACAACCAATTGCAATTTTCATCATTTTTCCTCCATTTTATTACGCCATTTTATTTAACATATCTACACGAATTTGATGGCGTCCACCATCATAGTGCGCTGCTAGAAATTCTTTAACGATATTTTTAGCTAGTTCTTCGCCGACTATTTCTGAACCAATAGTAATCATGCGGGCATTGTTATGTTCTCTTGTCATATAAGCGGAACGTTCATCGGAAACTTCAGCTGCGACCATACCTTTCACTTTAGTTGCGACCATAAAACTGCCAGCGCCATAACCATCAAAAGCAATACCCATTGACCCATCATTTGCTTTAATATCTTCGGCAATCGCTAAAGTAGAATCAACAAAGTCCGCTCCGGCTACTGTCTTATCTACGACTTCATAACCTTCACTCACTAAGTAATCCTTTATAACATTTTTTAATTTTTCTCCTTGTGCGTCAGCACCAATTACAACACGCATCGTATTTCCTCCTAATGTATGATATTTGTATACTGTTCATAATGATTCTTTACAACTTCGCTGATTGTATCATCTGTATAAAGCGCATCGATCTCGTTTAAGTTATAAAAATTATAGAAATCACTTTGATTAAATTTATACGCATCGGCAACTAGAAACTTTTGTTGGGCTTTATCTAAGACAAGTTGCTGAAATTTGCCTTCTTCTATACTAAATGTCGAGACAAATTCTTCCATAATTCCATTAACACCGACAAAAGCTTTTTGAATACTTAGCTTTTGAATTGTTTCATTGGCAATTGATCCGACAAAAGCACCCGTAATTTTGCGATACGCCCCACCAATGAGATACAAATCATAGTGATCGTTAGTGGTAAGTAAGTTAAACACAGGTAGACTATTGGTTATAATTCGTAATTTTTTCTTAGGCAAATATTTTGTCATCAATTCAATTGTCGTCCCCGGTCCTAGAAAAACTGTATCATTTTCATGAATTGCTTCTGCGGCTTTTTTGGCAATAAACTCTTTTTCACGACTGTGTAATTGCTTTTTTTCACCATGGGATAATTCTGTCGGTTTTTCATTTTCAAAATTAAGACTCTTGGCGCCACCATGAACTCGAATCAACAAGTTTTGAGAAGCCAATTCATCTAAGTCACGTCGAATTGTCATATCGGAAACATTTAATTGTTCTTGAATGAACTTCACCGTAACTACACCATGCAATTCACATAATGCAACAATCGCTTGTTGGCGTTTTGTTTTTAGCATCTCATCACCTTCCTCTATCATAATAAAACATTTACAAACATTTATCAACAATTATTTTGTAGATAATGTTTTATTTTTTGCGTTTTTTACAATGTTTTTCCTTATCCCTCACATTAAAAACAAAAAAACAAACACTTTATAGTAGTAAAGTGTTTGTTTTAACTCAAAAGATAATTATTTTATGACTTGAACTTTATCTTCAAAAATTTGCGAACTGTTGTATTCATCAGGGTTTGTTATAACAGCAGTCACATCTTTTAAGCGATAAAAAGTATAAAAATCTTCTTTATCGATTTTGGAAGTATCCATCAACAAGTAACGTTCAAAAGAATTTTGCAATGCGATAAGCTGCGTTTGTCCTTCTTCAATCGTGGCTGTCATAATTTTGTCTTCCTTTAAGGCATTGCAACTAAAAAAACTTTTATGAAAGTGCATGTCAGCTAAAGACAGATTGGCAATTTCGCCAAAAAAAGAACGTGTCCGCATCCGCATCTCGCCACCGATTAAATAGACTTTTAAGTTTCCCGGCTTCTGGCTTAGCGTTTCAAAAACAGGTAGGCAATTTGTCACCACTCGTAACGAATCATGCTGAATTAATTGAGCCAATACTTCAATCGTTGTACCCGGCCCTAAAAAAATTGTTTCCTCTTCTTTTATCAATTCCAACGCTTTTTGTGCGATTAACTTTTTTTCAGCCATGTTTATAATTTGTTTATCAGAATGAGATAGTTCTTCGTAACGATAAGTATGGACGGTTTTGGCGCCGCCGTGAACCCGCTTTAAGCGCCCTTGTTCTTCTAATTCAGTTAAATCTCGCCTAACAGTCATATCCGATACATTCAAGCGCTCGACAATGTCGGACACGCGAATCGTTCCTTTTTCATCTACTAAAGAAACGATAGCATTAAATCGTTCTTCTTTTAACATCCCTACTCCTCCTTTACACGCATTTTTTTAAATTCTATTACGCTATTTCAAAATAAAATAATAGTTGAAAAGGACTGTGAACAAAGACTTGTCACAGCCCCTTATTTAAATAAACGGCATTTCATTAGTGGTTTTATTGATAGATTCTAAAATAAAAAAGTTAATTGTCACTATCGACTTTATCTTTTACAACAAAATTTGTTGTAATTTTAGTGTCTAGTCGAACATAGAATCAAATAAAGACAGTTGGTTTTCATCTGGTAAGTCTTTTAAAACGCCATTTTCTGACATATATTCAATCAGTGTTTTAGAAACTTTCCCACGATTAGCTAAATCTTCTTTTGAAAGAAAAGGACCATCTTTTCTAGCTTCCACGATTTGTTTGGCAACGTTAATTCCCAAACTTGGTACTGCTCGAAATGGTGCGATTAACTTATTGTCTTCAATGACAAAATTCACGGCATCTGATTTATACAAATCAATCATACCAAATTCCAAACCTCGCTCTAACATTTCATTGGCGAGTTCTAAAACCGTCAATAAATTCTTTTCTTTGGTGGAAGCTTCCATCCCTTTGTCGGTGATTTCTTTCATACGATCTTTGACTGCATCTTTTCCTCGCGTCATAGAAACTAAATCAAAGTCATCTGCCCGCACTGAAAAATATGCACAATAATATAAAATTGGATAATAGACTTTAAAATAAGCCACCCGTAACGCCATCAAGACATACGCTGCCGCATGGGCTTTAGGGAACATATATTTAATTTTAGAACACGAATCAATATACCAATCCGGCACATTATTTTCCCGCATAGCTGTTAAATAGGTTTCTCTTAAGTCATCTGGAATTTTATTCCATTGACCTTTACGGACTGTTTCCATAATTTTAAAAGCCATCCCACTTTCAAGGCCCGCATGCATTAGATAAACCATGATGTCATCCCGACAACCAATTACTTCGGCTAAGGTAGCTTTTCCTTGGCGAATCAATTCTTCTGCATTTCCTAACCAAACGTCGGTACCGTGAGAAAGACCAGAAATTTGTAATAATTCAGCAAAAGTTGCCGGATGCGTTTCTTCTAACATCCCTCGGACAAAACGCGTCCCGAATTCAGGAATTCCTAAAGTACCAGTACGAGAATAAATTTGTTCTTCTGTTACATCCAAAACTTCAGGCCCATCAAAAATCCGCATAACATTTGGATCATCTGTCGGAATTGTTTTTGGATCAATACCAGATAAGTCTTGAAGCATCCGAATTACTGTTGGATCATCATGGCCTAAGATATCCAGTTTTAAGATATTGTCATGAATCGAGTGAAAATCAAAGTGAGTTGTTTTCCACTCTGCACTTAAATCATCGGCTGGATATTGAATTGGCGTAAAATCATAAACATCCATATAATCTGGAATAACAATAATCCCCCCCGGATGCTGACCTGTCGTTCGTTTCACGCCAGTAGCACCTTGGGCAAGCCGATCAATCTCTGCAGCGCGCAATTGCATATTATGATCACGTTCATAACCTTTAACAAAGCCATAAGCTGTTTTATCGGCCACAGTACCAATTGTCCCTGCCCGATAAACGTAATCTTCACCAAATAGCACTTTGGTATAGTTGTGAGCTTCAGGTTGATATTCTCCGGAGAAATTCAAATCAATATCTGGCACTTTATCGCCTTTAAAACCTAAAAAAGTTTCAAAAGGAATATCATGCCCATCTTTATTTAAGCGAGTGCCACATTTAGGACAAGCTTTTTCCGGCATATCAAAACCTGAACCGTAAGATCCATCTTCATAAAATTCTGAGTACTGACAATTTGGACAATAATAATGCGGCGCTAGGGGGTTTACCTCGGTAATCCCAGTCATTGTCGCTACAAAACTAGAGCCCACTGATCCTCTGGAACCAACCAAGTAGCCATCTTCATTACTTTTATGCACCAATTTTTGAGAAATCAAATAAATAACGGAAAAACCATTACCAATAATCGATTTCAACTCTTTTTCCAAGCGTTTTTCAACAATGTCAGGTAACGGATCACCGTATAATTCTTTGGCTCGGTTATAACTTAAATTGGTGATTTCTTCTTCTGAACCTGGAATTTTAGGGGTATATAATTTATCTTTCACTGGAATAACTTTTTCACAAGAATCTAAAAGTTTATTGGGATTTTCCACGACAATTTCTTTAGCCACTTCTGATCCTAAAAATTGAAAGGCGGTTAACATTTCATCCGTCGTGCGAAAATGAACCGCTGGTAAACTGTGACGATTTAGTGGGTTGGCACCACCTTGGGAGTTAATTAAAATTTTGCGGTAAATCGCATCTTCTTCGTTCAAATAATGAACATTCCCTGTCGCCACTACCGGTTTATCTAGCTCATGACCAATCGCTACCAAATTACGAATAATTTCTTCTAAATCTGCTTCATTCTTGACTAGTTCTTGTTCAATCAATGGTGCATATACTGCTTTTGGCATGACTTCAATATAGTCATAAAACTTGGCTCTTTCCTTTGCTTCTTCGACACCTTTTTGCATCATGGCGACAAAAACTTCACCTTTATCACAAGCAGTTCCCAATAAAAGACCTTCCCGTAATTTTGAAATTTCTGAGCGAGGTATTCTTGGAACACCACCGTGGAAATATTTCACATTTCCCATTGAAATTAACTTAAAGAGATTTTTTAAGCCGGCTTGTGTCTGCGCCAAAATGGTCGCATGAAATGGCCTTGCTGCTTTAAAGGAGTTTTCACCACCAACATGGCGGTTTAAATCTTCATGATAGTGCATATCATGATTTTCAATTGCTTCTTTGACAAAAATCCAAGCCAGATGTCCGGTTGCTTCAGAGTCATAGATTGCCCGGTGATGTTGTTCTAAGCCAACACCAAATTTTTTCGTTAAGACCCCTAAACCAAAACGCTTAAATTCTGGATACAAATAGCGTGCCAATTCCAAGGTATCAATCACTGGATTTTTTGCTTCCGGCATTTCCAAACGTTTATAAGTAGTATTAATAAATCCCATATCAAAAGAAGCATTATGGGCGACTAAAACACTATCTTTGGCAAATTCAGTAAATAAAGCCATCACTTCTTTTTCTGGCTTTGAGCCCCGTACCATTTCATCAGTAATCCCAGTTAAATCAACAGTTGTTTTTGACAATGGGTGACCAGGATCAATAAATTCATCAAAAGAGGCAATAACATTTCCCTTATGCATCTTCACTGCCGCTAATTCAATAATCGTATCATAGACGGCAGATAGCCCCGTTGTTTCCACGTCAAATACGACGTAGGTTGCATCGGTTAACGATACATGAGCTGGATTATAAGCAATTGGTACACCATCATCCACTACATAAGCTTCAACACCGTACAAAACTTTGACACCTGCTTTTTCACCAGCATGGTAAGCATCTGGAAAACCTTGCGCGCCACCATGATCTGTAATAGCAATCCCACGGTGTCCCCATTTTCCGGCTTGGGCGACTAAATCAGAAATACTATTGGTTGCATCCATTGTACTCATATTAGAATGTAGGTGTAGCTCCACTCTTTTTTCATTTTCAGGTGCATAATCTTTGCGAGGTTCGTGTTTCACTTCGGCAATATCTTGTGCAATCATGACTAAATCGCGTTGGAAAGTATCTTCTTGGATACTACCGCGAATTTTCAGCCATTTACCTTTTGTTAATGCTTCAAAGATTTGTTCATCTTTTTCACCATTGGAAAACTTTTTCACGATGAAAGAAGAAGTATAGTCAGTTACTTTCAATGTTAAAAGTTTCCGTTTTGTCCGTAATTCCCGCACTTCTGCATCAAAAACAAAACCTTCAAACGTAACCCGTCTTTCTTCTTCAATTATATTGACCATTGGTGTAATTGGTTCATCACTAGGAATATTGCGACCTAAAACAAGTGGTCCTAGCACCGGATTTTTCTCTTGTTTTTTCTTTTGCTCATGAAGGGCCATGTTCTCTTGCGCTTGTTGCATTAATTGTGCATGTTGCGCTTCTTGCCTTTTGGCCATTTCTTGCATGGCTTGGGCTCCTTTTGCTTCGTCAAAACGAGGTTCAATCCGAAACTTAGGAAAACCAAAATCTTGATAACTCAACTCAAGTTTTGGTAGATACTCACTTGTTAAATAAGAAATAACCGCTTCATTTACCACCGGCAAAATAATTTTATTATCTTCTAGATAAGGAAGTTGTCCTTTTACAGCTTGTTCAACTGCTTTTGTACTACAATTTTGCTGCATAGCCAATAGCCAATAATCTTGTAATAGTGCTTCGTTAAAATCAGCCTGACTAACCTTAAGATGCAATTTCACGCTCGCAATTTCATTGAATGCTAATTGCAATTTTTGCCAAATCTTTTGATACAATGTAGCTGGTAAAATTTCTGCTAAAGATAAGGTGAATTCCCAGACACGCGATTTCCGATGTACCACAACTTCGGTAATTTCGCCGTCTTTTAATAAGGGATGTTGCCTTTCTTCTGGCGCTAAATCAATTTGCTCTAATAAAATCGCAAACCGTTCATTTTCATTTGCCAAAAAACCTTCCCCCTTTTTTATAAAAAGCTTGAAGCATCAAAATAAACTTCAATTAATTTTGCTTAATAAGCAAATAAGTACCTAAAAAATCAATTTTTAATCTGAAAATCGAACCATTAAATTTACTAAGGTACCTGAAATAGTATAAGCCATATTTGGAATTATTGCACCCATAAAAAAATGCCAAACAATGAAAACTGTTTGACATTTTTAATGTATTTTTTCTATTTTCTTAAACTTTCAAGCTACGTTTTAAAAGAACCAGCGTTGAATATCATTCCACGTAACTAAAACCATCAGCAATAGCAAAAAGCCAAAACCGATTAATGTTAAAATTCCTTCTTTTTCTTGACTGAGCGGTTTCCCTCGCAGACCTTCAATAATATTAAGCACAATTTTCCCGCCGTCCAATGCGGGGATTGGCAATAAATTCATTACGCCTAAATTCATTGAAATAACAGCCATTAAGAGCATGACCGTCAAAGGACCTTGTTTAGCCGCTTCTGATGACATTTGAAACATCGCCACTGGTCCACCTAATTTATTAATATCTGGTTTGGCAATTAAATTACCCAAAGCCCGTAACAATTGGACTGAACTGTTAACTGCTTGTTTTACACCCCCAGTTAACTTCGCTGTGACACTGGTATCCATAGGAACTTGCACCCCAATACGAACCACTTCTTGCCCTTCAACATTTTCTTTTTTAGGGGTAACTTCAGTCGTAAATGTTTCATTTCCTCTTTTAACGGTAAAATGTAAGACTTTATTTTTACTACTTGTAATGGCAGCAGTTAAATCTTCCCAAGAAGAAATCTGCTTACCATCAACACTTTCAATTGCATCGCCTTCTTTTAACTGCGCCATTTGCGCGGGTGAATTATCGCTAATTGCCCCAATTTTATTAGTATTGGTAATCGCTACGCCGCCTTGAAGGAAGGTAATAACAATAAACAAAATAATCGCTAATAAAAAATTATTCATCGGTCCAGCAAAGTTGGTCAACATCCGCTGCCATAATTTGGCAGACTGAAATTGCACATCTCGAGGTGCGATTCTCACTTCAACCCCATCAGATTCAATAATTGTCGCATCATGTAAAACTTCATAACGCATTTGCTGGCTGTCATCGCCATTTTGATAACCTGATACAAATAACTCGTCTTCTAAATCAAATTCAGCCAATTCAAAAGGAAAAGCTGTGGGTAACTGTACTTTGCTACTAGTATTAATTTGCTTTACTTTACCTTCATCATTTAAAACTAGTCCTACTGGCATCCCTGGTGTTAATTCAACCTCATCTTCACCATTTCCCGCCATACGAACGTAACCTCCAATCGGTAAGGCCCGTAAAGTAAATGTCGTGCCATCTTTTCCTTGATGGCCCCAGATTTTAGGTCCCATTCCAATTGCAAATTCCCGCACCAAAATACCAGCTCTTTTAGCAAAAAAGTAATGCCCGAATTCGTGTATAATAACGATTACACTAAACACGAGAATAAACGTAATAATTGTCTTCATGTTGTGTCTTCCCTTCATGCATAGTTTTGTTTTATTTCACCAAAAACTATTTTTCCCACACCTAAAGTAGTGCCTTTTTATTTTAGCATACAAATAGTCTAGACAAAACTTTCCTAGGGCTTTTTGTCATTTTATTCTTTTATCGATTTGAAATCAAATCTTTCAGCAGCTTAAAAACGTTACAAGAAATCTTTTCCAGTAGCAAGTTTCCTACATTCGTAAAATTCCATCCATTCTTCATAAAAAAAGCCTTTAAAAGCTAGCCATAGCGCCAACTTTTAAAGACTGCCTTTTTTTAAAAAATTCCAAATAAGTGCATAATTGGAAAAACAAACAACATACTATCAAAACGATCTAAAATACCACCATGGCCAGGTAAAATATTACCAGAATCTTTCACGCCAAAATGTCGCTTAATTGCCGATTCAACCAAATCACCAAATTGCCCCACAATTGAAAAAATAATCGTAAAAATAAGGACTAACGGTAAAGAATGACCAAAGTCTTGCTGGCTTTGGAAAATTAAAACATAAATCGCAGCTACAACTACCGCAGAAACAATCCCACCTAGAGCACCTTCCACTGTCTTATTAGGCGAAATTTCCGGCCACAATTTATTTTTGCCATATTGGCGACCAACCATATACGCTCCAATATCTGTTGCCCACACGATTAGTAAACCAAAAAATAGAATAATTAAACTCTCAGTCCTGGCACTAACAAATTCACGAAATCCCATACCGACATATAGACTAACTAAAACTGGAAATCCAGCTTCGTCGATGGTGTACATGTTTTTAGAAACGACAGCTGCCCCTAGTAGTAATAATACCGTTAAATAAAACAACGAAAAATTATCCACATTAGCGGGTAAAAAGAAAAACCAGCGCGCTTTTGGCAATACTAGTAGTACCGCACCAATAGCACTAATAATTCCTTCAAAACTAATGATGTTCAGTTCTTTCATTCTAAATAATTCATAAACAGCCACTACAGCAAGCACTGCTGCAGTCACTTCAATTGCTACGCCCCCGACATAAATAATGGGAATAAATAATGCCAGCGCAACAACTGCTGTGATAACTCTTTGTCTCACAACCATTCCTCCTTTGTTTTTACAAATTTAACTATTTTTTTAAACCGCCAAAACGCCGATCACGATTTTGGAAAGTAGCAATGGCCATTTCCAACAACTCGCCATTAAAATCTGGCCACAAAGCATCTGTAAAGAAAAATTCACTATAGGCAATTTGCCACAATAAAAAGTTGCTGATTCGTTCTTCACCACTTGTTCGAATTAGTAATTCGGGATTTTGCAATTCAGCAGGTAGAAATCCTGTCATCAAATGATTGCTGATCACTTCTTCTGTGATTGCATCTTTTTTAGCATCTTTTTCTTTAAATTCTGTATAAATATCTTGCACAGCAGTGACTATCTCTGCTCGACTGCCATAGTTTAAAGCGAAGTTTAGTACCATCCCAGTGTTATCTTTGGTTTGTTCAATTGCGCGGTTTACCGCATCTTGTGTATGGGTAGGTAAAAATTCAATGTAGCCCATTACGTTTACTTTCACATTTTCTTTGATTAGTTCTGGAACAAATTTATCAAAAAAGTCGACCGGTAACTGCATCAAAAAACTCACTTCTTCTTCTGGTCGTTTCCAATTTTCAGTTGAAAAAGCGTATAATGTTAAAACTTTTACCCCCAAACGAGATGCATGTTTCGTAATTTTTTTGACCGTTTCCATCCCTTCTTTATGTCCAGCAACACGGGGCAAACGACGATTTTGTGCCCAGCGACCATTACCGTCCATAATAATTGCGATATGTTTGGGAATTTCCTTATTCTGATCAAATGTAAACGCCGCTTCTTCTTGAACGTATTTATTTTTCTGTGGAAAAAAACGCCACATAAAAAAGCCTCCTAACTATTTTTACTCGCAAGTAAATCATCTTCCCTATTATAGCAATAATCAGAATACTTGCCTATGAAAAGCAAGAATGCTTTTTAAAATTATTAAAGGATGTTATCCACAAAATGGATTTCAAAAGCGCTTTTTTACTCGGAGTAATGTTTCACAAAAAAACTCCTTTCCTTTATAAAGTTGAAAATTTATTGGTAAATTAATCTTTTAATTTAAAATTGTTCCACAAAAAAAGAGGCTATTTTTTTAATACCGTTTATTCGCAAAAAAAGAAGGTGTGACAAGACTTTTGTCACACCTTCTAAAAACTTTTATTAAACTTCTAAAAGTTCTTTTTCTTTATCTGCAGCAATTTGATCCAACTGCTTAATGCTATCATCAGTTAATTGTTGCACGTCTTTTTCTAAGTTGCGCAAGTCATCTTCTGTAATATCACTATTTTTTTCTTGTTTCTTATAAGCATCCATTGCATCGCGACGAACATTACGAACTGCAATTTTAGCATTTTCAGCTTCTTTTTTCACTTCTTTAGCCAGTTCTTTTCGGCGTTCTTCTGTTAGCTGTGGGAAAACTAAGCGAATTACAGTACCATCGCTTTGTGGTGTAATCCCGATATCACTCGTTAGTAAAGCTTTTTCCACTTCCTTAATCATTGATTTATCAAAAGGTGTGATTAAAAGAACTCGTGCTTCTGGTGTTTGAATAGAAGCCATTTGATTAAGTGGTGTTGGTACCCCGTAATAAGGTACTAAAACTCGGTCTAATAAACCAGAGTTCGCACGACCTGCACGAATTTGTCCTAATGTACGCTGCAAGTTTTCAGCGACTTTTTGCATTTTTTCTTTTGCTTCTGTCATAGTTGCATCAGCCATTTATTTCTTCCCCCTAACTGTTGTGCCGATATGTTCGCCTAAAATAACACGACGAATATTTCCTGGTTCATTTAAATTGAAGACGACTAAAGGAATATCATTATCCATACTTAATGAGCTTGCAGTTGAATCCATAACTTGAAGACCTTTTGCAATCACTTCTAGATGTGTTAATTCTTCAAATTTCACCGCAGTATCATCTAATTTTGGATCTGCTGAGTAAACACCATCAACATTGTTTTTTGCCATTAAAATGACATCAGCATCGATTTCTGCTGCCCGTAATGCAGCCGTAGTATCCGTTGAAAAGTATGGATTACCAGTACCACCGGCAAAAATTACAATACGACCTTTTTCTAAGTGGCGTTCAGCTCGACGGCGAATATAAGGTTCAGCAATTTGGCGCATTTCGATGGATGTTTGCACGCGCGTTGGTACTCCTTCATTTTCCAACGTATCTTGTAATGCCAAAGCGTTCATAACGGTAGCTAACATTCCCATGTAATCTGCTTGAGCGCGTTCCATACCCATTTGGGCACCAATTTGTCCCCGCCAAATGTTACCGCCACCAACTACAATTGCCATTTCAACACCCAATGCATGGACATCTTTAATTTCTTTGACGATTTCTTTAATAGTTGGTGGTTTAATACCAAAGCCTTCATCACCGGCTAATGCTTCTCCACTTAATTTTAGGACTACTCGTTGATATTTTGGTTTAACCATTTTGCTTCCTCCGTATCTTCTACTGACTATTGTAGCATAAATTGCGATAATCTTTATACTGTCGTCAGGGTTTGCCGTTATTTTTTTATAACTGGCTTTAAAAAAAGGGAGCGCATAAAATGCGTTCCCTACTATTCAATTGAATAGAATTATTTTTTAACTTGGCTCATAACTTCTTCAACAAAGTTATCTTCACGTTTTTCGATACCTTCGCCAACTTCAAAACGTACAAATGATTTCACTGTAGCGCCTTTTGAAGCAACGTATTGAGAAACAGTCATATCTGGGTCTTTAACAAATGGTTGGTCAACTAAAGAAATTTCAGCTTTGAATTTCTTCAAGCGGCCTTCAACCATTTTTTCAACGATATTAGCTGGTTTGCCTTCGTTTAATGCTTGTTCAGTTAAAACATTTTTTTCATGTTCTAATTCTTCAGCTGGAATTTGTGATTCATCAACATAGCGTGGGTTGATAGCAGCAACGTGCATTGCAACGTCTTTTGCTACTGTTTCATCAGTTGTACCTTCTAAAACAGTCAATACAGCAATCCGACCACCCATGTGTAAGTAGCCACCAAACGCTGCGTTATCGTCTTTTTCAACAACTTCAAAACGACGGAAGCTGATTTTTTCACCAATAACTTGAGTTGCTTCAATTAAAGCTGCTTCAACAGTACCTTTAGCAGTTTCTAATTTCATTGCTGCTTCCATGTCAGCTGGTTTATTCGCAGCTACTAATTCAGCGATTTCTTTAACTAAATCTTGGAACATTTCGTTTTTAGAAACGAAGTCAGTTTCTGAGTTAACTTCAACAACAGCAGCAACGTTACCGTTTACTGCAACAGAAGCTAAACCTTCTGCGGCAATACGATCATTTTTCTTAGCTGCTTTTGCCATACCTTTTTCTCTTAATAAGTCTACGGCTTTTTCAATATTGCCTTCAACTTCTACTAATGCACGTTTTGCATCCATCATACCGACACCAGTCATGTCGCGTAATTCTTTAACCATTTTAGCTGTAACGTCTGCCATTTTGTGGTTCCTCCTCGAAGTTTGTTGCAGGTAGCCTGCATTTCTTTAAAAAAAGCTGTTTCAAAGGAGAGTGAGGCTTGCCGCCTAGCCTTTGAAACAGCTCCGTGTCAAAATTTATGCAACTGAATTATTCAGCTTGGTTGTCGCCTTCAACAACGTCAACGATTTCTTCAATTGAAGTTGTGCCTTCAGCATCTTCTGATACGAAAGTTTCTTCAACAACTTGGTCTTCACCTTGGTTGCCTTCGATTAATGCATCAGCCATTTTAGCTGTAATTAATTTAACGGCACGAATCGCATCGTCATTTGATGGGATTACAACATCGATTTCATCTGGATCACAGTTTGTATCAACCATCGCTACGATTGGGATATTCAATTTACGAGCTTCTTGAACAGCAATACGTTCTTTACGAGGGTCAACGATGTACATTACATCTGGAATACGAGGCATATCAGCGATACCACCTAAGAATTTTTCAAGACGTTCGCGTTCTTTGTTTAAGCCCACAACTTCTTTTTTAGGTAGTACTTCAAAAGTACCGTCTTCTTCCATTTTGTTGATTTGTTTCAAACGTGCAACACGTTTTTGGATTGTTTCCCAGTTAGTCAAAGTACCACCTAACCAACGATGGTTAACGTAGAATTGACCTGCACGAGTTGCTTCTTCTTTGATTGCTTCTTGTGCTTGTTTTTTAGTACCAACAAACAATGCAACGCCGCCTTCTTCTGCAACGTTTTTCATGTAGTCGTAAGCTGCATCTACTAATTTAACTGTTTTTTGCAAGTCAATAATGTAGATACCATTACGTTCTGTGAAGATATATTTCTTCATTTTTGGGTTCCAGCGACGTGTTTGGTGACCAAAGTGTACGCCGGCTTCTAGCAATTGTTTCATTGAGATTACTGCCATGTTTTTGTTTCCTCCAATTTGGTTTTTTCCCTTTCAAAAACGTCAAGCTCCTTGGCAGACTTTACTATTTGGTAAAGCACCCTGTCTCAGATCCGTTTTTGATGTGGATTTTGTGGTCTGTAGGTTTTCCCCACATCCTTAGCCATTATACCGATAATGGTGATGAGTTTCAAGTCTGAAAGTCGCTTTTTTTAATCTTTATCTTTTAAATAAAAAAAGAGTTACTTGACAACATATAAAAAGTGACGATTTTTTATTATTCGGTAGAAAATTATTCAGAGAAATATTTTTCTGTTAAAAAAGACAGATAATTCAAACTTTTACTATAAAAGTGCTACATTACGCATAAATTTGTATTATGAAAACATCCAGTGTATAAAAAAACATTAATAAGACTATCAAAAAATAAAGTATTTTGTTATGATGAGGTTGCAAATTTATTGATAAAGGAGCAAACAAATGCGTAAAGCAGACCGTCATTTATTAATTAAACAAATCATTAGCAATCAAACCGTTCGCACCCAAGAAGAATTACTAAATATCTTGGAAAGTCATGGTGTAAGTGCTACTCAAGCTACAATTTCTCGTGATATTCGCGATTTAAAAATCATTAAGGCACCTGATGACAACGGCATCGCTCGGTTTGAAATTTTTCAAGGTGACCGCTTTGATGGAGATGGTCGCGAAGAAGAACGTCGTCTAATCCATATGGTTGAAGATGTGGTAGTTAAAGTGGAACGGGTACATTTTTTAACCATTATTGTAACGATTCCCGATAACGCCCAAGTCTTGTGTGCTTTAATCGATGATATTGAAGTACCAGAAAAAGTAACCACTATCGCAGGCTTTGATACGGTTATTGTCATCTCCCGTACCGAAGAAGATGCAGCTAAAATTGAAGAATACTTCAACTCTCATATCATTGCTTAGTATAAATTTAACACTCAAAACAGTTAACTGTTTGAGTGTTTTTTATTTGCCCTGCTGCAAAACAATCTTTAAAAAGAGCAAAAAGGAATTTTTTTCAATTCAATGCTACAATTAAAAGAAATAGCTGAATAAATTTTAACAAGGAGGTTTTTTTATGCATTGGGCTTTTGACATCGCTAATAAGTTAATCAAGCAACAGTCAGATCAAAAAAATACGATTACATGTGCTTCTGGTGTTAGTCCTTCTGGTTACATTCATGTGGGGAATTTTCGTGAAATTGCTACCACTTATTTCGTCACTCAAGCACTCACTTTTTTAGGCGCCAAGCCTCGTTATATTTTATCTTGGGATGATTATGATCGTTTACGCAAAATTCCACAAAATGTTATGGGGGTATCAGCCAAAAGTATCGGCATGCCTTATACAAAAGTAGCAGCTCCTAAAAAAGATACTACAGCTACTTCCTATGGTGATTATTTTGAACAATTATTTCGCAATGATTTAGAAAAAATGACGATTAAACCTGAATTTATTTTTGAAACACAAGCTTATGAAGGTGGAAATTACGATGAGGAAATTGCCCTAGCTCTGAGTAAGCGTAAAGAGATATATGATATTTTAAGCCGTTTTCGTTCCGAAAAACCTGATCAAACTGAGCGAGAAAATTATTATCCAATCTCTTTATATTGTGATAATTGTTACCACGATACCACTAGAATTACACGTTACGATGAAACAACACAAACTATTTTTTATACATGTCAAAATTGTCAGCACGTTGGCCAACAAACGATTGGACAAAAGCAAAGAATCAAACTTCATTGGAAAATTGATTGGCCTATGCGCTGGCGGTATGAAAAGGTGGCTTTTGAACCTGGAGGAAAAGACCATTCTTCAAAAAATGGTAGCTTCGACGTGGCAAAAGCGATTGCAAAAGAAATCTTTAATTGGCATGCGCCAATCTATCAACCTTATGATTTTGTCAATATCAAAGGGCAAACAAAGAAAATGTCCAGTTCCACAGGGAATATTTTAACTTTGCCCGATTTATTATCTATTTATACACCAGAATTGGTATTTTACTTATATGGAAAATACCAGCCAAAAGCTCAGTTTGATTTAGGCTTAGATGATGATGTTTTGCGAAACTACGCAGAATTTGAACGCTTAGTATCAAAGGCTAAAAAAGGCGATTTAGACGAAACAAACCAACAATTATTACAATTAACTGGTGTTGATCTTACAAAAACTTATCCTGAATTTGGGCATGTTGTAAGTATTTTATCTCTAACTGCGAATAACGCCACTCTGGCCCAAAAATTATTAGAAAAAGAAAATCTCTATTCATCAGAAGCAATTGCTTATATTCTGCCACGATCCCAATACTGGATTGAAAATGATGCGAAAAATCGTCTGATTACAATTTGTGAAACGCCAAATACAAAAGTATACCAAACACTTAGCCCAGAGGTAAAACAACAAATAAAAGAATTTCGCCAGCTTCTACCTCAGACAACTGCTCTCACAGAAACAGAATTAATGCAAAAAATTTATGACTTAAGTACTGCAACTGACAAAAAAGAAAAACGTACTGCACAAAAAGCGCTCTTTACCGCACTTTATCAATTAACGTTAAACCAAGATCACGGACCACGCATTCCGCTTTTAATCAAAGTTATTGGCCGTAACAAACTAGAACAATTACTTTCATTTGAGGATTAACATGAAGCATGCTCTTTTTGGTCTAGATAACTTAACTGTGTTTTTAATTGTTGGTCTTTCTTTTACAACATTCTTACTTTTTTTAAGTATAATGTTAAAAATTAGCGATGGTCTATTTTGGTCTCGTTCTCTAAAGAAATTTCAATTAGATCGCAACGATCCCGCTTATAAAAAAGAAAGAGAAGTTGGTAAGACGATCAGTCATTTTATTTTAGTAGTCGTTCCTCCCTTTTTTATCGGCTTTTTACTACTAATTATTTGGAAGTTTTTAATTTGCTAGTAGTTAAATATAGTAAAATAGTAAAACGGTAGCAACTATTTAAATAGCTGCTACCGTTTTTTTATTTAGATTTACATTTTGTCTGGGGCGTGTAATCCTAATAGACGTAGGTCTTCTTTTAGTAAAACTGTCACAGCATATACTAATGCTAGACGGGCATCTTTTTGATTGTCATCCGCCAAAATTTTCACATTCGCATAATATTTATTAAATGCTTGTGCTAATTTGATTGCATGTTTAGCAATCACAGATGGTTCGTAATTAGATGCAGCTTTTAAGATTGTATCTGGGTATTGTTGAATTAATTTTACAACTTCCCAAGAAGCTTCGTCATTTAATGTATAGTGCGCATTTTCATCTGGTGTAAAGCCAGCTTTTTCTAAAATACTCATTGCCCGAGCATGAGTGTATTGTACATACGGACCAGTTTCGCCCTCAAAACGAACCACTTCTTCTAATGTAAAGTCAAATGTATTTAAGCGGTCATTTTTAAGATCGTGGAAAATAACTGCGCCTACACCGACTTGTTTAGCTACTTCGTCTTTGTTTTCTAAATCAGGATTTTTCTCAGAAATTTGTTCTTTCGCTGAATCAATTGCTTGATTTAAGACTTCTTCAAGTAAAACGATCTTCCCTTTACGCGTTGATAATTTTTTACCACCTTGCGTAATCAAGCCAAATGCAATGTGATGCATGTCGTCAGACCAGTCAAAGCCCATTTCTTTTAGAACTGCTTTTAATTGTTTAAAATGATAGCTTTGTTCGTTACCTACTACGTAAATAGATTGGGCAAAATCATAAGTCCGTTTACGATATAACGCTGCCGCTAAGTCACGAGTGATATAAAGTGTGGCACCATCAGATTTACGGATTAACGCCGGATTCAAATCATAAGCAGATAAATCGACGATTTCTGCGCCACGATCTTCTTTTAGTAAATGTTTTTCTTCCAACAATTCGATAATTTCATCCATCTTATCATTGTAGAAAGCTTCCCCATTTAAAGAGTCAAATTTAACTTCTAACATATCGTAGATTTTATTGAATTCTTTCATTGATTCATCACGGAACCACTGCCATAATGAAACAGCCTCTTTGTCACCGTCTTCTAGTTTTTTAAACCAAGCACGAGCTTCATCGTCCAGTTCAGGCTGTGTTTCAACTTCTTCATGAAACTGTACATACAAACGTAATAATTCGTTGATTGGTTGCTCTTTAACCGCTTCTTCTGAACCCCATTTTTTATAGGCAACAATTAATTTACCAAATTGTGTACCCCAGTCACCTAAATGGTTAATCCGAATTGGGTTATAGCCAATTTTTTCCATAATAAATCCAATGGAGTTACCAATAACCGTAGAACGCAAGTGTCCCATTGAAATCGGTTTGGCAATATTTGGTGAAGACAAATCGATTGGTACATTACGATTTTCTCCAATATTAGCATCTCCGTAGTGTTCTTTTTCTTTTACTACAGTGGCTAAAACTTTTTCTGAAATAGCACCTTTATTCATAAAGAAGTTTAAGTATGGACCAACAACTTCAATTTTTTCAAAATTAGCACCATCAATTTTTTCTGCTAATTCTGGCGCAATTTGTTGTGGTGCTTTTTTATACGCTTTAGCTAAGGCAAAAGTAGGAAAGGCCACATCCCCGTGATCAGCAGATTTGGGATTTTCCAAAAGCTTTTCAATTTGTTCCATTGATAAATCATCTTTTAATACAGCGTAAAGTGCTTTTGCTACGACATCTTTGTTATTCATCAAATATCCTCCTTAGATTAAAATGAGCATAAAACTCATCAGTTACCATTATTTTACAATTTAATTGCAACCAAAACCAGTTAGAACCTTTATCTAGCTGGATTTTACCAATAAAAAAAGCCCCTAACGATAATCGTTAGAGACGAGACTTCCCGCGGTACCACTCTTATTGTCTGAATTTCAGACCAGCTTCTTCTATAACGGTAGATGGCCGTCTGCTTTTTTAGCAGATTTTCCCAAGTGCGCTTCTTATTTGCCTTCCTGCTTGGCTTACACCTTCCCAAACTCGCTATGTTTTCCAACAAATAATACTCTCTTGTTCACAAAATCAATTATTAAACTGACACCGATTATAGCAAATACTTTTTTTTCTGGCTAGTCTTTTTTATTATTATTTTAAAACAACAAGTATTTTATTTCGTTTTTCACTAAATAGTGCATATTTATAACCAGCATTAAAAAAATACCTCCACTGTACCCTAAAGGAGAAAAATGTACAGCAGAGCTATTTTTTCACAAAATAATAAATTAGTCGGCAACGACAATTGTTCCATCTTCATTAGCTAATAGGTTTTCAATATTTTCTAATGAAGTGATGATTGCTTTGCCTTCAGGACGAGCTTCAACAAATTCGATACATGCTTGCACTTTTGGTAACATGCTACCTGGTGCAAACTGATCTTCTTTAATATATTGTTTCATTTCAGAAACAGTTACGCGTTCTAGTTTCTTTTGATCTGGTTTTTGATAGTTTACATAAACATTATCGACACCCGTTAATACAATCAAAAGATCTGCATTGATGATTTCAGCTAATTTTTCAGAAGCAAAATCTTTATCGATAACCGCTTCGCGACCTTCTAAGCCATTTTCAGTTTCAACGACAGGGATCCCGCCGCCACCAACAGAAATAGTTACAACGCCTTGATCGACTAAACTTTCAATGACACGCGCTTCTTTAATTGAAATTGGTTTTGGTGAAGCTACAACTTTGCGCCAGCCACGACCTGCATCTTCTTTAAAAGTGGCATTGCTGCTAGCAGCCATTTGTTGTTTGGCTTCTTCTTCTGTAAAGAAAGGACCAACTGGTTTACTTGGGTTGTTAAATGATGGATCGTCTTCTGCTACGATTACTTGAGTTACTAAAGAAACGACATCTTTATCGATTCCTTTTTCTTTTAAAATTGATCCCATTTCATTTTGTAACCAGTAGCCAATTGAACCTTCTGTCATCGCCACACAAGTATCTAAAGGCATTGCTGGTGTTTTTTCAGAGTCAGCGGCCGCTTGTTGAATTAATAAGTTCCCAACTTGAGGACCATTACCATGAGAGATGATTAACTCATCACCTTGTTCAATAAATTGTACCAAGTATTTTGCTGTTTCTTTTAATGCGTTTTGTTGTGCTTGTGCAGTTGCATCATCAGATAAAATTGCATTCCCGCCTAAAGCCACAACGACTTTACGTTTTGCCATAATTATCGCTCCTCGTAAGAAATTTCATAAGTTTTTAGAAACACCAAAACAAGCCAGCTCTTTTGACAGGCAAAAGGCTCAAAGAACTGACTCGTCTTAGTTAAAGTAGGTTTTTAGTTTAGTAACGATTAAACGCGGGGAATGAATAGATTACCCAATGTTGCAGCCATAATCGCTTTGATTGAGTGCATACGGTTTTCTGCTTGATCAAATTGACGAGCATATTTTGAACGGAATACTTCATCAGTAACTTCCATTTCAGTGATACCAAATCTTTCTTTCATTTGTTCACCGTAGACAGTGTTAGTGTCATGGAATGCTGGTAAGCAGTGTAAGAAGATTAATCGATCGGTATTATGTGTTTTTTCAATCATTTCCATGTTGATTTGGTAAGGACGTAATAATTTAATCCGTTCTTCAAATTTGTCTTCTTCACCCATTGATACCCAAACGTCTGAGTATAATACATCGGCGCCGTCAACACCTTTGTCAACATCGTCTGTAACCATCAATTTAGCACCTGATTTTTCAGCAAATTCTTGTGCCATTTTTTGGATGTCTTCTTCAGGTTGTAATTCTTTTGGCGCTACGATTCGTACATTTGTACCTAAAATTGCACCAGTTACTAATAATGAGTTTGCCATGTTATTACGACCGTCACCACAGTAAGCTAATGTAATATCTTCTACAGTTCCAAAGTTTTCTTGGATTGTTAGGAAGTCAGCAATCATTTGTGTTGGATGCCATTCATCTGTCAAACCATTCCAAACTGGAACGCCTGAAAACTCAGCCAACTCTTCAACCATTTTTTGGCTGAATCCGCGGAATTCAATCCCGTCAAACATACGGCCCAATACTTTGGCAGTATCTTCAGTAGATTCTTTTTTACCTAATTGGATATCATTTGCACCAAGATATTCAGGATGTGCACCTAAATCAATTGCAGCTGTAGTAAAGGCAGCACGGGTACGAGTAGAAGTTTTTTCAAATAAAAGGGCAATGTTTTTGCCTTCTAAGTAGTGGTGTGGAATACCACGTTTTTTAAGATCTTTCAAATGTTCAGAAAAATCGATTAAATATTGAATTTCTTCTTTCGTAAAATCTTTTTCAGCTAACAAGCTTCTTCCTTGGAATACAGATTCTTTCATAAGTTGAGCTCTCCTTTAGTTATAATTCATTTGGTCCGCTAAGGCAGCCTAAAGCTGCCCGCAGAACCAATTCATCTTTTTATTTTTTTAAGTCTTCACGTACTAATGGTTGACTCATGCAACGAGGACCACCACGACCGCGTGATAATTCTCCTGAATGGATTTCTAACACTTTAATACCATAGCTACGCAAAATTTCATTGGATACATAGTTACGATTATAGGTTACAACTACACCTGGTGCAATTGCTAAAGTGTTTGAGCCATCATTCCATTGTTCACGAGGAGCAACAATTGCATCGCCGTTACCAGTTGGAATTAAAACTAAATCATCTAAGTGTAATAAATCTTTTAAGGTGCCGTGTAAATCATTTGTTTGTGTGATTGTAATATCGTCACCATTTGGTTCTAAGATAAAGCAGTCAATTTTACCGTCTGCATCTTGAATTGCTGGATGAATAGTAAATTTATCGTAATCTACCATTGTAAATACAGTATCTAAGTGCATCATCGCGCGGTTATTTGGAATTTTAATAGCTAGAACTTTTTCAAAGCCGGCATTTTTTGCAAACATATTGCGCGCCAATTTTTCCAATGTTTTCGCATTAGTTCGTTGTGAAATACCCACTGCTAAGACTTCATGGCTAAGAACTAATTCGTCCCCACCTTCAATGTGACCGTCAGCTTCACGATCTAACCAAACATCAACTTTACCAGCAAAGCGAGGATGATGTTTTAAGATATATTCTGTAAATAATGATTCACGACGACGTGCTTCAAAAGTCATTTTGTTAACTGTCATACCGTTACCAATTGAAGCGGAAGGGTCGCGGGTGAAGTATAAGTTAGGCATTGGATCCATATAAAATGGATAGTCATCGTCACTAGATAAATCTAAAAGTGAACGTGATTTAACATCAATTTCTTTTGTGCGGACACCAGCCATGATTTTATCTACCATGTCTTGGGTTTCCATACTTAGTAAGTATTCAAATAAGCCTTGACGCACTGTAGCAGAGTCAATATGTGATTCATCAAGAATGCGATTTAAAAATTCTTCTTTCACATTTCCAGCATCAATTGCTTCTGTTGATAATTTTTCTAAATAAAGTGTTTCTGCCCCATTGTCTTGTAAAACTTTGGCGAACTCATCATGCTCAGCTTGGGCATTTGGCAAATATGGAATATCATCAAATAGTAAACGATCCATAATGTCTGGAGTTAAGTTTTCAACTTCTACGCCAGGTCTTTTTAATAGAACAGTGTTCAGTTTTCCGATTTCGGAAAACACGTGAATTGGTTTGTCCATTTTTTATTGCCTCCTCGTTATTGATTACATTAATAGATTAACGCTTAAAAGAAAGGGTTTTCAAATTTATTCGGCATTACAAACGAGAAATATTTCACATTATATCCGGTGTTATTTATATTTACCCGATTAGACGACAAAATAATCATAACAAGGACTATATTTATTCATTTTTACTCTAAAAAAAATATTTATTCATTTAGTTTTTTTTTTTGCATATAAACATTCTTTCTATATTATCAAGGATTTCTAAATTTGAAAACGCATACTATTTTAACGTTTTGTATATTTTCAATATACAACGATAGCTTTTATTCACTTTTTTCATTTTCTTTTGATAAAAATTCGAATTAGAATTTTTCATTATTTTTTTGCCCAATCTCCCCTTATTTGCATTAGTTCACTCTTTACAAACAACTCGAAAAAAGCAACAATATAAAATAGAGAAAAAAAGAGTAAAAAGGAGTTAGCCAACGATGTATGCAGACAAGGTAGATTACCAATTTTCTCGTTTAAGATACCAAGCAGATTTTGAAAATCTAACAGAGGATGAATTCCAACTTTTAAAAGCAAACGTTTTATTACGATCATATAAAAAAGGACAAGTTCTTTTTGACGAAGGCGACGCTCGAGACCGGCTTTACTATGTCGTGGAGGGTTTAGTTAGAATTGAGCGTTACGATGAAAGTGCTACTTATTATTATTATGATTATGTTTCAAACAATAGCGTTTTTCCTTTGGGTGGTATATTTGAAGCAGAAGTATATACCCACAGCGCACAAGCCTTAACAGATATTGAAACTTTCTATTTCCCAACCCAAATTTACGAACAAATTTGTCAAAAAAACAACAAACAATTACTTTACCTAATTAAAAAGCAAAATAAAATTATTGAAAGTCATCAATTACGGCTTCAAACCGGTTTAACTTCGAATGCCCACGATCGCGTAACGCAAAATCTCTACATATTGAAACGGGAACTTGGGCACCAAGAATCAAAATCAAAAACCACCATTCCTTTTCCAATTACTTTAAAGGAACTAGCCGTTAATAGTGGTACTACCCGTGAAACAGCCGGACAAGTGATCAAAAAATTAAAAGAAAAAGGTTTAATTGACTACGATAAGAAAATTTTTACTTTTTATGAAAAAGCCATAAAGTAACTTCAGTAAAAAAATGGACACTTAGCACAAGCCAAGTGTCCATTTTTTAAGAAAGGAAGCCAGAAATAGTAATCTTACAATCAGATGATTTCATTTCCCCCAAAAATCCATCAGCCTGAAGAAAATCACTACTTCTTGACTACACCAATAATATAACTCTTTTTTACCATTAATTTTTTCAAAAGCTACCACTATTAAAAACACAATTTGAAAAAGCTTACGCTAATGCTAAACCTGGTTTTGCATTTAAACGATAGTCGCCTACGTTTTGTTTAGCTAATTCCACATGAGCTGCCGCTCCAATCATCGCAGCATTATCCCCACATAAACGTAGTGGCGGTACAATTAATTCAACACCAGGCACTTCTTTAGGTAATTCTTCACTCAAACGTTCCCGTAACCCTTTATTTGCCGCAACTCCACCGGCAACGATTAGTTGTTTAACCGGCCAATTTTGACAAGCCCTAATTGTTTTTGCTGTTAACACGTCTACTACACTGGCTTGAAAACTTGCAGCTAAATCTTCTTTACTTAATTCGGTTCCTTTTTGATTGGCGTTATGGACTAAATTTATAAAGGCACTTTTTAAACCGCTAAAACTAAAATCATAATTATCATCGTGAATCATCGCCCGCGGGAAGTTAAATGTGTCGTTGCCAAGATGAGCAAGCGTATCGATTTCTTTTCCACTTGGATAAGTTAGTCCTAACACTCGTCCCACTTTGTCATACGCTTCACCAGCTGCATCATCGCGTGTTTCTCCAATTATTTCATAAGTTCCATCTGCTGCCATATAAACCAGTTCTGTATGGCCACCGCTAACTAATAAAGCCATTAATGGAAATTGTAACGGCTTCACTAAACGGGCCGCATAAATATGGCCAGCCATATGATTAACTGGGATTAAAGGTAACTGGTGTGCCCAAGCAAAAGCTTTAGCTGCTGAAATTCCAATTAAAAGTGACCCGACTAAACCAGGACCATAAGTTACTGCTACTGCTGTTAAATCCGCAGGTTTTACTTGTGCTTGAGCTAAAGCATCTTCTAGACATATCGTAATTTGTTCTACATGATGTCTGCTAGCAACTTCTGGCACCACCCCACCAAAACGTTGGTGACTTTTAATTTGAGACGCAACAATATTACTTAATATTTCATGCCCATCTTTAATCACTGCTACACTGGTTTCGTCACAGCTACTTTCAATAGCCAAAATTAATTCAGACTTCATTTTCTAAAATTGGCCTCACTTTCTTTACCATAATTAAAGCATCCTCGACCGGATTTTGATAATAGTCTGCCCGTCGGCTAATAACTTCATAACCATGGGCTAAATATAAATTTTTAGCCGAGAAGTTTTTTACCCGGACTTCTAAAAAGATTTGGTTTACACCAGAAATTTTATCTACCAATTTCATTAATATTCCGCCATACCCTTTATTTTGAGACTTAGGATGAACTGCTAGATTAGCAACTTCAACTTCATCAACAATCTTTTGATAGGCTAAAAAAGCAACGATTGTTTCTTTTTCTTCAATAATAAAATAATTGGTTAAAGCATTCGTTAAATCCGTCAGATATTGCTCTTTTTTCCAGGGGCTTCCGGTTTGATAGGCAGCCTCTGCCAAGTTATACAATGAATCAGCCAATTCCGTCAAGTTGTAATCTTTTTTTTCTTTAATCTTAAAATTATTCAATATATTTCACCATATCCAAAGCGTCTTCATTGGTTTGGTCGTAGTAGGCAGGTTTAATCGCTCGTGAAACGTAACCTAACTTGCGGTAGAGTCGCTGAGCGTCACGATTACTAAGACGTACTTCTAAAGACATCGTAAGACAGCCGTGTTGGCGCGCAAAAGTTTCAAGCTCTTCTAATAAAAAAGTCCCGATACCTGCACCTTGAAATTTAGGATGAACTGCAATATTGGTGATATGGGCATCATTTCCAATAATCCTACATCCGCCAAAAGCTAAGATATCCTCGTTTTCGATACATAAATACAAATGTGGCAGTGGTGAAATCAATTCAGATAAAAAAGCTGATTTTGTCCAAGGTAATTTGCCATGATAAACTTCTCGTTCCACTGCTAATAGAGCTTTAATATCTTCATTTGTCACTTCCCGCACAAGCCATTTGGTATTTACAGGATAAGGCCGTGAAGTATATCCTGCTGATTTAAAAGGAGGCTTTGGCAAAAGAGCTTTAAATTTTTTCAACATAATTCTCATCACCTGTCCAATCCTGGTGGCTTGCTATCCATTTTTCTTCTGCTTCTACTCGTTTTAAATATAATGGTAAAAAAGCATCAATCTCTAAAACAGGTGCTTTTTTTGCCCCTAGTTCTGCTAAGACAGCACCATTTGGCACTTGCCAATGAGGAACCTGATTGATTGTCGCATGTGGCAATGCTGTTTTTATCTGGTCAGAAAATTTAATCGCATCTTCACCAACAAATAAAATTTCCTTTTCAAAAGCCAATTGTGGTAATAAATCGGTTAGGGCAATATGTGTGTCATTTTTAACTGTTTGTAATTCATTTTCTTGCCATTTGTAAAGACCTGTATAAACATTATTTCTTCTTGCATCAAATAATGGTACAATCACGCCATTATAATTACGGCAATTTGCCGCGAGTACAGCTAAACTTGAAACACCGACTAATTCACAATTTAATGTATCTGCCAATGTTTTAGCTGTCGTTACCCCAATTCGCAGACCCGTATAAGAGCCAGGACCTTGTGCGACTACAATCCGATCAATATCTTGTGGTGTTAACCCGACTTTCTCCATTAAATCAGCTATAGCTGGCATTAAGGTTACACTGTGGTTTTTATTTACATTAGTGGTAATTTCTCCTAATAAAAGAGTATCTTCCATTAAACTGACAGTTAATGTTTTATTTGATGTATCAAACGCCAATATCTTCACGCTGTTATCCTCTCCTTTAACTCTAGTGTATTTTACCACATATTTATAAAAGTTAAATAACCGCTTGTAAAAAGTAAGTAAATAATAAAAAAAGCTAAACAATTCACCCAAGCAATATCGGGTAATAAACTTGTTGTATAGAATTGTTACTGGTAAAAACACTTAAACAATTTTCCGCTAAAAAAATTACCGTAGCCAATTTTTAAGGCTACGATAACTTTTCATCATTGAGAAATTAAAGTTGAATCTCTTAGCATTAATTTTGTACCAAGGGTAATCTTTCTTGGTACCGGCGCTTCATCTTTTGTAAGTTGCAATATCGTTTCTAATGCCAATTCCCCCATCCATTCTGTTGGAACTTGAACAGTGGATAGTGCGGGTGTGACATATTTAGCCACGCTAACATCATTAAAACCAATAACAGAAATATCTTCTGGTACTTTCAACCCAAATGCTTGTATAGCTTTCAAAGCCCCTACTGCCATTGCATCACTAGTTGCAAATAAAGCCGTGGGTAGTTTTTTTGTAACTTGTAAAAATTTATGAACAGCTTGGTAGCCACCTTCTACTGTAAAGTCGGCGGTAATTTCATATTCAGAATTTAACAGGCGCAATTGTTGTAGGCGTTCGTTAAAAATCGTCAGCCGCGGATCTATGATTTCATTATGGAAGTCTTTGGTATACTCGATACCAGTTAATATCGCAATTCTTTCATGGCCTTCTTTAATAAAATGGTCGATAACTAAATCGACAGCCTGATGAAAATCGACGACTAATGAATCAAATCCGGCTGACATGGTGTCATAGTCAACAAAAAGAAGTGGTTGTCCCATCTCTTTTAGCCTTTTAATCTGTTTGGCATCAAATTTTCCCAACGCGATTGTTCCATCTGTCTTCATTTGAGAAAGTTCAAAAAGAGATTCTTTTACGAGCTGAATATTTAATTCTTCCGCTTTTCTTTCAATCCCTAAACGAATCGCTAAATAATATAAATCAGCTAATTCTTCTTCTGCATTATACCACTGTACTAAGCGGATAACTTGCTCCGCTTTTTTTTGCTTATTTTTATATTTTGTATAATTTAGCGCTTCAGCTGCTTCAAAGATTTTTCGTTTGGTTTCTTGCCCCACTGCAAGACCAGTATCATAATTTAAAACTCGTGAGACAGTAGCGGCAGAAACATTAGCTTTTTTGGCAATATCTTTAATGGTCGCCATTTGACACCTCCTTTATTTTCTAAGTGACACGTTGCAGTGAGAAATTTCAATTAAAAATTTGCCTACATTATCCTGCTTATGCAGCATCACAAATTTTAAAGTGTAGCGGTAAAACGTAAAAACGCTGCTTGTCCAGTAGTATCTCGCTTAAAGACACCTGCATCTTCTAGTACCTGAGCAAAAATCTGACCAACTTCAGCATGAATGATTTCCATCGCGTTAGCTTCTGTAAATTGATAGTGCTTCATCATGTGATCAGCCCAGACTTGATGATAGCTCGCCATATCATTAGCTTTTTTCAGCACATAATTTTTGACTTCTTCTAACTCATTTAATAGTCTTGGGGGTAATACTGCTAAGCCCATCACTTCAATCAGACCAATATTTTCTTTTTTGATGTGTTGGACTTCTGGATGAGGATGAAAGATGCCATCTGGAAATTCTTCTGAAACATTATTATCTCGTAAAACTAAATCCACCTCATATAGTTCACCATTTCTTCTTGCAATTGGTGTAACTGTATGGTGAGGTGTTCCATCTTCACTGTATGCTTTTATTGAGACACTCTCATCTGAATATTGTTTCCATGCTTGTAAAATATAATCACAAGCATTAATCAGCTCATTTTTATTACTTCCTTGCAGGCGAATAACAGACATTGGCCACTTGACAATCCCAGCCTTGATATTTTTAAAAACACTCAAACTAATTTCTGTTTCAATTGGTGCTTTGGCCATGGCAAAAGTATGCCTTCCACCTTGATAGTGATCATGAGATAAAATAGATCCTCCCACAATTGGTAAATCCGCATTAGAACCAACGAAATAATGGGGAAAAACTTCAATAATACTTAACAAGCGTTCAAAAGTGGCCCGACTAATTTTCATCGGTCGATGTTCTTCTGACAAAATAATACAATGTTCATTGTAATAAGCATAAGGTGAATATTGAAATCCCCAGCTTTCTCCATTTAAGTTCATCCGAATAATTCGATGATTACTACGAGCTGGATAGTTCAGACGGCCTTTATACCCTTCATTTTCCATACATAACATACATTTAGGATAATTAACATCAGCAACATTGCGCATGGCGGCGATATCTTTAGGGTCTTTTTCAGGTTTTGAAAGATTAATCGTAATTTCTAAAGCACCATATTCAGTTTCAGTCGGAAAAACAATATTTTTTGCAATCGCTCGCGTTTTAATATAGTCATTTTCTTGACATAATTTAAAGAAGTAATCCGTAGCATCAGCCGGTGCTTTAGCATAGTGTTGGGCAAAAAACGCATTAACAACAGAAGGCGGTGGAGTTAGAAAATCCATTAATTGCGCTTCCAATATTTCTTTTTGCGCAAAGCTATCATCAATCACACCGTTATCTTTTGCTTTTTCAATCAATCGATCTAATAAGACCAGTGAACTTTCCAATTGTTTGTGGGGTAAAACGTCTTCTAGACTATCTTCACCGATTAAAGCGATAATTCGGTTTTGCAAATAAAGGCGGTCTAGTTCCATATAACCCCCAGCTTGAATTGCCAAGGTAGCAAAATCAACTACTGTTTGACTGATACTCATTATTTTGCCTCCGAGTCTTCATACCCATGAGGATGACTAACATGCCAATCCCAAGCAGTTTTAATAATATCTTTAATATCAGTGTAAGCTGGTTGCCAGCCTAAAATTTCTTTTGCTTTCTCACTAGAAGCCACTAATACCGCTGGATCTCCTGCTCGTCTTGGTGCAACTTTAGCAGGAATTTCTTTGCCAGTGACAGCTCTAGCTGCTTCTAGCATTTCTTTAACGGAGTAACCATTATTACTTCCTAGATTGAAAACATTACTATCATTTCCTGCTTTTAAATATTCCAAAGCTAAAATATGGGCAGCAATTAAATCTTCTACTTGAACATAATCACGAATACATGTACCGTCTGGCGTTTTATAATCATCACCAAAAATTTGTAATGCTTCTCTTTGGCCTAAAGCGACTTGTAAAATAATCGGTACTAAATGCGTTTCAGGATCATGATCTTCTCCAATGGAAGCGTCAGATTTCGCTCCTGCGACGTTAAAATAGCGCAAGGCGACATACTTCATACCATAAGCGTTGTCACACCACTTCATCATTTTTTCCATCATTAATTTACTTTCGCCATAAGGATTTTTAGGGGCAGTTTCAGCTGTTTCTTTAATCGGAACAACTTCTGGTTCGCCATAAGTTGCTGCAGTTGAAGAAAAGACAATATTTTTCACATTATTTTCTTGCATTACTTCAAGTAAAATCTGCATACCGTAAACATTATTGTTAAAGTATTTTAACGGTTTTTCCACTGACTCACCGACTAAAGAGCTAGCGGCAAAATGGATGACACCTTCAATATTTTCTTTTTGAAAAACAGTCTGTAAAAAGGGTTTATCCCGGACATCGCCTTCATAAAAACGCGCTTCTTTATGAATTGCTTGTTTGTGACCTGTTAATAAATTATCCACTACCACAACGTCGTAGCCTTTGTTAATTAATTGATCTACCGCGTGAGAGCCAATATAACCTGCTCCGCCTAATACTAAAATTGCCATCATAAAACCTCCAATTTTTTATTATAACTTGCGGGCACCATCGTCAATATTTGCTTTATAAATATCTGTATCGTACCCAATTTTGTCTTTATAGACAGCTTTCACATTTTCTGAAAATTGATTGAACGCACTTGCTTTGACTAATGCAATACCACAGCCTCCAAAACCTGCTCCTGTCATACGCGCTCCTAAAACTCCTGCTTGTTTTTGGGCTGCAGCAACCAAAGTATCCAATTCATTACCTGTCACCTCATAATCATACTGCAATGAGGCATGAGATGCATTCAATAATTTACCAAAAGTTACTAAATCACCTTTAACCAAGGCTGCTTTGGCTTTTTTTGTGCGCTCATTTTCTGTTACCGCATGTTTGGCCCGCTTAATTAAGATTTCGTCTCCAATTAAATCAGTATTACGTAAAAATTCTGCTTCTGATAGCTCACCTAACGATTTAATGGATAATTTAGTTTGCAGGCGGCTTAGAGCCTCTTCGCATTCACTACGACGTTCATTATATTTTGAATCAGCTAATTCACGACGTTTATTTGTATTCATGATAGCCACAACATAATCACCAAAATCAGCTGGCACTAACTCATACTCCAGTGTATTTGTGTCTAATAAAATGGCCTGATCTTTTTTCCCCATGCCAATGGCAAACTGGTCCATAATTCCGGAATTGACTCCAATAAATTTATTTTCTACCCGTTTGCCAATTTCAACTAATTCAATCATTTTCACGTCAAGCTCAAATAAATCTTGCAAGATAACACCCGTTAATAGTTCAATCGATGCAGAAGATGAAAGCCCTGCTCCATTTGGAATAGTACCATAAAAAAGAATTTCCATGCCACTTTCAATTGCAAAGCCATCATTTTTTAAAAAGCGCATCATTCCTTTAGGATAGTTGGTCCAATCGTGTTCTTTTTTAAATTCCAAATCATCAATAGAAAATTCAATTACGCCTTTTTCAGCAAAATTTTCTGAATAAAGCCGTACTTTCTTATCTTTTCTTTTTCGTGCTAACCCGTAAGTACCAATTGTAATCGAAGCCGGAAAGACGTAACCCCCATTATAATCAGTATGCTCACCAATCAAATTAATGCGCCCTGGTGCAAAATACTCACCACTTGCTTGTCCACCAAACTTTTCATTAAAAATTGCTTGTAAATTCTTTTCCATTCAAAACACCCCGTCAATTTTATTTAGTAAATTTATTATAAATAATTTACTAAATTTTTTCAATAACTTTTATTAATATAAAAGACCAACAGAAAACAAAAGAAAAGGCTTTTAACTTTTATTTTTAGATAACTTGTTACATAATATAATAAAAGTATGAACGGAGTGATTGAGATGAAAAAATTTGTATCTGGTGTTTTAGTGGGCACATTAGCTACTGTTGCAGCAGCGGGTGCTTTTGTAACGGCTGTTAAAAAACAAGTGATCGATCCAATTGATGAAAAAGAAGCGATGATTGAAGAAAATCGCAAAAAAGCAATGCGCAAACGCGTAGCTCGCTAAAATAAAATTTCGCTCAACAAAAGGCCCAAAGTTAGACGTTTAATCTAGCTTTGGGCCTTTATATTAACTTTAATATTCCACAGTTTAAACTGAAGCAAGCGCTATTTTTAGCATGTCGCTAAATAAGCCTCTAAAACAACGGCTTGATTATGCTGTTCATCTTTTGCTCCGTACAACAAGGTAACTGTTTCATTTTTAGCCATAACTGCCAAAAGCTCTTTTACAGCTGCCTCTTGTGGTTCTTTTTTTAATTCGTCTTCATAACGTTCTTTAAAGGCATCAAATTTTGATGGATCGTGATTAAACCACTTTCTTAACTCTGTACTTGGTGCAACCTCTTTTAGCCAAAGATCAACATAAGCATCTACTTTTTTTACTCCCCGTGGCCACATGCGATCGACTAAGACGCGGTATCCATCACTTTTTTCGTAGCTTTCGTAAATTCGTTTGAGTTTAAGCAATAAAATTCCCTCATTTCTATTTCATAAATCTACAAAGTAAGTTTTCACTATTATTATACCAGTTTCTTATTAGAAAAATGCTAAAATAGCCAGTAGCGCAAGGGCTACTGGCTATAATTAAGAGGAAGATTACATCGCAGGGCTTATTTCACAGCACCTTCTGCAACACCTTTGATGATTTGTTTTTGCATAATAAAGTAGAAAATTACTACTGGTAAAACAGCAATGACTAAACCAGCCAACGCTAAATGCCATTGTTTGGTATATTGTCCGAAAAAGAAGAACATTTTCAATGGAATTGTTTGTGTTTCAGGTGAATTAATTACCAACGATGGTAATAGATAGTCATTCCAGATCCACATTGTATTTAACACTGCCACAGTAACTGTGGTTGGTTTTAACATTGGAAAAATCACATGCCAAAACACTTGGAAACGGGATGCACCGTCGATAATAGCCGCTTCATCTAATGCTTTTGGGATAGATTTTAAAGCACCGTGGTACAAGAAAATCGACATGCTTCCGCCAAAACCAAGATACATGAAAATAATCCCGACTTGGTTTAACATTTGTGCTTTACCAAATAAAGATACTAATGGAATCATAACTGATTGGAAAGGTACTAACATCGCCGCAACAAAGGCCATAAAGATAATTCCACTTAATTTACTTTTCGTCCGTTCTAGTGCATAAGCACACATGGCAGAAAAAATAATGATAACAATCACACTAACAACAGTAATTAATAAGGAATTAAACAAAGTTTTTATAAAGTCTAATTGTTTAAAGGCCTCTGGGTAGTTAGCCCAAGTAAAGTTTTCAGGAATTTTCAAAGGATTCGTAAAAATTTCTTGTTTGGATTTAAAAGAGTTCGAAATCATTAAATAAAAAGGAACTAACCAAACTAAACCTAAAATTAAGCCGAGCACTGCCCGCAAAAGTTGACTTTTTGTCATATTTTTCATTATGCTTCGACCTCTTTTCTTTTTGTGACATAAACTTGAGTTAATGAAATAATAGCAACAAACAAGAAGAAAATTACCGCCTTCGATTGCGCATAGCCCATTTTATTTTCAACAAAGGCTGTATTATAAATATTCATTGCAACCATTTGAGTTGAATTATAAGGACCACCATTAGTTAAAGATAAGTTTTGATCGTACAATTTGAAACAGTTAGAAAGAGTCATAAATAAGCTTACTGTGAAACCAGGCATAATTAAAGGAAAACGAACGTTCCAAAATTTTTGCCAAGGTGTGGCACCATCTAAGTCAGCCGCTTCTAATAACGATTCATCTACACCTTGTAAATAAGAAATATAGATAACCATAATATACCCTGACATCTGCCAACACATCACAATAACCATGGCCCAAAAGCCAGTTTGAGTAGTTGATAACCAAGTTTTCAAACCCGGACTACCAAAAAAATCACCCATTGCTGAAAACGCATTAATAAAAATAAATTGCCAAATAAAACCTAAAATTAAGCCGCCAATTAAGTTCGGCATAAAGAAAATTGTCCGTAAAAGATTTGCGCCTTTAAATTTACTAGTCACTAATAACGCTAGGCCTAAACCGATGATATTAATTAACGCGATTGAAATTACCGCGAATTTGACTGTAAACCAAATGGCATTACGGAAACCTTCATCTTGAAGTAATTTTTGATAGTTTTCTAAACCGACAAAATTCCCTCTGGCAACAGCATCCCAATCGGTAAATGAATAATAAATACCATATAAAAATGGCACAACAACAACTAAAATAAGTGCAATTACTACTGGTGCAGCAAATAAATAAAACCAAGTCTTCCTTTGATGTTTCATACGTTAACTCCCCCTTATAAGAGAAAACACGAGAGAGCATACTTTTCTCCCGTGTTTTCAATTTAAGCTTAATTATTTACGTTCGTCTGCCCATTTATCTTGTGCAGATTTCACAACTTCATCCCAAGATGCATCACCGGCAACATATTTTTGAATTTCAGCACCTAGTGTTTGTTCACCCCAGCCTGCTGGATAACCCATGAATACCCAACCAGTTGTTTTGCCATCTGTGTAATAAGTGTAAACATCTTTTGAAAGTGGATCAGAAATTTTATCAGTGTCGTAACCTTTATACGCTGGTACAAATTTGAAGTCTTCTAAAACAATCTTTTTACCTTCATCAGAAGTATATAAATAATCCAAGAAATCTTTAGAAGCTTTAATTTCTTCATCACTTGCATTTGGATTAACACCCCAATACATTGGTACGCCAACAGGAATTGTTCCTTCTGTTACACCATCAATTGGAATTGGTAATAAACCGATATTTTTATTTGCAAGATCTTTATTAATCCCTTCAATTGTTGGATATACCCAGTTACCTTGTTGTGTCATGGCAACTTTTCCATTTGAGAATAATTGCTCAATTTGTTGTGAATAATCCAAGCTATTTGTTGGTTGAACAGAGTATTTATTGCTAATATCTAGATATTTTTTAAATTGATCACCATATTTGAATTCGACTGTTTTAGATTCATACGCTTTCATTACATCGTTATCAAATTCTGCATTTAAGAAAGCATTTGATCCATGTAAACCTGTAATCCATTGTTCTTTTGCAGCTAAGGCAAACGGTGCATCAATACCTAGCTCGCTTTTTTTGCTATCTAAAGTTTTAGCAGCAGCTTCTAGGTCATCTAAAGATTTAATTGAAGAAGCATCAATACCGGCTTTTTCAAAAATTTCTTTGTTATAAAGTACGCCGTAACCTTCAATGTTGTATGGTAATCCTAAAACTTTTCCGTCTTTAGTGGCACCTGTTAACGTACCATCTAAAGCTTGTTTGGCAGCTTCTGTGTCGCTTAAATCAGTTAAGCTATCGATCCACATGTTAACATCTTCAGGTCCGCCAATATTATAGATGTTTGGTTCATTACCAGATGAGAATTTTGATTTTAAGGCTGCACCATAATCTGATCCGCCACCAACAGTCTCCACATTAATTTTAATGTCTGGATTTTTTTCTTCATACTCTTTGGCTAGCTTTTCAAATTGGTCCTTGAATTCTACTTTAAACTGAAAAATATCAATTTCAGTTTGATCTGATGAACCACCACTATTGCTACTGCTATTATCTCCTGCATTTCCACACGCCGCAATAGTCAATGCTACACCAGATAGTAACAATCCTGCGCCCACTTTTTTCCAAAATCCCTTCATTTCTGAATCCTCCTTCGTGTTGTCCCTTATTTCTTATTACATTTCTATTATGCAATCGTTTTCTTTTTAAATCAATAGTTTATCAATTGTTACCGGTAACAAAATAAAAAATATACTTTTCATTTTTATAAAACTCGATAAAACCAATGATATTAACAATGCAACCGATTGCTTAAAATTATGATTTTTTTGCATAAAAAAGTAATATAACGTTTGTCGTAGCCATTTTACTTGTAAAATTGATTTACAGAATGTGACGGACTTATTCTGGGGAAAACCAGCACCTTTCTTATTTATATAAAAAAGGATTTGTGGCAAAAGTTTTGTCACAAATCCTTTTTGTATATAAACAGAAGCAGTGTTAAAAAACAAGTTCTTTTTAGATAGGCTAAAAGTTAAACATTAATTTTCTTAAATTACTTTTCATTTCGTGCATCTGAGTACTTCAATTATAATTTCTTTGATTGAAGTGATTTTTGTTAAAATTATTTATCCGCACGCGTAGACTCACGTGCCACCAACTTTGGTAAAAATCTGCGATACCCTTGCGTCTGTCCATTTTCCTCAATTTTTTTAACTAGCATTTCACCACAAGCTTCACCCATTTTGATAATATCTTGTTTCATCGTTGTTAGTTTTGGGGAACTCACTTGATCCAAAAATACCCCATCAAAACCAATAATGCCAAAATCTTCTGGTACTTTTGCACCACAATTGATTAATCCTCTTTCAATTCCAATAGCTAAGCGATCCGAAGAGCAAATGAAACAAGTATTTTTTTCAAACGAATCCCATTGTTCTTCAATAAAGATTTCACTTTGAGTGGAACGATTGGGTAGACGAAAAATTGTAGAGGGTAATTTATTTGCTGACATAATATCTAAATAGCCTTTTTCTCGCTCTTTTGCAAAAGGTTCTGCTACGTCAATTCCAACAAAAATTATGTTTTGATATCCTACTTTTAACGCATATTTTGTCGCTGTCGCAGTTCCATAACGATTGTCGCTATCCACAAAATCAATATTATGAGTATTTTCGCCAAATAGTATTACTGGTTTGGTTAATGTATTTATCCAATCAAAGTCCTGCGTGCGTACACCGGTCAATATATAACCATCACAAGAACCATGGTCCACCCCATTACTAGTAACTAGCTGCAAAGAATAATGAGCTTTCCCCACAGCACGAGCAATTCCCATCAATAAATTCATATAATAGGGTTCTGTTGTATCTAATTCTTCTAAAATATAGAGCTTAATAATTTGAGAACGATTTGTAACCAATGCCTTTGCCGCAATATTTGGATGATAGTTCAGTTCTTGCATTGCTTGATAGACTAGTTTTTTCAATTCAGTTGTTACTTGCTCAGGATGATTTATCACCCGTGAGACAGTCATTTTTGATACATTGGCACGTTTTGCAACATCAGATAAGGTAGCCATTTTATCTCCTTTAAATGATTACTTAATAGTAAAGCATTTTTTATTTTTAATATGTATTTATCTCTAGTTTAACAAAAAAAGCTGTAACGGAGAATGCCCCGTTACAACTTAAAATTAATTTTTCTTTTTCACTTTACCTTCCCAGCTTTGATAGCCACCTTTAAGCAGATAAAGATTGGTATAGCCGGCTTTACGTAATTTGTTGGCAGCTCGAACAGCAATCGCACGTTTTTGATCGTAAATATAAACGGGTTGATCTTTACGAATACTGCCAATTGAGTTTTTCAAAACAGAATAAGGTATATTGCGAGCTCCTAAAATATGTCCTGCGTCAAACTCATCTTTTTCACGGACATCAATTATTTGCGCTTTACGCATTCCTTCTCGAAATGTTTCTTGATCAATTGTTGTAGCAGATTTTTTTGCCATGATACGAATATATAATTCATTAATTCCAATTCCTAATAAAATGGCAATTAAAACAATATCAATAATAATAATGGGAGACATTTTTTGCTTTCCTTCCTATTTCACAATATCCAATGCTAGAGAAGCTGCGCCAATAACGCCCGCTTCATTGCCTAATTGGGCTAATTTAATACTTGTACTTTCTGTTACTTGTGGGAAAGTAAATTCAGCAAAGTACTTTTCAACGCGGCTACGTAAAAATTCACCCGCAGCAGAAACGCCACCACCTAAAACAATTGCAGATGGATTTAAGGTATTACCTAAATTACCACATGCTAAACCTAAATAATAGCAGACTTTATCTACGACCATTAGTGCAAAAAGATCGCCTGCTTCAGCGTATTCAAAAACATCTTTAGAAGAAATATCATAACCTTCATCTAATTGTGCTTTTAATTTAGAGTCGCCTGCATATTCTTCAGCTAAGTGACGTGCTACGCGCACAACGCCAGTGGCAGAAGAAACAGTTTCAAGACAGCCTTTTTTACCACATGTACACATAAAACCGTTAGGATCAACTGTTACGTGTCCAATTTCGCCAGCACAACCTGCTACACCATGTAATAAGTGACCTTCGGCGATAATTCCACCACCAACACCTGTTCCAAGTGTAATAAAGACTACATCAGGATTATTTTCCCCTGCACCTAGCCAACGTTCCCCAAGGGCTGCGACGTTTGCATCATTATCAATTGCAAATGGAATTTTTGTTCCTGCTTCAATTTGTTCTTTGACAGGTTGTAATGTCGTCCAGTTCAAATTATAAGCACCAATTACTGTCCCTGCTTTACGATCAACACTACCAGGAGTTCCCATACCAATTCCAATAAAGTCTTCTGGTTTCATATTATATAAAGATAAATGATGATTAATTGATTCTACAATTTCTGGTACGATATGACTGCCTTCATCTAAAATGTTGGTTTCAATACTCCATTTTTGTTGGATTTCACCTTCTGCAGTTAAAATTGCAAACTTGACAGTTGTCCCTCCAAGATCAATTCCAATAATTTTTTTGTCCATGCACAATTATCCTTTCTGTCGACTTTCTTCAATACGGTGTTCGCGTTTTAATATACGCCAACAAGTCATATAAGTATCATGATCAATTAAGCGACCTTCATACAATTTTTTTAACTCAATTAACATTAATTCGATATCATAAATGCGCTTGCCAACATAAATATATATACCAAAACGCTTAAATAATTGTTGAACATCGTAAAGAGTTTCCATTTAACACACTTCCTCGCATATTATACAGGCAATCCATATTTTTTTAAACCATATAAAAGACAAATCACTAAAAGAAATCCAAAAATCACCCCAGAAATAATTCTGGTATGAATTGAAAAACGGCCATGATTTTGAGGTAATGCAACGACATTTCCTAATAAAAGTCCACCGATGATACCACCAATATGTCCCCAAATATCAATAGAACGATCAAAGATTCCAAATAATAAACTAAGCCCCACAAAAAGAGCAAATTGTCTGACCATCCCCTGAATGGCAGGATTGTTGCGGAAATAATATCCTAATAGTAAAAATGCCCCAAAAACGCCAAAAATAGCTGTGCTACTACCAGCAGAACGAATGCCAGCATCATTAAAAGCGAAACTAACAAAGTTACCCATTACACCACTTAATAAATACAAAATGAAAAAGCGCCAATGGCCATAAATCGCTTCTACTTGTTGTCCAATAAAATATAAGACAATCGAATTTACAGCGAAATGCGTCAAGGAAAAATGGATAAAAATCGGTGTGATAAAACGCCAGTATTGATGAAGGTAAGCGATAAAAGGCCCAAACATTACTCCTTTTGTTTCAATTTCTAAACTCGGAACAAACATTAGTAAATAAACTACAGTTTGGATAGCCAAAAAACTGTAAGTAACAATTGGTTGATTGAGCCAACGTTTCCATGTCAATTTCCATTCCTTATTCATAAAAAACCTCGTTTCTAAAATCGGTAATTATTTTCTTTACGGGTATATCCAATTCAGCTGGTTGCCAATCATCCCGCAACTGCTCATTAAAAGCTAGGCTAACCGTTTGGCCTTGAAATGTTGTTAAAAAGCGATCATAATAACCGCCTCCAAATCCAATTCGATAACCTTGGCTAGAAAAAATCAATCCTGGCACAATTAATAAATCAATTTCAGACTTTTCCACTTGCTGTTGGACTAGTGGCTCTTCTACGCCAAAATTAGAAAGTAAGTATTGCGTCTTTTCGTCCACAGGATGAAAAGTTAATAAACGGTCTTGCGGTGCTTTGGGGACTACTACTTTTTTTCCTTCAATAAACGCCCTTTGAAAAATAGGTTGAGTATCTAATTCAATTCCAGTAGCACGAATAACACCAACACAACTTGCTTCACTCCATATTTTACTAGAAAATAATAGGCGTAAAATAATAGCTTCTTTATTTTGTTTTTTTTTTGTTTATCGGCGGCCAGTTCTTGCAAAATTGCAATTCCTTCTTTGCGCAATGCTTTTTTATCCAAACGAATCGCTCCTTTATTTGGAAATCTTTTACATGAAGATTAGATCAGTAGCTAAATTGTTCTGATCTACAGAAAAGACTCTTACTTGCATGGTATCGAAAAAGCCACAAAATAGCAAACCTTGCTTTAAGAGGATCTTTTTGCGCTTATTTTAATCAAATAGACAAGAAGAAAGTTAATAATACTTACCTCTTGTCTATTTGGTTAAAAGCTAATTTGTCCTATATTATTGCATTTTGGGTTTTTGAACTAAAAGAGCTAAGAAATAAGGTGCGCCACAAATTGCGACCATCACACCAGCAGGCAGCTCCCCACTTTCTAAAAGTAGTCGTCCTAATGTGTCAGCGGCTAAAACAATACAGGCCCCAATTAATAAAGTTAACGGAAAACGTTGCGTCGCGCGATCTTTTAAAAGCCTTTTAGTAAGATGAGGTGCTAGCAGACCAACAAACGCTAAATTGCCACAAAATGCGACACAACTAGCGGCTATCGCTGCGCCTAAAAATAGAAAACGTAGTCGTATTTTACGGACTTTTACCCCGATACTTAGTGCTTGTTCATCATTTAGTTGCAACAAATCTAAATAAGGCAGCTGCACCAATGTAATGGTAATTAAAATAAACAGCCAAAAAAATAAAATGAAAACATAACTCCAGTTTGCTCCCCATAATGAACCAGCAAGCCAATTAGTTACAAAACGATAGCGATCTGGTGCAACTTTAATTGTACCCAACAACGTTAACGCACCAAAACCAGCGTTTACCGCCACACCTGCTAATAGTAACTTATCAACTGCGATAAAGGGCCCTTTTTGATTGGCGATGACATAAACCAAAAAAACAGCAACTAGCCCGCCACTTAAAGCTAATAAAGGTAATAAAAAACCATTCCCTTGTGCAAAAAAGCCTAAATAAATGAGAACAAAAAAACCAGCACCACTGTTAATACCTAAGATAGAAGCATCCGCTAAATCATTACGTGTGACACCTTGCAATAAAAAACCAGCGGCTCCTAAACCGGCACCGCCTAATAGCGCTAAAACGGTTCGCGGTAACCTTAGTTCAACAATAGTGAACTGAAGAGCCTGACTAGCCGTACCTGTCAGCAGGTTATAAATAGCCGTTATACTTATTCTGTTTTTTCCCCATAAAATACTAGCCAGAAATAAAAGAAGCAATAAAACTGTCAGACTAGTATAAACATATTTTTTCTTCATGACTAGCTCCTCCAAATCCTAAACAACAAGAAAGGAACCCCAACGATTGTAATTAAAAGGCCTAATGGTGTTTCAAATGGTGGGTTTAGTAATCGGGCTAATAAATCTGCTAAGACAACAAAAAAGCCACCACCAACAAGAACTAAAGGTAATAATTTACGATAATTATCACCTGTAAAATGGCGCAAGACATGAGGCACCATCAACCCAATAAAACTAATTGGCCCCACTAATGCCACCGCAATTCCCGCCAAGAAAACTACCAGTATTAAGGTTACAAATCGAATCCGTTCAGGCTTTTTCCCTAACGCCATCGCATTATCGTCACCTAAAATTAACAAATTGATGCCTCCAGCTAAAAACAGCAATCCCCCAACAGCAATCAAATACAGCCACCAAACTTGTTGCAACTGCTGCCAAGTTATATTAGCAACCCCGCCAACAAACCAAAAAGCTATATCTTGTTGTAAATCAAATACTAGCCCCAGTGCTTGACTGATTGCAGTAAAAAGACTACTAATCGCCACACCAGCTAAAATAAGACGTGTTGGTGTTAGAGAAGCAACAGAACGTCTACTAACTAAAAAAATCAAAAAAGCAGCTAAAAAAGCGCCACCAAATGAAAACCAAATTGTTGCAGTAATAGATGTTTTAGGAAAAAAAATAAAAACAAGTGCTAATCCCAGTGAAGCGCCGCTATTAATCCCTAATAAGCCTGCATCTGCCAAAGGATTTCGTGTTACCCCTTGCATCACGGCTCCACTTAACGCAAAGGCGCTACCGACTAAAAAAGCACCAATAATACGAGGCAACCGTAAATTTATAATAATTTGTTGGGATTGCTTTTGACTGTCAAAGTGAAAAAATGCATTACTAATTTCTGTTAGGGAAATATCTGCTGCCCCATTTGTTAATGAAAAGAACAAAATCAAAAAGGCTAGAAAAATTAACAAGCTCCATACTATAATAAGTCGTCTAGTCTTCATCATCTGTCACCTGTAATTCATAATTCATTAAAAGTGGCTTTTCAGTTTTAATATCCACGGTTAATTCTGCTTGAATAGAAAATAAGCGTGCTAAATTTTCAGTGGTCATTACCTTTTGCGGCGTACCACTAGCAATAATTTTCCCCTGTTTTAAACCAATTAAAATATCTGAAAAACGGGAAGCCAAATTTAAATCATGAATAGACATGACAATTGTTTTTTGATATTTTTGATTGATTTTTTGCAAAAGTTGTAAAATTTCCAATTGATGCGCTGGATCTAAAAAAGTTGTTGGTTCATCTAAAATTAAAATATCTGTATCTTGTGCTAATGCCATCGCCAACCAAACCCGTTGTCGTTGTCCTCCTGAAAGAGCTTGTAGAGAACGATCCGCTAGTTTAGTCAAACTAGTCGCCGCTAGCGCCCAGTCAATCGCTTCTTGATCTTTTTGATCCAACTGGCGCAATCCTTTTTGATATGGAAAGCGTCCATAA
Source organism: Enterococcus sp. DIV0755b (assembly GCF_051713765.1). Taxonomy (NCBI): domain Bacteria; kingdom Bacillati; phylum Bacillota; class Bacilli; order Lactobacillales; family Enterococcaceae; genus Enterococcus; species Enterococcus sp. DIV0755b. The sequence goes on along the minus strand of NZ_JBIOQN010000001.1, from coordinate 1,579,903 downwards.
GAAACCAACTCTTTAACGGTCAATTCTAGATTTTGTTCTGTATTTTGGGCCAATAGCGCAATTTGTTGTGCCACTTCTTTAGTTGGGATTGTTTCAATACTAACCCCATTTAAATTTACTACTCCTTTTTGTGGCTGCATAATCCGCGCCAACGTTTTTAACAATGTCGATTTACCGCTGCCATTTGGGCCGATTAAGCCAATTATTTTTCCCACCGGCAACTCTAAAGATAAGCCCTCAATAATAATCTGCTTTTGATAACCCACCGTTATTTCTTTTGCTTCCAAGGTAGTCATTGCACTTCTCTACTTTCATTGATAATGATTATCAATTATCGCTTTAATTTGTAGATTCGTCAATAGTAGCAAAATTGATTTCAGTTCATTGCCTTTTAAAAATATAATTGACAAAAAAATGAACTATGCTAGTATTTTTAAATGATAATGATTCTCAATTAATTAGACACCAGTTTTATTCTACATGAAAGAAAGGACGCCGTTATGAAAAAGTATCAAAAAATTACAACTAGCTTATTGTTAGTAACCAGTCTCTTTTTATTTGCCGCTTGCGGGACAAATAAAGATACTTCTACTAAAGAAGAAACCCGTACCCTTACTGATCAACTCGATCATAAAGTTAAAGTTCCCAATCACCCCAAGAAAATTATTGGAAGTTATTTAGAAGATTACTTGGTCGCTTTAGGTGAAAAGCCTGTGGCCCAATGGACAGTGGGTGGCGGTACACATCAAGATTACCTAGATAAAGATTTAAAAGATGTTCCCCTAATTAATTACGACTTACCTTATGAAGAAGTATTGTCTTATGAGCCTGATTTATTATTAATTGAATCAAACGGTCTTGTTGAAGGCGCAAAATATGACAAATACGCTAAAATTGCCCCAACCTACGTGGTAAAAAACGGAGAAAATGTGACGTGGCAAGATAAATTAACTGATATTGCTAACGTCTTAAACAAACAAAAAGAAGGCAAAAAAGTACTTCAAGATTATGAAGCACTCGTAAAAGAAACGAAAAATGCTTATGCAGATAAAATAAAAAATAAATCTGTAGCAGTATTGTGGGTTACCAATAACTCAGCCTTTATGGTAGCAGATAATCGCTCTAGTGGTGATTTATTGTATCAGCAATTAGGTTTTGAAGTACCGACTTTAACCAAAGAGATTAGTGAAAAAGCAACTTCTGACTGGTCTGCTGTTTCATTAGAAAAATTAGCTCAAATTGATTGTGATTATTTAATTTTGGTTAATAGCGATAAAGGTGCGGCAATGTTTAAAGACCCCCTTTGGCAAAACATTCCAGCAGTAAAAAATGGGAATCTCTGGGAATTTGGTCCCGAAAAAAGTTGGTTATACAATGGTCCCATCGCTTACCGCGAAATGATTGAAGATGTAAAATCACATTTGAAATAAACGTAAAAGATAACGGGCACTTGCTTTAATAAGCAGGTGTCCTATTTATTAACTGCTTTTAATCTCACTATAAAACAGCTCAAATTTAAGGGATAAACTCTTCTAAATTTAAGCCACGCTACCAACTATAGTGAAACCGAATGCTCATTGATTGCCTTAGTAGCTATCCATAACAAAAAATACCATAAAAAATTTTAGTACATTTCTTAACAGTACTTTCATGAATGCGCATATGTCACACTCCTGTTATACTTATTTTAAGCTAACATTTTTGTTCGTTTAATAGTAATTAATACGTTTGCCCGCAAAATAACGCTATACTAAAGAAAAATTCATCAAAATGGGGTGTGCTTTTTGAAACTTTATGAAAATTTTATCGCCAATTTAAAGCTAAGGCGTTACGTAGTACTTTTAAGCATTGTATTTTTATTGTACTTGGCACGTAGTTTGATGACTCCTATCTTACTGACGTTTATTTTTACTTATTTAGCGGTTCATTTTGTCCATCTCGTTCAACGATTTGTAAAGCTAAGACCTTTTATTATTGTCCTTTTTCTTTACGGTGGCTTATTACTACTCTTATACATCGCATTGACCAAGTACATTCCGATTTTGTTCCATCAAACGTGGAATTTAGTCGAAACAGTCATTGATTTTTATGATAATCAACCAACAAGCTCTAACCAAGTCATTAATTGGATATTAAAATACGTCCAACGCAGCGAATTTCTCGACCAACTAAAAGGTGGTGCAAGTTTTATTATCGGCTACCTCCACGATTTTGGTAATTTAGCAGTTTCTCTTGCATTATCTTTTTTACTTAGCTTCTTTTTTACTGTTGAATTGAAAAAAGTCAAAGACTTCTCCAAATTGTTTTTAACGAGTGATTTTGGTTGGTATTTCCAAGACGTATTTTATTTTGCTCAAAAATTTATTAATACTTTTGGCGTTGTTTTAGAAGCTCAATTTTTCATCGCCATTGTCAATACAGTCATCACCCTCATCTGCTTAGCGATTATGAATTTTCATCAACTGCCAAGTTTAGGTTTAATGGTATTTTTATTTAGTCTTATTCCTGTTGCCGGTGCAATTATTTCCAGTATCCCATTATCATTTATTGCCTATTCGCAAGGTGGAATGTGGGATTTACTTTTCATTTTATTTATGATTCTTGGCATTCATATTTTGGAAGCATACGTTTTAAATCCTAAATTTATGTCAAGCCGCACAGAATTACCGATCTTCTATACTTTTGTCATTCTACTTCTCTCAGAACGATTATTTGGCATTTGGGGGCTTATTGTAGGCATTCCTATTTTTACTTTTTTCTTAGATGTAATGAAAGTAAAAAAAATCCCCCATTCAAAAGAATAGGCAGACTCTTTTTAAATATTCTAAATAAAAAAACTAGCACAAAAGCTATTAACGCGCTAAAAATTACTTTTAAATTACGCATAAACTTTTCAGATTAGTTTTTATAGCTAAACAAAAAATTATTTCTAATTACCCTGTCACCTGCGAAATCAGGTGGCTTTTTTGTACCTTCAAAAGAAAAGGATGTTTACTACGACTGAAAAGTTTTTTGGTATCGCAAAGATCTTTTTTTCTAAAAGACGTTTTTCGCGAGAAAAAAACGCACGGTTTTCTAATCCACATTCTTTACATAGGGAACTAAATAACAAAAAATCGACAGTAGATAAGCTAATTAACCATCTAAATTTCTAACAAATCTACTTCAAAATCTACTTCAAAAAAAGAAAAACCCTCTAAAACACTGGTCTTAAAGGGTTGTTCAAATGATTATTTAGTTTCACGGTGTAAAGTAACTTTTCTTTCGCGTGGGCAATATTTGTTTTTTTCCAAGCGGTCAGGGTTGTTACGTTTGTTTTTGCTTGTTAAATAGTTACGTTCTTTACAAGAAGTGCACTCTAATGTGATGTTTACGCGCATGTTTTTCCCTCCCATATCCTCATTGATACTCTAAGATTTCTCTCAGACTTTAGTATGATAGCATGTTTTTTCTTTGAATGCTAGTCTTTTCAGCGAATTTTGTTAAGTAGTTTTACTTGACGATAAATAACCGTAGTAATTTACTAATATTATTCATTTAGACTTTCATCATGACTAAAGTTGAAAGGAATCTTTACACAAAAAACCTCACAAAAATTATTGTGAGGTTTAAAATTAATTTTATTCGAAATATTCACCATAAACATCTTCAACTGTTTGTTCTGGATTGATGACGATGTAAAGGCTCTTGGTTTCTTCGCTAACTTTAGTTGTTTGGTAAACATTATCCAAACCTTCACTATCTTTGTCTTTGTATGGGAAATACACCATATCTGGTTTACCTGTTTTAAACAAGATTTCCATCCGTTCAATATCTTGATATTTCAAAGCACGGGCAAACATTCCTGATTCTAAACCACCTAAGTTAATATCGTGGGTAGCGACATGATCACCTTCTGGATAAATTTCGATTTTAAAACCTGCACATGGGTGAATTTCTACAAATTCACTCCCGTTAATACGACCATAACTCGTAGTAATTTGTTTAATCCACAAATCACCAATAAAGCGACGACTAATCGTCCAAGTTTCTCCATTACGGAAATAAAATTTCAATGCTGTCATTTCTCTAGCCATCTAATTTCCTCCTTCTATCGTCAACAAATCATTTCAAATTTTGAAACAATGATTGCGATATAACAATTTTTCAATCCATTAATAAGTTTAGCACAATTTTACCGTGTAAGTTAAGAAAATGCTTACAGTTAATACCATTTAGCACAAAAAAAGCGTAATTTAATTCTACTTGATTAGAAGTTTTTATTAACTGCTTCCTTTTTGTCAGATTCATAAAGAACAAATGCTGTTTTTTTATTTTGCGTCAATGTCCAAGTCCGACAGTTATTATAGTTTTCACTTTGAATCTTTTTAAATTTAAATGCCCACTTTAAATGCTAGTTGCAGTAATTATTTTCTAGCTGTTCATGTCAAATAATGATAACGTTTATCAAATATTTTCAAGTAATCAAAAGTTTACGGGTAATTTTAAATCCAACACCCTGCCATCATCCATGGTGACTGAAATAGATTTACTTGTCGTGATATCACTCTTGTTTAGCATCTGCCAAAAGTGTCTCAGCTTTAGCTAGTAACGTTGTAGCATCGTTGGCTAAACTACCTGTCACTACTAGATATTCTAATTGACTTAAAACTTCTTTTAGCCATTTGCCAGGCTTTAATTTGAATTTTTGTAATAAATCATTGCCATTAATCGCAAGTTCACGCAAATGTTTAATAGGTAATGCTGCATAAATATCTTTTACTTTAGTTTCTGCGGGCACTAGATTATAAAAAGGGGTCAATGCTTCTACTGCTAAGCTATTCTCTAAGCCTAGCTGATAGATTTCCCAAGATTTTAACGGCTGCTCTTGGCGCACTTTTAATCCCCAGTGAAGTGCTTGTACTTCCTGAATTAAATCATTGGAAGCCTTCCATTTTTTTAAAAAAGGCCGAATTAAATTTTGCCCAATACCCATTTGCTCAAATAAAACTGTCCACCCTTGCGCCGCAGTAGCAAAAGAAATTGGTTTTAAATCTGCAAAGCGTAATAATGCTTCCCCATAATACCGGAACCCAGGACAATACAAATAACATTCCGTTTCAACTAAAAAACGAATGGCCTGATTACGAAATTTACCTAACAAAAGCTTGCTAAATTCCACATAAATCCGTTCAACTGAAATTTTTTCTAATAGAGCATGATTTTCATTGATGGCATCAAACGTCTCAATTTCAAAAGCAAAGCCTAATTGACTAACAAAACGTAACCCCCGCATCATACGTAATGCGTCTTCATGAAAACGTTCATGGGGATTGCCAACTGCTCGTAAAACATGCTCTTGTAAATCCATTAGACCATCGAATAAGTCGATTATTTCTCCATCATCTTTTAATGCAAAGGCATTAATCGTAAAATCGCGTCGTTTTAAGTCTTCTGTTAAGGAACGGACAAATTCCACTTGATCAGGTCGTCTAAAATCTTGGTAAGTTGATTCGGTTCGAAAAGTTGTCACTTCATACTGATCATCTTGGTGTAAGACTAAGACAGTACCATGTTCAATCCCAATATCAATTGTTCGAGGAAAGATAGCTTTAATTTCTGCTGGAAAAGCACTTGTAGCGATATCTACATCGTGTATCTTGTGTCCAAGTAAAATATCACGGACACTTCCACCGACAAAATATGCCTCAAAGCCCGCTTGTTCAATTTGGGTCATCACCGGTAAAGCTAGTTGAAATTCTTTGGGTAAATTAGCTAATTTCATTTTCATCCTCCGGCGCAAGTTTGCCATCTTTTCGCTCAAAGCGGTATGAATCGCGTTGATTAAACTTTGCCATGTTTTGGTCGAAAACTTCCGTTAAATCAATATCTAGAGAATTCGCCATTAATAACAAAACAAAAAGTACATCTCCTAATTCTTCGGCGACTGTATTTGGTGCTTCATCTGCTTTCTTTTGCTTTTCCCCATAATAATGGTTTACTTCTCTAGCTAATTCGCCTACTTCTTCTGTCATACGCGCCATTTGAGCTAGCGGAGAAAAATAGCCGACTTTAAATTGAGCAATATACGCATCAACTTCTTGTTGCATTTGTTGTAATGTTTTTTCTGTCATGTGATCACTCCTACCATTATCTTATCAAAATAAAGGATCAATTCAAACTACCCACTAATTGTCTATCTGCATTTTTCGTGCTACATTTGATTATATCTACAACAATCGTTATCCTATTTTGTTTTTTAATAAATAAAAAGAAGGTGAAACTATGAACGTAAATAAGTATACACCGTTATTACGTGATTTGGTTTTAATTTTAATTGGTACTTGCATTTACGCATTTGGTTTAATTTACATTAATATTCCTAATAGCCTCGCTGAAGGGGGCGTGACTGGGATTACGTTAATTTTAAGAGGGTTATTTGGAATTAATCCGGCTTATAGCACTTTTATTTTAAATATTCCAATTATCATTTTAGGCGGTCAAATTCTAGGTAAAAGGTCTTTTTACTATACCATTTTTGGGACGACGAGTTTATCTATCTGGTTATTTATTTGGCAAAAAGTCCCACTGGCGATTAATTTAGAACACGATCTATTGATTTCTGCTTTATTAGCAGGAATTGTAGCAGGTTTTGGTAGTGGTATTGTTTATCGTGTTGGCGGAACCACAGGCGGCAGTGATGTTATCGCTCGTATTTTAGAGAAAAAACAAGGAATCTCAGTGGGACGTTCACTATTTTGTTTTGATATTTTAATTTTATTGGCTTCTTTAACCTATATTGACTTAAAGAAGATGATGTACACACTAATTTTTTCTTATGTTTTTGCTAATATTGTTGATGCAATTTTGGATGGTGGGTATTCTGCTAAAGGAATTTTAGTAATTTCAAATGAAACTAAAAAAATGGCACCAGTTTTAATGGCGGTGACTGGTCGGGGTACGAGCTTTTTAAAAGGTGAAGGGGCTTACTCAGGAACAGATAAAAATATTTTATATATGGTTGTGACTTCCCGTGAAGTTATGGAAGTAAAGCGAATTATCGCAGAATATGATTCACAAGCTTTTATTTCTGTCATTAACGTACATGAAGTGACCGGTGAAGGCTTTACTTACAAACGACCAAAGAAAAATTTCCTAAAAAATTGGAAAAATTCTGCGCCTTCACAAAAATAAATTAAAAAGCAAACGACGCTAAAATGATAGTCTCAATTAGTTTTTTAGACTATCATTTTAGCGTCGTTTGCTGGACCTATTCAGCTGTTTTTTGTCCCTTGTGCTGTAATTTTTTATTAACAGCTTCAGATAAACGCAGGAAAGTTTCTTCATCGCCCATTTCTAAAGCCTGATCAATTTCTTCGTATAATTGCTTAATTTGAGCCCTTTGTTCTTCTGTTGCTAGAAATTGATTGATACTTTCCAACACATCTGCATCAATATTTTCATTCCATTTCATAAACGGATTATCTTCTAATATCGCTAAATAACTTGAACTATCCCAAGTATTTTCAAAAAGACACTCAATGTAGAGCGGTTCTTTCCAATTCAAGCGAATTTCATGAAAAATTTGATCGCTATCTTCAAAAGTTTTACCTTGTAAAAATAATTTGAGTGGCTCTCCTTGTACAGTTAAATCGCGAATTTGTAAACCGCGATTAGTGGCATCTGCATTTTCAACAAAGTGAACATTATTTAAAATTGCTTCGTGATTAGCCAAATAATTCAAAATCCAGCAAACCTCTCGGCGACTAAAAGAAGCATGGGTAACAAACCAGTTGAGAAAATTTTTCTTTTCTTTGACGTCGATAATCATCGTCCTCACCTTCTTTTCTTTAAGATAAAGCCTCCACAATCGATTGCACTTCTAAGTCTCCTGGTTCATGGGCCAAGTAGTGTTCCAATAATTCTTTTGCTGCTTGAATTTTTCCTTCTTCTCGTAAGAAGATACCATATTCTTTCATAAATTCCGGTTCATGATGCAATTCAAGATTAGCTTTTTCAAAATGAACGGCAGCTTCGGTAAATTCTTCCAATTGATTATAAGCATGCGCTAAGTTCCATTGGGCATAGGCGTCATCTGAATTATCCATTTCATTAATTGTAGCGATTACCTCTTCATACTCTTCTTGTTTTAAGTATAAATTACTTAGCATAAAGAGTGTTTGATCTAATTTATCTCCTGTTTCTAAAGCTTTTTGTAAATATTCTTCAGCTTTTTTGTCATCGTGAAGGCGATAAACATTTTCAGAAGCAAATTGATAAAAATCGACATTGAAAGGATTTTCTTTAATTCCAGCCTCAATCACTTCTTGAGCCTCTTCTAATTGTTCTTCATCTTGTAAAGCTTCAGCTAAATACAAGTAAAGTGACTGATATTGCGGATTTAAATTCCGTAATTGTTCTAAAAATTGAATAACTTGTTCATTTTCTTTTAATTGCCGGTAAACAAAGGCGATTTGGAAAAGTCGGTCATCGGTGACTTCTGTTTCTAAAGCGCGACGTAAATGAATTATTGCCTCTTCAAATTGCCCTTCCATACTTAGTGCTGTTCCAAGCCGTTCTTCTAACAAAATATCTGCCATCTCAGTAATACCTGAATTTAGTAAAATTTGATAAATCGTAGCTGCTTCACCAAAGCGTTCTGTATTAAAAAACAATTCTGCTAATGCAAATTGAATTAATGGTTCATCTGGTAGAATTTTGGCAGCTTCGGTTAATTTTGCTTCACTTACCTCAGGGATACCAATCATTTGATAAAGGTCAGCTGACAACAACAACGCTTGAACATAATAATCACTATCTTTTGGTACCTTTTCAATAAAGTTTAACGTTTGGTCACTGTTATCATTTTCAATTGCAACTTCAGCCAATCCCAAATAGAGTTCTTCATTATTGGGATACTTTTCTAATAAATGTAAAAAAGTTTGTTCTGCTTCTTCTAAAAACCCAATTTGTACCAAATACTGTGCTAGTTCGTGCAATTCACTGTCTTCATCATGAATTAAAGCTTGATTAAATGCCAAATTGGCACTTACTAAATCTTCGTTTTCCAATGCTTGTAACATTTGTTCGCTATAAGAAGTTTCCATTAACTTTCACTAATCTCCTTTAATATATCTTGATATTTTGTCATTGCTTGTTGTAACGATTGGACAGTTATTTCCTGATTATAGCCTGTTTTACCTATTTCTTCTAATACCGTTATCGCTTCTTGTTTTTGTGCTTGAGCCAAAACTTGTAGTTGGTAGTCAGCTAAAGAAATTTGTTCGGGTAAAAAAATAGGATAACCCAAGTGATTAAACCAGATTAAAAAGTTTTTCAAATTAAAATGAAGTTCATGAATTGCATCACTCCAAAACAAATGAAAAATAATGCCAAAAAGACGCTTCATGTTAGAAGATAATAAATGTCCATTTTCAGTCTGATAAAAAGCCGATTCAAATAATTGACCAAACGTCTCAATTTCAGTTGAACGAGCATAATAATCAATTAGCTCTGTGATTAAAGCAGAAAAAGAGCGACGATAGACTTTCTGTTGCGTAGAAAAGTTTACATATAAATTTTGTAAAAATTGATAATCACAAACAAGACCCGCACGAATAAAAACAAGTAAGTCCACTAATTTTCCATCTCGTTGTGCTTCTGTCAATGTTTGATCAAAATAGATTGCTTGTGGCAAATTGCTAACTTGCAATAAGACTTGATTATTTTGTTTCATAATCGCTTGTTCCACTAAAAGTGCTTTAGCTAACGAGCGTACCGAAACAGGCAGACACCAATACTGACTTTTTAAAACAGTTGTCTGAGCTACAAAACCCGTCAACTGCATCACGCCTTCATTTCCATAAGCACAAAACAAATAGTGGCGATTTTTAGGAAAGCGTTCTAAGAATTGAAGTAAACTCATCAACTCTTCGACGTTATTACAATAAGTCTGGTTACGACAGACATACCAATCAATCTCATCAATCCCTTTAAAAAGTTGATTTATCTTTTCAAAAGAACGATCATAATATTTTTGATTTGTGATGATTATGACGTGCTGGATAGAATTACTTTTAAAATGAATACTTTTATTTAATGTTTCACCATAAAAAATTGCAGTGGTAAAGTGGTTCTTCTGATAGCTTTTTTTCATAAGCTCCTCCTATTACAAGTTTATCATTAAAAGCTAGAGAACCAAAAGATTTCGCCGTTTTTTCACTGTCAAAAAAAGAAAAAAAACTTCCCAATTTTAATGAGAAGTTTAAAAAAACATTATTAATTACCAGCTCGCTTTTTTCACGCCGGGAATTTTACCTTCATGGGCTAATTCTCTAAATTTAACCCGTGACATTCCAAATTTACGCATATAACCTCTTGGACGTCCATCGATGCGATCCCGATTTTTCAATCGATTGGGATTGGAATCTTTGGGTAACTTTGCTAACGCTTCGTAATCGTGATTTTGTTTTAATTCATAGCGGATGTTCGAATAGCGAGCAATCATCGCTTCTTGTTTTTTTGCTTTTGCAATTTTAGATTTTTTTGCCATTTAAACTGTCCTTTCTTTTTACGCTAACAGACAATTTCTTGAGCTTATTTATTTTATAAAACGTAATTCTTACGCTTTATAAATATAACATATTTATCTTTTCACTGCAAATAAGACAACTTCAGTACCAAATTATATCATCTTTTAACGTCAACAACTTAAAAGAAGATGTGACAAAAACAGTTTCCATTTTTAATAAACCAAAATTTGGAAAGTTATTTTCTTTAAATTTTATCTTATTTCCTGAAGCTGACTGTCTCTGTCACAACCGCTAAACCAACAAAGAATAAAGAGAGGGTTCTTTTTGTAGATCAATATATGTTGGATCAAATTCAGCTAATCGGGTTAACAGCGTAGCTAAGTCGCTAGTTTGTTTAAGCAAAATACCCAATACTACTGGTCCAGTACCTCGATTTATTTTTTTGGTATACTCAAAACGCGTTATATCATCATTGGGACCTAAAACTTCACTGACAAATTCTTTTAGCGCACCTGGCCGCTGGGGAAAATTCACTACAAAATAATGTTGCAATCCTTCATACACCAACGATCGTTCTTCAATTTCTGCCATGCGACTGATATCATTATTCCCACCACTAATTATACAGATAACTGTTTTACCTTTAATTTCCGCTTTTAAAACTTCTAAAGCGGCTACACTGAGGGCACCAGCTGGTTCTGCCACGATTGCTTGTTTTGTATATAATTCTAAAATTGTCGAGCAAACCGCTCCTTCATCTACTGTTACTAAAAAATCCAAATAATTTTTAGTCTGAAAATACGTGAGTGAACCAACTTCTTTAACAGCTGCACCGTCGACAAATTTATCAATTTGCTTTAAAGCTATGGGACCATCATTGTCAAACGCAGCCTGCATTGACGGTGCTCCTTTTGGTTCAACGCCAATAATTTTCGTAGATGGACTAGTATTTTTTACATAAGCTGCCACACCGCTAATTAGCCCACCTCCACCAATTGCAGCTAAAATGTAATCTGGTTTAAAGCCTTCTTTTTTAGCATCGCTCATCATCTCAAGTGCTAATGTTCCCTGGCCGGCAATAATATTATGATCATTAAAAGGTGCGATAAAGGCCATCTTTTGTTTTCGTGCAAATTCTTTTGCCGCTTTAGCCGAAGCATCAAAAGTATCGCCAATTAATTGAATTGAAACTTTTTTACCGCCAAAAAATTCAACTTGTGCAATTTTTTGTTGTGGCGTTGTGGTGGGCATAAAAATGACCGCTGGAATATCCATTTCACAACTAGTATAAGCTACACCTTGGGCATGATTACCAGCGCTGGCACAAACCACACCATTTACTAGTCGTTCTGCGGACAATTGTTTAATCGCATAATAAGCGCCTCGTAACTTAAATGAGCGCACTTTTTGTAAATCTTCTCGCTTTAATAAAATAGTTGCTTCGTATTTTTCCGATAAGTAGCGATCATATTGTAAAGGTGTGTGCGTCACTGCTTTTTTTACTACTTGGTAGGCGTCTTTCACTTCAACATCTGTAATCAAGTCCAAGGTTTCCACCTCCTAATACTAATCTTATTTTGTCACAAAAGGCATCATTTTACGTAATTGTGTACCGACTTCTTCAATTTGATGTTCCGCATTTTCTACTCGCATTTTCTTAAATTCAGGGAAACCGGCTTGATTATCAGCAATAAATCCTTGGGCAAATTTGCCATTTTGAATATCCGTTAAAACTGCTTTCATATGTTTTTTTGTTTCAGCTGTAATTACCCTTGGACCAGAAACATAGTCACCGTATTCGGCAGTATTTGAAATAGAATGACGCATCTTCCCAAAGCCACCTTCATAAATCAAATCAATGATTAATTTCATTTCATGACAAACTTCAAAATACGCTAATTCAGGCTGATAACCCGCTTCTACAAGTGTTTCAAAGCCTGCTTCAATCAGTGAAGTTAAACCACCACATAAAACAGCTTGTTCACCAAATAAATCTGTTTCGGTTTCTTCTTTAAAAGTTGTCTCTAAAACACCAACCCGAGTTGCGCCGATTCCTTTGGCGTAAGATAAGGCAATTTCTTGAGCGTAACCAGTAGCATCTTGATAGATAGCAAATAACGCAGGTACCGCAAATCCTTCTGTAAAGGTGCGCCGAACTAAATGGCCTGGTCCTTTGGGTGCTACTAAAAAGACATCAACATCTTTAGGCGGTGTGATAACATCAAAGTGAATGTTAAAGCCATGAGCAAAAGCTAACGCATTACCCGCGTAAAGATTAGGGGCAATTTCTTTTTCATATAGGTTACCTTGAATTTCATCAGGAGCTAAGATCATGACAACATCACTTTCTTTAGTGGCATCTTTAACAGCTTTGACTGTAAAACCATCCTCACGAGCTGCTTGAGCAGATTTACCTTCACGAATGCCAATTATAACGTTATGACCGGTATCGCGTAAGTTTTGCGCATGGGCATGACCTTGTGAGCCATAACCGACAATTGTGATGGTTTTTCCTTGTAATGCATCTTGTGAGACGCTATTTTCGTAATAAACTTTTACCATATTCATGACCTCCATATATTTGAAATTCTATTAACAGCAATTCCTTGCGATTAACCTCTAGTAAAACCGGTGATGCCGGTACGTGCCATTTCTTTAATGCCATATGGACGTAAAATATCAATACAAGCATCAACTTTTTCTGAAGAACCTGCAATTTGAACTGCGATAGTTTTTAAACCAACGTCTACAATATCAGCTCGAAATGGTTCAATCATCGTTTTAATTTCGGTACGAGTAAAAGCTGGAGCATTCACTTTCACTAGTGCCAATTCTCTTTCTAAATGGGGCTCAGCGGTAATATCAGAAACTTTTACGACTGCAATTTGTTTGTTTAATTGTTTTGTCACCTGCTCAACTTCCGCTAAGTCATTTACACTAATAACAAAAGTCATTCGCGAAATTTCCTGATCTTCAGTTTGTCCAACTGAAATACTTTCAATATTCACTTGGCGCCGATATAAAACGCTACTGATACGACTTAATACCCCTACTTGATTGTAGACTAAGGCGGTGATCATCCGTTTCATTTTAATCCACCCCCATCATTTGATCGTTAGCTTTACCTGGCGGAATCATTGGTAAAACATGTTCTGTAGCAGAAACAACCACTTCAATGAGGCCTGGTCCAGGTTTGTTAAAAGCAGTAGTAAAATCGGCTTCCATCGTCTCAGGATCATCAACTCGATCGGCTTCAATTCCATAAGCTTTTGCTAACATGACAAAATCTGGTGAGTTTTTAAAAACAGACTGAGACCGGCGATTGTCAAAGAAAACTTCTTGCCACTGACGCACCATCCCTAAAGAACTGTTATTAAGTAAAATGAATTTAATTGCTAATTGGTGTTCATTTAAAATCGCAAATTCTTGATTCGTCATTTGAAAGCCACCATCCCCAACAAAAACGACAACTTGTTTAGACGGATTACCCAATTTAGCCCCAATCCCAGCAGGAATACCATATCCCATTGTTCCTAAACCACCACTAGTAATTAATTGCTTTGCAAATTTAAAAGGATAATATTGGGCCACCCACATTTGATGTTGTCCAACATCAGTTGCCACAATCGCATTACCTTTAGTCAATTTGCCAACAAGTTCAATCACTTTTTGTGGTTTAATCTCTGAATTATCACAGCGGTCATACTTAAAAGGCTGCTCTTTTCTGCGCTTTTGACAAAGATTTTGCCATTCACGAGTATCTGGGATGGCACATTCACGATCTAACAGCGCCAAAAGTGTTTTTTTCACATCGGCAACAATTGGAATTGTAGTCGGAATCACTTTGCCAATTTCTGCTGGATCAATATCCACATGAACCACCGTCGCATTTTTGGCAAAATCTTTTGAGGAAGTAGCAAGTCGATCCGAAAAGCGACAACCAAGATTAATGAGTAAATCACACTCAACTAACGCCATATTCGCTGCATAAGATCCATGCATTCCCGCCATACCTAAGAACAAATCATGATTAGAAGAAACAACACCCAATCCCAACAAACTTGCAATAATAGGAATTTGATATTTCTCTGCAAGGTAGGTAAGTTCTTTTGAAGCTTCTGCGGCTACTACACCGCCGCCGGCTAATATCACGGGACGTTTTGCTGTCGCTAAGTTTTCCACTAAACGCCGAATTTGAAGTGGTGAAGGTTCCATATTGGGATGATAACTCTCCAAATCAACCGGACAATCAGCTTGTCCTATCGTTTGACAAACCGTCATATCTTTAGGCAAGTCGATTACAACAGGCCCTTTTCTGCCAGTAGTTGCAATGTGAAACGCTTCACTTATAATTCTTGGTAAATCGTTAATATTACGAACTTGGTAATTATTTTTTGTAATCGGCAGTGTGATACCTAAAATATCAGCTTCTTGAAAAGCATCTTTGCCGATTCCTTCTGTGACTACTTGACCTGTAATCACCACTAACGGCACAGAATCACTCATAGCATCTGCAATACCAGTCACGGCATTAGTCGCTCCAGGCCCACTTGTTACAATCACAACTCCTGGTTTTCCTGTCGATTTAGCGTATCCTTGGGCTGCATGCACTGCTCCTTGTTCGTGGCGAGTTAAAATGTTGAGAATGTTGTTTTGATACAGGGCATCATATAATGGCAAGACAGCACCGCCAGGATAACCAAAAATAATTTCAACGTTTTGTTTAACTAGACACTCTAGTAACAGCTTTGCTCCGGAAATTTTGTCTGAAACGATTGCATTTTTTTGTGTACTTGCCATAGATCTCACTCCATTTCTTCTGGTAATTTCATAATGCCACCTGTATGGGCTGAAGTAACCAAAGCCGAATAACGGGCTAACCAACCTTTTTGAACTTTCCGTTTAAAAGGTGACAACCTATCCCGGCGAGAAGCCATTTCTTCTTCTGAGAGGGCGACGTCAATTTTGCGGTTAACTAAATCGATGGTAATTTTATCCCCATCATCGACTAAAGCCAGTGGACCACCGCTTGCTGCTTCAGGCGAAATGTGACCAACTGCAATTCCCCTGGTGGCGCCTGAAAATCGGCCGTCAGTAATCAATGCGACATCTTTGCCTAAACCTCGTCCGACAATACTAGAAGTTGGTGCTAACATCTCAGGCATCCCCGGTCCACCTTTTGGTCCTTCGTATCGAATTACGACAACATGTCCTTTTTGAACAGTGTGATCATCAATTGCTGCGACAGCTTCGTCATGCGAATTAAAACAGATTGCTTTACCAGTAAAGATTTCAATCCTTGGATCAACGCCCCCAACCTTTATAACGCTACCAGCTGGAGCAATATTGCCGTATAAAATGGATAAGCCACCAACTGGACTATAAGGATCTTCTTTAGGATGAATAACTTCTTTGTTTTGAATGGTTGCCTTCGCAACGTTTTGGCGAATTGTTTTTCCTGTTACAGTTATGCGCTCAGGATGAATGGCATCTTCAATGTGAACTAATTCATTAATGATGGCAGAAACGCCACCGGCTTTATGAACGTCATGCATTGAGTAGATAGAAGATGGCGCAATTTTTGCTAAATAAGGGACACGCTTGGCAATCGCATTCACGTCTTCTAGGTTGTAATCAATCTCGGCTTCGTTGGCAATTGCTAAGGTATGTAAGACCGTATTGGTGGACCCTCCCATCGCCATGTCTAATGCAAAAGCATCATCAATTGCATCTTTTGTAACGATATCCCGTGGCTTTATTTGTTTTTTCACAAGATCCATTAAATGATATGCGGACTTTTCAACTAATTTTTTCCGTTCATTTGAAACTGCTAGAACTGTCCCATTACCCGGTAAAGCTAAGCCTAAAATTTCTAACAAACAGTTCATCGAATTTGCCGTGAACATCCCTGCGCATGAACCACAAGTGGGACAAGCATTTTGTTCTAAAAAATTAAAATTTTCTTCTGTCATTTGGCCGTCTTTATATGCTCCGACTGCTTCAAACATCGTTGATAACGTTACTTGATGTCCTTTTTTGTCAATCCCTGCTTTCATCGGGCCACCTGAGCAAAAAATAGACGGGACATTTGTCCGGACAGAAGCCATGATCATCCCTGGGGTAATTTTGTCACAATTTGGCATATAAAAGACACCGTCAAACCAATGGGCGTTAATTACTGTTTCAGCAGCATCCGCAATTAATTCGCGACTCGGTAATGAATAACGCATGCCAATGTGTCCCATCGCAATGCCATCGTCAACCCCAATAGTATTAAATTCAAATGGAATCCCTCCAGCTTTCCGAATAGCATCTTTAGCCACTTCAGCAAGCTCTTTTAAATGAACGTGACCAGGAACAATATCAATATAAGAATTACAAATAGCGATAAAAGGCTTATTCATATCTTGAATATTTTTAACTTGACCAGTTGCGTATAACAGGCTCCGGGCAGGTGCTGCGTCGATTCCTTTTTTTATTTGATCACTTCTCATTTTATCAGCTCCCATTTTTAACCTTTAAGAAAAAAAGCACCCCAAATTTTTTTGGGATGCTTTTGTAAGAATCCCTCTGACTAAAGCAAATAGGACTCAAACAATCGGATTTTTACTCAACTTCCGTGTTTTAAGTCCTCAACTTGATAATTAAAATGACGTTTTCACAATTCAAGTTATATTTGCACATAAAGGTTTTCTCCTGTCCTTAAAAATAGTTTATTTTTAATTAATTTTTTTAAATATATCGTGTTCATTCTTTAAAGTCAATTAATTTTCAGAATTTTTTTTATTTTCTTTCTTTAGCAGCAAAAATAATTATTTTTCAAATAATCAACAAATTATATTCCGGATAGAATAAAAATCTCTAATTTTAACTTTTATCGGTTAGTAAAATTTTCTAAAATAATAACATCTACTAACCAAATAAATCTTCTATTACCTTTTCTCCTCTTTAAACAAAAAAGCCCTTAAGTCTCATGAGCTTAAGGACGATTCAATGACAATATTAGCAATTTTTTAGTTGCTTAATATCCCTAAAAGATAGCACAAACAAATAACATTTTTTAATAGCTCTTTTAGAAATAACAATTTTTTCAGGCGAAAAGATTTTAAGGTTCTTACGACAAAACTTTTTACAGATTTTATGAGCTTTACTTTCCTTTCACCAGGATAATTTTTCTTAAAAAGATTTCAAACTTTATTATTCGGCGTCAACTAAATAAAGCGACTGTGAACCCATTTTTTCATAAATTTCCTCTAAAACGGCACGATCAATTTCTTCATCTTTTTGACCATAAGGATTGTTAACGTAGACATTTGTTCCTTTAACACCTGTTATAACAACCGCATGACACAATCCTGTCACAGAGACACTACCGGATTTGGTTTGCCATAACATAAAATCACCTTCACTTGGAATCTCATAGTCAACTGTACTCACAATCCAAACTGGCGTCCCCATTTTCACTTGTTCTAATAACGTTTCAAAGTCTGTATCACGCGAGCTGACAACTTGATATTGATCTTTTACAACTGCACGGGCTACTTTTTCAATTGGTTCGACAAAAGCACCCATTGCCATATCGCCTCCATAAATATTCCCCACAAAACCTTCTTGTGGATCGCCATGAATATTATTGGCTTCATCTTCATAAACAGGAACATATGTTAATTTAGCAGCTAACTCATTTTTATTTGTTTGAAAACCATAATATTGTAATAACATGGAAAGTGCGGTTATTTCACAGCCATTTTCTAAAGGTATCTCACCTTCAAATTGACTTTCTAAAGGTACATTTAGCAAGGTATTTTGACTCTGTGCTTCTTGCGAACTTGTCTTTACCGTCACATTCTCAGTTGAGATTGCGGTATGATCACTTTCTTTAGAAAGATTTCTCTGAAGTAAAAAAGAACCCGAAAGTACAATTAGAACCAATAACGCTTTTTTTATACTTACCAATTCATTCCCCCCCTTGTGTACTAACTAAAGAATCGCATACTTAACTTAAATGAAACTAAAAAGAACTTAATTAATGGGTCAATAGTGAATTTGGGAATTACGAAATAACGTCTAATTCTTTTCGAGAGCTACTTTTTTGCTACTTTTAGTTTAGCACAAAATAAAAAACCGTCAGAGCCCGAAAGCCCCAACGGTCTTTTCACTGCAATTATTTCACAGCATCTTTCAATGCTTTACCTGGTTTGAACGCAGGTACTTTGCTTGCAGGGATTTCAATTTCATCACCAGTTTGTGGGTTACGTCCTTTACGAGCCGCACGAGAGCGAACTTCAAAGTTACCAAAACCGATTAATTGAACTTTTTCACCTTTAGCTAAAGCATCTTGGATTGTTGAGAAAACAGCATCAACAGCTGCAGTAGCGTCTTTCTTAGTTAAGTCAGTAGCTTGTGCAACTTTTTCGATCAATTCAGCTTTATTTGCCATGGATGATTTCACCTCCTAAAAAGAGTCTTGATGTAAACATCAATTCACAAAAGTTTGAGTGGTCCAAACTTTTGCAAAAAATATTGATCAGTATCAATATTCTGATACTACGTTATCATAAGAACCTTGTAATATCAAGGATTTTGGGCAGTTTAAACTGTATTTTTCACTTCACTTAGGCTTTTTATCAAAAGGGAGCGTTATCTTTTGATAAAGCGGTAAAAATATGATAAAATCGCTATTTTCGCCGTCTTGGAATAACGCGAATTGGTGTACCTTCAAAAGTGAACGCTTTACGAATTTGATTTTCTAAAAAGCGTGCGTAAGAAAAATGCATCAGCTCTTCTTCATTAACAAAAATAATAAAGGTTGGTGGTTTCACTGCCACTTGGGTTGCGTAGAAAATCTTCAAACGTTTGCCTTTATCTGTCGGTGTCGGATTAATAGCCACCGCATCCATAATAATGTCATTTAAAACTGCAGATGGTACACGAAGATTTTGATTCATACTCACTTCTTCAATTAATTCAGGTAATTTATTTAGGCGTTGTTTGGTAACCGCTGAAACGAAAATGATTGGCGCATAATCCAAGTATTGAAATTCTTCTCTGATTTCTGCTTCAAAATCCCGCATCGTATTTGTTTCTTTTTCAACTAAATCCCACTTGTTGACTACGATAATCATTCCCTTACCGGCCTCATGAGCATAACCTGCTACGCGTTTGTCTTGTTCACGAATTCCTTCTTGGCCATTTAAGACCATTAAAACTACGTCAGATCGTTCAATAGCACGCATTGCTCGCATAACAGAATACTTTTCGGTACTTTCATAAACTTTTCCTCGTTTACGCATACCAGCAGTATCAATCATTAAGAATTCTTGCCCGTCTTCAGAAGAAAAATGCGTATCAATCGCATCGCGCGTTGTACCTTCAATATCAGAAACAATCACGCGATCTTCTCCTAAAATAGCATTGATTAAAGAAGATTTACCGACATTAGGCCGACCGATTAAGCTAAACTTAATAACGCCTTCATCGTCTTCTTCCATTTCATCACTAAAGTGTTTAACTGCTTCGTCTAATACATCCCCTAACCCTAAACCGTGACTACCGGAAATAGGATACGGATCGCCTAAACCAAGGGAATAAAATTCATAAATTTCCGCCCGCATTTCTGGATTATCGACTTTATTCACGGCTAAAATGACTGGCTTGTTACTTCGATATAAAATTCGTGCCACCATCTCATCAGCATCCGTAACACCTTCTTTAGCACTTGTGACAAAAATAATTACATCTGCTTCATCAATTGCAATTTCTGCTTGATGCTTGATTTGATCCATAAAAGGTTCATCACCTAAATCAATCCCGCCTGTATCAATAATACTGAAATCTCGACCTAACCATTCCCCATTTGCATAAATACGATCTCGAGTCACGCCGGGAGTATCCTCAACAATTGAGATACGCTCGCCGGCGATCCGGTTAAAAATTGTCGATTTCCCTACATTCGGACGGCCGACAATCGCAAGAGTTGGATTTGCCATTACTCTACCTCCTTAATTCTTTGAAACATTTTCTTTTATAAGAAAACTTTATCTTTATCATAACAATTTTCAGCTGATAATACAGTCCACTTGCACAATCTTTCTTAGTTTACCCAAAGGATTGACAACATGCAAGTAAAATTATGCAACCCTTTTAAGATGCCTTTATCCTAACGAAAAAGAGACACTGCATCTCTTTAGAGAAATTATGCAGTATCTCTTTATTTTTGACAACTTATAAGAAGTTATTCTTCGTCTTCTTTTACGATTTCTTCAGCATCTTCAGAAGTTGAAGCTTCGTCATTTGCTTCATCGCTATTTGATAGAGCTTGACCTAAAATATCTCCCATTGTAAAGCCAGTGCTTTCTTCTGGTAGATCATAGCTGTCTTCTTCTACAACTTTTTCTTCAGCTGGTTTTTCTTCTAACGCTTTAATGGAAAGGGCAATGCGGTGTTCTTCAGGATTTACTTCTAACACTTTCACTTTTACTTCATCGCCTTCATGTAACACTTCATGAGGAGTCGCAATGTGTTTGTGAGAAATTTGAGAAATGTGCACTAAACCTTCAACACCTGGGAATACTTCCACAAAGGCACCAAAGCTAGTTAGGCGTTTTACAGTTCCATCTAAAACCGTACCAACTGCTGCTTTTTCTTCAATATCTGACCAAGGTCCAGGTAAAGTATCTTTAATGGATAAAGAAATACGTTCTTTTTCAGGATCCACTGATAATACTTTCACTTGTACTTTATCGCCCACTTTTAACGCATCGCTTGGTTTAGCCACATGACTATGGGAAATTTCAGAGACATGAACTAAGCCGTCAATTCCACCTAAGTCAACAAAAGCACCAAAGTCTGTTAAACGAGCCACTGTTCCTTCGACTACGTCACCATCATGAATTGAATTTAATAGTTCTTCTTTACGAACTGCTTTTTCAGATTCAACCACTGCTTTATGTGATAAAATCAAACGATTTTCAGAAGGTTCAATTTCAATGATTTTGAAAGCTAAAGTTTTTCCTTTATATTCTTCAAAATCAGCTACAAAATGATCTTCAACCATTGATGCCGGTACAAATCCACGGACACCAACATCCACGACCAAACCACCTTTAACTACATTGGTTACAGGGGCTTCAATAATTTTGCCATCTTTAAAGTCTTGTTCAATTTCTTCCCAAACTTTTTTCGCATCTAGACGGCGTTTTGATAAAAGATAGCTGCCGTTTTCTTTATCTTTACCAATCGTAGAGATAACGACTAGTTCTAAGACATCGCCTACTTTAACTACCTCATTGATGTCTTCAATTGGAAGTGTAGATAATTCTTTTACAGGAACTACCCCTTCAACACCGGCGCCTTCGATTCCTACGATGGCTTGTTTGTCTTCTACGGCTAAAACTTCACCTTTAACAATATCCCCCACGTTAACTTCTTGGAAGCTTTCTAACGCATCCGCCATAGATTCGCCGTTTTCTACTTGATTGTTTTCAAATTCTGTCATGACATATGTCCTCCTAACCAACAATTAATCGTTCGCTGTGCACTACACACTACAACTTTAAGTTTAAATTATTCTAACCTAAAAATAAAGCGATTTCCATTATTTCTTGCAATTTACTTTGTTTTATCAGTTTTTTGCTAAAATGAAGTTTCTAGTAAAATTGCCAAGATAAAAATGTCTTACTGCAATATGTAGCGTAACATCTAAATCTATTATAACGATATAAAAAACATTTCACCAAATAAAAAGGCTCACACCAACCTGTGCAAGCCCTAAAAATTACAAATAACCTTTATCTTTTACAACTGTTTTAATTTTCGCTACAACACCTTCAATCGATTTACCCGTTGTATCAATTAAAATTGCGTCTTTTGCCTGTTTCAAAGGTGAAACTTCTCGATGTGAATCGATATAATCTCGCTTTTCAATTTCAGCTTTTAAAGTTTCAAAATCAGTTTGAATCCCTTTGGTTTGATTTTCTTTATAACGACGTTGCGCTCTTTCTAGAACACTAGCAACTAAGAATATTTTTACTTGAGCATTTGGTAAAACGGCCGTACCAATATCACGTCCATCCATCACTACACCACCGTTTTCAGCGATGATTTGTTGTTGTTTGACTAATTCTTTTCGCACCAGCTCATGAGCAGAAACTTCAGAAACATTGTTAGTAACATCTGGTTGGCGAATAGCTTGACTCACGTCTTCTCCGTCAATAAAAACTAGCTGTCCTGCTTCGGTTTGCTTAAAGGTAATTGGATATTGATGAATTAAGTTCACTAAACTCTTTGCATCAGAAAAAGCAACACCATGCTTAATAGCTAGGTATGTAACACTGCGATACATCGCACCTGTGTCGGTATAAATAAAGCCATAGTCTTTTGCTAAAATTTTTGCCACTGTACTTTTCCCAGAAGACGCCGGTCCATCGATTGCAATATTAATTTTTTCCATTTGTTTGCCACCTATTCTTTAGACATTAAAAAAGCCGAACCAAAAATGCCGTGATTTTTGGACCGGCTATTTTTTTACTTAATTCGTAATTGTTGACCAGGATATAATAAGAAATTATTCGGATCGATACCGTTTAGTTGATACAATTGATCCACTGAAATTCCTGCACGAGCAGCTACTTGATTTGGCCCTTCGCCGTTTTGAACTGTAATATATTGTTCACCCGTTTGAGCGTTTTGGTCTTGTTGATTTTGCCCTTGTTGATTTTGTTCTTGTTGCGCTTGATCTTGATTGTTTTCTGTTGAACTTGGCTCTGTTTGTTCACTAGAACTTGAGCTCGTTTCACTTTCAGAAGATTCGGTTGTTGAACTTTCAGCAGTTGATGATTCTTCTGTCGATGATTCTTCTGTCGTAGACACTAATGATGAAGACGCAGTCGATGGTGTTGAATCGGCATTTTTCTTATCATGTGTTAACCACATTACAAAACCCGCTGGCACTAAAATACATAGTGACAATAAAATAACCAAAATAACTAAAAACTTGGAAGTGCCACGTTTTTGACGTCTTTGTTGCGCGCGTGATGATGTTTCTTCATCAGTATCATAAATTGGTTGTTCCCATGGTTCTTGTGTTTCGTTGTCAAAATCATTTTTCTTTTTACTCAATGTTCCTACCTCCTGAAAAGCTTTCGCAGTGTATTATACCATAGCCCTTTTATTGTTGTCGCAAAAATATGACTTCAATCGTTTTCTTTAAATAATTTTAGGAAAATCTCTTGCCAACTAAAGCATTGTTGATTGTGCTTGAATGATACTTGACTTTGTTTTAAGTCTAAACCATCGTTGTCACAGCAATCGTCGGGTTTTATTTCTATTTTTTCAGCAAAATTCTCTAAAATAAATTCTCGGCGACAGGTCGTAAGGTTAATGTAAGCCAACATTTGATTTAACTTTTTGCTTTTAACCTGCTCGTTTACCGTTATTGCGGCTAATACTTCTTCTTTACCTATGCTCTGGCTTAAATCAAACCACTTATTTTGCAGCTCGCTAAAGGCTTGATTGGTTTTTTCAGCTAATAATTGTTGAAAACCACTACGTTCATCTTGGCGCATTTGTTTGAAGTAATGATGAATTTTTTCATCATTTTTTTGATAAAGTAAAATTGCCTGACTTTTTTTGCCATCTCTGCCTGCACGCCCGATTTCTTGGACGTAATTTTCAATACTATCTGGTAAATCAAAATGAATCACAAAGCGAATATCGCGTTTGTCAATTCCCATCCCAAAAGCATTTGTCGCAACTAAAATATCCAATTGATTACTTTGAAATTGTAATTGTAAACGACTTCTTTCACTACCATCTAATCCGCCATGATAATAACCAATATTATACTCATTTTTTAACTGATGATATAAAATTTCCACTGTTTTTTTGGTAGCACAATAAACAATCCCCGGGCCTCCAATTTTCTTTAATAGCTCAGTTAAAGTCGTAAATTTATCTTCTGTTTGGCGCACAAATAGGGCAATGTTTTTGCGGTCCACAGATCTTTGGATTTTTTCATAGTTTTTAGTTAATAATAGTTTCGCAATATCATTTTGTACAAAAGGAGTCGCTGTTGCAGTCAACGCTAAAGTGGTGGGATTATCTAAATAGTTTTTGACTTTTCCTAATTGACGATATTCTGGTCTAAAATCGATCCCCCATAGTGAAACACAATGGGCTTCATCAATTACAAAAAAAGCAATTTTTTGTCGTTTTAAAATGTGCAAAATCTTATTTTGCCATAACATTTCCGGACTAACAAATAAAAATTTATAATCTGATAAGTGGGCTAAAACGAATTCTTTTTCCGCAAAGGTTAACTGACTATTCAATGCTACCGCCTGAACGCTCTGATGGTTTAATTGACTTACTTGATCTTCCATCAAAGAAATCAAAGGTGAAACAATAATTGTCAAACCTGGAGTTAAATAACTTGGCAGTTGGTAGCATAAACTTTTACCAGTTGCAGTTGGCAAAATACCTAAAACATCTTTTTTCAACAGTAAGGCTTCAATAACTTCTTTTTGCCCTGAGCGAAAATGGTTAAAACCGAAGTATTGTTTTAAACTATCTTCTAACGTCATGGAAAGCCTCTCTTTTCTTTTGTATTTGATATAAACGAAATTCGACAAATTCTAAAGGAAATTGGTTATAAATATCCCGATAAGAAACAGTAAATATATCTGTTATTGGCAAAGACTCTAAATAGGTGTACGTCTTAGGGGAAATAAAGGCTGCAAAAGAAAAATCACGATCAAAAAGAGCCCATTCAATGATATGATCTGAAACCGTGCCTACTTTTAAATGACGATTAGCTGCAACTTGTAAAATACTTTGCCCTGACAATAGTTGTTTGCGGGTTAAGAGCATACTACTATTATAATTTTGCCGCAAAAGACCTTTTAAAAGTTGATAGCAATACGTCTTAGAATCTGACTTTTTTATTTCATT
The DNA here is from genome assembly GCF_051713765.1 of Enterococcus sp. DIV0755b. Lineage (NCBI taxonomy): Bacteria > Bacillati > Bacillota > Bacilli > Lactobacillales > Enterococcaceae > Enterococcus > Enterococcus sp. DIV0755b. The sequence continues at coordinate 1,554,443 of NZ_JBIOQN010000001.1, read as the reverse complement.
TAGTAATGGATGAAGACAGCTCGCAAAATAAATACTATCCCAAGGTGGACTTTGAAATTTAGCCGGTAACAACTGATAATTCGTTTGTGGCAAAACATCATTGCCACTTAACTGTTGGGCTAAAAAATCCCCATCACTTTGGGGTAACGCCTGAAATAAACTAGTTAACTCTTTAGATAAACTAGCTTTACTTACTTTGTTTTCTTTACAAAGCTGCATAACTGGTCGCGTATAAAGCGGACTTGTTTCTAATGGACGAAGTGATTTTTCTGACGTTTGCACAACTTGTTGAACAAAATAAGCCAACAGGCGAAAACACTGTATATCGCTGCGACCAAAATTAAAATAATCTACTTGTTTTAAACGACTCGTTTTAAAAGTATCGCTTTTTTTCCTACCTTCAGGACTGATAGCGTATAAACCATTAGAGAGTTGGTTGATTAATCGCTCTTTTTCCAACTGGGCAATACTTTTATTAAAGACTGCTTGAGAAAGTTCAGGTTGACTACCCAAAAATGGCAATAAATCCACAAAGTAAGCATAACTCATAATAGCAGACGTTCGTTTACCCGTTAATAAATGAAAAAGCGTACTAGTTTTTAACTTGTCAGTCATAGAAAATAACGCTAAAATAAATTGATTCACTAAATACGCCTCCTGAAAGTTGGTGGAAAAATGACAACTATTTGCCGTCTGGTACCAGAACGCTGTATTGCTTGCGGCCTTTGCGCTATTTATGCTCCTGATATTTTTGATTATGATGAAGACGGAATCGTTTTATTTAAGGAAGAACCTGAAGCCAGTCAACAATTTGTTCGCACTACCGAACAAAAAGCTGTCCTTAAAGCCGCTGCAAAATGTCCTGTCAGAGCAATTTTACTTGAAAAAGAAAAGAGACGCTAGCGATATTTTTTAAGCTCATTCTTTATTACTATAAAAATTAGTTCAAATAAATCAAAATACCCAAACGTTAGAATGCGACTGATATCAAGTAAGAAACAAGCTATCGGTAACTTTCTCCGTTTGGGTATTTGTATTAATTATATTTCTGCATTAAGCAAAATTTATTTTGCACATAAACGATAAATTGATTCTGCGTAAATGTCCATTGCTTTATACATTTGATCTAATTCCCACTGTTCATTCGCTTGGTGCATAAAGTCAGGGGTATCTTCAAACATTGCACCATAGGCAACACAGTTTTTCATCGTCCGGGCAAAAGTTGCGCCGCCAGAAATTTCAGGTTCTGACATATCACCTGTCATTTCGCGGTAAGTTGCTAATAAAGTTTTTACTAAAGTAGAATCTTGTGGTACATATAAAGAATCCAACCAATCGAATTCTTCATAAGTTAAATCGTATTCTTTAACCTTTTCAGCAATTTTTGCTTCCAAATCTTCTTTTTTCACTGTTACAGGTAAGCGCATATCCACACCAATTTTAGTTTCTGTTGGTGAGATTACTAAGCTGGCAAAGTTCATCGTTAATTCACCTGATTGTTCATCTTGTGTTTTACCGACAACGTTTTCCCCTGTTGCATTTTCTTTGACTAATTTACCCAAGAAATTTAAAGGTGCAAAGTCAACTGATTCACTTAAAGCCATAGCTAGGCGTGTAATCGCATTGATTCCTTCTGGCGCATCTTTTGCATGGACACTCTTACCTTGAACGACAACAGCATCGCCTTCCATTTCATAAGGGAAACCTAATTTATCTAAACTTGCTTTGACAGCCTCCACATACTCACCTTCATATGGTGCTGTATCCGGAACAACATTTAATGCGCCGCCAGTATTAACCGCAACTTTGTCTGTCCCAGGACCAACAAGATATGCTTGTAGTAAACCTTTTTCAGCAAAAGTTAGTGGGAAGCTATGGTCAGGGGCGATTCCCGCTGTAGCACTTTCTTCTTTTTCGTTATATTTTTCCATACAACGCCATAAATTTTCTTCATCTGAACCAAAGATAAAACGAATGCGTTGATTAAATTCCACACCACTATCCATTAAAGCTTTAACAGCGTATAGTGCTGCCATGGAAGGACCTTTGTCATCTTGAGAACCACGACCATAAATAATTCCGTCTTTAATTACTGGATCAAAAGGATCAGTATTCCAGCCTTTTTGGTCAGCTGCCGGTACAACATCCATGTGACATAAAATAGCAAATAAATCTTCACCTTCACCCACTTCAGCATAAGCATAATAGCCTTCAGGATCTTTGAAAGTGCGGAAACCAATGCCATCACAAATTTCTAAGACTTGGTCTAAAGCTTTTACAACGTTTTTACCAAAAGGATGGCCTGCGCCACTATCAGACTCATCTAAAACTGAAGGGACTTGGATCAGTTTTTTTAAAGCCTCCACCGCTTCTTCATGATGTTTTTGGGTAACAAATTGTTTCATACAACTACCTCCTAAATTTTAAAAGCAAAAGGTGAACACCATTCACACTCTTACTATACTACCAATAAATAAGAAAAAGAGAGCTTCAAAAATAACCGAAACTCTCTTTTTAAAACTGAGAAACTCAGTTATAGATATGAAGTTAAACCTATCTTAGCCAACTTTAAGCAAAATGTCTATCTTAAAGTAGTGTTCCAATTGCAAGTAAGATACAAATCGCAACAAACAAAATTGCAATTAATTTGGTAATGTATTTCCACCATTTACCAATATCAATTCGTGCAATCGCAACAGCCCCCATAACAATTGCTGAAGTTGGAGTAATTAAGTTTACTAACCCTGAAGCAGACTGGTAAGCAGTAATTACTAAGTCTTTACCAACCCCTGCAAATTCACCCATAGGTCCAATAATACCCATTGTAGCAGCGGCAAGACCTGAAGTTGATGGAATTAAGAATGACATTGGAATATAGAAAACAAATGTCAAGATAATAAAGACGATTGATGAAAGACCAGAAAGACCTTTTTCACCCCAGTTTAGAATTGTGTCAGTAATCATACCGTTATTCATGACAACTTGAATACCACGGGCAACAGCCACAACAATTGCTACACCGATTAAATCAGAAGCACCGGTTAAAAATTCAGAAATAAATTCTGATTCTTTAAAGCCATAAACAATCGCTACAACGATTGACATTAATAAGAACAACATTGTAATTTCAGGGAAGTACCATTGACCAAATGGTAACATATCTTTACCAAGTACCATGCCTAAACCTGGTAGACCAGATAACCATTTTGTAAAGTCAGCGAAAATGTTGATGCCAAACTCTTCCCATGGAATTAAACTTAAAATCATTAATAAGAACGTTACAATAAATAAAATATTTACATTGCGTTGTTTTTTTGTAACCCCTTCTTGACGATTGATAGCATCAATATCAAAGTGTTTCATGTCTTCTTCACGTTGATTGTAAACAAGGGACTGTGTTGGATCTTTTTCAATTTTAGCTGCATAACGGTAAACGTATGCAATTGAAATCGCAACTAAAACAACCCACATGATGATACGTAATAACATCCCATCAGCCATTGAAATACCAACCGCATCAGAAGCAACACCAGTCGCAAACGGATTCACTGTAGATGCTAAACAACCAACTTGTGAACCAATCAAAACGATTGATACCGCAACGATTGAGTCAAAACCTACCGCCATCATAACTGGAATTAGCAATGAATAAAACGGAATAGTTTCTTCGGCCATACCGTAAGTTGAACCACCCAAGGCAAAAATTGGTAATAAAATAAAGATTAAGTTCTTTTCACGGCCTTTAAAGCGTTTTACGATTGAACCGATTCCTGCATCTAATGCGCCAGTTTTATTGACGATTCCAAGGAACCCACCAACGATTAAGATGAAAAATGAAATAGAAATAGCTGGATCTGTTGTTTCAGAACCTAACATCCCTAAAACTGGTGCCATCATCACGTCGTAAAAACCTTGTGGATTTTGAGCCACACGTTCATAGGTTCCCGCTAAAATGTTACCAGCATCGTCCACTTTATAATGACCGGCTGGAATGAACCAAGTCAAAATGGCGATGAATGCAATGATAATAAATAATACCGTGTACGCAGAAGGCATCTGGAATTTTTTCTTCGTTTGCGTATTTTCCATTTTTTCTCTTCCTCTCTTTTCCTATATTTTGTAACTATAAAATAGATTACATAGTTATTTTATCAGAGATAAGACAATCTGGGAAATAATTACACAAGTTTTTTTATCGTCTTTTCGCTGTTTCATTATGTATATTCATTTTATAGTTGACTAATTTGTAAGTAGAACTTGATAGCACGGCTTTTGTTCCACTCCTACAATAATTGTACCGCTAGTTTCTTTTTATAATATGAAAAATACTTACTTGAAAATGCGAAGAATTTCTCTTTATACACTGCCTTTTTGATTATTATACAATTCAGTGCATATACGTTACATTTATTTTGAAAACGCTTTATCATTTTGCCACTTTTTGTATTTTATTTCATCAAAAAAATCAACTTGTTTTTTTTGTACAAATTCTCCAACAAAAAAATTGGCATTGAAGAAATAACTTGAGTAGCAAAAATTGTTGTCAAGTAACTTTTATTCATTTATAAAATATTGTTAGCTTAAGAATATAAAAACGATGGGACTTTTTTTATATCAAAAAAAGAAAAAGGCTGTGACCACCCTTTGGTCACAGCCTTAAGAAATCTTTTTTTACCCGCAATGTTGTTGTTTACGTCGTTTTTGTTCTAAAAAAGGAAGTAGCTTGGTGTAAATAACTAGAAAAGCAGCACTGACAATTGCTCCTTTTAATAAATTAAATGGAACAACTCCAATTGCAATATATTGGGCTAATGAAACACCTAACATTTTATCAGCCGTTAAGCCTAATACGCTTAAATAGACAGGTGTAATGACAAAATAATTTGCAATACTCATAAAAATTGTCATAGCTAAAATTCCACTAGTAATACCTAAAACTTTGTTGCCAATTTTATTTTTTCCTTTAAAGAAATAATACATTGGCAATGTAAAAAGTGAACTAGCAAAAAAGCTTGCCACATCCCCTACCAGATTACTTAACTCTAATCCAGTTGTTAATAGATGTAGTAAAGAGCGAATAAATGCTGTTGCAATCCCTGCCATTGGCCCAAATAAAAACATGCTTAGCATCACCGGTATATCACTGAAATCAACTTTCATAAATGAAAAAGCTGGTATAACCGGAAACGCCACATACTGCAAAATAACACCCATTGCCGCAAACAATGCGACAGCCACCATTTTTTGTACCTTTGTGTTCTTCATTGAAATCCTCCTAATTAAGGACCCATCTTCAATCGAACCTTTTTGAAATAATCTTTTTCATAAAAAAAACTCTATTTTCCATGCAGGGAAAATAGAGTTAGAGTTATCTGAAATAGGTTACTTCAAATAAGCCCTATCTTCTTTATCCAGACTATACTGTCGGTATCGGATTTGCACCGATTCAACCGCAAATGAATGCGGCTCGTGGACTATAACCACCGGTCGGGAATTACACCCTGCCCCTGAAGACGAACCTTTTATTTAATTACACTTACATTATATAAGAAACAAAAAAAATTACAAGTATTAATTCTTAGCTAAATTTAAAAGCTGACTAACTTCTTTTTTGTGTAGTGGACGATATTCGCCTGGACGTAAATTATCTAATGTTAAATTTCCGTATTTTTCCCGTTTTAGTTTTTGAACAGGTAAGCCAACTGCTTGCAACATTTTTTTAACTTGATGATTTTTGCCTTCATGAATTGTCAACTGAATAATTGCAGTTTGTGCTTTAGTATCCGTTGATAAAACATCATAATGGGCTGGTCCATACTTTACTCCTTCAAAACGCAAGCCTCGACTTAATGGACGTAACTGCTGCTTTTCTGGAATTCCTTTGACTTTTGCGACATACACTTTATCTACTTCATGTTTGGGATGAGTTAACTTTTGGGCAAATGCACCGTCATTGGTTAACAACAACAAACCAGAAGTATCGTAGTCCAAACGACCGACCGGATAAATTCGTTCTGTGGTTCCGCTAAAGAAATCTGTGACAACTTTACGGCCCTTGTCATCACTAACAGCAGAAATAACACCCCGAGGTTTATAAAACATGAAATAAACTGGTTCTTCTTGATTAATTGGAACATTATCGACTTCAATTTGATCTTTACTGCTCACTTTAACCCCTAATTCTGTCACGGTTGTCCCATTAACTTTGACGCGACCTTCACTAATTAAAGTTTCAGCTTTACGACGCGAAGCAATTCCTGCATGTGCGATAACTTTTTGTAATCTTTCCATTATTCTTGTCCTCCATTTTCTGTTTCATTGAAACGGTCAAAAAATAAATCCATCGGGACATCTTCTGTTAACTCATTTTCCATTGCTTCAATATCGGGTAGTTCGGCTAAAGATTTTAAGCCAAAATAATCCATAAAATAATCAGTTGTGCCATATAAGATAGCCCGGCCAGGACCATCAACACGACCTTTTTCCTCAATTAATTGTCTTGCAACTAATTTTTGCACCGATCCACTCGATTGCACGCCACGAATCTCATCGACTTCCATTCTAGTCAGTGGTTGTTTATATGCAATAATTGCCAAAGTTTCTAAGGCAGCTTGCGAAAGACTATTTGAAAGTGGTGATTGGGCGTATTTTTTTAGTAAAGGAGCAAATTCTTTTTTAGTTGTTAAGACGAAATGGTTCCCTACTTCTAAAATATGGAGCGCAGAATCACTGTCTTCGTAATAACGTTTTTGTAAAATTTGAATCATTTCATAAGTTTGCGCAGTTTTCGTATTTAATAAATAGCTTAATTCTTCTAAGCCAATTCCTTCGTCGCCAACTACGAATAATATAGCTTCTAATTCACTAATTTTCATCTTTTTCTCCTGTTGCAAATAGGGTAATTTCCCCATAATTTTCCGTCTGACTAATTGTTACACTGCCAGTCTTCATTAATTCTAATACGGCCAAAAAAGTTGTTACGACTTCACTTTTAGTATAGCTTTGTAAAAAGTCAGTTAAGCTTTTTCCTTCACTAGGTTTTAAATTCGCTAAGCTTCGTTTAATAGCAGTCATCTTGTCTTCAATCGTTGCTTCATCTGAAGTAATAGTTGTTTCAATTACTTGTCTTTTTTTCTTTTTTTCTAGCATATTATGAAATGCTAGAAATAGATCAATTGTATTAAACTGATTGGCTGGTAATAATGGGTTATCTTCTTTATAGTCATCTACATCCATTGGTTCTTTAGTAAAGTAATCGCCACGTTCTTTTGCCTTATCTGATAGCACTTCAGCAGCATACTTAAACTTGCGATACTCCAATAATTGACTAACTAAAACTTCACGTGGGTCTTCTTCATAGACGTCTTCTTGGGCCACAATCTCTTGCTTTGGTAAAAGCATTTTTGACTTTATTGCCATCAAAGTTGCAGCCATCACCAAATAATCCCCTGCAACTTCAAGTTCTAGTGTTTGCATAGCATGAATATATTGCATATATTGTTCGGTAATTGCGGCAATTGGTATATCGTAAATGTCGATTTCTAATTTTTGAATTAAATGAAGCAATAAATCTAGCGGCCCTTCAAAAACAGCCAACTTGACATTAATCTCACTCATAAGTTCACCAACTTCTATGCACGGGGAAAATATTGTTTGTAAACATCCGTCATGCGTTTTTTCGTAATGTGGGTATAAATTTGGGTCGTCGAAATATCGGCGTGCCCCAATAGTTCTTGTACCGTTCTTAGATCGGCCCCATTTTCCAATAAATGCGTAGCAAAGCTGTGCCGTAATGTATGAGGTGTCACGGTTTTATAAATTCCAGCCATTTGTACGATTCGTTTCAGATTTTTCCAGATTCCTTGCCGGCTAAGTTTAGTACCATGATTATTAACAAAAAGATAGGCCTCTTCTGGGTTTTTTCGTGTTAAATAGGGTCTTGCTTCTGAAAGATAGCGTTGAACCCATTTAATCGCAATATCGCCTAAAGGAACAATTCGTTCTTTATCCCCTTTACCCAAAGTCTGTAAAAGCCCCATTTCTAAATGGAGATCATTCAATTTTAAATTAACTAATTCACTTACCCGCAGCCCTGTTGCATACATCACTTCTAAAATAGCGCGATCGCGTAAACCTAGTGTCTGTTTAGTATCTGGTGTTTGTAGCAGTTGCTCTACTTCGTTTAAACTTAATGTATCTGGCAGTTTTTGTTGCTTTTTCGGTGAATCAATATGCTGCATTGGATCATGATCTGTATAACGTTCTTGACGTAAAAATTGATGGAATCGCCGTAGACTAGTAATCATACGCGCAATTGTGGCATTAGAGCGATTATCTTCTTTTAGTGTCTGCAAGAAACTAACCACTGTAAAACGATCGACCTCTTGCCAAGCAGTAATTTTTGATTGATTCAAAAAAGCCAGATATTGTAAAAGATCACGTTGATAACTTTTTTTGGTATTTTCAGATAATCCCCGTTCAATCGTTAAATAATGTAAATAATCGGTAATTTGTTCTTGCATCTTCCACCATATCCTCTTTTATAACATCTCTATTATCATACCAAATCGTAACCGTTTATAACAGAAAAAAAATAAGCTACGCCAAAGCCAATGTCGGACTCTGGCATAACTTCACTTTTTTTGACAATTCTGACATATTCCATGAAAAGTCAAGCGATGATCTTTCACGATAAAATGATATTTACTTTCAACAATTTCTTCTACATCGCCTAATAAGTCTTCTTCAATTTCTTCGATATTACCACATTCAATACATAACAAATGATGATGAAAATGTTGTGCGCCTTCTTTGCGGAGATCATAACGAGACACACCATCATTAAAACTCACTTTATCTACTACATGCAATTCAGTTAAAATTTCTAACGTCCGATAGACTGTCGCTAAACCGATTTCCGGACTTTTTCGCTTTACAAAAAAGAAAACTTCTTCGGCGGAAAGATGGTCTTTTTCATTTTCCAATAAAACCAATAATGTCGCTTCCCGCTGCGGAGTTAATTTGAATCCGGCTTCGTGAAGTTGTTGTTTCACTTTTTTCATTGTAGTTATAGTATCCATGTATCCTCCGCAACCCTTTTTTATAATAATTATAAACTAACGTTTTACTATAAAGCTTAGATTATACTTATTATAAGGAAAAAGCAAGAATTATACAAGGTCTGTTTTCTCAATTAGATAAGTAAAACCGTCTTTTTGCTCAACTAATTTTGCTTTTAAGAGATGTCCCATTGCCCGTTTAAATTGGCCTTTACTAATACCAAACATTTCCTTAATTGCTTCAGGATCCGATTTATCGGTGTATGGCATTTTATTTTCTTTTGCTCGGCGTAAATACGCTAAAAGCATTTCCGCATCGTCACTAATCGCTTCATACGCTCTAGGTTTAAGAGATACATTTAAAACACCATCTGGACGAACCCCAATTACACGCCCTGAAACTACCTCTCCTAGACGCGGTTCTTGATAACGTTCGCTAGGATGGATGAAGCCCAGATAGAAATCTTCGGTTAAAATATAAGTTCCGGCAATTTTTAAGCGAAAAACAGTACCGGTAATATTTTGATTTTTTTGTTCTTCTTTTCCTTTTTTGCTCATGGAACGAAAAACTTTTTCCTCTGCTAAAGTGCCCCAAATACGTCCTTTTTGATCGACCCGTAGAGCAACCAATAGTCGATCCCCTTTTTTCGGCCATAATTCTGTTAAAGTAGGCAATTCATCAAGTGAAACGGCGATTTCTTTATCTGGTAAGCCAATATCAACAAAAACGCCCAAATCTCGTCTTGAAGCTATAACTGTTGCAAAAGCGTAATGTCCTTGCCGACTTTTGGGGATTTCAGTAGTGAGGGCATTTTCATGACGTTGGTTTTGATAAGCAAATCCTGTGACGCTTTCACCTAATTGATGTTCACCTTCACTTTTTGGCAAGCGAAAGGTAACGCCGTTTTTTTGGATAAAATAGGCTGTGTCATTTTCATCTATGACCATACCAGTAATAATAGTAGCTAATAAATCATTCATATTTTTTCTCCTTGTTGCGCTTTGCGCTAAACTATATAACAAGACGGATTAAAGCAATTGCGATTATTCCGACAACTACAATTTTCATCAAGTCCTTCGTATAGTAACCTACCATTAAAGCAGGGATGCTGGCAAGTACTTCTGCACCTTTAATTGTCGGCCAATTTCCTGCTCTAAAATGAAGCAGGCTCTGAATTAACAGCGCAAATAAAATACAAAGGGGTAAATAAGACAAAAATATTTCCGCTTTGGGGGGAAATATTAATTTTTTGGCGAGAAGAAAAGGTAAAATACGGGGAACCCAAGTGACAATACTACAGCCTAAAATAAGAATAAGTACATTACTACTGATCATCATGCGTCACCGTCCCAACTAAGCAACCAATTAAAGTCGCCACAATTACTGCAATTTCAGCAGAAGTAAAGCGCATAAATACAATTAAAGTAATACAGACACTCACTAAAACTTGTAACGTTTGCGTTGTTCTTTTCTTCAGGGGTAATTCAACTTGAAACAGACATAAACCTAAAAACATCGCAGTTAAAGCAAAATCCAATCCAAAACGATTAGGATCTGGAATAAATTGTCCCAACAAACCACCCGTAATATTTGCTAGCACCCAAGTAAGATAAGCCGCTATATTCAGGCCATGCATCCAATGCGTTGTTAGAGGGCGTTTTTCTTGGAGGGCTGTAGTTAGCACACCATAAGATTCATCGGTTAAAAGCGTGCCGATTCCAATATTATTTAAGATAGAATATGGTTTAAAATAATTTGTAACAGATAGACTCATCAAAAAATGGCGAGAATTGACCAGAAAGACGGTCAAAATGATAGTTGAAATTGGCGCATGAATAGCTAATAAGCCACAAATAATAAATTGTCCACTACCAGCATAAACTAATAAAGATAATAGTAAAATTTCAAGCAGCGAAAGGCCAACCCCTTTTTCCACGACGCCTGCGGCAAAACCAATTCCCAGATAACCTAACATAGTTGGTATACAGGCTTTCATTCCATCTTGGAAACTTTCATAGCGCTGTGTTTCTTCCAAAAAAATACCCCCTTCTTTTCGTTTGCTTTTAATCATAACGAAAAAAAGAGGGACTGACAAGAAAGCGTCAGAAAATAAATAAAATTCGTTCTTTTATCTAATCGTATGGTCGTTGCCATTGCCACGGAAATAACCCGTTTTACAATTAATCGTAACAATGTAATAAGGCAACGCTTTTTCAGAAATTCCTTTTAATAAAGAAGATTTAGTATTTGTAGCAAATAGATTGTAATATCCTTCGCCATTTTCAATCGTCACAGGCTCTAAATAATAACCACCTGCTACGATATAGCCTCGATCAATACATGTTTGAATGACTTTTTCTTTGATTCCGGCATTCCAAACCCAAGCTGGATTACTAGTATCTGCCACAGCGCTAGGATTTGTCGCCATAATAGGTTCGTTATTATTATTTGGATGCATATTAGGTGAAGCTTCTGCCGGCAAACTATTATTTTGTTGTTCGCTTTGTGATTTTGCCGCTTGTTCTGTTGCTTGCTGTTCAGCTGCTGCTTGGGCTTCTTGTTGTTTTTTTGCTGCGGCAGCTTCTTTTTTCGTTAGAGTGTCATCAACTTTTTTCAAGTTTTCCGTTAAAGTTTTCTTTTGAACTCCATCAAATAATTTTGCTACGGCTTTTTGAGCCGTTTGATATTGTTGACGTGATACGCTGTCTTTGACTTTGTCATCGGCATAAATGACAGCCATTGCCTTTTTAGCGGCATTCAAGTCGTTTAATTGTGACTTGGCATCACTAATAACGTTGTTAATGGCTTTAGAAAATTCGTCATCTGTAGTTAAAGGATCAACGTTTACATCGTCTCCTTTAATTGCAACCGTTGTTTTTACTTGTGAACCATTGACGACAGGACTTTCAAATAAGTTATTTACCGCTGCAACAATCGTCATTTTTTCTTGAAGGCTATTGATTTCATTAGCTAAATCCGTTAGCTGCTCTTTTGTCCCAGCAGTATTGGCTTTCTTTTTCAACTCATTTACTTCTTTAGTTAAGTCTTCAAGTTGTGTGTTTGTTTTATCAGCTTTAATAAATTGATGACTTGTATCCGTATAAAAATCTGCGAGTTTTTCTTTGATACTAGTTTCTTGCGCTTCTATTTTTTGTTGTTCTTGACGAGCTTGCGCTTTAACGTTTTGGTCGTGAACATAATAGCCATAGCCGCCACCACCTAAGATAATTGCAGTTGCCAAAAGCACAAATGGCCATTTTTTACGGGGAGCTTTTGTTGTATTACCAATTTCTGATACACGTTCTTCTTTTGAGCTATTAGCTGTCTTAGCAGGATTTGAAACCAAAGACTCAGAATCACTAGCCGTCTCATCATCAACTTTATCAGCTGGTGTGTTTGTTTGACTTATACTAGCTGAATCGATTGGATCATCCATTGCTTCTTGCTCTTCAGTTGCTTCATTTTCGATACTTTCATTTTTAGTTGCAGAGCTATCAATTATCTCTTGGTCATTTAGTGCTGCTATCTTCGTTTCATTTGAAGGTTCTTCTTCAACTGCTGTTATCTCAGGTTCAACAGGTTCTGACTTTGCAGGATCAGTCTCTTCATTTAGTTTTTCATCATTATCTACACTATTGCCATTTTCTTCTCCAGCTACAATTTCTGGTGATGATTTAGGCTGATCAGGTTCTAAAGATGCTGCAGTTGTCGTTTCACTTTTTTCAGCAACATCTCCTAGTTTAGGCGTTTCAGGTTCTTCATAGTCATCTTTATGCTTTTTAATATAGTCAGCTAAAATAGGATTGACATCCGCTAGATCATCTTCTTTTGTCGCTTCATTTAGTGATTCTTCCATCACAGAACCAATGGAGACATCTTTAAAATCTGACCATTTAACTGAATCATTATTATCAAGATTGTTTTCTTTAATCGTCGCAAGTTTTCCGGCAATATTTTCTTTTATTTCTTCACCACAACGCGGACAAACCATTTGACCATCAAGAGGCTCAAACCCACAGTGGGGACATTTGTTAATCACTGTTTTTCTTGCTTCCTTTCTGCATAAAACTTTGATTTCGCATTAGCTGGCAAAATTTCTGCCAAACTATCTAGTCTATTATAAACGTTTCCGCTTAGGATAGGAAGTTAGGATTTTATTAAGAAAATTGAAGTCAGTCAAAATTCATAAATAGCTTTTAAAATAGAAATTTAAAGAAATTAAAAAAACTGTTACGCCAATAAAACAGCGTAACAGCTTGATATTATTCTAAGAAATCTTTTAATTGTTTCGAGCGAGATGGATGGCGCAATTTCCGCAATGCTTTTGCTTCAATTTGGCGAATCCGTTCTCTGGTAACCCCAAAGACTTTTCCGACTTCTTCTAACGTCCGGGTACGACCGTCATCAAGACCAAAACGAAGACGTAACACATTTTCTTCTCGATCTGTCAAAGTATCTAAAACATCTTCTAATTGTTCTTTTAAGAGTTCATAAGCCGCATGTTCTGCTGGGCTAGTTGCTTCTTGATCTTCAATAAAATCACCTAAATGAGAGTCGTCTTCTTCACCAATTGGCGTTTCTAATGAAACGGGTTCTTGGGCAATTTTTAAGATTTCACGTACTTTTTCAGTTGGCAAATCCATTTCTGCGCCAATTTCTTCAGGTGTTGGTTCTCGTCCTAGGTCTTGTAGTAATTGACGTTGGATTCGAATCAACTTGTTAATCGTTTCAACCATGTGAACTGGAATTCGGATTGTCCGGGCTTGGTCAGCAATTGCACGAGTAATCGCTTGACGAATCCACCAAGTCGCATAAGTAGAAAACTTGAAACCTTTGCGGTAATCGAATTTTTCTACTGCTTTCATTAATCCCATGTTACCTTCTTGGATTAAATCTAAAAATTGCATTCCACGACCAACGTAACGTTTGGCAATGGAAACAACTAAACGTAAGTTTGCTTCAGCTAAGCGTTGTTTTGCTTCTTGATCGCCTTCTTCAATTTTTAAGGCTAGTTCAACTTCTTCTTCAGCCGTTAAAAGTGGTACGCGACCAATTTCTTTTAAATACATACGCACAGGATCATTTATTTTTACCCCTGTTGGTGCGGACAAGTCTTCTTGTTTGGCTGCTTCTGCTTTCTTTTCATTGCTCTTTAAGCTGTGAACAGACGGTTCGCCATTTTCGTCGACGACACTAATACCAGCATCTTCAACTTTTTGGATTAATTTGTCCATTGCGTCAGCATCTAATGAAAAAGGTGTGGCCAATTTATTGGACAATTCGTCGTAAACGACTTGGCCATTGGGTTTATTTTCTTTGATAAAGGCACTTACCGCTTTATCATATTCTGTTTTTTGTTCTTTTGCCATGAAAAGAAGGCCCCCTTTGTGTAATTAAGCTTGCTGCAATTGTTTGGTTAAATCTATTATTTCAACTGCCAACTCTAATGCCTGCTGCATATTGCCCAATTGACTTGCTTCTTGCTGCATAAATTTCTTTTGATTAATTTTTTCAGCAATGCGTGCCTTTTGGAATAAACGCAAAATGCTTTTTATCTCCTCTTCAGAAGAATCTTGCGGTACATTAAGATAGGCAATTTCAATCACTTTATTTTTCACTGCCGTTTCTGCTAAATAATCGAGAAAATCAGGTAAAGAAAAGTTGCCAAAACTCTCGATAAAGTTTTCATACATAAAATAAATCGTTTGATATTCATCATGGATAAAAACTAGCTCTGCTTGTTGTAGACGCGATAACAGTGAACTATCGTTAAAGAGTCGATACAAAATTAGCTGTTCGCCTCGTTCGACCTGAGTTAATGGTCTATTTGGCAGTTGGGTTATAGCTGATGATTTTACTTCCTGTGAACCAAATTGAGGCGCATCTTCAGTCGCTATATTGTGCCGTGGTGCTTTTGTAGCTTCTTGTCGTCGTTTTTGTTTGAATTCACTGAGTTGTTGCTGCAGTGTTTCCCGACTTAAATGAAACTCCGTGGCAATTTGAGTCAGATAACGATCCTGAGCGAGTAATGAATCAACTTTTGCCAATTCTTGTAATAAATCAGTTACATAGTCAAGTTGTTCTTTTTCGTTACTTAAGTTTCTATTTTGGCGTAAATAAGCCATCTTAAAACCAAAAACAGTTTCACGGCCATGATAAGCCAATTCATAAAATGCTTCACTACCGTACTTTTGAACATACTCATCTGGATCAAGTTTTTCCGGTAATTGTAAAATTGCCAAATCCAAATTACTGTGTTCATCTAATAACGCTATCGCCCGATCAGTTGCTTTTAATCCAGCATTGTCGCCATCGTAACTAATGACAATTTCGCCTGCAACTCGTTCGATTATTGCAATTTGTTGACTTGTTAAACTCGTCCCCATACTGGCAATTCCGTTTTTTACACCAGATTGCCAAGCAGCAATAACATCCATAAAGCCTTCAAATAAAAAAACGGTATTTTCTTTGCGGATTACAGATCTGGCTTTATCAAAATTAAAAAGGACTTGGCGTTTATTAAATAATTCGGTTTCCGGTGAGTTTAAATACTTCGGTTGGTTTTCGCCTGGATAATCCGGTGTTATTAAAATACGTCCGGAAAACCCGATCGTCTTTCCCTTTACATCGTGAATTGGAAACATAATCCGTTGATAAAAACGATCGGCTAATTCACCATTTTCTCGTTCCACAAAAAGTCCCGACTGAACTAAAAGAGTGGAATCCACTTTTTCGTTAGCAAAAACTTGTTGCAAAAATTGGCGTTCATTTGGTGCAAAGCCAATTTCAAACTCATCAATCAGCTCTTGGGTTAACCCACGTTCTAATAAATAATCTAAAGCTAACTGCCCGGCAGCTGTATTCACCAACATATGGTGATAAACTTCTTTTGCTTTTTCATGCAGTTTAATTAATGCCTGTTGTGGTGAATTGCCCACTTGCGTCGTTGTATTTAATTTGTATTCATCAGCAAAAGGAATTTGTTCAATTTCTGCTACTTTTGCGACAGCCTCTGGAAAAGTAAGTCCTTCTAATTCTTCAACAAAACCAAAAACGTTTCCTCCCCGACCGCAACCAAAACAGTGAAAAATCTGCTTATCTTCGGCGACAGAAAAAGATGGCGTTTTTTCTTCGTGAAAAGGACACAAGCCAACGTAGTTTTTACCGGCTTTTTTTAGCTGGACGTATTGACCAATGACTTCGACAATATTACTCTTTTCCCGAATTTCATCAATTACATTCTGAGGTATTCTGGCCACTTCATTCACCTCCAGCCTGCAAATTATTAAACAATTGTTATCGGTAAAAAATCGCACTAATTAAAAATCAGCGCGACTTCAAAAAGACCCAATAATACAAACTATATTCTAACATATTCTCTTTGTTTTTCAAGTCTTACGACCTAAAGTCCGTGAATTGAAAAACACTCATTAAAAAAGTGCTAAAGAAAGTATTTGCTCTATTCAAAAGCTCAAAAGCATTTTTTGGCAAAAGCCAAACAAAATTATTTTAGGACAACTATTTGTACTGATCTTCTAGTTTGCTCATCCAAGCACCCAATAATGCGCCCAGCAGACACAACACAACACAACCAGCGTAACCTGCAAAAGTAAACCCTTGATAATTCGTTGGAATAATCATCACAGTCGAAGCAAAAACAATTCCTAAAATAAAATGGAACAATTGAGGATAAGCTTTACTAAAAATATAATCCATCACTTTTGACAAGCCTAAAACGGTGATAATACCACCAATCCCAATTGGAATGATCACACTGAGATTTAAATCTTTAATACCATCAGACATCGCTTTATACATCCCCATGTATACTAAAAAGTTGGAAGGGCTAAGTCCTGGCACAATCATCCCCAAACCAATTAAGCCACCTGCAATTATCCAAGTGAAAAAGTTTTGATCTACTTGAGAAAATAAACCTGAACCTTTCCACAAAAATAAAAAGCCTAATGTAAAACTCACCACTAAAATAATAATTTCTCTTTTACTACGCCCTTTTTTACCGGCTTCTTTCCATAAAGCGGGAACTGTTCCTATAATACACCCCACAAAAAACCATAAAATAATCGTTTCATACGTTCCTAATAAAAAACTCACCACAAAAGATAATAAAAAGACACCAGTGATACCACCTAAACCAACTGGAATAAAAAATAAAACATTTTCTTTAAAATTACGGGTTATGTGCGCTAAAAACGAAATAATCCGTTCGTAAATACCAAAAATTGCCGCTAAAGCTCCCCCAGAAACTCCTGGCAAGATGAAACCTGACCCAATAAACATGCCTTTAACAAAGCGAAGTAGCCAATCTTTTGTTTTCGCCTCTTTTGCCATTGTTTTTCCCATCTTCTAAGACACTCCTCATGATTAAATTCAACTTTAACAATTAATAAAATACCTTTTAAAGTTTAGCATATTTGGTTTTGCTTGCAAGCTAAAATAAAAAGTTCGTCCAATTGATTTTCTTTTCGTTGAATTTCACCAGATCCGCATAAAACATATTCCCGCCATTATGGTATAAAAAGCCACCATTATAAAGTAATGACTGAATTCCCCAATAACGGTATTTCGTTTTATCTTGATTACCTAAAATTGGCGATAAAACATCTTTAGAATATTTTTCCGCTAGTTCGACTGTGTTTGTCCCCCCATTTTTGGCAACAAAATCAATATAATCCAAACCAAAATTATAGGCTTGAACAGCCGTCCAGATATCACAGTCTTGTGCTTGTGCTTTTTTGATAGCGGCAGCTAAAAATTTAACACCGGCATCAATACTTTCGTCTGTATTTGTAATCTTATTTTGGGTACCATAGCTACTTTCAGAACTTTGCATCACGTCAGAGCCTTGCCCTTTTGATTCAGTAAAAATGATAGCCTGCGCTAATTTTTCTTTAGAAGAAATCTGATATTTTTTGGTCGCGCTAGCAACAATCGCATCGTATTGATGGACTTGTTTTAATATTTGATAATTTCGAAAGCCAATAAAAATAATACCTACTAAGACAATCAAAATTAAACACTTTAAAATAATCTTGCTAATTTTTTTTAACATAAAAACCATCCAAACGTTTTGAGTATTTTTCTATACTACTATTTCTCTTTTTCTATGGCTATCACAAAACCATTTCTTGGTAATAATTTTAGAAAAACAAAATATTTGGCAACAACTTACAATATTGTTTGGCTAAAATTATCCATATCATTGTTCATAATTTTAGCCAATCGTTATAATGAAAGAAAGGAGGGTGCCTATGACAAGTGGATTTATTACTTTAACAGATCAAACCAAGCTCTATTATGAACGCTATGGCGCCGGTAAACCTTTGATTTTTTTACATGGCAACAATAGTAGTGGTCGCTATTTTAAAAAACAAGTTCCTTTTTTTGCCAATTATTTTGATTGTCTCATTTTAGATACGCGTGGTCATGGCCGTTCTAATAATGAAGCGAAAGAGCTTAATTTTCGCCTTTTAGCTGGTGATTTAGCAGAGGTTATGGAAATTTTAAAGCTTACTAAGGCTACTATTTTAGGCTTTAGTGATGGTGCCAATCTAGCCATGGTCTTTTCCCATATTTTTCCCGAAAAAGTTGAAGGCCTGATTTTAAATTCCGGCAATTATCGTGTAAACGGGGAAAAGTGGCTAACTAGAGTGGCTACTCAATTGGGCTATTTTAGCTTGGCTTTTTTAGGAGTTTTTAGCACTACTTTTATAAGACAAAAAAACATGCTGAGTTTAATGGTGAATGATTTACCGTTAAGTGAAATAGATTTAGAGAAGATCACTGCCAAAACACTCGTCATCGCAGGCACTTGTGATGTCATTAAAACCAGTCACACCAAAAAAATAGCCGCCCTCTTACCCAATAGTCAGCTAATTTTAATTAGCAAAGCCGGTCACACAGTCGCTTTTAGTCATCCGGAAATTTTCAATCAAATGGTTTACAAATTTTTACAAGAAAAGTAGGTGTTGATATGCAAAAAATTATTGCCAAAGTAAAAAGCTATGAGAGTATTTTAAAAACAATTTTTCTTTTCGCAGTTATCATTATTGTAGTAGGTGAACTTATTTCAATTAGCAAAACAATTAATATCGCCCAGTTAAAAGCTACTTTGGGAGATGTCCCTATTTACAAAGTCTTTTTAATGTTTATTATTGGCCTGATTGCTGTTTTACCAATGGTAGGCTATGATTTCACATTAAATAAGATGTTGAATTTGAATCACAAAAAAAGTTACATTTTTGAAATGAGCTGGTTAATTAATACGATTAACAATATCGCAGGCTTCGGAGGATTTATTAGCATTGGGTTACGTTCAGAATTTTTTGGCAAAGGCCAAAAGGGAAAAGACGTCGCCAGCGCACTATCAAAAATATTGATCTTCTTAATGTCTGGCCTTTCTATTTATAGTTTGATTTCCTTTTTCTTAGTTACTTTTACTGATATTAATCCTTATTTAAAACAGTATTGGATTTGGTTAATCGGTGGTGGCTTATACTTCCCTGTTGTTTTAATCATTACCCATTTTAAAAAGACTGGCTTATTAGGTGGACTTAAACAACAGTATCGTCTTGAACTAATTGCAACTTCCTTTTTGGAGTGGACAGGTGTAGCCGGTTCGTTTCTAGCAATAGGATATTTAATGGAAGTTCCTTTTCCTTTATGGCAAGTCTTGCCACTTTATATCGCAGCTTCTGTTATTGGGATTGTCTCCATGATTCCTGGGGCATTGGGTAGTTTTGATATTATGATGATTTTAGGATTATCCAATCTGGGAATCAACCGTGAAACAGTAGTTGCTTGGCTTTTACTCTATCGAATTTTTTATTACCTGATTCCTTTTGCTATTGGTCTAGCACTTTTCTTCAAAAATCTATGGACAAAAGTGGACGTACGTTACTCTGGTATACCCAAACAACTTACATTGGAAATTTTCCATAAGATCGAAGTAATTATGCTTTATTTTTCCGGTATTATGATGGTCCTAATGGCAACAATTCCCCAAGCGTTTTCTGAATTCAAATGGTTACAACACGTCAATCCATTTCGCTTCCACATTATCGTGCAATTTCCTAGTATCGTTTTAGGATTTAGCTTGTTAATTATGGGTAGAGGGATTGCTTCACGAGTAAAACGCGCCTATTTCCCGACCATTATGTTAATTGTGGCCGCGATTATTTATACGTTTTTAATTGACTTTAGTCTAGCCGCAATTATTTTCTTAAGTCTGATTTTATTGATTACAATTTTATCTAAAACTGAATTATTCCGTGAACAACTCGTCTACTCATGGGAACAATTAACTGTTGACGGTATTATTATCGGTGGCCTAACTCTTTTATATTTAATTATTGGTATTTACAATCTGCCTACATTTCCCCACCATCACCGAAAACCGATTAGCTTTTTCTTGTTTCCTTCAGAAAAGTTATGGTTTTCAGGGTTTGTCGCAATTTTAGTTATCGCTTTGTTTATTTTGCTTTTTGTCCGTTACTTACAAGGGAAAAAGCAACAGCCTGGTCAAGCGTTTGATGAAGCAAAAGTTAGCCATATTCTCACCACATATGGTGGAAATTCAGATTCTCAACTGGTCTATTTAAAAGATAAAAATATTTACGTCTACAATAACGGCAGCGATGATACCGTCTTTTTACAGTTTGCGACTTACAATAATAAAAATGTGGTGATGGGTAGTCCCAATGGCAATAAAGCTGATTTTGAAGCGGCGATTGCCCAATTTATTCACGATGCAGACTTATTGGGCTATTTACCAGTCTTTTATGAAACAGATGAAGAAACCGTTATGATTTTGCATGAATTAGGTTATGACTTCATCAAGATGGGCGAAGAAGCACTAGTTGAATTGGATACTTTTACCACCTCTGGTAAAAAGATGAAAGGAACACGAGCAGTTTTAAATAAAATTGAAAAAAATGGCTTTACTTTTGAAGTTTTACAACCACCATATTCTGACCAACAAATGAAAACTTTTAAAGAAATTTCTGATAGTTGGTTAGACGGCCGAAAAGAAAAGGGATTTTCATTAGGCTTTTTCTCTGAAGATTATTTGCAACGCGGACCAATGGCAGTGGTCAAAAATAGCGATGGTGAAATTGTTTCTTTTGCCAATATTATTCCGACCTATACTAATGAGATTGGTACCATCGATTTGATGCGTCATCATGCCCAAAAAGCGCCATCTGGTAGCATGGATTTCTTGTTTGTTAACTTGTTTTCTTATATGCAAGAAAATGGTATTCAGTATTTTGATTTGGGAATGGCGCCACTTTCAAATGTCGGTCAATCCCGTAAAAGTTTCTTACAAGAACGTATTGCTTATCTAGTGTATGAATTTGGTTCACGATTTTACTCTTTCCAAGGTCTCCGAGACTATAAAGAAAAATATGCCAGCCAATGGCGCTCTCGTTATACCTTGTACTCTCGTGATAGTTGGATTGCTTATGTAATGTTGGCAATATTATTTATTGACAACCGGACAGTTGATAAAAAGACACCACTACACGGTGTAAAACGCTTTTTGAAGCGTTAAGCCAGATTTAATTTTAAAAAAAACAGGTGTGACAAAAATCTTGTCACACCTGTTTTTTGGCGATAAACTCTTGTTTCAAAAGCAAATTTTGCTTAAATAACCCGAAATTTCACAAATATTTAAGTAGCAATTTCTTAACATTACTTCCTATTTCTTGAAGCTGATCGCTTCTGTCACCTATCATTTTAAATAATCCGCCAATGTTTAAAAGGATAATAGACAAAGCGTGCTTTTCCTAAAATTGATTCTGCTTTAATCGCCCCAAAAGAACGACTATCTTTTGAAATACGGCGGTTATCCCCCATCACAAAATAACTATCCGGACCTAATTTTTTAGTCCCAGTTAATTCTTCTAAAGAAAAATCATTGGTAAAAGAGCCCTCATCTGCTAAGTTCTTCTTATTTGTTGCTAAAAAGGGTTCTGAAACGACCTTGCCATTAACGTAAAGCTTATCGTTGTCATAATATAGTTCATCCCCAGGCAAGGCTATGACTCGTTTAATATATGTCGTACCACTTGCTAGTTGAAAAACGACAACGTCAAAACGTTTAATTTTGGAAATTTTTTCCATGATGACCATATCATCTTGTTTTAAAGTAGTCTCCATTGAATTTCCTTCTACCGGCACGGGAATAAGTAAAAAACCACGTACTAAAATAGCAATTGCAAAAGCAATAATGGCATATTTTATTGTCATCCAAAAATATTCTTTAAACTTTTTCATACCATTTCTCCTGCATTAATTCTTTGAAGCCATTTCTTTTTTCAACACGTCAATTCCTTTATGGTACGCTTCATCATGACTCGTAATTTGCGTAGTTAATTGTTTTTCAATCGCATCGGCAGTCTCTGTGTTTAAAGTCTGTGAAACTTCTAAATGTTGTTTAGTTTGAAAATCTTTCAGCGCATTTTTGGTTTTCTCATTAAACACATCTCCAGCGGTATCATAACCTAAAGCATTTAAAAAGCGATTTAGACGTTTGATTTCATCAGAAGACTGGCCTTGTTTTAATTCCTTGTCCCGTGGTAGTGGCGCTAAATAAGCATAATCAGGAAAATCAGCTTTAATCGTTGGTTCTAAACCTTTTTCGTGAATCCAATTACCTTTTGGGGTTAGCCATTTACTGACGGTTAGTTTTAAACTACTTTTATCATCAATCGGACTAACCGTTTGAACCGTTCCTTTACCAAAAGTAGTCGTACCGATAATCGGTATTTTAGCAGATTCTTTTAATGCGGCCGCAAAAATCTCTGAGGCAGAAGCAGAGCCACTATCTACTAACACGACTGTCGGTTCAGTTACTTTAAATCCTTGATCAAATTTTTCGCCAGCAACTGCTTTTGAAACAGTATGATGATTGTCTTTAAATTCTACAATAGTTTGACCATCTTTTAAAAACATACTTGCCATTTTTTCAACTTGATCTAATAGTCCACCAGGATTTTGTCTGACGTCTAAAATAAATGATTTTGCACCTTGCTTACGTAATGAAGTGATAGCATCTTTTAGTTCTTTAGCGGTATTCTCGCCAAAACTACTGATTTGTAGTACCCCAATTTGCTTATTTTCATTACTGATTTTTTCTGTAACAGTGTGAAGCGGAATCTTATCTCGCTTTAAAGTAACTGCGAATGTCTCGTTACCACGCTTTATTTGTAAAACAACTTCGGTTCCTTTTTTACCACGAATTTTACTTACTACTTCAGCTAATTTTTTTCCTTTGGTAGTCATTTGGTCTACTTTTAAAATGATATCATTTGCTCTTAGACCACTTTTAGCAGCTGGAGTATCTTTAATTGGCGCTTGCGCAATTTCAGGATATTCATCTTTTATTTGCAATGTCGCGCCGATTCCTTCAAAACTATCAGATAAAGATTGATTTAATTGACTCGATCCTTCTTCATCTAAAAAAGTCGTATACGGATCATCTAAGGCCTCTGTCATGCCCTTTAACGCTCCATTGACCAATGTCTTCGAATCTACATCCCGATAGTAACTTCCCTTTATTTCATCATACAATTGTTGTACTTGAGCTAAATCATCATTGCTTTTTGCGACTGTTTCATTTTGTAATTCGTGAATAGTCCCATACAAATAGCCGCCAGCGCCAAAAAGAACTGCCACTGTTACGAGGGAAGCAAAATAAATTTTAGGGGATATTTTCTTCATCTTGGGCCTTCTTTCTTAACGATTGTTTTCCACATATTGCTCATAAATGCGATCAAAAATATCCATACTTGTTAGGTAATTAACATTCATCTCCAAATAACTAGATAACTCATCATAATCACTAGTATGTTTGGGAAACTGAATATCATGACTGACATGATTAGCGAAAACTTGTTCTTCACTTAAATGATTTGGCCCTTTTAAAGTCAAAACATAATGATAAAAACTTCTACGCATTAAACTCCTCCCAATGTTCTTTAATAAATTCAGCGCGTCTTTGGTGATTTAAAGCAAAATTTTGAGGATGTTTTTTATAGTAATCTTGATGATAACTTTCTGCTTCATAAAAAGGTTGCGCTGGTTCAATTGTCGTCACAATCGGTTCAGAGAAAACACCGCTATCAGCTAAAGCTTGGCGACTTTTTTCAGCTTTTATTTTTTGTTCTTCATTTAAATAAAAAATAACTGGTCGATAATTATCCCCACGATCTTGAAATTGACCAAAGGCATCGGTGGGATCTGTCTGTTGCCAATAAATTTGCAATAATTCTTCATAGCTAATAATTTCAGGATCAAATATAATTTCCACTGCTTCAGTATGACCTGTGGTATGAGTTAAGACTTGCTCATACGTTGGGTTTTCCACGTGACCTCCTGTATAACCAGAAGTCACTGTATAAATTCCAGGTTGTTCATCAAATGGTTGCACCATGCACCAAAAACAACCACCTGCAAAAATTGCGCGTTCCATCAAATCATTCCTTTCCTTCTGGCAAATATAAGCCTACTTGAATTTCATCGTCAATTAAATTAATCTTTTTAGCTTTGACAAAAAGGCCCGTTGGTAATTGAAACTGATCTAAACGTAAAGTAATAGCTTTATCTTTCGGGGTTACTTCAATCCATTCTGGAAAATCATAATTTCGCTTCACCAATTTCATAACTTCTTCAATGGGCAGACCCAATGTACCAATTGACATGCTCTTGGCCCGCAATTGAATATTTCCGTTTTCCATCACATAAGGATCAAAGTACAAATAAAAATGAACCGGAAAATTTAACACTTTTGTCTCACCTGAAAGCATAGCTTCATTTTCTAGGGCAAATTGATATTTCACGCTACTATCTTTTTGAAAATCAGTTAAATAGTAATCAATTAAAGCATTTAACTGACTTTTGTTCATAGAAATTGTAGTAACTTCTTGTCCTTTAGTATTAGTTACTTTTGCGGTTTCACTATAATTTGGTTCTCTGATAGCAAAAATTCTCGTACCCAAAAAGATACCGGTGCCAATGACAAACGCCGTTAAGACTAAAAATGCAATCTTCCAACCATTCATTTTTTTGAAATTCATCTTTTTGAATATTTGTATTTCTTCACGAGTTTTTTTAGGATTATTTTCAGTCATTTGCGACTACTCCTCGCCTTTATAGGTTTCTTATTTTATCAGCCACTCTGATTTCGTTTGAATTAATTCATCTCGCAATGCATTGGCCATTAACTGATAGCCCAAATTATTCGGATGAAACTTATCCTGGTCATATAACGCATTGTTATCGACAATATTTAAATCACTACTATTTGAACTTTTTATATCAGCTTCTGCTGAAGAATCAAGTGTACTGTCAATGCCCACTTCATTATCAAGTCCACGGTATAACAAATCATTAATTGGAATAAAATGAACATTTTGAAATTCTTTTGTCGTTTCTTCCGTAGCTAAATTCCAGTTATCGACAATTTTTTGCATATCGGTAATTTCAGGAAAATTTAAATAAAATGGATTGTAGATACCAAAAACGTAAATAGGCGCTGTTTGATTTTCTTTTTGCATTAATGTAATGATTTCAGCTACCCTTTTTTGATATTTAGCTTGTGGTTTCTGAAATGTTTTAATAGAAAGGCCAAAGAAATTATCTTGAATCACTTTCATTAAATCATTTCCACCTACAGTTAATGTCAAAATATCTGCCGAAGCAATATTTTTTAAAATTTTCTTTTCTTTTTTCATGCGTTTTAAAATCTGATCACTACGTTCTCCAGCCACCCCGTAATTTTCCACTTCTACACTGGTTAGACGATAGCGTTCTTCAATATCGTTTGTAACGATAGGAACAAAACCACCACGTTTAGTTTCATCACCTATTCCTTCAGTCAAAGAATCACCGACAGCAACAAAGTGAATTTTTTCTTTTTGATTTTTCACCACTTCATTACTAGGTGCTGATTCCAAGATTGGTTTGGCAGCAGGAATTGCTTGATTTAGCACAATATAAACAAACATTGCACCAATCCCCACGATCAAAACGGTAATCAGGGGTTTAAAAATTTTCAATAGCTAAACCTCCTCTTTAAAACTAAGCCAAAAAGCCATAGTATCGCTTATTTTAGCAAAAAAAAGGATAAAAAGGTAGTATCCCACATTAACGCTAATAAAGCTTTACTTTTCTCTAATTACTAGACTGTAAAATTTACCAATCAAAAAGAAGCCAAAACAAAAGTTTGCTCGTAGCAGCTGCTTATTAATCAATTTTTTAGATAAATCATTTCTTATCTCTTTTGATTATTGATTATTTCGCATACTTTTGTTTTAACTTCCAATTATTAATCTTCCGTATAATAAGTTATCGCAAATGCACCTTTACCGGTGTGTGTTGCAATAATCGGCGTGGTGTGTAGCAGTGGGATATGCATTTCAGGAAAAATTTCTTGTAGTTCTTTTTTAAATTCTTCACATAAGGCTAAACCATCAGCATGGGAAATACCAATACTTTTTACGTTGGTTTTTTGCTGTAATTCTTTTTTTAATCCTTCAAACCATTTGGTAAAAGTTTTTGTCCCCCGTCCTTTTACCACTGGAATCAATTCAGAATGATCAAAGTCCATTACAACTCGCATATTGAGTAAGTTAGATAAAATCCCTGTTGCGCGACTAATTCGTCCACCTTTTACGAGATTATCTAACGTTGAGACACCGATATAAAGTTTTGTGTTTTCTCTTACTTTTTCAACCGCTGTCAAAACTTCAGCTAATGAACTGCCTGCTTGTGCCATTTGGGCGGCTTTAATTACTTGAAAAGATAGGCCTTGATCTGTCGTGTCACTGTCAATGACTGTCACGTCACTTTTGGATAAATTACTCGCTTGACGGGCTGCTTCAACTGTCCCACTCAAGCCTTTCGTCATATGGATAGACAAAATTTGACTGCCATCTTCTCCTAGTGCATCAAAAAGCTCAACAAATTCGCCAATTGGTGGTTGACTTGTTTTGGGTAATTCTTTGGCTGTAGCCATCATACTCATAAATTTCTCACCAGATAGTGTTTCGTCATCTTTATATAAGACGCCATCAATCATTACCGATAAGGGAACGATTTCAATTTCTAATTTCTCTTGCACTGCTTTTTCCATCGTACACGATGAATCCGTAACTATTTTAAGTTTTGCCATGGTTCCTTCACTCTTCCTTTAACATTGCTCATCTTCATGTTAAAATACGTCTAAACATGCTCTGTCTCTAAGTATAACAGAGACATTTTGTTTTTTCATTAATTTTGAAACATTCCCTAAAAGGAGGTAGGTAAGATATGGAAAAACCGCAATTTTCTCGTAAATATTTAATCGTAAATGAAGTGCTAAACGCTGTGACTCACGGTATTGGCTTTGGTTTAGCAATCGCTGGACTTGTTATCTTATTAGTCAAAGGTGCCCGTTTAGGATCAGCCATCCATGTAGTTTCTTATGCGATTTATGGATCGATGATGATTCTACTTTTTTTGTGCTCTACTTTATTTCACAGTTTAATTTTTACCAAAGCAAAAAAAGTCTTTCAAGTATTTGATCATGACTCCATCTTTCTTTTGATAGCAGGTAGCTATACTCCTTTTTGCCTTTTAAGTATTAAAGGTTGGCTAGGATGGACGTTATTTGCATTAATTTGGCTCTTAGCAATTACTGGCATTATTTATAAATCTTTGACACTGCATAAAAAAGATACAGTCTCTAAGGTTTCAACTTTTATTTATTTGTTCATGGGTTGGCTTTGTTTAGTGGCGGCTAAAGATTTGTGGTTATCTTTAGGCAATATGGGAACTGCACTTTTAGTTGCTGGCGGCATGGCCTATTCCATTGGAGCCCTGTTTTATAGTCTGAAGAATATTCGCTTTATGCATGTGGTGTGGCATCTTTTTGTTATGTTAGGTGCAGGTTTTATGTATTTCTCCATTTTACTTTATACTTAAAAAGTGATGATCAGTTCATAATTGTTAGTTTAAAATTTTAGCTAACTATCAAATAAAAGCTAAAAAATGAGGTGTGATAAGAGTCCATTATCACACCTCATTTTTTATTAATCCGCATGAATACGTTCATATTCTTCAAAAGTATGGGGGAATTTATTCTTGTCATCAATTTTTCCGGCAACTTTTTTCACCAAGCGCCAATTTTTCCATTCAATCGCAGGAAAATACGTGTCCCCTTCAAAAGAATCTTCAATTACAGTGCGAAAAATGTAATCGCAAAAAGGTAATAACGCCGTATAGACCGCCGCTCCACCTGCAATAAAAACCGTATGCTCTTTTTTTTGTGCATATTCCAACACTGCATTAACATCATGTATTACATAGACGCCTGCTGGAGCTTGATAATCTGGATTACGTGTTAAAATGATAGTTGTTCTTCCCGGTAAAGGTCTTCCGCCCATTCCTTCAAAAGTCCGCCGTCCCATTATTAATGTATTGCCAATCGTCATCTCTTTAAAAAACTTTAAATCGTCTGGTAAATACCAAGGTAAAGCTTCATTTTTGCCGATTAAACCATTTTGATCTTGGGCCCAAATTGCTGCTAACATGACAATCTCCTTTTTATAAATTGTTTTTTATTTAAACTGCAATCGGTGCTTTAATTGTAGGATGAGGATGATAATTTTCCACTTGAATGTCTTCCATTTCAAAGTCAAAAACAGAAGATTTTGTTTGATTTAAAACTAATTTTGGTGCTGGACGAACATCTCGAGTTAACTGTTCATTCATCTGTTCAATATGATTTTGATATAAATGTGCATCCCCTAAAGTGTGGACAAATTCTCCTACGCCTAAACCTGTTTCATGAGCAATTAGATGTGTTAGCAATGCATAGCTTGCGATATTAAACGGCACACCTAAAAAGACATCTGCACTTCTTTGATATAATTGGCAGCTTAACTTACCGTCATAAACATAAAATTGAAACATCGTATGACAAGGAGGAAGCGCCATTGAAGGAACATCTTCTGGATTCCATGCCGTTACGATGAGACGACGGGAATTGGGATTGGTTTTAATCATCTCAATGACATCTTTAATTTGATCAATGAAAGTTCCATCTTGCTTTTCCCAATGACGCCATTGATAACCATAAATATGGCCCAAGTCACCATGTTTTTGGGCAAACTTCTCATCTGCGACAATTTTTTCGCAAAAAGCTTTCATTTGTTTTTGATATTCTTCATTAAATTTCTCATCTACCAAAGAACGACGACCAAAATCCGTCATATCTGGACCAGTATAATCCGCACATTTTACATAGCGTTCAAACGCCCATTCATCCCAAATATGGTTATTGTGTTGCAACAAATAACGAATATTAGTATCACCCTTTAAAAACCACAACAATTCACTTTTGATTAAACCAAAAGGAACGCGTTTAGTCGTCAGTAATGGAAAGCCTTCATTTAAGTCAAAACGCATTTGGTAACCAAATAAACTTTTCGTACCAGTTCCCGTCCGATCCCCTTTATCGTGTCCTTCTTCCAATAGCTTTCTGCCTAGATCTAAATATGCTTGTTCCATAAATATCCTCCTTACCATTCAAAAAGATTTCAGTCATATTATATTCATCGCTTAGTCTGTAGCAAATTCACTTAAATACTCCCACCGTTGCATCTTTTCTTCTAACAAAGCTTCAGATTTACTAATCTGCTTTTGTAATTCTTGTAATTTAGTAAAGTCTGCCCCTTGATGATTCATCTCTTCTGTTAGCGTGGCAATCTTTTCTTCTAGCTTTGTGATTTCTTCTTCGATTGCTTCCCATTCTTTTTGTTCCATGTAAGTCAATTTTTTCTTTACTGCATCTTTTGGCTTGGTTACTGGATCTTCACTGATTTTTTTAGTTACGGATGTGGGAGAATCTCCTATCGTATTTTCCGCTAAATAGTCGGTAATACTACCAAAATAAGACGTAATAATGCCATTCCCTTTGAAAATCAGTAGTTTTTCAGCGACCTTGTCTAAGAAATAGCGATCGTGGGAAACAGTTAAGACTGCACCAGGGAATGTATCTAAATAATCTTCTAAAACAGTTAATGTCGCAATATCTAAGTCATTTGTCGGCTCATCTAACAATAAAACGTTCGGTTGACTCATTAATAATTTTAGTAAAAACAGACGGCGTTTTTCTCCACCGGATAATTTGCCTATTGGTGTGCCGTGGGTTTGGCGTGGAAATAAAAAACGTTCCAGCATTTCCGTCACACTAACTTGAGTACCATCATTTTTTTTGACCATTTCAGCTACTTCTTGCAGATAATTGATCATGCGCTGATTTGGATCCATCACATCACTTTGCTGCGTATAATAAGCCATACGAACAGTTTCACCAATCGTTAAAGTACCGCTTTGTAAAGGAATTTTGCCACTAATAAGATTGAGTAACGTTGATTTACCGGCGCCATTTTCACCAGTGATGCCAATTCTTTCTCTAGCCTGCACTAATAAATTGAAATCATTTAAAATTACTTTATTCTCATAGGCATAATTTGCTTCTTTTAACTCGATTACTTTTTTTCCCAAACGTTTAGTCGCTATTTCAATGGCGACTTGTTCTTCATTTTTAGTTTGGCCCATACTTTCTTTTAAATCTTCAAAACGATTAATACGTGCTTGTTGTTTAGTTGTTCTAGCCTTAGCTCCGGCTCGCATCCAGGCTAACTCTTGTTTATAAAGTTGCTTTTTCTTTTGTTCCGCTTCAGCATTTACCCGTTCTCTTTCAGCTTTTGCCGCTAAATAGTTTTCATAATTTCCACTAAATTCTTGCAACTCCCCATTTGAAAGCTCAAAAATACGAT
This sequence comes from Enterococcus sp. DIV0755b, assembly GCF_051713765.1. NCBI lineage: Bacteria > Bacillati > Bacillota > Bacilli > Lactobacillales > Enterococcaceae > Enterococcus > Enterococcus sp. DIV0755b. Next base: position 1,523,541 of record NZ_JBIOQN010000001.1, on the reverse strand, counting down.
TGGTTACACGATCTAAGAAATAACGATCATGGGTAACCATTAAAAGGGCACCACGATAATTTTTCAAATAATTTTCTAACCATGTAATTGCATCATAATCCAGATGGTTTGTCGGTTCATCTAATAAAAGTAAATCCGGCTCATCAATTAAAACTTGCGCCAAACCGACCCGCTTTTGTTGCCCACCTGATAAATTTTTAATCGGTTCATTTAATTGGTGAATACCTAATTTTTGCAAAATAATTTTAGCATTGGTGTCAGTCTGCCAAGCATCTTGCTCGTTCATCGCTGCTTCTGCTTTGGCAAAACGTTTTTGCGCTTGCTCACTTGTGCCATCTATCGTTAGCTGCTGTAAAGCTTGCTCATATTCTTTTACTACCTGAACTTTCAGGCTGTCACTTTCAAAGACCGCCTGTAAAACAGTTTGATTTGTATCAAAGTTACTTTCTTGGGCCAAATATGCGATACGATAATCTTTGGCATAGTCTAGAGGATTTAAATCACCGTCACCACTTTCAATTCCGGCAATAATTTTTAACAAACTACTTTTACCGGTCCCATTAATTCCGATTAAACCAATCCGATCTTTTTCATGGATCATAAAATTTAAATCGTAAAATAATGTTTTTTCGCCGTAAGTTTTGTGTAGTCCTGTCACTTTTAATTCTTTCATCTGTCACCCTCCAATGTCTCACACATTGTACCATTATTTGTAAAAAAAAACAGTTAGACATTTTGTGTTAACTTTATTTTTTCATTCAATTTTTATCTAATTCAATTGTCTGAAAACTATAAGATGTGGTCGATTTTTAGCCATGATATTTCTCTTAGATACTAATAAAATTAACTATGCAACATTTTTAACCAAACAAAAAAATGCTACTAAATAGTGCCCCACCGCCAAAGCTAATTTTTTGCTTTGAGACTTAGAGGTGGCACCCTTAGTAACATTTTTCAATTAAGTAACTATTTTTTGCATTCATTTATTCATCAGCAAATACTAAATGAGCTAGCTCTTTTTACGAATCAAAATCACCTGTGATTTTAGATTTTTCTAAAAAAAGGTACTCTTGGTAAGTTACCTGTCTGCCCCATTGCATAAGATTCTAAAAGATTCACTTTACGGCGATACTCATTAGCTGCAAAAGTTGTAATAGTTCCAGCCGTTTCAAATAAATCAATCACTTTACGTTCCAAATAATAACCACGTAACATTTCTTTAATATAAGCGGGATCTTGTCGAATCATGACTGCTGCCATAAAATCATTTAGCTCCAATTGTCCCATCATATTTTGACGTTGCTCTAAGAAATGGGCGATAATTTTTTCATCATAAACCCCATCTAAACTAGACAAACTTTGCTTAATTAATTTTGTATTACGCAAGTATACTTTTTTAATTTGATTTAAATCATTTGGTTGCATTTTTTTAGGGGCATTTTGTCTTCTTTCAAAAAAGAGTTTAGGGTGCAAAATCACCCGGATAATTCGTCTCACCACTAATAACCAAAAAGCGAGAAATGACAAAATTTGCTGCCCCACCGAATGTTGAAAATTAGCGATAAAGCGAGAATAAAAACGATAGGTATTACCATCAATTTCATGGCGGCGAAAACTTTCATCTAAACCATCCCGTTCAATACCAATAATTAACGCCTGGATTTCTTGTACTTCTTGCCGTTCGCTTTCTGTCATCGCTACCGTATAAATATCCCACATTCGGTTTTCATACGTTTGGATTACAGCTTTTAATGCAATTTGTTCATTTTCTGTTAATGTTTCATCTAACTGATCTACCTTTAGTTCTTCTTTGACTTCTGATAAGATAGCTAGTCCTTTTTCATCAACTGGTACTTCTGCTTCACCATCAGCAATTTGAGGTAAAACAACTAAGCTAATGATCAAACTTAACAAAATAACTCCAGCGGTTAAAAATAATAGGACGCTACGTTGCGGGAATAATTCACCGTGAAGGCTGGTTGGTAAAATAAAAATAGTCGCTAAACTGACGGTTCCTTTCACCCCACCAAATGTTAAAAGTAAAATTTCTTGCCACGACTTTGCTTTACTTTTTTTAGCACTAAAAAGATTTAAAAGTAGCAAAAAAATAAAACGAATAAAAAACAAAATGATCGTAACTGCTACAATAACCAACAATAATAACCAATTAGCATAAACATCACTTTCCCAAATTGGTGAGAAAACTTGTGAGATTTCAATTCCCAAAAAAATAAAGACGAGACCATTTAAAGTAAAGACAATCGTATTCCATGTCGCCGTAGAAACATTTGCCAGTTCCGCTTGAAATAAAGTTACTTTTTGCCGTCCAGTAGCTTGCATAACTCCCGCTACAACAGCAGCAATAATGCCAGATACACCAATAATTTCAGAAAAAACGTATGCTACAAAGGGTAATAAGAGTTCAATCAACAAATAAGCTGTCACATCTTGGGCAGATAATTGCTCAATTAAACGGATTAATTTTCTTTTTCCCCAAACTACAACGATCCCCACAAGAGCTCCGCCAACGCTAGCAAACAGTAGACGCCACGAACCTTGCCAAATAGAAAAACTCCCAGTAACTAATGCGATGGTAGCAAATTGAAACGCCGTTACACCAGAAGCATCATTTAATAAGCCTTCGCCTTCTAAAATTCGCATTACCCGTGGAGGAATTTTTAACGATTTCGTAATAGAAGACACTGCCACAGCATCAGTTGGTCCTAAAGCCGCGCCAAAAGCCATACAAGCTGCCAGAGGAATGGTTGGCATTAAAGTATGTAACGTTATTCCCACCGCCACTAAAGTTACAAGTACGCCACCAAAAGCTAAAGATAAAATCGTCCCGAAATTTTTAAAAATGACAGGTAAATCCGCATGTTCTCCTTCCCGAAACAAAAGTGGTGCGATAATTAACACTAGAAAAATTTCTGGGCGAAAATTCAACGTCCGACCATAACTTGATAGACCAACTAAAATACCAAAGAATATTTGGATGAAAAAAATAGGTACAGTCGGAATAATCTTGGCTAAAATATTGGAAAATGTAATGGCTACAGCAATTAAAATAATTAATTCAACTAACTCCATCCCTTACTCCTTTTGTTTAAATTCACACAATAATTTTAAAAAGATTTCTTTGCGCGCTACAATTTTTTCTTCGAGTTCTTTTAACTCTTTGGGCTGCTCTTCCAACTCTGTTTGTGCTCTTTTGGCCTCTAAGCGCAAAAGTTCATGTTTCAACCGTTCTAATTTTCGATAGCTAAATAAATTTTTGCGCCTTATTTTTTCTAAAATACGCCGTCTTTCTGCCATTGTTAGACTACCATATTTTGTGCGTAACAAATTCATCTGTGTTTCAAAGTCTTTACTCATGATTTTTCTCCCTTAAAAAATGTCTTATTAACAGTAGCGCAAAGAATTAAAGTTGACAAGTAATAACTGCGTTTCTTAAGGCCAACCCAACTTTTTGTGAAACTTCAATTTATTAAAAAGAAACCGCAGCTGTACACCTTCTATTTCAAAAAAAAGACGATGCGACAAGAATTTTGTCACACCGCCTAAAATATAGTTAGTTATTCATGTAAAGATCATAATAAGCATCCATGATTTCTTTAGCAATAATGACATTGACATGATCATCATCATTTTTCAAGTTTGGCAACATTACGCTAATAGCGACCTTAGCATCATCAGATGGCCCATAAGCGACAATATTACTATTGATGGTATCAATCAGTTTACCATTTTTTGTAGTAACAGAGGTTTCTGCCGTACCTGTTTTAGCTGAAGCTGACATTTTTGCTCCCGCTAAAGCAGTTGCAGTCGTATAAGGATCATTCCCATGAACGGCATCGTAAAATCCACCTTGAATAATATCCATTTGACTTTTTGAAAGATTAACAGTATTTAATATTTTCGGCTGAATCGCTTTTTTCAAATTGCCTAAATTGCCTTCAGCGTCATTTCCATAAATTCCACTCACGATATGAGGTTGAATTCTTTTACCACCATTTGCCACTGTTGCAGCATATTGTGCAAGTTGCATTGGTGTGTAAGTATCAAACTGACCAAAAGATAAATCGAGTACACTCCCCCCATTATTTTGGGAATCTAGGAACCGAGTATCTTTAATCAAACCACTTTCTTCACCAGGAAGATCAATACCTGTTTTTACACCCATCCCATATTCAGAAAATGCTTTTCGCAAAGCATCATAGGTGCCAATCTGTTTGTCAATTAAAGGCATTGAAATATTATATTGATAGTCCATGTGTAGTAATTTAAAAGCAACTTTCATCATATAAGCATTTGATGAAATCTCCAGTGCTTTACGGGCCGATAAATTACGGCTCCCACTACCGTCTTTATTATAGATTGATGCTTTAACAGCGGTACCGTTGACTTTTATTGGTTCATCGTATAGGACTTCGTTGCCATTTAAAACCCCATTTTGCCAACCAGCTGTAAGTGTACCTGCTTTTACTACCGAACCAGGTACAAAGGCTGATTGAACAGTTCCTAAAGCATGTTCCTCTAATGAATCACTTTGTTCTTTATGCAAAAAACCAGCCATAGCTAAGACACCACCAGTATTGGGGTCCATCGCTACAGCATATGCCCCAGGTGAATAATCCGCCTTACCTGCATCAATTAAGCCTTGATAATTTTTTTTCAAAATCGCTTCTACCCGTTTTTGAAATTCAGCGTTAATAGATAACACTAAATTATCTCCTTTTGCTCCAGGCGAGACTTCTTTTTGGCTTGAAATATTACCTTGTCGATCTAACAATACTTCAGATTGTGACTTTGTTCCTTGTAAAACATCCTCATACTGTTTTTCTAAAAAGCTCGTTCCAACCCGATCGTTACGAGCATAACCTTTTGCCAAATATTTGTCTAAATCTTCAGCAGGAAGCCCTGTAGTTTCTGTTGAAACTTTACCTAAAATACTACGTAAAGAGCCATTTTGGGCATAGTCACGTGTCCAGTCAGTTCCAGTTGAAACTCCTGACAATTCACTTGCACGTTCAGCAACAACTGCTAATTCTTCATCTGTTACATCTTGATTTTTAATATAAACCGTATTTAAAGCAGATGCGCTATTCATTCGTTTGAAAATCATTGCGGCTTTTTTTTGTTTCGTATCAAATTCAATTTCTTTTGCAGAAACTTTATCAACCAATTTAGCGTAAAGCTTACTTTGGTCAGTAATTAATTTCTCGCTAGTGCTTAAGCGATCATTAGCTTTTTTCAAATTCTTCGGATCAGCCAACCAATAGTCTTTCAAATCTCGTTCTTGTAATGTTTTATCTATCGGAACATCGATTAATTCATTCAGACGGTTCGCAATTTTCAACAAATCCTCAGCGGACATTGTATTTCCTCTGGTAAAAGTGATGGCAGGATTAGCTTTATTGGTAACTAACGCTTTACCCGTAGCATCATAAATCATTCCTCGCGGTGTACTGCCTTTAATATCAATTGTCGAAGAAGCCTTTAGCTGTGTGGCAATATTATCGCCATTAACAATTTGCAAATAACCAAGTTGTGCAATTAAAGCAATAAATAAGGCAAAAATAATAAAGAAAAGAAAGTTTAAACGAAATGGAACATGGGAACGCGGCGCTGTTTTTGAAGGTGCCCGTCCGTCTTTCAATTTTTTTTCGATATGCGCTTTTGTAAATTTATCTTTAAGATCTTTCATGAGTCAAATCCTTCCAAAACATGAGTACCGTCTTATTTTACCAAAAAACAAGTAAGAATACAGTTTTATTCCTCAAATAAATAAAACCTTAAGCTTGTTTTTAATCTAAAGATAAAATGTTCCACAAGAATAATTATCTTTTTAATTTTTTATCACAAAATCGGGTAATTTAATGGATTTAACCATTATCTTTTTCTCATAAATTGTGAAACATTCTTTTTCCTTACTTTTTGTTTTTTATAAACTGTGGGTAACTACAAAATAAAAAAATCTTGAGAATGAAAAAAAGACAATCTCAAGAAAACTACCCGAGATTGTCTTTTTTAGCATACTATTAGTAAGCAGCTTGTTCTTCATAATTTTGATCATAGTCAGAAGTAGTTTGGCTACCATCATCATACCCTTGTGTCCCTGTTACATTTTGAACAGAGCCATCAGCGTCTGAGGTTTGATTAGTATCATCATAAAACTGTCCTTGCGCATATCCACTTGTATATTCATCACCAGTTGGTAAAGTTTCACTTGTAGGTAAATTCAACTCTGCTTTCAATTTATTTTGCATAGTCAAAATTTGATTTAAACCTAACATTTGGTAATAAATACCATTCATCATTTGGCCTTCGCCTTCTAGTTGATCTTGCTCAATCTTTTTGAAAGCCGGAATATACTTATTGGCAATATCTAACATATCGTCCCAAGAAAGATCGGTCTTAGTATTTTTTTCAACGGCTTTTAAGATTTTTTGATAGTTTGCTACGCTATCAATACTCATCACTTTATTGACGATTTTCGTAATTACTTCCCGTTGGCGTTTTTGGCGACCAATATCACCTTCTGGATCTTGTTTACGCATTCTCGCATAGGCCAGACCAGTTTTACCATTTAATTTGATTTCACCTTTTGGAACGTGGACACCTTCTAGGGTAAAATCAATTTTGTTATTCACAGTAATTCCGCCAACAGCGTCAATTAAATCACGTAATCCTTGCATATTAATCGACACATAATGATCTAATGGAATATCCAGCAAATTTTCTACTGAATCCATCGCCATCTCTACACCACCAAAAGCATACGCATGGTTCAACTTATCCATCGTGCCGTAACCAACAATTTGAGTATAAATATCACGGTCTAAACTAACAATTGTTGAACGTTTCTTTTCTGGGTTTACCGTTACCACCATCATCGAATCTGAACGACCTTGTTCTGTTCTTCCTAAAGCACCGGTATCAATCCCCATTAATAAAACAGAAAAAGGTTCAGTATTATCAATATTGGCTTTTGAAACATGGCGACTATTTTTCCGGTCAACCTTTTCAACGATAGCATTAAACGAACTGTTTGCATCGTGGTACATTTTGATTCCGTAAGCAGTCGCCCCTAAAACAGCGACAGTGATTACACCCACGATTCCTAAGATAATTTTTTGATATAAACGCATTGGACACCTCTTAAGTTAACTTTTTCATTTGTGGAATATCGTATAAATTCTGCCATAATTTTCTACTTTGGGCAATGCCGGATTACTTTTATTACTCAAACTTAACACTTTTGCAACATAAATGAAAAGAAGCAATCAAATCTGATTGCCTCTTTTTTAAATATAATCAACAAAACGAGCCCGGAATTTCATATGCAAATGGCTCCCTAAAATAAGCAAAATTAAAATAATTCCCCAAAATATTAAGGTATAATTGGCTTTTTCCCAAAACCAAGCTCGGCTTAAAAAGGAGTCTCTGATGCCGTCATTAATGTAATAAATTGGATTAAGTTTTAGTATTTTAACCATCCAAATTGGTAGATTGCGATTATCTATATCCCATATTGTACCTGATACATAGAAAAGAAGACGCAAGATAGATTGTAAAAAGATATGATAATCACGAATTAAAACAGTAATTGTAGCATTGAGAATACCAAAAGCAAATAAAAAGACAATTAGACAAATAAAATAATAGAAGTATTGTAACCAATAGATGGTCGGCATAACACCGGTTCCTAAAAGAACGGCTACAACTATTCCTAGCATAGGAAAGTAAGATGACAAATTACTAACAATATTAATGGTCGGCAAGACACTGACGGGAAATTTCATTTTAGCTACCATGCCAACTTGTCGATGAATCGAATTTGATGCCCCTAGAATTGAGGAGTTGGTATAAAACCAGGCGGTAATCCCCATCAACATCCAAACAAAGAAGGAAACTCCATCAATTTTACGATTGCCATTCATACCGACCCCAAAAACCAAATAGTAAATTCCTACTTGAATGGCGGGATTCAAAATTTGCCACGCAAGTCCCAAATAATGGCTTTGATAAGTGGCCTTATCTTCATAGCGGGACATGCGAAAAATCATTCCTAAATGTTGAAACTGTTCTTTAATTATCAACCAAATTTCTTTCACTAAAATCTTCCTTTACATATCAACGACTAGCAATAGTCATCCTTATTTAAAAACTTGTACGATGGTATCTACGGGATGCTTAATAGCATGTGTTAAAGAGCGTCCGCTAAATGATACTAACGAAAAGAAAATTGTCGCAATAGTTGCACCAACGAGAACAGCTTTTGTTACTCCTGTCATTTTATCACCTAATGGCGTCCGCTTTAAATTCTTGTTAATTTGATCTTCAGGTAGTTTTTGTGCCACTAAATGTTGATCTTGTTTAGCGTTTTCTGCCAGTTTAGTAAGGCTAAAAGATTTTTGTTCTTCTTTACACTTATCTTGATAAGCTTTTTGTTCTTTTTTAGACAACTTTTTAAACCAATTGATGAACTCTTTATACTCGCTCATCACCTCATTGGTAGGTCCAATAGCACGCATATCGCCATAATGCATCCAAATAGTTTTATCGCAGAGTTTTTCGACTTGAGCCAACGAATGACTCACAAAGAAAATAGTTTTTCCTTGTGCTTTAAATTCCATAATTTTATCGACACATTTTTGATAAAAAGTTTCATCACCAACAGATAATGCTTCGTCAATGATTAAAATATCGGGATCATTGTGAACTGCAATTGCAAATCCTAATCGCGATTTCATACCACTAGAATAACTTTTAACTGGTTGGTTCACAAAATCACCTAAGTCAGCAAAAGCTACAATTTCATCCATTTTGGCATCAATTTCCTTATTAGTAAGACCAGTCATTAAAGCCTTCAAGCGGATATTTTCAATCCCTGTTAATTGTGGCTTTAAACCAGCTCCAATAGCAATAATTGATGTATCGCCATTTACTTCCATCGTGCCAGAAGTTGGCGGAATGATACCACTAATAATATTGGAAAGCGTCGATTTACCAGAACCATTAATTCCAATAATTCCAACAGATTCACCAGCTTTTACTTCAAAATTAACTCCTTTTAATGCCCAAAAACGGGGAACATTGCGATGATAAAACTTGAAGAGTGCCTTTACTTTATCAGATTTCTTTTTGTACAAATCATACTCTTTTGTAACAAGAGTGCTTCTTACTTTAATATTGTTTTCCAAAATCTTCATCCTTTACCAGATATTGACTTGAAATAGTTCACGCTACATCATACCATATTTTATTTATTGGTCAAAACAGCCTCTAATAAAATAGACCAAAAATATGAAAAAGTCGAGAAAATTCTCGACTTTTTCGAAATTATTATAATTTTAAATCGTTTTTAATTTGCGTAGTGGAGATTTCAGGTGTCCGGGGGAGATAAATAACTTCAGCTTCTGTTTCTTCTTGCAGAAAATCAAACTTACCTGCCCAGTCGTCTCCCATTACAAATTTATCAATATGATAAAGTTCGATGTCACTAACTTTTTGATCCCAGGCTTCTTCAGGAATTACTAAGTCTACATACCGAATTGCTTCTAACAATTGTTTACGTTTTTCATAACTGAAATAACATTTTTTTTGTTTTTCATCCCAGTTAAACTCATCCGTTGACAGAGCAACGACTAAATAATCACCTTGTTCTTTGGCACGCCGTAACAAATTAATATGGCCATAATGCAATAAGTCAAAGGTTCCATAAGTAATAACACGTTTCATATTTTTCCCTCGTTTCTTTTTCATATAACGAAGATAGCAAAAAAGATTTAAAAAGGCAAATAAAGAAAAAAACCGGAATAAAATCCGGTTAAAAAGTAAATTATAATTTAGTTACTTCAGCTGCTTGTGGACCCCGAGCGCCTTCAACGATTGTAAATTCAACATCTTGGCCTTCTTCTAAAGATTTGAAGCCATCCCCTTGAATTGCTGAGAAGTGTACGAAAACATCATCGCCACCTTCAGTTGTAATAAAGCCAAACCCTTTTTCGTTGTTAAACCATTTCACTTTTCCTTGTTCCATATTTCGTGTAGCCTCCAAAAAATATAATTTAACGGATAATCCGTCACTTAATTATAACCAAAATTGGAAGCGGTAGCAAATTTTATTTTTCTAAAATATAATCATTCATAATAAAGCCATTGCCGATCTCATCGTCTTTTGTAGCAACAATTTTAAAGCCACAATGCTCGTACACTGCAATGGAATGCGCGTTATCCCGATTTACTCGCAGTTGTTGTTTTAAGCCTAATTTTTCACTTAAATTATCGTACCAAGTAAAAATTTCACGCATCAATCCCTGTCCTCGAAATTCTTTTTTGATGTAGAGCTTACTAATATAGATTGCTGTATCCTTAATCTCGTAGGCTGTATAACCAATAATTTCATCTTCTTTTAATAACGAAAAATAACGAGCACCTCGTTTTATTTCTGCTTCAATATTTTCTTTTGATTGATAATTGTGTAACATAAAATCCACTTGTTTTGCTCCAATAATTGGCGTAAACCACTCTTGCCAAATTTCGACAATAACAGGATATAATACTGCGATTTCTTGTTTTGTTTCAATTTTCTTTTTTTCCAAATTGTTTCCTCCAAATAAAAAATGTGGTGAAAGTTTCCCTTCACCACATTTTAGACTACTTATTTTGCATTTTCAAAATGTTCATTGGCTTTATCCCAATTTACAACTTCCCAAAAAGCTGCAATATAATCAGGACGCACATTTTTATATTTCAAATAATAAGCATGTTCCCAAACATCTAAGCCGATAATTGGTGTTTTACCTTCCATCAATGGTGAATCTTGATTAGCAGTAGACATAATAGCCAATTTGCCGTTATCAACTACTAACCAAGCCCAACCAGAACCAAAACGTCCAGTCGCAGCTGTTTTAAATTCATTTTTAAAATCTTCAAAAGAACCAAACGTTTCATCAATGGCATCTTTTAGAGCGCCAGTTGGTATGCCACCAGCATTTGGTGCCATAATTTCCCAGAAGAATGTGTGGTTAGCATGTCCACCACCATTGTTTTGAACAGCAGTGCGAATATCAGCTGGAATTTCATCCATGTATGCAATCAATTCTTCAACACTTTTTTCTGCTAATTCAGGATATTTTTCCAAAGCTGCATTTAAATTTGTTACATAAGTGTTGTGATGTTTATCATGGTGTAAGTGCATTGTTTCCACATCAATATAAGGTTCCAATGCATCATATGCGTAAGGTAATTCTGGTAAAGTATAAGCCATTTCTAAACTCCTCCTAAATGTTATTTACAATGTAAACACTATCAAAGAAAAGTCAATTATTCAAAAAATATGCTTCAATTTCTTTAACTTGAGCAACATTTAAACTATTTTATCCTTTGGTTTAAAAATAAACAATTTACTAAACAGATAGTTTGCGATAACCACAATAATTTGGGTTATCAATTTCGACCAGAAATCACTAACTCCAATTCCCTCAATTAAAAGAAACATTACTCCCATATCAATTCCATAAGAAAGTATGCGGTAAAAAATAAATTTAGCAAATTCGATTGAAAGTTCTAAAAAATTTTCCGATTTTGATTGAAAAACCCATAATTTATTGGTGATAAAAGCAAATAACACCGCTGCTATCCAAGAGATTGTATTTGAGTTAAATAAATTCAAATTTAACGTGTCACGAGCTACAAAGTATGTAATAAAATTTACTAGCGTCGCTAAACCGCCAAAAAATAAATAAATAAAAACTTCCCACAAATGTCTTTTTTCCAATTCACTTTTAAATTTAAAATAGTAATTCACACTATTACTCCCTTACATTTCATTCGTTTTCCATGATACACAAATAGCAGTAGCTATTCGAGTGTTTTCAAATAAATTTAACCAATTCTCCTTGTAAAAGCACAAGACCTTCGATAGAATGGATTGAATACTTATAAAAGGAGTCTTGCTCTGAATGTTATCACTAATGAAAAGTTCTTTTTTCCAGTTTCAAAAATTACTGGAAGCAAAAAAATTACCATTTGGAAAGATAATTGGTTATGTCTTTATATTGGGAGCTGTTCTAGCACTACCTCTTGCTTACAAAGTAAGTGGTGTTTTTCATGAAATCCAGCAAGATGGTCAAAAAATTGCCGCAAAACTTCCCGATTTTACTATTGAAAATAATCAACTTACGCCGGCAAAAGAAAATGAAAAAGGTTTTATCTATCAAACAGATTCAATTATTTTTACTTTTGATCCTGAAGGAAAGCGTACTGAAAAAGATATTACTACAGATATGGTTGGCAACTTTTTAAGTATCGGCCTATTAAAAGACAGTCTAGTCGTTGCTATGCCGAGTACTGGAACAGGTTCTGCTTTATTAGGTGACAATCAACTAGTTATCCCCTACACAGAAGCTGCTTTAAAAGGCTTAGACGGCCAACATATTCGTGAGTACTTAAAAGACGCTAAAATACCTTGGTGGATGTATCTGATTGCCTTTTTAGTTTCTCTTTATCCTAGTGTCATCAATTTACTCGTGACGCTATTATTTGCCACTCTTGGCGCAACACTGCAAACAAAAATGCGCCGACTCAACTTAAGTAGTTTTGAAAATTTCAAAATTGTTGTTTTTGCAGCAACTCTCCCAGTTGTTATAACTGCATTAATTCACCTTGTAACCATGGGATTTGACGGAACAATGTTCATCTTGATTGCAACTTTATTTATTTACAATCAAGTGATAAAAGGCCTGGCTGGCAAAGACAAAGTTTAACTTAATCAAAAGACTCTTTTCAAATTTAGAAAAGAGTCTTTTTTTGTTCCTTTTGATACAATGATAGTAGCTAATCATTAAAAGGAGATGTCCTTATGACAAAATTTATCTTATCACAACGTTCTTTTAAATCTGAGTATCTCGATCAAATAAAAAAAATAGCCCCTCAATTTCAATTTATTACAAAGATTCATGCAAAAGAAGATTGGGAAAAAGTTACAGTTACGATTGGCTGGCAAGAAGAATGGCAACCACTATTAGCTTCAAACTCTAATTTAAAATGGGTACAAAGCATTTCCGCTGGGGTGGATTATTTACCACTTAACGATTTTGAAAGTAAAAATATTTTATTAACCAATGCAAAAGGCATTCACAAAGAAGCAATTAGTGAACATGTTTTAACAACTATTTTGATGCGTCTGCGGGGCTTTAATGAAGCAGCGATTGGTCAACGTCATAAAAAATGGAGTCAAGCTGTTTTTTACGGAAAATTAGAAGAACAAAAAATTCTTATCATAGGTACTGGCCAAATTGGTCAAGAACTGGCTAAAACATTAAAATTATTAGGAAATCAACCTGTAGGAGTAAATACAACAGGCCATAAAGTAGCAAATTTTGAACAAACTTTTGCTATTTCACAGTTAAAATCAATCGTTAAACAATTTGATTTTGTCATCAACATCTTACCGCTCACAACACAAACTCATCACTTATATGATGCCGACTTTTTCAACGCTATGAAACACACTGCAACTTTTGTTAACGTTGGAAGAGGAGCTAGTGTTGACACAAACGCTTTACTTGTAGCACTCCAAAAAAGAAGCATTGCTTATGCTGCACTAGATGTTTTTGAAGAAGAACCGCTTCTTCAAACTAACCCATTATGGCAGCTAGATAATATTTTAATTACACCTCACATCGCAGGGATGGTACCACATTTTCAACAAAAATTTATGGCAATCTTTTTACAAAACCTAACATCTTTTGTTTCAAATCAATCTGTCGTTAAAAATCAAGTCGATTTAAAAAAGGGTTATTAACCTTTCCCCTTATATTCTTATATAAAATGCAAAATTAAAAACCTTGGTAAAATAGCTAAATCATTATTTCTAGCTATTTTCCAAGGTTTTAATCATTTTCTTGATCAGATTCTTTAATTAAATAATGAGGTCTTTTTTTAGTTTCCAAAAAGATTTTGCCAATATATTTACCAATAATCCCTAAACAAAGTAATTGCAACCCACCAACAAATAAAAAAATCGAAACCATTGAAGGCCAGCCACTCGTCGGATCACCAAATAATAATGCCCGAATTACAATAAAGATTAAAGCAATACCAGAGCCTAAACAAGAAAATGCCCCTACAAAAGAAGCAATATTTAAAGGTACATCAGAAAAATTTACAATCCCATCGAGAGAATATTTTAATAATTGCCAAAAAGACCAAGAAGTTTTACCAGCAATACGCTCCACATTTTCATAAGCAATGTATTCTGTCTGAAAACCAACCCAGCTAAAAATCCCCTTTGAAAAGCGATTATACTCTGTTATTTGTAAAACAGCATTCACCATTTTTCGTGTCATTAGACGAAAATCTCGTACGCCAGGGACAAGTTCTGTTTCACCAATTTTATTCATCAAGCGATAAAATAAACCAGCAAAAAAACTTCGAATTTTTGGTTCACCAGCACGGTTTTTTCGTCGTGTTCCCACACAATCCAAGTGATGTGCGACTAGTAACTGATACATTTCGACTAATAAGTGCGGTGGATCCTGTAAATCGGCATCCATTAATGTGACATAGTCTCCTTTGGCATTTTGCAAACCAGCATAAATTGCAGCTTCTTTACCAAAATTACGCGAAAAAGAATAGTAATGAATTTTTTTAGGATTTTCTTTTGCTAGGCGTTGCATGAGTGGCAGTGTTTGATCGGTAGAACCATCATCAATTAAAATATATTCGATTTCAAGAGGTAATTTTTGTTCAATTTTTTTCATTTCAGTAAAAAAATAAGGTAAACTTTTTTCTTCATTAAAACAAGGTACAATCACTGATAAAAGCATCTGCATAGGCTCCTAACAATTTTATTCTTCTTGAAATAGATACTTAGGTTCATTTAATTCTTCATCTAAATCAACTGTTAAATCGTAACCTTTAAAAAACCATTCATCTGCTTCATCTGCGTAAAATAAAATACCGTCTGCAGTTGTTTTTCCAATTGGATGTTCAGGTGTATCCACTGACATTCCCACTGAAAAACCTTCATGAACTTGGGTTTTGCCATAAACTTTTCCGTAAAACCGTACACCCATCCCGTCATCTACTGTCAATTCATTTTTAAACCATTGTGCAGCTTGTGGTGTTATTGTTATTTTCATCAGTATCCCTCGCTAGTCATTCATTTTTTCGTCTAATATATCGACATCATCTGTTTCCCCAATCACTAACAAATTATCATTTTTTAAAACGATTTCATCCGCAGTTGGCGAAACGACTACTTTACCATTTACGCGGCGAATTCCTACCACCGTTAAACCAAAATTTTGTCGAAAATTCAGATCTGCTAAACTTTTATCGTAGAATTTCGGATTGGTTACACGAATTTCTGCTAAAGAATAAACATCAGATAATTCTACGTAATCTAAAATATTTTTAGAAACCAAATTATGCGCAATACGTACACCCATGTCTCGTTCCGGATGAACAACGCGATCCGCACCAATCTTTTCTAATACGCGGGCGTGATATTCATTTTGCGCTTTCGCTAAAACATTTGGTACACCCATTTCTTTAACCATAAGCGTAACTAAAATACTTGCTTGAATATCTTCACCAATCGCAACAATGACATGATCAAAATTTCGAATTCCTAATGAACGCAACGTCATTTCATCTTGTGCATTTCCCACAACAGCGTGGGTAGCAATGTTCATATACTCATTCACGCGATCTTCACTACTGTCTATAGCTAATACTTCTTGACCAGATTCAATTAGGGTACGACAAATACTGCCGCCAAATCGTCCCAAGCCAATAATGGCATAATTTTGTTTCATCTTATTCTCCTCATTTTAGAAATTTGAAACTTAGTGACTGTTACTTATGAAGTTAGTATAACAAAGACCCCTTCGTTGTGCTATCGAAGAGGTTTTTTCTTATTTGGCTAAACCATGTTTAAAAGCATAAATAGCAGCTTGAGTTCGATCTTCTACTTCTAATTTGGATAAAATATTAGAAACATGGGTTTTCACCGTTTTTAAAGTAATAAAAAGCTCATCTGCAATCTCTTGGTTGCTTTTTCCTTGCGCGATTAATAATAAAATCTCTCGTTCACGATTGGTTAAATCTTCGTGTAAAATCGGCGTTCTATTGGTTAAGCGATGCATCATTTTATTGGTAACTTCTGGTTCTAAGATTCGTTCACCTCGATACGTCGCCCGAATAGCGTCAGCAATTTCATGTGCTGTAGACGTTTTAAGTAAATAGCCTGATGCACCAGCTTCAATTGCAGGATAAACTTTTTCGTCATCAATAAAACTAGTAACTATTAAAATTTTAGCTTCTGGCCAACTTTTTAGGATGGCTTTGGTCGATGCAATACCATCCATCACATCCATCACCAGATCCATTAAAATCACATCTGGTTTTAATTCCAACGCTTTTTCATAACCAATTTGACCATTCTCAGCTTCACCAACAACTTCTATATCTTCTTGAATCGATAAATAGGAAGAAACCCCTAAGCGAACCATTTCATGATCATCGACAAGTAACACTTTAATCACACCAATATCCTCCTTCAAACCAAATCACATTATCTACGATTATATTTTTAATCCTAGACAATTGGAATTTTTATTTCAACACTTGTTCCTTGTCCTTTAAAACTAATAATCTTACACGTACCACCGACACTGGCGACACGTTCTTTAATATTCATTAAACCATAGCTACCGGCATTTTGCTCGCTTGTATCAAAACCTACACCGTCATCAATGACCCGTAACAAGACATTTTGCCCGACTTTATGCAAATAAACTTCCAATTCTTCTGCTTTAGCGTGACGCAACGTATTGGATAGTAGTTCTTGAACAATTCGAAAAAGCTGATCTTCAATGGTAGGCGCAAGTCTAATTTCTTCTGCTTCCCACTTCAACTTAATCTTTATTTTAGACTGCAGCTCATTTAACAACTGTTCAATCCCCATTTTCAAACTCTTACCTTCTAGACTAACTGGACGCAAATGTAAGAGCAGTGCCCGCATTTTCAGATTGCGAAGCGTTGATGATATCTGAAACCATCTGTAGTTGCTTTTGCTGCGGTAATGGCAATTCCATTTTTTGGGCCTGCTCATTTAATGCTGACAACATCATCATAGCTGCAAACAATTGTTGCGAAACAGAATCATGAAGTTCACGGGCTAAGCGATGCCGCTCCACTTCTAAAATTTCTTCTTTTGTCTGCCCGTCCATTAATTGTGGCCGGCTATTTAAAGTTTGCAGTTCTGTAGAAAGCTTATTTAGCTTTTGACCAATCTGGATTATATCTTGATCAATCGCAGTTAAATAATGATTTTCTTTTGAATGGGAAACAGATTCTTTTAATAACTCCGATTCATAGTTACCCGCCACTAATAATCTTAACTTTTCTTCTATTTCACCAAATGAACTCTTACGGAATAAAGAAATCAAAATATAAGTAACCACACCAAAACCAATGGAAATAGCCAAAATATAAAATATCAAAGGTAAAAAGAAAACCCGCGTTTGTAGTGAAACAAGCCACCAATCTTTAACCTTATTAGCATGAAGATACGAAAATAAAACTAAAATTAACGTGATAAATATGGCAATTCCAGTATAAAGTGCAATCATTCCTTTTGAAATTTTTGCCATCATACTCGAATCACCTCAATATCCCCAATTAAAGTACTAGATAAAATTTTAATACGACGTTCGCTCGTATCATAATCTTCACTATAGACGGTAATTCTTTCACTGCGTAATGCGGTTTGTTCACCTATAAAAGTTACATTTCCAATAAAGCTACCATGCTCTAAGGCTATTCCAATTCCTAGCGGCACTAAAATTCTTGTTTTTCCAAAACCCTTACGTAGCATAATAATATTATCTCGTTTTGGTAAAATCGTATTTCCCAAATCAATAATCGTATCACCAGAAATCATATTGATGTTAATATCATCCCATTCAAAAACTTGATGACCAATTCTTTCATTACCAAATAAAGCTTGGCGCTCCATTTTACTTGGATGAAGCTTTGGAACAGTTGTTTCTACCATCACCATTTGTTTTTTCTTCCAAAAGGCATTTTTGGTTAAATCCAGACCTGTTATTTCTACGCCTTTTAACCCAATAAATAAAACACCAAATACTAACATTAACCAGACAGCAGGATTATTTAAAAGACTGATAAATACTGCTAATAAACCAACAATCAACCAAAAATTGGTTCTACGCCCTCTTTTTTGGGCACGGCTAGTCGTATACAAACATAAAACACCAAATATAAGTAGTAATAATAAAGGCGGACTATTGAAGACCTGCCATAGAGCATAAAGAAACAATAGTGCTTCAACTACAAGAAAAAAACGCCAAGGACTTCTCAATTCTGCCACCTCCGGATAGTTAATCTTTTCATAGATAAATCGCTCCAAAACTTTTGATTCTTCACAACATTTCTATTTTATCATAACGAAAAGTGAAAAAAATAGAATCGGTCTAAAGAATGAAAAAAGAATAAGCTTAACTATTAAAAGTTAAGTGATATTTTCAACCTAAGCGTTAATCAGATTGTAAAAAATCAACTTTTTTATTATTTTTTTGATTACGAGTGCTTAGTTTTATCATTATAAAAAGCCAGCTTAAGAACTTTTATCGTCCTTAAACTGGCTTTTGTTATCTTCTAAAATCTAAATTTTATGAAAATAAATTTACTTTATTAAGCTTGTTCAACTTTAGTAATTTTTACTAACATATCGCCACCAGGAGTTTGGATTGTGACGTCTTCACCAACTTTTTTACCAATCAAAGCTTGTGCAATTGGTGAATCGTTAGAAATTTTACCGGAAAAAGGATCTGATTCCGCACTACCAACAATGGTATATTCTTCTTCATCACCATCTGGTTGTTCTACAAAAGTAACTTTTTTGCCCAGTGAAACTTCATCACTATCGACACCATCATTATCAATAATTTGAGCAAAACGAATCATATTTTCTAAAGTTGTAATTCGGCCTTCTACAAACGCTTGTTCATCTTTTGCAGATTCATACTCAGAGTTTTCTGATAAGTCACCAAAACCACGTGCGATTTTGATTCGTTCGATAATTTCGCCGCGTTTTACTGTTTTTAATTCTTCTAATTCTTGTTCTAATTTCTCTTTACCTTCAACTGTCATTGGATAAACTTTTTCTACCATGGTAATTTCTCCTTCATTCTCAACTCTAAAATCGCAAATAGTAACCTTTTCGCAATTAATATCGAAAAGGTTACCATGCTTTTTTTAAAATGTAAATGTTAATAATTTAATTATTGACATATTTTTCAACTAAAGCTAAATGTTCTTCATAAGTTTCTGCATAATAAACTTTACCTGTTTTAATATCTGCGACAAAATAATAATAGTTATTCGGTGTTGGATCTAATACAGCTTTAATTGATTGTTCGCTTGGACTATCAAATGGTCCTGGGCCGTAACCAGTATTCGTATATAAGTTATATGGCGAATCCACTTGTAAATCTTTATTGTATACTTTTTCTTTGTGTTCTCCTAATGCATACAAAATTGAAATATCCGATTGTAATGGCATTCCTGACGCAATACGATTAAAGAATACTTGGGCAATCTTCTTGCGATCTGTCTCTGTTACACCTTCTTTTTCAACTAAAGAAGCAAGTGTCATAACTTCTTGAACATCCATATTTTTTTGCTTAATTGTTTCATAATATGCAGACATAACACTGTTTGTCTTCTCAATCATTTGTGTCACAATATCTTCTAAAGAAGAAGTCTTGTAATAATCATAAGTTGCTGGGAATAGATAACCTTCTAAACGATAGCGAACACCACTTGCCTTAGCTGCACTTGCTAAAAGATCAGGATATTTTTCCTCCATTTTTTTAAAGAAATCTTCATCTTTCATTAAATCAATAAAATCAGATTTTTTGATTTTGGTATCTTTTGCAATAATATCACCAATTTTATCGATATCAACACCCTCAGGTATGGTAAGTTTGGCATCAGCTCCGGCAGTTCCTGCACCGCCACCTTGTAGGTTCTTACTAATATCTTCTAAAGACATAGAAGGTGAAAAATGATAACTACCAGCTTGAAAACCAGTTAAGTTATTGAATTTCGTATAATAATTAAACACCATTCCACTTTTAATTACTTTATCTTCTTGTAATATTTCACCTATTTGTTTATTAGAGGAACCACTTGGAATTTCGACCGCAATTGTTTTTTTGCTATCGGGATCTAGCGGCTGTAAACTACTAGAAACATAACGATAAACAGAAAATCCTAAAATACTACCAATTACAAGTAGGGCTAAGACGACAACTGTGACAATTTTACTAACAATACGATCTTCTTTTTGACGCATTTTACGTCGCTTCAATTCTTCAGCAGAAGCACTTAAAGCCGGTTTATTATCATTTTTAATCTTTTCTTTAACATTTTTCTTTTTAGCAGGCGTTTTCTTTGTTTCTTTTTTCGTCGTAGTACCTTTTTTAGAGGAAGTGTTAGTTCCCTTGGTTCCGCCACTTCTTCTAGTGCCAACTGACTCTTTTGAAACATTCAAGCGTTCTCTTTGGCTGCCTTTATTTTGTTGACTATCTTGATTGGAACTTCTTTTTGGCTTAGAAGCTTCCTCATCTGAATTATTTAACGAATTTAAAATCTTGTCTTTGAAAGATTCTTCTTCTGGATGTTGTTTAGACAAAACAACTCCTCCTTACTTTCATGATACTAGCTTGTACCATTATACACGAAAGTCAGGAGGAGTAAAATGCTTTTTGCTATTTTAAAACTTTATCAACAATTATTTCGTAGCGTTTGCATTAATATAACCCAGCCATACACCACTGTGACTGTATAAGGAATAATATGTTGCACCATTAAAATGTTTATACTGATATTTAGCAATCAACGTTTGGTTTAAATAGTTATTACTCTTATTTTTTTCTTTCCAAGAAAAATTTTGCCAAATACTATAATTTTTGCGTTTAATTTTTACAGATTTATTATAAGACAACGCAATTCCTTGTTTTCCAGTAATTTTCGTTCCATTTTTATTCACGTAACCTAACCACTTATTATTCTTATCATAAAGAGAAAGATATGAACTACCATTGGTATGCTCATAAATGTATTTCGCATTCAGTGTTTGGTGATAATAGTTTGAAGAAGCATCGCGCTTTTTCCAAGAAAAGTTTTGCCAAAAATTATAGTTTTTACTACTAATAGAAACATATTGATGAAACGCTCGTGCTGGTCCTTGATTTGCTTGTTTTGTCAATTCATCATTTGCCACGTAGCCTAACCATTTACCGTTTATATCATAAAGCGATTCATAACGTCTTCCATTAAAAGCGTTATAATAATATTTAGCCACATACACTTGTTTTTTTATTTCAGCAGTAATATTTTTTGGCTTATTTAGATTTTTATTGGTATACAAATTCGCGTTACTGTTGATCTTAACATAGCTATTTGTTGAATATATTTTACCAAATTGACCACCTGCGCCATTGGTAGTAGCATTTTTATTTAGATAACCTACCCATTTGCCGTTGTTATCATATAAAGAATAGTAACTTGAGCCATTAACGTGGTCATAACGATAGCGTACTTCAAGAGTTTTATTAAGATAAGTTGCAGAATTTGAACGCTTTTTCCACGAAAAATTTTGCCAAATAGAGTAGTTTTTATTAGAAATCGTTACGTAACGCTGATCTTTAATCGCCTCTCCTTGAGGGGTACCAATAAACTTACCTTTGTAATCAGCCGACATATCAAAAACACCATTAACACCTGGAAAAACTACTTGAGAGGTCCATTGCCACGCACTAAACTCTGTATTCCAATGATTAGTTGGGTTATAAGGATATTGGGCTATCCAACAGTTGTCTAAACCTAATTTTTGGGTATCAATCTTCCCTGTGTCAACCCAATGACGCCCAATATAATGCATAGTATTTTTAAAACCTAACTCACTTAATCGTTGGGCAAAAGCCAGCGAATTTTTTGTATGGTCTCCACTGTTAACAATCTGAGGTTCTTCAATATCATTTACCATTAAAGTGTTACTAGTTAATTGTAGGTTCTTTGCAAACGCGGCAAAATATTCCGCTTCTCTTCTTGCCTGTGACACACTAGTGAACCAACTGTAATGATAGACATGAACCTTCAGACCAGCTGCTTGTGCATTTTTGATTTGATCAGCAGCATATGGATTTTTATAAGAAGTAGCTTCAGTAAGCTTCACTACTACACTTCTTACACCATAATTTTTGATTTTAACATAATCCGATACTTTTAAATCACTATTCCAAGAAGATACATCAATAAAATCAAATCGTGGTCTCCCAGACTCACCTGCATTAATTGTTGGAATAGAAAACGCACTTCTACCATAAGAGCGTAGCTTTCTTCGCCCAGCTGCTCCATTCAAATCAGAGCGACTTTCTTGCAAAGGAAATAAGTCATCTGTTTGCTGTAGATACGCTTGTAAGTCACTATCTGTTTCAGAATAATTTTCTGTTGTAGAAGTTTCTGTACTTTCTACAGATTCATCTGTTTTAGTATTTTTTTCTGTAGAATCCGTAGAAAACAAAAGTTCATCTTTACTGGTCTGATTTTTTTCAGTTTCTGATGAAGTACTCTGTATGCTTTTTGTGTCAATTGTCACTTGATTTTCTACGTTATTGGCAAAAGAATCTTCTGCAGCTTTAACTGCTGTAACATTTAATGTTGTACTTAACAACAATCCCCCAACTAACAATCTGATAACATTTTTCAATTTCAATCTCCTTCCAATCTTTTTCCTATTATAATTTAATCATACTATTAAAATAGGAAAAAGCAAAGAGAACTATTAATTTAACTCAAAAAAATTTCGATTAACCTTTTTTACTCAAACTTAATCCCAATACTTTCTTCCACGTAGGAATCTTAAACCCTAAACTTTCTGCCTTGGATAAATCCATTACAGAATATTGTGGACGTGTTGCTTTTTGTGGAAACTCTGTTGAAGTTACAGGTAAGACTTTCACATCTGTATCTTTCAAAATTTCTTTTGCAAATTCATACCATGAGCAACTACCTTCATTTGATAAATGATATGTGCCATATTCTGATTTATTTTCAATCACAAAAAGCATAAATTCAGCTAACGTTCGTGTCCAGGTTGGGCGACCAAATTGATCATTCACAACCGTTAGTGTATCATGCGTTTTTGCTAAGTTTTGCATCGTGAAAACAAAGTTATGACCATATTGTCCAAAAACCCAAGAAGTTCGAATAATATAGTATTTTTCCAGTACATTTTTTACAGCATTTTCACCTAAAAGTTTTGTCCGCCCGTATTCATTTAGTGGGTTTGTTTTATCGTCTACACGATACTCATGTCCTTTTTTTAAGCCATCAAAGACGTAGTCTGTACTAATGTAAATCATCGTTGCATCAACTGCTTTCGCAGCTTTTGCCACATTTTCAGTACCAATCACATTAATTCTTTCGTCCAATTCTTTCCCTTCATCTTCGGCCTTATCTACAGCTGTATAAGCAGCACAATGATAAATGATTGCTGGTTTCAGTTTCATAATAAATTGTAGTGTTTTTTCCGCATCGGTTATATCCAACTCTTTTGCATCAGTCGAAATGTATTCAACCTTATTTTCATCTAATAAATGACGTAACTCAGACCCTAATTGTCCGTTTCCACCTGTAATTAAAATCAATTTTTTTCCTCCTAAAAAAGCAGGAATTCTCCTGCTTTAAACTTTCAACAAATCACTATTGGCCTTGTTTGGCATAGTTGTCTTCAACTTTTTGTTTTTCAGCTTGCCACCAAGTTTGATGATTTGTATACCAGGCAATGGTATCTTTTAAACCAGATCGGAAATCTGTAAATTCAGGTTGCCAACCTAACTCTTCACGCAATTTTGTAGAATCAATAGCATAGCGCAAATCATGCCCTGGGCGATCATTAACATGTTCATAAGCATCTTTAGGTAAGCCCATCTCTTCCAAAATCATTTCCATTACAGTTTTATTATCTTCCTCGCCATCGGCTCCAATAAGATAAGTCTCGCCAATTTTACCTTTTGTGAGAATCAACCAAACTGCAGAAGAATGGTCGTTGGTATGGATCCAGTCGCGTACGTTTTTTCCATCCCCATAAAGTTTTGGTTTAATACCACTCAAGATATTTGTAATTTGGCGTGGAATGAATTTTTCAATGTGTTGATACGGACCATAATTATTCGAACAATTGGAGATGGTTGCTTGTAAACCAAATGAGCGCACCCAAGCCCGAACTAATAAATCTGAACTTGCTTTAGAAGCAGAGTACGGACTAGACGGGTTATAGGGTGTATGATCGGTAAATTTTTCACCCTCACCTTCGCCATGCCCAGGAAGATCTTCACGTAATGGTAAATCTCCATATACCTCATCAGTTGAAACATGATGATAGCGTACGCCAAATTTACGACACGCTTCTAATAAAACAAAAGAACCTATGATATTCGTTTGAATAAATGGAGAAGGGTCTTTTAACGAATTATCATTATGAGACTCAGCAGCATAATGAACAACAGCGTCCGCCTCTTTTACCAAGCTCTCAACAAGAGCAGCATCCGCAATATCTCCTACTACTAGCTCTACGCGATCAGAAGGTAATCCAGCTAAATTTTCTTTATTGCCAGCATAAGTTAATTTATCCAATACTGTTACATGAACTTTAGGATGATTATTTACCACATAATGAACAAAATTTGATCCGATAAAACCAGCTCCGCCGGTAACAATAATATTTTTCACTATTTCAACCTCCTAAATTTCACCATAAACAAATGGATTTTCTACTTCAAATTCTTTTAAAGTTGGATGTTTTTTATCTTTATCTGATAGAATTGCTTTGTCTAAAGCAATTGGCCACTCAATAGCTAAATCTGGATCGTCAAAAGCAATACCTGCATCCGCTTCAGCATTATAATAATTATCACATTTATACAAGAAGTTAACATTCGGTGTTAAGGTGACAAACCCATGGGCAAATCCTTTTGGTACCAATAATTGGCGATGATTGAATTCTGACAATAGATAGCCTTCCCACTTTCCATAAGTAGGGCTTCCTTTACGGATATCCACAATCACATCTAAGACGACACCGGAAACAACACGTATTAATTTCGTTTGTGCCGCTTCCCCTTTTTGAAAATGCAATCCGCGTAAAACACCAGGTTGGGTCGAAAGCGAATGATTATCTTGAACAAAATTATATGTAATTCCAGCTTCTTTAAAATCTTGTTCGGAATAACTTTCAGTGAAAAAGCCACGATGATCTCCAAAGACTGCTGGTTCAATAATTTTAACGTCCTGTAAATTTGTATTTGTTACTTTAATTTTTCCCATCACTATGCCTCTTCTACTAAACGGAGTAAATATTGTCCGTATTGATTTTTCTTTAAAAATTGTGCCAACTCTTTAAGTTCCTCTTTTGTGATATAGCCCATCCGATAGGCAATTTCTTCTAAACACGCCACTTTAAGATTTTGTCGTTTTTCAATTGTCTCAATAAAAGTGGATGCTTCTAATAAAGATTCATGTGTGCCTGTATCTAACCAAGCATAGCCGCGTCCCATCACCTCAACAGAAAGATCTCCTCTTTCCAGATACACTTGATTGACATCCGTAATTTCCAACTCACCCCGTGGTGAAGGCTGAATATTTTTGGCAATTTCAATGACGTCATTATCATAAAAATACAAACCCGTTACAGCATAATTTGATTTTGGTTCTGTTGGTTTTTCTTCAATTGAGATAGCATGCATCTTTTCATCAAATTCAACTACACCGAAACGTTCTGGATCATTGACGTGATAGCCAAAAACAGTTGCACCTACTTCTTTTGTAGCTGCACGTTGTAACATTTTAGATAAGCCACCACCGTAGTAAATGTTATCCCCTAAAACTAAGCAAACACTATCATTTCCAATGAATTCTTCACCAATAATAAAAGCTTGTGCTAAACCATCGGGGCTTGGCTGAACAGCATACTCAATGTGAATTCCTAATTCATGTCCATCACCAAATAATTCTTCAAAACGTGGTGTATCTTGTGGGGTAGAGATAATTAAAATCTCTGTTATTCCTGCCAACATTAATGTCGACATTGGATAGTAAATCATCGGTTTATCGTAAACCGGCATTAATTGTTTAGATGTTGCTTTGGTTAAAGGATATAGGCGTGTGCCGGATCCTCCTGCTAGAATTATACCTTTCATGACTTAGTTTCCCTTTCTAATTCAAAATAATCAATAATACGCACCTATTCTCATGGTCGCCATCCAGACTAATAACAAGATTGAAAATCCCATAATTAGTTGCGAAATGCGACTTTCGTCAATAAATTCTTCAACATTACCAATAAAAAATTTATACGATTGGTTCAAGTAAAATGGAGAAAAAACGAGAATTCCAAAAAAATATCTCCCTTGTACTCCATTAATCACCTTTTCTCCGACTCCTGTAAATGATAAATACATGATAATATTTGTTAAAATTATTATTGCAAAACTTACTAAAATGACCGAAATTTTGAAAAATTTGTTTATTCTACCGATAAACTGCAATGGTGAAAATAATATAATCGCTCCAGCCAATATAAGGCTTATAAAAGCAGCAATTTCTGAGTAATAATATGACCAGCCAAAAGAAAAATATTGTTTGATTTTTAGAATACTTTCGACTACTCCAGAAGATAAACTATTAAAAAAATAACGAGGGTGTTCCATAATATATTTCAATTGTAGAGACTCATTGACTTGATTTGGTAAATCATCAGGCGTAATAGAAGAATAGATTTTAATCCAAAGTAGAGAAAATATTAACACTACTAAACATATACCAAAACTTAAAGAATATAATTTAACATTTCTATATTTTTTAATTGGAATAAAAATTAGCAAACCTATTAAAGCTACATATGGTAATTTACTCATTGCCATCAAACAACATAATACCATTAAATAAATTAAGTCATTTAATTCAATTCTATTATCGCGACAAAAAATACTTGCATACTTGCTAAGTATTAAAAGTATCAACCCATAAAAAATAGCATCTTGACTAAATGAAGCCGATATATATATCGGCAAATGCTGAATTGAAAAGAATGCTAATATCAATTTAAACTTTTCAGATTTTCTTATAGCAAAAAAAGACATTAGCGCGTAAACAAAAAGATTCATCAACCTTCCTAAATAAAACATTACACCAAGATTTCCGGTGAAGATCCTACCTAAAAAAATTCCTAGAGCACTTGGTAAATACATTAAGGTGCCATAAGGCCGAGTTGCTTTTATTTTAGTTTCAATTGTTTTTTTTGAATTATGCTCAATTTCGAATAAATTGAGTTCCATAAGATTTTTTTTAGGGTTCAATCTATTTATACCATTGTATCCTGTTTGCTTCTCCAAAAACTCATAATCCTTTGAAATTTTTAAATTGTTTTTATCATTACTTAAAAAAAAGTTTCCTTCTGCTACGTACTCTGCTCGAGCATAGTGGGCGGGTTCATCTAAAACATCAAATACAGGAGACAGGAAGACAAAAAGAGTTCCAAATAGGGCAATGATAGCCAAAGAGGCCCATTCTATCTCAGAAGTTAGAAATAGAACTGCTGACGCACCTACAAAAAAAACAAGGAGTATGGGCCACCAATCAAATTGACGAAAACCAGTGGAATATCCACCACCAATTATTGCTACAAAAAAACATGAAAGAAGAAACCATCTATTTTTAAAAAAATCTAATCGTAAATTATTCAAAACTTCCTCCGCCTACACCTTATTTTAAATTTAAAATAACAGCACCAACAATAATTAACGATGCTCCTATAATCGTAGTATAGGTAATAGTTTCATTCAATATAAAATATGAACTCACCAATACCGCAAGATTAGTCAACGCAACGCCTAAGGGTACGACAAAACTTATATCAGATTTAGAAATAATATACATCCACATTAAAAAACTAATCATATAGCAAAGTAAACCTAACAGGCTCATTACAGGTATATGAAAACCAAATGCTGTCTTACTGAGTGTCAGAGAAATTCCTCCTCCAGTTGACCCTAATTTGAACAGTACTAAGCCTGAAGTTGATAACACCACATAGAATAAAAATAGAATCATCATAACATCTCCAATTAATTATTTGTTGTTTGACTCTTTGCATAAAATTTTATTAAAAGATTGGCAACTGAGCGCGGCCAAAATTTTCTATACATTAAGATATCTTCTTTTGTTCGCGTATTGTCAGAAATAGTGTTTGTCGTCTCTGAATCTTCGTGAATTCTGTGATACATTAGGTCCTTATTTATAAATTGAAATTTGCCCTCCATTTTACTAATCTCATACCAAGCTAGCCAGTCAAGAGAAACTCTCAACGTTTCATTAAATTTAAATGGATTTATTTTATCTAAATTATAAGTTACAGCAGGACAGCAAATTGGATTTCCAAACGCTAAAATTCGTAATCGCCAAACTTTATTTTTAGGAAAAAGGTCTATAGCGTTTAACATTAATCGTTTAATTTTTAGATTTAAATTTTTTGCAATAACTTCGCCATCCTTCCATTCTTTATAATCACTGTATGCTATTAAGGTATCTTCATCTATTTTCTCCATGATATTTTTTAAATAGTGATTAAGATAGACATCATCTTGGTGTGCAATTGTGACATATTTTGTGGTTATAAATGAGAGTGCATTATTCCAATCTTTTCCAATACCTCCACCAGCCTTAGTATAGAAAGGGATTTCGTACTTTTCTCCTAAAGTTTTAATAAAATTATTTGGCGTAGAACTATACATAATAATTTTAGATTTCAAACTTTGTCTTTTCAGTGATCGTATACAATCTTCTAAATACTCGCTTTCTTTATAGGCACAAATTACAAAAGTATGATCCGTAGAGTCCATAAATAATTCTCCTTGCTATTTTTCTTTTTTCGACTTCAGAATTGATATTTCTTGAATCAGAGTATTAAGCTGGCTTTGTTGTCTAGACAGTTTAATAGAAAGTCGAAATACCAGATAGAGTAAAAATATTATTGCAGAAAACATTAAAAAATTTGACGTAATTTGAAAACCGAATAAATTAGCTATAGCTGCTGGAATTTTAGGGAAAAGAGAAAAAACGACCCAAATAATCCCAAAAGCTATCCATATAGCAGCATTTTCTAAAAGGAATCTATTGGTATTTATATTTCGGATGATGAAATATAAAAATAGTAATGCAATAATTACCATCATAATTGAGAATATATTAATCACTAATCTCCCTCCTTCATAAGAGCAGATATAATTATTGATGAACAAACATCAGACATGTACCTGATAGATTTTAATGGCGTAATAGAGGATTTCCCTCCGTTTCTTTCGAACATATTAACTGCTACTTCTTCAACAAAAAGTTTTTTCTTCAAAATGTGAACAATCGATTCTGGTTCTGGATATTTAACAGGATATCTTTGAGAAAAGAATTGAATGACTGACTTATCAGCAGCACGATATCCTGAAGTTGTGTCAAATATTTTTTTTCCTGTAACCAACTTGATAAAAAAAGAAATAATATTGATTCCAAATCTTCTCATTCCAGTAGTTTGAAAATCAGCTAATTTATCTCCCATAAAACGTGATCCAACTACAAGATTAGCTTGCTGATTTAAAATAGGATTGATTAAATTTTCTAATGAATTAATATCATGTTGACCATCTCCGTCAAATTGTACGGCAATGTCATAATCCATTTCTTTTGCATAACGATATCCTGTTTGCACCGCACCACCAATCCCCATGTTCATAATTAAATTAATTGAATTGATATTCTCGTTTCTTAATAAGTCTTCCGTATTATCAATTGAACCATCATTAATTACAACATAGTCTAAAGTATATGAAAACGAATCGCGAAAATCATTAACTTTTCTAATTGTATTCAATATACTCTCTTCCTCATTATAAGCTGGTATAATAAGTAAAACTTTTATATTCATTTTTTTAATCATTTCCATTCCTCATCTTCCACCACAAACTTTTTACCACAAAAATTGGCAGTTGCACGATGCGACCAATTCGTGTGGGATTACTTAATGAGCGATACAGCCACTCCAAATGTGTCTTAATAAAAAAAGCGGGTGCTCGCTTTACATGGCCACTTAAAACATCAAAACTTCCACCTACATCTTGAAAGATGTTCCCGTTAACATTTGCCATGTTCTCTGCCAACCAAAGTTCTTGGCGCGGAAATCCTAAGGCCACAAAAACAAAATCTGGCTGTACAGCATTCATCTGGGCAACAATTTCATGATTTGTCATTTTTGTGTAGCCGTCGATACTGCCAGCGACTATTAAATTAGGATAATCATTTTGAATATTTTTGATAGCATCGTTTAATACTTCTGGCTTAGCGCCATAAAAAAAACACTTTTTCTGTGTTTTATTGGCATATTCTAAAAGCTCCACCATCAAATCAAAACCGGCAACTCGTTCTTTGATTTTGCCACCGGTAATTTTTGAGACTAAAACAATTCCAATACCGTCTGGAATGCGGTGGGTGCTATTTTCAATTAATTGTATTATAGCAGGGTATTTTTTTGCTTCTAATGCAATTTGAGGATTCACGCTGATAATACTCATTTTTTGTTTGCTAGCTAAAAACTTCGGTACGTCGTCTAAGATAGCAGCATACGTTATTTGATCAACGGGTAATCCAAGAATCATTTCCGTCATCTATTTTCAATCCATCCTATCAATTGTTTGTGGGCATTCCCAGTATTATATGTATTCCACATATGATTGAAATCCACTAAATTTTTATAAGGATAATCTAAAATCCTCTCCACTAATTCTGTTTCTTTTATCACAATGGCTTTTTGTAAGCTTTCACCAAAATTTTGCTGTAAGCCTACCGTTTCATTATACTGATTAAAATCCGGACAATAATAAAGCAATTTCCCCCCTGGATTAGCCAGCGCATATTCAAAAGGAACAGAAGAATAATCTGATATTAAACAATCAACATTTTGCAACAAAGCCGGTAATGAAAGTGAATCAAAACTGGTTATTACATCTTCATGAGCAGCTAGTTTTGCTTGTAAGATTTTATCATGGGGATGCGCTTGAGCAAGTAATTGCCATTCAGCACCTAATTTTTGACGCAAGCTAGTAAAATCTAAAAGGGGTGTTTCATAGCTTTCACGATAAGTTGGTGCATAAAGCAATGTCTTTTTAGTACCAAATCTGGCAATAAATTGTTTTTTATTTTGTCTTTTTAACTCACTGTCAAAATAAATATCGGTTGGTAAATAACCAAACGGCAAAAATTCTGCTTTTTTTGCGTGATAACTATCTTCAAAAATAGTCTTCATTTTTTTGGAACCAATAACATAATGAGTGAAACGATTATAAACCGCTTGATAGCGTTCTTTATCGGCATTACTTTGCGCTTTTGCGTAGTTTGCTTCTAGACCAAAAGACTTAGCTGCACCAGCTGCATGCCACAATTGCACTACCGCCGTTCTATTAGAAAATTGAATTCCTGCTAAAAAAGCAAAATAGTTATCGCATAACACCACATCCGCATTTTTTGTTAATGCGACAATGTTATTACTAAAAATCTTTTTTGCAGCTAGAGAATAAGTATTACAGCCGAATCTTTGATAAGATTGGGCGACCTGTTCACTATTAGCAGTATAGCCAATCACTAACTCATGTTTAAAATGCGGCGCAAGATGATCAAGTATGATATTACTAGTTGTTGGAAAACTCAGTAAAAACACAACTTTCTTTTTTTGCACTGGGCGTTGACTTAGTAGATGGATTAATTTTAGATAACTATTTTTTACTGCCGTACTGACTTTTTTCATATTTACTCCTTTTTACACTATGGTCTATTGTACATGAAAAGCCAATGATTGAAAATAATTGTAAACAAACTGTCATATTAAGATTATGTATTTAGCCTAATTTTCTCTTTCATTCTTTTATATTAATTACTTTATAACAAAAAAATGTCGCAGTCTAATAGACTACGACATTGGCAAATATTCAAATTAACTAAAGAAACAATTTTCGCCTACAGCACGTTTAATATCGTAACTTGTAGCTGTTACATAGGGATTGTCTTGTGATACTTTATCGCGATCGCAAAGCTCACAAAAGTCGACTTTAAAGATAATACCGTCATTGACTACTTTTGCAGCGGTTGCCAAAATGGCACGATGAAATCCTTTCGGTTGGACCATATACTGTTTTCCTAACAAAATTGATTTTTCTGTTATCACTTTTATAACCCCTTTTCTTTTCTTGCGTTGCATTCATGATAACATACCTTTTATAACTTAATCAAGTTAATTTCGCTTTAAATCAATTATTTTAACTTGTATATACATATATACCAATTTTAGACCTAGTTCAAAAAAATGAAATAAAATAATAACTTTTAACTAAAGTTCGATTAAAAAAGGGCAAAAAAACTGCCACACAATAAAAAGACCCCCAAAAGTTAAAATTTTGGGGGGCACTTCAAAAAGCTTATGACAGTTTTTTTGTTATGGATAAATCCGATTTAATAAACGTGGGAATGGAATAGCTTCACGGACATGTTCAATACCAGCTAACCAGGTCACGGTTCTTTCTAAACCTAATCCAAAACCGGAATGCGGAACTGAACCATATTTACGTAAATCTAAATACCATGAATATTCATTTTCATCTAATCCATGCGCACGAATTTGTTCTAAAAGATACTCATAATCAGTTGCTCGTTCAGAACCACCAATAATTTCACCATAGCCTTCAGGGGCAATCATATCGGCACAAATCACCAAATCTTCACGAGTTGGGTGTGGTTTCATGTAAAATGGTTTAATTGCTTTTGGATAATTCAAAATGAAAACTGGACGATCAAAGGAATTAGCAATAAAAGTTTCATGAGGAGAACCAAAATCATCGCCCCATTCAATATCTTCAAAACCATTTTCTTGTAATAATTTAATTGCATCATCATACGTGATACGTGGGAAAGGAAGTTGTGTATATTTTTCTAATACACTACGATCCCGTTTTAAAACATGTAGCGCATAATCGCAATTATCTAAAACACTTTGAACCAAATAGGCAACATATTGTTCTTGTACTTCTAAACTTTCTTCTTGATGCATGAAGGCCATTTCTGGTTCTAACATCCAAAATTCAATCAAATGACGGCGTGTTTTAGATTTTTCCGCCCGAAAAGTTGGGCCAAAAGAAAATACTTTACCAAAAGCCATTGCGGCAGCTTCCATATAAAGTTGGCCAGACTGAGAAAGATAAGCTTTTTGATCAAAATAATTTGTTTCAAACAAATCAGTGGTACCTTCTGGAGCAGATCCGGTTAAAATTGGCGGATCAATTTTAACAAAGCCTTCTTTGTTAAAGAACTCATAACTTGCTCGAATCAACTCATTACGAATTTGCATAATGGCATGTTGACGAGAAGAACGGAGCCATAAATGACGATGATCCATCAAAAAGTCTGTTCCATGTTCTTTTGGCGTAATAGGATAGTCATGACTTTCGCCGATAACTTCAATATTTTGTACACCGATTTCATAGCCAAACTTTGAACGACTATCTTCTCTAATTTCGCCAGTTACTAAAATCGATGTTTCTTGATTTAAGTTTTTGGCTGTTTGGAAAATTTCTTCAGCTACTTCGCTTTTCACTACCACGCCTTGGAAATAAGCTGTCCCATCGCGTAATTGCAAGAAAGCAATCTTACCACTTGAGCGTTTGTTAGCAACCCAAGCTCCAATGGTGACAACTTCGCCTACGTGGTCTTTTGCATCAATGATTTGAATTTGTTCCACTTGTGTCTCTCCTATTCTTTCACACTAATTATTGTGAGGATTTCCTTCTAGCATTCTAATCTTTATTGCGTTTGTTTTCAACAAATTTATGCATTCGTCTTACAGCTTCTTCTAAAACATCCCAACTAGCCGCATAACTTATCCGCACATTTTCTGGTGCGCCAAAGCCTGCACCTGTAACTAAAGCGACGTGACCTTCTTCTAATAAATCTTCGACAAAAACATTGACATCATCATAACCACACATTGCCATGGTCTTTTTAACATTTGGGAAAAGATAGAAGGCCCCTTGCGGTTTTTTCACCTCAACACCAGGAATTGCTGCGATTAAAGGATACAATTTATTCAAGCGTTCCTCAAAAGCTACCCGCATTTTTTCAACAGAGCTTTGATCTCCTGTTAAAGCTTCTAAGGCAGCATATTGACTCGCAGCAGTCGGATTACTTGTTGATTGAGAAGCAATTGTTGTCATTGCTTTAATGATTTTAGCGTCACCTACAGCAAACCCAATCCGCCAACCAGTCATGGAATAAGTTTTTGAAACACCATTAATCACTATTGTCTGTTTAGCAATGGCATCTGATATAGTAGCGATTGGTGTGAATTTATTATCGTCATAAACTAAACGACCATAAATATCATCTGCGATAATTAAAATATCATTTTCAACCGCCCAGTTACCAATTGCTGTTAATTCTTCTTTGGTATAAATCATACCTGTAGGATTAGAAGGTGAGTTGATAATAATCGCAACTGTCTTATCTGTTCGTACTTTTTCCAATTGGGCCACGGTAACTTTAAAATCATTTTCAAAACCACCATTTACATAGACTGGGATACCTTCAGCTAGTTTTACTTGTTCTCCATAACTGACCCAATAAGGCACTGGGATAATAACTTCATCGTCTTTATCTAAAATAGCTTGAAATAAATTATAAAGCGCATATTTTGCGCCATCCGTTATGATAGTTTCTTCCACCTTGTAATCGAGTCCATAGTAGTTTTTCATATAATCAACCACAGCTTGACGCAACTCAGGAATACCAGCAGACTGGGTGTAAAAACTGGCTTTACCAGAAGTGATAGCTGCAATAGCAGCCTCTTCTATGTTTTTTGGGGTGATAAAATCTGGCTCACCTACCGTCAAACTCAGCACATCTACACCTTGCGCTTTTAAAGCTTTTGCCTTAGCAGCAGCAGCTAATGTGACTGATGGTTCTAATTTTTGGGCCCGTTGCGACAATTTCATCCTCATCATCTCCTCAATAAATTAAAAATCGTAAAGCGGTTATTTTAACCGAAATTATTTTCGGAATAAAAACAGTGGGCTTATCTTACACATCTTTAATAACTTTGACTTCTTCCCCTTTTTCAAACGACAATAAATAATAAGTAATTTGCCCATCTTCATCAGTAGCCATTACTTCCCAAACAGGCTTTTTATCATAAATCCCCAATTCAGCTTTTTTAGCAGTTTGGCTATGAAAAGTATTGTTAACTAGCGCTTTTGCTTTAGTAGCTGTAATACCATCTTTTTGGGGTAAGACAGTAATTTTTTCTCCTGATTTAGGAACAATAACAGCAATTTCTTGCCCTTTTTTATCACTACCAATTAAACTAAAATACGTCTGTTGGCGGTTATACCAATAAAATTCATCCACATTTACTAAATCAGTATGTTTTTTTGCTAAAGCAGTCGCTTCTTTTTTTGCTTGCTGCATAGGACTTTGGGCTTTTAAATAACCTAAAATACCTAGCGCAATCAAGATAACTAAAACACCAGAAATAATAAATAAAATTAGCTCCTGACGTTCTTCTTTTGCCAAGTTTTTTTTCACCGATTGACGCTCCTTTTGTGATAATTGCCTTTAATTATAGCAGACTTCAAGTTAAAAAGTTTTTCAGCACTTAAAATTCCGCTAATCTTTTAAAAATTTTGTAATCTCTTCAGTCATTTCTAAAAGTGGAATCTCTTTAATTGCAACTTTTTTAGGAATAGACTGACGTAATTTTTTACCATAAGTAGTATTTACAAAGCGCCGATCCAACACTACTAGTATACCTTGATCTTCAGGGGAGCGAATGAGACGTCCATAGGCTTGACGTAATTTTAACATAGCGTTTGGTAAAGATTCTGTCTGAAAAGGATCAACCCCAATCGATTTCAAAAAGTCATACCGCGCTTTAACCATGGGCCGTTTGGGATTTTCAAAGGGTAAACGTGTCACAATCACAAGCTCCAACTGTTCACCAGGAAGATCAATACCTTCCCAAAAACTATCTGTGCCAAATAAAATTCCAGACTCACTTTGACTAAAGCGTTTCAACAGCTTATCTCGACTGCCACCAATTCCTTGGGCAAGTATTTCTCGTCCATTTTCTAAAAAAGATAAATGCATTTTTTCATATACTTTTTGCAAAACTTCATGGGAGGTAAAAAGTACTAAGGCAGGACGATTAAAATCTTTCAATAAAGCAGTCAAATTTTCTGCTAAAAAGTGACTATACTCATTAGGTGAAAGTTGTGGTATATACGCTGCTTTAGTCGGAACTATAACTTCTGTTTGCTTTTCATAATCAAATGGTGATGGCACAATTTTTAAACTAGCAGCAGGGATTCCCAATCGTTTGGCAAATAAATTACGGTCTTTGGTAAGCTTTAGCGCCCCACCAATATAGATGATCTTTTCAAAGCGAGGATACCATTTTGTTTGCGGTAAAATCGCTGCTTTGAAATCTGTAACTTGAAAGGTTAATCCTGATTGTCTTTCATTTCTTAAGACCCAGTGAAGATAACGAGGCGCAAAATCATGACAAAAGCGTTGTATAATACGTCGTTGTTTTTCTAAATCATTTAATAAATCCGCTAATGTAGCAAAATCAATTTGAGCACAAACGCCCCAAGCAAGTCGCCGTTTAGCGAGAAATTGTTGCCAAAGAGTGCCAATTTCGCTACTTTCTTGTAAAAACAATTCAATTTTTTTTAAACATTTCAAAGTTTTTTTATCAAACTTCGTAAAATCTGCTGCCGTTACGATTTCTTGATCTAAAGATAGTTCTGTTAACAATAAATCTGTTAATGTCTCATAACAATCAGTCAGTGCGATTAACTCTTCTTTTAGTAAATTAATTAATCTTTTTCCTTCTGACTCTTGTGTTAACCAATTATCCAGCCTAGTAAAAACACCTTCATCACTTACAGCCTGTTCTACACGTTTAGTAAAAGAAAATGTATTAAATGATTCTGCGGCGATTTTTTCACAAATCGCTGGTAAATGATGAGCTTCATCGATAATTAGATAAGGTGATTCAGGTAATAAAGGTTCTTTTCGCAAACTTTCTTGCGCCAAATAAGCATGATTAACAATCAGACAATTACTTTCTTGCATCTGACTATTTAAAAACTTTAAAAAATCATGGGGATAAAATGGCGATTTGGGTGATAAGTAGTCTACGCCATGATGCGCAACGTCTTGGAAAAAGAGATGATTTAAATTAATTAAATTCAGTTCGCCCAAGTCCCCTGTTTTGGTTTTTGTTAACCAGACCAAAACCGCCATTTGATAAAGAGTGTATTGCTTTTGTGGTATTGGATTTAGCAGGGTCTGTTTAAACCTCGCTAAGTCTAAATAATGTCGTTTACTTTTTACCACTACAGCTTGAATTTTTTGATCTAAGAAACGATTTAACAACGGAATATCTTTTTTTATAATTTGTTCTTGTAATAGTAAAGAAACAGTGCTGATGACAAGTGGTTTTTCAGGTGTGGCTAAAAAACTCGCTGGTAGCAAATAACCAATCGTCTTGCCCATGCCTGTTGCGGCTTCAATTAATAAATCTTTCGTCTCTGTTTGCGCAAAATGTTGATAAACCAAATTCATCAACCGTGCCTGCTCTTTACGAAAGGATAACTTATTTTGATAGAGTTTTTCTTTTTGGGTTTTCTTTTGCGGATAATTTTTTTGATAGTGACTATCTTCATACAACGTAATTGCTTTTTTTTTCAATGCAATCCCGTCAACTATTTCTAGATCATCTGCTAGCGGTGGATTTTCTTTTACTTGTTGCTGATAAATATTTTCAATATAATCCTTCGTTTGCATCGCAGTTAGGGTAGCTAATTCACTAATTGTCTTTAACGTAACCAGTGGCAATTGTCGCATGATAGCTTCAATGTAAAGTAGCAGTGCTGCGGTAACCTCAGCATCACTATCAGCTTGATGTGGATTATCATGTTGCAGGCCAAAACTTTCCGCTAAATCACTTAACCGAAAACTGCTTTCTTCCGGCAAAAAAATTTGAGCTAATTCAACAGTATCGATACCCGGAATGTCTAAAGGCAAAACGCCACAACGCTTTAATTCAGCATTTAGAAATTGATAATCAAAAAAGATATTGTGTGCTACAAACACAGTATCTGCTAAAAGATCAGCAATAATAAAAGCAACATCTTCAAAATAAGGTGCTTTTTGAACACGGCTATTTGTAATATGCGTTAAATTTTGAATTTGCTTAGGAATTTTCTTTCCAGGATTAATATCCGTAGCAAAACGATTGATTAGACGGCCATTTCTAATCAAAACACAGCCTATTTGGATAATACGATCAACTTTTGGGTCTGTGCCTGTTGTTTCAATATCCACCACGGCATACGTTGTATTTTGGTTCATGATCAGCCATCTCCTAGTAAATTGATAATCTTAATAAAGGTTCATTTGAAATTATACTATTTTTTCAATAGTCATGAAATAAAAACCTGTTTTTCGTAAACAAAGTAAAATATAGTAGCTTGTTCCTTATTAAAATTATATAACCTTAAATACAAAAAAAGCCTGACGAGAAATCTCGTCAGGCTTATAAGTTTAATTTAAATTAAGCTTTGTTAACGTTTGTTGCTTGAGGGCCACGTTGACCTTCTTCAACATCAAAAGTTACTGCTTGGCCTTCTTCTAAAGTTTTGAAGCCGTCGCCTTGGATAGCTGAGAAGTGAACGAATACATCGTTACCGTCTTCTGCTGTAATGAAACCAAAACCTTTGTCTGCGTTGAACCATTTAACTGTACCTGTTTGCATATTAAAAATCCTCCTTGTGTGAAACACACGTATTTGTGCAATTCCTTGTATCCGGTGAAAAAGTGGAAGATGTTTAAATATGAAACAAGCTTGCCATTAATTACCTTTACAATAACTACAAAAAGAATTGTACCACATATATTTTATAAAAGCGAATTTATTTTGACTAAATGTTAAGAAGATTTAATAAAGACCCCAAAAAGGCTCTCCTTTAAAAGAAATCTTCTATTTTCATGCGTGATATTAAAAAAGTCCGTTTCAAAAGAAACGGACTTTTTTTCTAATAACGTAAGATGGCGACTAAACTTTTTTCGTCCGGTGCATCTTTTTGTTCTAATACAAAAACTTTACCACTATTTTTAACCACATCTGCAGCCAAATTGTTTAATACTTGGCGACGATCATATTCTGTATCTGGGTCTTCACCAAAACCATCTACTAAATTAGACGTCGCGATGAATAGATGTGAAATGCGTCCTTCTTTGGCTGCTAAAGCAATATCTGGTAATTGATCAACAAATTTTTTATCTAATAATTTTTGATAAGAAGCAATTTCAGCTTGCGATAAAGTCGTCGTAATTTCAGCTAAATCTGCTTGAATTTTTTTAATGTCCAATTGCGCTGGTGAGCCAGAAATTGCAGCATCCGAGCGATAATAAGGTGTTTTAGCATATTTTTTAAACATCGTTTGATTTTCAGGTAAAGCATATAAATATAGTGGATAATTTTCAGCATTATTAAAAGTATCTTTAAAGAAAGTATCTACTGCTTGATAGTAGTTTACCCAATCAATTTCAACTTCTTCATCTTTGGCGTTAACACCATGATAGGCAATCCCTTCTTTTGAACCAGTTTGACTACCTTGTGAACTGTAATTTAAATTTCCGCCTGTTAATTCGTCACCTAAAGCTGTTTTAACATCAATTGGCGCATCGTCTGGTAAAGCGACTTCACTAATTTCTTTATTGTCGACAAAATAAAGTTTCATCGAATCACGATTTAACGCTAATAAATAGTAGGTGTAATTAAATTGACCATTTTTAATGAGAGCCAATAAATAAGGTAAATCGCCAACATAATATTGATCATCTACTGCAATATTTAAACGATGAACCAGCGTTTCTTCAGGCGTTAAGAAGACGGCGACACTTTTAGTACCACTACGCCAAAATGAGGCATCAGCTAAAAGGACGTCAATTTTATCTTGAATTTTTTTCCATTCTTTTTCAGGATATTTTTTCTCAAAACGTTTTTTGGCTTCTTTGGCAAAGTTTTTAAATTTTATTTGATCTTTTTCTACATCTTGGTGGGCAACGTGTGTATTTAACATAATCGTAACAAAAGGCCCTTTTTCAAGATCAGCAGTTAACTGCTGCAAAACTTCATTTCCAACTTTGGTCATAAAACATTACCTCCTAAAAATAATGAATAACACTACACTAAAAGTGTAACACGCTTACATTTTTACATAAAGCAATAAGACCTTATCTAAGCTTTTATCGACAAAAATTACTACTTTACAAAAACAAACACACGTTCGTATAATATAATCAGTGAGGTGAGAATAATGACAGCGAATTTTGATTATCGTAAAGAAGATGTTCAAGATATTTTATTTATTGATGTTAAATCATTTTACGCTACAGTGGAGTGCGTTATGCGCGGACTCGATCCTTTAACCACTCGTCTAGTTGTAATGAGTAGTGAGGATAGTACCGGTAACGGCTTAATTCTGGCATCTTCGCCTGCAGCAAAAAACGACTTAGGCATAAGTAATGTGACGCGTGCCGATAATTTACCAGATGATTCCACCTTATTGAAAGTTCCTCCTCGCATGAGTCTATATATTAAAGAAAATATGCGCTTTAATGAAATTTTTCAACAATATGTCGCAGATGAAGATTGGCTTCCTTATTCAATTGATGAATCCATTTTAGATGTTACCCATTCTTTAAATCTATTTTATCCTGACACTACTGAGTCACGTTATATGAAACGGATGCGTCTAGCTCGCCATATCCAAAATGAAGTGAAAGAAAAATTAGGTCTAGTTTTATCCATTGGTAT
Organism: Enterococcus sp. DIV0755b; assembly: GCF_051713765.1. Taxonomy (NCBI): domain Bacteria; kingdom Bacillati; phylum Bacillota; class Bacilli; order Lactobacillales; family Enterococcaceae; genus Enterococcus; species Enterococcus sp. DIV0755b. Next base: position 1,482,464 of record NZ_JBIOQN010000001.1, on the reverse strand, counting down.
CGGTGACAATCCCCTGTTGGCAAAATTAGCATTGGATAATTTTTCTAAACATAGCTCCAATTTTATTGCTGAAATTCGCTATCAAGATGTTTTAACTAAAGTGTGGTCTATCCCTGAATTGACGGATTTTTGGGGAATTGGAAATCGCATGAAAAAGCGACTTTATAACTTAGGAATCGATAACATTAAACAACTCGCTAATAACGATCCTATCCAACTACAAAATCATTTTGGCATTTTAGGTCTACAACTGTATTACCATGCCAATGGTATTGATCGCACAATTATTTCAGAAAAAGCTCCCCAAACAAAAGAAAAATCTTATGGCAACAGTCAAGTTTTACCAAAAGATTATACCAGTCAAGCGGAAATTGAAATTGTGATAAAAGAAATGGCTGAACAAGTTGCTACGCGAATTCGGCGACATCATTGTTTGACGCAATGTGTTTGTCTATACATTGGGGCTAGTCGTGGGGAGGAAAAAGCAGGCTTCTCCCATCAAATGAAAATTTCTGTAACGGACAATACCAAAGAATTAGTGAACCATTGCCTTACAATTTTCCGCCGTTATTATACCGGTCAAATTGTCCGTCACATTGGCGTTAGTTACTCAAAACTAGTTTTTACCAATGCCAAGCAGCTCAATTTATTTACACCGCCGGAAGTGCAGCTAAATGAAGAACGCTTGGATCAAATAATTGATAAAATTCGTTCCAAGTATGGTTTTTCAGCAATTATCCACGCTACAAGCAAATTAACCGGTGCCCGCAGTCTTGCACGAAGTCATCTAGTCGGAGGCCATAACGGCGGCGCTGGTGGGTTAGATGGTTTATAGCCTAGCATAAAAAGTAAAAAGATGCCTTTTAATTTTCAAGCCATACATAAAGGACGTAACCAAAAATGTCACGTCCTCTTTCTAATCTATCTAATTAATATTAACGATTGATTGAGCGAGCAACACGATTAAGTGTGTGGCGCATTCCGCGAATCGCTATAGACATTTCAAAAATATTTTCTGCTGGTGCCATCCCACCATAGCCAGCATCGCCAATATGTTGCAAATCTACGCCGCAAATTTTATTGGTAATCGCCATTTGACGCAGTGTTTCTGGTCGGGCACTTTCCTGACTGGTGCCAATTGCGGTCATTGTTAACAAGTCATTTTCCTTTGCTAGTTTGACTGCTGCAATTAAATCTTGCTCTAAAAAGCCTTGAATCGTCCCTACAGCTGGAAGTAATAAAATATCTGCTCCTGCATTTGCATAGGCTTCAATCGCTTCTGTTGTTACAACAGGCTCACTTGAACCAGCACTGTGCATCTTACCTGCAATAACTAACCCTGAAAAATGTTCTTTTGCAATTTTTACTGCTTCTGCAATTGCTTCATTCGTTACCCCTGTACCTGGGTTACCTGTAAAACAGATGAAATCAACTCCTAATTTTTCGGCTTCTTTAATCGTTTCAACTGAGCTAGTACGACCTTTTGAAATTACCACTTGCTCACTCATTAAATCTAAATCAGCTGGAATCGGTTCTAAATTAATCCCTATTGGTCGCCCGGTTAATTTTTTTAACATAGGAATAGGATTTTCAATTACTGCATTCTTATCAAAAATCATTTCTGAAGTTAAGCCAGGCATACCAAAAACAACCGGCCGAAAACAATCAAAACCATTTAATAAAATCAGATCGGCACCAAAAGCCGCGGCAACTTCAGCATTAGTAATTTCGCCTGCTTGTGGAATTGTTTGAACAACTGTTTCCGTTACAACTACACGACCTTCACTGGCTTTGATGGATTGTTTTAATTCTTTGGCACTCATTTTTTTAACATCACTGTAATCAGCACTAATCAATCGTTTTACCATTTTTCTTCCTCTTTCTTTACGGATGATTTCATCCTTTGTTATATAACAAAATAATTATATTTAGTTGAAATAATAAAACAGCTAATAAACTAATCCAAACGATAACCTCATGGCTATGGCGCAGCGATAATTGGTCTAAACTCCTATGGCAAAGTTACTGGATATGGTTTGACCGTCACCGGGAGAATAGGTTATACTTGAATACGGTTATTTAACTAAATAACGACCAGTTAGCTGTTAAAATTGCAACGCAACAGTAATTTTTGTTCCCGTAGCTCAGTCGGATAGAGCAGTCGCCTCCTAAGCGACAGGCCGCTGGTTCAATTCCAGTCGGGAACGTTAGTGAAGTCCATTTTGGGGCTTCTTTTTTATTTAAAAATAATCTCCTAATAACGGTTTTTCCGTTGGTAAAAGTGTTGTTAATTGGCGTGCCAAATCAGTTGAAAGTTCAATTTTTTCAGCTGCACGTAGCTCATTTAACGAAACACTACCCAAAAATAACTGCGTGAAACTTTGTGGTGTTACTTTTATACGTGGAAGCTTACTTGTCGCAACTTGCTTAACACTTTTTTCTGGCGTAATTTCATAGCATCCGTTATTAATGGGTAGAAAAGAATCCGCGACAATTTCAATCGTGAAACTTTGCTTAATCTTATTTTGCCAAGGATAAGCCTTTAAAAATGTCAGTATATTAACTACCCGCGCCATCATATATGGCAATATTTTCACATCTACTTGTGGATTACAAACTTGTAGCAGTTTTGTCTCACCATTATAAGGACAGCTCCAACCAATCTTTTTGACAGTTCCACTATGCGCTTTAATAAAAGCATGTAAAGCATTAAATCCTGATTGTGTTAACGCAATTAATTCCATAATTTCTAATTTATCTTGAACAATTTGATAAACTACATATCCTCTAGCTTCGTTTTTTTCTTCATATATGGCAAAGTTAAAATCTTTATGCAAGTCAAATTTATATTTCAGCCACCATTCTGCTCGTTGTAAACCACCTTTTTGACTTTCGTCACTTTTTTGGTAAATTGTCTTCATTACCTCTTTTGCAGCTGGAAAAGTAATGCGTCTAACTTTTCCCATGGATTTTTCCGCAAAAGGCCACATTTCAGGGGATGCTTCATACCGAATTTGTAAAAATGCTGATTCATAGCCATAGCGACGGTAAAAAGGATAAGAAAATGGCGCCAAATAAGAAAGCTCTGTCCCTTGCTTATAACTATCTTGTAAAATCTCTCTCATAATGGCATCAATTCGGCCTTGTTTACGAAATTCAGGATAAGTAGAAACAAATCCGATCCCCTTCATTTTAAAAGTTTGATCCCAAAAATTTATGAAAAAAGGCGTCGCCATAATTTGACTGGCTAGTATTTCATCAGCAAATGAACCATAATTTTCTGAATTTTTTGCTAAATACGTAAACCGCTCTTTTTGTTCTGCACTTTTATTTTGTACAAAAGCATAAGTAGCTAGATCAAACATCTGTTGAAAGTCCGCTTGTATCTTTCTGACGGTCATAAAAACCCCTCCAAAGTAAGTGAAATCCTTGCAAATTTTTAAATACGCCACCAGTTTGTTTTTTTAAGTGTCATCAAAAGCAGTTTTATAACTTTAAACAAATAGTGTTAAGATTTTTATTCCTAACAAAATGCTAAATTTTCTGTAAAGCAAAAAAGGTGTCCGTAGACCCCTTTTAATTAGCACTTGCCATGTTTTCTAACATTTTACCAAACTGGCGTTTTCTGAAAAAGCCCAGCATTATCCCCAATAGCAAATCATTCATCTGTTGCATAAAACCAAATGATTTCATATTTTCATTGTAAATAACTAGACATTTGTTTTCATCAATTGGTGTAATCTCATAACGGACGACAAACTCATTACGGCTAGTTGAAGTTTTAAACTGATAAATACGATTTTCAACAAGTTCTTCAATGACAATTTTAGCGCTGCTATTTTTAGAAAATTGTTTAATGTAAGAAAAATTTTTTAATTGTTTACGCGTAATAGATTTTCCTGTTGCTTTGCGAACATCAAATATAACAGAGTTCATCATTTTATCATAAAAATTTTCTGCTGAAGTATTCAGTTTCTTTTCTACTTTCATGCTTTATCGCCTCTTTCATCTTCTTTTGTTGTCTTTTTTTTACGCCAAATCATGACGCCTCCAATTAAGACAAACGCTAATCCTACAACTAAGCGCCCTACATTCATTTGCTGACTCGGCCCACTAAAACTGTAGATTGTGATTAAAAAGCCAATGCTGCATAAAAACAAGCCGTTTTTTACCATGTTCATCATCCTACTTCCTACTTTTGTAACCCTTTGATTCTTATCCTTCACTTACTTTTTTAGTATAATTGAAGCGATTTAACCTTCTGGAACTGCTTGGAAATATAAAACGCTACCCCAAGGTTGTGCTTTAATTAATTGTTTGGCAGTTGCAGCAGCTTGTTGTGCATCTCCAGTTACATCAAAATATAATTTGATTCCTTTTTTTTCTTTAAAAGTATAGCTAATTCCTTCTTCGTTATAATCAGCTAGTAGATTTTTAATTTCTTCTTGTTGCATTGCACTGGCAATACTAATCATTATAATTCCTCCTTATATCTTCAAAAAACAAGTTAATACTCGTTTGTTAAATAATTTCATTTCAATAATTTATACCGTTTTCAATTTCATTTTCTCACAACTTCTCCGAGAAGAAAAGAACTGCTTCCACCTCTTTGGGAAGCGAAAACAGTTCTTCAATCATTTTAAAGATCAGTTGGTTGTACTTTATTCGCTGCAATCACAAATGGTGCATAGATTACAAAAGTTACAGCCATACAAATTACTGATACGACAACCGCGCGCCAGTCCATTGCTGTTGCAAGTAATGCGTTTAAAATTGGTGGTGTTACCCAAACAACTTGTTGTGATACTGGGTTTACCCAACCAGCTTGTGTTGCAAAGAAACCAATTGAAACAGATACTAGTGGTGCTAAAATGTAAGGGATAAATAGCAATGCGTTTAATACGATTGGCATCCCGAACATAACTGGCTCATTGATATTGAAAAGACCAGGACCGACACCTAATGTACCAACTGCACGGTAATCTGCTCGTTTTGAGAAGATTAAAATTGCGATTAGTAACATTAATGTACCACCGGCGCCACCAAACCATGCGTAAATATCAAATGAACCACGAACCCATTTGTAACCGTCGTCTAAGACTGCAGACATACCGCCTTCTTGGAACAAGTTAACGTTTTTAAGTTGGGCTACTGAGAAGACACCTTCTAAAATTGGTGCTAATACGTTGGTACCATGAATACCAAAGAACCAGAATAATTGAACAAACAATGTTACGATTAATACCGCACCATAACCTTGGGAGAAGCCTAATAATGGTTTGGCAATCATTTCTTGAATCCAAGCTAATAATGTCATACCTGGAACTAGTTTAGAGAAGATCCAGTAGAAAATTGCTACTACATATAAAGCTGCTGTCGCAGGAATAATCGCTGCAAAAGCTTTTGATACTGCAGGTGGTACTTGTTCAGGCATTTTAATCGTAATGTTTGCTAGCATTAATTTACAGAAGATAATGCTTGCCACAAAACCAACGATCATCGCTGTGAAGTAGAAGTTGGCATCCATATTGTTTAATGGAATCCACCCCCATGCATTTGCAGTAATGCCATCAGCAGTTGCAGACCAACCACTTGTAGCAGAGTTTGCGTTAATTTGGTCAACCAAATCAGCAGGAACTTTTTGTGCTAATGTTCCTGAGTATGAATATGTCACACCAGAAATAGCAGCAGCTAAAGAAACAATACCACCGGCTAAGTCGTTAACGCCGTATGCACGAGCTAAGTTAAAGCCCCATGAAAAGGCGAAGATAATCCCGGCAATTGCCAATGTACCATTCCAAACGTAACCATTAATTGTAATGATCGTACTAATAAGAGCAAAAATACCTTTTCCTTCAGCAATACTTGCACCCCAAGTTGAGATGAACTGACCAGGTAAATCACGAATAATTGCGTTGATCATAACGGCTACTGAACCTGCCATTGTTGCTGGCATTGTGCCGATGAAGGCATCCCGCAAAGCAACTAAATGTTTTTGGGCCCCAATTTTTGCTGCGATTGGAAGCACGTGTTTTTCTAACCACGCTGTTAATGCGTCCATTTTATTTCCTCCTAATAAAAAGATTACAGGTGCCATCTTTTAACAAACAACCACGATAAAAAAGATGAATTAAACTGCTCACCTGCTCAGCAGTGTACTAACGCTTTATAAATCGAATTTGATTCTTATTTGTCAGCAGTCATTTCAGCCATTTTACGATAAACATCGATTACTTCCTTAGCTAAATCAGTTACCGCAATAGCTGTCATTAAATGATCTTGACTGTGAACAGTTAAAAGTGTCACATCAACATGTTTTCCTTGTGCTTCTTGGGTCAACATATTGGTTTGTGAATGATGCGCTTCAGTCAGAGAATTTTCTGCATCTGCGATTTTTTGGTCTGCTAATTCAAAATCACCTTTTTTAGCGGCTTGAATTGCTTCCATGGCATCGCTTTTGGCATTGCCGCCATACATGATTAAGCCCATGATGGCTTCTAAGTTTTGTTGTTCTCCCACAAAATTCCCTCCTTATGATTATTCTTCATTCATCAATTTTTCAGCTTGCGCTAAAACTTTTTCACCATTCATCATGCCGTAATCGGCCATGTTGATTACATCTAGTTTGATGCCTTTTGGTGCAACTTTTTGTTCAAATTGTGCTTTCATAAAGCGAACTTGTGGGCCAAGTAGCAAGACATCAACATTTTTTTCTTCTAAAATGTTGTCTGCTTCAGATGCTGAAACTGCGAAAATATCGGCGTCAATTCCTTTTGCTTCGGCAGCTTTTTCCATCTTTGTAACAAGTAAACTTGTACTCATCCCCGCTGAACAAACTAACATAATTGTTTCTTTTGCCATTTTATCTCACCTCTTTTTCATTTATCTTACACTTAACTATAATGCAAAAAGCGTGCCAAAATAAAAAAACGATTAAAACACTGTTATTAAAGCGTTTTAATCGTTGTTTTTTAATACACAGATAGCACACACTATTTACACACTAATTATTGCGTGTAAGCGCATACGCACTACTGATTTTATTTTGTTGAATCATTTGCACGACATAAGCAATTTCATCATCGCTAAACTCTACTTGATAATTTTTCGCGATTGGCATTAAGCTCGTTTTTAACAAGTCACATTCCAAACGATATTTTTTTTGAAAAGCTTCTAAGTTATCAAAGCACCGTGACGTGCCACCATTGCGTAAATTATCGACTAAAAAGGCCAGATGAATCATAATTCCCGCATCAACACTCGGCTCTAAAACAGCGTGCATTTGGCCTTCCACATGATGCAAAAGTTGTTGTAATTGTATCATCAACTGTTCAACCCCACTTACACTGGTCAAAGCTTCTTGCAAAGATTTTCCAATTTTTTCAAGGGAGATTTCATCATTAACAATTTGTTTTAATACACGCAATCGTTCGTTATCAAATATTTCATAAGCCGAAAAGAAAGGAATATTCTGATAATCAATTTCTACTGTTCCTGCGATTGCTTTAATCTCATACTCTGTCATTAGCGCATCAATATGTTGTAAGAAGGCGTTTTTTTCAATAAATTGCATTTGAATCACTTCGGTTTGGCTTTGATCTACTACCGGTACAATTCTATCGTAAAGCTTACTTGCGACACCTTCACCGGTAAAACACGTAACTACAACGGCTTTCTTTTGCTTTTGTTTATGCAAATTGAACTCATCTTTTACAATGGCTTTAAATGACAAGAGTGTATTTTGGTAAATATCTTCTAACGTTCTTCCCATATCCACCATTCTTAATGCTTCTAAGACAACCATTGTACTTGTCATTGAAACAGCTTTAGTGCGGATACCAGTTTCTTCATAAATCAAATCCCCAAATGAATTCAAAGACCCCATATCTGTCAGTAGCAAAATACCCCCGTTCCACTTACCAGCATTTTCTTGGACGTATTTTAGGAGTTGGTTATAAATTGTTTGGACTTCCATATCTAGACTCATATTAAAAGCCACGCCAGTTTTTGTATCCAATAATTCTTGCGCTGTTTCAAGCATCGACGTTGCAGTTTGTTTACCGTGCATTAAAACGATAACTTCCACATTTTTCTCTGGTAGTGGTGTATTTTGTCCCACTTGAATGGATAAAAACATACTGATAAATCCAATTTCATCAAAAGGAATTTCAATTTGACAACGATCTTCAATAATCGTTGATAAATCTAGCGCAACTTGAAATTCTTGTTTGAAGTTTTTACGGATATTATTTAAGTCAGGGTGAATAATCGTGTGACCATCTTTTAACCGTTCAATCGTACTTTGCAAATGTAAGGCAAAGGCAAAACGGGCTTTCTCATTGTATTTTCGCTCCAAGCGCTCTTCAGCGACTTCATATAACTCGCTGGTTAACTGCCAAATTTCTTTTGGCAATAACTCTTTATGCAAAGAACTTTGGGTCAATTCTTCGACATAAGTTTCAAAATAAGCATCGACATCCCCTAAGATTAGCTGCTCTAAATCGACATTATTTAAATCTTGGTTAGCTAAAGTTGTCACCTTTTCTTCAATCGCATTATAAACTTGCATGTTGCGTTCTGGATCTTGGCTCCATACTACTTCAGTGGCGCCTGGTTCAAAACTAAGCAGACTACCTTTTCCTTCTAAGAATTGTTTTAAATCATCGCTATGATCTTTACGCATCAGTAGTCCTTTTTGAACCGGCAGTGATAAGTCTTCTTTACGAATTAAAAGAGTATTTTGTTGCTTAGTCCGATAATGCAAGAAGGCTTTGGCACAAACCAGTTTTAAATCACGTTTAATTTGACCGATGTTTCCTTCTGCTTGATACAACATAAAAGCAATAATAGCATCTTGTTCTACTTCAATTTTTTGTTTAAGGCGATTGGCTTCTTGTTTAATGAACAAAGTAATAATCTCATAACGTTCATCTAGTGAGCGTGCTTTAATACTTGGTAATGTAATAGACATCGGAATGCGGCGATTAAAGGTAGTTAAAAAATTCTCGGAAGACTCCGTTGTTGCCCCAATAATTTGAACCGCTGCTTCATATGTCTTATTACTTTCTCCTAAAGGTCGATACACGCCTTTATCAATGAAGGTAAATAGCATTTCTTGGCCTTCTGGGGGTAAACGATGAATTTCATCAAGAAATAAAATTCCATTATCTGCTTTGGCAATTAAGCCAGGACTGTCTTCATTAGCCCCTGTATAAGCACCTTTTTTTATCCCAAAAATATGACCAAAAAGCAGTTGCGGGTTTTGGGCATAATCGGCACAGTTAAAGGAGACAAAAGGCGCATCTTTTTTTAAAGTTTGCGACTTTAAAGCAAATTGATACATACACTCAGCAAAAAGCGATTTACCGGTACCTGTATCGCCAAAAATAATCGTATGCAAGCCTCGTGGTGGATATAAAATTGCAGCTTTTGCTTGCTGAATCGCGACTTTTAAAGAACCCTTTTCGCCAACTAAAGCATCAAAGGTTACCGCAGAAGAATTGTCAACGTGAACTTGTTCTTCAGATAGTGGCTCATAAATAACTGGGCGACCTGAATTTTTGACAATCCGCTGCTCTTTTGCCAACTCATTTAAATAGCGACTCGCATTCGTACGATCAATATTTAGTAACTCCCCAATTTGAACTGCCGTCATGCCTTGTTTGCGCATTTCTAATGTGTGTAAAATTTCTTCTTTTCGTGAATTCATGACAAGCTCCTTGCCTAAATTTTTTACACTCTAAGAATAGCACAAAAAAAGGCGCTAAACGCGCCTTTTCCCAATATTTTTTTGTTTACTGTGCCGTTTTTTCTTTTTCTTTTTCTCAGTGCTTACACTAGTGTGCACTTTTTCTATATCTTTGTGTTTTTCTTTTAGTAAATTCTGTGTGTTTTTCTCATTTGTAGCACTCAGTGGACGCTCAGTCACTAAGTTTCCTTTATACAGATAAATTTCTGTTAAGGGTAGCGTCAATTTTTTTGTCATCTTTTTCAAATAAGACAATTCATTTTCTGCTACTAAGGTTATCACAGTACCTTTTTTTCCCATTCGACCTACCCGCCCAGCGCGATGTAGGTAGCTAGCATCATCCATTGGCACTTCTGCATTGACTACCATAGGTAAATCAGCTAAATCCAGTCCCCGCGCTGCTACATCGGTGGTTAATAAACCATTAATTTTCGCTGTTCGAAAAGCATTTAAGGCAGTTTTACGCAGCAACTTATTTTGATCTGAAGCAAGAGTTGCAACGGGTAATTGATGAAACTGTAATTTTTCAGCGACGGCGCCTAGTTCGGCTACTTCATTGAAAAAGATCAAACTACGAAAGTCTTTGACATGGAGTAACTTCCGGATTGTGTCGGCCTTTTTACGTTTAGAAGTAATGAGATAAAAGTGATTGACTTCTCCTTGGCTTGCATCTTCTTTTGTGACATCGATTAAAGTGAAGTTATCTTTTGTAATTGTTTTTATTTCCGGCATAACATTTAAGGCGGTGGCAGAAAAGAAATTTAACTGACAAGAATTATCCAAATATTGCAAAATTCCCTGAGCAATTTCTAGTGCTTGACCGGTTAAGAGTTGATCTGCTTCATCAAAAACCACTGTCTGTAGCTGATGGCTTTTGATTTTTTTTGATTTCATTAACTCTAACACGCGACCGGCTGTGCCCACTAAAATCTCTGGTTTTTCCTTCAACTTTTCTAATTGTCGTTTTGTATTGGCCCCGCCAATTAATGGTTGAACCTTTAATCCCATCTTTTCTGTCCAAAAACGAGCTGTTTCTACTACTTGCATTGCTAATTCTTGTGACGCAGTTAAAATCAACAGTTGATTTCCTTCGCCTGAGTTTAGTTGCATTAAAATGGGCAGTAAATATGCGACTGTCTTACCAGAACCAGTGGGAGCAACTCCGACTACGTTCTTTTTTTCTTTCAAAGGTTCAAAAACTCGTTCTTGAATTAAAGATGGTTTTTGATAGCCGGCTTTTTGCCATTGTTGTAAAAGTGTTACGGGTAGTTTCTCTAACATCATGAATTTTTTTCCTCATCTTTTTGATCAGCAGTAAAGTGAATACCTGCTTTTTGGCGTAAATCATAAATTAGTTGGTTTACATTACGCGCCAACTCAACCCACTCTTCATATAAAATACCTTGCATTTTGTCCGTTGGATTGTTCAGCACATTCGCAAAGGCCAATGCCTCTTCTTCCATTGGATTTTCTTTTAATGTGATTGGCAACAGCACTCGTTTCTTGGTATTACGATCATAAAATTCTGCTTTTTCAAAAGAGTTAATGCCATTTAACGTTAATGTGCCATTATCAAAATAAATTTCAGACGGTAAGAAAGAATCTCCAATCTTGCCTTGTTGAATCGTAACATCAAATAAATCATAGCGTAAAATAATAGTACCGATACCATCGACATCAGTAGCAATTTTCCGCATAAAATAATGACTTTCATTGGGAACACCAAACCATCCTAGTGCTGCATAAAGGGGATAAACACCTAAATCCATAAGCGAGCCACCGGAAAATTTTGGTGAAAATATATTTGGTTCTAGCCCATCTAAAACTGCATCATAGCGGGAAGAATATTTCATAAAAGTAAAGTTGGCGCCAATAATTCGATCTTTTAAAGGTAAAAAATCGCTAATGGTATCAAATGCTTTTTCATGAATATTGCGGGCTGCTTCAAAGAAGTAGACATTATGAAGGTTAGCTAATTCAATTATTTCATCTATTTCTTTTGGGGTCGAAAATGCTGGTTTTTCGACAATCACATTTTTACCTGCCAAAATAGCAGCCTTGGCTTGCTCAAAATGAAGGGCATTTGGAGATGCAATATAGACAGTGTGCAAATGGGCTAAATTAAAAAAAGTTTTTAAATCCGTTGTGTACGCTATGTCTTCATGATACCGTGCGCCAAATTCTTGCGCTTTTTCCAATGAACGGGAATACACTGCTACTAAGTCGTATTTTTTGGTTGCAAGTGCCGCTTCTACAAATTGGTGGGTAATCCAGTTTGTACCAATAATACCTAAATTAATCATAAGTTTCGCTCCTTTATTTTCTAAAATTAAACAGTAACAACCGCTTTTGATAGCTGCTAGTCAGCCAATGCATTAGGATCAACAAAAGGATATGTCAAATCAAAGGGTACCTGTTTTTTTAATGTTACTTCCTGAGGGTCTACTTTACAATTATACGCTAAAACTTCCACGCCGTCTGCCATTGCGGTGGCAAAACTTGTAGCTAATTGTGGTTGCATTGCATTGTGAATAGTAGCTAGCCGAATTTTTTCAAATTGAACAACAAACAACACATAAGAAAAGTATCCCGCATCATAAGCTACTTGAAGTTCATTGACATGCTTTAAGCCCCTTACAGTCGGCGCATCTGGAAAAGCTCCCACCTCATTATTTTCTAAAGTCATGCCTTTTACTTCAATAAATGCTTTGGCGCCAGTATCACTTATTGCAAACAAATCAAATTTAGAATTACCATACGTAACTTCTCTTTTTAAAGACAAAAGCTGACCAGGGAAATGCGGCAACACAATTTTTCCACTTAAAATACCATCATAGGCTAATTGATTGGGTAGCTGACTATCAATATTAATCCACATCGTTTCTTTTTTTACCGCCACTAAATCATATGCGGTTTTCCGTTTTGGACTCGGTTGATAATTTAATGCGACTAGAGCACCAGTGATTAAAATTTCTTTACCACGGCCTGTATTTTTCACATGGACCGTGACGATTTTTTTATTATTTATTAATTGACAATGACAAATAAACCGATTATCTCTTCTGATAAAATAAGCCATTTGAATATTTTCATATTTCATCTTCTCACCTACTAGCTAAATCCTAACAAAAAAAGGAAAAACCGACAATCTCCAACCTTAGACCGAGGGCTGATTAAATTTCTTATGCTATACTACTCCCATCATAAAAAAAGGAGGCGCGCCTGATGAAAAAAAATTTACCATTAATGTTAGGAATTTCACTGTTAGCCGGTCTAATTGGTACTATTTTCTGGCATAAAAATAAACATGAACCTAAAGCATTTGTGGGAAGTTGGTTTTATCAGACGTCTTTAGAAAAAGTACATTTTACCATTGATGATAATTGGAATCTGACCCGTAATCGACAGCCGGTTAAAACGACGCTAGTTGAATTGACACCAGAACGTCTGATTCTTTTAGATGAGATGGGTTATAAATTAACTTTTCTTTTAAAAGATGACCAGCTTTCTTTTTATGACGAAACGGAAATGGATGGTATTTACCATATCTTATCCCGAGAAGAATTAAAATAGATAAAAAGAAACATTCCAGTGGCTCGATTAGATAATTATTGTTATACTTGTTATGAGGATTTGTAACCGTAGCCAAGTAATTTATAGAAAGAAGGTTTTGCTGATGCTTGCAACGATGATTACACTATTTACCATGTTTAGTTTGGTCGTATTATTGGGCATTTCAGCCTATGCAGTTTTTCGTTATATTAATGACGAAAATCAATTGGAGAAAGTTCCTGTACGCGTAAAAAGTCACCATCGCAATTAATTGTCCCCTATAAAAAGTGTCAATTAGCCACGATTAACGAGTTGAGAAGTCTGCTTCAACTGGTTAATCGTGGCTTTTTTAGCTTTTTTGTGAAACTTTTGGAAGAAGAATTGTTTTGTCTGCTACTCTTTGTTAAAATTACAACTTGTAATGTCTAATTGTCTAATTAAAGGAGCTTATCATGAAAAAAATACAACAAATTCTGATTACTCTTTTACTGTTTTGTGCTACTTTTGGTTTTACTAGCCAAAGTTTCGCCGCCCAAAATACAAATGATTTTTCAGTAGCCGCAAAAGGCGCTATTGCCGTAGACTTCAAAACAGGAAAAGTACTTTATAATCAAGATGGTGATACACCGATGGGAATTGCTTCGATTACAAAAATTATCAGTCTTTATTTAGTTGAAGATGCTGTTAAAGCCGGAAAATTAAATTGGGACGATAAAGTGACTATTTCTGATTACGCTGCAAATCTAAGTGTTACCCCGGATCTTTCCAATGTCCCTTTACACAAAGAAAATGAATACAGCGTAAAAGAACTATTTGATTCTGCCGTTATTCAATCAGCCAATGCTTCGGTGGTGGCTCTAGCTGAAAAAATCGCTGGTTCAGAAGCAAAGTTTGTTGATCAAATGCGTAGCCAATTAGAAAAATGGGGTATTCACGATGCTAAAATCTATAATGCTTCTGGTTTGAATAATAAATATTTAGGTGATAATCGCTATCCTGGTTCTAGCCCAGATGCCGAAAATTTACTATCTGCTCGCGATGTGGCCATTGTCGCCAGTCACTTAATTAAAGACTATCCTGATATTTTAAAAGTTTCAGCTACAACGACGCAAATGTTTGGTGCTAATACCCAATCACCAGTTGAAATGGTCAACTGGAACTGGATGTTGCCAGGTTTTATTAACGCAAAAGAAGGCGTTGATGGGCTTAAAACTGGTACAACCGAACTAGCAGGAGCTTGTTTTGTCGGAACAATTGAAAAAAATGGACAACGGTTAATTACTGTCGTCTTAAATGCTACTGATCATAAAAATAATCCTAGTGCGCGTTTTGTTGAAACAGGGAAATTAATGGATTATTGCTATGAGCATTGGCAACAAAAAGAAGTTTTAAAAGGTGGTACTAAGCTCCCTGGACAAAAAGAAATTGCGGTTACTGATGGTAAACAACTTAAAACTAGCATTTCTTTAAAAGATAGCGTGACATTATGGGTTCGAGATGATCTAAACGAAAACGATTTAACAATTACACCAAAATTTGATAGTAAAGTAAAAGACAACGCTGTTACCGCTCCAGTAGCAAAAGGTGACGTAGTTGGGCAGGCAAGTGTCAGCCTAAAAGGTGATGAGCTTGGCTATTTGGAAAAAGCCCCAACCCACACTACAGATATTATCGTTGATAAGGCGGTAGAAAAAGCAAATATCTTCGTTATTTTTGGTCGTCACGTTGAAAATTTCATTCAATCTGTTTTTTAAATGCAATTAAAAGTTTTGTGACAAATGCAACTTTTGTCACAACCTGTATTTCCAAAAAAAGACGGTGTGACAAGAATTTTGTCACACCGTCTTTTTTTTGGTTTGGTCTTTTAAATTGCTACAACTGGAAAATACAATTCCACTTCCCCTAGAGCAAATTCCGGTAAATAATGTTCTTGGATAGCTCCACTTAAAGTTAGGTTATTTTGTGGTAAAACTTCTAGTAACATTTTCTCAGTCATTGGCGCCAAATTTTCAGCATCTGTTTTAATGACAAAATAATCTGCTGTTGGTATCTGCCATTTTTGCCAATCGGCAGGTACTTCTGTATGCGTGGGGACTGCAATGCCTGCTAAATAACGACCCACTTCTTGCCAAGGGGCAAGCCAGGTATTTTCATCGCTCATCAAACCCCACAAATGAATTTCATCAGGCGTAAGCGTAACATTTCTTGCGATTTCTTCAAAATGTTCATTGACATTATCCCATAATAGCGGTACCCATGACGATCCTTCAGCTGCTAGACCACTACCTTCTTTACCAATCACAGTAAAAGCCGGTAAATTGACTTTTTTTATCTCACCTAATTCCATCTTCTGCCTTCTTTCTACTACTCTTTTTCTTTATTGTACTAGAAAATAACTTTTTTAAAAAATCATATCTTTTTCACAAGCCAAAAGAGTTGTAATCCGCTATACTAAAAAGAGATTAAGGAGTTGAATGTATGAATTTTTTACCCGAAGTTTTATTATTTATTTTTTTAATTGGCGGTATTTTAGCTATTATTTCGTGGCGTAAGAAAAGTCCAGATCCTGATACAATCTTTTTTAGCTTAGTCTGGACCTGTATTTGCTTAATTTTTTATTTTTCTGGCATTGAAATTTTACAAGGCAGCTATTTCTTTATTTTACCGCTTCTTTATCTCGCTATATTTTTATGGCAATATTTTAGAAACAAAACCCGCTTACGTAATGGTCTACTATTCAATATTTTAATTTTTGTTTTTGGTATTTATTTAGTCTATAACGCAAGCATTACCGCAAGTGTGGTCGCTTTTGCCATTTTAGGGCTGGCATTTGTCTTTTTAGCTGCAGTTTTAATTTTTGGCTTTGTATCATTACTGGTTTTTCTTTATTGGAATGCACTAATCGTCTTAAAAAGAGAATCCCGTTCGCTGGCGAATATGTTAACTTTACTCTTAGCTATCTTTTTAACATTCTTTTTAGTCTATGACTTTTTCATTGCCCAGCGCCTACCGGAATGGTTAACTAGTCTTTTAGCGGCATTACCGTTTATGATGTTTTATTTCGCACTCGTTTTCTTCAATTTTTTAAGCGTTTCAATTTTATATCAGTTTAATCATCCCAAGCCAAACCAAGATTACATTATCGTCTTAGGAGCGGGACTTTTAAATGGTGATAGTGTTTCTCCCCTTTTAGCCAAACGCATAGATGTTGCGATAAAATTTTATCAGCATCAACTAAAAGTTGCAGGTAAACATGCGAAGATTTTAATGTCTGGTGGTCAAGGTGCTGATGAAAAGTTGCCAGAAAGTGTTGCTATGGCAACTTATGCAAAAGAAAAAGGCATACCAGAAAGCGACATCCTCATTGAAGAACGATCAACTACTACTTTAGAAAATATGCAGTTTTCAAAAGAAATTATGGATACAAGTCAGCCTGTGCCTTATCGCGTAATTTTCACTTCAAATAACTACCATATTTTTCGCGCAGGTATTTATGCCAGCCAAGCCGGACTAAAAGCTGATGGTCTTGGGGCAAAAACAGCACTTTATTACCTACCAAATGCTTTTTTACGCGAATATATCGCAATCGTTGCCTTGCATAAGAAAAGACATCTCGTTGTCTGTGGTTTGATTCTAGCATTTTTTGTTTTCATTTCGATAATGTCATTTTTTGTTGGTTAGACCATGATGACTACAAAAAAAAGAGGTGTGACAAAAGCAACTTTTGTCACACCTCTTTTATATTGTTTTAAATTGAATTTTTGCGCCCAAATAAATGATTAAAACGCAATCGCATTGATTTAGTCATTGGTTCAGACGCTTCTTTAATTGCACAGTATTTATCTACCATAGTAACGATATAACTTTCTTTATACTTCGGTGGTGCAATTGTTGCGCCCCACATATGTTTTAAAATGATATCTTTTTCTAGGGGAGATAATTCGGTAATTTTTTCTGCATTTTTAATTGCAATTCTTGGGTGCATATAGGCATGGGAACCTTCATCAAATTTCGTCGTGCGCCAATCATAATAAAACAAGTCATGTAAAAGACCTGCTCTCGCCGTTGCTTTAGCATTTGCGCCCCATTTTTTTGCTAATTTATAGCTGTAATAAGAAACACTTATAGAATGTTCTAAACGTGTCGAATTGACGTGTTGTTTATATTGGCTCAACTTTTGGACTTCAGGTGTTGCCAGTAAATCTGCGACATAAGACATATATTCAGAATCTTTGCGCCAGTTTTCAGTCATGTATTAAATAGCCACCTTTAGCTTATCTTTTTTCGTACAAGTGTAAGTATAGCACCTTTTTTAAACTTTTAAAGAAAGCGACCTCAAGCTTAACAGTTCTTTAAAATATTTCAGTTATTACAATTTGAAATGATAAAGTAAAATTCCTGCGGCTACGCCTACATTTAAAGATTCTGCTTGGCCAAAGATAGGAATATATAAATTTTGGTCAGTTATTTGTAGCAACTCTTTGGCCACACCTTGGCCTTCATTGCCCACTAAAATAGCCACATCGCCTTTTGGAACTGTGTGAAAAGGTTTAGCCTCTTTATTTAATTCTGTGCCATAGATTAGCACCGCTAATTTTTTTAATTCGTCAATTGCAGTCGTCAAACTCATAGTAATTACCGGCAAATGAAAGTTGCTTCCCTGCATACTTCTTAAAACTTTAGTACTATATATATCTGCACTACCTTCCCCTAGAATAACACCAGTATAACCTGCAGCATCTGCCGTACGGATAATTGTCCCCACATTACCGGGATCTTGGACACGATCTAATAAAATCCAAGCTCCTTTTTGTAAAGCGGTTTGCTGTTGTCTTTTAGTAACAACAGCAATGATTCCTTGGGGTGTCGGTTGATCTGAGAGCTCTTTTAAAATACTGTCTGTCACTAAATAGCTGTTATTAGGATAAGCTGCTAAAAAAGAGGCACCCTCTTTTTGACCTCTCTCATTAACTAAAATCGTTTGAATCTCTGCACCGCTTTTGTGGGCTTCTTCCACTAAATGGAATCCTTCTAATAAATATTGTTGTTGTTGATCGCGATATTTTTTTTGATGCAATTTTTTTAATGACTTAACCAGTGGATTTTTATTGGATTGAATTTCTTTCATGGTTTCACCTCGTCTTATTATACCATTTTCAGCAGATTGCTTGTGAGAAGTCAGCAAAAAAGCTATCATGAAATTATGATAAAAAAGAGGTGATTGTGATGCGCAAAGTAAGAATGAATGTTCAAGGACGCGTACAAGGGGTCGGTTTTCGTTATACGACTAAAATGTTAGCAGACCAATTAGGAATTCACGGTGCTGTTTGGAATGAAGCAGACGGATCTGTTGGGATTGAGGCAACTGGTTCCACTGAAGCGATGGCAAAATTCATTGAAGGTGTAAAAGCTTCCCCCTCACCTGCCGGACATGTCACATATCTTGATTTGACCGATGATCCAATGATTAAAAATCGCGATAGTTTTGAAGTAACTTTTGGTCATTAGCGGCTTAGCCGCTTTTTTATTTAGCTTACTTTTTTATTTGAGCCAAATAAAGACTTACTTATAAGTAGTTGTTTTTTCTTATCTTTTTAAACGACTTAAGCAACGCTAATTCTTGAATATTTTGTGAAGCACGTTTACAGTTTCTTATTTTTCTAGTATGATTACTTTTGTGTAAATTTACAAAGTAAAGGACGAAGCAAATGACAAAATTAAAAAACTGGCTATTAGCATCTGGTCTAGTGGGAATCATGCTTACACTATCGGGCTGTGTTTCGATGGATAAAAATGGCAATCCTGATAAAAGTGGCATCGTATATCGAATTTTAGTCGAACCGCTAGGAGGCTTTTTACAATATCTAGCTAAAGACTTCAATTGGGGCTATGGTTTAGCGATTATCATGGTGACAGTTATTGTGCGTATTATTTTATTACCACTCGGAATTCACCAATCAAAACAAACAATGGTCCAATCAGAAAAAATGCAATTTTTAAAACCACAAATCGATCAAGCGCAAGCAAAACTAAAAGCAGCGACTTCTCCTGAAGAACAAATGAAAGCCCAACAAGAAATGCAAGCTGTTTACAAAGAAAATGGTGTCAGCATGTTTGGTGGCATGGGTTGTTTGCCGTTACTGATTCAAATGCCTATTTTCTCTGCATTGTATTATACTGCTCGTTTTACTCCCGGTATTCAAAGTGCAACGTTTTTAGGAATTAACTTAGGCGAATCAAATATCGTACTCGTTGTAATTGCTGGGTTATTTTATCTTATTCAAGGTTTTATTTCACAAATTGGTGTGCCAGAAGAACAAAAGAAAACGATGCGCTCAATGTTGATTGTTTCACCATTGATGATTGTTTTTATGTCTATGAGTGCTCCTGCTGGTGTGACGTTATACTGGGTAGTCGGTGGTCTCATTAGCTGTCTACAAACCTTTATTACAAACGTCATTATGAAACCGCGTATTAAAGCTCAAGTTCAAGCAGAAATGAAAAAAAATCCACCAAAAACCGTTGTCACTCCGCCTAAAAAAGATGTGACACCAAAAGAAATAAAAACAAATGTAGCCGATTATACAAAGAAAAATAAAAATCGTAATGCCGGTAAACAAGGTCGAAACGCCGGTAAACAAAAACGTAAATAAGCTGCTATCTAAAAGACTGTGACATAAAAATTGTTACGGTCTTTTTATTTTGTACGTAAAAAGTAATCTCTAAAAATCAGCCCATAGGCCAACTTTTAGAGATTACTTCAGATTATATTATTACATTTCTAATTATTCTTCGTGATTAACGCATCTAAGCTGGCCAATGCCAATGCCATTTTGGCGATTTTATTTAATTGCGTCAAACGATTGCGGCGCACTTTTTCATCTTCTACCATGACCATTGTTTGATCAAAGTAGTTTTCAATTAGCGGTCGTAAAGCTGTCAGACCCTCGTAATTTTCTGCCATTGTTTGGCGAGCAAATCGATTTTCTAAATCCGTCACTGCATCAAAGAGCGCTTTTTCAGCGTCGTTATCAAACAGTTCTGGCTTAACATTTGCGTCTTCTACCTCAGCTTTTTTAGCTAAATTAATAACCCGCGTTAAAGCTTCCATCGATGGTTTAAAATCTGGATCGTTTAAATGTTGACGTAGAATTTGAGCCGCAGAAAAGAGGGCACTTAAGTTGGTTTGTTCGGCATTAATAACAGCATCAATTACATCGTGACGGAGATTTTTCGTCGTTAGGAACTGTTTTAAACGTGCTTTTACAAAATTAACTACTTCGGTTTGACCGCTATTTAATTTAAGACCATAACGTTTTTCATCTTGGCCGATGACTTCGCTAATTTTTGCTTGCAACTCCACTAATGGGAAGGCCCAATGTCTGTTTTCAATAATTCTTACAATCCCATAAGTTTGACGGCGCAATGCGTAAGGATCATTTGAGCCACTTGGAATCATTCCGACAGCAAAGAAAGAAAGTAAGCTATCTAACTTATCTGCAATTGCTAAAACAGCGCCAATATCTGATTTGGGTAGTTCACCTTCACTAGAAATTGGTAAATAATGTTCACGTATAGCTTGGGCAACGCTTGGTTTTTCACCTTGTAATAAAGCATATTTTTCTCCCATGATACCTTGTAATTCAGGGAATTCTCCCACCATGTTGGTGACCAAATCAAATTTATAAATTTCTGCTGCGCGGGCTAAATCCTCCAATTGTTCGCTTGTTAAACCAACTGTCTCTCCAACAATTTGCGCGATTTCAGCAACTCGCTGCATTTTTTCATAAATGCTACCAATTTTTTCATGGAAAGTTACTTGTTTTAGTTTTTCCACACAAGCATCGATTGTCAATTTTTGATCTTCTTTGTAGAAAAATTCGGCATCTTCTAAACGAGCAGTTAAAACTTTTTCATTTCCTTTTACTACATTGTCTAGTTTAACTGCATTCCCATTACGAGCAGAAATAAAATGAGGCAACAACAAACCAGCACTATTCCGAACATCAAAATAACGTTGATGTTCTTTCATAGAAGTAACTAAAACTTCTTCTGGTACTGACAAAAAGCGTTCTTCAAAATCACCTACAAAAGCAGTTGGATACTCCACTAAATTATTGACTTCTTCTAAAAGATCTTCATCAAGTTCAACTTTCCAGTCATTTTTAGTAGTTAATTCATCAATTTGGGCGACAATCATTTCTTTTCGTTTTAATGGATCAGCAATGACAAATTGTTCTTGTAACTTTGCTTCATATTCTTGAGCATTTTCCAAGACTGCATCATCACCTAAGAAACGATGTCCTCTAGTAGTATTACCAGTTTTAACATCTAAAATTGAAAATGGAACAACTTCTTCGCCTAATAAAGCGACAACCCAATGAATTGGTCGAATATATTCAAAATCATATTTATTCCAATGCATCGTAACTGGAAAAGTGAGACTAGTAATCACATCTTTTAAACCAGATAATACTTTTATTGCAGGTTTTCCTTTAGCATATTTGGTCACATAAACATATTCTACCCCTTTTAACTCTCTAAAAGTGATCGCATCTGTTGTTACACCTTGCCCTCTTACAAAACCTTCTGCCGCTTTTGACCAATTGCCTTCACTATCCAAAGCAATTTTCTTAGCCGGACCTTTTACTTCTTCTTCGGTATCGGCTTGTTTTTCAGCTACTTCACTAACCAGCACAGCCAAGCGCCGCGGCGTACTGAAAGACTTAATGGAAGAAAAAGCTAATTTTTCGGTCGCTAAAAATTCACTAACTTTTTGCTCTAATTGTTGCATACTCTTTGTTACTACATGAGCAGGCATCTCTTCTAAACCAATCTCCAATAATAAATCTTTTGCCATCTTAGTTTTCCTCCTTCAATAATTTTGCCGCTTCTTCAGGAGCTAGCAGTGGATAGCCCAACTTCGCCCGTTCAGCCACGAAAATCTTAGCAACGGCTTTAGCCATATTCCGAATGCGGGCTAAATATCCAGCTCTTTCAGTAACAGAAACAGCGCCTCTTGCATCTAATAAATTAAAGGTATGGCTACATTTCAAAATATAATCATAAGCTGGATGAACTAAATCTTGATCGATACAGCGTTTGGCTTCTTTTTCAAAGCGATCAAAATTTCCTAATAATAGTTCTTGATCACTAACTTCAAAAGAATATTTGGAATGTTCATATTCTGGTTGACGGAAGATTTCACCATATTTGACGCCATCTGCCCACTCTAAATCATAAACACTTTCAACTTCTTGAATATAAGAAGCTAAACGTTCCAAACCGTAAGTAATTTCTGAAGTAACAGGTTTACAAGGTAAGCCGCCGACTTGTTGGAAATAGGTAAATTGTGTAATTTCCATACCATCTAACCAAACTTCCCAACCAAGACCAGCACAACCCATTGAAGGATTCTCCCAGTTATCTTCTACAAAGCGGATATCGTGTTCTAAAGGATCAATACCTAATAATTTCAAACTTTCCAAATAAAGTTCTTGAATGTTTTCTGGTGATGGCTTCATTACCACTTGAAATTGATGGTGTTGGTATAAACGGTTCGGATTTTCCCCGTAACGTCCATCGGCAGGACGACGAGAAGGTTCAACATAAGCCGCATTCCAAGGTTCAGGTCCAATCGCACGTAAAAAAGTATACGGACTCATGGTACCGGCACCTTTTTCAGTATCATAGGCTTGCATTAACATACAGCCATTACCAGACCAAAATTGTTGTAGCGTCAAAATAATATTTTGCACAGTCATTTTTTTACTCATTTTATTTCCTCCTACTTTTTACACTTATTACTTCTACTGCTTTATGTTTTAGACTTAGATGCGATTACAATGCGTTTACAACTGGATAAAACTCAACTGGATTTCCCGGTATTAAATGCACTTCTACTACCATATCATCAGTCAAAAAAGCTAAGTCATAGAGCATTTGACTTGGTTCAGTTCTAAACTCTTCCACCAATTGCCCACTATCATTTTTTACAATCACATTTAATGGTACGCTAGCTAAAATCTTCAATTTTTTTTCTTTAAACTCACTGGCATTAATTTCCATATCAAATTGCATTTTTATCCTCCTTAAAAGAATTGTTAACAGGTTTTAAAATAGGAAATAAAAAAGCCCTGCATAGATTTTCATCTATGCAGGGACGAATACTTCGCGGTTCCACCCTGCTTCCGATTGCTCGGCAGCTTTAAAATATTTAACTGAATACTCCCAAGTTGCCCCCAAATAAGTTACTGTCTGTGGCTTCCACTTTCCCACAGTCGCTTTTCAGTTTCTTATTTTTCGTCTTGTTCAACGTATTAACCTTTGTTTATCATAGCTGTTTAACCTGACATTTGTCAATTAAAAAAATTAAAATAAACCGGTAATGTTCCCTTCAGCATCGACATCAATATTTTCTGCCGCCGGTTTTTTCGGCAAGCCTGGCATTGTCATAATATTTCCTGTCAGTGCGACAATAAAGCCCGCTCCTGCTGATACTTTGACAGAACGAATCGTGATTGTAAAATCCGTTGGTGCTCCTAAGAGATTCGGATTATCACTAAAAGAATATTGTGTTTTAGCCATACAAATCGGATAGTTACTAAAACCAAGTTCCGTTAATTTCGCTAATTCGCGTTTGGCTACTGGCGTAAATTCTACTCCACTAGCACCGTATATTTTTTTAGCGATTGTTTCAATTTTTGCTACCAATGAAAGATCGGCCTCATAGGCAAATGATAGCTTACTTTTTGTTTCTGCTAATGCCACTACTTTTTCAGCTAGCTCAATCCCGCCTGCGCCACCTTTACTCCAAACATTTGAAAGTACAACTGTAACACCACGTTTTTGACAAGCTTCTTTAACTGCCGCCAATTCTTCTTTAGTATCACCGGGAAATTGGTTAATACATACCACCACAGGTAAACCAAAATTATCTTTTAAATTGTGTAAATGACGCTCCAAATTGGGTAAACCCGCAATAACCGCTGCAACATTTTCTGTTGCCAACTCATTTTTGGCTACACCACCATGCATTTTTAGTGCCCGAATCGTGGCCACTAATACGGCTGCGTCTGGCTTTAAATCCGCTAGACGACATTTAATATCCACGAATTTTTCAGCACCTAAATCCGCCCCAAAGCCAGCTTCTGTCACTGCATAATCAGCGTATTGTAATGCCATTTTTGTCGCCTGAACACTATTACAGCCATGAGCGATATTAGCAAATGGCCCACCGTGAATAAAAGCAGGTGTTTGCTCTAAAGTTTGAACTAGATTTGGTTTGATCGCATCTTTTAATAATGCCGTCATTGCACCGGCTGCTTTTAGATCACCACAAGTAATCGGCTCACCAGTAAAGGAATAAGCAACAATAATTTTTTCTAAGCGATTTTTTAAATCAGCTAAATCGGCCGCTAAACATAATATCGCCATAATTTCTGAAGCGACAGTAATTTCAAAACTATCTTCGCGGGGTACGCCATTTAAACGGCCTTGGAGACCATCCACAATGTGGCGCAATTGACGATCATTCATATCCACGACGCGCTTCCAAGTAATTTGGCGACTATCTATTCCTAAAGCATTGCCTTGATGAATATGATTATCCAACATTGCGGCTAGTAAATTATTGGCGGCACTAATTGCATGAAAATCACCCGTAAAATGTAAATTAATATCTTCCATTGGTACTACTTGCGCATAACCGCCCCCAGCAGCTCCGCCTTTGATTCCAAAAACAGGTCCTAATGAAGGCTCTCTTAGGGCAATCGCTGCTTTTTTACCAATTTGTCCTAATGCATCAGCTAATCCGACAGCAGTGGTAGTTTTCCCTTCACCGGCTGGAGTAGGACTAATTGCAGTCACTAAAATTAATTTCCCATTTTGTTTTTTTTCAGTACTGGGTTTAATCTTAGCTTTATAATTACCATATAGTTCTAAATCAGTAGCAGGTATCCCTAATTTTTCGGCAATTTTCGTAATATTTTCCATTTCTACTTGTTGTGCAATTTCAATATCTGATAACGTCAAGTCTTTCTCCCCTTTGGTTGCATGGTTAGTAATAATCAATTTAATCATCTTTATTTTACTTTATTTTTCTAAAAAAATCTCCAATATACGACTAATTATTTTAAAAAGCACATCTATTGTTCGTGAAAACGCACAAAAAAAATATCCCAATTCTATTGCCTAATCTCATCTTTACTTTGTTTAAAAGCAAATTTTTGAGAAGTTACAATATTATTCGGATATTTACTAATTTTTTAGCAGCGTTTTAATTATCTGGTTTCATTAAATCTTGCCACTTGTGCATATCATCAATAAATTTTTTGCTTTTCAAATGAATTCCCACATACTCATCATAAAGTTGATCGATTACGCGCCGAATTTCTTTTTTTACTACTGATTTTACTTTAATCGTTTTTACTTTGGTCAAATCGACTTGATTAAATAAACGGATAAAATGCATCGCATTAGGATCTGCATGGTAGCGATGTTCATCTAAGGAAAAATGATTTTCACACAAAACGCCACCATATTTAGAAGAATAATCAAAACGGCCAGTCGTTTTACCACAAATAACGCAATGATCAAAGATTGGCGCAACACCAAACCGTTGTAAAATCTGGACTTCAAAAATATTAGTAATGATTTCAGCATCATAACCGTCGTTGATTAAATTTAGACACAAAGATAAAAATTGGTACAAATGCGGATCATAAACCTTATCTTCAATCGCAGCATCTGCCAAATTCAACAAATAGGTACTATATCCGGCTAAAAAAATATCTTGTTGAATCGTCGTTAGCGGTTTGACGTCTTTGGCACCATTTAAAAAGGACAATCCGTCTGCTTTTAAATTCATAATAAAAGTTGCTTCAGTGAAATTTTGCAAAACAGAAGTCAGTGGATTGTTCTTTTTATGAATACCTTTTACATAAAACATTTGTTTACCGGCAGATTCAGTAAATATTTTTACTAATTTATCTTTTTCCTTATAATCCCGCGAAAATAAAATCAATCCGCGACTTTCAGCTAACTGCATGGAAAAACCCCTTAGTAATCATCCGGACGGTAACCATAATCTTGTAAATATGTTTTTTTATCCCGCCAATCTTTTTGGACTTTAACCCACAATTCCAAGAAGACTTTATCCCCTAATAATTGTTCGATGTCCCGACGCGCCTTGGTGCCAATGTCTTTTAGCATTTTGCCACCTTTACCGATGATAATGCCTTTTTGACTATTCCGTTCGACGATGATTGTCGCTTGAATATGAACTTTATCATTTTCGTTTCGTTTCATACTATCGACTACAACCGCCACTGAATGTGGTACTTCGTCTCTAGTCAATAGCAATACTTTTTCTCTAACCAACTCCGAAACAATAAAATATTCGGGATGATCTGTAATTTGATCATCTGGGAAATATTGTGGACCGGCGGGCATTTGTTCAATTAAGGTCTTCATTAATGTATCAAAGTTATTACCTTCTGTAGCGGAAATTGGGACAACTTCTGCAAAATCCATTTGACTTGTGTAATCTTCAATAATCCCCAATAAATCATCAGGATGAACTTTATCAATTTTATTAATGACTAAAAAGACTGGTGTTTTACTAGTCTTTAAACGTTCCATGATAAAATCATCACCACGACCCCGCTTTTCATCAGCACTAATCATAAATAAAACCGCGTCGACTTCTTTTAATGCACTATAAGCCGTTTCTACCATGAAATCCCCTAAACGATGTTTTGGTTTATGAATCCCAGGTGTATCAATAAAAATAATTTGCGCCTCAGAAGTAGTATAAACACCTTGAATTTTATTGCGGGTTGTTTGGGCTTTATCACTCATAATCGCAATTTTTTGTCCGACAATCCGGTTTAATAAAGTTGATTTACCAACATTTGGGCGCCCCACAATGGCGACAAACCCTGATTTATGTTCTGTCATATTTTTCCTCATTTCTTTTAAAACAATAGTTGCCATATTTTAGGTACAAATAAAATCAAACCAATAATTACAGCAAAAAATGATGTTAATAACACCGCTCCTGCTGCCATATCTTTAATTTTTTTACCGATGGGATGAAAGTGAAAATCGGTGAACATATCCACCACATTTTCAAAAACAGTATTAATAATCTCTACAATCCAGACTAAAAAGACAGCTAATAGTAGCCATAACCATTCAAAACGACTTAACTGAAAAATAAAGCCCGCCAAAAGTGCCAGTATGCCAAAAAAGACGTGTTTACGCATATTACGTTCTTCTTTAAAAACCGTTTGAATTCCAGTTAAGGCAAATTCAACTGAAGTAATGAAATATTTGTTTTTATGTGTATTCTTATCTTTTAAGTCCATAAGCATCCAAAATTTCCTTTTGTAATCCAAACATTTCTTTTTCATCTTCTGGTGTCATATGATCATAACCATTAATATGCAAAAAACCGTGTAGTGCTAAAAAACCTAATTCCCGCTCAAAACTATGGCCATATTCTTTGGCTTGTTCTTTGGTCTTATCCAGTGAAATCATTAAATCTCCCAATTCACGGGGTAAAGGATTCTCCCCGTCGGCGAAGATGACCGGAATTTCCCCATCACCTTCTTCTTCTAACGCAAAGCTGATTACATCAGTAGGGCGATCTTTGCCACGATAATCACGATTAATTACTTGAATTGCGTCATTATCCATAAAAGTTACCGACATCTCGGTTTCCTTTGGTAGTTTTAAATAATCTGCCGCAAACTGTAATAAGTCTTCTACTTCTTGTATTTTGTCAGGAGCTAAAGAATTAGTTTCATCCATAAAGGTAATATCCATTATTTATCGCTTCTTTCTTGTTCTTCTTTCATTTTCTCGGCTTCAGACTTCATTTTAGGATATTTAATCCGCGAATGAAACGTACTGCATAAGCCATTTACCAATGAGTCTTCAATAATCCGAATTTCTTTTAAGGTCAATCCACTATCATCTAATTGTCCGTCTAAAATACGATCAACAATTAAATTATGAACAAATTGACGAATCTTTTCATTAGTAGGATGATCCATTGCCCGCACTGCCGCTTCACAACTATCGGCAATATTCACTATTCCTGCTTCTTTTGTTTGAGGTCTTGGTCCGGGATAACGAAATTCTGCCTCTGTTATTTCAGGATTACGTTCTTTGGCTTTGGCATAAAAGTATTTCATTAAGGTAGTACCGTGATGTTGATAACAAATATCAATCACTAGTTTGGGCATTTTGTATTCTTCTAAAATTTTTGCCCCGTCGGTGACATGACCAAAAATAATTTGTTTACTATCTTCTGGTAATAAGAAATTATGAGGGTTTTCTGCCCCTGCTGGTAAATTTTCAACAAAGAAGTTTGCGTGTTTCAATTTGCCGATATCATGATAATAACAAGCAACACGAGTTAAAAGGGAATGTCCCCCAATTAAAGCTACTGCATTGGCAGATAAGTTCGCTACCATCATACTATGATGATAAGTTCCCGGCGCTTCTTCTAATAGTTTTTTCAATAGTGGATGATTTGGATTACTAAGTTCATTCAAAACAATCACACTATTATCAGTGATTAGTAATTCTATATATTGGTGTAATCCCATGGTAAGTAAAAAAGATAAAACCGTTCCGGCTAAACCACAAACAATGGTTGTCCAAGTTCGACTATCTGTAACCGTCAACCCTTGAAAAACTACTAAAACTAAATTAAGTAAAAAAGGAAAAACGATAATCCACATGACCGCCGTAAATCCTTGTTTAGAGATACGTTCTCTTCTAACAATAGTTCCCATTAACCCTGAGAATAAATACGTAATTAAAATAATTGTCAACGAGTTTGTTCCTAAAGCATCATAATAACAAAAAACAGCAAATACCACTTGGAATATAGCTGCGATAATTCCAGCTCTGCGATTCACAAAAATATTTAACACCAGCGGAACAAAAGCAGCTGGGAAAAATAACGGGATATAAGGCAGTAATTCCGTTTGAAAAACTTGAAAAAATTTCATTAACGCAATACTACCAATCATCGCTAGCGTATAAAAGGTTAAAAATTCTTGACGTTTACTTTTCTCTTGATACTGGTGAGCAAAATAAAGTAAGACCAAAATTTGAACTAAGATGCCAGAAATCATCGCACCGATTGGGAAAAAAGAAGTATTTTGACTCGTTAAACCTAATAACTTTAACTTTTCAATGGCACTAGCATCAATTTGTGAACCCTCGCGGACGATTACTTCCCCTTGAAATATCATAACAGGTGCTACACTAGCACGAGCCTGCTCTTTTAGTTCTTCAGTTTTTTTATCATTGGGAAAATCATTTACTACAATGGCGGTATTTAATAAATCAATCATCGCTTCTTTTGAGATAGCTGGAATAGCAAGACTATTCACCTGATTTTCAGCACTTTCCTTAAAAGTCGCAAGATTTGATTCCCGCACTTGGTTTTTCATTTGTTCAGCTAAAATATTTAAGCTATTGTCTTTTACAGTATTTAATGCGGCACTATTCAATGTAAAAGCGGCTTCGTAAAAAGAATTAGGAATTTCTTGATAGAACTGGACATCTTCATCATTCACTTTTTCAAATGATTTTTTTAAGGCAGCAATATAATCATCGGTTGTAATAGCTGGAATTTCTTTGTCTTTTGCTTCTTGTTGACGTTTTTCATGATCTTCATCGACACTTTTTTTCACATCAGAAATCATCGTAAAAATCGTTTCAACTCGACTATGCTGCGTTTCAACAATATCTTCTTGATACGTATATTCAGGCACAACCGCTTCTGCTGCTAACTGACGTTTTTGATCGGTAGCTGCCTTATTTTCAACGGTCTTATTCGCCCGAATACTTTCACTTGCTACTTGACCTTCATGATAGTCGACACTTTTTTGTTTAACGCTTGTAAATAAAATACCAAAACAGCTAACAAAAAAAATGACTAAAATAAGCGGGACATAAAAACGTCCTAAACGTTCGCGTAATTTTCTTAACGGCTCAATAAT
This sequence comes from Enterococcus sp. DIV0755b, assembly GCF_051713765.1. Classification (NCBI taxonomy): domain Bacteria; kingdom Bacillati; phylum Bacillota; class Bacilli; order Lactobacillales; family Enterococcaceae; genus Enterococcus; species Enterococcus sp. DIV0755b. The sequence continues at coordinate 1,452,140 of NZ_JBIOQN010000001.1, read as the reverse complement.
CAAATTATTTCCCCCTAATTTTCCTAAGCACCATTACTCTTTTTTCAGATTCGCTTTGTCATAAGCTTCAATAATTTTAGCCACTACAGGATGTCGAACCACATCGCTTGCTTCAAAATTGACAAAAGCAATTTGCGGGATGTTACTTAAAGTTCTTTCTGCGTGAACTAGCCCACTAACTACACCTTTAGGCAGGTCAATTTGACTTGTGTCACCATTGACAATCATTTTGGAATTATAACCTAAACGTGTAAGAAACATTTTCATCTGCATAATCGTTGTATTTTGGGCTTCATCTAAAATGACAAAAGCGTCTTCTAATGTACGTCCGCGCATATAAGCTAGCGGTGCGATTTCAATAATCCCTCGATCCATTAACCGATTAGTATGTTCGACACCAAAAATTTGATACAATGCATCATAAACTGGTCGAAGATAAGGGTCAACCTTTTCTTTTAAATCTCCTGGTAAAAAACCTAGATTTTCACCAGCTTCTACTGCTGGGCGAGTTAAGATAATTTTTTGTACTTGCCCTTTTTTTAAAGCGGCGATTGCTAAAACGACAGCTAAAAAAGTTTTACCAGTACCGGCAGGTCCAATCCCAAAAACAACATCATGCTTTTTCACTGCATCTAAATAGCGTTTTTGACCCCGATTTTTAACACGAATTGCTTTTCCATTACGATCTTTGACAATTTCTTCTTCATATAAAGCTAAAAAGGCATTTGTCCCTTGGCTTGGAATTGCTTTTAATGCTTGCGCTACATCAGGGGTGCTAATATGTACACCACGTTTGATTAATTCTTGTAACGCACTAATAACTTGTTGCGCTATTGCAACAGACTCTATTTGACCTTCAATCATAATCGTTTCCCCACGACTACTAATAATGACGTGCAGATTTTCTTCGATCAATTTTAAATGTTTATCGTGTGCGCCTAATAATAGACTAATATCATCGTCTGCGCTAAGTTTTAATTCCAAAACTTTTTTATCTTCTGTCAAAAAGTTACATCTCCTTGTCGATTCCTTTTTTCCCACTTTAATTAGGTAAGTTTTCTGTTTTATCATACCACATTCAAAACTTAAAAGAAAAAAAATCGCAGACAAAAGTCTGCGATTAAATAACTATTTATTCAGTAACTCTTTGACGATGGCATTTACCTTGTTACCATCAGCTTTTCCTTTTACTAAAGGCATAACCGCACCCATTACTTTACCAAACTCACTTGGTGAAGCGGCACCAGTTTTGCTGATCACATCTGTTACAATCTGGCGAATTTCTTCATCAGAAAGTTGTGCTGGTAAATACTTTTCAACGACTTTGATTTCCGCTTTTACTTGCGTTGCCAAATCGTCTCGTCCTGCTTTTTCAAATTCAGTTAAAGAATCACGGCGTTGCTTCATCTCCCGTGATAATACGGTCAATTCTTCATCGTCAGTTAATTCTGCACCTTTTTTGATTTGTTCGTTTTGCAACGATGCCTTCAACATGCGAATCACCTGCAAAGACTCTTTATCCTTAGCTTTCATCGCTGTCTTCATATCATCGTTCAAAGTACTTAGTAGTGACACACTACCAGCTCCAATCATACTGCAAACTAGAATTTTTTACGTTTTCTAGCAGCTTCAGATTTTTTCTTACGTTTCACACTTGGTTTTTCATAAAATTCCCGTTTACGAGATTCTTGAAGAGTCCCAGCTTTTGAAACGGAACGTTTGAAGCGACGAAGAGCGTCGTCAAGAGATTCATTTTTACGAACCACTGTTTTTGACATGTAAATTCCCTCCCTCCGAGCTTAAAAAGTAACCGTTTTTGTTAATCGAAACATTTTCAAAAAACAACACTGTCCTTTAAAAATTATAGCTAAGTAATAAAATAGTGTCAAGCGTATGGGGCAAAGAAAAAAATCTTTTTCACGAAAATGTTTGCGAAAAAAAAGAAAAAATAACTACTGACAGTCCGCACATCGCCCTAATATCTCAAACCGGTGCCCTTCAATTGTACACCCGGGAAGCTGTCCTTTAAAAAAGTCCATTGGACAAAGATCTAATTCTTGCGTTTTACCACAAACTGTACAAATAAAATGATGATGGTGATGATTTTTATCTTGACAACAGTGGAAACGAAATTTCATTTCGCCATTTAAATCGGTCTCTTCTAATAAACCAATTTCTGAAAAATCATGGAGATTACGATAAATGGTATCAAAACTAATACTACCAAATTCGCCTTCCATATACTCTTGAACTTCTTTAGCTGCGACATAACGATTTTTTGTCGCTAAAAAAGTTAACAGCTTTTCTCTTTTATTGGTTTTTTTAAAACCATGCTCTTTTAAAGTTACCATTGCTTGGTCAATTTTTGTCATTTCTCTTTTCACAAGCAAAGACCTCCTAACGCATTTAGTTGCTATTGTAAGGTAGTATTTTATCACTACACCATAAATCATAATGATTACGAATTAGTTCCACTTCGATATGGTATAATAAATTACAACAAATTACAAGCGAGGGAAAAAAATGAGTAATGCTGCTGAAGAAATCTTAACAATTTTTGTCATTTCCGATTCTGCCGGAGAAACAGCTACCAAATTAGCACAAGCTACTATGGCCCAATATCCTACTGTGGAATTCAATTTATTTCGTAAGACCTTTATGAGTGATAAGGCTATCTTATTAAAAGCCTTAAAAGAAGCAAAAAAACTAAATGCCATGATTTTATATACCATGATTAATGAGGAATTAGTACAATTGATTCGTGATTTTTGTCAAGAAAGTGATCTATTTGGCTTTGACGTTTTGACAGCACCAGTGTTAGAAATCGAAAAAAGAAGTGGTGTTGCTCCAACCCGTGAACCAGGAGCGTTACACCACTTAAACAAAAACTATTTTAAACGTATTGAAGCAATGGAGTTTGCGGTAAAATATGATGATGGCAAAGATCCCCGTGGCTTTTTAGAAGCAGATGTAGTCCTTTTAGGGGTTTCTAGAACTTCAAAAACACCATTAAGCCTCTTTTTAGCCAATAAAAATTTGAAAGTAGCCAATTTGCCACTTGTCCCGCAAGCACACATTCCAAAACAGTTGTGGGAAGTGGATAAGAAAAAAATTGTCGGCTTAACAAATGATCCCAATGTTTTAAACGGTATTCGCAAAGAGCGGATGATTGCTTATGGCTTAAATCCGGATACCGCTTATTCTGATATTGATAAAATTCGTGCAGAATTAGAATTTGCGAATGATTTATATGAAAAATTAGGTTGCGTTGTAATTAACGTTGCATCTCTTTCTATTGAAGAAACTGCTTCGATGATTATGAACGCCTTAGATTTAGAAGATCACAGTTACTACACCACAGAAAATGATTAAAAAAGACGCAAAGGAAAAATTGCAGTTGTCACCCCTTTTAAGGGTAACAACTGCAATTTTTGATTGAGTCTTCTCTTCATGATCACTTATGAATATTAAGGCGAATTCTAATAAGCCCTTCAAAAAAGCTTTTAAAAGTCTCTACCATTTTTTAAAAGACTTGTACGCCTTCACGATCGACTTGAAATACTTCAATTTTTGCAGTCTGATCAAGTGCTTGAAGTTTTCGGGTGATTATAGCCGTAGCCTTTGCTGGTGCTAAAATCATCACCGTAGGACCCGCACCACTTAAATAACAACCATACCCCTCATGCGCATGACTAATTTGGCGAACATCTGCAAAATGCGCAAGTAATGAACTACGATAAATTTCATGAAATTTATCTTGTTCCATCATTTTACCTGCCTGAACAATGTCCCCTTTAATTAAAGAGGCAACCATTACATTGGCAATACTGCTGGCTGCCACCGCATCAGAATAAGCAAAGTCAGCTGGTAATACATCCCGACTTTCACTTGTTTTTAATTCGACATTTGGAATAAAGGCAATTAGCTGGCAATCAGGAAAATAGTGTTTGACGTAATTTACCTTATCGCCATTTCCGCTAGCAATTACCAAATCACCACAAATCGCTGGCGCCACATTATCAGGATGTCCTTCCAATTGACTCGCAAGTTTTACTTTATCGTTTTCACTTAAGTTTAATTGAGCCAAACGGTTAGCTAGCTCAATCCCTGCTACAATTGCGGAAGAACTACTACCCAATCCTCTTGTTAAAGGAATATCAGAAACTACTTTAATTTGATGAGGCAAAAGATTTGGAGCAATCTTCAACGCTGTTTGAACAATTAAATTATTTTCATCATTTGGAATCAGTTCTCCATAACTATGATCTACTTGCCACGCTGCAGTCTTTTTTATGACTTCTACAAATAAATAGCAATTCAGCGCTACACCGCAAGAATCAAAGCCAGGGCCTAAGTTGGCACTGGTAGCAGGTACTCGGATTCTCATAATTTTGCCACTCCTTGGCGTAAGTGATTGCGCATGTCTTCTAAATCACTCATTTTATGAATGGTTACCGCCGTTTCGTTAATCGCTGTATCTGGATCTTTTAGACCGTTACCAGTGAAGACACAGACGACGGTTTCGCCTGGTTTAATTTTTCCTGCTTTGACATGTTGAATAACCCCAGCCAGTGATGCAGCTGAACCCGGTTCAACAAAGACACCATCTTGACCGGCAACCTTTTTATAAGCGTTTAAAATTTCTGCATCTGTTACAGCATCAATATAACCTTTTGACTCATCTCGAGCCGCCTCAGCTAATTTCCAACTCGCTGGATTACCAATGCGGATAGCAGTAGCAATCGTTTCTGGTTGTTCGATTACTTCACCTTTTACAATAGCCGCAGCGCCCATAGCTTCAAAACCATGCATCCGCGGTAAACTTGTTCCTTTTGCTTCATGCCATTCTTTAAACCCTTTCCAATAAGCCGAAATATTACCGGCATTTCCAACGGGAATTGCCAGTACATCAGGTGCCTTTTCTAGTTGTTGACAGACTTCAAAAGCCGCTGTTTTTTGACCTTCTAAACGATAAGGATTAACAGAATTTACTAATGCTACTGCCTCTGTTTCAGCAATTTTTCGCACAGCCTTTAAGGCTTCATCAAAATTGCCGGGAATAGAAATAATATCCGCTCCATAAATAATTGCCTGTGCTAATTTGCCCATCGCAATTTTACCATCAGGGATAACGACATAGGCTTTAATACCTGCTCGTGTCGCGTATGCAGCAGCAGCAGCACTTGTATTTCCTGTAGAAGCACAAATAATTGCCTTCGCTCCTTCTTCGACCGCTTTTGCTACTGCCATAACCATACCCCGATCTTTAAAAGAACCAGTCGGATTTAAACCTTCATATTTACCATACAGATTAATACCCAACTCTTTTGACAAATTGTGAAGCGGAATTAACGGAGTATTTCCCTCTGCTAATGAAATCAGTGGTGTTTTATCCGTAATTGGCAAATAATCTTTAAATGTTTTTAACAATCCTTCATACATCTTTATCCCTCCAATAGTTCCATCATTTGCGTTACTTGTATTTCAGCATTCAACAATGCTGTTAAGACTTTATCGCGCTTTTCTAAGGTGATAGTTTGCGTTAAATAAACTAGGCGCAATGTTTCATTTTTAATTTGTTCCACTAATTCAACCGCTAAATCCTCTTCAGCTAAAATTTCAGCTATCTTAGTAGCTTGAGTGTCATCTTGAGCTTTTAAAGCAATGTAAAAACGCCCCCTAACGTCACTAGCTTTTTGTAACTTTATTTCTGATTTATAGCTGGCAAAGGGGCGGACCTTTACGTTTTCTGCAGTATTTTGCGCAATTACAGCTAAGTCGTTTACAACACTTGTTGCTGTAGGGATAGAACCAGCCCCAGGTCCATAAAACATACTTTGGCCAATCCCTGTACTTTTAACAAAAACCCCGTTTAACTCATTGCGAATACTGACTAATGGATGATTTTTAGCAACTAATTTTGGGGATACGTCTGCATAAACCCCATTGTTAGAATTTTTAGTTTGCGCAATTAATTTCACTTCATATCCTAATTGTTGCGCGAGCTCTAAGTCTGCTAGTTCTATCCCACGAATTCCTTTAATTGTTAGATTTTCCATTTTCAAATCTTGCTCAAAGGCAAAACGGGTTAAAATGATGGCTTTATATGCAGCGTCAATCCCATCGACGTCATTAGTCGGATCAGATTCTGCAAAACCTAATGTTTGTGCTTGTTTTAATGCTGTTTCATAGGCAAGATGATTTTCCACCATCTGAGTTAGCATATAGTTCGTTGTGCCATTTACAATTCCAAAAACTTCTGTAATTGCATCGGCTAAAAAACTGTTGCTTAACGTTTTCAAAATAGGAATACCACCGGCAACACTTGCTTCATAATAAAAATAGCACTCATTTTGTTGTGCAGTGGCAACTAGTTCATTACCATATTGGGCAATTAAATCTTTGTTGGCAGATACGACATGTTTGCCATGCTTAAGGGCTGCTAGAATAAAAGATTTAGCAGGTTCAATTTTTCCCATCACTTCTACCACAATATCAATTTCAGGATCTTCCGTGATAGCAGTGATATCTTGAACTAAGGTGAACCCGTATGTGTCAGCGATTGCTTTTTTATCTTCACCATCCCGCACCAATACTTTAGCAACTTCTAGTTTAATACCGGTAGCTGATAAGATTTTTGCGCTATTTTGGGCAATAACTTTTACGACACCAGAGCCCACTACCCCTAAACCTAATAGACCAATTTTTAATCGTTTTTCCATACTACCTCCTAAAAGTTGTTTGAACAATCATTAGAATACATTCGTTGTTTTCAAAGAAATTTCTTTAAGCATATCAAAAATGATATAAAAAAACTAGAACTTTCGATAATGAAAGCTCTAGTTTTTTAGTAAAGACAAGAAACATAATAAATTACGCGCAAAAGTCTTTGATTAGTTTTAATGATGATGGATATGTTCGAATGTCTGCTCTAAAATATCCAAAACATGGTGGTCATCTAAACTGTATAGGACTGTTTTACCTACTCGTCGTGACTTCACTACGCGACTATCTCGCAAAAGTTTTAATTGATGAGAAACAGCTGATTGTTCCATCTCCACAACTTCACCGATTGTCGTCACATTTAATTCACCTTTTTTTAACGCCAACAAAATTTTAAGCCGTGTTTTATCTGCCAAAACTTTAAAAAGTCGACTCACCTGCATAATTTCTGTTTCTTGATCCATTTTGACACCTCTTTTGCTTTTCCTAATCAGCAGTTATTTCATTAATAGCTGTTTCTAATGCGGCAACTTTTTCAGCTGCATCTTCTTGACTAGCGCCTTTTACGCCAATATAAAATTTGATTTTTGGTTCTGTTCCAGATGGGCGGACAGCAATCCAACTTTCATCTTCTAAAACATATTTTAAAACATCTGAAGCTGGCGTTGTCATTTTTGTTTCATTTCCGTCTAAACCAACGATTGTACGTGCTTTGAAATCTTCTGTTTGAACCACATTAATGCCACCAATTTCACTTGGTGCTTGTGTACGGAATTTATTCATAATCGCTTTAATTTTAGCCGGACCTTCTAAGCCACTTAATGTTACCGAAATTGTTTTTTCTGCATAATAGCCATACGTTTCAAAAATAGCTTGGAGGCCATCATAGAGTGTTTTGCCTTGTTTTTTGTAGTAGGCAGCAACTTCTGCTAACAAGACTAGGGCTTGAATAGCATCTTTATCGCGTACAAATGGTTTTACTAAATAGCCATAGCTTTCTTCAAAACCAAACATAAACGTTTGACTGTGATCTGCTTCAAATTGTTTGATTTTTTCAGCAATAAATTTAAAACCAGTTAAAACATTTAACATTGCGACATTATATTTTGCAGCAATTGCTGTCGGCAATTCACTAGAAACAATTGATTTTAAAACAGCAGCATTATCAGGGAGTGTTCCAGCTTCTTGATGAGCGGCTAAAATGTACTCCGTGAAAATAGCGCCAATTTGATTTCCCGTTAAGACTTGATATTCACCATTAGGTAAACGAACAGCCGCACCTAAGCGGTCAGCATCAGGATCAGTAGCAATCAACAAGTCTGCATCTTCTTTTTTCCCTAAAGCAATAGCATATTCAAATGCTGAATGTTCTTCTGGGTTAGGGGATTTAACAGTTGAAAAATTAGGATCTGCTACTGCTTGTTCAGGTACTAACACAAACTTTTCAAAACCAGCTTGTTTTAAAGCTTTTTCTCCTAACATTTTGCCAGTACCATGTAATGGTGTATAAACTAATTTCAAATCTTTACCCATTTCATCAATCAATTTTTGATTAATGGTGACTGATTTAATTTCTTTTAAATAAGCTGTATCAATTTCTTCACCGACAATATTGATTAATCCGCTATGTTCTACTTCTTCATCAGATAAAACTTGGATTTCTAATGGATTTGCAATTGAACGCACAAATGTCGTTAAAGCATCAGCATCTGCTGGCGGCATTTGCCCTCCATCTTCGCCATATACTTTATAGCCGTTATAAGCAGCTGGATTGTGTGAAGCGGTAATCATAATCCCAGTAAAAGCTTTTAAGTAACGTACTGCAAAAGATAATTCTGGTGTTGGACGTAGGCTTTCAAAAACAAATGAGGGGATATCGTGTTTTGCTAATGTTTTTGCTGCTTCCATTGCAAATTCAGGTGACATATGACGTGAATCATAAGCAATCGCCACACCACGACGTCTTGTTTCATCATCTTGTTCATCCATAAAACGCGCCAAGCCTTCTGTTGCTTGACGAATAGTGTAAATGTTCATCCGGTTAATACCAGGGCCTAAAATTCCCCGCATGCCAGCAGTACCAAATTCCAGAGGTGCGTAAAACGCGTCTTCTAGTTTTTCAGGATCTTCTTTTAGATCAGCTAATTGTTTTTTCAAATTTTCTTCTAAATTTTCATCGTTTACCCATTGTTCATAGACTTGTTCCCAAGACATGAAATAACACCTCTTTCAGTTTTTTAATTACTTTTTAAGTATATCATTTCCCTTTGAGAACGCCAACAATCTTTCCTAACAATGTTTTTAAAATACTTTTTCAACTTTCAAACAAAACAAATTTCTTCAAAAACCTGCTGTTATATTTAAATAATTAGAAAAAGCTAAGTCAAAAAGTTTCGTTTGTAGAAATTAGATATGCCCTTTCGCTAAACGTAAAATCCGAGTAAGTTGCTGACAAAAATTTGCCAATACCTTACTCGGATTTTTTAGAACTGTCATAAAAACTTGTAACAATCATTATTAAACTTGTATTATTTAAGATTTGCTTGGTTATCTTTTAAGTTTTCTAAATATTGAAAGACTTGTTGTCCGGCAATACCGCCTTCTCCGACAGCCGTCGTAATTTGCCGTAAATCTTTGGCACGACCATCACCAATAGCAAAAATGCCAGGAATAGCAGTCTTCATATTACCGTCTGTTATTAACCAACCGGCTTCATCTAAAATTTTCAATTTCGTAAATGGTGCAGATAACGGTTCTAAACCAACATAAATAAAGATACCATCAGCAGCTTCTTCATAAACCTCATCTGTTTTAAGATTGCGAATATTAACCGCTGTGACAACCATATCATTGCCTTTAATTTCTTCAACTACAGAATCCCAGATAAAATTAATTTTTTCATTGGCAAAAGCGCGCTCTTGAATAATTTTTTGGGCCCGTAATTCATCCCGACGATGAACAATCGTTACTTCACTTGCAAACTGAGTTAGGTAAATAGCTTCTTCGACTGCAGAGTCTCCCCCACCAACAACGATTAATTTTTTATTGCGGAAAAATGCACCATCACAGACAGCACAATAAGAAACACCTCGACCGGCATACTCTTCTTCGCCAGGTGTACCTAATTTGCGATGCACACAACCAGTAGCAATAATAACACTTTTGCCTTGATAACTATTTTCTTCTGTAATAACTTCTTTATAATCACCATGATCAACTACTTCTTGAACAATACCGTATTCATTTTTCGTGCCAAATTTTTCGACATTTTGGTACATTTTCATAGAAAGTTCTGGACCCATGATAGATTCAAATCCAGGATAGTTTTCAATTTCGGCGGTATTGTTCATTTGACCACCAGGAGCACCTCTTTCAATCATTAAAACTGATAAATTAGAACGAGATGCATATAGTGCTGCGGTCATGCCCGCGGGACCTGCCCCAATCACGATTACATCATACATTTACTTTCCCTCCACTTACTTTCTATTAGTAAGCTAACTCTAGTTTAAATAGTTTTAGCTGTCTAATAATCTGCTTATAACCCTTTATTTACTTTAAAACTATATTACTTTTTGCTACTAATTGAAATCCCTAACAGCTAATTTTTAACTTCTAATCAACTTTTTTCACATTTGAAATATTTTTAGCTAAATTTTCAATGAAAGTCACTTCAAGCAAAATTTCTGCAAATAAAGGAGGTTTGACAAAAATCTTGTCAAACCTCCTCTTTTAAAATAAATGCTGTTTCAGTAGCAACTTCTACTAAAAAGCAAAATTCCACAAAAATTTGAGTAACAATTTTCTTAAAATGTCGGCATATTTTTGTAGTTAAAAACTTCTGTCACAGCTGCAATTAATCTAAATTTTCACCGTTTGTGGCAATGACATCTTTATACCAATAAAAAGATTTTTTGCGCGAACGTTCTAACGTACCATTGCCATGATCGTCTAAATCAACGTAGATAAAGCCATATCGTTTTTTCATTTCACCTGTTCCTGCTGACACCAAATCGATACAACCCCAAGGTGTGTAGCCGATTAAATCCACGCCGTCTAATGTTACAGCATCTTTCATTGCGGCAATATGCTTTTTGAAATAATCAATGCGATAGTCGTCGTCAATACTGCCGTCTTCTTTTACCACATCAACAGCCCCAAAACCATTTTCAACAATAAATAAAGGAATTTGATAGCGGTCATATAACTTACACAACGAAATACGCAAGCCTAACGGATCGACAGCCCATCCCCATTCTGATTCTTCTAAATAAGGATTTTTCACAGCAGGTTGTTGATTGCCACCGACATATTTTACATTTTCCGGATTAGCCGAAGAAGCCGTTGACATATAATAACTAAAGCCAATATAGTCCACTGTCCCTTTTTTTAGAATTTCATCGTCGTCTGTTTCTTTTTGAATGACAATCTTTTCCCGTTCAAACCATTTTAATTTATGTGCCGGATAAGTACCTTTCACTTGCACATCAATGAAAAATTCTTGTCCGCGATTAAATTCTAACGCTGCCATGACATCTTCTGGATTACTGGTCATAGGATAACTTGGAATATATGCTACCATCATCCCAATCTGAAAATCTGGATTAATTTCATGCCCTAAAATTACCGCCTTAGCACTCGCAACAAACAGATGGTGAATCGCCTGATAACGGTGCTGGTTATCGTTTTGATGAATCCCAATTTGGGTCCAGCTTCTCAAAAAATTAATTTCATTAAAGGTCATCCAATATTTCACTTTGTCTTTATAGCGTTTAAAAATTGTTTCACAAAAGAAGATAAAATAATCGACTGTTTTCCGATTGTTCCAACCATCTAATTCATCGGCTAAATACATTGGAATATCAAAATGATTAATGGTCACGACCGGTTCAATTCCATATTTTAATAATTCATCAAAAACTGCATCGTAAAAAGCTAAACCCGCTTCATTTATTTCATCTGTTCCCTTCGGACAAATTCGCGCCCAAGAAATCGACATACGAAAACACTTAAAGCCCATTTCAGCAAATAAAGCAATATCTTCTTCATAGTGATGATAAAAATCAGTTGCAACATGGCTAGGATAATATTTATCTGGATCAACATACCCTACTGCACCAACTGGCAATGCTTCTTCCCGAGTAACTTCTTTTATTTCTCCATCTTTTGTTTTAAAAGTAATCATTCGCGGCTGATCTTTACTACCACCAGTAATGGCATCTAGAGTAGCTAAACCTTTTCCACCTGATAAATAGCCACCTTCGTATTGGTTAGCCGCTGTGGCTCCACCCCACAAAAAATCTTTACGAAAACTCATCTATCTTCCTCCTGTAACTTTTTTAAAGCCAGCCTATTGCAGCTGGCTTCAAAATTATTCTGCACTTAAATCTTCACCATTGGTCGCAATAACTTGTTTGTACCAGTCAAAAGATTTTTTCTTAGTACGTGCTAATGTACCATTACCAGCATTATCGCGATCGACATAAATAAAGCCATAACGTTTCTTCATTTCACCTGTGCCAGCTGACACTAAATCAATGCAACCCCAAGTGGTATAACCTAACAAATCAACGCCATCTAGTTCAACTGCATCTTTCATAGCGGCAATGTGAGCTGCTAAATATTCAATCCGATAATCATCAATAACATAACCATCTGAATCAGGAGTATCCACAGCGCCTAAACCATTTTCCACAATAAATAATGGTTTTTGATAACGATCATAAATATCATTTAATGTAATTCGTAAACCTAACGGATCAATCTGCCAACCCCATTCACTTGCTTTTAAGTATGGATTTTTAACAGAAGCAAAAATATTCCCCTCTGTTTGTTCCAATAATTCTGGATCAGTAGTTGAAACTCGAGATGAATAATATGAAAATGAAATAAAGTCCACTGTATTTTCTTTTAATAACTCTAAATCGCCAGCTTCCATTTTCAATTCAATCCCATTGCGTTCCAATTCTTTTAACGCATAGGCCGGATATTCACCACGAGATTGAACATCGATAAAGAAATAATTTTCACGATCATTATTCCGCGAAGCCCAAACATCTTCTGGCTTACAAGAATAAGGATAATAAGCTCCTGCTGCTAACATACAGCCTACTTGATTTTCTGGATCTACTTCATGAGCAATTTTAGTGGCCAATGCTGACGCCACTAACTCATGATGAGCTGCTTGATATTTCACTTGTTCTTTGTTTTCACCTGGTTCAAAATAAAGGCCTGCTCCCATAAATGGTGCATGCAAAATCATATTAATCTCATTAAAGGTCAGCCAGTATTTTACTAGTCCTTTATACCGGTTAAAAATAACTCGACATAAGTTTTCATAAAAACCAATTAATTCGCGACTGCGCCATGCCCCATATTCTTCAATTAAGTGCATCGGACAATCAAAATGTGTAATCGTTACTAATGGTTCAATCCCGTATTTTTTACACTCTTTAAAAATATCTTCATAAAATTTTAAACCTTCTTCGTTTGGTTCTTTTTCGTCACCTTTAGGAAAAATTCGACTCCAAGCAATAGATAAACGATATGTCTTAAAGCCCATTTCAGCAAATAAGGCAATATCTTCGCGCCAACGATGATACATATCAATCGCTTCTTTTGCTGGATAAAAATGTTCGTCATCAAAATCAAACATTTTCATTTCTCCTGTAATCACAGGGAAGCGATCTGGTCCAATTGGAACCACATCCACATTTGCTAAACCACGACCACCTTCATTGTAGCCCCCTTCGCATTGATTGGCAGCTGTTGCGCCACCCCATAAAAAGTCTTTTCTAAATCCCATCATAAAGCCTCCGTTTTTTATCTTTTTGTTGATTACCTTTAGTGCTACTAAAAAGTAGCTAATCATCCATATTTTTTGTGCTATTCGTTTCATCTTGGCAATAAATTACTAAGTTACCTTATCTTCTTTTATTTGAAGAAATATTTAGACTTTAACTAGATCCATTGAACGCACTACTTCATCTTGGACTTCGATGCCTTCTTTTTCTAAACGTTCAATTGTTTCTTTAAAGTTTGGTAGATAATCTTTATGGGCAATGAATAGTTCGTCCATAACGCGTTTGGCTGTTTTTCCAGAAGTGATTAGTGGATTTAAGGTAAACGCTTGTAAAGCTGTGCCATAATCACCTGTAACTGCTGCTTCAATCGTTAATAATTCCATTGCTTTCATCACTTGTAACCAGCCTCTTTCTGCGGTTGGTAATGAACCAAAAGCAACATTGCGCGCTCCTTGTGCTCCTACATAAGCGGTTACTTCGACGACACAATCGGCCGGCAAATCTGGCACAGCCCCATTATTTTTTGTTGAAACGACAATCTGTGTTTCTTTATTAGCATAAATCGATGCAATCGTTTCACAGGCAGCATCGGAATAATACGCCCCACCACGTTGAGATAATTGTTCTGGTTTATGATCTAAGTTTTGATCTTTATATAATTCAAACAATTCATGTTCCGTACGTTTTACTTGTTGGGCCCGCGTGCCAATAGTGCGGTATTCTTCCAATGCATGAGCTAACATTTCTTCTTCTTGATAGTAATAACGATGGTACGCACATGGAATCATCTTCATTTGTTCTAATAAATCACGTTCAAAAGGAATATCATAAATGTTTTTTGGCAACCCGTTATCTTCTTGGTACATTTGATCAATGATTTCCATGGTGACGTCCTGACCTTTGTCGTCTGCGACTTTATGCCAATGAAAATGATTTAAGCCTGCAAATTTATAAATTAACTCATCTGTTTTCTTACCCAATAAACCAGGTTCTAACATGGTTGCCATTACCGGTACATTACATAAACCAATTACTTTGTCCCATTTACCGTAACGGACAATCGCCTCTGTTACCATACCACTTGGATTGGCGAAATTAACTAGCCAAGCATTTGGACATAAACGTTTCATATCTTCGACAATCTCTAAGATAACTGGCACCGTACGAAAAGCTTTAAAAATTCCACCAGCACCGTTTGTCTCTTGTCCTAACATGCCATAATAAGCAGGAATTCTTTCATCTTTGACACGGGCATCTAATAAGCCAACTCGAAATTGGGTAGTCACAAAATCAGCATCTTTTAGTGCTTCTTCGCGGTTTAAAGTTAAATGGACTTTAACATCATAAGGTGAAGCATCCCACATTCGTTGTGCCATTGCCCCCACAATTTCTAGCTTTTCTTTTCCTGCTTCAATATCAACTAACCAAATTTCTGCAATGGGTAATTCATCATATCGTTTAATAAAGCCCTCCATTAACTCCGGAGTATAACTACTACCGCCACCAATTGTGGCAATTTTCACGCCTTTTCTCATATTGTCTGCTCCTTTGCTGACTTGATAATTTCATTATTGATGAGTTGTTGTATGAAAACAATAGAATAACACGCAACTCATAAAGCGTTTACAATTTAAAGGAAATTTTTTTCACTTTTTGTAAATAATATTTACAAACGATGTATAATAAATGTAAATAATTTTAAAAAGAGGTTATCTATGCTAATTCAAGAAAAGATCCGTCAAACCAATTTTTCAACGGCTGAACAAAATGTCATTGATTATATTTTAAATCGTCCCCAAAGTCTAAATTTAACAATTAAAGAAGTGGCAGAAGCTGCATTTGTCCATCCCTCTACACTCATTCGAATTGCCAAAAAATTAGATTTTAACGGCTGGTCAGAATTTAAAATCGCTTTTGTTAAAGAACAAGAATACCTCACGCACCACTTTCAAACCGTTGACGCAAATTTACCATTTACGCCAACAGACGGCTTGATGCGCATCGCCAGTAAACTCGCACAATTAGAACAAACCACCATTAGCGATACATTGTCACTACTGCAACACGATAGTCTAAAAAAAGCTAAAGAACTTTTATTAGGCGCCCGTCTGACGCGAATTTTTGGAAATAATGCCAATACATTAATCGCGCAAGATTTTGCAGTTAAAATGAACCGGATCGGTAAGATCGTCACAACTAGTCAAATTCAAGGAGAAACCGCCTATGAAGCCTACAATTTAACCATAAATGATGTCGCCATTCTTATTTCTTATACCGGTGAAAATAAAATGATTTTGCAAACCGCGAACATTTTAATTCAGCAGCAAGTCCCTTTTATTGCAATTACGAGTATTGGGGATAATTCTTTAACAAAACTTGCCACTTGTGTCCTACAAATGACCACTAGAGAACGCCTTTATTCTAAAATAGGTAATTTTACAACAAATTTATCAATCACTTATTTACTAGACGTCTTATACAGCATCGTTTTTGCTGAAAATTATCAACAAGAATTAGATCATCTCATTAAAATCGGTCAAAAAATTGATCATCGGCAAATTAGTTCCACCATTATGGCTGAAAAAAAGCAACCACCTGTCCAAATTCACGATTCTTTTACTCCAAATTAATGACCGCAACCGACTAATTTAGGTGAAAAAGGCGAGCTGACTTTCCTGTCAGCCCGTCTTATTTTTATGCTAATGCAGTAATTAACTCATCACTACCGCTAGCAACATTTGACTTGTCACTTTCTAAAATATCCAAGTAATCTGCTGAGTTGGTCACAATTACCGGAGTTTCAACGCTGTAACCCGCAGCCTGAATCGCCTTAATATCAAAACTCATCAATTTTTGTCCTCGTTTTACTTTATCTCCTTGTTTAACATGAGGGGTAAAGAACTTGCCATCTAATTGGACCGTATCAATTCCAATATGAATTAATAATTCCAGACCATTCTCAGAAACTAGACCAATAGCATGTTTAGTTGGGAATAACGTCATAACAGTTCCGTCAAATGGTGCTACTACTTCACCACTTTCTGGTTGAATTAAGACACCTTTTCCTAAAATACCTTGCGCAAATGCTTCATCTTTTGAAGCTGATAGTGGCATGATGGCACCGTTGATTGGTGCTGTAACAATTTCTTTTCTAACTTCCATTGCCGCTTGTCCTTCTTCAACTTCAACTGTTTGATCTTTCCAAAAGAAAAAGGTAAGAGAGAAACTAATCCCACAAGCGACTAAAACTGCTAAAATAGAAGGAACTACTCTGGAAGCATCGCCTTCTGGTGTGATGAAATTAAAGAAACCAAAAATTCCTAAACCGCCCATAGTGTAAGCGGTAACATTACTTACCATTAAAATTAAGCCGCCAATCGCGCCACCAATCATTGAAAAGATAAATGGGGTCTTTTTAGGCAATGTAATTCCGTAAATAGCCGGTTCTGTCACCCCAAAAATACCTGAAATAATTGCCGGTGGACAAAGTGCTTTTAATTTTTTGTCTTTTAATTTAAAGAACATCGCCAAGACAACTGCTGTTTGGGAAAAACTGGCTGCAAATGAACCTGTTAACACTTGTGAGAAACCTTCTTGTGTTACTTGCATAATTGCTAATGGTACAACAGACCAGTGTAAACCAAAAATTACTAATACTTGCCAGAAGAAACCTAAGATGATACCGTACAATGCCGGTGAGAAGGTCATTAAAGCTTGGAAAGCTGCACTTAGTAAGTCTGTTAACATACTAATAACTGGTCCAATTACTAAAAATCCAACTGGTAACGAAATCAATAAAACGAAAAATGGAACTAAGAAAGTTTGAACAACAGCTGGAATAATGCGTTTCATCAGTTTTTGAATTTGAGCGGCAAAAGCGATAATAAAGATTACCGGTACCACACTACTAGTATAGTTTGCCCCTACCCAAGGAATACCTAAGAAAGTTGTATAAGCCGGCAAACCAAAAATACTATAAGGTGCATTCGCTCCTTCTTCTACTAGTGCTTGTAAAGCAGAGCCTTGAATAGTTGGATAAACAAGAGCTGCCCCAATCGTAATACCAATCATTGGATTTAAATTGAATTTTTTTGAAGCAGTGTAACCCAAAATAACCGGCATAAAGTAAAAGATGGAATCACCAATCGCATTTAACATCATATAAGTGCCAGATTGCGCTGTATAAGTAAACCAACCCAACGTCCCTAAGAAAACTAATAAGGCATTTAACCCTTTAATCATCCCTGCTGCCGCAAGAGCACCTAAGAAAGGTTGGAAACAACCACTTAAAATATCGATTAAACGATTAAAGATATTGCCATCACTGCTTACTTCTTCTGATTCACCAGAAATTCCAGCAACTTCTAATACCTCGGCATAAACATCTGGAACGTGATTGCCAATTACCACTTGATACTGACCACCACTTTTCATAACCGTCACAACGCCATCCATATTTTTTAAAACGTCATCATTGGCTTTACCTTCATCTTTTAACTTGAAACGTAAACGCGTGATACAATGCGTAAGACTATTGATGTTTTCTTTGCCACCTACGTTACTAACAATTTTTTCGGCTAAATCGTGATATTTTCCCACAACAATTCCTCCAATTATTTTTTATTTGTGCTAGTAATGCTCTTTTCTTCTTGTCCTAATTTTTGAACTAGTCTAGCAATGTGAATGGTTAAATACAATTTCTCATCATTGGACATATAATAGTTATATTTTTTGACAACATATTGATTCACTTTTTCAACGCAATTGTAAGCGTTATGATATTTCTTTTGAATAATTAAAAGTAATTCTTCATCTGTTTCGCCTTCATTTTGACGGTGATTCATAATACGTGAAGCAAAAAAACGTAAATGAGTAGAAAAGCGGTAATAATAAACCGACTCTTCATCAAATTGAACTTTAAAATAATAGCTGACAATTCGAATAATTTCTTGCATCAATTCCGTCATAACATATACGTTATCATTCTCAATTTCTGTTTGGGCATTGACGAGATGTAAAGCAATAAAACCGGCCTCATCTTCACCCAAATCGACTTTAAAACGTTTTTTTATTAGTGCTACTGCTTCTTTACCAATCCGATATTCCGCGGTAAAAAAGCGTTTAATATCCCAAAGTAATAAGTTTGGTACCCGGATATTGTTTTTTACGCGCTGAATAGCAGTGTGTAAATGATCTGTTAACGAAATATAGATGGAATCATTTAACGAAGTATGCAATTTTTCTTTTCCACTATCAATAATCTCTGTAGCAAGTTCTAAGTAACCAATTGGTACGTCTTCTAATAATTCTTGTAATTTTGTATTTAAATCAGAATTTGACAAACGATATGTCTTATCGATTTGACATTCAACCACTTCATCTCCTATTCTTTTTTGAAAAGCAAGCCCCTTTCCCATTACGACAAGCTCGTTATTGTGCTTATCTGTTGTAATAATTACGTTGTTATTCAATATTTTTTTAATTTGCATCAGTGTCGGCCTCCACGTCACGCTTTAACTAATCTAAAATTAATATAAAACTCATTTAGATTATAGTTTGATGATACTAATAAGCGTTATTTTTGTCAACGCTTACATTTTCATCTTGTTTTCTTAATAAGACTTTCACCCTCCTTTTAAAAATGGACAAATAAAAAACCTAATGAGCGCACGCAAAATAACGGCATCTTCTCATTAGGTTTAGCTTGTAATTAAACAATCACTATCCATTGCTTTGGTCTATTTAATTTATAGTTATTGTAACAGATTAAAGAAAGCGCTGTCAACATCTTTTTTATTTTTTCTTTTTTGTGAAATACAGCAACCGCTAATTTAAAAGTATGGGAATTTTTCAGATCCTCTCAAAAACTGATCCTAAAATCATACTGCTTTTAGCTATTAAATTATTAGCAGATAAAAACTAAAGAAAAAGTATTCGTTTTTCTCATTTTCCATTAACCAAGTTAAAGAAATTTTTTTAATGATACACCACTTTACAAACGACAAAAAAAGCGAACCGGCTAATCCAGTCCACTTTCTTTTATTCTGCCAAAAATTATTTTTTCCCTTGGTTTTTCATTTGTTGCATCATTTGACGAATTTTTTTCTCGGATGGTTTTTGTCCCATTGACATCATCATTGAACGTAACATTTCCTCGTTAACGGGAGGATTTTTTTCCAAATAGTCTTTCATATATTTACGGGCTAAGAAAAAGCCACCAACTGCGCCAAGTAAAGCAGCAATAATTGCAATAAGCACTACGATAGATGTTGACATGAAAATCTCTCCTTTCTCTTATAGTCTCACTGTGTCATTTTACTAGAAAAGCCCACAAATGAAAAGAGCTTTTCGCTAGTAATTAATAAGTAAGCGTTTTCAAATAGTGAAAAACATGTTATCCTAAACTTATCATTTTTTTGAGGTGAGGATATTGGAAGAAAAAACTTTAGTCATTATTAAACCAGATGGCGTGAAACGCCATTTAGTTGGTCGCATCATTAGTCGTTTTGAAGATCGCCAGTTAACGATTGACAAAATGCGTTTTGGCTGTTTGACAAAAGAAATGGCACAAGCTCATTACGCTCATTTAGCCGACAGACCTTTTTTTCAAGATATTGTTGACTATATGACCTCTGGACCTGTTGTTTTTATAGTCTTAAAAGGAGAAAATGCTATTGAAATGGTGCGAAAAATGATTGGCACAACCAATGCACTAGAGGCTAATCCAGGAACAATTCGGGGTGATTTTGCTACAAATAAATCACAAAATATTATCCACGCTTCAGATTGTTTCGCCGCAGCAGACGTCGAAATAAAGCGTTTCTTTAATGAAGCTAGCTTAACTTCAGTCAAACAATAAATTTTAAAAAAAGCAAAGCATCCTTAGGTTTAAGTGCGCCTTTTATGAAAAAGAAGGCTACCTAAATGGATTGCTTTGCTTTTTTACGGATTACACAAGCTTTTAAAGGTAAGAAAACGTTTATTGTGCCCTAATTTTTTCCAATAAATCAGGATCAAAAACGCCTTTACGTAACATGGAAATTTCAAATTTATAAGGGGGTTTCTTATTTTTCTTATCTTCGCCTACATATGGTGTTTCAAGTATTTTGGGTAAAGAAACAAGTTTTTCATGATTGGCAATATAATGTAATGCATCAAAACCAATGGTTCCAAAACCGATGTTAGCATGCCTGTCTTTTTTTGCCCCTTGCGGATTTTTGGAATCATTTAGATGAACGACTTTTAAACGGTCCAAGCCAATCACTTGATCAAATTCAGCTAACACACCATCAAAATCCTCTTTGACATTGTATCCTGCATCATTGGTATGGCATGTATCAAAAGTAACCGAGAGTTTATCATTTAAAGTGACCCCAGCAATAATTTCTGCCAATTCTTCAAAACTACGACCGATTTCTGTCCCTTTTCCCGCCATTGTCTCTAAAGCAATTTGAGGAATCTGTTCTTTGGTCAAGACTTCATTTAATCCTTTGATAATTTGTTTAATTCCCTCTTTTGGCCCCGCCCCCACATGTGCTCCTGGATGCAGAGTAATTTGTTTAGCACCAAGTTCTTGGGCGCGCATAATTTCAGCCCGTAAAAACTCAATTGCAAAGCCGAAATTTTGTGGTTTAGTCGTATTTCCTAAATTAACAATATACGGTGCATGGACGACAAACTCCTGCATTTTATTTTCTTGCATTAATTTTTTACCTGCAGTGATACTTTCTTGATCCATTTCACTCCGACGAGTATTTTGTGGTGCACCAGTATAAAGCATAAAAGTATTCGCTTCATAACTTAAGGCTTCTTCAACAGAAGAAAGCAGCGCCTTACTGGCTTTAAACGATACATGAGAACCAATTAACATTTCTTCACTTCTTTCTTTTTAATAATATTATTATTGTAAGCAAGCTTTTAATAAAAAGACATTTTTACGCTTTACTTAACGATAAATAAAAATTAGAGCTGTCATCAGCGGCAAGCTAATTAAAAAGCTAAGGGAAGAACAAAAACCGACACTTTCTTCATCACTTCCCGCTAATACTGCATTTATTACATTAAAAATTGGAATTGGGGTAATGGCTAAGATACTTAAGACCAATTTCATCAGCTGATCAAAAGGTGCAAAATAAACCACCCCGACTAACATAAAACCAATTAGATACCGCAAAAATAGTGTTTTAAATACTAAATTACGCGTCTTACCCGCAAGTTTAAACTCAAGATAAAGGCCAATCATAAACATCGATAAAAACGTGTTAGCATTTGCAACTGGCGTAGCAATCGTCAAGATAATCGCAGGAACATTAATCGTCTGCAAGCGTAAAAAGAGCATAATCAAATAGCAAACAAATGGTACGCTACGACCTAATCTTTTTAAAAATAACTTGCCATTAAACACATAATTTTCTCCTGTTAATAATTCTACGACCAAACCCGTTCCACCTGCCAACATAACCGAGTTTCCAATATCAAATAGTGAAATAAGTGGGATCGCTTGGGGGATAAAGCTTTGGGCAAAAGGTAAGGTAAAATTACCAATATTAAAGCCAGAGCCCATGTATAAACTAAATGTCAGATTATCACGGGTTTGCTTTCCTTTAAAAACACGAAATAAAATTAATTGTATCAAAGTAAACAAAATGGCAATCAAAATTAAAGCAATCCGATTCAACGAAACAGTCAACTGAGACAGATTGACAATAATTGCTGCTGGCAAAGTTAAATTCAAAATAATTTGTGATAAGATATTCCCATCAGCTTTACTAAAAATACCAACACGTTTAAAGATAAAACCAAAAAAAATGATAAATAATAGACTAAACGCACTCATTAGGATGGCTTGCACACGATTTCTCCTTCTAAATTTAGATTTTTCCTAAATATTGTTTGATAATGATTTCCCCTATTTACTTTCTTTTATATTTTAGCATATCGACAAAATCAATTAATAAAAACTTTTTATCCCCATTTTATGCGGTAAAAGTTTGGTTTTTTCTTAGTATTTCCCTACCATAATAGTAGAAATCTATCTATTTAAGAACTTTTTTGCTATAATGATGCGGTAAATTTAAAACTGAGGTGAAAGTCATTGCCTAAAAAGCAAAAACATCATAATGAACCTTTTTCTGATCGAAAAAAGGGTTGGTTTTATTTTAATATCTCATTACGGGTTTTACATTCCTTACTTTTAGTGGGAATTTCGTGTTTGATTATCGGAGGTGCATTGGCACTAGGTATTGGTGCAGGTTATTTCGCTTATTTAGTTGAAGATACCCCGGCTCCTAATAAGACCACCATGCAAAAAGAGTTGGGGGATGTTTCCCAAACCTCTAAATTAACTTATGCCGATAACAGCTCGATTGCAACTATCCGTTCTGATTTATTTCGAACATCAGTAAAGTCTGATCAAATCTCTGACCTACTGAAAAAAGCAATTATTGCAACCGAAGATGAATATTTTTATGAACATAATGGCGTTGTCCCAAAAGCGGTTGTGCGTGCTCTTTTATCTGAAGCAACCGGTTTTGGTGGTGGTGGTGGTTCAACTTTAACCCAACAACTCGTCAAACAGCAGGTTTTAACCAGTGAAACGACTTTTAAACGTAAAGCCAATGAAATTCTCTTAGCTATGGAAGTTGAAAAATTCTTTAGTAAAGACGAAATTGTCACGATGTATTTAAACGTTTCTCCTTTTGGTCGAAATAATAAAGGTCAAAATATCGCCGGCGTTCAAGAAGCCGCCAAAGGTATTTTTGGTAAAGATGCCAAGGATGTTAACCTTCCACAAGCAGCCTTTATTGCGGGTTTACCGCAAAGTCCGATCGTCTATAGTCCTTTTGATAATACGGGTAAATTAAAAGAAAATGTCACAGCTGGTTTAGAGCGAAAAGACTTTGTTTTATTTAGTATGTATCGCAATCACGATATTACTAAAAAAGAATACGAAGCTGCGAAAAAATATGATTTGAAAAAAGATTTCTTAAAACAACAAACACAAAATAATGATGATCACGGCTTTTTGTATTATACGATTATGAATGAAGCAAAAAGTATCGTAGCCCAAAAATTAGCGAAAGACGACGGTGTTTCTAACCAAGATTATGAAAAGAAAAAGACCAAAGAAGCTTATCTGGAAAAAGCTCAAAACGAATTAGTTAATGGTGGCTATACTGTCAAATCCACGATTGATAAAAAAATCTATGATGCCATGCAAAAAGGCGTCGCAAAATACGGCTACATGTTAGACAACTACAATGGTGATAAAATTGAAGTCGGAAATGTCATGATGGACAATGCGACTGGGAAAATTTTAGGTTTTATTGGTAGTCGTGATTTTAATGATAACCAAAATAACCACGCTTTTGATACTTCCCGCGCAGCTGGTTCAACAATTAAACCTTTGCTTGTATATGGGCCAGCCATTGATCAAGGTTTAATTGGTAGTCAAACACGCATTTCTGATTATCCTGCGAAATGGAAAGCAGGCGAAGACGCTGGCAAAGAAATTGTCAATGCGACCAATAAAGGCT
Source organism: Enterococcus sp. DIV0755b (assembly GCF_051713765.1). Taxonomy (NCBI): domain Bacteria; kingdom Bacillati; phylum Bacillota; class Bacilli; order Lactobacillales; family Enterococcaceae; genus Enterococcus; species Enterococcus sp. DIV0755b. The sequence continues at coordinate 1,428,079 of NZ_JBIOQN010000001.1, read as the reverse complement.
CAAAAACTTTCCAAACCGTTGAAGATGCTTTAGCTGAATCAACAAACATTACCGCCTATCATGTCTATCAAGAATTACAAGAAAAAAAATCGGCTGACTTTGTTTATGATAATTATTTAGCAAAAATGAATTTTCCTGCTAATAATTCATGGAATGTCGAGTCTGCCCCACTTGGACCAATGGACGTTACAACTGTTCAACAAACAAATGGTTTCCAAGCACTAGCAAACGGTGGTGTCTATCAACAAGGCTACTTAATTGAAGCTATTACTGACAGTCAAGGTAAAGCTATTTACCAACATGAAAATAAACCAGTCCGCGTTTTCTCAAAAGCAACAGCTTCTATTATGAATGATTTGATGCGAAACGTTTTAAGTCAAGGAATTACAACACCTTTCAAATCAACAATTAGTAATTTAAATTGGTATCTTGGTCAAGCTGATTGGGTTGGGAAAACCGGTTCATCAGACTACTACCGTGACTCTTGGTTAATTGTTTCCACACCAAAAGTTACCATTGGCAGTTGGTCTGGGATGGATAGCCAAAAAGAAAAAAATGATAATGGTGCGGGAACTAGAACCGGCAATTACATGGCCTACTTAATTAATCGAATTTATATGGCCAACCCTGAAATTTTTGGCACGGATCAAAAATTCAAATTAGATGATTCTGTCAAACAAGAAACAGTTGCTAAAGCTACTGGCGAGCTTCCTGGCAGCATTAGTTATAACGGTACAACAACGCAAGTACCAAATGATACAACGACCTCACTTTGGGCTAAAAACGGACCTGAAAAAAGTAATTATCGCTTTGGTATTGGTGGCACTGATGCCAACTATGCTGATTATTGGAGTAAAATTTACGCTAAAGCAAAGACAAATGACCAGCAAAAAAACAATACAAATAGTAATAATACAACTAATGGGAATAGCACTAACCAAAACAATACGAATAATAACAACTCAAACGGTGCAAGTAATACAGCTAATAACACCAATGCGAATAATACTAACAACGCTACAAACGGCAATAACGGTGCAAATAGTAATAACACCAATCAATAAGAAAAGCAGGCGCAATAAAATGCGCCTGCTTTTTCATAAAAAACGCCCGCAAGTTTTTTGCAGGCGTTTTTTTATTTTTATTTAGTTGAACCTTTTTCATCAATACCATAAGGTAAAACGATTGTCTTTTCTTCTACTTCTTCTTTATTCATCATTTTAGTTAATAGACGCATTGAAACCGCACCAATATCATATAAAGGTTGTGTGATACTAGATAAACGAGGCCGTGCAACATCAGTTAATAATGAATTATTACTTGTCAGAATTTCAAAGTCTTCTGGCACTTTCACGCCTTCATCAACTAAACCATCTAAAATACCGATTGCTAATTCATCATCTGTCACAAAAGCAGCAGTCGCACCACTATTTTTCAAGCGAGAAACTAATGAAATTCCATCTTTAAAGTTGTATTTTGCTTCAAAGATTAGACCTTCATTATATTCCAAATTATTTTCTTTTAAAGCTTCTTTATAACCTTGTAGACGATTTTGACCATTAATTGGATCAATTAATGCGCCACTAACAAACGCAATTTTTTCATTCCCATTTTTAGCAAGTAAATTCACAGCATCTTTGGTTGCATTTTGATAGTCAATATTCACACTACCCACTTGTTCATCTGGATCAATTGAGCCCGCTAAAACAACTGGTGTTTTCGAACGAGAAAACTCGCCGCGAATTTCGTCTGTGATACGATGACCCATGAAAATTACCCCATCAACTTGTTTGGCTAACAAATTATTCAATACGTTTACTTCTTTTTGGGTATCGCCATCTGAGTTAGCTAAAATAATATTGTATTTATACATTGTTGCTACATCGTCAATTCCTCGTGCTAATGAAGAGAAATACATGTTGCTGACGTCTGGAATAATAACACCCACAGTAGTTGTTTTTTTGCTTGCTAAGCCCCGAGCCACTGCATTAGGACGGTAATCTAGGCGGTCAATAACCTCTAATACTTTTTTACGAGTAGCCGGTTTGACATTAGGATTACCATTTACTACGCGTGAAACAGTAGCCATGGAAACATTAGCTTCACGAGCAACGTCATAGATTGTAATTGTTTGTTTTTCCATTTCAGATCTCCTTATTTAATTGTTTGATTTGTATTTTCTGAAAATACCATTTACATTTCTTTGATAGAATAGCATGGAAAGTTGGAGAATGCAACCGTTTTACTTTGCTTTCCTGAAAATTTTTATCATTTTTCAAAAATTCTTTTTTAAAAGAAGTGTGTTAAAATAAAGTTGATTATTCTGAAAGAAGGTTAGTTTATGAATTTAGCAAAAATTGAAGAATTAAAAAGTTGGTTAAACTCCCATGATATTGACTTAGCGTATATTTCTAATCCTGACCACATCGCTTATTATTCTGGTTATACCAGTGATCCTCACGAGCGCGTCTTGGCACTTTTCATTTCAGCTACAGCCGATCCTTTTTTGTTTACCCCGGCTTTAGAAGTTGAAACTGCCAAAAACAGTAGCTGGCAATTTGATGTATTGGGCTATGCTGACAATGAAAATCCTTGGCAATTAATCGTAAAAGCTCTAAATGAGCGTTATGATGAGCCTAAAAAAATTGCGGTTGAAAAAAACCACTTAACAGTTGATCGCCTTGAAATTTTGCGTTCGCTTTTACTTCATACTGATTTTAATTTCGATTTAACACCCGTTATCCAACAAAGTCAATTGCGTAAAACACTTGAAGAAATTACACTCTTAAAAGAAGCTGGCAGTTGGGCAGATGAAGCTTTTAAAATTGGCTTTGCTGCTATTCAAGCCGGAGCATCAGAAGCTGAGATTACGGCTGAAATTGAATATCAACTAAAACGCCGTGGTGTGAGTCAAATGAGTTTTGATACTATTGTTTTAGCTGGTGATAACGCAGCTAACCCTCACGGTGCACCAGGAGAGCGCAAAATTGTTCCTAATGAGTTAGTTCTCTTTGATTTAGGGGTTATTTGGAAAGGCTATTGTAGTGATGCTACGCGAACTGTAGCATATCAAAAACCAACCGATTTACAAGCAAAAATTTATCAAATTGTTTTAGAAGCCCAACTAGCGGCACAAAATTTTGTCCGCCCGGGTGTAACAGCTGCCCAAATTGATAAGATTGCCCGTGATGTTATTGAAAAAGCGGGATATGGCAAATATTTCAATCACCGTCTAGGTCACGGGATTGGTACGACAGTCCATGAATTCCCATCGCTTGTAGAAGGTAATGATTTAGTTATTGAAGAAGGAATGTGCTTTTCAATTGAACCTGGTATTTATTTACCTGGTGAAGTTGGTGTACGTATTGAAGATTGCGTCCACGTTACACCAAATGGCTGTGAAGCATTTACGAAAACACCAAAAGAATTACAAATTATTACCAAATAATTAACTTAATTAAATAAAGAGGAGTTGTGACAAAAATCATGTCACAACTCCTCTTTTTGCGAATAAACAACATTATAAAAGTAAATTCTTCTTATTTCTTGAAGTGAACCTCTTTTGTTAGAATGTCTTTTTATTCTAGCCTTACTCAGGATTATTTTCTTCAATTTTTTCTTTTAGTTCTTTTTCTGCTTCTTTAAAATCTTGAGCAGCCATCTTTGTTTCAGCCTTAACTGCTTCTTTTGTGTCAGAAGCTTGATTGCTTGCTTGAGCGCCCACTTCTTTGGCAGTGTCTTTAGTATTTTCTTTTAACTCTTTTGCAACTGGTTTTGCTTCATCGATACCTTCTTTAACTGTTTCTTTCATCTCTTTAGCACCAGCAGTTGCATCAATAATAATATCTGCCATGTCTTCTTTTTTATCTTCGGCAATGTCTGCCCCTTGATCTTTTACTTCAGCAGCTGATTTTTTAAATCTTTCCGATAAGTCACCGGTTTGTTTCTTCAAATTTTCAATTAAGTCTTTAGAAGAACCTTGTAAATCATCTAAAGAATCACTTGTCTTATTTTTCAAGCTATCTGCAGTTTCTTCAGCTTGTTGGGATAATTGCGTTGCTTTATCTTTTGCGATATCGGTTAAATCTTGACTTTTCTCTTTAGCCATATCAGCATAGTCACTAGCAAGATCTAATAAATCATCCGTGTGTTCAGCTAATTTTTTTCGTAATTCTTTTCCTGATTCTGGTGCAAGTAACATTACCGCTGCTGCCGCTGCGGCACCACCTACTACAGCTCCTAATAAAAATCCACTTGTTTTTCCCATTTGAATCCCTCCATTTTTTATCTATTCACTTTTTGAATTTGCGTTTTGTTTTCGTTGTTGATTGAAAAATTTTAATGCTGTTTGGCCAACTTTCCCCGCTACTGTTGCTTGAGCCGTCGTTTTTCCAACAGCCCCCAATTTTGCCACTGCATTTTTACCTGAGCGATTTAACTCGGAAATACTTTCACCTAAATCTGCAGCAGCGGTAAATAATGGATCAATAGTGGCTACTTTGCCATTAACATCATTTAAAAGCGTATTGGTTTTAACCAATAACCCTTCTACTTCACTAGTTAAGACATCTACATCTTTTGTCACCACGCGAATTGTTTTGTTCGCTTCCTCCACAGTTGTACTGACGCTTGCTACTGTTTTTTGCACCTGGGCTAATAAACGAATAACAAATACCACTAAAACAGCAAAGGCAATCGCTGCAATTAATGCTGCAATTTCTCCTCCACTCATGCCAAAACTCCTTTCCAACACTGAAATTTTTTAAATTCCGTCATCCTAAGCATATCACGAGGTATCTTTTGAAACAAATAAAAAGAACACGTGAATTTTTCTATTTTCCTACTCCTATCCTTTTGTAAGCCGCTTCCAAAAACAAAAAACCTACGTAAGAAAAAACTTACGCAGGTTTAAAACTGTTATTTTGTTTTTTGATCTTGTTTAAATGTAGCAGCTAGCTCTAAGATATAATCTTTTAATCCATCTTTTACTTCTGGATGTTTCAAACCATAGTCAATGCTAGTTTTCATAAAGCCTAATTTATCCCCAACATCATAACGTTGACCTTTAAACTCACGTGCAAAAACGCGTTGTGTTTTATTTAATTCATCGATGGCATCTGTTAATTGAATTTCATTACCAGCACCTGGTTTTTGTACTTCCAAGACATTAAAAATTTCAGGTGTTAATAAGTAACGGCCGATAATCGCCAAATCGCTTGGTGCTTTATCAGGTGTTGGTTTTTCAACAAAATTTTTAACATTATACAAACCCGGTTGCACTTGTTCACCGGGGTTAATGATACCGTATTTTGAAGTGTCTTCATGAGGAACCTTCATTACTGCAATAGTAGATGCATGTGTTTTTTCGTAGTCATTAATCAATTGTTTTGTCAATGGCACTTTATCTTCCATTAAATCATCGCCAAGCATAACGACAAAAGGTTCGTTACCGACAAAAGCTTTTGCTTGTAAAACAGCATGACCTAAACCTTTCGGATGAGATTGACGGATAAAATGCAAATTAACATCGGTTGTTTCTTCGACCAATTTTAATAGTTCCGTTTTTCCTTTTTCTTTTAAATTAGTTTCTAGTTCAATATTAGCGTCAAAGTGATCTTCAATCGGACGTTTGGCTTTACCTGTTACGATTAAGATATCTTCAATCCCAGATTTTAAAGCCTCCTCAACAATAAATTGGATTGTTGGTTTATCAACAATTGGTAACATTTCTTTTGCCATCGCTTTAGTTGCAGGTAAAAAACGTGTGCCTAAACCTGCGGCAGGAATAACAGCTTTTTTTACTTTCATTTCTAAAACTCCTTTTATTTTAACGTAAATTCATTTTCTTTGCGGCCATCCCGTAGCATAATATCACGAGCAGCCTCTTTGATTGGCTTGCTGTCATATAATACATTATAAATTGTTTCCGTAATTGGCATTTCAATCTTTAAACTTTGTGCAAGTTCCATTGCAGCTTTAGTAGTCGCTACCCCTTCAACGATCATGCCCATATTATCTAAAACTTCATCTAACGAATGACCTTTTCCTAATAAATTCCCAGCACGCCAATTACGCGAGTGGACACTGGTACAAGTTACGATCAAATCACCAACACCACTTAAACCGATAAAAGTTAATGGATTAGCCCCCATCGCTACCCCTAACCGACTAATTTCAGCTAAACCACGAGTCATAATCGCAGCTTTCGCATCATCCCCATAGCCTAAGCCATGAATCGCACCGGCACCAATTGCGATAATATTTTTTAGCGCTGCTCCTGTTTCAACCCCAATAACATCATCATTGGTGTAAATTCTAAAATAGTCGTTCATAAATAGGTCTTGCACGTATTGGGCCGCACTTTGATCACGACTTGCAGCGGTAATCGTGGTAATATCATGGCGCACTACTTCTTCTGCATGACTTGGGCCAGATAACACAACCACTGCTTTACGATTTTCAGCCGGAATTTCTTCAATTAGAATTTCTGAAATACGCTTATGACTTTCTTGTTCTAAGCCTTTTGAAGCATGAATAATCACCGGTTGATGCTTGACGGTTTTAGCAAATTCTTGGGCAACACTACGCATTGCTTTGGTTGGAACGACAAAAAGAACTGCATCGCAGTCTTGAATTGCTTCATTAATATCTTTTACTGCCACAATATTTTCTGGTAACTTCACATCTGGCAAATAATGACGGTTAGTATGATAAGTATTAATCTCATCAATTTGCGCTGGATTGTTTCCCCAAATTCTTACTTCGTGACCATTTTCCGATAGAACTTGTGCTAACGCTGTTCCCCACGAGCCTGGTCCTAAGACAGCAATTTTTTGTTTCAAAATAAACCCTCCTTGATTGTAAAGTTTCATACAACAAATTGTTATAAAAAACTTTTTTTCCGCTAACGGAAAGTTACTATACATTTCATATTTTAGCACATGTGCGAGGTAAACCGTTAGTTAAATTAAAAAACGATTGTTGCCGTGACTACGGTCGTAATCTTTTAACTTGGGATTGTTTTTACGTCGATAAAACAACAGTCCCCACGCGGCAAAAAACAAGACTAAAGATAATACCTGTGAAACGCGAATAGCGCCAAATAGATATAAGCTATCACTACGCATCCCCTCAATAAAGAAACGACCAAAACTATACCAAATAATATAACTTAAGAAAACTTCGCCTTCTTTAAAAACTTTTTTGTTGCGTAAAATAATCAAAAGTAAAAAACCTAAGATATTCCAAAGGGATTCATATAAAAAAGTAGGCTGACGAAAATGACCTTCGATATACATATTGTCAATAATAAACTGCGGTAGATGCAAATTCATTAAAAAGGTTTTAGTGGTAATTCCACCATACGCTTCGTGATTCATAAAATTACCCCAACGTCCAATACCTTGAGCTAAAATAATACTTGGGGCTGCAATATCTAAAAATTTCCAGATGGGAATAAAATGATGACGACAAAAAATCACTAACCAAATACCGCCGGCAATTAATCCCCCATAAATTGCTAATCCTCCTGAACGTAAATTAAAAATTTGAAGCGGATCATTTAAATAAGTAGGTAAATCAAATAATACATAATAAAGTCTAGCGCCAATTAAAGCAACTGGAAGACCCACCAACATGAAGTCTGTCACGTCATCTGCTTTTAAACCAACCCGGACAGCTTCCCGTGAACTTAAAAACATCGCGATAATAACACCTGAGACAATAATAATAGCATACCAGTAAATAGCTATTCCAAATACTTCAAAGGCGACGCGATCAACTACTGCTAACATGAAAAAACTCCTATTCCATTTGATTATCAATATTTAGCAAAATTTAAACTTAACTATCTGAATTTTCTTCAATCAGTTGACTTAGACGTTGCTCAAAAGTTTTCGTTGCGTCATACCCCATTGCCTTAGCTCGGAAATTCATCGCGGCCACTTCAACAATAATTGCCACATTTCGCCCGGTTTTAACAGGAATTTTAATTTGCGGAACATCCACTTCAGCAATTTGAATGGTCGTAGCCGCAGAACCAAGACGATCATACGTCTTTTCTTTGGACCAGCCTTCCAAATAAACAGCTAATTGAACCTGCATACTCCCTCTGACAGCACTGGCACCAAATAAGTTCATCACATCAATAATGCCAATTCCTCTAATTTCAATTAAATGTTGTAAAATTCGCGGTGGTTCGCCTACTAAGGTTAATTCATCTTGTTGGTAAACATCCACACGATCATCGGCAATTAAACGATGACCTCTTTTAATTAATTCTAATGCGGTTTCACTTTTCCCTATCCCACTATCACCTTGGATTAATACACCTAACCCATAGACATCGACTAAAACACCATGGACACTTGTTCGTGGAGCTAACAAACTGCTTAAATAAGCAGACATCTCCCCTAACAAGCGTGATGTCGAAATAGGTGATCGTAAAATCGCAATATCGAATTCTTCACAGGCATCTATCATTTCTTTTGGAATCGGTAGCCCTCTGGAAACGATAAAAGCAGGTGTTTCATCATTACACATCCGTCGCATTACCATTAAACGTTCTTCAGGCATCATCCGTTCTGCAAAAGTAATTTCTTTACTGCCAAATAACTGTAAACGATCATAAGAATAATAATTAAAATAACCCGTTAATTCTAAACCGGGACGTGATATATCAGCCGTTTTAATTAAACGATTTAATGCTTGTTCGGAACCTGTCACCACTTCCAAATTTAATTTTTCAACCATTTGGATGACTTTGACAACCTCAGCCATACAATTTCCCTCATTTCTAAAAGTATAATCTGCCTCATTTTACCATTCTATTAATAAAGTTACTAGGATAGGCGCACGAAAAAAACAGTGGTCAGTCTAATTTACTTTCCTAACTTATATTTACATTCTTTCAAACCAAATTGATAATCATGCAATTATCTTTTAACATTTACAGCTATAATATTGATTAAAAACTAAAGTAAGCAGTTTAATTACTGCTACGATAATAAAAGCTTTAGCCCCTGGTTTTGTAACCGCTGATTTTGTCACACACTGTATTCAAAAAAAGGCAGCAAGATTATTGTAGCAATCTTGCTGCCTTGAAATGAATGATTCTAACAATAAAAAGTGTTTTCTCCCAAAGCTTTATTATTGATCCTGGTATTTTTGCATATTGTGTTCTGTTACAATCATATTTACCAAAGACATAATGACTGCTACCATAATAGCCGCGCCAAAAGAAGAAAAGCCAAAATTCATTTCACCCACAAAAGTTGAAGTCAATTTTAACATCGCTGCATTAATGACGAAACTAAAGAGCCCTAAAGTCAAAAATGTTAATGGTAAAGATAATAAAGACAAAATGGGTTTGACAAATCCATTTAAAATGGAAAGTACAAAACTGGCAATTAAAGCCATCAACCAGCTACTGACATGAACCATCCCTGGCAGTAAAACTGCCAGGGCAATAAAGGTCAATGTGTTAACCAGTAAACGTTGGAAGTAGGTCACTAGAAATCACTCCAATCGTCATCGTCGATTTTTTCGGCCGGTTTGCGGGGACGTGCTTTTGGTTCACTGTAATTTTCATGATAGTTACGCTTTGGTTGTTCATAACCGTTTTGATTACTACGACCAGAAGGCATAATAATCGCTAGGATGATATATAAAGGAATCGTTGAGCCAACACCAAACAAAGTGAAGAACACAAAGATTACCCGCACGATTGTCGGATCAATTCCAAAGAATTCAGCAATTCCTCCCAAAGTACCAGTCAATACGACATTGTTCTTTGATTTTGTTAGTCTTTTTTTCATAATTCTCACCTCTATCCTCTATATAATACACTAGCTTGTTTTTATTTGTCTTACTTTTTATTCAGCATCTTTTAAGAAAATATTACCTGTCGTTGTTGTCAATTCTACATGTGCAACTTCTTCTTCGCTAAGGCGACGGAATTGAAGCATTTGATTCATCTTTTCTTTTTTCTCTCTGACAACATCATAGTCAGTCATGCGAGAGTTAATACTACCTAAGCTAGTTTTTGCATTACCTTCCACACCTAAAGAAGCAGGTAAGGCTATTTTTACATTGCCATTGACAGAACTGGCGCTGACTTTTTTCAAATTATTCTCTTTAAAAGTTAAACGGACATCACCATTAACCAAAGAAACACCTAATGTCTGTGGCGTAGTTGTCATTGTCACTGTCCCATTTACAGTTTCAATAATACTATCTAAGATACTCCCTTTAAATACATCGATGGCACCATTAACACCTTCAATTTCCAACATCGTGGCATTGATGGTTTGAAATTCAATATTTCCGTTCGTTGATTTGGTATATACATCTTTTGCATCTAATTCTTTCACTGTGACATCGCCATTTAATAAACGGAGTGAAACATGGTCATAGATACGTTTTGGTAAATAGAAGACTAAGTCTGCTCTTACACGTTTATTGGGTACTTGAAATGAGATATGGTCATCGTCAACTTCAATTTTGCTTCGAGCTTCAAAGGCTTCAAAAGGTGTTGCTTCATTCATTTTGCCATATAATTTAACTTTGGCATCGACTTTAACGCCCGCTTCATCCCACAATTCAAAACGAATATTCCCGTTGGCAACTTTAACGTCTAAAATGCTCGCTTTAGTTTCAGGATATTCAAAAGTATGCTCAAATTTCGTTGTTGCTACACCGGGAACTTTCAAACTAATATCTTTCCATTCGACGTTGTCATTTACTGTTTCAGAAACAGTTTGAAAGGTTTGTTTTAAAAAGCGGCCTAAATGTGTGCCAGCTTCTGCCATTTTTTCGCCGGCTTGATTAATAGCATCTGTCGCTTGTTCTTTCCAATCATCAGGTAAATCAATTTTAGTAGCAAGTTTTTCTTTAGCTTCTTGCCACTGATCTTTTTTAATATCTTTTAGTTGTGCTTCTAACGCAACTTTTTCAGCGATTAAATCATCTAAAGAAGCTTCTAAATCCTTAATATCTTCTTCTAGTAAGTGGCGTTGTGCTACCTCTGATTCACTAAGCATTTCTAGCTCTTCTTTTGTGTTGTACTCCATTAACGCGTGGCGAACTTCAGCTAATTGCTCTTTCACACCTGCAATTTCAACATTTAATTCATCCAACTCGGCAGATGCTTTACCTGCTTCTGTCGCTAAGTTATCTAAAATATCTTCAACTTCTTTTTTTGCAGCTGATTTGTCATCAACAGTATCATTGTTATCTTCTACAGTATCGGCATGAATCGATTCACTAGCCTTTTTGATTTGTTTTTCATCTCTGGCAGTTGCCATGCTTTCCAGCAAATCTAAGGCTTCTTCCGTTGAAAGTACACCTTTTTTCACTAAATCCAAAATTCGTTCTCTTTCATTCATGGAAATTGCCTCCTTAATTATTATTTGCAAGTTTTCCTTACACGTATATTATGCCTGCTTTGTAGTTACTTGTCATAGGACTTAAGACGTAACTTTTCCTCCACCTTCAGACAAATCTCACTCCCAAGCCTTCAATAATTTTTATTTGAGTTTTAAAACTACTCCCAGCAACCTGATTATCCGGATAAAAATAAGTTACTTCTATCTGTTAGCTGTCAATTTCTTCTACTCACCAATTATTAATAATTAAAAAAAATAAAAAGCCCGCAAACACTTGGTCAAATTCAAAAAGTGACCATTGTGTCGACGAGCTAAAATTTTATAACGATAGTTGACTTAAAAACTTTCATCATGATTTGAATTTAATTCAGTGATTTTACCGGTAGCAAGGTAGACAATCCATTCACAAATATTTGTGACGTAATCGCCAATTCGTTCTAAATACTGAGCAACAGATAAATAATCGGTACCACTAATAACCGTTTCAGGATTTTCTTTCATGCTAATAATCGTCTTTTCATAAATAGAAGCATAGTAATCGTTAATTCGTTGATCCATTTGGGCAATCATACGGGCGTCTTTTTCATTTGTTTTAACATATGCCACTAAGACATTATCAACCATTTTCTTCACGTAATCTGACATATCTGAAATATCTTTTTCAATTTCAGCAATGCGAGTTTCTCCTTTTACCCGAATTGTCGATTTAGCAATTGAAACCGCATGGTCTGCCATTCTTTCCAAATCAGAACTGGCCTTCATTACCGTAATAATCATACGTAAATCCGTTGTCACAGGTTGTTGCAGAGCAATCATTTCAAAACTTTTCTTTTCTAATTTTACTTCCATATCGTTAATAGCTTCATCGTTATTAATGACTTCATTGGCTAATTCTTTATCATGTTTAATAAAAGCTCGTACCGATTTATGCACAGCCGAACTAACCATCATCCCCATTTCATAAAACTGGTTATGCAGATTTAATAACTCTTCTTCAAATTGTGTTCGTAACATATTTTCCCTCCTATCCGAATCTTCCAGAAATATAGTCTTCTGTTTCTTTTTTTTGCGGTTGTAAAAAGATTTTTTTTGTATCATCAAACTCAATTAAGTTACCATCTAAGAAAAAAGCTGTCTTATCTGAAATTCGTGAAGCTTGTGACATATTATGGGTTACCATAATCATTGTATAATTCTCTTTTAATTCTAACAATGTATTTTCGATTTTCCCCGATGAAATTGGATCTAGCGCACTGGTGGGTTCATCAAGTAAAATGATTTCTGGATTGACGGCTAAAACACGAGCAATACATACGCGTTGTTGCTGACCACCTGAAAGAGATAACGCACTAGTATGCAATTTGTCTTTGACATCATCCCACACTGAAGCTGCTTTAAGACTTTCTTCTACTACCTGATCAAGTTTTTGTTTATCTTTTTCACCCTTTAATTTTAACCCATAAATAACATTTTCGTATATTGAAAATGGAAAAGGATTAGGTTGTTGAAAAACCATGCCAATTTCTTTACGTAATTCCACGGTATCTTGTTTAGGGGCATAAATATCTTTACCTTTATAAATCACATTACCCGTAATCGTTACATTTGGAATTAAATCATTCATGCGGTTTAAAGAACGAAGATAGGTGGACTTTCCACAGCCAGAAGGGCCGATCATGGCAGTAATTTCTCCCTTGTTGATGGCTAGTGATATTCCTTTTAACGCTTCTTTTTCACCGTAATAGAGGTGTAAATCTTTTGATTGGATGATTACTTCTGACATTTTATTCCTCCATAATCTAAATAAACTTACAATTAACCAAAGTGTCCTGAAACATAATCTTCTGTCGCTTTAATTTTTGGTCGGGTAAAGATTTTACGCGTTTCATCATACTCAATCGCTTTTCCTAAATAGAAAAACGATGTGTAATCACTAATTCTGGCAGCTTGTTGCATATTGTGCGTCACAATAATAATTGTGTAGTTTTCTTTTAAGTTAACTAGTGTTTCTTCCACCGTCCCTGTTGAAATCGGATCAAGAGCACTAGCGGGTTCATCTAAAAGTAAAATATCTGGTTTCATCGCAATTGCTCGCGCGATACATAAGCGTTGTTGTTGTCCACCAGATAAAGCTAGCGCACTTTTATGCAGACTATCTTTTACTTGATCCCATAAGGCCGCTTGTTTCAAACTTGTTTCAACAATTTCATCTAATTTTTTCTTATCTTTTTGACCATGACGTTTTAAGGCAAATGTAATATTTTCATAAATTGATTTTGAAAAAGGATTGGGCCGTTGAAAAACCATGCCGATTCGTTTACGCATTTCATAAACATCGACATTGGATTGATTAACATCGACGCCTTTATACATAATTTTTCCTGTTACTTTGGTATTGGCAATACCATCATTCATTCGATTTAAAGAACGTAAATATGTTGATTTTCCACAGCCAGAAGGGCCGATTAAAGCCGTAATTTTATTTTTTTCAAATTCTAAATCAACACCTTTAATGGCTTCATTTTGCCCGTACCAAACATGTAAATCATCTGTATACAAAGCCTTTTCTTGATTCTTATCTAAGGTGATAATATGACGATCTTCTAAATTATAAGCACTCATAACAGTTCTCCTTGTTTAAATTGTAAGGAATTTACCATCTTATAGACAGTTGGTAAAAAATTTTATGCAGAAGTCATTTTTTTATAAAGACGTTTTCCTGCAGCGCGTGCGCCAAAATTAAAGATTAAAACAGCAATAATTAAAACAGCAGAAGCACCCGCAGAAACTGCTGCGCCATCAGGCATAGTGCCTTCTGTATTGATTTTCCAAATATGCACGGCTAACGTTTCAGCTTGACGGAAAATACTAATGGGACTTGAAACACTTAATGGATTCCAGTTTGTGAAATCAAGTGCCGGTGCACTTTGGCCAGCCGTATAAATTAAAGCAGCCGCCTCACCAAAAATACGACCTGAACTTAAAATTACGCCGGTTAAAATACCTGGTGTCGCTTCTGGTACAACCACGCGAGTTACTGTTTCCCAGCGAGATAAGCCTAGTGCTAAGCCTGCTTCTCTTTGCGTATAGTGAACCGCTTGTAACGATTCTTCCACATTACGCGTTAAAAGAGGCAAATTAAAGAAGGTTAATGCTAAGGCTCCAGATAAAATTGAAAAGCCATATTCAAACTGAATAACAAAAACTAAGAAACCAAATAACCCTACGACAACCGATGGTAGTGAACTTAGGATTTCAATTGAGGTACGAATGACATCGGTCAACCAATTTTTTTGGGCATATTCCGATAAATAAATCCCCGCTCCCAGTGAAATCGGAAAACTGATCAACATAGTAATAAAAAGAAGATAAAAAGAGTTAAATAACTGAATCCCGATACCGCCGCCAACCTGATAAGCTTTTGAAGGTTTCGTTAAAAAATCCCAGGAAATATGTGGCACCCCACGAACGAGAATATATAACAGTAAAGAGGCTAAAATCAAAACGATGATGCCTGAAATAGCATATAAAACACCCGTTGCGATTTTATCAGAACGTTTTGCATTCATTATTTCAAGTCCCCTTTCTTACCGATTAGACGAATCACAATATTAAAGACTAATGACATTAATAATAAAATAAGTGCCAGTGACCATAAAACATTATTTTCAACTGTTCCCATAATCGTATTTCCAATTCCCATTGTTAAAATAGAGGTTAATGTGGAAGCAGGAGTTACCAAACTATTTGGCATGAGTGCTGCATTACCGATCACCATTTGGATTGCTAATGCTTCCCCAAAAGCTCGCGCCATCCCAAAAACCACAGCCGTTAAAATTCCTGGTACAGCGGCGCGCAATACGACTTTATAAATAGTTTGCCAACGCGTTGCTCCTAAAGCTAAAGAAGCTTCTCGATAATGTCTTGGTACTGCTTTTAAAGCATCGACAGTCATAGTCGTAACAGTTGGTAAAATCATGATGAATAAGACAAATGTACCTGCTAAAATACCAAAACCGGTACCACCAAAAACAGAACGTACTGCAGGAACAATTACTGATAATCCAATAAAACCATAAACAACTGAAGGAATCCCCACTAGTAATTCAATTACCGGTTGTAAGATTTTTTGTCCTTGCTTAGGTGAAATTTCCGTCATAAAAACTGCGGCACCAATCGCAAAAGGTGTTGCTACAATGGCAGATAAAAAAGTAACGATAAAAGAACCCGCAATCATCGGAAGTGCACCTACCATGGGCTTGCCATCAGCCCCCAGTTGACTTGGATTCCATTGTGTTCCAAATAAAAAGTCCAAAACATTAATTTTATCTGTGAAAAATGTTGCTAAACCTTTACTGGCAACAAAATAAAAAATGGACAAAACGACTAGCACAATTAATGCTATACATAAAAAACTGATTATTTTTCCGCGTGTTTCCATTTTAGCCCGTTTTGATTTGGTTAACAAAGCCTTTCTTACATCTTCCAAAGAGAATTCCTCCTTATATTTCAAGTGTATAACACATTTTGATTAACGCTTAAGACATACTCCCTTACTGTTCTAGTTTACTCGCCTAAAATCAATTTGCTTTTAACTTATTGTAAATTTTGTGTAAACTTTGTTTCTTTACGGACTGACTTTTTATACCAAAAAAGCTTTAATATTTACTATCACTTAAATATCTTAATTTTAAAACTGCGACTATTCTGTTTAAATTATTGTAAATCTCACAAAGAAAAAGCATTTTGTCTCAAAAGACAAAATGCTTTTCTTTTAATTTATCACATTTCCTTGCCAATCACGTTCTACTTTCATGCCAGAAACAGGGATATAGCCTAATTTTCCGACAATATTGGTTTGAATATCTTCAGATAAAATATAGTCTAGAAAATCTTTTGTTAGTTTCGTTGGGTTGCCTTTAGTATACATGTGCTCATAAGCCCATATTTTCCAGTCGTTCGTGGTGACATTTTCATCAGTTGGTGAAACACCATCAATTTTTAACGTTGCGACTTCTTTTGTCACATACGAAAATGCTACATAACTGATAGCTCCTGGTGTATCAGCCACAATTTGCCGAACCATACCACTAGAATCTTGTTCTTGTGCCCGCATTGCAGTTTTACCATCCAGCACCCATTTTTCAAAAGTACCGCGTGTACCACTACCGGCGGCACGATTCAAAATGACAATTTCTTGATTTTTTCCACCAACTTTTTGCCAATTGGTAATCTTCCCTAAGAAGATGTCCCGCAGTTGCGCCATCGTTAGCTCCGTTACGCCAACCCCTTTATTTACAATCGGGGTAATGCCCACTACTGCGACTTTGTGATCCACCAGCTGATCGGCTTTAATGCCAGACTTTTCTTCGGCAAATAAGTCAGAATTGCCAATCTCAACTGCACCAGATTGAACTTGACTTAAACCAGTACCACTACCGCCACCTTGGACGTTAACAAATTTACCAGGATATTTATTTTGATACTCTTCTGCTACGGTTTCTACTAAAGGTTGTAAGGCCGAAGATCCTACAGCTGTGATCGATTCACCGCGATCAATCCACTTAGCACAGCCTGTTAGACCTAAAAGTAGCCCACAAGATGCTACAAATAATAATGCTTTTTTCATCATCTGCTCCTTGTCATCTTTGCTATTACTTTTTTGTAATGTAAAGCGTCTTATATATCGTCAATATTTTAACATTAAGTGTCAGTGATTTAAACGAAAAAATTTTCGGCAAATTTTGATAAGGGTTACAAAAATACTATTCAGTTATTTTTTCCTATGCTATACTAATTTGTGAAAAGTATCATTTATAACTTGATTTTTTCTTACTTCCCCAAAATAAGAAATACCCCAAATCGAGTTTTAGTATGACTTTTCACCATTTCAACAGCATTCTCCCCATATGCCGTGAAATGAAAGCAGACTGGCTTTAGCCAGTCTTTTTTTATAGTAACGGGGAAATCAACCGGGCTAAACCTTCTTTAAATTTCACGATTACACTGCGTTTATCATATAGCTCTTTAGTCAGACGTTTTGATTGTAAGGAGTCACTATAAAACGCTTGACGAACTTTTGCTGCCATTTTCTCATCATATAACAACGCATTGACTTCAAAATCTAATCGAAATGAACGGACATCAATATTTGCAGAACCTACTGAAACAATACCACCATCGATAATCATCGTTTTGGCATGCATAAAGCCATTTTCATAGGTTTCAATGATTGCGCCATATTCTAACAATTCCGCAGCAAAAGAATACGTTGCCCAATAAACAAGCGGATGATCAGGTTTGTTGGGAATTTGAATTTGTACATGGACCCCAGACAACAATGCCAACTTAATCGCTTCATGAATCGATTCGTCAGGGATGTAGTAAGGCGTTTGAATCAAAATTTCTTTTTTAGCCATACCAATCATTTTTAAATACGTCATTTTAATTTGTTCATATTCTGAATCAGGACCACTTGTCACAATTTGCATCGGAATTTTACCAGAAGATTTGATTGCTGGAAAATACTCTTCTGCATAAAGCACTTCATTTTTATGTTGTGAATTCCAATCCATTAAAAAGCGGTTTTGTAATGAATAGACAGCTGGACCAAAAATGCGCAGATGATTATCCCGCCAGTAGCCAAATTTTTCGACCTTACCTAAGTACTCATCACCAACATTAAAACCGCCTGTATACCCAATTTTCCCATCAATCACTACAATTTTACGGTGATTGCGATAATTAATGCGTGGATTAATATAAGGTACAAAGAGTGGGAAAAATAAGGATACTTCTCCGCCAGCGTCTTTTAAGTCACTAAAAAAGTTTAAGCTCACTTGGGTAGACCCCCAAGCATCTAGTAAAACTTTGACCTTTACGCCTCTTTTAGCAGCTCGAATTAAAGCGTCTCGCACTTCTACCCCTAAATTATCGCTACGATAAATATAGTACTGCATGTGAATATGATTTGTCGCTGTGTCAATGTCTTGGATTAGGCGATCAAATTTTTTACGCCCATCGGTAAACAACGTTACCTCATTTTCAGTCGTATATAAAGAACGCTCAAAAACCGTTAGCATATAAACAATTTGCCGTACGTCTACTTGAGCCGTATCTGGATGTGGAAATAAATTGCGCATTAAAGCTTGCCTTTGCTCTTCGATTTCCACGTTCATTCCAACTTTTCCTTGCATCTTTAAATCAAATATTTTTTCTTTTGAAATGCCTCGACCAAAAAATATATATAAAATAAAACCCACAACTGGAATAAACATCAACACCAAAAGCCACGCCCAAGTTTGCGCGGTTTCTTTTCGTTCTCTGAAAATAATAACAAAAGACAAAAGCATATTGGCAATCACTAAAATTGTCGATAAGTTTTGTATAAGATAATCCAACACCTTTTTTCTCCTTACTCCATTTAAATTCTCCTTATAAAGGATAGCTGACTTATTAGCCAAAGTAAAGAATAACCAAAAAGAAGCTGTTCCAAAAAGTTGCTAAAATATACCTTTTATCAAAAAAAAGAGCTAGTTAAATTGAACTTTGCTTAAAAGAAGCTGTTTTTATTAGCCTGTTTATTTGAAAAAGAGCTGTGGCGCTTTTGCCACAGCTCTTATTATGATAATTAAACTTTTAAGAAACGACGCATTGACATTACCGAACCAATTGAGCCAATCACAACACCTACGACCACCATTAAAAGACAAATTTGCCAAGTAAATGTGTCCGGTGCTAATAAACTGTAGTTAGAACGAAGTAATGACGGGTTCACCCAGCGATAAACTTGATTATAACCAAATACCATAATCAAGACCGGTACGATTGAACCTAATAAACCAATCCAGCCACCTTCTAAAAAGAACGGCCAACGGATGTAACCATTTTTAGCACCTACTAAGCGCATAATTTGAATTTCTCTTTGCCGTGATAAAATGGTAATCCGAATCGTATTTGAAATTAAAAACATCGCAACAAAGACTAAAAGAACAGCAGCCGCTAATCCCCATGTTTTTACCGCATCGGCAATTTTAAAGATACGATCTGAATTGGTACCACCATAATCAGCTTTAAAAACATTGCTCAGTTCGCCAGCTTCTTTGGAAATGTTTTTGGTATATTGCGGGTTTTCTGCACTGACAACATATACATCGTAAAGAGGATTACTATCTCCTTCAAATTGTTGCCATGCATCTCCCATTGCATCTTGAATTTTCTTTAATTCATCTGCTTTACTAGAAAAGTGAACTCCTTTAACATGGTCCAAACCTTCTAGTTCGGTCTTTAGCTTATCCATATCGGCCTGCTTTGTTCCAATATCCACAAAGACTGAGACGTCAACGTTTTTTTCAATATCTTGTGCCAATTTAGTGGCATTCATAATGACACCCATGAAAATTCCCACTAACGTTAACGTAATGGTAACCGCGCTGACAGAAGCAATTGTCATCCAACCATTACGTTTTAAACTCTTAATACTTTCCAACAAGTGGCGGAAAAAAGTTCTAATCATCGTAACCATATTCTCCTTCCGCTTGGTCGCGAATAATGCGACCATTTTCAATGGCAATAACTCGGTGTCTAATCGTATTTACAATCGTACTATTGTGAGTTGCCATTACAATGGTAGTTCCTTGTCCGTTAATGCGGTCTAATAATTTCATAATTTCCCATGAATTTTCAGGGTCTAGATTACCGGTTGGTTCATCGGCAATTAACACTTTGGGGGTATTGACAATAGCGCGGGCAATAGAGACCCGTTGTTGCTCCCCACCAGATAATTCACTTGGGAAAACGCGGACTTTATGCTTTAAACCAACTAAGTCTAAAACTTCCATTACCCGTTTTTTAATATCCCGTGGTTTACGACCAATTACTTGCATCGCATAAGCTACATTTTCGTAAACAGTCTTTTTTGGTAACAATTTGTAATCTTGGAAAACGACGCCAATTTCGCGGCGCAACAAAGGAACTTCCTTGTTTTTGATTTTTAATAAATCATAACCAGCGACATTCAAAACGCCTTTGGTAGCTTTTTCTTCTCGATACATCAATTTAATAAAGGTTGATTTACCTGCGCCGGAAGGACCGACCACATAAACAAACTCACCTTGATCAATATCGATGGTGATATTACGGATGGCAGTCGTACCATTAGAGTACTTCTTCATTACATCCTTCATTTCAATCATGGCTATCTCTCCATCTCATTTTTTTCATACCCGCTCATTATACCATGTCAATATTGCAGTAATCTTTCATAAGTTTACATTTTGATTTCATTTAAAAGAAACTTATTGTTCTGCTTGTCGTAATTTCAATTTTAAGAAAGCATCAATAAAGCCATCTAAATCACCATCCATGACAGCTGTCACATTGCCGGTTTCATAATTGCTACGATGGTCTTTTACCATGGAATAAGGATGGAAAACATACGAGCGAATCTGTGAGCCCCATCCAATTTCTAACTGTTCGCCTCTTAAAGCAGCGGCTTCTTGTTCTTTTTTCTCAACTTCTAATTGATACAATTTTGCTTTTAACATGCCCATTGCTTGTTCTCTATTTTTTAGTTGAGAGCGTTGCGCTTGGCTAGCAACTACGACACCAGTTGGAATATGAGTAATCCGTACAGCAGACTCCGTTTTATTGATATGCTGACCACCCGCACCACTAGCGCGGTATGTATCAACTTTTAAATCATCCGGATTAATTGCAATATCGATTGTGTCATCTAGTTCTGGCATTACATCAACCGAACAAAAAGAGGTATGACGTCTAGCGTTAGAATCAAAAGGAGAAATGCGAACTAGACGATGAACTCCTCGTTCTGATTTCAAATAACCAAAAGCATTGTGTCCTTTAATTAAAAGCGTGACACTTTTAATTCCCGCTTCATCGCCAGCTTGATAATCGAGCGTTTCGACTTGATATCCATGTTTTTCTGCCCAGCGTGTATACATCCGTAAAAGCATACTTCCCCAGTCTTGCGATTCTGTACCACCTGCGCCTGGATGCAATTCTAAAATCGCATTATTGTGATCATAAGGTTCATCTAATAGTAACGAAAGCTCATACGTCTGCAATTTTTCTTTTAGCGCCGGTAATCTTGCTTCCAGTTCAGCTGCCATTTCTGCATCGTTTTCTTCTTCTAACATTTCAACCATCACAGCTAATTCTTCTTCTTCTTCCGCCAATTGGTTGAATTGATCATATGTCGCTTTATTAGCATTGTTTTCATTAATAACTCTTTGGGCATTTTGGGTATCGTCCCAAAAACCCGGTTCAGCCATTTGATTTTCTGCTTCAGCAATGGACTCTTCTAACTCATCTAAGTCAAAGAGACCTCCTAAAAGATTGAATTTGTTCTTTCATTGCAGTCAATTGCTGCTTCATTTCATTTAATTCCATTGAAAGTTCCTCCTGTTAAAAGTTCTTTTATTTTTAATTTATTATACCATTGCAATGTAATTTGTCGTTTCTATCATAACCAAAAGATAAGGCTGGTACAAGTCGCGTACCAGCCTTATTTTATTTCATTTTTAAACTATGCATTTTTACCGTGACAGTTTTTGTACTTTTTGCCACTTCCGCAAGGACATGGATCATTTCGTCCCACTTTTTTTACTTGTTGCGGTTTTTGAGGTTGTGGTTGTTCTTCTTGTTCCGCTTGTCCCTGTGCCACTTGTTCCCGTTGCACATTTTGGCGAATCTCAGCTTTCATAAATAGACGTGTAACTTCATATTCAATGGCCCCAACCATATCTTCAAACATCGTATAGCCTTCTGTTTGATATTCTACTAATGGGTTATTTTGACCATACGCTCTTAACCCAATGGATTGACGTAATTGATCCATTGCATCAATATGATCTGTCCATTTAGAGTCTACTACCCGTAAAATGACAACTTTTTCAAATTCAAGTAACTGTTCTTGGCTGTTTAGTTGTTCTTGTTTTTGTTCAAAGATAGCTTGTGCTTTATCCATTAAGAAAGTTTTCATTTCTTCTGGTGTTTTGTTTTCTAAATCAGCAGTTGAAATACTATCTTCATGTACAATCGCATTGCCAGCAAAGTCAACAATCCCATCAAGGTTCCATTGACTCTTGTCTTCAACTTGTGTATGAGCATCTACTACTCGACTAATTGTGCGTTTCACCATGTTCATTAACGTTTGTGACAAGTCATTTTCTTCCATAATTACTTCTTGACGTTGTCCGTAGATAACTTCCCGTTGTTCCCGCATCACATCATCGTATTGCAAGACATTTTTACGAGTGTCATAGTTATTACCTTCTACGCGTTTTTGAGCAGATTCAACTTGTTTTGTTAGCATCTTGCTTTGGATTACTTGATCTTCTTCATCTAAGTTCATCCGTTCCATAAAGGCTTTAATACGTTCAGAACCAAAGCGTTTCATCAAGTCATCTTCAAGAGATAAATAAAATTGTGAAACCCCTGGATCACCTTGACGACCTGAACGGCCCCGTAATTGGTTATCAATCCGGCGTGATTCATGACGTTCTGTCCCAATTACCGCCAAACCACCTAATTCAGCAACACCAAGACCCAATTTAATATCGGTCCCCCGCCCCGCCATATTAGTAGCGATTGTGACTGCACCTTTTTGACCGGCGTTTAAGATAATTTCTGCTTCTTTAAAATGGTTTTTGGCATTTAAAACTTCATGGGGCACTTTTTCTTTATCCAACATATTAGATAACAATTCCGAAGTTTCAACAGCGACAGTTCCGACTAGGACCGGTTGCCCTTTGCGGTAACGTTCTTTGATATCTTTTACAACAGCATGAAATTTACTATTAAGATTTGGATATAACAAATCAGGGCGGTCATCCCGTACAACTGGTTGATTTGTTGGAATTTGAATAACTTGCATGTTATAAATTTCGCGGAATTCTTCTTCTTCTGTTTTAGCCGTACCCGTCATCCCAGCTAATTTTTTATACATTCTAAAATAGTTTTGGAAGGTAATCGTAGCCATTGTTTTTGTTTCGTCTTCAATTTCAACGCCTTCTTTTGCTTCGATCGCTTGATGCAAGCCATCAGAATAACGACGGCCATCCATAATCCGACCAGTAAATTGGTCAACGATTAAAACTTTTCCTTCTTGAACAACGTAATCAAAGTCGCGAATCATAATATAATTTGCGCGTAAAGCGTTATCCAAATGATGTGTCAAAGCAGTATTTTCAATATCATACAGATTTTTTAAGCCAAAGTTTTCTTCGGCTTTTTCAATTCCAGCTTCTGTTAAGCCAATCGTTTTGGATTGAATATCAATCTTATAATCTTCCTCTTCTTTTAAGCGTTTAACAAAATTATCGGCGCGAGTATAAAGAGCAGTCGATTTTTCTGCTTGTCCAGAAATGATTAATGGTGTTCTTGCTTCATCAATTAAAATGGAGTCCACTTCATCGACAACAGCGTAATTTAAAGGACGTTGAACCATTTGATTGCGATAAACTACCATATTGTCTCGTAAATAGTCAAAACCTAATTCATTATTCGTTGAGTAAGTAATATCACAAGCATAGGCTGCCCGTTTTTCTTCCGGTGTTTTGGAGTTGATATTTAACCCAACTGTCATACCTAAAAAGTTATACAACTCACCCATCTCTTGGGAGTCACGCGTTGCTAAATATTCATTGACGGTTACAACGTGTACCCCTTCACCACTTAAAGCGTTTAAATAAACAGGCATGGTTGCAGTCAATGTTTTCCCTTCACCAGTACGCATTTCTGAAATATTCCCATCATGTAACACAATCCCACCCATTAATTGGACGTGATATGGATATAAACCTAAAACGCGTTTTGCAGCTTCTCGTACCACGGCAAAAGCTTCTGGTAAAAGCTGATCAAGTGTTTCGCCTTTTTGGTAACGGGCCCGAAATTCATCGGTTTTTTCTTTTAATTGAACATCAGATAAAGCGGCCATTTGGTCAGCAAATGTTTCTACTTCATTGGCAATTTTATCCAAACGTTTTAATTCTTTTTTATCATTTTCAATTAACTTACGTATAAAGTTGGCCATTAGTGAATAATTCCCCTTCTTTGCATCAATTCTCGTTTCAAATTAGAAACTCTCCCGTATATTTTAGCATTAAGTTGAAACAAATGAAATACTTAGCATTAGAAACAAAAAAGCTTTGCTACAATTTAATCTTTATTTTTACTACTCATTTTAAAAATAGGTTATAGAACTAGTTAACGCGCATAAAGATATTTTATCGCACCTGCCTAATTCTTTTTTACCTAAGGAAAGAAATAGAAGCTAGTCTGGTTTACTTGCTCTATTAAAAAAGCAGTAATAAGCATTATAGTAACTACAAATCCTGCTGGAGCCTTTAACTGCGAATTTTTATACTATTTTAATAATTAAAAAGGATTTTGCCCAATAAAAAAGCCAGACAGCATCACTGTCTGGCTAAGACTCTTATTAGTTTGTTTCGATTAATCCATATTTACCATCTTTACGGCGGTAAACGATGCTTGTGCCGTTTGTTTCAGCATCCTCGAAAATAAAGAAGTTGTGTCCTAACATATTCATTTGTAAAACAGCTTCTTCACTATCCATTGGTTTTAAGGATAAGCGTTTTGTCCGAACGATATCTAATGCTGCTTCTGTTTCGTCGTCGCCTGCTTCATTGTTAAACAAAACAGCCGCTTCTGCTGTCGGTACTGCTGTTTCGCGTGATTTACGATTAATTTTTGTCTTGAATTTGCGAATTTGACGTTCTAATTTATCAACGACCAAATCAATACTTGCATATAAATCTGGTGAAGTTTCTTCTGCGCGCAATACCAAATATGGTAGTGGGATAGTCACTTCTACTTTCGCTGTTTTTTCAGTATAGACTTTTAAATTCACATGAGCCGTTGCATCAGGTGCGTCTGTAAAGTAACGCTCTAATTTTCCGACTTTTTTTTCTACATAATCGCGAATAGCTTCGGTAACTTCAATATTTTCTCCGCGTACATTGTATCTAAACATAACAATTGCCCCTTTCGTCTACCACTAAAGAAGGTAAAAGGACCACTCTTTTGCCTTCTTCTTACTATTATTATATCGAACTCTAACCTTTTTGCAAAGTTAAACGCTAACAAATTCATGAATTTCTCAAATCCCAAAAAACTTACATTTTAGTGGTTTAACGAGCTAATGTAAAAGTTACAACCTCTTTTACACCCAATTGAGATAAGAGTTCTACACCGTGATAAATCGTCCGACCAGTCGTATAAACATCATCGACTAAAACGATTTTTTTACCGCTAACAGATTGATTTAATGCTATCTGATAAGGTTGTTGTAACGCCAGACGTTCTTGGCGCGTTTTTAGGGCTTGGGGAGTATCGTGATGCTGACGCATTAGTAAATTTTGATACGAAATATTGGCTGCTTTTAAAAATGCTTCTACCTGATTAAAACCACGTTCTTTTTGACGTGCTTTTGATAGCGGTAAGGGGACAATTGTAAAGCTACGATATTTTTTCAATTTTTCTTTAATTGGTTTGGCAAACGTCCAAGCTAAATTGTAGTCTCCGCCAAATTTATAACGATACAACCAGTCTTGAAAAGCAGCATTATAATGATAAAGCGCTTGGTGTTGCAAAGTAAATTGGGGATAAATTTCGCGCCACCGTTGGCAGTCAAAGCAAAGACTGGCACAATTCGGGCGCATACAGCCAGGACAGGCTTTTTTTATTTCAATTTTTTGAAAAGCAGACTGACAGGTTTGACATATTTCCCACGTTGGAATTAGCCAAGGAAAGATAATCTCTTGAATTAAAAGATTTCGTAAAATTTTTTGTCCGCAATTGCTACACTTCATTAAGCAACCCTGCCTTTTGAGCTTTTTGATTTAACTCTTTGATTTCTTTAATCGCTCCTTTTAGTGCAGGTGTCATCTGACTAAAACAAAAGATAATCTCGCTATGAGAAAATTCCCCCTTACGATCCGCACGACCTGCGATTTGTAACAATGTCGCTTTGGTAAAAATTTGATGATCTGCCTCAAAAACCAAAACTGAAACATTGGAAAAGGTCACGCCTCTTTCTAAGATAGTCGAGCAACAAAAAATTTGAAATGCATTTTGTCGCATATCGGAAATTTTTTCTTGACGCTTAGGATCTGCTGCATGAACACTGCCGACAGCATCTTTTCCTACTTCCTTTTTTAAAAATTCTTCCATCGCTTTCAACTGGCTAATACTGGCACAAAATAAAAGTATATGATTGTGCAATAATAAATGTTTAATCCATTGCAGAAAAACACGTTTATTTCTAAATGTCAGTGGTAAGGATTGCTTTTTTATTCGCACCAGCTTTGGCACAGGTAGCTTACGGCGATGATACCGCGCTGGTAGGCAAAATAGGCCCGCTTGCTGTTGTGCTTTTTTGATTTCAAGTTCACTAGGTGTTGCACTCAAAAAGACTGATGCCCCTGATTCATGTAAAGCATTTGAAACTGCAAAATGCAATTTTTTATCATGGGCATAAGGAAACGCATCAATTTCATCGACAACAATCAGATGAAAAGCAGCTTTAAAATACAGTAATTGATGTGTCGTACAAACTAAGAGTGGCGTCGGCTCATAAGGTTTTGCTCCATAATAACGTAACCCTACAGATAGCTTAGGGAAAACTTGTTGCAGACGCGGCTGAATTTCACAGCATACATCTACGCGCGGACTGCAAAACGCAACAGTTAACCCCTCAGTTAAACAGTAATAAAGTAAAGAAAACAACATTTCTGTCTTCCCTGCCCCTGTCACCGCGTAAACTAGGCTATTTTTTTGCTTTATAAAATTTTGCACCAGGCCTTGACTAATTTTTTCTTGGGCTGGTGTTAGCTTTCCTTTAAAACAAAAAGTTACAGCTTTTTTCACAGGTTTTTTAATTGGTTTTGTTACTAAATAATGAGAAGAAGTAACCCTACCAAGTAAAAGGCATTCCCGACAATAATACCTTCCATCGGGCAAACGATTTTCATGGGCCAAAAAGGAAGTATTGCAGCGCTGGCAACGATAATTTTTTCCATCTTTTATGAGACCTTTTTGTACTATTAGATCAGATTCCCTTTCAAATTCAGTTACTTGGCATACGTATTGATAGCCTGGATAAAATTTCATATAAATCACCTCAAAAAACTATACGCAAAAAAAGAAAAGTATAATTTAATGAGCAAATTTTTACTGATCTTTTAACATCATAAGCTAAAAAAGACCCCTTAAATTAGTTTTTTAAGCTAACTTAAGAGGTCCACTTTCATTTTTTGTCATTTTTACAGATAAAAAGAAACTTATTTATTTTCAATCAATGTCATTGCTTGTTTTAAAACATTTTCACCATTCATCATGCCATAATCCGCCATATTAATAACTTCTAAAGGAATGTTCTTTGGTGCCAAGCGCTTTTCAAAATCAGCTTTCATAAAGCGAACTTGGGGGCCAAGTAACAAAACATCTACGGGTTTACTTTCTAAAGAATTATCCGCATCTGACGCAGAAACTGCAAACACATCTGCTTCAACGCCTTGTGCTTCTGCAGCTTTTTGCATTTTTGTCACTAATAAACTGGTACTCATCCCCGCTGAGCAAACCAACATAATTGTTTTTTTAGCCATTTTCATTTCCTCCTGAAACCATGATTTTAAGATTTTTGCTTATATTAATTATAAGATAACAAAATATTTTGTCAACGCTTACTAATTATCGCTTTTAAGTAGCCATTTGGCTTTTACTAACTTATTAAAGACAACATATTCTTTGTCTAAATTAACATAAACAACTTCATATCCAGCATTTAACCATGCGTATGCACCTTTTTCCGGATGATGATAATCATTGGCCCACCATTCTTTAGTTTTACGGGCACTTTTAGGCAGTCCTGTAGCTGGAAATAGTAGTTCATCAAACTGCGTAAAAGTTAATGTCACTTGTGATCCACCGTTTGTTTTTAAATAATGCGTAATAACATCATATTTTCGTGCCATGAAAATCACCTCTTCTAATTATCCCTTAAATCAGGTAAAAAGTGCAACCATTAGCTATTTGCAACTTTTTCTCATTTTTTCTATACTAAAAAGAAAAGAAAGACCAAGGAGTTTATTCATGATTGATCACTATCTTACCTTACAACAAGATGGAAAAGCAGAAATTGAAATAAAAAAATCGCGGTTTATCTGTACCTTAAAACGCGTAGAAACAGAAAACCAAGCTAGAGAATTTATCCAAAGTGTCAAAAAAGAACATCATAAAGCCACACATAATTGTAGCGCCTTTGTTATTGGGGAAAAAAGTGAAATTAAGCGCAGTAGTGATGATGGCGAACCTAGTGGCACTGCCGGTATTCCTATGCTAGAAGTGCTAGTAAAAAAAGAGTTGATTAATGTTGCTGCAGTTGTCACCCGTTATTTTGGTGGTATCAAATTGGGGTCTGGCGGATTAATTCGTGCCTATTCCCATGCCGTTTCGCACGCAATTGCTGAAATCGGAATCATCGAAGGAAAACTTCAGCAAGAAGTTTTCTTAACCATTGCCTATCCATTATTTGATAAATTACAAAATTATTTAGCAAATAATCAAATTGCGATTTTAGACACCCATTTTACAGCGGCTGTGTTGATTACATGTATGATTGATGAATCCCAAGTAGAGACTTTTCAACAAAATATTACCGAGTTACTAAATGGTCAAGTCGCGTTTTCGCTAGGAGCTAAAAAATATCATGAGATTTTAGTTTCACAATAAAACAAACCTTAGTTTATGTCTAAAAGCTCGCTATTTGATAGCTTTACTTTTAGTAGCATAAACTAAGGTTTTTATTTTTCTAAATAAAATTCAAAGCGATTGCCGACATATTGTGTCCGTACATATTCAAAAGGTGCCCCATCTTCTAAATAAGAGATTTGACGCATTCGTAAAATAGCATCCCCACGTTTAATTTTCAAAAATTCTGCAATTTGCTCTGATGCTAACATAGCAGAAATAGTTTGATTGGCGCCTCCAATTTTTAAGCCGCCTTTTTCTTCCAACGTTTTATAAAAAGACGTAGTAATTTCTGCTTTACTGTAATCTTTAATTAAGTGTTCTGGAATACTCGCGACTTCAAAACAAATGGGCACATCATCAGCATAGCGAATACGCTCCATGCGCAAAATTCCTTCTTCAGGTGCTAATTTTAATTTTTCCATTTCAGAAGAGCTCGGTGCTGTCATAAAATAAGAGACTACTTTACTAGAAGGCTCTCTTCCTTGTGACAACATAATTTCTGTAAAACTGGTGGTACCTGTCATTTTTTCTTGCACTTTTTGACGCGCTACATAAGTTCCAGAGCCAATTTTTCTTTCTAAAATTCCCTCATCGGCTAAAGTCTGAATCGCCTGTCTTAGCGTCATCCGACTCACATTAAATTGCGTTGCCAATTCTCTTTCAGAAGGCAAACGATCCCCGATCTTCCAGCCACCTTTTTCAATTTTGGCTTTAATTTGATCGTGAATCTGGATATAAATTGGTAAACTATCAGACATTAATAATTTCTCCTTCAATTAAGCTCACTTTTAAAATAATTTTCTCATCAAAATCGTATCATCATTATAACTGGTATATACCTAATTAGCAAATTTTCTCTTTCCAATTTGATTAATAGTAGATAAAAGAAGCCTTGAAATAAACTCTTCTCAAGGCTTCTTTCCGATTTTTGTCTTTTATGTCAAAATTTTGGTACAGATAGTTATCAGTTAGACAGACATTTTTTCTTCTGTTAACATTTTATTAGCAGTTGCCATCATTAAACGAATGCGATTCAATTGATTGACTAAAGAAACGCCAGGATCATAATCAATAGCGGCAATATTGGCTTTTGGATATTGATGACGCAATTCTTTAATTACTCCTTTACCAACCACATGATTTGGCAGACAGCCAAAAGGTTGCATACACACAATATTATTAACACCAGATTTCAGTAGTTCAATCATTTCACCTGTTAAAAACCAACCTTCGCCAGTATGATTTCCAATTGATAAAATTTTACTAGCATCCTCTGCTAAATCATAAATGGATTGAATGCCATCAAAACGTTTTGATGCCCGTAAGGCCTTATCCATTGGTCGTTCCACCATCTCAATTAAGCGAATCCCAAACTCTGCTAAAACTTTACCTTTTTTAGCCATTCCTAAGTTTTCATATTTCCAAATTTGGTTGTAAAGCGAATAGTTCATAAAGCCGATAATATCTGGTACTACCGCTTCTGCCCCTTCTTCTTCTAACAAGCGCACAATATCATTATTAGCGGTAGGAGAATATTTCACTAAGATTTCTCCCACTACCCCAACTTTTGGTTTCACAACATCTGATAAAGGAACCGAATCAAAATCGGCAATAATTTTTTTCATGTTCCGATTAAATTGTGTTAAAGAACCATTCTGCACATTTTTCTTAACCTTTTGTAACCAGTCCGCGTGCATTTGGTCAATTTGTCCTTTTTCCAGTTCATAAGGGCGGGTGCGATAGACAACGCGTTCAAATAAATCACCATATAAAAAGGCGACCACAACTCGTTTTAACATTGGTAAAGTAAACTTGAAGCCAGGATTTGACTCAACACCTTTATTCCCCATTGAAACAGAAACTACTGGGACTTGGGGGAAGCCTGCGTCATTTAATGCTTTGCGCAACAATGGAATATAATTTGTCGCCCGACAACCGCCACCAGTTTGCGTCATCATGACACTCGTATTCGCTAAATCGTATTTACCACTTTCTAGTGCTTCGACTAATTGTCCGATTGAAATAATTGCAGGATAACAAGCATCATTATTCACATACTTCAATCCAACATTGACCGCATCTTTATCTTCTGCTGGTAAACAAACCACATTATAACCAGAAGCTTTTAAAGCTTCATCGACTAAACCATCTTGATGAATTGGACTTAACATTGGTAATAATAAAGTATGTTTTTTACGCATATCTTTAGTAAAGACAATTTTTTCCGGTTCGTCATAGCGTTTAGTCGGGGTAAAGTCTTGTTTATCCCGTTCTTTTACAGCAGCTTTTAGCGAGCGCAGACGAATTCGAATAGCGCCCAAATTAGATCCTTCGTCAATTTTTAAAACAGTATAAATCTTACCGTATTGATCCATAATTTCTTCGACTTGATCTGTGGTAACAGCATCTAGTCCACAACCAAATGAATTTAATTGAACTAATTCAAGATTTTTGGACTTTGCTACCACTCTTGCCGCTGCATAAAGGCGAGAATGATAAACCCACTGATTGACCACTCGTAAGTTGCCAACATCACTTAAATGCGAAATACTATCTTCTGTTAAAACATGGAAACCTTCTTGAGTAATTACTTCACTAATTCCATGATTAATTTCAGGATCCAAATGATATGGTCGGCCAGAAATAACGATTCCCCGTTCGCCTTTAGCTTGTAACATGGCTAACGTTTCCTCACCTTTAGTGCGAATCGCTTGTTTAAAGTTTTCCAACTCTTCAAAACCATGATGAACGGCAGCTGCCATTTCCTCTTGACTAATTCCCAGATCTGCAAAAGTTTTACTCATTACCGTCACAACTGCTTCTTCATTGGCTAAATTCAAGAAAGGATTACGATAATCCACTTTCCCTTCACGAATATCATCAACGTTGTTGCGAATTACATCGGGATAACTTTGGACAATCGGACAATTGAAATGATTATCTGCTTCTGGGCTTTCTTGACGTTCAAACACGACACCAGGATAAAAAATTAAAGGAACTTCTTGATCGATTAATGCTTGAATATGACCGTGGGTAATCTTAGCCGGATAACAAGCCGTATCACTTGGAATGGTTTCCATCCCTTGTTCATATAAAGCTTTATTCGAACGTGGTGACAGTTGAACTCTAAAACCTAAGTCGGTAAACACAGTATGCCAGAGCGGATAATTTTCATACATATTTAAAACCCGCGGAATACCAATTACACCTCTAATGGCATCTTTTTTACGCAATGGCCGATATTTGAAAAGCCGTTTGTATTTATAATCGATCAAATTAACCCGTCGATCTTCTTTTTTAATTTTGATTTTCGCGCCTCGTTCACACCGGTTACCAGTAATAAACTGACGTCCATCTGAAAAAATCGTCACCGTCAACTGACATTTATTTTCACATAAATTGCAGTGGGTAAATTCTTTTTCTGCTGTGAAAGTCGCTAGTTCTTCGGCATCTAAAATGGTACTTTCTTCGGCAATATCATAATTTTCCAAAGCGATTAAAGCGGCACCATAAGCTCCCATTAAACCAGCAATAGAAGGACGAACAACTTGACGACCTGAAATTTCTTCAAAGGCACGTAAAACTGCTTCATTATAAAATGTGCCCCCTTGGCAGACGATTTTCTCTCCTAATTCTTCTGGCCGACGAATTTTAATAACTTTATAAATCGCATTTTTAATAACAGAATAAGAAAGTCCCGCTGAAATATCTCCTACACTCGCGCCTTCTTTTTGTACTTGTTTTACTTTTGAATTCATAAAAACGGTACAACGCGAGCCTAAATCTACTGGTGCTTTTGACTGGGTAGCGGCTAGTGCAAAATCTTTCACATTATAATTAAGTGACTTGGCAAAAGTTTCGATAAAAGAACCACAACCAGATGAACAAGCTTCATTTAGTT
Source organism: Enterococcus sp. DIV0755b (assembly GCF_051713765.1). Lineage (NCBI taxonomy): Bacteria > Bacillati > Bacillota > Bacilli > Lactobacillales > Enterococcaceae > Enterococcus > Enterococcus sp. DIV0755b. The sequence goes on along the minus strand of NZ_JBIOQN010000001.1, from coordinate 1,395,001 downwards.
GAATAGAAGATAAAACGCCATCTTTAATCGTCATGGCTTTCATATCTTGCCCACCGATATCTAAAATAAAATCCACACCTGGTTGAAAATGATTGGCAGCTTTGTAGTGAGCCATTGTTTCAACTTCACCAATATCCACTTTTAACGCATTTTTAATTAACTGTTCGCCATAACCGGTTACGGCTGCTTTCCCAATAAAAACATCGGCTGGCATTTTGTGATAAAGGTCTGTTAAGACTGCCATTGTCGTTTCTAATGGCTGCCCCTCATTGTTACCATAAAACGAAAATAAAATACGGCCAGCATCATCGGTTAGCACCACTTTGGTAGTAGTAGAGCCTGCATCAATCCCTAAAAAAGCCACACCATGATGTTCTGTAAGACTCTTCTCTTCTGCCGTTGCTTTACTGTGACGCGCTCTAAATTCTGCTAATTCCTCCTCACTATTAAATAGCGGTTGTAAGGTATCAGTTGGCTTTAATTGATCTTGTTCTCCATTTTCCAAACGATTTAACAAATCATCTAAAGTCGTCGCTGTCCCATTTTCTGCGAACAAGGCTGCTCCCATAGCCACAAATAGCTGCGGATTTTCGGGAAATACAATATCTTCAGCCGCAATATTTAATGTTTCAATAAAGCGTTTGCGCAATTCTGACATGAAATATAAAGGACCACCTAAAAAAGCGACTTTCCCTTTAATTTTTCGTCCAGCTGCTAGTCCTGCAATCGTTTGGTTTACTACTGCTTGAAAGATACTCGCCGCAATATCAGCTTTATCTGCACCCTCATTGATTAAAGGTTGGACATCGGTTTTGGCAAAAACCCCACAACGTGAAGCAATTGGGTAAATTGTTTGATAGTTTTTCGCTAATTCATTAACCCCATTGGCATCTGTTTTTAAAAGTACTGCCATTTGATCGATAAATGCCCCGGTACCACCAGCACAACTTCCGTTCATTCGCTGTTCAAGGGCGCCTTCAAAAAAGGTGATTTTAGCATCTTCTCCACCTAATTCAATGACAACATCTGTTTGAGGAATAATCGTTTCAACCGTTTTTGTACAAGCAATCACTTCTTGTACAAAGGGGATTTCTAAAACTTCAGCTAAACCCATCCCCCCAGATCCGGTAATTTGTAAAGAAACTGGTGTATCTTTAATTACTTCTTTACCTTCTGTTAAAATTTTACTTGTTGCTTTTTTCACATCGGAAAAGTGACGTTCGTATTTTGCGAAAATTGTTTCATTTTTTTCGTTTAAAATGACTAATTTGACTGTCGTTGAACCTACGTCAATACCCGCTTTTAGTTTCATGTGTATCATCCTTTTTTTATACAACAGTTTGTTGATTAACTTACAATCCGTCTGATATAATACTTATGTCTATTTTAAATTCTTGCTCACTTTTTGACAATACACAAACAAATGTAGTTTGTGACATAAACAACAAACTTACGTTTTTTGTTGTTTAACTAGAAAGGAAATTTCGATGAAAAAAACCGACTTACGGGTTAAACGAACCAACAAAATGATTATTGACGCATTTATTCATCTAGTAGAAAAAAGCGGGTTTGAACAAGTTACAGTCCAAGATATCGCCGATGAAGCTATGATTAATCGGGCCACTTTTTATGCTCATTACAAGGATAAACAGGATCTTTATGAAACAATTTTTGATTATGCTCTAACAGCTTTTACCTCTGTTTTAAATCCTGCTGAATTAGTTAAAGGTAACCTAATTAAGGTCAAACACATTGAGTTAGTGATGACAAAAATTTATAGTAATATTCAAGAAAATCGTAAATTTTATCTAACCATCATGGACGGTTCTGCTAATGAAATCTTACGCAAAAAAATTGCAGATATCTTAAATGAACAATATGCCGATATTTTTAATCGTCTAAAAATTACCGAAAATGATATTGAAGTGCCTATGGATTTTATCATTGAGTATATGACTTCGATTTTTGTCGGTACACTTCACTGGTGGTTAACCACAGATTCACAAATGACACCTGAACATCTGGCCAAATTAGTCATTAAATTAGTTGGAAATGGTCACTTAACCGTTTTAGGAATTGAGATTGAAAAATAAACGAAGCTAAGGGCTACCCTCTACTCTCGAACAGTAATTTTAGTATGGCAGTCTGAATGTTTATAAAAATCCTAGCTTTCCTTTATAAAAAAAGTAGGTTGCAGATGCAACCTACTTTTTAATGATTTTTTGCCTGCCATTTAATTGTATGTCTGGTTGGGCGTGCTTTTTTAATATCAACGCCTTTTTTGGAAACATTAATAAAATAGCTTTCATTTTTCAACATATAACGAACTTTTTCAACTGTTTCTGTCACAGTTTCAGTGATTTTGTCTGTTATCTTCATTTACAAGTCCCCTTTTATTTGACATCATTTACCCAATCACAAATGCAAACTCAGTCATTTCTTCTTAACTTCATTTTAGAGGAATGTAAATAAGAGCGCAAATGATACGGATTTTTTATTTTTTTGGCACACGTAAACAGCGCATAGCGTTTAAAACAGCAATTAAGGTAACCCCGACATCGGCAAAGACAGCCCAGCCCATTGTCACTATTCCTCCTGCACCTAAAAGTAAAAAGAATATTTTTATAGCTAAAGCAAAAACAATATTTTGTTTCACAATTCGTAGTGTTTTTCTAGAAATTTCAATACCGGTAGCAATTTTAGTCGGCCTATCATCCATAATTACCGCATCGGCTGCTTCTATAGCAGCATCACTTCCGAGTCCTCCCATGGCAATACCAATATCTGCAGTTGCTAACACAGGCGCATCATTAATTCCATCACCAACAAAGGCAACTTTTCCCCCTGCCTGACGTAATTTTTGAACATGATCTACTTTATCAGCCGGTAATAAACGAGCAAAAACTTGATTTAAGCCTAATTTTCCACCTACACTTGCCGCCACTTTCTCACTATCACCGGTTAGCATTACGGTCTTTTTAATGCCATTAGCTTTTAATTTTGTCACAGCGGCTTTTGCATCTGATTTAATCTGATCGTTAATAACGAGATAGCCCGCTAGTTTTTCATTTACCACCACGTAGACAATTGTGCCGACTTTTGTAACAGCAGGAAAACTGATATTGTTTTCTTTTAAATATTTTTCATTCCCTACAAAAACTTTTTGCCCCTCAATAGTTCCCATGACACCAAAACCTGCAATTTCTCTAGTTTCTGTTACGTCAGGTAAAACTTCACCTGCTGAGGCAGTAACAATGGAGCGGGCAATCGGGTGACTAGAATTTTGCTCTAAAGCACTTGCATAAGTTAAAATCGGGATCGATTTACAAAGCGTTACAATCTCTTCAACAGAAAATTGCCCTTTAGTTAATGTACCCGTTTTATCAAAAACAACTGTATCTACCTTTGCTAATTTTTCTAGATAATTGGAGCCTTTGATTAAAATCCCTGCACGACTAGCACCACCTATTCCACCAAAAAAGCTTAGTGGAACTGAAATTACTAATGCGCATGGACAAGAGATTACTAGAAAAGTTAAGGCACGGTATATCCACTCTTTTAAATCACCACCAAAAAGAGGTGGAATAATAGCTAATAAAACCGCTAAACCTACCACAATCGGCGTGTAAACACGAGCAAATTTAGTAATAAATTTTTCTGCTGGCGCTTTTTTACTACTAGCATTTTCTACTAAATCTAAAATTTTGCTAACAGTCGATTGACCAAATGATTCGGTAACTTGAATAGTTAAAGGTGTATCTTTATTAACAGAACCACTTAACACTTTATTTCCTACTTCAACAAGTTGTGGCATAGACTCACCTGTTAGTGCTGAGGTATCAATATAACCAATACCTTCTTTAATTGTGCCGTCTAATGGAATTTTTTCCCCAGGATTTACTTGCACAACATCTCCCACAGCTACTGATTCTGGTTTCACGATTTTTAAGCCGTTATTGGTTACAAGTCTTGCCCTGTCTGGACGCACATCCATTAATGCTTTAATATTTTTTTTGGATTGATTGACAGCGTAGTCTTGGAAAAATTCACCAATTTGATACAACAGCATAACCAATACTGCTTCTGGTCGATCACCAATTAAAAAAGCCCCAATGGTCGCAACTGTCATCAAAAAATTCTCATCAAAAAGTTGACCGGAAAATAAATTCAATACAGCCGTTTTAACGATATCATAACCAATCAATAAATAAATGGTCGCATAAAAAATTGTATTCAGTGGCTCAATCGGTTTTAGTAAAATAAGTAACAGCATTATTCCTGCTGTCAATAAGATACGCCCCATCATGACTTTTGGTTTAGTGTGACCATGTTCATGTTGGTGTTCGTGTTCTGTTCCTTTTTTGACCATTGTTACATCTGGCTCAATTTTTTTGATTGCTTTCTGACTAGCTATTTCAACATTTTCTGCCTGTTGTAAATCACAAGTAATCGCTATACTTGACTGCATAAAATCAACCTGGGCTTTTTTTACTCCCTCAACTTTTGATACAGATCGTTCAATTTTTGCTGCGCAGTTAGCGCAATCCAAACCTTTTAATTGATATTTTAATTCCATTTTTCACACCTCTTTACAAAACGTTTACATGAATGTTTGTTCATGTATATTATAAATGAACAGCTATTCATACGTCAAGCAAAAAAAGAAGATTTATCTTTAAAGATAAATCTTCTACTTATTATCACGATGTTTTGATAAAACGGTTTGTCGGAATTTTCTATTTCCCAAAAATTTTAAAGCAAACATTAACGGTTGCCTATTTTCACCAACCAAACCAATTAATTCAATAAATAATTCCAATCCTACAGCCGTAAAGATAATCAGAAGCACCGTTGCCCATGTACTTGCATAATTCATTAGCAATGCAATAAAAGAAAAGACCAGCGCTAAAGCGTAAATTGTTAATACAGCACCTCGATGCGTAAATCCCAGTGATAATAAGCGATGGTGTAAGTGCATTTTATCAGCCGAAGAAATTGGTTGTTTATTAAATTTCCTTCGAATCATTGCATATACGGTATCCGTAATGGGAACGCCCAAAATAAACATTGGGGTTAAAATTGTAATAAAAGTCGCATTTTTTAAACCTTGTAAAGATAAAATAGCAATCATATAACCGAGAAATAAGGCCCCAGTATCACCCAAATAGATGGTAGCCGGATGAAAATTATACGGAAAAAAGCCAATGATAGCAGCTACCAAGCTAAAAATAATAATTGCCAGAAAAACACCGGTATGGGGTAAAAAGAAGTAACTGATTAGACCGATTGTGGTCAAGCCGATAATTGAAACCCCAGATGCTAAGCCGTCTAAGCCATCAATTAGATTAACTGCGTTTGTGATTGCCAAAATCCATATTAGTGTTACCGGTACACTTAACCAGCCTAATTCAAAACGTCCAAAAAAAGGTAAACTAAAAGTATTTATTTCAATTCCAGCAACAAAATATGCTTCTAAAGCAGCTAAAGTAATTCCTAAAGTTTTTTGGAGTGGCGTTAATTCAAAAATATCATCAATGAGTCCAGTAACAACAATAATGAGTGCCCCTAAAAGCATGGGCCAAACTTTATCTAATGGTAATGTATCGTTAAATTCCCATAAAAGTGCAATCGAAAAAGAAATAAAAATACTAAGCCCACCAGCTGTCGGCATTGTTTTCGTATTGATTCGTCTTGCACCAGGCTTATCAACTGCTCCCATTTTAAAAGCTAGTAATTTGACTATCGGCGTTAAAATTAACGAAATTATCATGGTCAAAAAGAGCCTGATAATAAAACGAAAAGTAAAAGTCATCGTCTGTCCTGCTTTCTTTACTTGGAAGAGTCTTCTTTATCATTTCTTCCAATTTTTGCTTCAATTTTATTGCTTAGTTTTACTAATGCTCCTTTGCGATCTTGTACTTCTTGACCCGTTACATACTCGGCAATAATCGCATTGGTAATACCACCTAAAATAATGATGGTTGCCGCCATATTTAACCACAACATTAGCACAATAAAACTCCCAATAATTTGATATCCACTAACTTTCGCGGCAAAAAACTGTGCATAAAGACCAAATACTTGTCCTAATAACATCCACCCGATAGTTGCCACGACTGCTCCTGGCCAGGTAGTCATCAGTTTTACTTTCGCGTTAGGAACTATCCAGTAAATAATCATCATAATCGCTAACAATGCGATGATGGTTAATGGCCATTTAAACCGCTGGAAGGTTTCAATAATTTGACCAGAAAAACCAAGTATTGGCTGAAGGCCATCTAAAATCATCCGTCCAACCCCCAACACCACAGTCACACCTACCATAGCAACTAATAATAAAACAATTACAATTACCGAAACAATGCGCACTGCAATAAAATTTTTACGATCATTTACGCCATACGCACTATTCATGGCCGTTTGTAAGCCATTAATACTTTTACTAGCAGACCATAACGCTGCTAAAGCTGAGATGGATAGTACCCCGCCAGATCCTTGCGTCAACAAATTTTTTATCGCAGGACCAATAAAAGTATAGACTTGATCTGGAATAATATCTTTAACGTAAGGTAAAATTGAATTGGGATTGATGTTTAAAAAAGGCAATAAATTTCCCACAGCAATTAATAAAGGAAAAAGAGAAAGCAGCAAGTAGTATGCTACAATCACAGCGTTATTACCGATTTGCGCATCACTAAAACGATTTTTTACAATCGTAAGAAATCGCATTAATTTTTCATTATTTTTTATTTTCGCAACAAGCTTCATAGGCACTCCTTATTAAATTTCAAGTCAAGAAATGTCGTTATATTGTACGAGGTAACGTTTTTTATCTTCAACATTTTTTATTACAAGCAAGCATAAAAAACGGAGCCATTCAGACATTAATGAAAGTAATTAACAATCACGGCAAGTTTTTTGTCAAGTTTTGTCGTGATTGTTAATTATTTTCAACTTAAGATAATCTTATCACATTGTAGAATAAGCAAGCACCTTTTGCAGCACTTGCTTACTCTTTTTTACTAAATTAATAAGTTCCTTCTTCACCTTGAGAAGTTAAAATTTGCGGACCTTCTTTTGTGATGGCGATGGTATGTTCATACTGACAACTTAACCCTCCGTCTAAAGTATAAGCAGTCCAGCCGTTAGGGTCCATTTTCATTTTCCAAGTCCCAGTGTTAACCATCGGTTCAATGGTGATTACCATACCTTCTTTTAAGCGTAATCCTTTTCCTGCTTCACCAAAATGTGGCACAGCCGGTGCTTCATGAATTGTAGGTCCAATACCATGACCGATAAAATCGCGGACAACGCCATAACCTTCGTTTTCAACATATGTTTGAATAGCATGACCAATATCACCGATTCGATTTCCAACTTGTGCTTGTTCAATTCCTAAATATAGCGCCTTTTTAGTGACAGCCATTAATTTTTCATCTTCTGGAGTAGCTTTTCCGACTACATACGCCCAACAAGAATCTGACATAGCCCCTTTTAGATCCACACACATATCGACTTTCACTAAGTCACCTTCGTGTAATGGCTTTTTACGAGGGAAGCCGTGACAAATTTCAGAATTAATACTGACACAAGTGGCATACTTATACCCTTCAAAGCCAATTTGGGCTGCGACGCCACCGTGGCTTTCGATAAAATTGCGGACAAAAACCTCAATATCCCAACTGGTGATACCTGGTTTAATAAAATCACGTAAATGTCTGTGAACATCTGCTAACAACGCACCTGATTTGCGCATTGCTTCAATTTCTCGAGCAGATTTTAATGTAATCATACTGTCGTCTCCTTTTAAATAAAGATTCCTTTTTGACACTTGATTTGTAAGAAAATTTTTTTATTCTTAAACCTTTATTATTCTACCACAGGCACTTGTTTTCGCCAAATTTTCAAATAACAACCAGTAGGCAAGCTTTCACCCATTTGTTATAATCATTAGGGATTCTTTGAAACGGCAAAAAAAATAGTTTAATTTTACTTAAAGGAGTGGCAAAAATGGCCCTAGCAAAAATTGTTTATGCCAGTTTAACCGGCAATACCGAAGAAATTGCTGACGTTGTAGCAGAGGCTTTTGAAAATCTAAATATCGATGTCTCGGTTGATGAGTGTACGCAAGTTGAAGCTACTGAATTTGAAGAAGCCGATATTTGTGTTGTGGCAACCTATACTTATGGCGAAGGTGAACTGCCAGAAGAAATTATTGATTTCTATGAAGAACTACAAGAGCTGGATTTAACTGGTAAGATTTATGGTGTTTGTGGTTCTGGAGATACTTTTTATGATGATTTTGCTAAATCAGTAGACGATTTTGATCAAGCTTTTAAAAAAACTGGTGCCACAAAAGGCGCTGAAGTTGTGAAAGTTGATTTAAATGTGGAAGCACAAGATATTGATAATTTAGAAGAATTTGCTAAAAAACTAGTCGCTGCCTTAAATTAACTTCATAATCAAATAAACGGACCCGCTAAAGACTGATGATAAATGAAAAGTAAACTTTAAAAGCATTTTGCTACTTTACATTTATCACCAAATTTTAGCGGGTCTTTTGACTATCCCTTAATAGTTAATTGCCAGTGGATCTTCACGTTTTATAATTTGACTGATTGTATCTTGCATCAGGGCAATAATTTGTTCTTCAGTCGGGTTAATAATTCCCGAAGATTTTAATGCTGCAATACCTGTTGCGACAATCCAACAACCTGTATGAAGAGATTCAATTTCACTATCTGTTAAATCTTTAAAAGCTGGATCTGATTTTACGGCATTGGAAAAATACTGGAATGAAAATTCTTGCATCTCTTTTCCCCCACCATATTCTTCTAAGTACATCGCACGATATAAACGCTTATGTTCGGTGGCAAAACCAATGTAATTGAGTGCCAAGTCGACAATCGTCTCGCCGGTGTGTTCAACTGGAAAAACTTCGGTCGCTAAATAATCATGCAGTTTTTTGATAAGTGCCATTTTAAGATCTTCCATGTTTTTAAATTCTAAATAGATGGGCTGGGTAGAGCACTTCATTTTCGCTGCAATATTTCGAGCAGTAAAGCGAGAAAAACCGTCTGTTGCTACGACATCATAAGCCGCATTCAGAATCTGATCGCGGGTGATTGTTTTCTTTCTTGCCATTATTTTTTAACTCCTTTTTTCCTTTAGTCTTTTCATTTTTTTGTTATATTAATATTGTACCATGTTTTTTTACCATTGCAAAAAAGAAAACGGTTGCTTTTTTATCTTCTGAATAATCCCAATGAAAAGATCGCTAAAAACACAAGTACCAAGCCCTTTCATTGTTTTATTCCCAACGAAATGATATTATCTAAATAGTTTGAAAATTAATAAGTAAAGCGGTTTTTTATGCTTCTTATTTGAAATTGGAGGTTTTTTTATGACAAATTTTAACAAAAATTTAGCGAAGTACGCTGAACTAATTGTCGCAGTTGGTGTTAATGTTTCGAAAGGACATACTGTCGTATTGCAAATTAGTGTCGATCAAGCACCATTGGCTCGTCTTATTACCGAAAAAGCTTATAAATTAGGGGCAGCTGAAGTGATTGTGCAGTGGACAGATGATAAAATCCAACGAGAATTTCTTTTACATGCCCAAGAAGATCGTTTAGAAAATATTCCAGCCTATAAAGTGGCACAAACAGACGATTGGCTAAAAAAAGGGGCCAGCCGAATTAGTGTTGTTTCTTCTGATCCTGGGGCGTTAGCTGGTGTGGATGCTGATCGCGTTGCAACTTATCAAGCTGCGACTGGAAAAGCTATGATGAATTTACGCAAAGCGACCCAAGCAAATAAAGTAAGCTGGACTGTGGTAGCAGCAGCTGGTCAAGAATGGGCACAAAAAGTCTTTCCTGAGCTTGAGCCACAAGAAGCACAAATGAAATTATGGGAAGAAATCTTTAAAACTACCCGCATTGACCATGAAGATCCGATTGCAGCCTGGAAACAGCATGACGAAACATTGCGAAATAAAGCCGCAGAATTAAACAAGGAACAATTTTCAGCTCTACATTATACTGCACCAGGAACCGATTTAATTATTGGCTTGCCTGAAAATCACCTGTGGGAAGGTGCTGGCAGTTTTAATGCCCGCGGTGAAGAGTTTATGGCCAATATGCCAACTGAAGAAGTCTTCACGGCACCAGATTTCCGTCGCATTGATGGCGTTATTTCAAGTACAAAACCATTAAGCTATGCCGGCTCTATTATTTCAGGAATGAAATTTACCTTTAAAGATGGCAAAGTCGTTGATTTTTCAGCCGAAGAAGGTCAAGATGTCTTAGCCAAATTATTGGATACTGATGAAGGTGCTAAAAGCTTAGGTGAAGTGGCATTGGTACCTGATCCTTCTCCAATCTCACAATCTGGCATTACTTTTTTCAATACCCTTTTTGATGAAAATGCTTCTAACCACTTAGCATTAGGTTCTGCCTATGCCTTTAGTCTACAAGGGGGCACTGAGATGAGTGAAGAAGAATTAAAAGCGCATGGTTTAAACCGCAGTCAGACACACGTCGACTTTATGGTAGGATCAGATAAAATGAACATTGACGGTATTCGTAAAGATGGTACGCGCGTTCCTGTTTTCCGCAATGGAGATTGGGCGTAACGCTTTAAGTTGCCTCGTAAGTACCTTTTACTCTTGTACCAATCTGTGACTAAATTGAGTGTGTTTACAACATCATCTTGTAACAATTAGATTTTATACCGACCTAAAAGCTAACTTTTTAGGTCGGTATTTTTATTTTCCCTTACTTTTGAAAATCTGAACAAAATATTAAAAAGCTGGTTTAGCTTTTCTAGCTTAAATAAGTATAAAAAGTTAACTGTACTTTTCTTTTTTACGATTCATTAGCTTAAACCAGCAAACTTCAAGCTGAAAACATAGTAAATACTGCATTTTTTTGGTAAAATTTGATGTGATAGCCAGATATAATTCCATTATCTGGTCACTGTGAATGAACGATTCACCAGAAAGGATTGACTCCTGTGACACCTAATCGCGAAGATTATTTAAAATTAATTTTGGAACTAGGAGGCGACGAAGAAAAAATCAGCAATAAGCAAATCGTAGCTGGATTAAGTGTTTCACCAGCTTCTGTCAGCGAAATGTTGTCAAAACTTGTAAAAGAAGGCCTTGTTGAACACACTGCTTACCAAGGTGTACAACTAACAGAGACTGGCAAAAAAAGAGCGAGTGACTTAGTGCGAAAACACAGACTTTGGGAAGTCTTTCTCGTTGAACACCTCCACTACTCTTGGAATGAAGTTCATGACGATGCTGAAGTATTAGAACATGTTACTTCTCATAAATTAGCAAAACGTTTAGATAATTATTTAAACCATCCACCTTATTGTCCTCACGGTGGGCAAATACCAGCTGAAAATTCGTTAGTTACTGAGAAGAAGCGCCAAACCCTCACTGACTTTCCAATTGGTACCAAAGTTAAAATCGCCCGGGTCTTAGACGAGCGAGAATTACTGGATTATTTAGTTAGTATTGATTTAGTAATCCATGAAGAGTACATCATTACAGATATTGCACCTTATGAAGGACCTATTACTATTAGTAACGAACAAAAAACCATGGCCGTAAGCTATAAGGCTGCCAATACGATTTTTGTCGATAAATTGTAAGGAGAGATCACATGACTGAAAATACGAATGTCTTGTTTACTATCTTCGGTGCTACCGGAGACCTTGCCAAACGCAAATTATACCCCTCTTTATTTCGTTTATATAAAAAAGGCGATTTAAATGAGTGTTTTGCTGTTATTGGTACTGCTAGAAGACCTTGGAGTGATGATTATTATCATGAAGTAGTCAAAGAAGCAATCGCATCACTAAACCCTACTCCAGAAGAAGCAGAAAAATTTGCCAGCCACTTTTACTATCAATCTCATGATGTTTCTGATACTAGCCATTACACTGTTTTAAAAGACTTAACAAATAAATTAAACGAAAAATATCAGCTAGGTGGCAATCGCCTTTATTATCTTGCCATGTCACCACGTTTTTTTGGTACGATTGTAACCCAATTAAAAGAAAGTGGCATGCTTGCTACTAACGGCTATCACCGCGTAATTATTGAAAAACCTTTTGGCTCTGATTTTAAATCAGCCAATGAATTAAACAATGAGATTAATCAAGTCTTTGCTGAAAAAGATATTTATCGCATTGATCATTATTTAGGTAAAGAAATGGTGCAAAATATCTCAGCAATTCGTTTTGCTAATAATTTATTTGAATCCCTTTGGAACCAACGCTATATCGATAACGTACAAATTACTTTGGCTGAAAATTTAGGGGTTGAAGATCGCGGAGGCTATTATGATCAAAGTGGTGCTTTAAAAGACATGGTGCAAAACCATATCTTACAAGTACTTTCTTTACTGGTAATGGAACCTCCTGTAGCCTTTACTGAAGAAGCCATCCGAAGTGAGAAAATAAAAGCATTAAATGCGGTACGCCTTTATTCAGAAAAAGAAGTGCAGGAAAACTTTGTTAGAGGTCAATATACCAAAGGAAAACTCGCTGATAAAGAATTTATCGACTATCGTCACGAACCAAATGTAGCTGAAGATTCGAATACAGAAACTTTCGTAGCCGGTAAATTTTTAATTGATAACTTCCGCTGGTCAGGTGTACCTTTTTACGTACGTACAGGGAAACGGTTAACAGAAAAAGGTACTCGTATTAATATTGTCTTTAAACAAGTGCCAATTAACGTTTTTCGCTCTAGTACAACAGAAGTAGGCACTCAAAGTGAATTACCACCAAATGTATTGACAATTTATATTCAGCCGACTGAAGGCTTTAGTATGAGTTTAAACGGTAAAGAAATTGGTCAAGGTTATTCGACTAAACCAGTGAAATTAGATTATCGTAATACTGCCGAAATGGTAGAAAATTCTCCTGAAGCTTATGAACGTTTAATTTTTGATGCGTTAAATGGTGATAGCACTAATTTCACCCACTGGGATGAAGTGGCACAATCTTGGCGGATTGTCGATCGTATTCGCTTTGCTTGGGATAAACAAACACCAGATTTTCCTAACTATGCCGCTGGCACTATGGGGCCACAAGCCGCCTTTGATTTACTTGAAAAAGATGGTTTCAACTGGATCTGGCAACCAGATGAATGGTACAAAGAACGAAATTTATTGTAAAAACCATTATATCCACCGTTTGAGGTAAAGCCTCACTATAAGCAAAAAAAGCCAATAGCACAGGTAAAATAAAGAAGTTGTAACAGAATCTGCTTTTGTCACAACGTTTATTCGAAAAGAGGAGGTATGACCAGACTTTTGTCACACCTCCTCTACTTTTTTAATTTCAATTGATTTATTGATAAACTAGCGCCCGCAACGCTTCATCAACTTTTTCGGCTGTTTTACGTCCTTCACGAATCGCCCAAATTACTAAACTTGGTCCTCTTTTCGCATCTCCGGCTACTAATACCCGTTCATTATTAGTAGTATAATCATCATAAATTTCTGAAATTCCAAATTGTTCAAATAAACTTTGCTCTGCTCCTAAAAAGCCCATTGCTAGTAAAACAAGATCAGCACGTACAACTTGATTGGTCTCTGGAATTGGTTTTAAATTTTGATCAACGGCTATTGTTTCAACCCCGATTACTTGTCCTCTTTCTGCTCCAATAAAACCAGTAGTAGTAGTACTATAAGTGGTAATAGGTTCACCAAATTTTTGCAGCGCTTCTTCTTGTCCATAGCCTACTTTTCCTGTTAAAGGATATTCCGGCCAAGGATTTTGATCTGTGCGTTGTGCCGGTAGCGCAGGTGTAATTTCCAACTGCTTAACCGTAGCAGCTCCTTGACGAATTGCCGCAGCGATACAGTCATTGCCGGTATCTCCTCCACCAATTACGACTACATGTTTTCCCGCTAATTTCTTACTCGTCGCTTCTTTTCCATGTTTTAACACATCTTTTGTGGCTTCAGTTAAATAATCCACCGCAAATTGAATTCCTTGGAAATGGCGACCAGTAACGTCTAAGTCTCGCGGCACACTGGCACCAGTGGCTAAAACGATCCGATCAAATTCTCTTTCCAATGTGTCTACTGTAATATCTACGCCGACTTCAGTATTAGCAATAAAAGTGATACCAAGTTCTTGCATCAGCGCCACGCGACGCAACACGATATCTTTATCTAATTTCATATTTGGTATTCCATACATTAACAGGCCACCAAAACGATCACTTCGTTCATAAACGGTCACGTTATGACCTAATTGATTTAATCGCCAAGCTGCTGATAATCCTGCCGGCCCACTACCGACAATAGCAACCTTAAAATTCGTTTTACAGGCGGGAACGCCACTGTCTTTCACCCAGCCTTCTTCAAACGCCTTATCAATAATGAAACGTTCATTATCATGAATAGTTACGCCTGAACCATTTAGCGATTCCGTACAGCCTTTTTCACAAGGTGCAGGACAAACGCGACCAGTCATTTCTGGCAAAGGATTAGTTTTAGCTAAGCGCTCAAAGGCCGCCTTAAAACGTCCTTGGTAAAGTAAATCGTTCCATTCTGGAATCAAATTGTCATTGGGGCAACCAGAAGCAACTTTCTGCACGCCATAAAAGGTCCCCGAATGACAAAAAGGAATACCACAATTCATGCAACGGGCTGCTTGTTGTCTTCTTTGTTCTTCCAAAAGTGGTTCTTGTAATTCATGCCAGTCATTTATCCTAAGATCTACGGCGCGAAAAGGATTGTCTTGACGTTGATAGTTTAAAAAGCCAAATGGATCTGCCAAATTAGTCACGCTCCTTTCTTAAAACTGAAACAGCTTCTTTTTTGGCACCAATTACTTTTTCAAAAGCTGCATTTAAAAGCGCAGCGCCAGCTAAACCTTCACTAGCCAAATCATTTAGTGCATCATTGACCGCATGAAATTCTTTGGGATAAACTTTCACAAAATCTTTTGCTGCTGTATCCCAATTAGCTAAAATTTCACTAGCAATCGGTGAAGCTGTGTATTGCAAATGCTTTTCAATTAGTTCTTTTAAGATTTTATCTTGGGCATCAAGCGGATAAAGTTCCACCATTTCCAGATTGCAGTTTGGTGGAAAATTCTTCTCAGGATCATAAATATAAGCTAACCCACCAGACATACCAGCGGCAAAATTCCGACCCGTTTTACCTAAAATAACTGCTGCACCACCGGTCATATATTCACATCCGTTATCACCGACACCTTCGACGACAACCATCGCTCCACTGTTACGGACACAAAAGCGCTCTCCTGCTAAGCCTCTAAAATAAGCTTCGCCTTTATTTGCGCCAAAACAAGCTACGTTACCTACAATCGGTGAGTGATTGGTATCATACGCCGCATCTTCAGGTGGAACAATAATTAAGCGTCCTCCACTCAATCCTTTAGCAACATAATCATTGGCTTCTCCGATCAGTTTTAATTCCATTCCTTGGGTGGTAAATGCACCAAAACTTTGACCTGCAATTCCTTGGTACTCATATTTTAATAAGCCAGCAGTTAAGGTGTAATTACCAAAACGTTCTGCAATCCAGCCCCCCATTCGCGCACCAACACTTCGTTTGACATTATTGATGGTTTCTTTGACTGTGACAGTTTGTTTGGCTGCAATAGCTGCAGCTGCGTAATCATCTAATAATGGCCACTGCCGTTTTTCTAAGAATGGATCAACCACCTTGCGCTCAATTCCTGTAGTTGTGGCTAATAGTTTCGAATAATCAAGCGATTTTGCCTTTCCTTTTGCCACATAACGCGGTTTTAAGACTTCTGTATGACCAATCATTTCATCAACTGTTTTAAAGCCTAATTCGGCCATAATTTCTCTTAAATCTTCAGCTAAAAACATCATTGCATTTACTACGTGTTCTGGTTTTCCGGCAAAAAACTGGCGTAAAGCTGGGTTTTGTGTCGCTACACCAACAGGACAAGTGTTTAAACTACAAACTCGCATCATAACACAACCAATTGCTACCAAGGCTAATGAAGCAAAACTATATTCTTCAGCTCCTAATAAGGCTGCAATCGCAAGATCTTTTCCTGTCATTAACTTACCATCAGTTTCCAAAGTAACCCGTTGACGCAAATTATTTAGCGCTAAAGTTTGATGCGCTTCGGCTAAGCCCATTTCCCAAGGTAATCCTGCATCCCGCACTGAATTGCGCGGAGAAGCACCCGTTCCGCCATCGTAACCAGAAATCACTACTACATCAGCTCCAGCTTTGACGACTCCGGTTGCAATCGTTCCCACACCAGTTGAAGAAACTAATTTCACATTAATTTTTGCATAAGGATTAATCGTTTTTAAATCATAAATCAGTTGGGCTAAATCTTCAATTGAGTAAATATCATGATGCGGTGGTGGTGAAATTAAGCGCACCCCAGGGGTTGAACCACGAATTTCGGCTACCCAAGGAAAGACTTTATTGCCTGGTAATTGTCCTCCTTCACCTGGTTTTGCCCCTTGCGCAACTTTAATTTGTAGTTCTTCAGCACTCATTAAATATTCCGCATTTACGCCAAAACGCCCTGAAGCAACTTGTTTAATCTTACTGTTAAAGTTTCGACCATCTGGTAGCGGTTTAAAACGATCACGATTTTCGCCACCTTCACCACTATTTGATTTTGCTCCAATCGAGTTCATGGCTTCAGCTAAACATTTATGTGCTTCTTCACTTAAAGAACCATAAGACATGGCGCCTACTTTAAAACGTTTCACGATGTCTGTTGCTGGTTCAACCTCAGCTAAAGTAATTGCAGGGCGTTCTTTTTTAAATTCCCACATTGCCCGCAAAGTGGTTGGGGTTTTAAGGGCTTCTTCATTCATTGCATTTGCATAATCCTTATAAAGCGCATAGCTGCCACTGCGAACAGCTTTTTGAAAATTGTAAATAGTTTTGGGATTAAATAAATGATGTTCGCCGTCTGCTTTATACTGATAACTCCCGCCTGAAGGTAAATAATCGTTGGCGGTTGGTCCAAAAGCTTTTTGATAGTGAGCGTAATACTCTGCTTCAATTTGTGCTAAATTCAGCCCACCAATTCTACTTGCAGTACCGGTGAAATATTGCTCGATTACAGCATTTGAAATTCCTACTGCTTCAAATAATTGTGCACCGTGATACCCTGCTACCGTTGAAATTCCCATACGTGACATTACTTTAATTAGACCTTTTTCACAAGCAGTTCGGAAATTTTCAACTTTATCACTTAAATTATAGGCGGTAAGGGAAGCATAAGCCAAGTATGGATGCACGCCGCTTGCACCATATCCGACTAACATCGCGCAGTGATGAACTTCACAAACCTCGGCAGTATCAGCTACAATCGAAGCTAATGAGCCCTTGCCCCGCGCAACAAGATAATTATGCAAGCCTGAAACAGCTAATAAAATTGGAATCGCCAGCTCACCTTTTTTTCGATTTCGATCACTTAAAACAATAATCGTACCGCCGTTATCAATTTTTGTTTCCGCTTCTTTAAATACGCGTTCTAACGCTTGTTGTAAGCTATTTGGGTCTTCTTCATTTACCGGATATAAAATCGATTGAACCACAGTCTTTTGCTGGTCATAATCAATCGTCAATAACTTTTCAAATTCTGTCGTATTTAAAATTGGACTCGCAATTTTTACTTTATTGCAATTTTGTGCTTGATCTTGACGTATATCGCTATCTCTACCTAAGAAAAGTTCAGTACCGATGACTAATTTTTCGCGAATCGCATCAATCGGCGGATTGGTGACTTGCGCAAATTGCTGTTTAAAATAAGTAAACAACGATTGAGGCTTGTCGCTTAAAACAGCTAAAGGTGAATCAAATCCCATCGAGATGACAGGCTCTTCGCCGTTTTGGGCCATCGGTAGGATCACCGTTCTTAAAATCTCATCTGTATATCCATTTAATTGCCACAACTGTCGCATTTCTTTTTCAGTCATAACGCAAGTTTTTTTCTTTGGCGGCTTTATTTCATCTAAATTAATTCTCTTTTCAGCTAACCACTTTTCATAAGGCTTAGCGGTAGCATACTTTTGACGAATTTCATCATTACGATAAATCTTACCTTTTTTTGTATCGACAATAAATAAATTGGCTG
This sequence comes from Enterococcus sp. DIV0755b, assembly GCF_051713765.1. Taxonomy (NCBI): domain Bacteria; kingdom Bacillati; phylum Bacillota; class Bacilli; order Lactobacillales; family Enterococcaceae; genus Enterococcus; species Enterococcus sp. DIV0755b. The sequence continues at coordinate 1,376,863 of NZ_JBIOQN010000001.1, read as the reverse complement.
GGCCTAAAACCCCTTTTTCAATCACTTCATTAGGAGCTAAGTCAACTACACCCGACTCTGAGGCTACGACAATTAAACCATCTTTTGTAATAGAATAACGAGAAGGACGTAACCCATTTCTATCCAATGCGGCTCCAACCATTTCACCATCGGTAAAACATAGAGCAGCCGGTCCATCAAAAGGAGCCATAAAACTAGCGTTGTATTCATTAAATGCTTGTAATTCTTTTGATAAATTGGCTTCTTTAGACCATGCTTCTGGCACCATCATCATTAAAGCATGAGGGATATCTCGGCCATTACGATACAAATATTCCAAACAATTTTCTAATTTAGCTGAATCGGAATTATCTTCGTTATAAATTTCAATTTTATGGCTATGCATCCAGTTTTCTGCACCACGTAATGTGTTAATTTCGCCATTATGTGCCAAAAAACGAAATGGTTGCGCTCGGTCCCAACTTGGAAAAGTATTCGTTGAAAAACGAGAATGCGTTAAAGCAATGCTTGTTTCCATTAATTCATCTTTTAAATCTGGATAAAAGCGGCCAACTTGATACGCATGCAACATTCCTTTATAAACAATTGTTTTGGCTGAAAGACTACAAATTACCAATTCGGTTGGATTGTAGGCTTTTTCAATTTTACGTCTTAAACGAAATAGTTGGTCTTCAAAATCCCGGCCACTTTTAACATCTAATGGTTTTTCGATGAAAAGTTGTAAAAAATTCGGCATTACAGCTTGGGCGCCTGGGCCACATTCATAAAAATTATACGGGACATCTCTAGACCATAATACGTCATAACCCGCTTTTAGAATATCTTCGATTAACACTTGAGTCATTTGTTCTTTTTGAACTTTGTCTTTTGGTAAAAATAACATTGCAACAGCATAATCACCATTTTGAGGTAAAGTTATCCCCGCTTCGCTAGCTTTTTTACGAAAGAAGCGATCTGGTAACGCCATTAAAATACCCGCACCATCGCCAGTATCTGGTTGGGCGCCCGTCCCGCCCCGGTGGTTCATTCGTTCTAACATTGTTAAGGCGTGTTCAACTAATTGGTGGGAGGCTTGGCCATCTTTTTGCGCGATAAAGCCCATTCCACACGCATCTTTTTCAAACTTGGGATCATACATCAAGTTTTTCTCTGCAATTTTTTCCACGCAGGCACCTACTTTTTTTATTTTCTGAAAATTCTAATTTCAAATAGTTTACATTGTTTTTCACAAGACTGCAATTACTTTCAAAAATTTTTCCGCTATTTTTTTAGAAACGTTCGTAAAATATAATAACAGCTCGAAATTTACAGACGAAATAAGGACTTGAAATGCCGACACATTTCAGGTCCTTATTTACTATAACGAGTAACACTATTTTATTTTTTTCTTTTATTCAATTCCCTGTTCTACAGCTTCAGGAAAGCTTTCTTGGACAATTTCAGTACAATGGTGGCACAATGATGGTAATTTAGGGGTGCTACCAATTTCTTTACGGACTTGGCGACAACGATCACATACATGACCATCGGCTTTTTCTACTAAAATCGCCACATCATCAAATTTCATCGCATTACTTGGAACCGCAGTCCCGACTTTTTCAACTGTAAAGTAGTCTGATGCTACAATTAACAGTTGGGCCAAATCACTATCAATTGCTGTTAGTAAGTCTGCTACTTGTTCATTAGGGTAAATCGTCACTTTAGCTTCCAATGGTTTCCCAATTAATTTTTCGTTACGGGCTTCTTCTAACGCTTTTAAGACGTTATCTCTGAAATCTAAAAAGGCACTCCACATATCCAGTAACTCATCTTGATTGGCAAATTCTTCATAACTAGGCATTTCAGCTAATTGCACATAGTCGTCGTCTTCTTGCAAGTAAGACCAGATTTCTTCTGCTGTATGAGGTAGAATTGGTGTCAAAAGTTTTGTCAAAGCAACAGCTGCTTGATAGAAAACAGTTTGCATGGAACGTCTTGCATGATCATTTTCAGCTTCGATATAAACGACATCTTTCGCAAAATCCAAATAGAAAGAAGACAAATCAACTGTTAAAAAGTTCATTACAGTCCGATAAATGTGTAAGAAATTATATTTTTCATAACCATCTTCTAAAATTGTTTTGATAACTTGATTTAAACGAACTGTCATATATTTATCAACTGAACGTAATTCAGAATATGGTACTGCATCTGTTTTCGGATTAAAGTCATTCGTATTAGCAAGTAAAAAGCGCATAGTGTTCCGGATTTTACGATAAACTTCTGAAACTTGATTCAAAATATCCATCGAAACGCGCACGTCTGCTTCATAATCGACACTTGCCACCCAAAGACGCAAGATATCAGCGCCCATTTGATTAATAACTTTTTCCGGCGCAATGGTGTTTCCGAGTGATTTACTCATCTTACGACCTTCACCATCTAAGGTAAAGCCTTGTGATAATACAGCTTTATAAGGTGCAACTCCATTAATCGCAACACTGGTTGTAATACTTGAATTAAACCAACCACGGTATTGATCTGAACCTTCTAAATACATATCGGCTGGAAAACTTAATTCTGGTCGTTGCCGTAAAACAGCTTCATGCGAAGAACCTGAATCAAACCAAACATCCATAATATCATTTTCTTTAGTAAATTCACCATTAGGAGAACCTGGATGTGTGAATCCAGCAGGTAATAATTCTTTTGCTTCTTTTTCAAACCAAATATTTGAACCGTGAGCGGTAAATAATTCTGCGACATGTTCAATTGTTTCAGGGGTAATGATTGCTTCACCATTTTCCGCATAAAAAATTGGCAACGGTACACCCCATGCCCGTTGGCGAGAAATTACCCAATCTCCCCGATCACGAATCATGTTATAAAGACGGGTTTTACCCCATGGAATAATCCAATCAACTTTTTCAATTTCAGCTAAAATATCTGCTCTAAATTTATCAATAGAGGCAAACCATTGTGGTGTTGCACGGTAAATAACTGGTTTTTTCGTCCGCCAATCATGGGGATAGCTGTGGGTGAAGAAATCAAGTTTTAATAAAGCGCCTTTTTCTTCCAATAATTTTGTTACTTCTGGATTGGCTTTATCGTAAAACATCCCTTCAAAACCTGGTGCTTCTGCAGTAAAGACGCCGCGATTATCAATTGGTGATAAAACGTCTAAACCATATTTTTTACCGACGATATAGTCATCTTCACCATGACCTGGTGCAGTGTGAACTAACCCAGTCCCGGCATCTAATGTTACGTGATCTCCACACATTACTAAAGAAGTGCGATCATAAAATGGATGTTGCGCTGTCATGTATTCCATTTTAGTACCAGGAAATTCTTGTAAGATAGTGACATCTTGCCAGCCAATTTCATTTTTGACTGTTTCTAATAAATCTTTTGCCACCACATATTTTTTTCCATCTGCTTCAATTTGGACATACGTATAAGTAGGGTTAACCGAAATACCTAAGTTTGCCGGTAATGTCCAAGGTGTTGTCGTCCAAATAATCAAAGAAGTATCTGTATCTAGTAGACCTTTACCATCGACAACTTTAAATGCTACAAAAATAGATGGTGATTTCACATCTTTATATTCAATTTCTGCTTCTGCTAAAGAAGATTCACTGGAGGGTGACCAATAAATTGGTTTTAGACCTTTATAAATATAGCCTTTTTCTGCCATCTTCCCGAAAACGCGAATTTCAGCAGCTTCATAAGTTGGATCTAGCGTAACATAAGGATTTTCCCAATCTCCGGCGACTCCAAGCCGCTTAAAGTCGTTACGTTGTTTATCAACTTGTGACATCGCATATTCCCGACATTTTTCGCGGTACTCAGCCATGGTCATCTCTTTGCGTTTAATTCCTTTGTTTGCTAATACTTGCTCAATTGGTAAACCATGGGTATCCCACCCCGGAACGTAAGGCGCCCGAAAACCAGACATTGATTTATAGCGCACAATAATATCTTTACTAATTTTATTTAAAGCGTGTCCAATATGAATATTGCCGTTGGCGTATGGCGGTCCATCGTGTAAAACAAAAGAAGGTTTGCCTTCGTTTAACTTTTGGCGTTGTCCGTATAAATCCGCTTCTTCCCAATCTTTTTGCCATTCTTTTTCCCGATTCGGCAAATTCCCCCGCATGGGAAAACCGGTTTTGCCTAGATGCAATGTTTCTTTCATCTTCATCAATATCCGCTCCTATTCTATCTACTCACTATTTTTTCAAAATAAAAAACGTTCATCCCAACCAAGGGACGAACGTTGTCGTGGTACCACCCAAATTTGTACAAAATGTACTTCTTTGTGATTGTTAACGAAATCATACGTTAATGTCTACTTACTTCAACATTAAAACCAATAGAGGATCTTTTTTTTAGCAGGGTTCATCGGTCTTTCACTATCACCGACTCGCTGAAAGAAAGTACTAAAAACTTTTCTGTTCTATTTTTGGTCTTTTTCTTCAATTTTATTTAGTAATTCCTTGGCATCATCTAATGTGTTAACCGCAGGAATTTCTTGACTTGGTGTGATAATTTTTTCACTGGCCTCAACAATATCCATTTGATTTTCAGTCATATCACTGTTTGAGTTTACTTCATCTGGATTTTCTTTGTCAAGCTCTTTTTCCATTAGTTCTTGGAATGCTTCATGTCCATCTTGCACATAACTTGCAAATGGTTTTAAAATTTCATCCCATTCCGGACTTTTCACTTGTTCTAATTGAGATTGTAACATTAACGTCAAGTTTTGATGGAACACTCGCGTTTTTGTTTTCAAATCGTTGGTTTCAGTCGCCAATTGACGTGCGCTTTCACTAGCATCATTTAAAATTTCTTTGGCTTTTTGTTCAGCAGCAGTCGTCAATTCGTGGGCATGTTTTTCAGCACTTGAGACTAATTCATCTGCTCGATTTTGAGCGGAAGTTACGATTACTTCAGATTCTTTACTTGCACTTGTTTTCACTTTATCAGCAGTATCTTGGGCTACGATAATGGATTGATTCAAGGCGTCTTTTAACTCATTGAAATATTCAAGTTTTTCTTCTGCATGTTTTAATGCTTTTTCCATTTCACGATTCTTTTGTAATAACTCTTCATAATCACGACCTACTAAATCTAAAAAGTCGTCAACTTCGTCTTGATTATATCCGCGCATTTTTACCGCGAAAGTTTTATTGTTAATGTCTAATGGAGTCAATGCCATTTTCTTACCACCTCTACTTATTTTCTTAAAACACCTAAAGTTAAGCGTATTTTATCTTTTTTCGTTTTTCCTTCAATTTCTTGTAACTGAATACGGCCAAAACCGCGAACAGAAATAATATCTAATAAATCTAACATAAAATCTGGACGTAATGTTTCGGTCCAATTCACTTTAATTTTGCCACTTTCCACTAATTGTTTAGCTCGTTGACGTGAAATATTAAAAACTGTTGCAATAACTGTATCTAAGCGCAGAGAAGAGACGGTTGTTTTTTCTTCTTCCCAGCTATCTTTTGGGGTTAATATATCAGTATAATGCTGCTCTTCTAATCTAGCTGTTACATTGCCGACTTTGACGATTTGTAAAGCTACAAAACTCGCGACTTCTTTTGCAATAAAGATTTGCCACGCAGAGCCATCACTAATAATATCTCCAAAATACTCGCGCTTAATTCCCGTCCCAATTAACGTTCCCAATAACTTACCATGACTTAAATTTGCAAATTTTTTGGGATAATGAACCTCATAAACGGCAATGTCAAACTCATCTAAAGTTGGTTCATAATAATCGGGATAAATTAATAAGCGCCGTCTTTCAGCTTGCTCATAACCACCGTAAAACATGAATTTCAAATCGGTTTCTTGCCGAATCAAAGTTTCCGCAATATACGCTTGACGTGGATCTAAAAAATCAGTTAGATACGGTGCATATTGCATTTGGACTTGTTCAATCCAGTCAGTCACAGCGTCAATAAAAGGGCGTTCATCAGCCCGAAAATGTTGATAGACATTTACGTTCATAGATTCCCACCCCTTTTCTTAATACATAATATTGACTAAAATTGTTGTTAGACCTTGACTCGCTAAATTCAATACAATAATTGCAACTGCAATTGTTAAATCAATTGGGCCAATCGTTAAATTAAGTCGATCAAATAAACTCAAATATGGTTCACAAATTTTTCTTAGAAAACGACCAATAGCTGACTGATACCCACCAGGAAACCAAGATAATAAAGCATAAATCATTAGTAAAACCGAATAAAAATAAACGGCATCGTTAAGCAAACCTAATAACCTAAAAATGGCAATTGCCTCCTTAATTTAAATCATATAAATCTGTTTCTGTGGGCAAAGAATCTTGACCATCAATTTCAACATCACAAGGCGTACATAAGAAAATTTCATCACCGACGCGTTTTATATCCCCATCTTGGGCATAAACCGTACCAGTCAAAAAATCAACGATTCGTCGCGCTTGATCTTCTTCTACCGATTGAAAATTAACTAATACCGCCTCACCATTTAAAACATGCTGTGCGATTTTTTTTACTTCTTGATAATTGCGAGGTTCCAAAATAGTAATTTTGCTAGCGTTTCCCTTTGAATGACTAGTACCATGTTGCCGTTTAGTATTTGTTGGTGTCTTCATATTTTGACGCAATGAAACAACTTTTTTATCTGTCTTTGGCACCTGATTCACAGGAACACTTTCCTCAATAGGATTTGACTGTTCTACTGGTATTTCTTCAACAACCGCTTCATAACCATCGACCCCAGGGGCCACTTCATATTCATCATAGTTATCTTCTGATAAACCGAAAAAATCTGCCGCTTTGCTAAAAATCGACATGATAACTCCTCCTTTTAGACATCTTTGACTAAAGCAGTACCGACACGAATAAATGTTGCCCCTTCATAAATAGCTGCTTGAAAGTCATTGCTCATTCCCATACTTAATTCATGACAAGGAGCATAGACTAAATTAGCCGCTTCAATCTCTTGTTGCAATTGTCGTAGTCTACCAAAAACATCCCGTTGTACCGATACTGTAGCTCCAAATGGTGCCATTGTCATCAGTCCTACGACCTGTATTTTATCATAAGCGGCTAGGGCTAAAATAAATTCTGAAAGTTCGGCTGGTGCAACGCCATGTTTTGATGCTTCACCTGAAACATTGACTTCCACGAAACATTTAATAACATGTTCGGCTCTTTTTTGAATTTCTGCTGCCAAGCTTAAACTATCTAAAGCGTGGAAATAGTCTATTTCATTTATAACTAATTTTACCTTTCTCCGCTGTAAATTGCCAATAAAATGCCAACAAATCGTATCAATATCAGCCAATTCTTGTTTTTTCTCTAAGAAAACATCGGTACGGTTTTCTGCTAAATCTAAAACGTTCAGATCTGTCAACTGGCGCATTACTTGACTAGAGACCGTTTTTGTCACGGCAACCAACCGGACACTTTTTTCATCACGACCAACAAGAGCACATGACTCCTGTATCTCTTGTCGGACCTCCCGCAAGTTCTCAGCAATCATGTGCTCTTACCTCCAAAGCTTTAATTAACGTTTACGACGGAAAAATGGTGGTGTACTTAATTCATCATCATCACCAGATTTTACATCGTCGCGATTAAATGTATCGAATTCTTTCTTTTCGATATTTTCAAATTGTGTATCATCAACTTTAGGACGCACTGTTTGTTCCTTGCGAATATCCCAGTCACCAAAAGCATTGTCATCTTCTGGTTGTGTTGGTTTTGCTTGTTCCATATCTAAAACCGGTTTTTGTGGGATGCTGTGGATTTGATTTTGTCTTGAAGTACGACCTTTATTTTCCTTTTTTGTCGGATCAATTCCGGTTGCAATTACTGTTACGCGGATTTCATCTCCTAGTTCTTCATTGATTGAAGTACCTAAGATGATGTTGACATCCCCTGTGGCAGCATTTGCTACAATATCAGAAGCATCTTGTGCTTCAAACAAGGTCATATCTAAACCACCAGTAATATTTAATAAGACTTGTTCTGCTCCATCGATTGAAGTTTCAAGTAACGGAGAAGAAATAGCTTTCTTCGTCGCTTCAATGACACGATCTTCACCAGAAGCAACACCGATACCCATTAAAGCAGTACCTTGATTTTCCATTACTGTTTTCACATCAGCGAAGTCCAAGTTCACGTAACCTGGTGCAGTAATTAAATCAGAAATACCTTGTACTCCTTGACGTAAAACGTTATCGGCTTCACGGAATGCTTCAAGCATTGGTGTCTTTTTATCAACAACTTCTAATAGACGGTTGTTTGAAATAATAAGTAAAGTATCCACGTTTTCTTTTAATTGTGCGATACCTTCTGCGGCAAAGCGGCCACGTTTAGGACCTTCAAAAGTGAATGGACGTGTTACGACACCAACTGTCAAAGCGCCAAGTTCTTTTGCAATTTTAGCGACGATTGGAGCAGCACCAGTACCAGTACCACCACCCATACCAGCGGTAATAAAGATCATGTCTGCGCCATCTAATGCTTCGCGAATAGCTTCTTCACTTTCTTCTGCAGCCTTTTGACCAACTTCTGGTTGTGAGCCTGCACCAAGACCTCGGGTATATTTAGGCCCTAATTGAATAACAGTTTCAGCTTTTGAATTTTTTAAGGCTTGGACATCGGTATTAGCTGCGATGAACTCTACACCTTTAACGTTTTCTTCGATCATACGGTTGACTGCGTTGCCACCGCCACCGCCGACACCGATAACTTTAATGACTGCGCCGTCGTTTACGGTATTGTCAATTGAAAATTCCATAATGTTTATTCCTCCTGCTTGGGTTTAGTCGAAAATATTCGAAAAGAAATCTTTTACTTTGTCTTTAACGCTTTCGCCAGTTGATTCGTCAGCTTCTTCATACGTTTCTTCTGGGCTATCATATTCATCATAAGCTGGTTCTTGTGTAACAGGAACCGGTGCTTCTTGACTTGTAGCAGGTTGTGTACGTTCACCCGTTACAGCTGTTTTTGCCAATTGATAAACTTCACTTAAATTTGCAGAATAATCTACAATTGAGATGACATTGGTAAAGACTGGATTACGTAAGCCCATATGATTTGGTACATAAAGTTTAACGTTTGTGCCAAAAATTTCTTGAGCTAAGTCGACAACGCCAGGTAAACTTGCGGCACCGCCAGTTAAGACAACCCCACCTGGTAAACTTAACGCATCAATTTCATCTAAAACTTCTTTTGATTTAGTGAAAATTTGTTCCATCCGAGCTTCAATGATTTCAGCTAAGTAGCGTTCATCAATTTTGACTGGTTCAGATTTACCAATTACGTCTACTGGAAATTCTTCACTAGCAGATGTGCGTTCTGGGTAAGCATCTCCATAATTAATCTTCAAAGCTTCAGCATTGTTAAAAGATGTATTTAAAACAGTTGAAATATCTTTTGTCACGTATTCGCCACCTTCTTGGTTAACGTGAGTAAATTTCAATTGTTTATCATGCATAACTGAGGTCGTCGTTTGGCCACCGCCAATATCAATAACCGTTGTTCCAAAATCTTTTTCACCATCAGATAAAATAGATTCTGTTAAAGCAAGAGGTGTAATCACCATTTCATTTAAGTGAAGACCTGCTTTTTCCACACATTTACGAATGTTGTGTAAAATAGTTTTAGGTCCAGTGAAAACAACACCAAACATTTCTAACCGTACACCAATCATTCCGCGTGGGTCTTTAATACCTTCAAAGCCATCCACTGTAAATTCTTGTGGCAAAATCGTAATGATTTGTCTTTCAGGAGGAACTGAACGTACTAAAGCAGCTGAAGCGACATTGCGTACATCTTCATCTGTAATTTCTTTTGATTCGCTGTTAACAGCAATCATTCCTTGACAATTTTCCACTTCTAATAAATTGGCTGGAACACCAACGCTTACACTACGAATTTGGATACCTGCTTTTTCTTCTGCTTGCTTGACGGCTCGTTGAATTGCTTGAACCGATTTTTCAATATCGACAATAATCCCTCTGTTAATACCTTCAGATTTGGCGTTGCCTACACCAATGATATTCATTTGGTTTTCGACATACTCTGCAACGACAACTTTCACTGAAGTCGTTCCAATGTCAAGGCCGACATACATTCCCGTTTTTGCCATGAATGGGATTCCCTCCTACTAAATTTCCATATAGATCGAACAGTAAAGGTCCGTTTTTATCTATCAGTTTAATATTTTGTTCACTGCTAACAATAATACCACAAAAATCAACTTTTTAGAAATACGTTATGAAAAATATTTGAAATTTTTATTGCTCTATTTGAGTGTTATTATTGGTTTCACTTTGAGTTTCATTTTCTGCTGTATTTTCATTGGTTTCATTTTGATTGTTTTCGCTTTGCGCTGAATTGGAAGAATTCGTTGTTTCTTTCGTTTTTTCATCTTCCTTAGGATACGGATAGGTGAAAATTCCCACTTCCATATCGACAACGCCTTTACCTTTTAACTCCTTAGCAACTTGAGGATAGTACTTTAGTTGCTCGGCTAGATTTGAGATATTAATAATAACGGTATTGCCATCATTCATCAATAAATTTAATAACTCAGCGTTGGCATTTGTTGGCGTGTATTTAATTTGCGAAATACTACTGCGTAATGCTTGTGAAAGTTTTTGGTACTGTTTTAAAACAGCCAAAATACGCTTTTGCGATTTAAAGTCTTCTAGTATGGGCAGGTTTTCTGCTGGTTTTTTTACCGTTTCAGCCAAAACCTTGCCATTTTCAATCACCGGAGCATAGCTGTCACCTTTTTCTAAAATAGCGACTTCTTGATATTCTGTTACAGTTAATTTGAATTCATTAAAATGTTCAATCGCAACCGAAACACTTTTTACTCGTGGCAAAGCTTTCTTTATTTTTGCTTCATTTTCTTTTCGATGCCAATATTGAGACCAAAGGCCCTCGTCAAGATTAAATCCAGCTGCTTGTGTTACAGCTGTTTTTGTTACAGTATCATTTTTTACCACATGAACCGCAGCCAGTTTACTTAAAGGAGAAACGTAGTACAAAGTAAATAACAACGGTATTAAAAAAAGTAAGATTATAATCGTCAAACGGCGGTAAAGTACCGAATTTCGTTCATATTTCAATTTTGGCAACCGATCGGCAAAAGAACCATTTGGGTTTAAAGAACCCCCTTCAATCGGTAAATCACTGGCATTTTCCGGTAATTGTGGTTCTTCTTTTTGCTCCTGTCCAGCAATAACTGTCGGAGACCACGTCGCATCTTGACCATTTTTTTTTCGATACTCCAAGTTGGCTTTTTGCCACGGCGTCAAATTGACAGCATGGACGTCTGACTTTTCACCACTTTTATTGGGCTGGTCTTTCTTACTGATATGCGTCACCACCTTTATCTTACGCAGTAATTTCCTGCACTAATTGGAAGAGTCGTTGACTTGCATCTGGTATACCTTCTGATTTAGAAGCAGATGCCATTTGCTGCCGTTTTACTTGATTTTTCATAATCTCATCAATAGCTGCAACTAATGACTCAGCAGTCAATGCGTCATCTTTAATCATGAATGCAGCGCCAGCGTCGACTAAACTTTGAGCATTTTTGGTTTGATGATCTGCGGTCACGTAAGGACTAGGAATTAAAACTGCTGGTAAGCCTAATGCAGTAAACTCCGCAATAGATGTCGCACCAGCTCGTCCCACCAATAAGTCACAGCAAACCATCACTGCCGCCATCTTATCAATATAGGGCGCAATACTAACATTTGTCAACTGGCTTAAGTCAATCTTTGCTTCATTTTTAATTTCATTAAAGTATCTTTCCCCAGAAGCATATAAGACCTGATAGTCACGGGTAGCAAAAATTGGCAAAGCTTTAGTTACGGCTTGATTGATCTTTAAAGCACCTTGACTACCACCAAAGATTAAGGCAGTTGGTTTGTCTTCTTTTAAACCAAAAGTTGTCAAAATATCAGATTTTTTAGTATCACTTACTTCACTAGCACGAGGATTCCCTACCAATACAGTTTTTTCAGCGGGGAAAAAATGGGCCGCATCTTTAAAACAAATCCCAATCTTAGTGGCATAACGACTTAAAAACTTGTTGGTCATTCCTGGAATACTATTTTGTTCGTGAACAATTGTCGGAATTTTCATTTTAGCGGCTGCATAAACCACCGCTCCAGAAACATAACCACCTGTTCCGATGACGACATCTGGTTGAAAAGATTTTAAAATTTGTTTTGCTTCTTTAATGCTTTTGAAAAAAAGCTGCAAGGTCTTGACATTGTCAAAAGACAGTTTGCGTTTAAACCCTTGAATTTCTAAAGTTTTAAAGGGAATATCGGTTTTAGGTAGAATTTTATTTTCTAACCCTCTTTTCCCCCCCACATACATAAATTCAGCTGTCGGTTCTTGTTCTTTGACGTATTTTACAAAGGCTAAGGCAGGATAGATATGACCACCTGTTCCTCCACCTGTTACTAATACTTTCACGTAATTCGCTCATTTCTATTATTTTTTCAAGTCATTTACGGCTGCAATAAAACGGTCGCCTCTAATTTCAAAATTTTTATATTGATCCCAACTAGCATTGGCAGGAGATAATAAAATCGTATCACCAGGCTCACTTAGGGCGTAAGCTTTTGCTACAGCTGTTTCAGCATTTTCACTAAATTCAATAGTTGGAATATGGGCATCTCGTGCTGCCTGTGCTAGCTTATCTTTTGTCTCACCAAAAACAATTATTGCCTTTAATCCAATTAACGATGGGATTAAATCATCAAAACTATTACCACGATCTAAACCACCGGCTAATAAAATTAATTTTTCATGGTTAAAACCACTCAATGCCATCTCTGTCGCTAAAATATTTGTGGCTTTCGAATCATTGAAAAACCGCCGTTCGTTAATTGTTCCTACAAATTGAGTCCGATGTGGCACCCCACTAAAACTTTGTAACGTTTCTTTAATGTCTTCATTTGAAATATTACGTAATTTCGCTACAGCAATTGCTGCTAACGCATTTTCAACATTATGATTGCCAGGTACTCCTAATGTATCAGCTGCCATAATAAATTCATCATAAAAGTACAATTTACCTTCTTTTTGATAAGCTCCCCGTACTATCTGGGTACTAGAAAAAGGAACAACCTGAGCTTTTGTCGTTTTAGCTAAATCTTGGATAACCTTTTGGTCCCAGTTTAAAACTAAATAATCAGTTGCAGTCATATTCTCTTGGATATGCCATTTAGCTTTTTCATATTCTGCTTGGGAACCATGGTAATCTAAATGAGCAGAAAAAATATTGGTGATAACCGCAATTTCTGGATGAAAGGTTTTAATGCCCATTAATTGAAAACTAGATAATTCTGTTACCATGACATCATCTTTTTTTGCATCTTGGGCTACTGTACTAGCCGGATAACCAATATTACCAGCTAACAGTGCTTTACCTTTTTTCATCCCCGCATTTAGAATTTCACCAATCATTGTCGTTGTAGTCGTTTTTCCATTTGTACCCGTAATTCCAATGAGTGGGCATTCTGCAATTTGATAGGCTAATTCAACTTCAGTAATAATTGGCAAACCTTTTTCCACTGCTTTTTTCACTAGCGGTTGACTATAGGGAATACCAGGATTTTTAACCATTAAGGCAAAATCTTCATCTAATAATTCAATAGGATGACTACCAGTTACAACTTTAACCCCTAACGCCAAAAGATCTTGCGCTTCTGGATTTTCTTCAAAAGGTTTGCCGTCATTAACGGTAACAAGTGCGCCCAAATCATGTAACAATTTGGCCGCACTGAATCCACTTTTTGCTAATCCTAACACAAGAACTTTTTTATTTTGATATTCATTAATTTGTTTCATTTTTTCCATCTCCTACCAAATGATCAAAAGCGTAAGTACCGAACAAACAAAAGCGATCCCCCAAAAAACCAGATCGATTTTCCATTCAGTCCAACCGCTCATCTCAAAATGATGATGGATGGGTGACATTTTAAATAGACGTTTACCGGTTAATTTGAAGGAGGCCACCTGCAACATTACACTGGCAGTTTCAACGACGTAAATAAGACCGATTAATAACAACGTCCATTCTTGATGTAACAAAATAGAAATCGCCGCCAGTAAGCCGCCAAGTGCAAGCGACCCTACATCCCCCATAAAAATCTTAGCTGGTTTGTGATTGTAAGGGAAAAAGCCCAATAGTCCGCCGATTACACTTAAACAAATGATCAAGACATCAAATTGGTTCTGCTTAAAAGCTATGATACCATAAGTTGCAAAGGAAATAACCCCCAAACCAGAAACCAAACCATCAATTCCATCGGTCAAATTAACTGCATTGGAAAAGCCCACTAGCCAAAAAATGACAAAAAGTCCATAGAGAATGCCTAAGTTTACTTCAATTCCAAATATATTTAAAAGATTGCTATTACCTTCTTTTAAAAAGACAAAATAAAAAATAACAGCACCGATGATTTGACCAATTAATTTCTGCAAAGAATTTAAACCCATATTGCGCTTTTTAAAAATTTTAATAAAATCATCTAGGAACCCTAATAAACCATATAAAAACAAAATGAACAATAAGATAAATAAAGAAGCTGTCAATTGATTTAACCAAGCACCGACCCATAGACCTGTTAAAACAGAAGCAATTAAAAAGACAACACCACCCATTGTAGGGGTCCCAGCTTTAACATTGTGCCATTTAGGTCCTTCATCTCTAATTTCTTGTCCGAATTGTTTGACGCGAAAATAGCCGATGAAAAGAGGCATGACTGCATAAGTCATCGCAAAGCTACTCACAATTGGTAAAATCATCTTTGTCCATTCCATTTTTAAAATCTCCTAGTTCTTTTTAATGTAATCATTTTTTTATAAAAAATGAAGCTTATTTTCTCTGCGCATATCATTCCTCTTTGGCAAAATACGCCAAGAGGAGTGATAGCATTTCTATTTGATAAATTTCAGATTATTGTGACATGGTAAATTCAATTTCCTGCCCGTCAATACGCTCATAAGGAGCTAAACTTTGCCCTGAACAGTAACCGTCACCTTTGAATGTAACTTTAACACCTAGTAAATCTCCCAGTTTCACCAAATCAGCTTTCGACCAATTGGTCACATCTGGCATATAGTACTCGGAGCCAGTGGTAAGTAAAATCAATTTTTCACCAGCTAATACTTTAGTGCCGTGAGGTGTTCCTTGCTCTTTAATTTTACTGCCAGTTCCAATTACAATTGGTACTAAACCATTTTTACTTGCGTCAGCTGCGGCACTGTCCTTACCTAAATTACGATAATCCGCAACTTCAATTTTTTCAGTATTTTCACTCGCAGAAGCGGGTTGATCATCTTTAAATTCCATTGCCCGTTTTAACAAAGCATTGCCGATGTCACCTAAAGCTTTTTGTTCCCAATGCTCTGGCATTTTCATTGTCATATACAAGACATATTCTGGATCTTCGGCTGGAATCATTTCAACTATGGAATACAGATATGCAGTATCGCCTTGGTAGTAGCCACCATTTTTTTCATCTGCAATTTGGGCCGTCCCTGTTTTAGCAGCAATTTTATACCCTGGAACATTATAAACACCATAAGCACTACCATAATCTTTACTTTCAATGACATCGCGCATATATTCCCGCACTTTAGTGGCTGTCTGTGCACTAATAGGATTGCCAACAACTTCTGGCTCTGTTACGCGTTCAGTTCCAGTTTGACTGTTTACAACTTTACTAATGTAATGTGGTTCTAACATTTTACCATTATTTGCTATCGCAGAAAAAGCCCGCATCATTTGGAAATTAGTCACACCAATCCCTTGACCAAATGAACTCATCGCCTTATCAACAATGTTATTAGTAGGTAAAATACCACTGTTTTCCCCAGGCAAGCCGGAATACGTACTTTGACCAAAACCAAATTTTTTCAAATAATTTTGCCACGTATCGCCCATTTTTTGTTCTAGCTTAACCATTCCGACATTACTAGACCAAGATAGCGCTTGGCGCATGGTTAATGTTCGTCTTTGTTCTTGATAATCCCAGTCGTTAATCGTTGCATCAGCGACTTTAATTTCACCAGACGTAAAGGTTTCATTTTCATTAAAAACACCATCTTCAATTGCAGCAGCAGTTGTCATGACTTTCATTGTGGAACCAGGTTCATAGCGATCTTCTACTAATAAATTCATCCAATTAAAGTCTTTATTAGAAAATTCCTTTTTCGTTTCAGGATTAAACGTTGGTCGTTGGCTCATGGCTAAAATTTCGCCCGTTTTTGCCTCCATTAATACTGCAGTAGCATCTTCTGGTTTATATTTTTTCACTGCTGTATCCATTAATGATTCTAAATACGTTTGTAGTCCGCTATCTAAAGTCGTATAAATATCTTGACCGTCTTTAGCGGCTTTTTTTTGTGCGACTGTACCAGGTAATGGATTTTGATAATTGTCTTTTTGATAGACAATTTCACCATCAGTTCCGCTTAAAATATCATTATATGCAGCTTCTAGGCCCATCTTCCCGACTAACCCTTTATCTACACCTTTGTCATCCACTTCTGGTTCAGCATAGCCAATAAAATGCGATGCAAATACGCCATTCGGATAAATACGATTAGGATGTTCATCAAAGTCTAACCCTGATAAACCTGCCTTTTCCATCGCTTGTTCGATTTTTTTCTTTTTTTCTAAAGTAATATTCTTACCCTTGCCAGAAAATTCAACTTGATACAATTCATTTTTTGCCCCCTCTTTTAAACGGGACACGACTTCTTTTTCATCTAAGCCTAAAATATCATGTAAAATGGTGGCAACTTTTTCATAGTCCTTACTTTGAACGTAGAGTTTTTTATTTCCTGTTTTATAATTTTTAGACAAAATAGCCTTTAAGGAATAAGATGTTGCATCTTCGGCAATTGCTACGCCATTACGATCATAAATAGTTCCTCTTTTAGCTTTTACTACTTTACTACCTTCATATAAGGCAGCAGTCTTCTTTTCCAAAGAAGTTCCCGCTACGTTTCCAACTACCACCAGATAACCTAAACGGGTGGCAAACAAAAAGAACAACCCAATACTCGTAGCAAAGAGAATAATCCCTACTTTTTTGCGGTTGTTCGTTGGATTTTGATTTTTCTTGCGGAAATACTTTCTAATTCGTTTAAAACGCATTTACTTCACTTTCCTTAAATTATCATCGTTAATTTTAAGTCCTTTTTTCTCCGCAATTTCTTTAATTCGTTCCGTTTTTGAAAGCTCGCTTTTTTCTTGTTCTAAACGGGTTTTTTCTTCGGCTTGTTGAGTCGTTTGTGCTTCAATTTGAGAAACTTCCCGTTCTAGCTGGCTAATATCTGTTCGAACATAAACTGTTAATACCGCCAAACCAATAATAGCAGCCAACAGAAAAATCCCAATGATTTTTTCCAAGCCACTAATCCGTTTTAATTTTCGAGCTGGCGAAGCTGGAATGCGAATAATTTCAGGACGTGGTGGCGTCGATGGTTTCGCTGACGGATTAGGTTGTTCCACTTGTGGTGCTGCTTGATTCATATCATAGTGATATTCACGTTTCGCTTCTGCCATTTCGACGCTCCTTTTTATTCTTTGATTCTTTCAGCAATTCTCAATTTTGCACTGCGGGAGCGATTATTTTCATCTAGCTCATCTTGACTGGCAACAATTGGTTTGCGATTAATTAATTTTAATTCCGGTTGATATTCCACTGGTACCACTGGTAAGCCTGGTGGTAAATCTTTCGGACTACTATATTCTTTAAAAATATTTTTAACCAGACGATCTTCTAATGAATGAAAGGTAATGACGCTGACTCTGCCTGTAACATTTAAAAGAGCAATCGCTTGTTCTAAGGACTTCTCAATTGCCCCTAATTCGTCATTAACGGCAATGCGGATTGCCTGGAAAATCCGTTTAGCAGGATGCCCACCTTTACGTCTAGCAGGAGCAGGAATTGCTTCTTTAATCAACTCTACTAGTTCTCCAGTCGTTTCGATTGGTGCTTTTTCTCTAGCCCGTTCAATTTGTCTGGCGACTTGCTTAGAAAATTTCTCTTCACCATAGCGATAAAAAATTTTCACCATTTCGTGATAATCATACGTATTGACTAAATCATAAGCCGAAAATGGAGCTGATTGATCCATCCGCATATCTAGTGGTGCATCTTGATGGTAACTAAAACCGCGACTAGCTTCATCTAATTGTGGTGATGAGACACCTAAGTCGTATAAGACGCCATCGACTTTTTCAATTCCATGTTCTTTTAAAGCAGCTGCTAGGTTGCGAAAATTATTTTTAATAAATGTCACTTTTCCAGCTGCTACAGCGTCTTTTAAAAATACCTTAGCATGATCAATTGCTTTTTGATCTTGATCAAAAGCATAGAGATGCCCATTATCATTTAATTGTGACAATAAATATTGGCTATGACCAGCACCACCTAAGGTACAATCAACATAAATACCGTCAGGTTTAATATTTAGTCCATCGACTGTTTCTTTAAGCATCACGGTGTAATGTTGAAATGAATCTGCCATTTAAGTTCCTCTTTCTATAAGCCAAAATCAATCATTGTTTCGGCAATTTCATCAAAGTTCTCTTCAGCTTCTTCTGAGAAAGCTTGCCATTTCGCTTCATCCCAAATTTCAATTCGATTACTTACACCGGTAATAACACAATTTTTGGTTAGACCGGCGTGTTTTCGTAAAGTTTGGGGAATATTAATCCGACCTTGTTTATCAATTTCACACTCAGTAGCTGCTGAGTAAAAAAAACGAACGAAAGTACGCGCATCTTTTTTAGCTAATGGCATTTCATTTAACTTTTCTTCTAATTTTTCCCATTCAGCATAAGGATAGCCAAAAAGACAACCATCAAGTCCTCTGGTAACAATAAATTTTTCGCCGAGTTTTTCCCGCAATTTTGCTGGGACGATTAAACGACCTTTGGCATCGATTGAATGCTGAAACTCGCCCATAAACATCGACAAAGACCCCCTGTCACCACTTGATATACACAGTCTACCACAATCCCCCACTTTCTACCACCAAATATGTATGGCGAAAAGCGAAGTTTTTTGACTTTTTTTCACCAAGGATAACAAAAGAATTAATAACAAATTCATTTCAGCTAAAAATCACAAAAAAGTTACAGAAAATACCATAAACTCAACACGACGATGAAAACATAAAATACCATCGTCAATAAGAAAACTAGTCGCCAAAACATTTTCAAGTAACGTCCATAAGCTAACTCGCCATAAAAATAAGCATGGAAAATCGCTAAACCAATTCCTAAAATTAATAATCCGATAATAAAATACGGCAGTGCAGAAAAAGCAAAAGTAGCTTGAGACACTTGATTGATTCCTAAAAACAGCAAAGGAACCGCTAAATCTGGGGCTTTTATTTTGAAACGTTTCGTTAAAGCAAAAGTGGTCACAAGAAAGTTGCAGGCAACCAAAACAATTACCGGAAAAATGTACCAAAATGCTAATAACGGTGTAAACTTTTCCATTTTTCATTTCCTCTCCATACCGCTAGGGTAACTATACTTGATTTTCTTTACATCAGTGTTGCAGTTCTTTTAAAAATTCTTGCAGTCACCTAAGTTTTTCTTAAGTTTTTATTGCCTTTCAAAAGAAATCCCACCGTTTTTCTATTATAATGTTTCATAAAGGATGTGACTACATGATTACGCATTATTTTCTTGAAGATAATCAATTAACTCCAACAAAAGACGTTAAAGAGTCACTTTGGCTTCATGTCGAAAAACCGTCACCCAATGAAATAGACTTTCTTTCACAAAAATATGAACTACCAAAAGATTATTTAACAAGTGTCTTAGATGACGATGAAAATGCCCGCGCAGAAGGACTAAATCAAGAAAACTTTCGGATTCCCGTTTTGCTATTATTACAGTTTCCTTATGTTTCAACCAGTCCAAGTGGCTATTTACAATTTAATACTTATCCTTTGGCGTTAATTATTACCCCGGATAAAAAACTCATTACAGTTTGTAATTATCATATGCCGTTTTTTAAAGATATTTTGGAAAAGCCGTTACCTAAAAACGATATGAGTAGTAAATTGAATCTGGTGTTACAGATTCTTTGGCACTTGGCTTTGACTTACAACCACGATTTAGCCGATTTAAGACATCAAGTCGATAAATTAGAAGGTCAAATACAAGTTTCTACTGAAAATAAGCATTTATATCAATTGATGGATATTCAAAAAAGTCTTGTTTTATTTGAAGCAGCGACAAAAGCTAATTTTAAAACCTTAACTAAATTAGCCAACACGACTGAATTTCAAGATCACCATGCTTATCATAATCATTTACACGATATATTGGTGGAAACAAAACAATCGATGACCTCTGCTAAAATTAATTTGCAACTGGTTAGCCAAATGAATGAAACCTTTTCTGCTATTGTGTCAAATAATTTGAACATTGTCATGAAGATATTGACTTCTTTAACAATTGTTTTAACTATTCCTACTATTATTGGGGGAATATATGGGATGAATGTTAAACTTCCCTTCGCAGAATCGGATAATGCATTTTTACTAATTACAGGGTTAACTATAATTATTTGTTATGTGGCAATTAAATATTTAAAAAAGAGGAATCTTTTGTGAATTTTACAGCAATTAACTTGAAGTACATGAAAAATAAGAGTAAACTCCAAGAGAAGAATTTATGTAAGGGTGGCCTTTATGAACGAAAAAAAATCCAGCAGCACTTTTAGTAAAGTAACTAAAGTTGTAATTTGGACTATGTTGATTTTGACTGTCGGTTCTGTCTTTTTAACAGCTATTTTAAGTGTCATGTAAAATCTATACTATTAAAAATAGCCTGGAAAAAGCAAATGCTTTTTCCAGGCTATTTTTTAATTATTAATGTCCAGCCATTGCTAGTAATTCTTTGGCGTGTTCTAGTGTTAACTCTGTCACTTCAGAACCTGCTAACATCCGGGCTATTTCGTTAACCCGTTTATTTTGAGGAAGTTCTGAGACGATAGTTTGCGTCCGTCCGTCGTGAATTTCTTTTTTAATATAGTATTGGTAATCAGCAATTGCCGCTACTTGAGGTAAATGAGTAATACACAAAACTTGAGAATTTTCAGCAATTTTAGCAATTTTTTCAGCAATCGCTTGTGCTACTCTACCACTTACACCAGTATCTACCTCATCAAAAACAATACTTGTAATTCCTTGATTTTGCGAAAATATCGTTTTTAATGCCAATAACATTCGGGATAACTCTCCGCCAGAAGCAACTTTAACTAGTGGTTTTAACGGTTCCCCTGGATTAGTAGTTAAGTAAAATTCCACTTCATCAAATCCAGCTTCTTGGAGTATTTTTTTTCCATTCAAAAAGCGTACTTCAAATTGACTGTGTTCCATATACAATTCCTTTAGCTCTGTGACGATTGCTTGGGAAAGTTTATGAGCAATTTGTTTTCGCTCTAAGTGGAGCTGCTCCGCTAAATTCCACGTTACTTCTTCTTGCTCTTTGACCTCTTTTTCTAAATGTTCCAACTGCCCTTCTGTATAAGCAGATTCCGTTAATTCTTTTGTGATCTCTTCATGATAGGCTAAAATTTCTGGAACAGTTTCGCCATATTTACGTTTTAATTGCCGAATTAACTCTAAGCGCTGGTTCACTTCTTCTAGACGCCCCTCATCAAAGGCTAAACTATCAAATTGGCGTGAAATATCGCCTGCTGCCTCTTGCAACAAATAAAAAGCTGATTGTAAATTTTCACTAATCGTTTCATACTCACTATCTAAATGCGCAATATCTTGCATGCTGGTCAAAGCTGCGCCTACACCGTCTAAACTGTTGCCTTCATCATTAGTTAAAAGGGCATAACTCTGGGCTAAACTATCGACAATTTTTTGATAATTACCGAGTTTTTCCCGTTCCTCCACTAGCTCTTCTTCTTCATTTGGCAAAAGATTGGCACTAGCAATTTCATCTTGTTGAAAATGTAACATATCCATCCGCTGGACATATGATTGCTCATTGGCTTGAATTTTTCGCATTTGTTGCTTTAAATGCTGATACGTTTCAAAAGCTTGGCGGTATTTTTCTAATAATCCTTGAAATTTTTTACCTCCAAATTGATCCAATAAATGCAAATGCCGCTCAGGTTGTAGTAGCTCTTGATGCTCATTTTGACCTTGAATATCAACTAAAAAAGCACCAATTCGTCGCAAATTAGCTAAAGTTAATGTCCGGCCGTTGACCCGACAAATATTTTTACCACTTTGGCTAATATCCCGCTGGACGATTAACAACTCGTCTTCTGTTTCAATCCCCAGCTCACTTAAAAGCTCATG
The DNA here is from genome assembly GCF_051713765.1 of Enterococcus sp. DIV0755b. NCBI lineage: Bacteria > Bacillati > Bacillota > Bacilli > Lactobacillales > Enterococcaceae > Enterococcus > Enterococcus sp. DIV0755b. The sequence continues at coordinate 1,354,481 of NZ_JBIOQN010000001.1, read as the reverse complement.
AAACGCATGGTCATTTGGCAATTCGAATAGACCTTCTAAACTACATTTGGTCGCACCTTCACGAATATAGTCAGCCGAGCCACGACTCCCACATAAAAGCCCCATTGCATCAATAATAATTGACTTACCAGCCCCGGTTTCTCCGGTTAATGCCGTCATACCTTTATGAAATTGGAGACGCAAACTGGAAATAATGGCAAAATTCTTAATTCCTAATTCTACTAACATCTGCCTCAACTCCTGCTTTTATAAAAAGCGTAAAAATTCTTGTCGTAAGTCTTGCGCTACTGTTTCTGTCCGCGTAATCATTAAAACGGTATCATCATCATTTAAAACAGAAAATAAGCTTTCTTGAAATCTTTTTTCAATTAAATTAGCAATCGCAGAAGCATTACCTGGCAATGTTTTTAACACCACAAATTTCTCCATTTGATCAACAGAAACAAAGGCATCTTTTAACATTTTTTCTAATTTTACCCCTACATCTTCTGCCGTTTCAGCCGGTAAGCTGTAACGATAACCGCCTTCTTGGGAGGGAACTTTAATCAATTTTAACTCTTTAATATCCCGAGAAATTGTCGCTTGGGTAACCACCACACCCCGACTTTTTAATAACTCGACAAAGTCTTCTTGTTTTTGAATATTTTTTTCTGTCAACAAGCGGGTAATCAAACGATGACGCTCTTTTTTTCTCATAGCTTGCTCCTTCACATAAAATAAAGCCGCAGTAATTGAAACTACCTCCAATTGACACGCCTTTTCCTCAAAAATTATTTTACTTTGAATTCTTATTAATAATAACGTATTTTTCCGTATAAATAAAGGCAACACAAAACTAAAATTTGACGGTTAAGTTGACCTAAGAAAAGAAAAAACCAAACAGTTGCTGTATTGAAGTATTTACTATCACGCATGCTAGTAAAAATTACTAACATTTTCAATATAGCACCTGTTTGGTGATATTTTTTACAAAAGATTATTGCTTTAATTGTTCATGGGCTGCAGTTACAACAGTGGCAATATCAATCTCAGGGGCAATTAGAGGCATATTGCTTTTTTGTAAATGGGTAATAAATTCAATATTCCCCTCACCACCTTTAATTGGAGAATAATCGAGCCCTATTACAGAAAAACCATTTGCTAAAGCCATGGCTAACGTCTTTTCCAACACATTTTGATGAACTTTGGGATCTCTGACAATTCCATGTTTTCCTACTGCTTCTTTTCCTGCTTCAAATTGTGGTTTAATAAGTGCCATGACATCACCGTCTTCAACTAAAATCTTTGCCAATGGCGGCAAAATTAGACTTAAAGAGATAAATGAAACGTCAATCGTGGCAATTTGTGGTAATCCTTCAGTGAAATCCGCTGGTTTGCTATAACGAAAATTCGTCCTTTCCATCACAATCACGCGCGGATCTTGGCGTAATTTCCAGGCTAATTGATTATAGCCCACATCTAAAGCATAACTTAGCTTTGCACCATTTTGTAAAGCTACGTCGGTAAACCCACCAGTTGAAGCACCTATATCCAATAAAATTTTATCTTGCATAGTTAATTGAAAAACTTGCAAGGCTTTCTCTAATTTTAATCCACCACGTGAAACGTAAGGTAGTTTGGCACCTTTTAACTCCAACAGTGAATCTATAGGAATTTTCTCACCCGGCTTATCTAAACGCTCACTATTTTTTGCCAAGTAAACTAAGCCAGCCATAACCCCTCTTTTGGCCTGTTCTCTAGTTTCAAATAAACCTTGTTGGTGCGCTAAAACATCCACTCGTTCTTTTTTCATTTACGCTTGCACCTCCAAAGTCAATTCTTCGATTAAAGACATTAATAATTCCGGTTTGACCAATGAAGTCATTTGTAATGTTTTAAGACAGTCCTTTGTTGCAGCCAATTCAGCAGCTAATAATTGTGAACTTTTTGCAACACCTAATAAAGCTGGGTAGGTGCTTTTATTTAATGTAGCATCATGTCCGACGTTTTTGCCTAGCTCGTCTTTTGTTGCGGTAACATCAAGGAGATCATCGCGAATTTGAAAGGCAAGGCCCAAATGTTGCGCTAAAGTTTGTAATAAATCAACTACACTTTCTTCTTGTTCTGCTAACAAGCCACCAGCAGTCAAAGCAAATGTGAACAAAGCGCCGGTTTTACGCTGATGAACGAAGGCCATTTCCTCTAGGCTCAACAACTTCCCTTCCCCTTGAACATCTGCTGCCTGGCCGGCAACCATCCCCACGGTACCACTTGCTTTAGCTAAATTTTGTAATAACAATAACCGTAGCTCACTGGATACTTCTGCTCTACTTAATAAATGAAAAGCTTCAGTTAATAGACCGTCGCCTGCTAATGTGGCCATTCCCGCCCCAAATTTGATATGATTCGTTGGTATGCCACGGCGTAATTCATCGTTATCCATTGCCGGTAAATCGTCATGAATTAACGAATAAGTATGAATCATTTCCAAAGCCGCGGCGGTTTGATAGGCACCTAAAGTAATCTTCTGATTAAAACCGGCCATTGTAGCAAGTAGTAACAACGGACGCAAGCGTTTTCCCCCGGCGTCAATGGAATAGAGCATACTTTTTAATAATGTTTCATCTGTGGTCTGTTGTCGCAAAAATTGGCGCATTTCTGCTTCAACTTTTGTGAGATGAATTTCTTTAAATTCGGTCAATAAACTCATTTTTCTTCCTCTTCAAAGACAACAGCCTCGCCATTTTCTTGCATAATTTTAGTCAAAGCATCTTCTGCTTTAGTCAACGTTTCTTGGCATTGTTTACTCAACGTAATACCTTTTTTAAAAGCTGCTAATGCTTCTTCTAAAGGGACATCGCCTTGTTCTAGTTGCTTTACAATTGCTTCTAGTTCTTGTAGTGATTCTTCAAATGTTTGTTTAGCCATTATTTCCTCCATTTTACTCATCTGATTATTTAAAGTGAAAATCTTAAACTTATAATTTGTTCACTGCTTACTTTTCTTCAGACGTGATTTTTGTTACCGCAGCTTCTACCTGACCATCTTGGTAATGAATAACTAATTGATCACTAGGTGCAATTTCTTTTACACTTTTGATTACCTTTTCTTCTTTAGTCGTATAACTATAGCCTCTCCCCATAATTTTTAAAGGACTGAGTAAATCTAAAGATTGGACGACATTTTGAAAAGATTGCTGCTTTTGTTGGAAAAGCTGTTTCATACTTTTTTCTAAGCGTTCTTGTAAATAATTCTGTTGTTGTTTTAATTCATTCACCCTATTTTTAGGATTAAATTGCCTTAAATTGTGATTTAATTGCATCACTTTTCTTTCTTCTTCAAAAAGTCGGTTTTGTGTACTTTGCAACAGACGTTGGGTTAATTGATCTAACTTTATAGATTGGGCTTCATAAAGTCGTTCCGGCTGTCGCAGAACATAAGATGCACTTAAGCGTTCATAGCGCTCTTTTTTTAAAGCCAATTGATGCATAAAGGCCTGTTCTAATCGCGTTTGTTTTTCTTTAATTTTTAAAATTTCATCACTTAAAACCGGAACTGCTAACTCAGCTGCGGCAGTAGGTGTTGCCGCCCGCACATCGGCTACTAAATCTGCGATAGTAGTATCTGTTTCATGTCCGACCGATGATATAATTGGCGTCTTTGCCGCAAAAATAGCACGAGCAACTTTCTCTTCGTTAAATGGCCATAAATCTTCAATGGAACCACCACCACGTCCAATAATCATCGTATCAAAATCCCCAATGGCTTCTACGCGAGCAATATTAGTAACGACATCTCCTGCTGCTTTGTCTCCTTGTACGACAGTAGGAAATAAAGTAATTTCCGCAATAGGATACCGTCTTTTCACCGTTGTCATAATATCTCGAATCACAGCACCACTAGGACTAGTTAAAACCGCAATTTTTTTAGGATATTTGGGTAAGTTTTTTTTAGGCGCTAAAAATAAACCTTCTTTGTCCAACTTTGCTTTTAATTGTTCGTAAGCCTGATATAAAGCCCCAATGCCGTCTGGTTCCATTTGCTCGACATAAATTTGATAATTGCCACTGGCTTCATATAATGAAATGCGGCCAACAACAAAAACTTTCATCCCTTCTTCTGGTTGAAACTTCAATTTACTAAACGCACCTTTGAACATTACAGCCGAAATTTTAGCTCCATCGTCTTTTAAAGAAAAATATTGATGATTAGGTCGCAAACGAAAATTAGAAATTTCACCAGTCAAATAAACCTTTTCTAAATAGGGATCCACATCAAATTTGCGTTTTAAATATTTGGTTAAAGCCGTAACTGTTAGATACTCTTGGGCCATCTAAACACCTGATTTCTGCAAACGATACGCTTTAATGGTTTGATAAAGTAACATGGTAATGGTCATCGGACCTACACCGCCTGGAACAGGTGTAATAAAATCGGCCATTGGTTTGACAGCCTCAAAATCAACATCTCCAATTAGTTTATTATTCGCGTCACGGTTCATCCCCACATCGATTACAACCGCACCTTCTTTAACGTAACTTTCATCTACTAAATGTCCTACACCGACTGCGGCAACTAAAATATCTGCTTTTTTGGCAATTTCAGGTAAGTTTTGTGTTTTAGAATGTGCAATTGTCACAGTTGCATTTTCTTGTAATAAAAGATGTGCCATTGGTTTTCCGACAATATTACTCCGACCGATTACCACAGCATTTTTGCCGGCCACTGAAATATCATAAGCTGCTAAAAGTTTCATAATGCCATAAGGGGTACATGGAATCATTACTGGATCACCTGTAAACAAGCGACCAATATTTAAAGGGTGAAAACCATCAACATCTTTTTTGGGATCAATTGCTAAAATTACTTTTTCTTCGTCAATGTGAGCTGGCAGAGGCAGTTGGACCAAAATTCCATGAAACTGCTCATCTTGATTATACTTTTCAATTAAAGCCAACAATTCAGCTTCTGTAATTGTTTCAGGACGACGATCTACTTTAGAATAGATGCCCATTTTGCTGGCAGCGACTTCTTTATTGCGCACATAAATTTGACTCGCTGGATCTTCTCCTACTAAGATGACAACCAATCCAGGCACAGTACCATCTTTTTCTTTTATAGCCGCTACTTCGGTTTGCATTTTTGCTTGCATTGTAGCTGCTAATTTTTTTCCATCTAATATTTGGGCCATGAAAAATCGCCTCTTTCATTCATTTAGCCTTATTCTAGCACAGGGAGGTTTTGTTGTGAAAGTTCAGCAGATAATTTTACTGAAAATTTGGCAATCAAACAAAAAAGCAGCTAAGAATAATATTCTTAACTGCTCCAAGTTCTAGACAATTCTTATGCTTCCTTGGTTAAATCGGTGTTAATTGCTGATAAAACACCGTTAACAAACTTACGTGATTGATCGTCACTAAAAGTTTTTGTTAACTCTAAAGCTTCGTTTAATGCCACTTTATTAGGCACGTCTGCTTCATACATCATTTCATAACTGGCAATACGTAAAATACACAAATCCATTTTAGAAAGACGTTTAATACTCCAGCCTTTTTTCAAGTGTTTTTGAATCAATTCGTCTAAATCAGCCTTGTGTTCACAAACTCCAGCCACTAATTTATCCAAATATGCTGGTACAAAATTTTCTTGTTCTTCATCCACCATTTCGTGGTGTTCTAACTCAATCGCTTGCATAATGGCATCTTTTTTATCCAAATCTTGATTAAAATCAAGGGGAAACAATGCTTGTAGTGCCATTTTTCGAATCTCGTGTCGAGACAATTCTTTACTCATTTTCTTCCTCATTTTCAAATAATTCATCTAAATCTGGTGTTTCAACTTTTTCAGGTACCACTGCCACCACATGAACATTTACTTCTGCTAATTCAACATCTGTCATAAACAAGACTTGTTGTTTGACACGTTCTTGAATTTCCATAGCCGTTTTAGGTACAGAAATACCATACTTCATGTAGCAGTAAAGGTCAACCTTAATTCCATCTTCTGCAATGGTTAAAGATACCCCTTTACCGTGATTGGAACGCCCGAGTAATTCTGTTACATTACTCGTAAAACTTCCTTGCATGTCATAAACACCGTCAACTTTGGAAGCGGCAATTCCAATAATTACTTCAATCACTTCAGGAGCGATGACAATTTCACCTAAATCTTGATTTGTATCTAGTATTAAATTTTTTTCGTCAGCCACAATGACTTCCTCCAGTCTAATTACAATTATGCGCGAGAAACATAGGAACCATCAGTTGTATTGATGATTAATTTATCTCCTTGATTAACAAAAAACGGTACATTTACCGTAACACCGGTCTCCATTGTTGCAGGTTTTGAACCACCAGAAGAAGTATCTCCTTTGATATTTGGTTCTGTTTCAGCAACTTCTAAAACGACAGTATTTGGTAAATCGACCCCTAAGATCTCTGAACCATACATGATAACTGTTACTTCCATATTTTCCAACATATATTTTAGTTCATCTTTAATCTGTTCTGTCGGAATTTCAATTTGTTCGTAAGTGTCTAAATCCATAAAGACATGACTATCGCCACTTTCGTACAAATATTGCATTTTACGATTGTCGATTTGCGCTTTGGCAACTTTTTCACCGGCACGGAAAGTTTTTTCCTGAACAGCACCTGTTCGTAAATTTTTAAGTTTTGAACGAACAAACGCAGCGCCTTTACCAGGTTTCACGTGTTGAAAATCGACCACGCGCCAAATATCACCATCAACTTCAATTGTTAAACCCGTTTTAAAATCATTCACTGAGATCATGGCTATCCTCCTTATTTACAATTACCAAAAGGCTATAAAAAAAATCCTGCATATTCGTTAATAGTTTATCATTATTTTAAAACAAAGGCTATAAAAACCCATTTTTCAAATAGCAAAGACGACTCATACACAAAATGCAACACAGACTCCTTTGACTCTCAAGTAATAAGATTCAATTTTAATAAATTGTTCCTCAAATTTTTTATATTCCATCTCAAAGATACTATGAATTTGTTTCTAAAAGTATTGCAGTTATTTATTGCAAAAATCACCACTTCTTTATCAATAAAAAAACCACGCTACATCCTTTCGTAGCGCGGTCATAATTTCTATAAAATAATCAATTCTTTCGGTGATTTGGTTAGGACTTCATTACCTTCAGACGTAATTAACAAATCATCCTCAATCCGAACGCCACCAATACTAGGTAAATAAATACCAGGTTCATCGGTAATGACATTATTGACTACAAATTGCTTATCGGCTCTAAAGGAAACATTCGGTCCTTCATGAATTTCTAAACCAATTCCATGTCCAGTTGAGTGGCCAAAAGCTTCACCATATCCAGCTGCTGCAATGTGATCTCGGGCAATAGCATCCAATTGAATTCCTGTTAAACCAGGCTGTGCTGCTTCAATCACTTTTAATTGAGCCTCTAAAACGATTTGATAAATCTCTTTTAATTTTGTACCAGGATCTCCGATAGCAAACGTTCTCGTCATATCCGATACATAGCCATCATAGTAACAACCAAAGTCTAATGTAATCAAGTCACCTTGTTCAATTACTTTTTCACTTGCCACACCATGAGGCATTGCAGAACGTAAGCCGCTTGCCACAATTGTATCAAAAGAAACGCTAGTAGCTCCTAAAGAACGCATATAAAAATCTAATTGGTTAGCCACTTCAATTTCAGTCATGCCTGGACGAATAAATTTCAGCACATGCTCAAAACCTTGGTCGGCAATCTGACAAGCTCTTTTAATTGTTGCAATTTCATTTTCGTCTTTCACTTCTCTTAATTCTTCAATCATACCGTGAATTGGCACTAATGGCGTTTCTTCAATAATCTCTTCTAAAACGGAGTACTCAGAAAAACTGACAAAGTCTTCCTCAAAAGCAAGTGCATTAATATTTTCGTCTGCACAAATTTTTGCTACTTCATCAAAAATTGGTCCTACGTTTTTAACTATTTCAAAGTCTGGTGCTTGAGCTGCTGCTTGTTCTGTATACCGAAAGTCTGTTACAAAAAAAGCTTTATCTAAAGTAATTACAGCTAAACCAGTCGTGCCAGTAAAATTAGTTAAGTAACGCAAATTATATGGACTTGTTATTAAAAAACCATCCACTTGTTCTTTACGCATTGCTTGTCGCAGTTTTTCTACACGTAACATCATCATTAAATTCCTTCTTTCTTTTGCATTTCCTTATTCATTATAGCAAATAAGCCACAAAATAAAAAAGATTGCGACAATATTATCATAGCTACCATAAAAAAATTCTTTGTGTTAGCCGCAATATAATTTTGGCCAATACAAAGAATTAACAAAATGAGAACAAGCAAAACAAAATTTTTCTAAATTGTATCTTACTGCTTCGTTTTTCCAAAGAAAAATGAAACGACAGCAACAATAATAACCGCGCCTAAAATTGCAGGGATTACAGCCATTCCAGCCACATGTGGTCCCATATCGCCAAACAAAGCCTGCCCCACAGAAGCTCCTGCTAAACCAGCAATAATATTAAACAAACAACCTCTTTTTTCACCGGTAATGCCACCAGCAATCGCACCAATAATAGCACCTACGATTAATGTCCAAAGCATATTTCCCACCTCTTATTCTTCACTATTTTACTTCAATTTATGGTAACACATTTCAAAAAAATAATAAAAATATGTAATCAAAAAAAAATAACCATAAAAGCATAAGCCTTCACGGTTATTGGTTCTTTTTCGTTAATTTCATTTTCCATCCCTTTAAACCACGTTTAACAACTTGGAAAAAGGTTAATGAACGCACAAGATGATCAGCTGGAACATAATTGCCTATCGCCCGCAACACTTTTTTTGGTTGCTTTGAGGAAAACGAATAAATCCCATTTTTCTTTGTTTGAATAGCATAGCGGGGAATCCACTTACCTTTTAAATAAACAGAAGCTACGACAAAATCCACTTCTTCCCAAGGGATCTGAATAAATTTATTAATATCGCGATCATTATAAAATTCAAAGGCCTTATCCCCGACCATAATTTTACCATATTCACCGATGCCTAAATAAGACGTTGCATCAATGGTTAAATCGACCTTCGTATTTAAAGACTGAACCATTACTGACACTCCATTCATGGATATTTATTAAGTATTATAGCTAACATTTGTCCTCAATGTAAAATAAAAGCTCAGGGAAAAGTCCCTGAGCACTTGTAAAAAATCCAATTACATGATGTGTAATACGTGTAAACCAACACCGACAATAAACAAGCCAATGATGATAACGATTGGAGAAACTTTTTTCTTCAATAACCACATGCAAAGTAATGTTAGTAATAAACCAGCAAGGCCTGGAATCAATTGATCCAAGTTATCTTGTAATGTTGTAACTTTTGTAGGTGTTTGAGAAAGACCAGCACCTACTTGACTGAAGGCTTCTTTAATACCTTCCCAACCATCAGGTAATTTATCCCAGTGGATGTAAGCTTTGTCGTCTAATTGAACTTCTGAGACAACCGGTGTAAATTTAACACTTACCCAACGTTGTACCAATGAACCTAAAACGAACATCCCTAAGATAGAAGCACCTTTAGTAACTTTTTGTAATAAACCGCCAGATAAGTCATCTGTAATTTTAGAACCAGCTTGGTAACCAAATTCTTGTGTGTACCATAAGAATGCAATACGGATAATATTCCAAGCAAAGAAGAATAATAACGGACCCATGATGCTACCGCTCATTGCAAGTGAAGCACCTAGCGCACCTAACATCGGACGTACAGTAAACCAGAATACTGGGTCACCCACACCGGCTAAAGGTCCCATCATACCAACTTTAACCCCTTGAATTGCAACATCATCAACAGGTGCACCATTGGCACGTTCTTCTTCAAGAGCTAATGTAACCCCTAATACTGGAGCTGCTAAATATGGGTGTGTATTAAAGAATTCCAAGTGACGTTTTAAAGCTGCCGCACGATCTTCTTTAGTAGTATATAATTTTTTGATTGCTGGGATCATTGCGTAAGCCCAACCACCGTTTTGCATACGTTCATAGTTCCATGAACCTTGAAGGAACATTGAGCGGAACATGACACTTCTACGGTCTGCTTTTGTTAATTGAATTTTTTCAGCCATTGTTTGTTCTCCTCCTTCAAGATTAATAGTCGTTCAAAATATCGCCTAATGGGTCACCAGTATTACTGCCACCGCCGTTACCTGAACCACCTGTTTCTTCTAAGTGTAGGTAAATTAAAGCGATAGAAATAGCTAATGCACCTAATGCGATTAATGTTAGTTCTGAAATTGCAGCCACAACAAAACCAATAGCAAAGAATGGCCAAACTTCACGTGTTGCCATCATGTTGATAACCATTGCATAACCTACGGCTACAACCATACCACCACCGATAGCCATACCATCTGTTAACCAAGCTGGCATAGATTCTAAGAAATTACGAACAGTGTCAGCAGGAATCAATAGTAAAGCTGCGGCAGGAATTGCAATACGTAAACCTTGCATACAAATTGCAATCCATTGCCAGATTTCAATTTTACGATAGTTGCCTTCTTCAGCAGCACTATCCATAATATGGATAATTGGCACGGCTAAAGTACGTGCAATCATTGTTAAGAATAAACCAGCAACAGCTAATGGGATAGCAACGGCAACAGCAGATGCAACCCCTGCTTTACCTTGTCCACCTAAAACTAAAATAATTGCAGATGCGACAGCTGCTAATGCAGCATCGGGTGCAACTGCGGCACCAATATTTGCCCAACCTAGGGCGATCATTTGTAATGAACCACCTAAGATGATTCCGACTTCTAAGTTACCAGTTACTAAACCGATCAACGTACATGCTACTAGTGGTTGGTGGAATTGCCATTGGTCCAAAATACCTTCCATACCAGCTAAGAAAGCTACGATGACCACTAAAATCATTTGGATTATGTTTAAATCGTGCATGATTAAGCCTCCTCTTTCTTATGTCTAATTGGCATTTGCCAATTCAGTTTTTGCTTTCTTCAACAATTCGTCAAAGTTTTCTTTTGAATTGCTTGGTACTTTACGTACATCAAAAGTAATGCCTTTGTCTTTTAGTGCTTCGAAAGTTTTAACATCTTCTTCGTTCATTGACAACACTTTGTTAACAAGAACTTTACCAACTGAATGGGCCATTGAACCAACGTTAACTTCTTTAATATCAACGCCACCTTCAACAGCTTTCAATAAATCTTCAGGGTTTTCAAATAACAACAAAGCTTTTGTATTACCAAAGCGTGGATCTTTGGCTACTTCAATCATTTTAGCGATTGGAATAACATTAGCTTTAACACCTGGAGGAGCAGCTTGTTCAATTAATTTTTTACGCAAATCATCTTTAGCTACTGCATCAGAAACTACGATAATACGATTAGGACCAACTGCTTTAGTCCAAGCAGTCGCAACTTGACCATGTAATAAACGAGAGTCAATACGTGCTAGAACAAATTTGATATGACCATCACCTAAAACTGTTCCTGGAGGGATAGCCCCTGTCGGTTGTGCAGCTCCAGCTGCAACTGGTGCAGTTGTTTTTGGTTCCAATTCTTCTGGTTTAATCCGCACACCTTCTTTTGCTGTTTCAATGATATGAGCTGCAATTTCTTGTGCAGAGTTCATTGAAAAACGTGATGCATACGCTTCAATAACCATCGGCAAGTTCATGCCAGCGACAATTGCCCATTTGTCTTTGTGCGCTTCAAACAAGTTATTAGCTTGGTTGAATGGTGTACCGCCCCAAAGATCGACCAAGAATAATACTTCATCTTGATCATCAAAAGACTTGATCGCTTCTTCCATTTTGGCTCTTACATCATCAGGTCCTTCACTAGGCATTAACGTTACTGCTTTAACGTTTTCTTGTTCTCCGAAAATCATTGCACCGGATTGCAAGATGCCTTCTGCGAATTCTCCATGACTAGCCAGGATAATTCCTACCATCTGTATACCTCCTATTAACATTTTTGTTTTAATAATCGTCTAAAGTATAAATAAATAATTTCTAAAAAGGGCGACGATTAAAACCAACTAGACAAAATTTTCCTTTTCCAACAATTCCATTAAGTAGACTTTGCGATCGGCCGGAACTTTACGAAGCTCTAATTCAATGCCTTGTTTTGCCAAGTATTCAAACGCTTCAACATCTTCTTGATCTAAAGAAACAAAGTTTGTCAACATTTTCTTGCCTACTGTAAAACGCATGCCCCCGATATTAATTGAAGTCAATTTGACGCCACCTTGTACCAAGCGTGCGACTGCATGTGGATCGGTGAACAACAACATGACTTTTTGCCCGGCCAATAAATCTTCATGATAAAGCGTAATCATTTTTTCTACGCTAATGACATTTGATTTAATTCCAGGCGGAGATGCTTCTTGCAACAAAAAACGACGTAATTGATCCTGGGCCACTTCATCTGAGACGACTAAAATGCGTTCAATCCCGGTCTGTTTTGACCAAGCTGTTGCGACTTGTCCGTGAATCAGACGATCATCAATGCGCGCTAAGCGAATATCAATGCTCATAAGTAACCCTCCTACTTAACAAAACTGAGCAGCAAAAATTTTAAACTCTGCTCACTTCAGAGTATTTCACCTCCTGTGTCATTTATATATAAGCAAGATGTGTGCCAACTTTAAAGACGACACACAATTTTGTAAATCCTTAATTATAAAGAATTATTTATGAATTTTACGACACACAAAAAGCGATACACTGCGTTAATGTGTATCGCTTTTTGTGTGTCATTTAGATTTCTTCTGAAGATACAGTTTTCTTGTCAGCTTCTGCCACTCGTGTTTTAATTACTTCCAAAACATAATATTCCTCAGCCGAAGGAATGTTCAGGCGCAACATACGTCCAAAGGATTGAATGTGATTGTGCACTTGATCATAAAGAGGTTCAGTTATTAATTGGTTAGCCTCAGTTGTAGTGACGGCTAGCGGCTGCTTTAATAAAACACGCTCTAAAATCCCCGCAGTATGTAAAGCCAAGTTAATTTCTAAACCAAATTCATGATCGCTTAAACCGACATCTTCAACTAAATTAGTGACAAAATCCCAGATTGGTTGCGCCAATTTATCGCCATTAATAAAGGTAAAGTTTTCACGAATAAAATGCTTAATCAAATCAACTGCTTTACTTGCTTGCATCGCTTCTTCTGGATAAGTAATTAACTGGTCATGATCTAATAATAGGCGATTTAAAATTGCTTTGACATCTTGGTTAATAAAACGATCCAAGGGAATAAAAGGAGCACTGATTTTAGGATCAACAATCCCTGTTGCAGCTAGCAAATCATACTCTGCTTGGATTTTTTGTAAGTGTTCTGGTAAGGTGACAACTGATTGCGTAATAACTCGGAGTTGTTTTTGTTCTCCGATTAAGGAACGTTCGATAATTTCTTTAATCCGCTGGGCAGTTCCTTCACCAGAAGCGCAGACTGCTAAAATAGCAGTTGGTTTTTTAGTGGCCTCGCTATTATTTTGTTCTTTTAAAGTATAGCCATTGAATTTGCGTAACGCATCATATAAGCTGTCTAAATCCGTCCCCAGTACCGATGCTTTACGGACTGTTTCTAAAACAACAGCCGTCGTCACCATATCAATAGTTCGCACCTCAATACCAGTATTTTGAGTAATCTCATTGCCAAAAGTCGCTAATGACCCCATATCCACAAGCAGCATCACGCCAGAACCGTCATCTACATCCATGACTGCCTGGCTTACTTTTTCTAAAGCAACTTTTGGAGGCATATCAAGGGGCATATCGACAGCTTGCACTTGATCAATATCTAATAATTGCGTTACTACTTCCACCATACTAGTTGCGGTACTGTTACCGTGAGCCGCCACCACCACACCAATTTTGCCATCTTTTTGGTTGGCCCTTAAAGAAATTAGTAGTACAGCTAGGTAATAATCTTCACTCTCAGGAATTTCTACTGCAAAACTTTCACTAATATAGTAGCGAATTTTGCGGGCAATTTGAAACTCCGCCGGAAATCCTGCCACCATCTGACGAATATTATCGTTAGTACTGCGCTCTTCACCGTGTTCCAATTTTTTCAAAAAAGAACTAATGTGCAGACTCATGGCGTAAACAAAATTTTGTTGAAAAGCATAACCTAATTTTTCCCGTACCATGTCATAAATGCGATTTGTTGTATCAATTACTTTTTGATCAACAAACTCCGCTAATTTATTATCTGCATTAAAAGCAAAGCCATGATTTTTATAAAAGGATTTTAAATGGACATTGATATCTGTTGAGATAAAATGGTTAATCGTCTTTTGGTCTAATCCGTCTGCTTTTAATAGCGCAGCTTTATCACCGATAATATCATATAAATTATAAGGTAATTCATAAGTATCTTGTTGAATCAAAATCATCTGATCATTCGGTGTAATCACAATCTTGGGATCTAAAACTTTTGAGAGCTCATTTAACGCTTCTCTTTTATTAGCTAATAATAACAATCCCGACCGTATGCCTTCTGGTAAGTCGTCAATTGTGATATTCATTTCTTCACTGTTCATGTGGTTTAAAAAGCCCCGGGCACAAACAAGTTGGACGTTTGACTTTAACTGGCCAATATTCCCATAACTGACGCTGCCAATTAAGGCCTTTACCACATCTTCAGATAATGAAATTTGTCGATCAATCCGACCTGCTTCTTGAGCTACCATCACTTTTACCAAATCAACTTTTTCACTAGCAGGACGCTGATCAAAAGCGGGCAATTGAATGTTAATTGGAATTCGTCTAACAAAAGTATCCAGTAAAGAAGAACTCGGATCTTCTGTTGTGGCACCCACAATGCGAACGTCAGCTCTATGATTTTTACTACTTTCTCCTAAACGAGAAAAAGTACCATGATCCATAAAATAAAAAACCATTTCCTGACCTTCAGGAGGCAAACGATGAATTTCATCTAAAAAGAGCATCCCCCCATCAGCTTGATCAATAATACCTGTTTTATCTTGCTCTGCCCCAGTAAATGCCCCTTTCACATAGCCAAATAAATGGCTCATCAGCAATTCTGGATTATTAGCATAGTCGGCACAATTAAAAACAATTAATTCTTTTTCTCCATCAATAACTTGACTTGTTACCGCAAATCGAAACATCGCGTGAGCGAAATAAGTTTTACCCGATCCAGTCGGTCCGGTAATCAAACAATTTAACCCTTTAGGCGGATATAAAATCGCGGCTTTCGCCTGCTCGACTGCATTTTTCATACTACCATTCGAACCGATAATACGTGAAAAAATATCCCCGCGAAGGAATTCTTGTGAGCCATTATTTTTTTGTCTAGCGGAGGGATTTTCTTTATAACTTTTTACGTGCTCTTTTTTAGGATATGGCTTTTGTGTTGAACTATCCATTTGAAGCTCTGCCTTTTCAGAAACAGCATAACGAACAGGTCGGCCATCAATTTTAATTAAGCGTTCTGCCCGCACCAATTTGTTCAAATCTTTACTAACATTCGTGCGTTGCAACATAAGTCCTTCTGCCACATCATTTGTGGTGAGCCCGGTTTGAAACTGATCATTGCTGGCAACAAACTGATAAACACGTTCAATTCTCTTTGTCATTGCGTCTCCTCACCTTATTTGCGCTAGTGTATCATCTGTATTGTTTCATTATAACTTTTTTCGATTAAAGCGCAAACTAAAAAGCCATTGAAGAATATGTCATTGCTCCAATGGCTTTTCTACTATTACCGATAAATTGTATCACACAATCCTCAAATGCCCAGATGCGGCATAAACATAATAAAAGAACCGACAAAAATTAACAACGCCGCCAACTGAAATGTTTCAGACAGCACGATATTTTGTTTTGCTGTTTTTTTCTTTAAAAGAGCTACCCCCAATAATAGCAAGCCAAAAATAAAACTTCCCACTCCAATTACACTCATCTTTTCACCCCTTACAAGATTTCATGCTTTTCTCAAATAGAAATAACACTTGTTTACTCATTAAAAGCAGTGTAACAAAATCAAATGTAATTCGCCTTTTAAAGAACTATCACCCAACGAACAATTTTGTAAGTTAAAAAGACATCTTACTTTACAGTAAATAAAAAAGTGCTAAGATAAGAAATGTAATACGACCTGTTAGTCAAGCGGTTTAAGACGCTGCGTTCTCAGCGCGGAGACACGGGTTCGAATCCCGTACAGGCTATAAAAAAGACTTGCGCATTTTGTATTGATTCTAAAAAGCGAGATTTTTATCTCGTTTTTTAGAATTCTACATGGTAATGCGCGTTTTTTTATTTTTAGGAATAAATTCTTCGGGAACTACATCTGGCTTTTGTAACGTCTTTTGTAGCCATAAAACGTCATACCATTTATTAAATTTGTAACCTAGATTAGAAAAAGTTCCAACTTCTTTATAGCCTAGTTTTTCATGAAACTTAATACTACTGATGTTATCAGCAGTCACACAAGCCAATAACTGAATAACATTTTGCTTTCGTAGTTCTGCTTCCAACGCCTGATAAAGACGCGAACCCAAACCGCGACTTTCCATGCCCTTGGCTAAATAAATCGTAACTTCACAACTCCAATCATAAGCTGCCCGCTCTTTATACACTCCTGCATAGGCAAAGCCAATTACAACCCCTTGCTCATTTTCTGCCACCAAATAAGGATAGCGAGCTAGAGTTTGACTAATTCGTGCTTCAAAATTCTCTAATGTAGGAACCTCGTATTCAAATGTAATGGCAGTCTCTTTGACATAAGGCGCATAAATTGCAAGTATCGCTTTAGCATCTTCTTTTTTTGCCATCCGAATTGTTTCTTTCATAAGCCTCCCCCTTTTAAAAAAGCGTAACATAAGGTTTTTTCTTAGACAAACTACTTATGACTTGCTTTGTTAGGTTTTATCTACTACTTTTACATTAACCGCTTTTTTCTGACCGTTTTTATTGGTCACGACATCATAAACTACTTTTTGATCATCCAATAAGATCTTATCAGCAGGACTTATAATATCGTCGCGATAAACAAACATCACTTGATGATGTTCATTTTCTAAAAAGCCATAGCCACCCTTTTCATTAAACGACTTTACCTGACCTTCCATTTTACCCTTCCTTTTTTATTACATTTTTATATCACTTTACTGATAAAAAACTGCTATTTGTTTTTAATGTACTACAAAAAAAAGGTGTTAGCATTCATTCGAATACTAACACCTTATCATTTCATTAAGCTTCTTTCGCTACTGGGTAGACAGATACTTGTTTTTTGTCACGGCCTTTACGTTCGAAACGTACTACGCCGTCAACTTTAGCAAATAAAGTATCGTCGCCACCTTTACCCACGTTTACACCTGGATAAATTTTAGTACCGCGTTGGCGGTAAAGGATTGAGCCACCAGTAACAGTTTGACCGTCCGCACGTTTAGCGCCTAAACGTTTAGATTCTGAGTCACGACCGTTAGAAGTAGAACCGCCACCTTTTTTATGAGCGAAGAATTGCAAATTCATTTTCATCAACATGAGATGCACCTCCTATTTTTCTGTAATGGTATTAATTTGAATAAACTCACTATTTTCGGTTTCAATTGACTGTAAACCTAACAACAAATTTTCTAAAAGAATTTGTTCAATGTTAGTTTGTTCTTGAGTTAAACCTGATACGACATCCATTTTAAGATAGCCGCCTTCAGATTCATTTGCTTCAACTTTAGGTGCAACCCCAGCTAAAGCATCAATGCCGTTAATGGTACTGATTGCTAATGCGGAAACACCAGCACAAACAATATCACTACCATATGGCCCAGCTTCGGCATGTCCTGTCAATGTGAATGTAACAATCTGGCCAGAGTCATTGCGTTTGAATGTCCCTTTGATCATTAGTGCGACCTTTCTCGCAAGTATTAAGCGTTGATTGCGTCGATAACCACTTTAGTATATGGTTGACGATGACCTTGCTTGCGGTGAGAGTGTTTTTTAGGTTTATATTTGAAAGTAACAACTTTCTTTTGTTTACCGTGTTTTTCAACAGTTCCTTCAACAGTTGCGCCTGCAACAGTTGGTGCGCCAACTTTCGTTGATTCGCCACCTACTAAGATAACTTCGTCAAAAGTGACTTTGCCACCAGCTTCAACGTCTAATTTTTCAACGTAGATTGCTTGACCAACTTCAACTTTAACTTGTTTACCACCAGTTTTGATAATTGCGTACATGCTCTAAAGCACCTCCTTATAATATACTTAGACTCGCCATCCCAAGTGACAAAATGTACTTAATACTTGTTCTGAGCGGTTGTAGCTGTGGAGTCCACAATTACAACATTTACACTTTAACAAAAAATAAGCGTGTCGTCAATTAGTTTTCTTTAAAAATTAGAAGATCACTTTTACGTACGCTTTTAACGCTAAATTGAGAGCTCCTTTTTTATTATTTACCTTCTTCACGTTATACTAAAGACGGAGGGGATGAGGATGGAATATCCAGTGGAATTAGTTGAATTCGTAAACAAACGTTCGCAAAATTTTAATTTAGAAGGATTTGTCTCAGGTCATGGACCACTTTATCCCAAACTGATGATTGTCGGTGAAGCACCCGGACGTAAAGAAATTGAAAACTTTATTCCTTTTAGTGGCCAAGCCGGCAAAGAACTAATGGCGTGTTTCACTAGTGTTAATTTAACTAGAGATGATGTTTATATTACCAGTGCCGTTCGTAGTCGTCCTTATGCAATCAAAGAACGCATAAATAAAAAGACAGGGACAAAAGAAATTATTTACCCCAATCGGACTCCTACTAAAAAAGAAGTCTTAGCTCATGCGCCTATTTTAGATTATGAAATAAAACAGGTAAAGCCAAAATTAATCGCTCCAGTCGGCAATATCGGCCTTAAAAGACTTCTAGGAAATCAGTACAATATCTCTAATTATCACGGCCAAATAATCCAGCATCCCATTCAAATATTAAATGAAACCATGGACGATTATATTTGGTCAAAAGAAGATTATACGCTTGTTCCTTTATTTCACCCAGCCGCTATTTTTTACAATCGCAAGCTTGAATCACTGATAAAATCAGACTGGCAAGTAATTGGTAACTTACTGTAACACATGTAACTCACTAAACTTTGCTACTAATTTAAAAGCGAAAAACGCAGCTACTACTTCCACGCTGAAAATAAATCAGCAAAAAGTAGTAGTTGCGTTTTTAAACATTTGCCTTTTCTGTTTCATCATCGGTTTTTAATAAGCCAGTATAAAAATCATACCAAAGTTCTCCTACGTGGGCTTCAGAATAATAATTTGAAGCCTCATGGGCTAAACAAGCATATTTTTTTAATAAGTCGTCGTCAGTTTGCAACGCTTTAATGGCACGATCCATTTCCCAAAAATCATCTGCTCCCAAATAGTAGCCAGAAATAACCGCCTCATATAAATCCAAATTACGCACCATCACAGGTGTTTGACAGCTAAAAGCTTCCAAAATACTCATTGGAAACAATTCGTTATAAGAAGGCAATAAGAAAATATCAGCAATATTATAGTAATTAACCAATTCACTGCGATCAATAATACCGGTAAAGGTTAAATTTGCCGGTGGATTTTCATATACTTCTTTATATTCTTCATAACCATCCGTTATTTTGCCAAACGAAAATCCTCCGACCCAAATAAAGGATACTTCCGGATTTTCTTTTGCTAGCCGAATAAAGTCATCAACGCCTTTTCGTTTTTGAATTTGTCCAACTCCTAAAATGACAAACTTATCTGAT
This sequence comes from Enterococcus sp. DIV0755b, assembly GCF_051713765.1. Lineage (NCBI taxonomy): Bacteria > Bacillati > Bacillota > Bacilli > Lactobacillales > Enterococcaceae > Enterococcus > Enterococcus sp. DIV0755b. The sequence continues at coordinate 1,334,696 of NZ_JBIOQN010000001.1, read as the reverse complement.
GAAATTTGATACTTTTTCCTTAACTCGTCTTTTTTATCAGGAGTCATCTGATAAAACTCTTCGTTAGAGACAAAATTTGGAATATAGTTAATTTTTTTTTCCGGTATTCCAGCTTTAATCAATTTCGGAGTAAAACTGGGATTTACAACCACTAATTTATCCATACGGCGATAAAAAGATAAAACATACCAATTAAAAATCTTTTGAATTGGTTTTGCCAAGTGGATACTACCTTCTAAAGTCTCAGGTAAAAAGTGCACATATCCTACTGTCACACCCCGACGTCGTTTAAAAAAAGTCGACAAATAAAATTCAGGATTAATCGTGTGGTAATGAGAGATATCCGATTTTTTATATTCATTGATACGCACATCAAACGTTTTATTAAAACGCGCTTTTAACATTCTAATTAATTCATTATAAGCACTCCCCACTCCCTGGCCTTTAACAGTGTCAGCGCGAGAAAACATAGTTATTTTTAACATAATTAAATCCCTTCAAAACTTAATTTAAAAAATAGTGAAAACCGTTTTTACCAACCGTGATTCCGCTCTATAAAATAAAGCGAGAATAAAAAAGGTTTCAATAAAATTAGACTATTAATAAAGGAGTCTATTTTATGATCACTACAATTATAGCATAAGCCCAAAATGAATAAAATCATCCTAAAGCCTGACTTTGGACTTGCGTTGCACCTTGCAAATGTTAAAATTTAATTAAAGATAGAAATTATTTCAATAGAAAAGAGGATTGTTATGAAAAAAATATTGCTACTAGTATTTCTGAGCTCAACATTGCTTATATCAGGCTGCCAAAAAAAAGCAGACAACACTCTCACTTCAAGTCAACATAATTCAACCGACAGCTTACATCAGACTACCGCTACTTCAGCAACTGAAAAAGACCCTGATTTACTAATTAATCAAGCAAAATATCAGCAATTAGCTGAAAAAACCGGGGCCACTAAAGCAAAATTAATCGCTACGAAAGAATATAACGTTACGTTGACAGACGCTACTTGGGAAAATGTTACTATCACAAGTGACGAGTGCACAATTATCCAAATAAAAAACTATAAAGATAATCAAGATAAGCAATATGAAGGCTACGTTTTAATTCATTTTACAATTACAACTGGTGACACGCCGGTTAATGTACAACCAGAAAAAGGAACTCTGCTAACAAATACTAGCGAAAAAACAACTGGAAACTTAGCTATGGATGAGTTTGGTGGCGACCTGGCAGCTCACAAAACCGTTGCAGGCACCGCTGCATACCCCCTAGAAAAGTTAGCCGATCCCGATGCGGTTACCTCAATTGAACTAAAATTTACTGCCAAAAAAATCGATGCTTCAAATTCTGATCAAAATGCGACCCATGATTACGATTTTGTTTTAAACAAAACACGCTAAATGGCAACAGTTCTTCATAGATACAATGAAATTTTCAATTCAAATATTTATTTTCTTGAAGCATAATTTGATATAAAAAGCGCTATTTTTACAAGAATTGTTCTGTTTTTATTTTGTTTCACCTTTTCTCTATTGCTTTTTACTTTTCACATTAGCCTGTCTTTTTGTTCATCAACGTACAAGCAATATCTTCGAAAACTCATCAAGATGGTGCTAACCTATAGATACATTAATCTTAGGAGGGATTATTATGAAACAGACAAAAGAAGAAATTTTAGCCCGTCGTATTGATAATTATAAAAAATCCCGTGAAAAAATCATTAAGACTGCTTTAAATGAAACGAAACCTGAAAGACCTAAAACCATCCATTTTAAGCTTGTCCGCTCTACAATTTCATGATAGACCTATAATAAAACAAAAAAGCCTTAGGAGCAGTTTGACTCCTGAGGCTTCTTTTACGAGCTATCGTTCTTTTTTTCTGTCATTCGTTCTCACACGCAATACTAAAATTTCACTTATCAGTAAGATAAACGCTTAGACCACGGATATGCACATAGCCATCAGCTCTTATTGGTAAAGATTTTTATTACTATTTTTAAACATTTTCAGGTGTATAATGCAGTTGTTAATCTTTTTTTCAACCATTTTTAGCAAAAAAATAACTCATGTACTTTTTACCCATACCACTTTATTCTGTTTTCAATAAGTTGATGAGTTAATTTCACTTAAAATTAGCATCAGTTATTGTTTATAAATTAATACAAAGGAGCGGTCACTGGATTAATCTAAAAAATAATTCAATTCTTTATTTTGGAATTGTTGTCATCATCCTAAATGCTCTGTTCTTTGGTTTCAATTTTTTTATCAACATATCCGGCTTATTTTTCATTGTATTTTCTGATTCCATCACAAAATTCGTTAATCGCCTTCTAAAAGAAAATTGGTAATTGATTTTGAATGGATAGATTAAAAAAACGTACGGAGAACATGGACTAAACAGCTCATGTTTGAAATGATTCAGTAATCTTTATAACAAAAAAGAGAGCAGGAATGATAGAGGCTGTTTTAAATTCGCCCAAAGCCATAAGTAAGACAGTAAAGCTTCTAGTAATTTTAATATTATCAGCTTTTTACCTATTTTTCTAAATAGAAAAAGTCACAAAATTCACGAGATTTTCTGCAAAAACAGTTGTCTTGTGGCTTTTTTGTGACTAAGTGACTAATTTGCGACTGATTTTTCGAACGTGCATTCGTTTATTTTCAAATGAAAAACCCCGCCAAATTAACATTTGGCGGGGTTAAGTAACTCTTTTCAGAGTTAGGTAGCGTCACAGGAGGGATTCGAACCCCCGACCGTCCGCTTAGAAGGCGGATGCTCTATCCGGCTGAGCTACTATGACATCAGCAACAAAGTCAATTATAAAAAACTGACTACCTAATGTCAATTAGTTTTGCTAATAATTGTGTTATTTTTCTTCTAATCAGAAAAAATCTTGCAACAAAGCTACTAACTCGGGATTTGTCACAAGTTGGCTATGCTTAGCTTGTTGTGTCAAGATTACCTCTTGGTAGCTTTGACTATCGCCATAAAGGATTCGTCCTGCTAAGACACTCGTTACCGGAACCGTACCGTCAGAATTACCGGTTGCAACATTTCCTGCAATATTTATTACGTCTACTTCTTCTGGCAAACGCAATGCTTTAGCCTTATACCGCTCAAAAATTGCGCTATTTTCCTTCACTGTAGTAAAAGTGCGCGTCATTTCATTATATTTCCAGCCTACATCATTAAAGGGAGTTCCTAAAAAAATGATTTTTTCTGGCTTAGGATCAATTGAAAGATAGACGTATTCCAAATAATCAGTCATCACTAAGCCGCCATTGGAATGTCCTAAAAAATTATATTTTTGCACATTATAAGTTTGTTGTACATAATGAATTGCTTTTTGAAACCAGACTGCCTGTTTTGGGACCGCCGCTTCTGAACTATCAGCAAAACCGATTACAATCACAGGCTGGTGATTTTCTGCGGTGAGTTTGCCACTAATCGTTAGCTGTCCGTTTGTTTGAACTGTAATTTTCAAAACATCTATTTCATTTGTCTTTTGTAGTTTTAAAAGCAATTGATCAAAGCGATCGACACTTGCACCTGTCCCTGGAACCATTACCAAAGCTTCATTTTTAAGGCTGATGGGTTGTTCTTTTTTTTCAGCTTCTACTTTTACTAACTGAAAACTATTTAATAAAAATGCCAAAAGCCCCACTACTAAAACTCCTTTTAAAAACTTCTTTATTTCCATCTGCCATCCTCACTTTTTAAAGTAAGAATAAGTCAGATAGCTTAAATGAAAATTAAACTATAAAACAATCGTCTCTTTTTCTTTAGTAATTAGTAAAACCCCATCTCCTAAAGGCACTAACGTTGAAGTTAAGTCTGGATGCGTTAAAACAAGATCTAAAAATTGATTTAATTTGCGATGGATACTGCGATTTTTACGAGGAATATCTTCGATTGCATCTAAAATCGTCCCACCTTGAAAGACATCATCCACCATTAAAACACCACCGACCTTTAAAAGTCGTAAACACTCGGGTAAAAATTCAATGTATTTTGATTTTGCACTATCCATGAACATAAAATCATAAGGTCCGCTAAGTGTTGGTAACACTTCTGCAGCATCACCTTCTAATAAAGTGACTTTATCTGTTAAACCTAATTTTTCATAATTAGCCTTAGCTTCTTTAATCATTAGATCAAAGCGATCAATCGTCGTGACATGACCATCCCCGACAAACTGCGCCATTAAACTAGAAGAAAAACCAATTGCAGCTCCAATTTCTAAAACTTCTTTTGGTTTTAACTGGCCTAGTAAAAATTGTAAAAAGACTACTGTTTCATGGGGAATAATTGGTACGCGTCTTTTGTGCGCATCTTTTTCTAACTCTCCTAATTGGCCTGGTAGAAATTTTTGCTTTGTCCGCATATATTCCACCAATCGTTTATTTACAACTGGTCGATCCATCATTTCATTTAACATTTTCTCCACCTCGCTTTTGCTATTATACGTAGGAACAAAAACTTCCGCAATCTTTTTACCAAATTATTCTACTTATCAACTAACTGTTTTTCAGAACAAAAAAAGTCCGTTCTACCTCAGTAGTTACGGACATGACGATTATGTATAACATGTTCAAATAGATGCCAAATTGTCGTTAAAGTAATAAAGCCAGCAATTAACCAAAAAACTTGTTGCAATAACTCAAGCAACTCACTTGAAACGAAATGACCTAAGTAAGGCAAATGAATGACCGGTTGCCCGATTAAATTACGACTACTAACATATCCAATTTCCATTTGCTCATTGCCATCACCTTTTGTGTAAAAAACTTGATTTTCTTCTTTCGCTACTACCCGTCGTGTTTGAATGCTTTCCCCTTGATTAACGTAATACGTAATAACCTCGCCAACATAAATATCTTGGGGATTTTCTTGGCGGACAAAAATTAAGCTACCTTTTGGATAAGTAGGCTGCATATCCCCGTCTTTTACGATTGAAATTGTCATCCCAAAAAGATGTGGCAAAAGCGTAATTAGTAAAGCCAATGCCATCACGACAGTTACAATAATCGATCCCAACAAGCCCATATGTCTGAAATTAGCCATTCCACACCTCACTCATAATTTTCTTCTTTTTCTCTAATTATAATTAGATTATATCACACGTTTTAAAGTGAATAAATCCCAAAAGCTTTTTTAAGCCTTTCCTTAAGCAAGTAAATCACAAATATAAATAAAACAATTATTATCTTTTTTTAAATAAAAATCTTTATTTTAATAACACAAAAAATTAAAGTATAATGGTTTAAAACGTTACAAATAGCTATAGTAATTTTTAAAAGAAACATTTCCATTGTAAAGATTCTATAAAAATATACTTAAGCAAAAAAATAATCATATTTTATTTAAACTAAACGAAGGGTTACGATACTCATTATGAAAAAATTAAATAATGAAATTTTAAAGAAAAAAGATCGTAAAATCAGCTGGGTTCCCTATTTGTTAGTGGTACTAGTTTTCATGGCAATCGGTATCTTTTTCATTCAAGCTTTAAATACTCCTTTTTCTAAAGGGAGCATGGCCGAAATAAAAGATACCTGGGTCTATTATGCCAAAGATGATCCTATCACTTTATTTAAAAGTCGTTACGTCAAACGACTAAATAGCGTTTCAACTGATGAAACGATGGTTATGGAAAGAACCATGGTGCGTAAAGTAGCTAATCCTACACTCTTAATTCAAGGAAATCATCAATGGTTAACCGTTACTTTAAACGGGGAGATTCTCTATCAATATAACCCTAACACGGTAAAACCAACCCCTTTTGGCAAAAAAAACCCCGGAAACATTATGACTGAGGTCCAATTACCCAAAAACTACGTTGGCAAAATTTTACGAATTGAAGTAAAGAGCCCCTATAAAAATTACGCGGGAATTCCAGCGCGTGTCTTCATAGGCGAAGCTGATTCGCTCATGTCTTATATTGTTTCTGTCTCAATGCCACAAATCTTAATCTTAATTGTTTGCACCTTTATCAGTATTGCCATTATGATTTTTATCGGGGCTGAATTGATAAAAAAACAGCGCTTAAATTGGGAATTGATTTTACTAGCTTGCTTTGCTTTGACTATCGCCTTGGAAGCTGCAGCAGGAGATATTTTAGCAGGTTTATTATTTAGTCCTTTAGTTAATTCGACGCTTGCGATGTTACTTGCTATTTTTACACCAATTTTTTTAATTTCCTATTACTGCTTAAAGATGCAACAAAGCCAAAAATATTATCGCCTGTGGGTATTTTTCCATATAAGCTTCGACTTAGCGATTTTACTTTGGGCTGTTTTAACAAAAGTGGATTTACCTGAAGTCAAATTTTATATCGATGCGGCTAACATTTTTGGAACACTTGCGACGACCATTGCCGCCATTACAGAAGCCCACCAAAAAAATCGTTTTTTTGTCATTTGCACCCCGTGGATTGTCTTAGTTGCCATGGCCCACTGCTTTATCTATATCACAAGTGTGGTGCAATCCAATTTTTACCTGGTCAACATTTCAGGACTTTTATTTGCTGTAATTTTACTCGTTATTTTTACTTATACACTTGTTGAAGGTGTCGCCAGAAGCGAAAAAAACAAACGTCAAATGCACTTTTTAGAATTAAAAACGGAACTATTAGAAGATAATCACGCCTCTGTCATTACTCATCTACAAGAATTAGAACAACTTCGAAAAGATTTTAGACAAAATTTACTGTTAGTCAAAGACTTAGGTGAAGATGGTAATCTACCGGCTGTAAATGAATATTTAGGCAAACTTTTAGAAGAAACCAATCAACTGGATATCATCGGTTCTTTTTCTGACCATACGTTAACCAATTTGATTTTAAATCGTTACCAAAAAAACGCTGAACAAAGAAGTATCGCGGTAAATTTCGAGGCAAAATTACCGGCAACATTGACAGTCGCAGATGATGATTTAAGTCAGATTTTAGTCCATCTACTTGAACATGCGATGCGTGAAACTTATGCTATTCACGATCCAAAAGAACGCCAAATTCATTTGCAAATACAATATAGCGCAGAAAAACTAGAAATTAATTGTAGCCATACCGCCCACTACCATACGAATATTTTTGAACAAGGGATTACAACTGATTTTCCCAAAAAAGAAGTATTGGATCTTTTTGTCATTGAAAAAATCGCAAAAAAATACCAAGGTCAATTAAACCATGCAAAAGATGAAACAAAAGATCAAATTAAGCTTTTACTTTCACTTAACTAGTTCAGCATAATTTTAACTTGCAATTTTTAGTGTTTACCATTAGCATAGAGACAGTCGGATTAGTATTTAAATTATGGTTTAGAGAGCCAATGACTTGCTGAAAATTTGGTACCCGCTAATTTTTTGAACCTCCCGATGGTAATGATTATGAAAATAATCGGGTTAAGGCCCTTATCCTTGTCTTGAGTTGGACTGGTAAACCAGTCAATAAAGGTGGTACCGCGAAATTCACGCATTTCGTCCTTTTTAGGATGAGATGCGTTTTTATTTTGACCTTTAATCTTTTAGTCAAAATAGTAAATATTTTAGGAGGAAACAACATGTCTGAACAACAAAAAAATGATTTTACCGAATGGTATTTAAAAACCATTCAACAAGCCGAATTAATGGCTTATTCGCCTGTCCGAGGCTCTATTATTTTCCGGCCAGATGGTTTTGAACTGTGGGAACATATTCAAGAAGAATTTAATAAATTCTTGAAAACCCAAGATATTCGCAATGCCTATTTTCCAATGTTAATTCCCAAAAGTTTCTTTATGAAAGAAGCGGACCATATTGAAGGCTTTGCACCTGAATTACCTTGGGTAACAGAAGTCGGTGATGAAAAACTAGATGAACCGTTAGCTTTACGTCCTACTTCTGAAACAATGATTGGTTCTGCTTTTTCAGATTGGATCAACTCTTATCGCGATCTACCTTATGAAATTAACCAATGGGCTAACGTCTTTCGTTGGGAGAAAAAAACATTGCCATTTTTACGTACTTCTGAATTTTTATGGCAAGAAGGTCACACTGCCCACGCCAATGAATCAGATGCCAGAGAACGGACAATGGGAATTTTAGATGAATATGCCCGTTTAGCTGAAGAGTTTTTAGCAATTCCTGTGTATAAAGGCCAAAAAACGCCTTCTGAACGTTTTGCTGGTGCAGTAGATACTTATTCTATTGAAGCGATGATGCAAGATGGTAAAGCAGTGCAAGCTGGGACATCTCATTATTTAGGGACAAAATTTGCTGAAGCTTTTGATATTACTTACCTAACCAAAGAAAATAAACATACCTATGTGCATACCACTTCTTGGGGCATGTCCACACGTTTATTAGGTTCATTAATTATGACGCATGGTGACGAAAAAGGTTTAGTCTTTCCGCCAACTGTTGCGCCAACCCAAATCGTTTTAATGCCAGTGGGCCCTTGGAAGAAAAATCCTGCGATTATGGAAAAATTAGATGAATTATTTGCTAAATTTAAAAAAGCTGGCTACCGGGTACGTCTTGATGATACGGATAATTCACCTGGCTATAAATTTAACGAGTGGGAATTAAAAGGTGCTTGCTTGCGGATTGAATGTGGCCCTCGTGATTTAGAAAATGGTCATGTGATGGTTAAAGTCCGGGATTTAGATGAAAAAAATACTGTCACTTTCGCAGAATTAGATGATTATGTTGCAGAACAATTGCAAATCATGCCAAAACGTTTACTAGAAAAAGCACGAGCACGCAATAAAGCCAATGAACATTATGATATTAATACATTAGCTGAACTAAAAGCTCATATTGAAAAATCTAATGCAGAAGGAACAGTACCTGGTTTTGTCTTAGTTGGTTGGGATGGTAGTGAAGAAACAGAAGCTAAAATCAAAGAAGAAACTGGCTTTACTACCCGTAATATTCCTTTTGAAGTGCCAATGGAAAAAGAATTTGACTTGGTAAGTGGTAAACCAGCTAAATATACTTTATGGATTGCCCGCGCTTATTAATAAACTCAAACATAAAAAAATCACGACCTTAAAGGTCGTGATTTTTTAATATAATAATTCTAAAAATTCTGCTTTGGTAATATTACCAAAGTATTTGTGAACATCAATTTTTTCTATCGCAGCTTTTAATGCTTCTTTTTCATATTTGACACCTACTAAAGCTTGTTCCACATCGTGAATATCACCTAAACCAAAGAAATCACCATAAATTTTAGCAGCCGTGATAACACCTTTTTGGACATTTAGGCGTACTTCAATTGAACCGATGGCAAAGCGTTTACGACGTTCTAAATCAAATTCAGGGGAACGGCCATAATTCCAATCCCAATTACGATAATAATCATTTGAAATTTGATTAATTTTTTCCCAATCACTATCTGTTAATTGATATGTTTTAACGTCTTTTACATCAGAGACGCCAAAAATTTTCAATAAGATTTCTTCGCGGAAATCTTTTGTTGTCATGTCTTGTTTATCTGCTGGTAAGAACGGTTTAACATTTGTGACACGAGAACGAATTGATTTTATTCCTTTTGATTCAATTTTATCCTTACGCACTTTTAAAGCATTCACAACTTCATTAATATCACTGTCAAACATAATTGTACCATGAGCGAACATTCTCCCGTTAGTTGCATACATCGCATTACCAGAAAATTTTTGATCATCAATTACTAAATCGTTACGACCTTTTAATTGTGCTCCTTTAACGCCCATTTCTTGTAAGGCAGCGACAATAGGTTTAGTTAGTTTTTCAAAATCACGGAAAGAGTCGCCATCATCTGGCATAATGAAACTGAAATTTAAGTTGCCCAAATCATGATAAACGGCCCCGCCACCACTCAATCGACGTACCACATGAATACCGTGTTCGTCCACATATTCTTGATTGATTTCTTCGATTGTATTTTGATTGCGACCAATAATAATAGATGGTTCATTAATATAAAACAACAAAATTGGTTCCGTTAAAGGATATTCTTGAACTAAAAAGTGTTCAATTGCTAAATTCACTCTTGGGTCATTGTTTTCATTTGGTACAAAAATCACAGTACATCCTCCTATTCATCAGCGACACATTTCTATCTGACACGCTTCATCCTTAAATTAAAAATTCTTTGCCAACAGCAGCTAATTCTACAGGTATTGCGCCCGCCGCTGTTTGTGCTTGTTCTTTTAATAGTTGCAAATCACCAAATTGTGGTAAATGCGTCAAAACAAGCTTTTTAACTGCTGCATTTTTCGCAAAGCTTCCCGATTCTTGTGCGGTAAAATGAGCCTTGTGGTGTTCATTACCATTAAACAAATAAGTATCAGCTAAAAAGAGATCTGCACTTTTCGCAAAATCATTAAATTCCGCCAAATAACCTGAGTCTCCGGTAAATACAAATATTTTACCTGTATCATTTTCCACAAAACGCATTGCATAACAAGTTACAGGATGAATCGTCTTCATAAATGTAACAGAAAACGGTCCCAAATCCAACTGTTTTGTTTCGTAATATGGACGACCTTCTGAAACATTAGCCATAGTTAAATCATTAAAATGAAATTCATCTAAAGTATGCCCATAAATTGGCAAAATTTTCTTATTTTCAGCCGGAAAAAGTTGAAAATAATACTGTAAAACACCTAAATCAGCAATATGATCGTGATGGTAATGAGAAATTATCACAGCATCAAGATCTAGCGGATCCAATCTTTTTTCCAATTCTACTAAAGTTGTACTCCCACAATCCAATAATAAATTAAAGTCACCGGATTGTAATAAATAGCCAGTTGTGCCTTGTCCTTTATAAGGGTATGCTCCTAGACATCCCAATACGGTTAATTTCATCTTCCTCACACCTTCCTTTTCTTTTATGCTAGCACAATTTTATCTTTTCACGAAATAATTCATTTAACAAGTATATTATTGGTTTTTAATCGCCAAAAAGGCTTCACCAACTTTTTTGGGGAAGCCTTTTGACAATTTTATGCTGATATAACCCATTTCACGCCTTTTTAAAGGGTATTTTTTATTCACGTAAGGTTAATAGCTACGAATATTTTTGACCGCTTCATCGTCTAAACGACGGACAACCTCTGTGACTAATTTAACCGTATTTAAATAATCATCTTCATGAATAATCGAAGTATGCGAGTGCAAGTAGCGCACTGGTACTGTAATGGCTAATGATGGTACACCATCACGAGTTAGATGCATTTGCCCAGCATCGGTACCCCCACCAGTAATAACAGTGTATTGGAATGGAATTTCCAATTCTTCTGCTACATTAACGACAAAATTCAATAATTTCTTATGCGGTACCATTGAAGCATCAAAAATTAAGACTTGTGGTCCTGCCCCTAATTTGGAATCTGCTTCTTTTGGTGTCATACCAGGAGTATCGCCAGCAGTACCTGTATCTAACGCAATCGCAATATCTGGATTAACTAAATGCGTGCTCGTTCTAGCTCCTCTTAAACCGACTTCTTCCATCACGTCACTACCAGCAAAAAGACAATTTGGATGGCCCTCTTTAGCTAGGTTTTCTAAAACACGTAATGAAACAGCAGTTCCCACTCGGTTATCCCATGCTTTAGCTAGTAAAAATTTACCGCCGTTTAAACGTTCATATTCGATATAAGGCGTAATCATATCGCCTGGACGAATTCCCCACTCTTGTGCTTCTTTTTGGCTTGTAGCACCAATATCAATAAACATATCTTTAATTTCATAAGGTTGTTTTCTAGCTTCTGGTGTTAAAACGTGAGGTGGTTTACAACCAATTACACCACGAATTAATTTACCTGCTTGGGTTTTAATTTCAACTTGTTGGGCTAACATAACTTGACTCCACCAGCCACCTAATGTTTGAAATTCAATAAAACCTTGTTCGGTAATTTTTGTCACCATAAAACCAACTTCATCCATATGCCCTGAAATAAAAATTTTAGGGCCACCGCCTTCACCGACGTGTTTTGCGATCACACTACCTAACCCATCAAAAGAAATATCTTCTGCAAAAGGCGCCGCATACTTTTTGAAAACTTCACGAACTTCATCTTCATTACCTGGAACCCCTCTAGCTGAGGTCAGTTCAATTAGTAACTGCTCTTCACTTTTATCCATGTGCGCTGCCACTCCTAGCATTAATTATTACGCCTTTGATTATAACATGAGGCATTATAAAAAACAGTAGTTCAGCGACAACTGAACTACTGCATCATTTATAAATAAAATGATTATATTTTTTATCAAGATTTCGTCTTATTACTAGGGTACTAAAAATCTATTCCGCTTTTATTACTTAATGGTTGCCGGATTTTGATTTTGCCAACCATTTGAATAAAAGTAATTATTTAAATGATAAGTTGGACTTGAAGTGGTATTTTCCAAAAATGGTTTAATATATTGATCTGCTGCTAACCAACCACGCCAACCCAAATGAATGGTGTCAGTCATGAAATATGGTTCATGATCTTTATTGGTAAAGTCAGCAATATGATTAAACCCTTGCGAACGTAGCTGATAGGTTATCTTTTTACTAAATTCTTGCAACATATTTTGCGACAAACCGGTATATTCACTCCACTTGCCATTAATTGGAGGAATAATGAAAAGCGCTTGCGTATTTTCTTTTGCCAGTTGATCTAAGACTAATTGAAAATCGGAAAATTCTTTGGAATAACGATAGTCCCAATTGGCTTGGGAATCGGCAAATTTTTTCAAACGTGGCTTAATTCGCCGACTATAAAACTTATTTTCAATCCCAAAATCATTATTTGAAGTTGCCTTTTGACCAATTTTTTGTGCTTGCTCATCTAGTTTTTGTTCGTTATAAACTGCAGGTAATTTCTTTGCTTGGTGGTCAATTTGGCCATTTTTAGATACTAAACCAATTTCACTAAAAAGTTCATCTTCCCGATTCAACATGTTGATATGAAATTTGGCAACATCCACTTGTTTAGCAGCTGGTAATTTTCCATTAGCAATTTCTTTTAACATTAAACGAAGCGTTTCATCATGATCGACTTTTTCATAAGCCAATAATCGAGCCGCTAAATATTTGTCTGTTTCAGAAATTTTATCTAATTTGACAGCCCAAGTATAGGTTTGCAACTCAGAGAAATAAGCGTCAAAATAAGCTCGTTTAATTCCCCCTTTAACAAACCATTGCGGTGAAATAATAAAGACTACCTTTTTATCTTTTAAGTCATTACCAAAAGACTGCATCATCATATATTGAGTTAAAGATTGTGTGCCAGGTGCACCAAGTAAAAATGGCGTATAGTTACGCTGGTATTTCTTAGCTAAAACTGAAGGGTGAAAAGGACTGATCCGGCTTAATTCAGAAGAACCAAAAAACGGTACATACTCCCCAGATTTCACAGCTTCGTTTTTAATCGAGTTGCCGCGTAAAATATTGCCTGACATCGAACTGCTAGCTTGGGCCCATAAGTCTTTATTTTCATCGTTAATTTTAAATGGTGAAAAGAAAAACAGTGCCAGCAGGACCGTAGCTGCTATAAGCGGCCCAAAGATAGCAAGAAGCTTTTTTTTCATCACTAGTTCCCTTTTAATTCAGAAACTTTAGCAATAATTTTATTTGGTGTATCCCATTCTTCACGGTCAAATTCTGAAACAGGTACTTGGACATCCAATTGCCCTTCTAATTCTACTAATAATTGAACTGTCGCCATCGAATCCATTAAACCTTCATCAAATAAGTTGACATCCAAATTTTGTTTGACTTCATCTGTCCCGGTAATTTCTTCTAAAATATCTAATACTGTGTCTTTCATTGTTCATTCTCCTCTTTTACATTAATTTATTTAAAATACCTGAAAAAATCATAAAACTAAAACATACCGCTTGAAAATTTAAAAAGATAGCAAGCGCATGCGTAAACTTGTTCGATGGTAAATTTTTATGCTTTTTCTTAAAACGTAACCACGCATCCGTTAAACAAATCAGCGTTGCATGATAAATACCATAAACAATGTAGTACCAAGCTAAGCCATGCCAAATTCCCATAATCAAGAAAAGGGCAAAATAACCAACATTTGATGCTACGATACGACTTTTAAAAACTTTCTTTTTCAATAAAGTAAACATTAAACGCATATAAATGTAATCTCGGAACCAAAAAGACAGTGTCATGTGCCAACGATTCCAAAATTCTTTAATGTTCCAAGCTAAAAATGGCTTATTAAAGTTCATTGGGGTTTCATAGCCTAAAATATTACTCGTTCCGACTGCAAATAAACTATAACCCGCAAAGTCAAAAAACAAATACATACTATAAACATACATATAGCCAACTAACGCCCAAGAAATACCACCATGAATCAAAGTTGCTCGTTCAATTGGTGGTAATAAAACTGAGCCAAAATAGTAGCCGATAATAAACTTATACAAGAACCCCATAAAGATACGATGAACTCCCGTGCCTAATAAATCGACATATTTTTCTGGTGTTGGCGGATTATCTAAGTCCTTATCAAAACGTCGGAAGCGATCAATTGGACCTGATGAAATGGTTGGAAAAAACAAAAGAAATTGGATGTAGTGCCAAACCTTATAAGATTTAATCATGCCATCTCTTGTTTCCATAATCATCTGTACTGACTTAAAGGTTAAATAGGAAATACCCAAAAATCCTAATATGGAACTATGTCCACCATTAAAAAACGGCACAACCTTCGTAATTGCTAAAGGTAAAATTGCTAAAAAGACTGCACCGTAAAAAATACTGCTACTATTTTTGTGCTGGCGATAGGAAAAGTACGCATAAACTAATAGTGTCTGCCAAACAACATAAAGTATTAACGCCACACCTTGATGCCAACTGGCACCACCAAAACTTACGTATAAGAAAAACAACGTCACTAGACTTTGGTACCAACCAGGTCTTTTACCCGCAATCAGCATACTCAAAATTAACGGAATAAACGCAATTAGTAACAGCAAAAAGTATTTTGGATCTGCGTAAGGAATACTATGAGGAAAGACCATTAGCCGTTCACCTCATTTATCAAGCCTTTGCGATCGATTTTGCCATTAGCAGTTCGAGGTAATTGCTCTACATAGACAAAGCGTTGGGGAATCATGTAATCCATAACACCTTCGGCTAATTCTGCTTTAATCGCTTTTGTTAATTGAAATTCTTTAGCAAAATTATTTTCATTTGCTACAACAAAGGCTACTAATTGTTGTACTTTATGATCTTGATATTTAGGCACGACTGTTGCTTGTTTTACAAAGGAAACTTGGTTTAAATGATGATCAACATCCTCTAATTCAATCCGATAACCATGTAGCTTTACTTGAAAGTCCATTCGCCCTTCATACCGCAATAAGCCATCTGCAGGTAAACTTCCCGCATCGCCGGTACGATATGCCCATTTATCATCTAACCAAAAGAATGCTTGTTCGGTCTTTTCTGGGTTATTTAAGTAGCCTTTTGAGACGCTAGGACCAGAAATAACAATCTCTCCCACCTCACCAGCGGCAAGAACTTTATCTTCTTCCATGATTGTAACTGTTGTATCTTCTTTTACGTAGCCAATCGGTAAACGATCGACTTGTGCTAATAATGCTGGTGTAATTTCCACACCTGAAATCGCTACTGTTGCTTCAGTTGGACCATAAGTATTATAAATATGAGCGTTAGGGAAACGTTCCAATAAACTTTGCGCCGTCTTTTTAGTTAACTCTTCACCACAAAAGATAAAAGTCGTTAAACTGGGAATATTTTGGGTATTAAATTCTTTTTCCATTAAACAAATATCCATAAAAGAAGGCGTAGAAACCCAAACTTCTAAGGCTAATTTTGGTAGAGTTGCAAACAATGTTTTAAAATCGTTAATTACTTCTTTTTTCAGTGGAACCAGTGAACCCCCAGAACATAGTGCTGGATAAACATCAAAGACCGATAGATCAAAGGAATACGGTGCTTGTGATAAAAAGCGACTATTTTCTGGTAAAACAAAATCTGCTAAAGTCCAATTCACAAAAGATAATAAGTTACTGTGACTAATCTGCACGCCTTTTGGTACTCCCGTTGTGCCAGAGGTAAAGATTAAATAGTAATTTTCATCACCTTTTACACTTTCAAATGTTGGTAAAGTTCTTTTTCCCTCAAAAATAGTTTTTAGTTCTTCAGGGTTTAAAACTTCACAATCTGTGTCAATTTCAGGCCACGGTTCTACACTAATAACTAAAGCAGGCTGAGCGACTTTTAAAATTAACTCAACCCGATCATTTGGTGTATTGGCTTCAATCGGGATATAAGCATGCCCTGCTTTACTGACACCTAAAAAGGCTGCTAGCATTTCAAACTCCAAATCGCCATATACGACAATCGGTTTGCGCCCTATCAATTTTTCACTTAAAAAAGCGGCAAGTTGATCTGACCAATCTTTTAGCTGACCGTAGGTATATTCCCTCTCAGCAATGTAAGCAATTCGATTGGGTTCAGTTAGCCCCCAAGAATCAATTTGTTCAATAATATTTGTTACAGTCATCTGCACTCACCTCTTAAAATTCGTTATAAATAAATGTGCCACCTTGAATATTTTTGTAATGATACAAATAAATCAAAATAATTAAGACACAGAAGTAAAAGAGCGTTTTGCCAATAAAAGTTAACCAGTAATGTGTGCTTTCTTTATGCAACCAATTTTTCATGCTCACTCTCTCCTTTTCAAACTCAGTATAAATGACTTATTTAGAATAAAACATTTTTTTGACTTACACCAAAAATAAGAATCTAACACTTTCGTCACTTAAGGGCTTACAAAAAAACCTAAGAAATAAAAACGTCAGACTAAGTCCAAACGTTTTATTTCTTAGATTATTGTTTTTTATTTAATTCTTATCAGTTTAACTTTCCCAACTGTGCAAGAAAAATTTGACGGTTAAAATATAGGCAATAAAATAAATGACCGCCACAATTCCGCAAAATAAATAAGCTAACCAGTAACTACCGGTTGTCACAAACTGTGACCAAGTGTAAATGGCAAAGCCTGCATGTCCAGAAACCAATAAGACTGGTGGTGCAAATATCCAAGCGTTTTGATAATATAGATTTCTTTTCATTTGTTTGCGACTAACACCTAATTTTTGGAGCAACAAGTAATCTTTTTTGCCATTTTCCACTTCTGATAACTGTCGTAACATAACAATTGCAGCTGTCGTAATCGATGCAATCATCCCCAGAAAAGTCGCCACATACATAAAAATTCCCGCTTCTCTGGTCGCGCGGCGGACAATTGGAAAGCGACTTGTATGATTTAAACGAGAATAATTACCAGTAAATGTTTGTGGGATGTTATTTTTTAATGCCTTTGTAGTAATATCACCTTTTAAATAACCAGCTTGATATGAAAAATCATAATAAATGTCATTTCCCCAGTCTGAGTTTAATTCTTTTTCCACAGCATTGGCGAGCTTTTCTTCATCTTTTGTCTTAACATTTACCATGGCAATGGTATACGTAACACCTTGAATAGCCTCAAATTGCGCATCAGGTAAAACCAATACTCCAGCATTGTAACGCAATAAAGAGTCCCCCAATAAATCAGAATAAAAATGTTGTACTGTGATGCCCACGCCATTTGGTAACGTAATTTTTCGTCCCACTTCACCCACACTATTGTAGAGAACATAATCATAATTAAATAGCACACCGCTATTATTTTTCAATAAATCAATTTTTGGTAAATCATCATGTTTCTCTTGAAATTTTTGGTAATCACTTAGTTTTAAAACATTAATAAGATTAAACTGATTTATCGCTTCGCTACTGAATAATTTTAAAGAAAAACGTCCTGCAGTCACTTTATAATGTAAATTTTGACTAGTAGTTATTTTCCCATCATTATCTTTTATAATCTTTTTAAGTTTGTCTAGTTCATTAGTGTGTATTTGAAAATCAGTTGGTGTTTCATTTTGGCTTACTTGGCTTTGAATACTAACTAAAGAAATCGCTCCACCAATTAATGCAATCGCTAACGCCGTTAAAAGAGTAACCAATGCCAATGAGCGCCAATTTTTTAAAATTGCCACTAACCCCCGACTTCGTTCATAATAATTTAAGCCATGATAACGACGCTTTTTTTTATCTAAGAAGTAAAAAATTGTTTTTAAACCATAACGATAAAATAAATAAGTTCCTATAATACAAGCAAGTAAAATACCTCCAGGTAACCAAAATAAAATCGAAAAACTTTCACTTATGGAAACAAAGCGAAATGTTAAGGGCCGGATAAAAAATGCCACCAAATAGGCGCTAATAATTAGCAACAGACTAAATATTCCTAAACTAATTTCATAAGGTTTTATTTTTAATTTTTGTAAATCAAAGGAAGATTTCGCTGAAAACACACCGTCTACTTGTTTTTTTGATAAAACCATTACGTTTTGAACCGCGCTAATAATAAAAACAAAAATAAAAACAGCCGCTGTTACGTAAACAGATTGCCAAGAAAAAAACAAGGAACTCGTCACGTCTAGCGCCATTGCTTTAACTAAAATCATGGAAAAAAGCTTGGAAAAAATCACTCCAAAACCAATTCCAAGTAAAAAAGCCAGTAAATTTAAAGCAAAAATTTCGACTAAAGATTGAAAAATAATGCGTCGACGCTTCATTCCAAATAATTGATAAAGTGCGACTTCTTGTTGTCGCTTCGCAATAAAAAAGCGATTGGCACTTAAAACAAAAAAGACCATCATGACGATAACAAAAAAACTTCCCACTGTTAAAATGTTTTCAATTTTAATATCTTGAGCCGCTCTTTTAGTCAACGGTTGATCATGGGTCATGGCATTAAAAGAATAATAAATCATTACAGCCATCGTAATACTAATTAAATAAATACCGTAGCTGCGGAACTGTTTTAAAAAGCTTCGCCAAGATAATTTATAAAGCATTGCGACGTCCCCCGCCTCCTAAGGTTGCTTGCATATCAATTACTTGTTCAAAAAATTCTTGCCTACTTCCTCTTTTGACAACTTCAGAAAAAAAGACACCATCTTTAATAAACAAAATCCGATTACAATAACTGGCAGTGTAAGGATCATGGGTGACCATTAAAATCGTTTTATTCTGCTTTTGGTTTAATTCGCTTAAATAATACAACAACTCGGTGGCAGATTTTGAATCAAGTGCACCGGTGGGCTCATCGGCAAAAATAATGCGTGGCCGGACGACTAACGCCCTTGCAGCAGCTACACGTTGTCTTTGCCCTACAGATAATTCATCAGGATAGCGTTGTAAAATTGTTTTAATCCCCAATAAATCAGCTGCTTCTGCCACTCTTTTTTCAATTTCTTCCAATTTTAAAAAATCAATCGCTAAAGGCAAGATAATGTTGTCTTTAGCAGTAAGAGTCGGCAGTAAGTTGAACTCTTGAAAAATAAAACCTAAATCTTTCCGACGAAAATCACTGAGCTGATCTTCTTTTAAGGCAGTTAAATCTTGACCAGCTACTTTTACCGTTCCAAAAGTAGGCAAGGCAATTGAGGATAAAATATTCATTAAAGTCGTTTTGCCTGCTCCACTTGGGCCCATAATGCCAACAAATTCTCCTTCGTCTACGCTAAAGGACAAATTATCTAAAACTTGGGTTTGATTCATGCGATTACCATAAGTTTTACTCAAATGTTTTACTTCAATTATCTTTTTCATATTGTCCCCTCTAGTCTGTATGCAAAATAATTTCAAAATAATTTAAGGTTAAGGTCACTTTTTTTCTCTATCGTAGCATAAGCTGTTTTAAATACGCAGTTTTTAACTTAAGCCAAAGAAAATTTTTAAATAAAAACTTTTTCTTTCATCCAATTCTTTTTTTATACAACTTTTAATTTTTTATAAATATCAAAATCCCTTCCCTATCTGCTTTCAAATTTTTTACATATTTTTTATACACTATATATAGTGTTGAATTATAATAAACAAACACAAGGGTACTATATCTTGTTATGCTTTTGGTTGCACCTTACTTCTTTTTCCGCTATCATATTATGTGAGTAAGGGCACAAACAAAGCCTTTTTAGACCAAATTGTTTAGCAAAAATAAGGACAAACAATTTGGAAGTGAAGAAATAAAGGAGTGGGTAAGATGATGGATTTAAAAAATGATTTACGCATAAATAATTTACATCCTCAATTACAGACGATTAAAATCATCAAAAGAGATGGACGATTAATGGACTTTGATGATCAAAAAATTTACGATGCATTAGTGAAGGCTAAACAGCAAATTCATGGCGAGCTTTCTCCAATCGATCATGAACGTCTGTTAGAAATAGTGGAACGCATCGATGCGGAAATCGGTCAACGCTTTACTACTGACGTGAAAATTTATGAAATCCAAAATATCGTTGAACACATCCTCCTTGAAAAAGGCGAATATGAACTGGCGGAAGCTTATATTAACTACCGGACCCGCCGTGATTTTGATCGCAGTAAAGCAACAGACATTAATTTTACAATCGGCCGTTTAATTAATAAAGATCAAAGTGTCGTTAATGAAAATGCCAATAAAGATAGCAACGTCTTTAATACCCAACGTGATTTAACAGCTGGCATTGTGGGTAAATCAATCGGCTTAAAAATGTTACCAAAACATGTCGCCAATGCCCATCAAAAAGGTGATATCCACTATCATGATTTAGATTATCACCCGTATACACCAATGACAAATTGTTGTTTAATTGATTTTAAAGGTATGTTAAATAATGGCTTTAAAATTGGTAATGCTGAAGTAGAGTCGCCAAAATCGATTCAAACAGCGACTGCCCAAATTTCACAAATTATTGCAAATGTCGCTTCAAGTCAATATGGTGGCTGTTCGGCTGATCGTACTGACGAATTATTAGCGCCCTTCGCTCAACTCAATTACCAAAAACATTTAAATGATGCTCTAGAATGGATTGAAAATCCTGACCGACGAGAAGAATATGCTAAAGCAAAAACGAAAAAAGATATTTTCGATGCTATGCAAAGTCTAGAATATGAAATTAATACACTATTTACTTCAAACGGCCAAACACCTTTTACCTCACTTGGTTTTGGTTTGGGCACTAACTGGTTTGAACGAGAAATTCAACGGGCTATCTTACAAATTCGCATCAACGGCTTAGGTAGTGAAAAACGGACAGCTATTTTCCCTAAGTTGATTTTCTCAATTAAAAAAGGGGTAAATTCTGATCCAACTGATCCCAATTATGATATTAAGCAATTAGCTTTAGAATGTGCCACAAAACGGATGTATCCAGATATTTTAAATTACGATAAAATCGTGGAATTAACAGGAAGTTTTAAAGTACCGATGGGTTGTCGCTCCTTTTTACAAGGCTGGCAAGATGAAAACGGCAAAGAAGTAAATGTTGGACGCATGAACTTAGGTGTCGTGACGTTAAACTTACCGCGTATTGCTTTAGAAGCTGCCGGTGATGAAGAAAAATTCTGGTCAATTTTAGAAGAACGTCTCGCAACTGTCAAAGATGCTCTAGTTTATCGTGTCGAACGGTGTAAAGAAGCTATTCCCGCCAATGCGCCAATTTTATACATGTATGGAGCGTTTGGGAAACGATTAAGCCGTACAGATGCTGTTAATGAGCTATTTAAAAATAAACGGGCTACTGTTTCATTGGGCTATATTGGGCTATATGAAGTTGCCTCAACATTTTATGGTGGTACTTGGGAAAATAATTCTGCAGCTAAAGAATTCACTTTAAATATCGTGAAATCATTAAAAGCGCATGCCGATGATTGGGGCAATGAATATGGTTACCATTTTAGTGTTTACTCTACCCCTAGCGAAAGCTTAACTGATCGTTTCTGTCGTTTGGATACTGAAAAATTTGGTCTAGTAGAAAATGTAACCGATAAAGAATACTACACCAATAGTTTCCATTATGATGTGCGGAAAAATCCCACACCATTTGAAAAATTAGATTTTGAAAAAGATTATCCTAAATATTGTTCAGGTGGTTTTATTCATTACTGCGAATACCCAATGTTGCAACAAAATCCGAAAGCCTTAGAAGCTGTTTGGGATTATTCTTATGATAAAGTTGGTTATCTTGGAACTAACACACCGATTGATCACTGTTATGAATGTGGTTTTGAAGGCGACTTTACACCAACCGAGCGTGGTTTTGAATGTCCACAATGCGGCAATCACGATCCTAAAACGTGTGATGTAGTCAAACGAACTTGTGGTTACTTAGGAAATCCGCAAGCACGTCCAATGGTTCATGGCCGTCACAAAGAGATTTCTTCTCGGGTAAAACACATGAAATAATAGTGTAGATAAAAATTAGAATAACCCGAGCATCACGGTTATGATTCGGGTTATTCTCTTTGTATTTGTATGCAATTGGTTCACTTGAAAGAAAGAAGGCATTTTTATGCGCAATCCTAAGCCCAAAGAGTGGCAAGCAAGTCACTATAGTAAAAATTATATAGCCGATTATAAAGCATTTAACTTTGTAGATGGCGAAGGTGTCCGCAATAGTCTATATGTCAGTGGCTGTCTGTTTGCTTGTGAGGGCTGCTTTAACAAAGCCGTTCAAAGATTCAACTATGGTACTCCTTTTACAAAAGAACTAGAAGATCAAATCATCAAAGACTTAGCGCATGATTATGTTCAAGGTCTCACTTTACTAGGTGGTGAACCTTTTTTAAATACCGCCGTGTGCCTGCAAGTGGTTAATCGGGTACAACAGGAATTTGGCACAACCAAAGACATTTGGAGTTGGTCTGGCTATACATTTGAAGAACTTTTACAAGAAACAGACGATAAATTAGAGTTATTAAGTAAAATTGACATTTTGGTAGATGGGCGGTTTGAATTAGCTAAGCGAAATTTAAATTTACAATTTCGTGGCAGTAGTAATCAACGCATTATTGATGTAAAAAAATCCCTCGCTTTAAATAAAGCTGTGATTTGGGAAAAATGTCATGACGCTACAGAAAGTTTTGAACAGATAAAAAAACAAGATTTAATCTAATCAAGCTTAAATGGCACAAAACAAAAAAAGACAATAGCTTTTCTATTGTCTTTTTGTTGTGTCCTCACTCATAAAACACTAATGCGGCTAAACGCTATAACAGCCGAAACTTATTTATACTTTTAACGATTTTTTTTCCTAGTGAAACACCGGCAAGCTAATTCTTATCCTAATTTATTCCTTTTTCTCTTCTTCTATCACTTCATCCCACAATGGTAATGTTAGATTCTCAAATGTTATGGGATCTAAATTTGTCACCGTAATTCCCAATAAACGAATCCCCTTTTCAAGTCCGGCAACTTCCTCCCATATTAAACTCGCCTGAGAAAAAATAGCTTGTTTATCAGCTAAATAAGTCGGCAATGTTTTTCTTTTAGTCACCGTTTCATAACCAGCATAGCGGACTTTTAAAACCAGTGTTTGCCCATGTTTGCTACTTTTCTTTAAGGCTGCTGCTACTTTTTCAGAGAGTTGGCGTAATTGGGACAAAACAGCATCTTCAGTTGTTAATGGCTTACCGTAAGTGTGTTCTTTTCCGACTGACTTTCGCTCTCTTTTGACAGCTACCGGTGAGTCGTGAATTCCCCGTACTTTACGATATAAAAAATAACCCATCTTCCCAAAAGATTGGATTAACTCCATTTCTGTTTTTTCAAATAAATCAGCTCCGGTAAAAATTCCCATTTCATGCATTTTCGGTACTGTCTTTTTCCCAACACCGTGAAATTTTTCAATGGGGAGTGCTTTTAAAAATTCCTGGGCATCCCGCGGTGGAATAACGGTAATTCCTTGGGGTTTCATGAAATCAGAAGCCAATTTGGCCAAAAATTTATTATAACTGACACCAGCTGAACAAGTAAGATGAACTTTTTGCCACACATCCCGCTGAATTAAGCGTGCAATTTTTACAGCAGAATAACTATTGATTTTATTTTGTGTCACATCCAGATAGGCTTCATCAATTGAAACAGGTTCAATTACATCGGTATATTTCGCAAATATCTCCCGCACTTCATTTGAAACTAGGCGATATTTTTCGTGATTTCCCGGCACAAAAATAGCATGGGGACAAAGTTCGTAGGCTTTTTGCGCACTCATAGCCGAATGAATACCGTACTTTCGTGCTTCATAATTGGCAGTAGTTACAACGCCTTTGCCGCCAGTATCACTGGGGTGACGGGCAATTACTAAAGGATGTTGTGCCAATTCAGGATGATCCCTTTCTTCCACAGAAGCAAAAAAAGCATCCATATCAATATGAATAATTTTACGACTCGTATCATTTTTTAACGGAAACTGTAATTCTGCCATCAGCCCACCTCCTTAGCTCCTACCATTATACTAGCCCAAACGAATGTTCGCAACCTCTAGCTATTTAGTAGGCTAATTAGAAGCTAAATGTAATCTTTCCGTCTTAAAGTAATAATAAATAAGCCAAAACCTCAATAAATTAATTATAGCTTTCACGATATTCCAACTGACTGCTCTAAAATTCGATTAAATTAATCCTTAAGTCTGAACATCGCTTTGCTTTGTAAAAAAGAGCACTTTTTAACGGTTCATAAAAAAAACCAGCAGACTTATTCTGCTGGCACTTCAATTTCATGATAGGCTTTATAGACGACTTGCTTTTTAATTTGATTGTTTTGAGCCACGGTTTTAATTGCCGCATTAGGTTTTATACCTTCAGTAACTAAAGCTTGTACTTGTTGTTTAAGAGTCAATTCAGAAGGTGCTATTGGTGTAGCTTCAAGGCCATCAAAACCTGCCACCATTAGACAGCACTCCCCTTTAATTGGATTTTCGCTCAAATAATCCGTTAGCTCAGCTAAAGTTCCCCTTAAATATTCTTCATGTACTTTGGTTAATTCTCGACAAACGACAGCTCGGCGGTTACCAAACACTTCACTTACTGTCTTAACCGTTTGTTTTAAACGATGTGGCGATTCGTAAAAAATTAAAGTGGCCCCTTCATTTTTTAAAGTTGTTAATTCCTTAACCTGCTCATTTTTTTTACGAGGTAAAAAGCCATAAAAGTAATTTGGTTGTGGAGATAGACCAGAAGCAATTAAAGCTGTTAAACCAGCAGTAGGACCTGGTAGGGAAACGACTGGAATATTAGCTTTAATACAAGCAACCACCAGTTCATGACCTGGATCACTAATAGAAGGCATCCCCGCGTCACTTACTTGGGCAATATTTTTACCTTGTTCTAGTAGTGTCACTAACTCTGGCACCCGTTCTTTAAAATTATGTTCATGCAAACTTTTTTGGGAAGTCGTAATTTCAAAATGATTTAATAACTTTTGCGTATTACGTGTATCTTCACTGGCAATAAGTTCTACTGTCCGCAAAGTTTCGACTGCACGATAAGTCATATCTTGTAAGTTTCCAATTGGTGTTGGCACCAAATAAAGTGTGCCACTTAATTGTTTGCCTTTGAAACTGCTTTGTTTTTGCACTTGTTACCCTCATTTCATAAAGTGAAAAAGAATTGATAAAAAAGAAAAAATCCTCTTTAATCAATTCCTTATCACTTAATTTTGACTTTCTCGATATAAAACTTCTAAACAAAAAACACATTGTTCATCATTTTCTCTTCTGGCACCGTAAGATTCACGGCAAATATGAAAGCCTTCTTCATAAATTTTCTCTAAATTCATACGAGACTTGGACATGCCTTGTTTTACTTCTTCTGCTGCGTTTTCCTCTTTTAATTCTTGTAAGTACTCCCGCAACTTTTGATTTTCTAATTCGAGTGTCGTATTTTTCTCAACAATTTCTTGTAAGGCTGCTTTCATTGCCGTTAATTGTTGCAATGAGCTTTCTAGATCTAATTCTAACTTGCTTAAACCATCATAAATATCACGTTTGTCCATGCTCACTGGCATCACCTGCTTTTTTTGCTTCATCGGCTGAGGCTGTTGTTTTAACAGCAACTTGTTGGGCCGCAAAATCTTTTAATTCATCATAATGATATTCCATTGGTGTCTCTTTTTGATAAAGGCGAACTTTGACAATTCGACTTAATAAATTTAAACCGATCACTTTGCCCTTACCATCTGGCGTATTAATTTCTTTACCATAATCTGGTAATTCTTTTTTAGCCGCTTCGTATTCGTCATTTTCATATTTTAAGCAACACATTAAACGACCGCACAAGCCTGAAATCTTAGTTGGATTTAAAGATAGCCCTTGATCTTTAGCCATCTTGATTGAAACCGGGATAAAATCGCCTAAAAAAGTTGAACAACACAACTGGCGACCACACGGACCAATTCCACCTAATATTTTGGCTTCATCCCGCACACCAATTTGTCGTAATTCGATCCGCGTACGAAATTCACTCGCTAAATCTTTTACCAATTCACGAAAGTCAATCCGACCATCGGCTGTAAAGTAAAAAATCATCTTACTACGATCAAACGTATATTCCACTGAAACCAATTTCATCGCCAATTCATGTTGTCGGATTTTCTTTTTACCAATTGTAAAAGCCGCCTTGGCATCTTCTTCATTTTGAGCAGCTCGTTGTAGTTCCTCGTTTGAAGCAATATGTAAAATCGGCAGTACTTCATCTGGTAAATCACCACTGTCAATTTCCACTTTTGGAATAACAACTTCTGCCAATAATTTAACTTGTTGCGATTCAACGATCACTTTTTCTTCGTACCGGTATTCCTGCTGTTTGCCAGGGCGATAGTAATAGACATGACCAGCCTCTTTGTAGCGGACTCCTACCACTTCCATTAAAGTCCCTCCCTTACTTTAAGTTTATCTGTCTTTTATTAACCAGATACTTTATGAAAGACGAACAATTCGCAAAACCAATTGTTCACATACATTTTGAAAGGCAACATTTGCCCGTAATTTTTGTTCCGCTTGCAAAATAAGTTCTAACGTTTGGTTAACTATTTGTAAGTTTTGCTTGTTCTCAAGCTCATTTTGTCGCTGCTTGCGAAAATAAAACAACAGTATTTGAAATAATGTAAATTGTTGTTCCTTTTCTTTTGCTAAGGGAACCAGTTTTTTTTGAACAAAAATAAAAGCTTGTAAATCGGCTTTTTCAAGGTAACGATGCCAAGTTAAAACAGCATCCTTAGCACTATTAAACCATTCATCTGATGAGAATTCAATCGCTTTTTCATAACTATTGGTAAGGCTTGCAAGTAAAAGCGCGCTTTGTTCTTTGATCCCTTGTTTTTTTAAACTTTCAACCAATTGTCCCTTTGATAGAGGAGTAAAATGAATCAGCTGACAACGGGATTGTATAGTTGGTAAAATACGTCCCAGCGCATTGGTTTCTAAAATTGCCAATAGGCCTGCTTGGGGTTCTTCTAAAAATTTTAACAAACTATTGGCTGCATTGTGATTCATTTTTTCTGCATCGGAAATAATGAACACTTGACGCTTGGACTCAAATCCTTTTTTGCCAAATTCTGCTTGCAATCGACGCATTTGATCTACTTTAATCGTTTGGCCTTCTGGTTTAATTACTTGCACATTTGGGTGTTCGTTTAAAGCAATCCGGGTGCAGTTATTGCATACATTACAGGGCTCATTTGCGACTACATTCGTACAAAAAAGACGTTTTGCTAGCCACAAACTCATCTGATGTTTGCCTGTTCCCGTCTCCCCTTCAAAAAGATAAGCATGAGCCAGACGCTCATGCTCGACACTTTTTTTTATTTGGGCAAAGACATGAGGCTCATTTTTTAATAAAAATTCTTGCTCTGTCATTTTCTTTGCTCCTTAATATTGATGAAATCCTTCAACTGGTAAAACAAACACTGTCGCGCCACCGACTTCAACTTCCACCGGATAAGGCACTTGACCATCTAAAGAAATATCTAAAGACATTGGAGTAGAAACATATTGTTTTCGTGATTGACAAGTCTTTTTAATTAACTCTAATGCTTCTTGCATCCGCTCATCTTCAATCCCGATAATAAAAGTGCTGTTACCAGCTTTTAAAAAGCCACCAGTAGAAGATAATTTGGTTGCGCGGATATTATTATCGATAAATTCATTTGCCAAACGGTTACTATCTTTATCTTGTACAATCGCCATAATTAATTTCATAAAACTGCCTCCTTTTAGTGGAAAAACTATACAAATTACTCATTTAAGTTTACCCAAGTAACGCCCTTAACTTCAGGTTTAGTTTAAAGATAATTAACACGCAGCTATCTTTAAAACTATTTTCTTTCATTTCCTAATGGTGAACTAAAAAAACTGCGGATACGCTTCTGTAATAGCAGTAAAACTCGCATCGACGACTTCTTGTAAACTCATACGGGCATCAACTTTGTGAATTCGGATAGGATCTTCTTCTGCTAATTTCAAATAAGCATGTCGCACGCGTTGATGAAATTCTAAACTTTCAATCTCCAAGCGATCTGCTTCACCATGACGCGAATTTTCGATTCGTTTTAAACCAGTATCTGAATCAACATCCAAATAAAGCGTGAAATCTGGTTTCAAACCCTCTGTTGCAAATTCATTAATCTTAGCAATTTCTGGAATACCAATTCTGCGTCCAGCTCCTTGATAAGCCAAAGAACTATCCACAAAACGATCACAAATCACGATTTTACCAGCATTTAAAGCCGGCATGATCACTTCGACTAAATGTTGTCGTCTAGCAGCTGCATATAATAAAGCTTCCGTCCGATCATCCATCTCTTCATTACGTGGGTCTAAAATAATTTTTCTGATTTTTTCAGCGATTTTTACACCGCCAGGTTCCCGCGTTTTAACGATGCCGCGTTTGGCAATCAGCTGAATCCGAGGAAATAATTCATTAACAACACTGGTTTTGCCAGCGCCGTCTGGTCCTTCAATCGTGATAAATAATCCATTCACAAGTTTGTCCTCCATTATCGATTAACATTATTGTACAAAAAAAACGTAAAATTTGAAACTTTATAACTCACGCCGGCCCTCAACAGCTTTTAAAAGCGTCACTTCATCGGCGTATTCAATATCGCTACCAACAGATAAACCATGAGCTAAACGCGTTACTTTAATGCCAGCTGGTTTAATTAAGCGTGACAAATAAATTGCGGTGGCTTCTCCTTCAGTGGTTGCATTTGTTGCTAAAATTACTTCTTTTACTTCATCATCATGAAGTCGTTTTAAAAGGCTCGGAACATTGATATCTTCTGGCCCTGTTCCTTCCATTGGTGACAAAACACCGTGTAAAACATGATACAACCCATGATATTCCCGCATCTTTTCCATTGCCATGACATCTTTTGGCTCTTCCACTACTAAAATTGTACTACGGTCACGACTTTGATCCGAACAAATGGGGCAAGGATCTTCTTCTGTGATATTGCCACAGATGCTACAAAAATGTAAATCGCGTTTGACACTTAAGAGGGATTTGGCAAATTCATTGACAACTTCATCTTTCATATCAATGGTGTAAAATGCTAAGCGCGTTGCGGTCTTTTGTCCAATTCCGGGCAATTTCATATAACTGTCTATTAATTTGGCAATTGGTTCTGGATATTGCATACATATTTCTCCTTAGCTAAAACGGCTATTACTTGCTTTAAAATCCGGGCATGCCTTTAGTATATTTACCTAACGTTTGTTCGGTTTCTTTTTCAATTTTTGTTAGCGCGTCGTTTACCGCCATCATTACTAAATCTTGTAGCATTTCACTATCTTCTGGATCAATGACATCTGGTACGACCGTTAACCCAATCATTTTGCGATCACCTGTAAAAGTTGCTTTAACATATTCATTGGTGGAAACACCCACAAATTCTTTTTCGTTTAAAGCCGCTTGTGCTTTGGTCATTTCCTTTTGCATTTTTTGTACTTGTTTCATCATGCCTTGCATATTTCCCATGCCACGCATCATATCAACCACTCCTTTAAATTTTTAATTAATCATCAATTACTTTTACAACATCTTCACCAAATAACGCCACAGCTTTTTGGGCTGGGTCTTCTAGTGGCATCTCCTCAGGAGGGAGATGATTTAATAAATCATCATCTTCTATTCCCGCTTCCGCTAAATCAGAAACACTATTTTTTGTCTTCTCAACTTTTGAATCAGTTGAACTTGCGGTTGGCTGGGCATCTTCTTGCTCATTTTTTTCATTGCTGTCTTCTGCCAACAAGCTGCCATTTTTTTGAGCAGTCACAAACTCTCGTCTTAAATCTTGCCAACTCGCACTTGTTAAATAGACCGGTGTCGGGGCATAATTTGGAATCATTTTACTTAAATTTGTCCCTACTAATTGGCTCATTTCCTCGTCATCGATCGCCTTTTGACAGATAATTTCGTAATCAAAAGTAATCACCAATCCTGCTGGACTTGCTGCTCTGACTTGGCCTTGTCGTAAGACAGCTTTTTTGGTAATCGGTAAACTTGCCAATAAATCTTCCCAAACATTTTGCGTTTGATGGAGATTCTCTTTGGTTGCGGCTTTTAATATTGTAAACACTTGGTTACGAGGAACTCGTAAATTATTTTGCTTTTGTTTTGGTGTATGATCCGTAGTTTTTTTAGGAGCTACGGTTATTTGACTATCAGCTACTTGTAACTGTTTTAATCTTGTTTCAAGTTGCGCTACTTTTTGCTTTAATTCAGTAATTACAGCAGCTGTTTCATCGTGATCTACCGTTAGTTGCTGAGCAGTCTGTTCTTTTGGTATGGCAGATATATTTGCTTCAGGTTGCTTACTTTCTGCTAATTTTACAATACAGACTTCTAAATAAATAGTTGGGCTATTTGTAAAACGCACCTCATTTTGTGTTTCATTTAACGTTTTAATCCAATAAAAAATTTGTTGACTACTTAATTGCTGGGCTAATTGTTTAAATTCGGCAGTCAAATGGCCGGCCTTTTTTTCTAGCAATTGGGGTGCCTTTTGATACAACAGTAAATCGCGACAGTAGACTAACAAATTTTCAATCAACCGTCTCGCTTCTTTTCCCTCTGCTAAGATATTCGCTAAAGTAGTTAAGGCAGCAGCGGCATCATGGTTTAAGCACTGAGCTAAAAGTTGATCCATCATCTCATAGGTCAAACTACCGGTAACTGCCATCACATCCGCTAAAGTAATCGTACCATCAGCAAAAGAAATAGCTTGATCCAACATCGACAATGCATCCCGCATACCACCTTCTGCGGCTTGGGCAATAATTTCTAAGGCTTGCTCTTCGTAGGGCTGATTACTTTCTTCCAAAATATACGCCATCCGACCGACGATTGCGCTTGTATCAATTCGTTTAAAATCAAAACGTTGCGTTCTAGAGATAATTGTCGCT
This sequence comes from Enterococcus sp. DIV0755b, assembly GCF_051713765.1. Lineage (NCBI taxonomy): Bacteria > Bacillati > Bacillota > Bacilli > Lactobacillales > Enterococcaceae > Enterococcus > Enterococcus sp. DIV0755b. The sequence goes on along the minus strand of NZ_JBIOQN010000001.1, from coordinate 1,303,387 downwards.
GGAATCTTATGAGGTTCTGTAGTCGCTAAAATAAAGACTAAACTTTCTCTAGGTTCTTCTAGCGTTTTTAACAACGCATTAAAAGCACCAGTAGAAAGCATGTGCACTTCATCGATAATATAAACTTTATATTTTCCCTTAGTTGGAGAATAATTCGCTCGTTCTGTTAAGAAACGAATTTCGTCCACACCATTATTACTAGCTGCGTCAATTTCAATTACATCGTCAAACTGACCATTTGTGATAGCACGACAATTTTCACACTCATTACAAGGTTCACCATCGTGACTATTCGGACAGTTAATTGCTTTGGCAAAAATTTTTGCTGCGCTGGTTTTACCTGTTCCTCTGGGCCCAGTAAATAAATATGCATGTGAAATTTTTTGTTGACTAATCGCATTTTTTAAGGTTTGCGTAATCGCATCTTGGCCCACCACGTCATCAAAACGCTGAGAACGCCAAACACGATAAAGGGCTTGATAGGCCATATTTTGCCTCACTCTCTTTAAATTCACTATTTTCTATTATACGCAATTTTCAGCAAAAAAACTAGTTTTGACGTGTTCTTTTATCAATTCTAAAACCTTGTTTCGTCAAAGCAGGCAGCAGCTTGTTACTATGCTATAATTTTATTATAGTAGACGCTTTCTTAATTTTTGAAAGTGCTATCGTGATAAAAAAAGGAGGATTTTACATGGGAATTATTAAAGCTGCAACAGGAGCCGTTACTGGTGGCTTAGCCGATCAATGGCTAGAGGTGATTGAACCGGCGGATATGGGTGATAATACTGTGTTAACCAAAGGGGTTCAAGTTAGAAAAGATGCCAAACGTAACGCTAATAAAAAAGCTACAAGTGATGTCATTACAGATGGTTCTGTCATTCACGTTTATCCTAATATGATGATGCTTTTAGTAGATGGTGGTAAAATTATCGATTATACCGCTGAAGAGGGTTACTACACTGTCAAAAATGACGCAGCCCCTTCTCTTTTTAATGGTTCATTAAAAGATGCGGTAAAAGAAACATTCAGTCGGTTTAAATTTGGCGGCACAACACCACAAAAACAACAGGTCTTTTATATTAATTTACAAGAAATTAAAGGCATTAAATTTGGCACTCCCGCACCTTTAAATTACTTTGATAATTTTTATAATGCGGAATTATTTTTAAGAGCTCATGGAACGTATTCCATTAAAATTACTGACCCAATTTTATTTTATACAAATGCTATTCCAAAAAATAAAGATCAAGTAGAAATTGACGACATCAACGAACAATATTTAAATGAGTTCTTAACTGCTCTACAAGCAACCATCAATCAGATGTCTGCCGATGGGGTCCGTATTTCTTATGTTCCCTCAAAAAGTATGGAATTAAGCAAATATATGGCCGAAGTTTTAGACAAAGATTGGAATACTTTACGCGGCATGGAAATTGTGGTCGTAGCCGTAGCAAGTATTTCATATACCGATGATTCGACTAAACTAATCAATATGCGTAATGAAGGAGCTATGCTGGGGGATCCTAATATTCGCGAAGGTTACGTCCAAGGTTCTGTTGCCAGAGGGATGGAAGCAGCCGGTAAAAACGATGCTGGCGCTGCGACTGGCTTTTTTGGTATGGGAATGGGGATGAATGCTGGTGGTAATTATTTAAATCAAGCTAGCCAAAACAATCAACAACAAATAAATAATCAGCAAGCAAGTAAACAACAAACTAACCAAGATACAACCGCTGCTAGTGAAACTTGGACTTGTCCGCAATGCGGTAATGAAAATACAGGTAAATTCTGTAGCAATTGCGGTAAACCAAAACCTGCTGCCTCAGGTAAAGTCGATTTAAAAATGAAATGCAGTGAATGTGGTAGTATTATTGATCTTTCAAACGGCATTCCAAAATTCTGTCCGGAATGTGGTAAACCATTCAAAGGCGTACCACTTGATTAACGATTAAAATAAAAATTTTCCAATAAAGAAATAAGGAGTGACGCCATGGACGCATTAACCCATAAATGCCCCAACTGCAATGGTCCACTAACTTTTAATCCTGACGATCAGAAGTTTCATTGTCCTTATTGTGGCAGTATTTTTACCGTGGATGAATTAAGCGCTTTTGAAGCAAAACAAAAAAGCACGCTGGAACAACCTGAAATTCCACCTGAAGTAAATACCGATACGCCCGTTACTGGTGGAGTAACAACAGAAAAAAATGCAACGACTGATACCGTAGACAGTAAAGTAGCTGCTACAGATAACGCTACAGAAGCCACTGTAGAAAAAATGGAACTTTACCTTTGTCCCAACTGTGGCGCAGAAATTGTAACGGATGCTACGACCGCTGCCACTTATTGTTATTACTGCCATAACCCGGTCGTCTTACAAGGGCGTCTTTCAGGTAAATTTTTACCCGATAAAGTATTGCCTTTTGCAATTGGCAAAGAAAAAGCGACAGCAGATTTTTTAAATTGGGCGCAAAAAAAATTCTTTGTCCCAAAAGACTTCTTTGATGAAAATCAAGTTGAAAAATTAACGGGTGTCTATTTTCCTTACTGGCAAGTTGATGCAAAAGGATCAGGCAGTCTAATGGGAAACGCAACATCTATTCGCGTTTGGATTATAGGGGATATTGAATATACCGAAACTAAGCAATATGCCATTAGCCGTAAGGGAAAGCTGACTTTTAAAGAGCTTGTCAAAAACGCGTTGACCAAAAATACACCGCAAAAAATGGTTGCAAGTGTTCAACCTTTTCCCTTAGAAAAAGCCGTTCCTTTTAAAAATCAATATTTAGCTGGTTTTCAAGCCGAAAAACGCGATATTGAATACGCCGATTTAAAAGATGAAGTTGCCGAAGAGTTAAGTGATTACGGTGAAAAGAAACTACGAGAGACCGTGGGTAGCTTTACCACCTTTACGAAAACACAACAAGATCTCACGCTGACTGAAACAAAATCTTCTTACCTACTATTACCTGTCTGGCTTGTTACCTATCGCAGTTCCAATCAAGATAAAAAAGTTTTTTATTATGCGATGAATGGGCAAACCGGAAAAGTCAGTGGTGTTTTACCCATTAGCTATAAAAAATTAGGACTAGTCTCTGCAGGTATTTTTTTAGGTCTATTTCTACTATTTTTATTAGGAGGTTATTTCCTATGAGAAAAATATGCAGTAGCCTGACCTTACTTGCCACTTTTCTTTTTTTATTGCTACCTTTACCAGTCTACGGAGCAACGGATTATATTAACGATGAAGCACAGCTTTTTAGCCCTGAACAGATCAACCTGTTAAATCAAGAAGCAGAAAAATTAGGGCAAAAAATAAAGGGTGGAATTTATCTTGTCACTACCGATACCAATGAAGAGGAGCCCCGCAGTTTTGCAAATGAGTATTTGCGAGACAAAGTAGGCAATAATCAAAATGGTGCCGTCTTTTTAATTGATTTGAACCAACGAGAAATGTACGTGGCAACTTCTGGCAATATGATCGACTATTTGACTGACTCACGTCGCGAGGAATTTTTTGACACTGTGAGTAGTGATATGAGTAGTGGTAATTATTACGCTGCTAGTACTACTTTTTTAAATAAAATGACAGAATATGTCAATGCTGGCGTTCCTGGTGGTCATTATCGCATTGACGAAGAGACGGGTAAAATTACCTATTATAAAACAATCACCTTATTAGAAGGTTTCATTGCTTTTGCACTAGCCCTAGTGGCTAGCATTGCCTTTTTTGTCATTGTCAAATCCCGTTATCAATTAAAATTAGGGACATATAAATATCCCTTTAGAGCAAATACACAACTTGAACTAACTGAAAATGAAAATCGTTTGATTAATTCTTTTGTTACCACCAGACGTATTCCTCGTAATAATACTAGCGGTGGTGGCGGAGGCGGCGGTAGCACTACTAATTCTAGTGGTGGTGGTACTTTTGGTGGCGGCGGGCGTGGCTTTTAGTGCCTTGTTCCAAAGTCTAAAAAAACTAGCGCTTGATGATTCACTTCCCAGCGGTGAAAAATCAAGCGTTAGTTTTTTAAATTATTTCTTTAAAAACAGAAAAATCAATATTTCCACCTGAAACAATGGCAATCGTTTTCTTTCCTTTCAGCAGATGATCGATATGACCACTTAAAATTGCCGCAGTACTCAAAGCTCCTGCACCTTCAGCAATTACTTTTTCTTTTAAAGCTAGATAATGAATCGCTTCTTCGATCTCTTCTTCTTCAACTAGCACAGTTTCATCAATGCGCTCTTTTAAAATTTCATAAGTCAATTCCCCCGCTAAAGCCACATCACAGCCATCAGCCAAAGTTTTAAAACTTCGATTAGCAATGAGTTTTTGTTGCCAAATAGACGAAATCATTCCGTGTACATGATAAGATTGTACGCCAATAATTTTCACTTCGGGCCGGTAAGTTTTAAGTGCTAAGGCAATACCCGCAATTAGTCCCCCGCCTCCAATTGGAACAATGACATTGTCAACTTCTGGCAAATCTTGTAACAGCTCAATTCCAATCGTTCCTTGACCGGCCATAACTGCACAATCATCAAAAGGTGATACAAAAACTTCACCACTTCTTTTAACTTCCGCTAATGTAGCAGTTTTTGTTTCATCAAATGTATCACCAACTAATTCTACTTTAGCACCATAACTTTCCGTTGCAGAAATTTTTGTCTTAGGCGCCCCTTTTGGCATAAAAATCCGCGCATTAATATTTAAAAGAGAAGCTGCAAGAGCTACTCCTTGCGCATGATTACCAGCAGAACAAGCAATTACACCACGCTGTTTTTCTTCAGGAGTTAACGTTGCTAATTTATTATATGCTCCCCGGGCTTTAAACGAGCCTGTGCGTTGTAAATTTTCTAATTTCAAATAAATTTCGCCGTTTTTTTCTTGTCCCAAAATATTACTTGGAGCCAAGGGAGTATGAATCATTAAAGAATTGATCCGTTCATAAGCTTTTAAAATACTATAAAGCGCTTGATTTTGTGTTTCTGAAATCATTTTCTCACCTTCTTGTTAGCGTTTACAAATACATTGAAACACGAATTAAAATAAATAGCAATAACCTTTTACAAAACAAAAAAATAACAAGAGTTACCATATATTTATCGGCTACTCTTGCTATCGTTTTACTGTATGTAGTGAAATAATCAACGAAAAACTAAATGATAATTCTCACTGCCACTTGTTTCAATAAATTGATATAAAATCAATTCCATTAATGCAATCATCGAAATATGAGAAGTAATATCCAAATGATTTAAACTGATCTCATCAGTAAACAAGTAAAGGTTTAAGTCACTTGAATTTTGTAAAAGGTTATTATCTGCCCCTGTAATAGAAACAATTAGCGGGTGGTTTTGACTTTTTAACTTCCGCACTGCTTCAATTAATTCTAAATCTTCCCCTTTGTAACTGAAAATAAACACAATATCATTTTTTTCAGCTTGCTGCTGGGCAATTGCACGGGTTTGATGGTCTTCAGGAAAAATAACAAAAAAACCAGCCGTGTTATACAAATATTTTACATAGCGCATGATTTCTTTACTAAGGCCTTTAGCAAAAAGAAAAATCTTAGGCTTTTTTTGTAGTTGGGTCACAATTTGCGTTACTTTATCCGTATCCATCACTCGAACCGATTCAACCAGATTTTTCAAATATTCTTCACGATAATCTTTTTGACTTACAACAAACGGGCTAGACTGGGGAATTGTTTTTTTGTTTAAAAGAGTGTATTTAATTACTGTTGTAAACTCACTGAAACCTGAAAATCCCAGTTTACGAACAAAGCGCAAAAAGGTAGTGGTCGAAACGAAACAATCATCAGCTACTTCACGAATACTTTTATTTTTGATGTTATCTAGATTCGTAATGACGTAATCAAACAACACTTGTTCATTCTTAGTCAATTCTGCAATATGACTGTTGACGATTTCAAAAAAATCCATCGTTTCTCTCACCTTTCATGTTGTGGTATTCCTTGTGCAATACAGTGAATATTGCCGCCTCCAAGTAAAATTTCCCGGGCTTTTATCCCAATCACTTCATAGCCTGGATAAAGTTCTTTTAATAATTTTTCTGCCTTTTCATCATTAGGATCATCAAACAGGGGAAAGACGATTCCATTATTAGCCGTATAATAACTAACGTAAGTTGCAGTTAAGCGATCTCCAGCTAACCGAGGCAACATGCCATTAACTGGATCTACACCGGCTGCTTCTTCATTAGTAATATACAAAGATTTCGGCAGTTCCAATTTATGAATTTTAAATTTTCTACCTTTTGCATCTTTTTGGCTTAGTAAAACAGCTTCAGCTTCCCGGGTAATCTCATACATAGGATCATTAGGATCTTCACACCAAGTTAAAACAATTTCCCCTGGTGCAATAACATTTAACAAATTATCAATATCGCCATTAGTTTCATCTAAGAAAAAGCCTCTAGGAAACCAAATAACTTTTTCAATTCCACAGTATTCTTTTAAGATTTCTTCTATTGCCGCTTTTTTTAATTGGGGATTACGTCCTTCTGATAATAAGCATTCTTCTGTAGCAAAAAGAGTTCCCTCGCCATCAGTATGAATGGAACACCCTTCTAAAACAAAATCTTTCAATTGATAATAATCGATTCGTTCCAAATCACAAAGCTTACGAGCCAGTAAATCATCTTGATCCCAAGGGAAAAACAAACCATCTAATAGCCCACCCCAAGCATTAAAACGAAAATCCACACCGCGTAATTTTCCTAGCTTATTCATGACTAAAATAGGACCTGTATCTTTTAACCAAGCATCATCATTACTCATCTCCACCACCCGAATTTTATTACTCAGCTGATGACGCGCATTCAAAAATTGTTGTTTTGAAACCAGAACTGTCACATTTTCGAATCGACTAATCGCTTCTGCTACTTGTTGATAAACTTTTTGAGCAGGTTTACCACCATGTCGCCAGTTATCCGTACGCTCTGGCCAAATCAAGTAACATTCTTTATGAGGTAGCCACTCGGGAATTATTTGAAATCCATCTCGCCTTGGTGAAGTTTCTACTAACATCAAAGCTTCCTCCTTATTTTATCTCTTAACTTTTATAGTTTTTAATTTTATTAGCTCAGATTTTTTCATCTATTTAACTATACCACAGCTCTAAATCTTTTGTTATTTTTTGTCAGAAAAAGCCGAGCCATTTGGCTCGACTTTCCCATTTTTAATTTGCTATAAAATCTTTCAAATGACTTTTTTGTTCCAAACTTTTGCCACCATAAAGAATGGTACCAGCATCTTCTTTTAATAGAGCATCTAAATTAGCTAAAGAAGTAATGACCGCTCGCGCATTAGGACGGGCTTTAACAAACGCCAAGGCTGCTTCTACTTTTGGTAACATACTTCCAGGGGCAAATTCACCTTGTTCTTTGTATCTTTCTAACGTTTCAATATCTACTGTTGTAAGATTTTTTTGCGCTGGTGTATTGAAATGAACAGCGACGTTTGAAACCCCAGTTAAAATAATCAATTCGTCCGCATCAACAATTTCAGCGATTTTTTCTGATGCAAAATCTTTATCAATTACCGCTTCTACACCTGTTAAGCCTTCGTTTGTAGTAATGACTGGAATCCCGCCACCACCACCTGCAATAACTAAAGTATCAGTTGCTACTAGCGCTTTAATCGTTTCAGATTCGACAATATCAATTGGTTTTGGGGAAGCCACCACTTTGCGCCAACCACGACCAGCATCTTCTTTATAAGTAACCTTATTTGCTGCCATTTCCATTTTTGCTTTTTCTGCTGTTAAAAAAGGCCCCACAGGTTTAGTAGGATTTTTAAAACCTGGATCGTCAGCCGCAACAATCACTTGTGTTAATAAAGTTGCAACTGGTTTTTTTATCTTGCGCTTTTTTAACTCGTTATCTAATGCTTGTGTTAACCAATATCCAATACTTCCTTGTGTCATGGCGACACTAGTATCTAAAGGCATTTCTGGATTTTCTGGAGAAGCAGCGGCTTTTTGTTGTAGTAAGAGATTTCCCACTTGAGGACCATTTCCATGAGAAATTATGACTTTATAACCCGCTTCAATCAGACTGACTAAAGCAGTTGCTGTTTTTGCCAGTGCTTTTTGTTGTCCTGCAGCTGTTGGATCATCAGTTAAAATAGCATTACCACCTAAAGCCACCACAACTGTCTTAGTCATCTTCATGCCTCTCCTTTCGGAATTTGTTGGGTGATACAGTGAATATTACCGCCCCCTAGTAAAATTTCCCGCGCATACACGCCTACGATTTTACGATCTGGATATAATTTTTGTAATGTTTCTTTTGCTTTTTCATCCATTGGATCATCAAATAAAGGATATATAACCCCACCATTTGCAGTATAGTAATTAACGTAACTAGCAGCCAAACGGTCGCCTACTTGGCGTGGTAAAGTACCATCGACTGCATCAACACCGCCGCTTTCTTCTTCATTAATTAAAATCGGTTTTGGTACATATAATTTAGTCACATTAATTTTTCGACCTTTAGCATCTGTTTCACTTTCCAAAATATCTAAACATTCTTTTGAAATTTCATATTGCGGATCATTTTTATCATCTGTCCAAGCTAATGCTACTTCGCCTGGGGCAACAAAATTAGCAATATTATCCACATGACCGTTTGTTTCATCTAAATAAATACCACGTTTTAACCATATTACTTTTTCAATATTTAAGTATTCTTTTAAAATATTTTCAATCTGTTCTTTTGATAACTGTGGGTTTCGTCCTTCTGATAATAAGCACTCTTCGGTTGTAATTAATGTTCCTTCGCCATCAACATGAATTGAGCCACCTTCTAAAACAAAATCGTTTAATCGATAGCGATCTTTCCATTCATTTTCACAAATTTTTTGCGCTACTTGATCGTCTTTATCCCAAGGGAAATATAAGCCATCAACCAAACCACCCCAAGCATTAAATGTCCAATCAACGCCTCTAGTTTCTCCTTTGCCATTCGTCACAAAGGTTGGGCCACAATCTCTAACCCATGAATCATCACTGGCAATTTCAACTACCCGAATATTTTCTGGTAACATATGACGGGCATTGTTGTATTGATCGGGATTCACCCCCATTGTAACTGGTTCAAAAGCAGAGATTGCCTTCGCAACTTCCACAAAAGCTTGTTGGGCAGGCTTACCTCCATCGCGCCAATTATCTGGACGTTGTGGCCACAACATATATACGCCCTCATGTGGTGCAAACTCTCCTGGCATTTTAAACCCATCTTGACGTGGTGAACTATCAATTGTTTTCATCTGTAATAACTCCTTTTCCATGTTTTTCTCTTGCTGAGAAGCGAATCACAATTTCACCTATCACAAAAGCGAGTAGTGTACCAATTAAAACAGGTATTTTGGCATTCATTTCTGCACTACTTGTATCAAGGGGTACAACTGAAAAAATTAAAGTAATAACTAATAAAATCATCGGTACAAATGTCATAACTTTCAATAACCAGTTTGGTCCGGGTACTTTAAACGGTCGTACTGCATCTGGATCGATTTTGCGTAGTTTCAAAAAAGCTGGAAACATCATAATGTAAGAAAGCAATAAGGCGACAACATTTAATGAGAAGAACGCCCAAAAGATATTTTCATTTGGAATAAACGGTGCTGCTACAACTAAGATAGAAGCGATAATACCATTTACAATAGAAGCGCCAACGGGCATATCGTTTTTAGGATTTTCTTTAGCAAAAATAGCTGGCATGTCTTGATTTTTAGCAGCGTATAAAGCAACATAGTTTACACCCAGCGCCCAAGAGATTAGATTAGCTGCCAAAGTATACATAAATAAGATTCCAATAATCACTACGAAAGGATTTAAGCCGCCAACTAATAAAATAAAGCTATCAATTAAACCACCCGAAGCAGATAGTTGGTCTGCAGGTACCGCAGCCCCCATACCAAAAGCGGCAAAAAGATAAAAGAAGGCGATTAAAATGCCACCATAGATAATAGCTTGTGGAATTTGCTTTTTGGGATTATCCATATCACTTGCTAAGGTAGTAACGACTTCAAATCCTAAAAAGTTAAACAAAATGACCGATAAAAAGCTTAAGTTTTGAATATCAAACTTCGGTAATAATGCTGCACCGGAAAAATCATTGGCCATTCCTTTAGTGACTGCATGATAAATACCTAAAATACCCAAACAAACCATAATTGCAACTTTTGCAAAAGCAGCAATATTTAAAATCCATTTACTATCACTAACCGGATAACAACTAACAATCGTGACAAACCAGATAAAAATAAGTTGAATCAACACTAAAACGGGAGTACTTAAGTGAATTTGAAAAATTTGTGTTAACACTTCTTGGAATAAAACCGCAAGACTTGCCATCCAAATTGGAAAGTTAATCCAATAAAACCAAGCAACACGTGCTCCCCAACGACGGCCATAAGCTTTTTTCACCCAATCATAAATACCACCTTCGTCATCATAAGTTGTCCCAAGTTCTGCTGAGATTAAACCATAAGGGAGGAAAAATAAAATTAATAATAATCCCCACCAGAAGAATTGCGAAGATCCAATTGCCGCAGCTGGTGCTGCCGACTCTACTACCAAAATAACAACGACGGCCATTAAGACCGCATCAAAAAGACGAAACTTCTTCTTTTCCTTCATAATTGTGCTCCTTTCAATGAGCCCGAACTGAAAAGTTGCTCAAACTCAACCCGATTAAAAAATCAGGTCAAGTTTGCAGGAACTTTTCAAAATTGCGAAATTTTTTAGTCTTTGCGTTCTAATTGACGTTTTGGTTGCAACATATATTGTAATTCACCATCAAACTTAGCCGCTAATGCATCATCGGCATAATCTAAATAAGGATTTAAGAAGTAAACCAGTAAAGCTCGCATAGCAGTTAAGCGATTTTCTGCTTCATCTAAAACGACAGATTGTTTGCCGTCTAATACTTCATCTGTGACTTCTTCTCCCCGTGTTGCTGGTAAGCAATGCATAAATTTAGCATGAGGTGCTGCTTTTGCCATTAGTTCATCATTGACTTGATATTTTGGATAAAAGACATTCATTCGTTCTTCTTCTGATAATTCAGCTTCATATAAGCCATACCACACGTCGGTATAGACAAAGTCTGCATCTCGCAACGCTTCATCGGCATCTTCTGTAATTAAGACACTGCCACCAGATTTTTCTGCGTTTGCTTTACCAATCGCTAATGTTTCTTCTTTAATTTGGAAACCTTTTGGACCAAATTGAACAAAATCCATTCCCATTTTGGTTGCCATAAACATTGTTGAAACACAAACTTGTGTCGCGTCACCGACAAAAACAATTTTACAATCAGATAATTTTTTCCCAGCCGGCAAATGTTCAGTCATCGTGATAATGTCCCCTAATTCTTGCGTTGGGTGATTATAATCACTCATACCATTAATAACTGGAATCGTAGCATCTTTTGCTAGCGCTACAACCGATTCATGACGTTCTACGCGCGCCATCAAAATATCAACTAAACGAGATAATACACGAGCTGTATCTCCCAAACTTTCATGGCCACCTAATTGAATTTGACCTGGTGCTAGATATTGTGCATGGCCACCCAATTGAGTCATTGCTGTTTCAAAAGAAACGCGGGTACGGGTAGAAGATTGTTCAAAAATCATTCCTAATGTTTTATTTTTAAGTAATAATGGATAATGTCCGTGTTTGATACTATCTTTAATTTTTAAAGCTAACGCGATTAAATATTCAATTTCTTCTTTAGTAAAATCATTTGTGTCGATAAAATCTCTTTTTTGCATGGTATAACGCTCCTTTAAGTGATTGATATGTTTGTCTTTACTCGAGTAATGCTTTTGACATCTTCAGCATACCGTGAGGCACTTATTTTAGAAAGGGGTTTCAAGTCTTTAGAAAGGAGCTTGTGATAAAGAAAACATGTTACATTTCCCGTAACATGTTACACTAAACCTTAAAAATGATTTAAAGTCCTTTTGGCTAAATATTTTATTACAGTTAACTTATTGTATTTTCGTGATAAGTTGACTTTAATTTGCGGAATTTTTAGCAGAAGATTATAGTAGAATTAGTAACATTTATAAAAAATCTGATTTCTTATATAAATAAATTTGCTCTAAATGTACTAAATAGCTACGGGGATTTTGAGCGAAAATTTAGTGTTAAAGGAGATGAAAAAATGTTTCGTGTTGGTATTTTTGAGATTTTGTGTCGTTTAGGTCTAGTTATTTTAACAAGTGGTATTATCGGGTTTGATCGCGAACAAAAAAATCGCCCCGCTGGCATGCGTACCCATATTCTCGTCGGAATTGGTGCTTGCATTATCGCCATGATGCAACAAGAAATTGCAGCTCAAGCGGTGATCTTTGCCAAAAGCAACCCGCAAATCGCTACTGTCATTCGAGCCGATCAAGCTCGTCTTATCGCTCAAGTTGTTAGTGGTATTGGTTTTCTTGGCGCTGGAACAATCGTTGTGACCCATCACTCTATTCGTGGGTTAACTACCGCTGCTTCTTTATGGGCCACAGCCGGATTGGGTTTAGCAATCGGCATGGGCTATTATGCGATTGCATTGTTAAGTTTTATTGCCGTAATTGCCGTTTTAGTTTTACTAAAGAAAATTGTTCATGTGCCAACAAATAAAAACTTTCAAATTAAATATATCAATCCTGAAGAGGCAGAACCCTTTATTAATGAATTTTTTAAAAGTCGCAAGATAAAGGCAATTACCACCGACTATTCCGTTGATACACAAGATGAGGTAAAAATTTTTCGTAAAAAATATGCAATTGCTTTTATTAGTGCTGATACTTCAGCAGAAATTATTGATGGCCTAGCACAAAATAAAAATATTATCGCTGTACGGGCCTTAGAAAAATAAGCTAATTAATCTGTGATAGAAGTTTTTTACTTTATGTAAAAACAATGAATCTTAAAGGAGCTTTCTATGACATTTGAAAAAATTCAACAAATCTATCCCAATGCGCGTTTTAGTAATACGCCGGTGGATGATCCTAAGTTTTATTCTATTCGGCTAGAAGACGGCTTTGCACTCTTACTTACAAGTAGCCTAACCAAAAATGAACGTAGCCTCTTACAACTACTGTCAAATCCCATAAAGGAACCCAAAAATGCCGCAACTCATCGCTGGTATCGTATCTTGTTTAAAGGCGACAGCACACCAAATACTAATCAAGTGCGTATTTTACAAGTGAAATTAAAAGGTGGCAAAGATTTTGAAAAAACAACTTGGCAACAGGCTGTAACAGAAATCATTCAAGCTGTTGCTGATGCATTTTGGCTTAGTCAAGATAATTTTATTTTAGTGGAAAACAAGGAAATCGGTAATTTTTCAACAAGTGAACTATTTAGTATTTTCCAAGCTCTTGATAGTGATTTCGACTCTTATAGTCAGGTTTTTATTGGCGAATTTCATAAAACTGACGGTAACATTTCCCAAGATTTTCAAACCGAAAGACAAATATTCTTGCAACAAGCGCATCGCAATAATAGTCAACAAAATTTTACATTAGCCAATTCAGCTGTTGACTATTTTATGTTTGAACCAATGCAAAACATTCCGCTTTTTAAAAATTTATTTCAATTATGGTTTAATGACTCTGAAATGACCGCAATTTTAGAAGCGTTATGGCAAGCCCAAGGCAATGTTAGTTCTGCAGCGAAGACATTATTTTTGCATCGTAATACTATTAGTTACCGGATTGACAAATTTCAAGAAGCAACGGGACTTGATTTGAAGAAAATGGACGATTTAATGTTTTGTCATCTATTGATTACTTGTTTTTCTGAAACAAAATAAAAAGATTGTAGCAAGTTAGTTATCTGAAAGAATAAGAATAAATTTGGCAAAAAGTAAGGTATTATAATATTTTTGTCACACCTTGCTATCATTCAAAAAGCAAAATAGAGGAGAGGTAACAAAAGTCTTGTTACCTCTCCTCTTTTCCGAATAAACGTTGTGACAAAAGCAACTTCTATCACACCTTCTTTATTTTTAACACGTTTTTTAGATCAAAATTTTTAATTTCCTTTTTCTAAGCTCCTTTTGTGATCCGCTTTAATTTGAGCCAATAAAGCTGGTTGCGTAAATAAATCCAAAGCTGTTTTAGCTAGTAATTCTGCGGCAATTGCAATTGATGCTAAACCTTTATCACTTTTTGCTGCTGCTTTAAATTCTTCTGAGTGACCGGCAATATAAGTATCTGAAATAGACACAGTTGGTTGAATGGTGGGAACAACTTGACTAACATTCCCTACATCAGAAGAACCTAAGCTCGTTTTTATGTTCGTTTCAATCTCATTTGAAGGAATTTTTAACGCTGTCAAATGTTGAAAGAAAAGAGCATCAAAACTCGGTGTGACAATCACATCGTCAACAGCATTTTGAAAAAGCCCAAATTCATAAGTTGCCCCAGTTGCTAGTGATGCGGCCTTGACGATATTTTCCACTTTTTGATAAACCTCGTTTAATGTACTGCGATTTTTTGCCCGCAGATAAAAACGACCCGCGGCATATTCGGGAATGACATTGGCCGCCACACCGCCGTCAGTAATAATGCCATGAATATTTACATCTTTTGGCAAAAATAGACGCAAACTATTAATTCCATTAAAGACTTGTAATAGGGCTTCTAAAGCACTAATCCCTTTTTCTGGTGCGCCAGCTGCGTGAGAGGCACGGCCATAAAATTTAATATCAACTGGATCATTGGCTAAAGAAGCTGTCGTTTTACCATAACGATAAGCCGGATGGACACATAACGCAGCATCAACATCTGCAAAAAATCCTTCACGAACAAAACTTCCCTTAGCAGAACCATTTTCACCACCTTCTTCGCCTGGAGTTCCATATACCCGAATTTCACCACCAAAATCAGCGATTACGTCTTTTAAAGCACTAGCTGCTAAAACAGAATAAGTTCCAAAAAGATTATGCCCACATGCATGACCAATCCCAGGTAGCGCATCAAATTCTGCTAAAAAGACGATGACAGGACCTGGTTTACCAGAAGTAAAACGGGCGTCAAAACCGGTTCTATGACCAGCCACATCTTTTTTGACCGTAAAACCTTCTTTTTCCAATTGTTTCACTAACGCATCAGATGAATAAAACTCATAATTACTAACTTCAGGATGATTATGAATATCTAAAGCAATTTCTTGATAAGTTGGCAAACTAGCTTTAATAAATTCTTCGATGTGTTGCTGTCTTGTAGTTGTAGTTGTAGTTGTAGACATATTCTTCACTCCTCTTTTTTTTATCGGTTGCTACATTCGTTTTTAGTTGAAATGATGATTTTTATTGCGAATTCTATTTTTATTTACGACCAAAGGTTTCCCAAGCAGGAATACTGGATCCTTTTGAAGTTTCTTCAATCACTTTTTCAGTTGCTTTTGTTTGATATGCATCTACAATTTTTTGATAGACTTTGTTATTTGCATCTTCTTTTCGTGCCACGATTATATTGACATAAGGGCGGGCATTGTCATCAACAGGTTCTAAAAAAATGGCATCTTTTGTCGGAGTGAAGCCTGCATCCACTGCCACTCCACTATTAATGACAGAAATATCCACATCAGATAAAGCGCGGGCAGTTTGAGCAGCATCTAATTCAGTAATTTTCAAATCTTTTTTATTTTCAGTGATATCAGAGACAGTTGGTGTTTGTTTTTTAGCTGGATCGACTTTGATTAAACCCGCTGTTTGAAGTAATAGTAAAGCACGTCCACCATTTGTGACATCATTTGGAATGGCAACTTTCGCGCCATCTTTTAATTCTTTTACATCTTTTAATTTGTCAGAATAAATTCCTAAAGGCGCATTGACGGTATTCCCAATTGAAACCAAATCCGTTTTATGTTCTTTATTGTAGTTATCTAGGAAAAATTGATGCTGAAAAGAATTTAAATCAATTGATTTGTCTGCTAATGCAGCATTGGGCTGATTATAGTCTGTGAATTTGACATATTCTAAATTAATTCCTTCTTTTTTAAGACGATCTTTTACATTATCCCAAACATCTGTATCAGACCCAATTACGCCCAGCTTCACTGTTGTTTCTTTTTGTGTTTCACTTTTTGCCTTAGCATCACCTTTTGAACAACCTGTACCAACAAATAATAACGCAAGTGCAACGACACCAAATTTCACTAATTTTTTCATTCCAAATTCCTCCACATTCTACTTATATTAATGAGTAATTTTTTTAATCACTTGATTACTAATAAATTGACTGATAAAAACTAAAATTAAAATTAATAAGGTTGCCACAATCGTCACATCGGTTTGGAAGCGATTATAGCCTCGAGAAATTGCTAAATTACCTAGCCCCCCTGCACCAACTGCTCCTGCCATCGTCGTTAATCCAATCACATTAATTATCGTTAAGGCAGAAACACGGACAATGCCTGGTAAACCTTCTAGTAAATACACACGAAAAATAATGCCTAAAGGACTCGTTCCCATTGATTCTGCCGCCTCAATTACCCCTTGATCAACTTCTAATAGTGCATTTTCAATTTGACGCGCAAAAAATGGAACAACTCCTACAACTAAAGGAACTAATGCTGCTTTTTCACCAATAGTTGTTCCGACCACAAAACGGGTTACTATGGCTAAAAGCGAAAGCATAATGATAAAAGGAATGGAACGGATGATATTAATCAATTTATCTAAAATGCTATATAATAAATGATTTGGTAAAATACCTTCTGGGCGGCTGACTACTAAAATGACACCTAATATGATGCCAAATATCCCACCAACTAAAGCAGTCCAAAATGACATGTAGAGTGTCTGTTTGGTTGCTTCAATAAATTCATCAGGTATAGCTAAAACATTGGGAAAATACTTTTCTAATAATGATTGCATCTTAAAAACCTCCCATAACAACTTTGTCACTTTCTTGGCGATACTTTAAAACATTGGTATAGACACCGAGTTTTTGCAAATGTTTTAAGGCTTGGTGTCGCTGATTTTCTTCACCCGCAAGTGACACAACCAAACTTCCCAATGGCACATCTTGAATGATTTCAACATTGCCGTACAAAATATTGGTAGTTACTTGGTAGCGGCTATACAATTGGGCAATCAATGGTTCATTCGTTTGATCTCCCACATAAGCCAACTCCACTAACCATTCATTATCTGCTAAAAGACTAAACTTTTTACTACTCAAAATCGTCTCTAACGCTTGATCGATATGCGTAGCAGTCCGAATAAAATCACGGGTTAAAACTTGTTTGGGTTGGCTAAAAACTTGGATACTACTCCCTTTTTCGATAATTTTTCCTGCTTGCATTACCGCAACTTTATTACAGATTTCTTTAACCACTTGCATTTCATGAGTAATTAAAATAATCGTCAATTCTAATTTCTTATTTAAATCTTTTAATAATGATAAAATCTGTAACGTTGTTTTTGGATCTAGTGCACTTGTCGCTTCATCACATAATAAAATACTGGGGTCATTGGCTAATGCTCGTGCAATAGCTACCCGTTGCTTTTGCCCCCCTGATAATTGGGAAGGATAACTATTAGCTTTATCTGCAATACCAACAAGACTTAATAGTTCTGCGACTTTTTGTTGACGCTCCTGTTTGGATTTTCCTGAGTATTTAAGCGAAAATGCCACGTTTTCAAAAATCGTCCGACTATTCATTAAATTAAAATGTTGGAAAATCATCCCAATTTCTTTGCGTTTTTCTCGCAACGCTTTATCTTTTAAAGACGTTAATTCAATGCCGTTAATCGTTACTGTCCCAGTCGTTGGGCGTTGCAATAAATTAATAACCCGCACCAACGTACTCTTACCTGCACCAGAGTAACCTACAATGCCATATACATCCCCAGTTTGAATATGCAAGTTTACATCTTTAACAGCGTGAATTTCTTTGTCTTTTTCTTTAGTAAAAGTTACCGAAATATCCTTTAAATCAATCATGTTTCTCCTCCTAAAAATCCTTGTTATTTCGTCTTTTTAAAAGCGTCACATTCGTTTTTGTCCCATCTTATTTATCCTTTCTTAAAACATTTAGTAAAAAAAAGCATCCTCAAACAAAGAAATATTCTTTGCTTGAGGACGCTTTTTTGCGTGTTACCACCTCATTTTGAATTTAGCTTACACTAAATTCCTCTTCAAGTACTAGCATACTCTAGTGCTATAACAGGCACACCTGCTAGCTTCTCACTTTTTGCTCGAAGCTAGATTACTCATAGGCCATTTTCAACAACTTCCTTTTACTTCTTTTCAGCTACCGAAGCTCTCTTTAAAAAATTTCATTGTTTACTTACCTAATCACAGTAATGAATATAAAAATAAAAAAAGTCCTCTTATAGATTAACTCTATAAAAGGACGAATGATCGTGTTACCACCTTAGTTTGAAAGCAAATGCTTTCCTCTACCCAACGTTTATGAATCGTGAATCGTATCATAAAGATTGGTGTTTCTTTTAACGGTGAAACCTCCGAAGTTGCCTACTTATCGACAAACTTATTCTCCAAGGCCATTTTCAGTCTTTTGTCCATAACACTTTTCACCAGCCAGTGTCTCTCTAAAATGTACGCCAAACTTACTTTCCTCATCAACGAAATTTTATTTATTTGTTGAAATGAAGTTTACGCTAGCTACTATTTTTTGTCAACTGCAAAATAAAATTTATTTCTGATGATTGGTAGATAAATACAAATGAAGGGCGCCATTATAGCTTTTATAAAACATAAAATAAATTTTCAGCCAACAATTTGCAACCCCTTTCAAAAAAGTGCACAAAAAAACCACTTCATTTTGTGCACACTGTCCTAACGATTAAAAACGTTTACATTTATACTATGAATATAGTAAAACAAAAAAAGAAAAAGAGGTAGAAATTATGGTACAAATGGCATTAAACCACGTTTACAAAAAATATGACAATGCGGAAAACTATTCCGTTACTGATTTTAATTTAAATATTGCCGATCGTGAATTTATCGTTTTTGTTGGTCCTTCAGGCTGTGGTAAATCAACAACTTTACGAATGATTGCCGGTCTTGAAGATATTACAGAAGGCGAACTTTCGATTGGTGACAAAGTAATGAATGATGTGGCACCAAAAGACCGCGATATCGCAATGGTATTCCAAAACTACGCACTATATCCGCATATGACAGTATTTGATAACATGGCATTTGGTTTGAAATTACGTAAATATAACAAAGAAGATATCAAAACTCGGGTAGAAAATGCAGCTGAGATTTTAGGTTTAACCGAATACTTAGATCGTAAGCCAGCCGCTTTATCTGGTGGACAACGTCAGCGTGTTGCCTTAGGTCGTGCCATTGTGCGAGATGCAAAAGTCTTCTTAATGGATGAACCTTTGTCAAACTTAGATGCTAAATTACGGGTAGCAATGCGGGCAGAAATTGCTAAATTGCACCAACGCTTAAATACAACAACGATTTATGTAACCCATGACCAAACTGAAGCGATGACCATGGCTGACCGAATTGTTATCATGAAAGATGGTTTCATTCAACAAATTGGTACGCCCCAAGAAGTATATGACACACCAGTAAATGTCTTTGTAGCAGGTTTCATCGGCTCTCCAGCAATGAACTTCTTCAACGTTACATTGAATAACGGTGTAATTACAGATGGCTACGGCTTAAAATTACGCATTCCAGAAGGAAAAAATAAAATTTTAGTAGAAAAAGGATACGAAGGTAAAGAAGTTATCTTTGGTATCCGCCCTGAAGATATTCACTCTGAACAAGTAGCTATTGAAGCTTCACCAGAAGCAACAGTTAACGCTGAAGTAGTCGTTTCAGAATTACTTGGGGCTGAATCAATGCTATACACTAAAACCGGCGAAACAGAATTCGTTTCAAAAGTTGATGCCCGTGACTTCCACAAACCAGGTGAATTCATTGAATTAGCTTTTAATATTAATAAAGCCCACTTCTTTGACAAAGATAGCGAAAATGTTATCAAATTACCTTAATTTTGTTCATTTCTTATTTTCCCATAAAGGCAAAAAACGTTCGCAAGCGCGAGCGTTTTTTGTTTACTTGACTATACAAAAAACCGTCACGTCAAAACGTGACGGTTTCTTTTAAGCAGCAAGCTCTTTGGCTTTTTCTTGTTCTTCTTTCAATAATTTATTGTCATAGAATTTGATAAACGGAAACCAGATAATAAATGCTAAGATTGCACATAAGATTGCTAAAACTGCAGCTTTCCAGTCACCACCAGAACCAATAAAGGCTCCAATACCAACAGGAGATGGCCATGGCATTTGCGCTAACATCGGTTTTACAAATTCAAATTTAATTGCAAAATAAGCAAGAGACGCTGATGCCATTGGCGCTAAAAAGAACGGTAATGCTAAGAAGGGATTATAAACAATCGGCATCCCAAAAATAATGGGTTCATTAATATTGAAAATACCTGGTACAAGAGAAGCCTTACCTAAAACTTTTAATTGGTCAGATTTTGCCATAAAAGCAATAAAAATAATCAAACCTAACGTTGCCCCAGAACCCCCAACTGTTACATAAGAGTTATTAAACTCACCAGCTAGTGGATAATTGGCGCCAGCAGCATTGGCTGCCATATTTGCTAAAACAATTGGTGTTAAAAAAGAAGTGATGATATTGGCACCATGTATCCCAACAATCCATAACGCATGAATTAAGAAGTAGATCACCATAATTCCCAACCAGGTATTGGTTAAGTTGGTTACAAAACTAAATGGAATATAGATTACTTTAAAAATATCTGTTCCCAATGCAATTAAAATACCATTAATAATCATTACCACAAACGCAATCACAAAAGTTGGAATTAATGCAGTAAAAGAACGTGACACACCTGGTGGTACAACATCCGGCATTTTAATAACAAGATTACGTTTAACGCATAGACAATACAATTCTACAGCAATAACGGACATAATAATCCCAGTAAAAATCCCAGAAGTACCCAAACGATCAGCAAAAGCTCCCATCCGAATTCCGTTAACAACTTTTTCAGTATCCGTAATTGAATTAATTAATGTCATTTTGCCATCTGTTAAAGCGATTTCAGGAATACACATGAAAAAAGCAAAAACTGCTAACAATGCTCCTGTTAATGGATTAACATTAATTCCTTTTTCATCCCGTTCGATGGCAGTTAATTCATAAGCAAAAACAATAGCAAAATAAATAGCTAAAATTCCCATCGTCATCGTATTGGCAACCATATAAAGATCACTTACTTTAAAAAAGGTTGCTTCAAAGAAACTTTCCAATCCTGAAAAAGCTACAGGTAATACATTTAATACTAAAAACATGGAACCAACAATAGTGAAAGGAATGGACGCCATCCCAGCTGCCATAACCGCCCGCACAATTTTCATTTGAGCCAGTTTTCCCATCGGCCCCATTAAATATTTTTGTAAAAAGTTAAACATATCTTACTCCCCTTTCATAAATATAAAGATTTTTCATATTGCTTAATGCGATGATAATGTTTATCCCGATTATTGCTAATATCATGTATCCGGTGTTTAATAACCAAACAAAGTAAACTCCCAACTAATAAAAACATGACAATAAAAGCTCTACCAGATACTCCTGGATTCATAAAAGGGAATACCCATGAAAATAGTGGTGTAAATGCAGATAATAACAAACCTAAGTTTACTATTAACTGTAACCAATAATACATCTCTGTTTTGGGCACACTATTATTCGGCGTATTATATAATTTTGCTTGTTCAAAAACCGCTGGCAAAATACTCATTATTAAGATAGCCGGAACAAAAAACAGCTTTGAATCTACTAATAGTAATGCGATCAGCCAATACAAATTAGAAAAGAAAAAAACTGCACTAAGATACCGAACCAAAAGATAGCGATTAAAATACATATTTTTTAAACTCAATTTTTTTCGATCTAAATCAAGCGCTTTTTTATCGGTATCTTTCATAATAATTCCTCCTTTATTTTCTATAACTTCTTTTCAACGAATTATTGATTTATTATCATTCATTATTTTTAGCAAAACACTATTTATGATTGTGTTTTGCATTTTCTTCATACAAATATTTCATTTCTTGAGCCACTTCTAACAATGTCATCGTTGTCATCAAGTGGTCTTGGGCGTGGACCATGATAATTTCCATTTCAATTTTTTTACCATTCGCATAGTCTTTCAATAGTTCTGTTTGCGATTTATGGGCGTTTAAAATTTCACTATTCGCAGTTTCTAAAAGTTCGTCTGCCTTTTCAAAGTCGTTTTTTCGCATCGCGGCAAAAGCATTATGAATCGTGGTACGTGCATTGCCACTATTCAAAATAATCTCAAAAGCCGCAACTTGAATTTCTTCACTATTCATCACATCTTCATTTTTATTTTCTCCTGTCATATTCTTCCTCCTCTCTTTTTACATCAATTGTAAGAATAATTTACTGAAATTCTCAAAAGTTGGTTCTGCCAGCATCTGCTCTTGAAACTGTTGGCAATCTACTAATCTCACAATCGCCTTAGTAATTACAGTAATTCCTTTATTTTCAATATAAGAAGGTGAAATTAAAAAGACAAAGCGAATGTTTTCTGCTTGATCCCACTGCATGCCGTTAGGAATTAGCGCGATCGCAATTTTAGTTGAAATTCCTACTGGTAGGGCTGGATGTGGCACAACAATACTATCGCTAAAAATAATTTGTCCCATCTGCTGGCGGTGATTAATTTGTTCTAATAATTCTTTCGGATAATTTTTAGATTCATTAACACTTAATAATTCTGCCAGTTCCACTAAAACCTGTTCTTTAGTCGGCTTCACTTTATAAAGTTTAAAATACTTTTCTCCCATCTGTTCTAGTAACATGTTTTGTTTATATTGTGCTTTTTCATCAACTAATGGCAGAGTAGTCCTCTGTCGGAGTTTGGTAGTCATTTGCTGAATCGTTTTACGAATTTTTGTTACATCTTCATCATTTAAAAAAACGCTGACATGAATAACTGGAATGGGAAAAACCATCGCAGAAAGATCAATTGATGAAATGATTAGATCTGCATCATTGAGGCTCGTTTCATTAATTTCATAATAGCCTTGAACATTGGTCACGGTAATATACTTATCAAACTCGTTTACTACTCTATTTTTTAACAATTGGGCACTACCATAACCTGTTGCACAAATGATTAAAGCATGAACTTTACTCTTGTCTTTGGCCTTTTCCATTGCCGCTAGGACATGTAAAGTTAAATACGCCCATTCATCATCAGTGATTTGATAATCTTTTAAAATAGGCATCTGACCTAAATATTTTTTAGTCACTTCAAATGCTTGGGGATAATTATTTTTTATCTCATCAGTCAATGGATTATCTAATGAAATCTTGCGCTCCAATCTAACTAGTAATGGTTTTAAATGATCAAGTAGTCCCGTCTTTAACTGATAATCGTCACTTAAAGAATACCCTAAACTACTGCTTAATAAAGAAAGCGCATGTGTCAATTCTCCAGTTAATTCTTGATTTTCTTCTCCAACAGGATGATTTGATTTTGCCATTAAATGTAAAGCAAGATAGGAAACCTCTTCTGACGGAAAAGAGATGTTAGCAAAAGTCTCAATTCGTTTAACTATTTTTTGTGCAACTTCATACTCTACTTTTTGCGAAATATCTGCCGTTATCCCAAGTTCTTTAATTTCAAAGCCTTCTTTTAGACGTTTGATACTTAAGGCCAGATGTAAAACCAAATTTTGAATAATAATATCCGAGATTTTTAATTTGGCTTCTCTGATTTCATCTAAAATAATAATCGTCACTTCTTCAAAACTAATATCTTGAAAAAGCGGACTATTGCCTAGATACTTTTTCAGTGAATTTGTGTAATTTTTGCCGAAAAAAGTGTCTAAAATAAAATGCCGTTTACTCCGCTCATCCCCTTTAACAAATAGACCCACACCGTGTTTTGCAATCAGTTGTAACCCATAAGGCTTCAACTTTTCTTTAATTGCTTGAATATCCTTGCTTAACGAGGAACGACTAATAAATAATTCTTCTGCTAAATCATCCAAATTTATCATTGTTTCTTCTAGTAACAATTTATTTAAAATATAATTTTCGCGATCGGTAATATCAGAAAACAATGGTAGTTTTTCTTCATTGCTTAAGGTAATTCCTTGTTTTGATAAGAAAATATCAAAATTTAGCTTATTTAAAATACTTATACAATACCCATATCCTTGTTTTGAAGTAATTTTTCCGCCATTTTCTTGAACGATTTCTTTTAAGTTATTAATATATGTGCGAATCGTGCGGTCAGACAACGACAACCAAGCGGCCAAGCTCTGGCTAGTAACAAACTCATCTTGATGACGAATCAATTGGATGAGTAATTCTCTTTCTTTTGGTCTCATTATCTTCCCTCTTTTTCTATATATTTTCTTCGATAACTTCGCTCAATTTTTGAATACCCGTTGGAATTGGCACATATGCTTGAAAAGGTATGCTCACAACTGGTTTGCCAACTTCAGAACCTAACTTCTTGAATTTATCTAAAAACATTGTCGTCTGAGGAGAAATAAGAAATAAATCAAAATCACTCGTTTTAATCATATTATCTCCCTCTGTAGCTGAAACTGCATCGACTACAATATCTTCTCCTTTATTTTTAAAATACTCGGTTGTTTTTGCGGCCATCATTGAAGAAGACATCCCCGCTGCACAAATAATTAAAGCTTTTTTCATCATAATTCCCTCCTGAAATTTATTTATACGTTGCTACCATTGGTTTTAATAACATCTTGATACCAATAAAAAGAATCTTTACGGCTTCTAGCCAAAGTACCATTTCCTCTATTATCTTTATCTACGTATATGAAACCATAACGTTTTTCCATTTCACCTGTGCCAGCAGAAACCAAATCAATGCATCCCCAAGGCGTGTATCCCAATAAATCTACACCATCTTCTATGACAGCTAATTTCATTTGCTTAATATGTGCCTTTAAATAGTCAATTCGATACTCATCGTGTACACTGCCGTCCCCTTCTTTTTTATCATAAGCACCAAAACCATTTTCAACAATAAAAAGAGGTAGGTGGTACATATCTGTAAACCAATTTAACGCATATCTTAACCCCACCGGATCAATTTGCCAGCCCCAATCAGAAGCTTTAACAAACTCATTTCGAACTAAATCTTTTGTTTCATCATAATCATAATAATGATTTTCCTCCCGATATTTTATTGCGTGAGACATATAATAACTAAACCCAATATAATCGACCGTGCCTTCTTTTAAAGCAACTTCATCTTCTGGCGTAAAATCAATATCTATTCCCTTACGCTGCCAATATTTCAAAATATGATTTGGATAAAAGCCATGGACATGTACATCACAAAAATAGTAACGTTTCTCCATTGCTTTTAAAGACATTAAGGCATTTTCAGGTTTGTCATTTAAAGGATATAATGGAGAAAAAGCAATCATACAACCAATTTGAAAATCAGGATTAATCTTTTTCCCAATTTTTACGGCTTTTGCACTTGCGACAAGTTTATAGTGAGCAGCTTGATACATGATTGCTTCACGATCTTCTCCTTCTTGATAAAAAACACCTGAGTTAGTAAAAGGCGCAAAATCTTCATGATAGTTTGCTTGATTATTTATTTCGTTAAAAGTCATCCAATACTTCACTTTATTTTTATATCGTTTAAAGCAAACGTCAGCAAATCGTAAGAAAAAATCGATTAATTTGCGATTACGAAATCCACCGTACTCCGTCACTAAATGATAAGGAAGCTCAAAATGAGAAAGTGTTACCACTGGTTCAATATTATATTTTAAGCATTCATCAAACAAATCATCATAAAATTGTAAGCCCGCTTCATTTGGCTCAGTTTCATCTCCATTTGGAAAAATACGCGTCCAAGCAATTGAGGTCCGAAAACACTTAAAACCCATTTCTGCAAATAACTTAATATCTTCTGGATAACGATGATAAAAGTCGATTCCTTCATGGTTGGGATAATATTCATCAGCTAAAACACCCTTTGTGATAGCGCGATAATGAGTTGGCGAGCCTACTGTCATAACATCAGCGACACTCACGCCTTTTCCACCTTCTTGCCAAGCCCCTTCAAGCTGATGTGCAGCTACTGCTCCTCCCCACAAAAAATCTTTTGGAAAACTCGTGGTCATTTATTCTCCTCCTTACGTTTTTAATTACATACACAGTATATTTTGCAAACGCTTTCTAAACAAACGAATTATTTCCTTAGCAATCCGGAAAAAAATTCCATTTTCTTCTTATAAACAAAATCTCAGAATATTATATTCAATAATTTTTCGTTATAGAATTTAAGGAATAAATATTAACTATTTATGATAATAATTAGTTCGTTTATCTTATTTCATTACCATACAAATTTTTATAAATTAAAAATCATTGCTATAAAAGCTAAGCTTCAATAGCAATGATTGTTTTTCATTTATCTAAAATAATCTTCAGCAAGTCTTTCATAAGCCGCTTGTTCTTTTTTATTCGGTATAAAGTGAGTACCGGTTATTTCTTTTTTTATTTTCGGTTGAAAGTATAAATAGTATAAACCAAAAATTGGTTCATTCTCTGATGCATAAATACATTCTGCTCCAAAAATTGTACTTGCTAACTGCGCAAGTGCCGGCGTTTGAAAGAAGCCACCACTCACTGATAAGATTTGGTCAGGAGCTACCAATTGAACAAGTCGTTTGATATTTAAAAGCATACCCTCAATCACACTACGCAATAAGTCTTCTCTAGTATGATGTAGTGCTAAATCATAAAATCCCCCTTTCGCATTCTCATCCCAAAGTGGTGCTCTTTCACCATTCAAATAAGGTAAAAACCGTAAACCATGCGAACCTACAATAGTTTTTTCAAGTACATCTGGTAATTGTTGATAAAATGCCAAAGTGTCTTTTGCTAATTGCTCAGCTGACCACTCTAATAATGACGCACCATTGTTTGAAGGAGCCCCAATGACAAAATAATCTTTATTCAAATAATAACAAAAATTTTGCTTAGTAGGTTCTAATTTTATACTATTAGAGATTTGTCGTACTGCAGCACTCGTTCCAATTGTTAAACTTGCTGTCCTTTTTGTACGATAAAAACTAGCATACGCTGCTAGTGCCCCATCGCTAGCACCTGCCACAACTCTTACAGTTGATGCAAAACCAAAGTAGCGAATTTTTTCTGAAGTCATCTGAAAAGATGCCGCAGTATCAACTATCTCAGCTAATTGGTTCGTATCAATCGCTAGATACGATAAAATTTCTCCACTCCATTTTTGATTTCGCAAATCATAGTAGCCCGTTGCTGAAGCACAGGAACGATCAATTATAAATTTCCCCGTAAAATATTCTAAAACCAATTCTTTTAAGCCTAACCATCGCGTTACTTTTTGATACTTATTAACTTCTTTAAAATAAAGCAATTTTGCAAAAGGAGACATGGCATGAATAGGTGTACCCGTTAACTGATAAAAATGTTTTGCCAATTTCGTTTTAGAAAATTCAGTAATTGTTTTTCCTGCCTGTAAGTCTGACCATAAAAAAATCTTTTGACTATTAGCTGGCATCAGACTATGCATTGCCGTACTAAAACTAATTATGGAAATTTCTGCTCGTATATTTTTAGGGATTAAAAGTATCCCCTTTTCTAACGCTTCAATAATCTCTGAAGCATGCTGATATCTTGCCTCTCCATCTTCATATGTTGTCAGTACCAAGCTAGTTTCAAATAATAGTTGTTGTTCTTTTATTACTCCTAGTTTAATCGCTGTAGTTCCAATATCAATTCCTAAAAATACAGTCAAATTTATCCACCTCTATTTTAACTCGCTTAAAACATTCTTCTTATTCTAGCATAAGACTGCTTTTCACTAAAACTATGATACTTCAATTCAATTATATTACATTCAATCAAAGCCACAAAAAAAGACGTCGATACTATGATCGACGTCTTACTATTCAAAAATTAACGGTGAATATAAGTTAAACCAGAAGCGCTTATCGTTTCAATGTTTGGACCAGTTGGAGATGAGAAGCCCATACCACCTTGTGAAATTGTGATTGTGTTGTTAGCAGCGTTGTATGATTCTACGTAAGCTACGTGTCCATAAACTGGATCTGCATTCCAACTACCTACACTTTGTCCACCAGCAAATACTACAACTGCACCAGCAGCCGGTGTACCATCAACGCGATAACCATCAGCTGCTGCTGAAGCACCCCATTGTGCACCATTACCCCAATAGGTTCCTACCCAAGGAGCAACTTGTTTTACATACCAAGTACACTGACCTTGTGCATACATGTTACCTGAACCTGAATGATCAATACCGCTACCAGAGCCACCGCCCCAGCTACTACCATTGTCATTGTTATTGTTATTATTTGAGTTATTGTTGCTTGAATTATTTGAGTTATTAGAATTGCTTGAGTTACCTGAATTACCTGAATTACTTTCTGTATTGCCTGTTTGGTTTTCTTGAACTGGTTTACTTGTTTCAGTAGAATTTGAAGTTGAACCAGTTGAATTACTTACAGATGTAGTATTTGATTCTTGTTGCGCTTGAGCAGCTAATTTTTCTTGACGAGCTGCTTCTTCAGCGGCTGCTTTTTGAGCAGCTTCTTGTTCTTTGCGAATACGTGCAGCTTCTGCTTCTGCTTCTGCTTTTTGTTTATTTAATTTGTCTTTATCACTCTTAGCAGTTGCTTCTTCTGCTGCAAGGTTTGCTTTTAAAACATTTAATTCAGCTTGTTTGTTTGCAATATCATTTTTTTGTGTTTCTAATTCTTTTTGCGTTGTAGCTAAAGCATTGACTTTTTCTTCGTTTTCTTTAACTTTTGTTTCAACGGCTTGTTTATCACGTTTTTGCTGTGCGACTAAGTCATTGTTTGCTTTAACAATTGTTGTCATCGCTTGAACACGACCAATAGCGTCTGATAATGAATCAGATTCTACTACAGCATCGATAAAGTTAGTGCTTTGACCATTGACTTGTACGTCACGGGCTTGCTTTTTAATTGCTTCTTCACGTTTAGCAATGCGCACTTTTAATTTGGCAATTTTATCTTGTAGTTTCATTGTGTCGTTGTTTAATTTATCTTGTTTTGCTTCTAAGTCACTTACTTTTTCAGCGACTGCAGCAATTTCAGCTTCTAATGAACTAATTTGGTTCGCTACATCAGCTTGTTGTCCTTTTAAGCTGTTAATTTTTTGATCTTGTGCTTCAATTTTTTCATCAATAGTATCTGCAAAGGCTACATTACTTGGTACGGCAGCAAGTGTTAGTGAGCAAACTAATAATGCTGATAACAAACTCTTCTTCACGTAAAATTCCTCCGAATGGCGTCTTATTTAATAAATAATAATTACAGGTTAAAAACTTAAATTTCTTTTAACGCTAAGAGCAGTTTAACATAGTGATGTGTCAAACAAATAATAACTATGTTACAAAATTGTTTCAAAACATCCCGTTTTTTTTACAGTTATAAAAAAAGTGATTAAATCAATGATTCTAGCTAGATATCCGCTAAAATTTATTCGTTTTTTTGTTCTTTTTAAGCAAAAAAAGTTTCTTTTTTATGCAATTAACTAACGTTTTTGTCATTTGAAAGTAGAAAAATAATATTATTTGCTAACAATATTTCTTCAACTTTACTTTATCCTTTTTTCACACTCTGGCTGGAAAAATTCATCATATCTACCATCTTATGAAAAACAGCTGATCTCCTCTCCAAATAAAAAAGCCAGCTAACGGGCCCAGACTGTAGACAAAAGACGTTCCAAAATCGTAATTCAATTTTGGGACGTCTTTTTATATGTTTCCTTTTTTATACCTTATCTAAGTTTCTCAAAAGCAGAACATTACTATTGGAGTAGCGGGATCAGGGTATCTACTATTTTTTCTGGTGGTGTTGCTGAAGCAAATCGTTTCACAACATTCCCATTACGATCCACCACAAACTTGGTGAAATTCCACTTAATGGCTTTTCCTAACCCTTTTTGCTGACTTTTTAGAAATTGGTATAGTGGAGCAGCCTCTTCACCATTTACCTTAATTTTTCCAAATGTTTTAAAAGTTGTGTGATAGCGTAATTGACAAAATTGTTGAATTTCTTCATTACTACCAGGAGCTTGGTTTCCAAATTGATTGCAGGGAAAATCTAGTATTTCTAGTCCCTCCCCTCGATATTTTTGGTATAAATTTTCCAAACCTTCATACTGAGGAGTAAAGCCACAACCTGTTGCAGTATTAACAATCAATAATACTTTTCCCTTGTAGTCCTCTAACGAAACGGGATTACCACTAACATCTTTTACAGTGTAATCATATATTGTTTTCATCTGCCATTACCCCTTTACAAGTAAGGTATTTCAATCAGTATACGTTACCTTTCTTTCTTTGAATAATTTTTTGTTTAGCAGAACGATTCTGATCCGGTAAAATTTTCCTTTTCAAATGTATAGAAAAAATCAGTTTAGTAATTATCTTCTTAGTTGCATCTTATTTTTAAGACAACAAAAATAGACTTGGTCTTAAAACATAACGTAGTAGCTAAATCATTTAACCAACGCTAGACCAAGTCTATTTTATCTTTCATTACTTAAGCTTGCTGCCATTTTTCACTGTAAGCAGTCGCTGTCTTTGTTACTTTTACATAATTATTTTCTGCCACACCTTGAAAGAGATTGCCCCCGACCCCAACCAAAAGTGCACCTGCTTTTTTCCAGTTTAATAAATTGTCCAAATTAATGCCACCAGTCGGCATAATATTAATTTGCGGCAAAGGTGCTTTCACACTTTTAATTAACTCTGGCTCAAAATTATTAGCTGGAAACAACTTCACAATTTCAGCACCACTCATTAATGCCTGTTGCATTTCAGTGATAGTCATACACCCGGGTAGATAAGGAACTTGATATAAGTTACAAATTTGCGCCGTTTCTAAATTGAAACTTGGACTAACAATGAATTCTGCACCAGCTATAATAGCAAGTCGAGCTGTGGTAGCATCTAATACCGTACCTGCTCCAATTACTACACCACTTGATAAAGGATACATTTTTTTTAATTGTGTAATTACAGAAGCTGCATCAGGGACAGAAAAAGTTATTTCAAGCCCCAAAATACCACCTGCTACTACTGCTTGTGCTGCTTTTAAAGCCTGCAACTCTGTTTGTTCACGAACTACTGCAACAACCCCTGTTTTTTCAAGTCGCGATAAAACTTCCCCTTTTTTCATAGCATTATCCTACTCGACGTTCACATGTTCATGTAGTGCATCTTCATTAGAAGTTTGATCACGAGCAGCTAATTTTAAAGTCAATGCATCTAAAGTAATATGAACAGTTTGGTCAAAAAGACTTGATAACAATTGCACTGATTGAATACCCGCGCCTGTTTTTGTCGCACCAGGAACAACAATAACTTTATCAGCTAATTGGGCTAGTGGAGAGTTGGGATCACTCGTTAAAACTACAATATCTAAGCCTAACTTTTTGGCCGCTGTGGTGTCTGCTACAATTCCTTTTGTCGTACCGGATCCAGAAATAGCGACCCAAGTATCTCCTTTTTGAATCGATGGCGTAATGGTTTCGCCCATGACAAAGTCTGTATAACCAATATGCATCAACCGCATCGCAAAACCTTTTGCTTGAAAGCCGCTTCTTCCAGCTCCAATAACAAAAATCCGTTTGTCTTTTTTAAATAATGGCAAAGCTTGATCAAGCTGTGATTCATCAACTAACGCCATTACTTGATTAATTTCGGTCATAATTGTTTCAATTGTTTTCATAATGAACTGCCTCCATAAATTCTTTTACTGCCTTTACTGGATCTTGTGCTTTGGTGATCTTTGAGCCGACGATAATAATTTCCAAAATTCCTTGTGCAGCTAATTTTTTCGCCTGCATTAAATCAATTCCACCAGCAATTGCTAAACGTTTAATTGTCGGGAATTTTTCATGAAATGCCGCTACACTTGCAACTGCATCTAATTTATCTTTACGATCAATTGAATGATGTAACGCATAAATTGCTGTTGGGAAATCTTTTATCATGGCAATTTTTTCGTCTGTTACTTCTAATAAATCAATCATCATCGTTTTGTTTTCTTTTTGTGCGACTTCATAACAAGCTGCTAATGTATCATAAGAGGCCGCCCCCATTACAGTCACAATATCCCCGCCATGTGAAAAGGCTTGATTAAATTCATATGCGCCTTCATCAATTGTTTTACTATCAACTAACAATGTCGTTTGATTTAGTTTTTCTTTTAATCTTTGAATGGCAAGATTGCCATAATCTTTAACTAGTGAGGTACCCATTTCCAAAATGTCCGTTTTACCCTCTAACTGTTTTGCTAATGCTTCAGCTTCTGACAAAGAAACCCGATCAATTGCCGTTTGTAACTTCATCTATTTCACCTTCTGATTTTGTAAAAATTCCGCTAATTGTTCAGGCGTTGGGTAGCCGTCATTATCCCCAGGGGATTGAACAGCCATCGCACCAATCGCATTTGCCCGAATAACAGCTTCTTTTAATTCTTTTCCTTCAATTAATGCCGTAATCAAGCCAACAGCAAAACCGTCTCCGGCACCAACTGTATCAACAACTTTTTCTACCTTAAAGCCAGGAACCGTATAACTTATGCCATCTTTTAATTTCACAAAAGCACCTTCTGTTCCTAATTTTACGATAACTGTTTTAGTTGCAGTACCATTATTTAAATAAAAGTCAGCAATAGCTTCTGGATCACGACTACCCATCAAAATTTCGCCTTCATTAATTCCAGGTAAAACAATTTCTGCGTGAGAAGCTAAATCGTTAATCGTTTCTACCATCTCTTTTGTACTTGCCCATAATTGTGGTCGTAAATTAGGATCAAAAGTCGTCCGTATTTGATGTTTTTCCAGTAATTCAATCAAGTAGCGAAACGCGCTTTGTGCAGCTGGGGAGATTGCTGGAAAGATACCAGATAGATGCGCCATTTTCACTTCCGAAAAATCAATCTTATCTAAAACTTCTTTTTCAAAATGAGCAGCAGCCGATCCTTTACGGAAATAAAAAATACTTGGATCACCATCGCTTACTCTATCTTTTAATTGAAAAGCTGTCCAAAAATCTGCTGTTTCTGAGATATAATCAGTACCAATTTTATTTTCATGTAGCCGGTCAATAATAAATTCACCAAAGGGATCTTTTCCCACTTGGGTAATATATTCACTACTATGACCCAAACGTGAAACACCCACAGCTACGTTAACCTCAGCACCAGCCAAAAATTTTTGAAAATGAAGTACATCTTTTAAAGATTTATCTACTTCTTCTGATCCAAACAATGCAATTGGTTCGCCGATTGTTAAAAATTCACTCATGTTAAATTCCTCTTTTCTTTTATTTTAAAGTAAAATATATGCTGCAATTAAATTTAAAACAGTTGCGGCCCACGCCCATGGTAGACCCGTTAATAAAAATGTTTTTGTATCAAGTCCAGCGTATTGGACCGACCATAAATTCCATGATTGTGTAATACATGCAGACACACCCATCATAGATGGCACAACGAGTAAGCCATATAAAAAGTATTGATCAAACATTCCAGTTCCCACTAAAATCGCAGCTGTAGCGGCACCTGCCCCATAAAGCATCAACGGCCCACGGAAGTAAGAAAGTGGTGCGATAATAGCTACGATAATGATTAACGCTAATTTATTATCGGGAATGATTTGTTGAAAGACGGTCGTAAAACCAGACATCGCATGAACAGCCGCTGATTGGAACATAGTTAAAACAAACAACATAATTAATAATCCTGCGATATCACTAATCGCATGTTTAGCTGTTTCATTCATCATCATGACAAATTTGGTATATTTCTTCATATTGCCAGTCGCTGCAAAGGCAATAATTGTTGAAAGAAGTAAAGCAGGGACTGCATCCCACTTTGCAAAAATACTTAACGCTACTGGTAATACGGGTAAAATATAAGTCCAAATTGGAACTTCAGCGATTTCTTCTTCGGTCTGACTTTCAACAATTTCTGGTTTTCCATTCCGAATTTTTTTGGCGTTAAACAAGATGAATAAGACTAAAATAATCATCTGAATTCCCATCGCGACAAACCCAAAGCGTTGATAGTGTGGTCCCCACGCAACTTTAGGAAAGAAAACTTGAAATTGAACGAATAAGACATTATTAACATACATAGCTGCACCAATTGCGATTGTAAAAACAGATACCGCAATATTACGAGGCACCCCAATCGAAAACATAATTGGAAATAAGATGACACCAACAGCAATTGCAGAACCAACGCCATAAGAACTCGTGAAGATTAAAGCGATTACAAAAGCAATTAAAATGGTTGCCAGCACCGGACTTTTTTTGCCCACTTTTTCCGTTTTTCGACTGATACTTCCGGCGATTCCAGTATCAACTAACACACGTCCAAACCAGGAACCAAAAATAATGTACGCCGCTGTTTTACCATAATTCAAAACTGGTTCAGTAAAAATTTCTTTAATCGCTTGGTTAAAAGGTACCAAGCCTATCATCGTCCACAACACTGCCATCACGAAGAAACCGACAGTTAAGTTGCCACCTTTCATGGCGTAGATGACAAATATGATAAAGGTTAATGCAAGTAAAATTCCAGTTATTGCGCCACCCATGTTTTAGGCCTCCTAATATTTATTTAGCTCACTTAAAATACGTTGGTAATTTGATACTGGTTTTTTATGATCTTCTACAAAAAAGTCATTTTCTAAATGATTAAATTTTTGAATTAAATAATAAGCGGTTAAGTATGCTGCCAACGCTTCTTTCGCTGCACCTTCCATATTTTCAGTATCAATTTCGGGTCGATTAATTGTATCCATAAAATGATAAGCAAATTTTTCAGCATCAATTTTTGTTTGTTGATCACTCATTTTACTTCCTCCTCTAAAAGACTTTTTGCTTCTAAAATTTCTTCATTAGTATTTGTTGGGTATTCAATTGCAATCGGAAGATTAGCTGGTAAAATACCTAGTACTTTGCGCCAATCAATAACACCGTGATCTAATCCTGTTGCTTGTGGTTGATCATTTTCATAACGAACATCTTTGACGTGAATGTAATGCACATATTCTGCTAATTCTTCAGCTGCTTTTATTTCATCTTCTCCCACAAAACGCCAGTTGCCTAAATCATAGACATAACCAATACCTAAATCTGTTGTTTTTACAGCAGTCATATATTTTTTTATTGCTGCAATAGTTCCCGAGGTTTGGGTTTGATCATTTTCGATCGTTATCCCTACCCCAGAATCAACAAGCGCTTTCAATTCTGTTGTATGAAGTTCGCCCTTAAAGTCACCAATATTCCACTTAATTTGCTTAACTCCCATTGCTTTTGCCTCTTGTATATATTCTTTTAAATTGGGATTAATATTACCAGCAACGTAGACTTCATCTGGCACACTGTAAAATAATGTCAGGTTCAAACGGGATGCTTCTTCTTTAATAAGAGGTATTTCTTTTTTTATATCTTTAAAGTATTCTCTTCTAATTTCTACTGCCTGAAAGCCGAGTGCTTTACTATCGGCTAATAATTCATTTTGTAGGCTACCATTTGCAATTTTGTCAGCAAAAACTAAAAAATTAAGTACAATCTGTGTATTCAACATAAATCCCATCCTCTCAACTAGTTAACCGGTTTCTATACACAGATAGTAAACCGGTTTCCAAAAAATGCCAACGGTTTCATGATTAAAAAACAACACTTGAAATATTAAAATAGCAAAGCGCTTTAGGAAACCGGTTCCCTAAAGCGCTTTGCTAACTAATATTTTTTTAAAAAAAAACTTTTACTTAGACAGATTTACGCCAACGAATTGTCGAAGGCACGATAAATTCTACGGGTTGCTCACTATTTTCCACGACTATCTTCAATAATTCTGCAGCTGCAACCTCACCGATTTTTTGCGAAGGCTGTTCAATACTCGTAATACCGGGTCCTACAAGGGCTGTCAAACTCCAATCATCAAAGCCTGTTATCCCAATTTCATCTGGCAAAGTAATTTCTTTATTAATTAATACAGTTAAACTTTCCATTAAAACACGACCATTTGATGCAAACAGAAGTTTTTTGTGCGGATTTGTTAAGATCGTATCGATCGCCTTGATCAGCTCTTCTTTACTGTTGACTTCTATGATCTGACATTTTTTGTTGGCGGCTAAAACGGTTTGAACAACTGCTTGAGAACGCAATTCACGCGTACTAACATTTTTAATGGGTTCACTTAAGACAAAGAATTCTTCATATCCTTGATTTAAGGCTTTTTCTAAAACCTCTTTAGTTGCCGTAACATTATTAGTTAAAACAGAGGGCCATTGTTTTGGTTCTGTTTGGCGATCGACTAATAAAAGCGGAATATTATGTTTTTTGATAAATTCATATTGTTCAGATTGTCTTGCAGAAGGTTGCAAAATGATCCCTTCTACACTTTGATCTAGTAAACGTTGCAATAATTCTTTTTCGCGGCTAACAGAATTGCCAGCATCCATAATAATCATTTGGAAGCCACTTCTTTCCAAAATTGTCCCGATTCCTTTTAATAATAAAGAAGAATACATATTTGAAATATCCGCCACAACCACACCAATTAAATAACTATGCTTTGATTTTAGCGCTTGCGCTTGTTTACTAGGACGATAACCCAAACGCTGAATAACTTCGGCAATTCTTTCTTTTGTTTCTTTAGACATATTGCCATAATTATGGTTTAAAAAACGTGAAATAGTGGTTTTGGAGACACCTGCTGCTTCAGCT
Source organism: Enterococcus sp. DIV0755b (assembly GCF_051713765.1). Lineage (NCBI taxonomy): Bacteria > Bacillati > Bacillota > Bacilli > Lactobacillales > Enterococcaceae > Enterococcus > Enterococcus sp. DIV0755b. Next base: position 1,266,490 of record NZ_JBIOQN010000001.1, on the reverse strand, counting down.
ACTTCTTTGATGGTAATTTTTTTCATTTTTATATTCTCCAACGAGGTATTTTTTCTTATTGTAGCGAACTTTTTTTTAAAAGAAAAGAGCGGAGCAGATGGCAGAATCTTTTTTGATAAGAAAATCGACTAAAAAAGACAATAACATCTAAAAACCCCAAAAAGTTAGACTTTTTAGGGCTAGGAGTTTTTACATTATGGTTTAATATAAGCATAGCCTGCTTGTTGTAAGTTAATTAAATCCAAAACGCCAGCTGGAACAATTTTTACTGTTGCTGGTAAATCTACTTCTGTCATGTGAAAAGCTTTCAGTGCATTTTGGCAGGCGTGAAAAGAAACATTGGGATTTTCGCTTATAAATTTTTGCGCCTGTTTTAACTGATAACTTTGAATACCGCTTCCGTTAACCAATAAAACAACTTCAGCATTTATTTCTAAGTGAAGTAAATTGCGAATGTTATTTGTGGCCTCTTGCCACTTCTCCATTTCATCTACATGAAATACAACTTTCATCCTGTCTCCTCCTTTAAGATACGTTTTAACTAAGCATAAATTTTTTTAGTAAAATATTTCAGTAAAAATGGCGAGCAAAGTGTCGTCAATAAAATAATTAAAACAAATGCAGAGTAATAATTTTCAGCTACCAGTTGGGCTTGAAAACCGAGCTGAACAATGATTAATGCCATCTCTCCTCGCGAAACCATTCCTGATCCCACCATCAGACTACTATGATTGTTAAAACCGGCCAATTTACCGCCCAGAAAACCACCAATCAATTTAGAAAAAATTGCAATCGCCGTTAACGCGATAATAAGTAGCAACTGTGAACTAATGCCGTCAAAGGAAATTTCTAAACCAATGCTGACAAAAAAGACTGGAATAAATACAGCGTAGCCAATTGCCTCAGTATTATGTGAAACTTCTTGCCACACTTTTGTTTGTCCAATCGCTACCCCGGTAAAAAATGCCCCAATAACCGAACTTAAGCCAATGAAATCAGCTAAATAAGACATCCCCAAACATAAAATCAACGAGACAATAATGATGGAAGACTCTGCCATTAATTTTTTACTCAATTCCATTAAATATGGTGCACCCCAACGAATCAAAAAGAAAATTGCAATGAAAAAGAGTAATTGTTCAACTAACATAATCCCTAATGAATTATGGCTACTAGACTGCGTGCCTATAAAAGACATACTCAAACTGACAATTAAAACAACTAAGATATCATCTACCACCGAAGCCCCTAAAATAGTGGAACCTTCTTTAGTATTAATCACATTTAATTCTTTTAATACTTCAACAGAAATACTGACTGAAGTAGCGGCTAGTATTAATCCTAAGAAAAATGATTGTGTCAGCTGGATGTTAAACAGCATTCCACCTAGCGTCCCCATTAAAACTGGCAGAAAAATTCCTAAGATTGCTACATACATTCCCGGGCGAAAATATTTTTTTAATAGCGACAGGTCACTTTCAATTCCCGCTAAAAACATCAATAAAATAACGCCGATTTCCGAAAAATCTTCTACTAATATATCCGGATGAACAAGTTTTAGCCCGGCATTACCTAATAATATTCCGACTAATAATTGCCCGATGACAGCTGGTATCCCAATCCGGCGGGAAAAATGTCCCGCAATTGTTGTGCTAGCTAAAATCAAACATAAAATCCCAATAAATTCCACTATTTACACCTTCTTTTTTTCACCATGATGTGCTTTAAAACGCAATACAAGGTTTACTCTTAGTCTATCCAAAAAGCTGCGGAATGAAAAATAAAAGGACTTATTTGTTATTTCACATCTCAAATAATTAATTAAAAACGATTACGATTAGTAGCTAGAAAAACAGAAACCAACAAGTTGATTTCTGTTTCTTTCTTAACAGTATTTTACTTAATGGTATACCTCTAAATGAGCTGGTAAAACAGTGATTGTAACCGGTAGAATATCCCCTTCATCACCATCAACATTAGTCACGAGTTTTTTATCGCTATTTTCTAACGAAATTACAGCTTGGTCAAAAGCTAAATAACCGACATTTTCAGTTGCCTTAGCGACACCTTTTAGTAAATCTGGGACGGATTTAATGGTATCGATTAAAGAAGGATCTTTTAGATAAATTAAATGGAGTTTTCCGTCATCTACCTTTGCTTCAGGCAAGAGTGATTCAAAACCACCAATTGAATTCGTAGAACCAATTAGTAATGTGCTACTTGTGATTTCTTGTTTTTTGCCATCAATTGTCACTAAAAAAGAATAAGTTTCATTATTTGATAATTCTTTAAAGCCAGAAATAAAATAAGTCAACTTTCCAAATTTCGTTTTTTGCTCACTATCCACATTGTTAATCGCCTCAGGTATTGCTCCTATGGCGACAACATTCATAAAATAAGAATCATTAATCTTACCTATATCTAACGGCGTTGTCTTAGTAATTGAAAAATTAGCAATAGCTTTTTTAGGATCAAGGGGGATATCTAAAGCGCGGGCTAAATCATTGACTGTACCTAAAGGAAAGAAACCAAATTTAGGACGATATTTTTCTTCGGCTAAACCACTGATGCCTTCATTTACCGTTCCATCTCCTCCCATAACAAAAACACTGTCATATTTTTCATTTGCCGCTTTTTTGGCAAATGACTTAGCATCCCCTTTTTGTTCAGTCTGACAAATCTTCACTTCATCAAAAGACTGATTCAATTTTTCTTGTGCGAGTTGTTGATATTCTTTGGCCTTTTCACCACCTGAACTAGGATTAATAATCAAAAGTGCTTTTTTCATTGTATACCTCCTCTTTACTTCCTATTACTAGCATATCATGTGCATAATAACTCAGAAAAGTTTGACACCCATGATTTCTTTTACTATTAACTAGTAAACAAGTGCCATAATGATAATTTGAGTGCAACATCAAAAAAGTTCTATCCAAATAAAAAAACAAAAAACTAACAGTGATACTACCCAAGTAAAAAAGACTTCACCAACTGTGAAGTCTCTTCAAAATAAATTAGGAACGAGAAAAGATTTTTTGCTCGCAATAATTGAGTTACATTTTTCTTTTAAACTACTATTCAATCGGTCACTTATTTTTTACTACTTTTTGTTAACTCTTAACATGACGTTTTACTCCAGCCGGTAAAAAAATCTATTTATCCCTACCAATGCAAGAAAGAAAATCCCCCCGATGATTGGAGTGATAACATTTTTTAAGACATCTCCATATTGGCTAGCTGAAGTAGAGACCCGATAAGGCTTATCTTGCTGATAATAAATCGTCACCTGCTCCCCAGCAGCCAAATTCTGATTGTCAGTTGCAACACCATAATGATTACCAGTAAAATTCAATGTTTTAACCTTATTTTTATCTACTTTTACTACCGCTTGCGTTTTAATTTTATGACTATGTAAAAATTCTTGCTGTATTTTCCAATTACCAAAAGCAATATAAAAGAGCAAAATCCCGACCAGTATTAAGATAATTGAAAAGATATATTGCATCTTTTTTGAACTAATAATGTTATCCAGTCGTTGACAGAAACTAAATAATTTTTCCAATTTTTTCTCCTTTTTTCCAATTTTTTCCTCACATTTTCTATTTTAACTGATTGTGTCACCTACGAATAGAAAATTAACAATATTTTATTTATTATCATACAAATAACCATCAAAACAGATTAACTACACAAAAAACCATAATGAAGGTGATGTACTCTTAAGCAACAAGATGGAATTTTAATAAATTATTTTTCAAATTTCTATAAATTTCAGCTTATCGCTGTAGAAAGTTCGTTTATGAAACCAGACACCAATAGGCTTTAGTATAAGGCCCCGCTACCTATAAAAAACAGACCATCCTTATAGGATAGTCTGTTAAACATTCTTGAAAGATTGTGTTGATTATTCCACAGCGTTTGCGTCTTTGAGACCGTATTGAGAGCTGGATTGATTTCTGGTGCTACCTGATAGTCAGAAAACAGCTTAGATATGGGATTATTGACAAATTGCAAAATCTAATACAATCCAGTGAATTTTGATTGAGAAGGTCAAAAGTATGGTCAAAAAATACTCGCCAGTATATTATACTTTTCATATGAGTTAAGATGTTTTATCCGTTTTTGTAAAACCTGATTCATTTACTCAGATTTTATATACGCTTTAAAAGCCATTAATATCAAAGAGTATTACCTAACTTGCACTGTAAAATTTCAACTGTTTTCAAATAATATTAAATCCATAATATCGATTTAACGAGAAAACCATGCGAATTGAAACGATTTTGTCATGTACAATTTGCTAACTTTGAAATTGATGACTTTTCGATCAGATTAAGTATCACAGAATAGCATTCCTTTAACTGAACTAATCATTTTCATAATAAAGAAGTCCCCTTGACATTTCTGTAACTTGGAACCCCTCTATTTCTCGGCCTATTTTTCCACCGACGTAGTTTTCACGATTTTCTAGAAGCTCTTCAATGGTTACAACAATTGGGAAAGTTTTGAGATACTTTTCCCTATCAGGTGACCAAATATCAATAACATCAGCAATTAATAGATTAAAAAAGAATATAAGTGTTGCCTGTTGTTTGTAATCAATCCATTTAGTAGTTTTAACCCATCTTTTATTATTCTTGTCATCTTTTTTTACTTGTAAATATGTTAATGAATCACCATGTACTGATAAAATTTCATTCGTTCCTCTTGTACCACCATAAGAGAACCCATTTTCTTTTTGCGTTATTTGTAGCCCATGCTTGTAAGAGTTATAATCCTGTCTGTTATCCAGATATGTTACCGCAAATTGAATATACCTTTTAAAACGCTCTACTATTTCTTTTTCAGTCAAATTTGTCTTATCAATAATCTCCGCTGGGACACTCTTACTTCCATAAAATACAGCAGTAATAATTTCATCATCGGTAAAGTCAGATAAATTAAAAATATTATAGACTTGCTTTTTCAATTTCTGTATGTTGTTATTATATTTTGTTAAGGTCATGTCCGCTAAATCTAACCAAGGACATCCTCTCATAGAGCAATGTGCCATGTACAAACGTAAAAAAGATTCCAAACAATGGAAAACTGTTACCGCCAATTCTGTTTTTGCATATTTTAAAATTTCTTCTTCTTCAAAAGATCTTTCATATTCTAAAATGCCTACTTTCATATTTGACCCTTTACAGTAAGATTCCGAGGACTCAATCATTTTGAGTAAAGAATCTAATTTTATTGAATAATAATCTTTGTTGTAATTCTTGTAAAATTCATCATTGAGTTCTTCAAACTGCTCAGAAGCTAGATTGAAGAAAGGATTGTTACTCTTCTTTGCTTTTTTAGACACTTCTTTTCACGCCCCTATACATATCATCAATAACAAACGTTTGCTTTGTTAAATTTTCCCTTATTATATCAATAATTCCAAATCATGGAATCTATTAGTCCATTCATACGCCACAAACGTGATCATTGTGCCTGTCAAGGTGATTGACTACCACAAATTGTCACTAAAAGCTACGAATCAAAATAGGATCAACAAAGGTATCAACAATAAGAATATGCTTCACAAACTTAGATGTGAAATGTCTTATTGGTATAAAGCAAATATTAATACTAAAAAACTATGAAGCTTTACGAGCTTTCTTAAGACCTGGTTAGCCCAACCGTTTTTTCAAACAGCTTCATAATGCTTTAATAGCAATGATTTAAAGAGATTGAAACAAGAAAAATTTTATTGACTTTCAAATTATTTGAAAGCAATGGTGTCAATTACCTGCGAGCCGATTCAATTCTATCAACCAATTTCACAGCATTCAACAATTAAATATTTTTATCTAAAAACTTTTAGTTATCCTACTCTACATCATTTGATTCCAACTTAAATAGTTTCTACTATCTCTTTACCAATTTCTGTTACAAGTCCTACAACTAACGCATTTCCCATCGTAAAATATCGATTTGTATTAGTGATACACTCTGTTTTTTTCCATCTCTCCTGGAACATATTAAATAATTCTGCTTCTTCAGGAGAGATTAATCTTTTTTTATTGTTCCCCGAATCTTTAACAACATGACTCATTTTAGAAATTGTGTGCTCACTCGTAATCATTGTTCTTGCTGGTTCGTCCAAACTGTCTGGATAGGTAATTGCTCCCACTCCACATTTATAAGGATGCCCCGTTTTAGATATTTTTATCTCTCGAAAATCCGCCTGTATCTCAGCAAACTTCTTTTTTTGTTTCTGTGATAAATACAATGAATCATCTTCAATATTCGGCTTGATTATTGTTCTTAAAGCAAGTACATTAGCACTCCTTTTTTACCTTCTATTCCTTTAGCTCCTGATGAAGCAACGGAGTAGTCCTGACAAGGAAATCCTTGTACTAATAAGTCCATATCTGGAATACTGGTCTTATCTATCTCATTAAAATCTTCATTTGTTACATGTGTTTCCGGACAACGTTTTTTATATATTCTAACCGCAAACTGATTATTACGAGACGGTTTATACTAACACTAGATTAGTATTGATTGGAGTACTTTTTATTACAATCTCTTCTAGTGTTTATTTATGGAAACGAAAAAAATAATTCTATAAATATCGCAAAGATACCTCAATCACGAGGTATCTTTGCGATTGGGGTCACAATACACAAATCTAATTTGCAAAACACATTTGTTTTATCTTATCATCTATACAAAGCGTTTCCAATGATGTACATTTATCAATATACATACCAAAAATCGGGAGGAAAAATATGTTTGAAAATGGTACTCAATGGATTCGCGCAGACTTTCATCTTCACACCAGAAAAGATAAAGAATTCAAATATTCAGGAGATGAGGACAGATTTGTTTCGGACTATATTGATAAATTAAAGGAAGAAAAAATCGGATTAGGGGTTATTACCAATCACAATAAATTCGATTTAGGAGAATTCAAAGCACTCAAAAAAAAGCTAATAAATCCGATATTATTCTTCTTCCTGGTGTTGAACTATCTGTTAAAGAAGGTTCTAATGGTATTCATTGTCTAATAGTATTTAAAGATACCGATTGGATTAACGGACAGAAAGAATCAATTAATCAGTTCCTAGATGAGGTATTTAAAAACATAGACAATCGAGAGAACGAAAATACAAGATGCGCTCAAGACCTTCCACAAGTAATGTCCACATTAAATTCTTATGGTAAAGACTATTTTATTCTAATGGCGCACATAGAGCAAAAAAGCGGTTTTTATGAAGAATGTAATGGCGGCCTCATAAACTCGTTAGCGAACCACTCAGATTTCAAATCTCGAATTCTCGGTTTACAAAAAGGTAGAACTAGAGATAAAATGCGGCAAATCAAAGAGTGGATGGGTTACGAACTACCCTATATTGAGGGCTCTGACTGTAAATCGATTTTGGATATTGGTAAAGGGAAACATAGCTACATAAAAATTGGAGATAACTGTTTTGATGCTGTAATGCTCGCTTTTAAAGATTTCAAAAATCGAATTTCTTCTACAAAACCGGAAATAACTCACGGTTATATTCAATCAATTGAGTTTATCGGTGGAAAGCTAAATAAGCAAATAATTAATTTATCTGCGGAATTAAACTGTTTAATCGGAATAAGGGGAAGCGGCAAATCAAGCATCATAGAGGCAATAAGGTATGCACTAGACATGTCCCCCTCTTCATCTGATTCAGATTACAAAAAAGATGTGGTTAGTAATCTTCTCGGATCTGGTGGGCAAATTATTTTAAAGTTGTATGATAACTTCGGTAAATCATATAAAATTAAAAGAATTCTAGGTGAACAGCTTCACGTTACTGATGCAAACAATCAAGTAATAGGTGCAAGGGCAAGTTCAATTTTAAAATCACCATTGTACTTTGGGCAAAAAGATCTCTCTTCAATGGATAATGGATTTGAATTAAATTTATTAGATAAGATGGTTGGTGAAGCACTCCCGTCTTTACACACTAAAACTTTAGCTGTTGAAAATGAAATATCAGATAAGATTAAAGAACTTATAACCTTGGAAGATAAAATAGACTCTGTTACAGATCTATCGAATACGTTATCTGACATTGAGTATAAAATAAAAATTTTTGAAGAAAAAGGACTATCAGATAAACTTTCAAAACAAGTAAACTTTCAAAAAGATAAACTGACTATTGACAAAATCAATAAATTCGTTAAGAAATATAAACAAGCTCTAAAAGAGATTATCTCGTCAGATAATATATCTGAACTAATTTCGTTGGAGTCCATTGACTCAGAAGAAATACCTACTGTATTTAACGATTTAAAAATAGAGATTAAAAACATAACTAATACGCTAAAAGATATTGAAAAAATAATTACGATTGTTGAGAAATCACAAAATGAAATAGAATCTTTATCAAGCACATTTAATTCAATTGTGACTTCTTTAGAAGAAGAATTTGCAGAAATCAAAAGAGAAATTGATATTCCTAACTTAAATCCAGATGAATTTTCAAATTTGAAAATAAGGGAAGCTGAATTAATTGAATCTATTCAGAAGATTATTAGTCATAATTCTGAGAAAGACATACTAACTACTGAGCTTAAAGTTTTAATTTCTCAAAGAAATGATGCTTTACTTGAAGAGTTGGATATTTATAAAAGTGAGATAGCTAAAATTAATGCAAGTCAAGATTCCTTACAATTAGCAATTTCGTTTAAAGGAAATAAAACTACTTTTCTAACAAAGTTGAAATCTAGTTTAAAGGGCACCGGAGTTACTACTTCTGGATATAACCAATTATTAGAAGTCCTGCCAGATTTTACAGCATTAGTTATTGATGTGTTTCTTGATGAAGGAAAAATTATATCTTCCGTGCTACCCGAATCACATGTAGTCAAAGTTAAACAAAGGGTAAGAGAAAATTACAATTCTTTTCTAAAAATCAGAACACCAAATTTAATAACCATAAATTACCATGGAAAACCTATTACGAAGCACTCCATTGGTCAACGGGCTTCGGCTTTAGTTCTATTTATTCTTTCGCAAAAAGATAACAACTTAATAATGATTGATCAGCCTGAAGATGATTTAGATAATCAAGTTATCTATAACGAAATAATTAAAGAGATTAAGCTTAGAAAGCCGGATGTCCAATTCATTTTTGCAACCCATAATGCGAATATCCCTGTTTTGGGAGATTCTGAGCAAGTAATCGCTGTTTCATATGATCCAGAAAAGATCGAAACTACTACTGGGAGTATTGATGATAAACTAATTCAAAATAAGATTGTAGATATTATGGAAGGTGGACAAGAAGCCTTTAATAAGAGAACCGAAATCTATAATTTGTGGAAAAATTAAAAGTACTAAAAAAGGCCTCACATAAGTTGGGCCTTTTTGTATGGAGGTATTGATAAGATTGATACGGAGCTCTTAAAATAAGAATACTTAGTTAAATTAATATAAAATTTCTCTATTTATATGTCGATAATTTTACTAGTAATCTTTTTTTTCCAAAAAATTAATAGTCACATAAATCAGTGTTCCAATAATAAATCCCATTATAAACAATTGGTACGTTACTATTAGCAATGAGAAATCATTATCATCAATTAATGTATAATACCCTGGTATCCATATACGAATGCTCTGAATGCTAGAAATAAATTTCAATAAAACATAAATAGATAAAGATAAGAGGACTGCCCTAAAAGTTCCGAAGTTTACTGACACTACCATCGCTATAGAAATAAACATAATAAGAAATAATACTCCACAAATACTCACAAGGAGCAAGCGACTATGGTAACCTTCAATATCCCAACTGATTCCCAATCCATTTTTTGATCTCGCTACAAAAACAATATAGTATAGACTGGAAAGAGCCATGCTAAGGATATAAAATGACACTAATACCTCTACAATCGAAATAAACTTCCCTAAAGCCAATGATTTTATTGATCTGACTCGTGTGATTTCTAACGTGAATTGCCCATCAGAAATTTCTCCACCTAGAGTCCCTGCAGCTAAGAAAGTAAATAAGACAAGTGGAATTCCGAGCATCATTAATAAGGCCCACATACTTGTAGAAAAAGAGATAAGATCCAATTTCCCATTTATATCTATGAAACTCCAATTGAAATAAATTCCCAAAGAATAGACTAAAGAAAAATTACTAAGTAAAAAAATACCAATAAAAATTTTTCTTTTCCACATTTTAAATAGTTCTACGTTGATAACATCCCTCATTTAGAATCACCTCTAAATAAATCTACCAAATTATCATTCGTTACCTGAATATCAGTAATCTCCCCATGATTTTGATAGATAATCTTTAAAACCCTATCAATCAGTTCATTCTTTGCCTCAAATAAAACATCGTTATGCTTTATATCAGCAATTGATTGCAATTGATTAAGTAATAGCTTATCTGGATTATTCAACTTGATAAGGTATTTCTTACTAGAGTTTTTCGTCACTTCCTTAACTTTCTGATTAGTAATATATAAATATCTATCACTAATCTGCTCAACTTCATTTAACTGATGTGACGATATCAATATCGTAATATCCAAGTCCTTTCTCAAATTCGAGATGAAGCCAAGTAAGTGCTCAATTCCCACTGGATCTAAACCCACAAACGGTTCATCTAATATTAGGAAATCTGGTGTCCCCATTAAAGCCATTGCTAATCCAAGTCGCTGTTTCATCCCGAATGAATAACCCTTCACTCTCTTCTTAGAATTTGGTAAGTCAACCAAATCCAATAGTCCATTAATTTCTTCTGCAATTTCAGTCTTAGTTTTTCCTTGCCAATGATTTGCATATTTTCCGACAGTATACAAGTTGTCATACCCACTCAAATATTCAAATAATTTACAATCTAACAGATAACCAAATTCCCTTATACTTTTAAAGGACTTCAAATAATTCGAGTTTCCCTTATACTTAATTTCGCCAGCTTCAGAAGAGGTTAGGCCAAGTATCACCTTCATTAAAGTAGTCTTACCTGATCCATTTACTCCAAGTAATCCAACTATTTCCCCTTTCGTTATCTCAAATGAAACATTATCTAAGACTGTTTTAGTGTCATATTTCTTTACTAATTGATTGACAGAAAGTAATAGTTCCATAAAATCCCTTCCTTATCAGGAGTTTTTCAATTTTTTAAAGAGTCCATCATGGTTCAAAATTTCCGAATAACTACCTTGTTCAACGATAGTGCCGTTATCAATAAAAATCACCTCATCAACAGAACCCAAAATATTTTCTCGAAGATCATGCGTGATAAAAACAATTGTATAGTCTACTATTGACAGAAGTTCTTCCAAAATATCTCCTCCTGTTTTATAATCCAATGCTGAAGTCACTTCATCCATAAGGAGCAGGTTTGATTGATCTGCAATTAATCTTGCAATAGCTATCCTTTGCTTTTCACCACCAGATAGTGAATTCCCATTTTCACTAAATTTAGAACTTCCATATCGAGCCCTAATCCTAGGAAGCTTAGCCATACGGATAGCTTTTTCTACTTCCTTCTTACTTCGTTCAGACAAAAGTGTAATATTATTTTTTAGATTATCATTGAAGATATACGGTTCCTGATGGGCAAATGAAGATCTTATCTTCTCATCTGATTTGCTTAGATTTTTTCCGTTATAGATTATTTCACCACTATAACAATTCAATAATCCACCGATAATTTTTAGCAAAGTAGTTTTTCCACTTCCACTCTTACCAACAATGGCATATTTTTTACCCTTTTCAAAAACCAAATTGATATTATCTAAAATTGTTATACCCTTTTCTGACTCATAACTGACATTTTTCAACTGAAGTTTTTCAAATGGTTCATCCAAAATATTGGGCATTTCAGTAGGAGAATCTATTTTGTCTACATATTTTTCTAACTTAGTTCGTATAGTTTTACTTCCAATTATCTCTATTACTGACGTTCCAAAAACTTGCAAGGGTTGAATTATCATATTTGCCATTTGAGTAACTGCTACCATCTCGCCCAATGATAACCTGTTTGATAAAACTAAAAAGCCGCTTGTACATAAACAAATAATCAAATTGAAATACTGGAGCGTTCCCATCATCAAATTATAAGCACCATTTTGATTTTTTAGTTTTTGTTGATTATTCTCCATTTGTTCTAAAAAACTGCGATTCCTTTTCTCAAATCTTTCCTCAACTTGAAAGGATTTGATCACTGTAAATCCTCCAAAAATATCCTTAAGGTCATTCAGATAATTACTTTTCAATCTTGAAGTTTTTTCAGTCAATGCATCTATTTTCTTACCTAGTAAGGAAGGAATTATTAAGGAAATAACAGAACAAAAAAATACCACAAAAGCAACTAATGGGCTTAGTAATAGCAGATAACCAAAGGCAAAAAAAAGAATAAAAGAGCTTTGAATTAGTTGTAAGATATTGTCCAGAAAATACTGTTCAAAAACTTCTAGGTCGTAATTGAAAAGATTAATTTTCTCACCTACAGTAGATTTTTCATACTGAGTTATATTCATGTGAAGAATACTTCTGATTATTCTACTTTTAACCGAAATATGGATTTTTTGAAGTAGGTGAGACTCAGATTTCACACTTAAGAAATGAAATAAAAAGTTAATTATCAAAAATATAAAAAATAAACACAGGGTGATATAAAACATTTTCCAATTTTTTTTGGAAATCGCATCGATAAAATTTTGAATAATCGGAGCAAAAGAAATTCCTATTAAGCTAGCTATCAGTGAAAGAATAGAAAATTGTATCACTAATATTTTTTCCTTCATAATTATCTTAGTCATTTCATACCCCTAAAATTATGATTAATTGTTTAGAAAAAGATTTGTAGTTAGATTTTCGTAATAGTTAAAAAATAACTCGCAATAAGGATCTTTTTTGTATATATCACGATGTTTCATATAGGCTCTCGCACGACACCCTCCTCCACACAAATATTTGTATTCACATCTATTACAACCTTTAACATTGTCTACCGATATAGAGGAAAAAAGTTTATTGGTATTCTCACGCATGTGAACAATCGTATGGTCTTTAATATTTCCCAAACAAAACTTCTCCTCCATAAGCATATGACACGGATAAACGTTTCCGTCAGTACCAATAGAAATCATAGTCTTTCCAGCTCCGCAATAGTTTTCTGCTTGTAGTGTTTCTCCTCTAATTGCACTATCCTCTAGACTTAAATCACTATCAATCATAAAATTACTGATACTTCTAATGTCTTTAGCATTTGGAAGGAATCTTTTCATTTCCCCTTCAAAACACGCTGAAAGAATACTAAAACTAACAGATACTCCCATCTTTTCAGCCAAGTTTACATATTCCAAAAGTTTATCTGCATTTAAATGATGAACTGTGGGAATGAGATTTACGTTATTTCCATTCTCCTTTAACAATGAAACGGTATCCATTATTCTATTGAATATACCTGAATCTCTAATAAATGAAGGACATTCGGCTGAATATGAATCCACAGAAACAGAAACTGTATCAACGAATTTAGACATTTCAGAAATAATCGTTTTGTTATAAACTGTCCCATTTGTAATTAATACAATATTTGGTATCTGACACTCTACTTTCGCGAATCTCAAAATTTTAATAAGATCCCGTCTTAGTAGAGGCTCCCCACCTGAAAAAACAAGGTTTTCAATTCCAGCATCTTTAAGCAGTCTTATTCCATTAAGCATATCCTCAAGAGTTAAATCTTCATCACGATTTCTTTTCTCATCATAAGAGTAGCAACCCACACAGTGTAGATTACATCTGTTTGTCAAATGTAAGTAAGCAGTGACAACTTGATCTTTCTTTATAAATGGACTATCTGAAATAAATTCATTTTCAATTAGATAGTTAAAGAAATCTGATTCCTCATCAGTTAATTGATTTTTTTCTGAGACTTGATGACTTATTACATCTTTATAAAATGCCAACCCTCGTTGATCAATTCCTGCAACAACGCCATTATCAAAATTGAAAAGCATATCAATATCTTTTACCTTTGCATAAGCTACATCAGGATTAATATACATTTCTATCCTCTTTTCATTTTTTTGACTATAATTCTAAAAAGCTCAATGATTACAAACGTTAATAAAAATATCATTAATATGGTCGAAAAATTATTGCTGAAATTTACATCTGCAATTGTTAAATTTCCTGATTTTCCAGCAAATTCTTCTGTGTTTGCTTTAATTTGATTGACAACTTTCTCTGATACTATTAAACCAATAGAGAAGAACAATGCGAATGAATATCCAATTGATAAAACGACGTCCATAACGATACATCTTTTGATACTTCCAACACTTGGTACAATAAACACGACAGACAATGAATAAAGAACTATCGGGATAAGAACAATTAAGAAAAACACTGATAATAAGTTGAAAGTTTTAATTTGTAGGACGTTGTATATCCACAATAGTACAAATAAAATCGGAAAAATAAACCTCACTATTCTTTTAAACAAGAGTCTTCCCCCTTTTTTCTTTCCTATTTCTCCTGTTCAGTACTTCTACGCAGCAATCAAAATTAAGTTATAAAATGCATGTATAGCTGAGGTATATAACAATGATTTTGATTTTAAGCGAAAGATACAAAAGAAAACGCCTAATGGAAACCTGTAAATCAAATTGTCCACTGGCGATTCTCCAATATGTCCAATCACTGAAAAAATTACCGAACTGATAATGATACTAGAAATAATTCCCCAAGACTCTAGTAATCTTTTTAAAATGATATTTCGATACAAGAACTCTTCACAAAAGGCCGCTATCATATAGTGAATCATTAGAAATAAAGTAATTTGACTACCAAACTTATCTTTATTAGTAACAAAGTAAATCAACGAAAAAAGCAAAATTCCAACAGCGGTATAAGCTATTTCTCGTTTTCTACATTTTAGATCTAAGAGATTCCGATTGCTTCTCGATAAAACCAAGATATATATCAAAGGAATAATAAACAGAGAAACTAAAATAGGTAAAGTCATACTAATCAAAATCGTTGACTCAAACGGGAGAATACTACCGAGCAAGATAAACACTAGCAAGCAAATTCCAGTTAGTACCGAAATAGCAGTACTGAAAAACAGACTGTTTAGCTTTTCATATTTTAAACTTTCACCCTTAGTTAGATTATTCGTAGGAATTCACACCTTTCAATATAGCGATGACACCACTTTCTAACGTAATGTCATCGCTATAAAGTTGTTGCTCTTCGTTTGATTCGAACCTTATTGAGTCAGAAATAATGACTAATAAAGTTCAGTCGATTGCTTTTAAACATCACTTTTAATTTCTTTAATGTAGTGACCCACAGATGCACAGAATAGTGCACCTACAGATACGCAACCCGCCTTTTTGCTCTTTTTCGTTGAAAAGAATAGCATAACGAATTCCCCACTTTCTTAAAGTATTTGTCCGAAGATTTAGAACTTAATTCCTCGTCGACACCCAAAGTATAGTACCTATATTCTTCTTTTTAGCTTTATCGTTGTAAACTGCTAGTTTTTATGTAGTAATCTGTAAAAAAAGTATTATTGGATCCTTTTTTAGATGCAAAAAAACTCCATAAGAACCTTATATAGCTTCCTATGGAGGTTTACTATATTATTTTGTGAATTGGTTTAGGAAAAAGTAGTTTATTGTGCAATACTCTGCCCTACTGGAATAATAATCAAAACTTTAAACTCATTTTCATTCCATGAAAAATCAGAGTATCCCTCTAATTTCTGAACTCGTTCTCTAATACTATTTATTCCTAATCCGTATCTTCCCTTTCTTTTCGCTGACCGGATCAGCTTACTAGAAATATTCAGATTATTTATCCTAGCCGGATTAGTTACTTTCATAATGATTTTATCATCACGATAATGAATAGAGATTTTTATCTCTTTTTTCGGGGAGTCTATTCTATTACATTCTTCTATCGCATTATCTAATATATTTCCAAGAATCGCACAGATATCGACAACATTATGCTTAAAATCAAGATCTGCCGGAATTTTTAGATCCAGTGAGTATAAAATGTTTTCAGTATTCATTTCATTTATCTTACTACTTAGTACAGTATCAATGGGCCAACAGCCAGTATATGTTTGGAATGAAGACGTAGCAGTTAGAGTAATATTTTCTAACAACTTCTGTGCTGTATCAACATTTCCTTGCGCTAACTGGAAATTTATACTTAATAATAGATTTTTTAAATCATGCTTTAAAATACGAAATTCTGATTGTTTTCTTAACATTTCGTCATAGTGCTGATTTTGCATTCCAGATAGTGTCTGTTGTTGTAATAGGTAAGTTTTTTCAGTTAGATAGTTGTATAAAAAAATGTTCATAATATTTACTATCAATAATCCAATACTTACCCAGATACTCTCAAATTGTGAAAAATGAAACGGATACATCAGTGTACCTATCGATAACAGTGGGGTTATAGACAACATAATATATTCTTTAGTTGCCAAGCCAATTTCATTGGTACTCTTAAAATAGTGAAGAAAAAAGATTATTATTAATGACAAAACTGTAATTGATATATAAGACAATATAAACTGTAAGAAAACAATATTAGAAGGATCACTCTGTGTAGCAACCAGTAAACTATTCTGAAATAAAAATAAAAAAATTACATAGAGGTAATGGTACATCTTTTTTGGGGCTGGTCCGTAGAAACAAAATATTACTAATCCAGCTACAACAATAAAAAAAATATAGGTTAAGTTTAACCTTAGATTTTGACTATTTATTGAAATCTTTGTAAAGAGAATCAATAGTATGCAAAGTGTATAAAAAGACACTTTTTTTATTTTTAGTTCTAAGAAGCTACTCAAATAAAACGCAACATACCATCCCTGTAATGCGCCTAAAAAAATGGCCAATATAAGTATAAATAATTCTTTCATATCCCTAATGACCTTTCAATGAAGTTTCTATAGCACTCTACAAATTTTTTCTTCTTCCCTCTACTAATTACCTCTTGATCTCCATTTGTCAAATGAACAATAGTATCCTCTATTCGCTCAATATAATTTAGGTTTATTATCGTCCCGTAATTTACTTGTACAAAAATGGAACTACCCAGATTAGCTATAATGTCTTTTAAGCGAGCATAGTAAACAATATCTTCCTGATTGTTACACATGGTGATTCGAAGTTTTCTCCCCTTCTCGGAGGTAATTCGAATTATTTGATCACATCGTACTTGATATTGCGTACGATTAACCTTTACGAAAAGGTATTGATTATCACTAGAAATTTTATCAACCGCTGCATCTAGGAGAATACGTATTTCATTTTCTTTAACGGGCTTTAGTAAATATCTAAATGGTGAAACTTCAAAGCTTTGAAGAGTATAGTCATCAAAGCTCGTAATATAATTTAATAATACTTGTTGATCACTTTCCCTGATAAACTTAGCAGTTTCAATGCCATTAATTCCATCCATTTCAATGTCTAAAAAAATCATTTGATAAACTATTTCTTGATTCCGAATCCCTCTCAATAAGGATTCTCCACTGCTATAAATATCAATATCTACTTCCAAGCCCTGATTTATCATATAGGTATCGATCATTTTTTCTAGGAGTGTGCTTTGGAGCTCTTCGTCATCACATATTGCAATTTTGTACATAGCCAGCCTCCCAGCAAGAGTTTTTATTTAAACCAGTCTTCCAATTCATCCGTACTGACTTTACTATAAATTTGGATTAGTGCCGGACGTAACGTTTCAAATGCTTCTATCAATTCTTCCCCACCAAATCTTCCGGAAAAGGATTTCTTCGTCAGTTCTTCGGACAATCGATTGATAAGTTCGACAGTTTTTTGTTGATCTGCCAAGATATTTATTAGTTTTCCTACTAAATACCGATCTTCAAAATTACTGTCTGCAAAAAAATCGTACTTATCGACTTCCTGCTTAACCAGATTAATCATATCATATTTTTTTTCATAATTAAATTCACCGGCTACATCCATGTATTCGATGATTCCACTTGTAATAACGGTGACTGCCTCATCTTTCTTCTGTTTAGATAATTCGTCGGCAATCGATAAATTCTTTATCTGATCACGTACCATCCTTTGAATTTCTTCTTTAATGACTTCTTGTTGCAGTTCATAAAAATAATCATCCATAAATTCCTCACATGGATAACCAACTTCATTTTCCCATGCAGGATTTTTAAATTCCCCAGTGTAAAACTCTTCTTTGATTGCTTTCACAACTTTTGGATGTTCTTGTACAATCCTATTCTGACCTTTTAACTGCAAATAGTCCGAAATATATTCTTCAATGTCACCAAAGTAAAACCAGCCTACCGGTTTCCCACTAATACTCGATAATTGGTTAATGACACTTTCAGGGGCTAACGCATAGCCTTGAACATACGAGCTGATTGTTGGTTTCTTTTTCCCCAAGCGGTTGCCTAACTCTGTAAAGGACAGATTCATACTCTCTTTGATTTCTTTGATTCGTTGTCCTACCTTCACTTTATCAGGTTGTAATAAGCCAAACATAGATTACTTCCTCCTTGTCATTTTCCCTATTATATCACTCGTATAAAATTTCGTATATATTTTTTCGCTAAATCTCTTGACTTCGTATAAATAAACGTATAAAATGCAAATCATAGATGGCCGTCTATATTTTTTAAACCAACCGTATAAATTATCGTATACCAAAAGGAGGGCTATTATGCCAATTAAAATCAATGATCTCACCTTACCAAAAGAAAAACTCGAAAAAGAATACCAAGTTGTCAATGTTACTCGCTGGCAAAAAGATGGAGAAATTCTAGGTTGGAGTTACGAATGTATCCTACCTAAACTCCGCTACGAGAAAATCAGTGTCAAAGTCAAATCTGAAAATCCTATAATCACTCCGGAAGAACTTACCCAACAAGGGTTGGCCATGGTTACATTTGCCAATTTAGTGATTGCACCTTGGGGCCGCTCAAACGGTCAATTCGTCAGTTATGGCTTATCGGCCACAGCAGATGCGGCAACTTTGATTCCGAAAAAACAAAGTTCCACTGTACAAAACTAATTTTCCTATGGGTTTGTTGGGTGGTTAGGACGAAACGGCGGGGCAGCGCCATAGAGCCGCTTCTGTCCGTTAAGACCGCCCAATAAACACATAGGCTGGAAGGACTGCTTTGCAGGACTTCCCCTTAACTTGATTTATAGAACAACATCAGGAGAAAAATGATGGTTCTTTGACAACTGAATACACATCAAGGAGTGATGATTTTTGAAAGCTTATAATCAGAAAATCATTGAAACTCCCACGTACCTTGAAATTTATGATTATGAAGCAATCATTACTCCTAAACAAAAAGCAGAAAAAAATGAAACCAACCCAAAACGAAAGAAAGAATTAGCTTGGCTTTATGAAGAAGAAAATACGACTACTGATAAAAGAAAAAAATATGATGAACTATCCGCTCAAGGGCAATACGACAGCTTAAAACGAAAACAAAAATACTATCAAAATATGCGCTTTGAAATTGCCCGACTCGTGGATACGAACTTTGACAATCGAACAAAATTTTTAACCCTCACTTTCAGAGAAAACATTCAAGACATTGCCTATGCGAATAATGAATTCAAAAAATTTATCAAACGACTAAACTACGAACTCTATCACACAAAAAAAGCACATCTAAAATACCTAGCCACGTGGGAAAAACAAGAACGAGGTGCGATCCATTATCACATTATCCTGTTTGACTTCCCTTTTATCTCCATTAATCGTCTTACTACTATCTGGGGACATGGATTTGTCAAAATCAACAAGATTGATGTGGATAGTATCGAAAATCGTGGGCGCTATATCAGTAAATATTTCGATAAAGACTTGGATTTGAAAGAGCATAAGAAGAAGGCGTTCTTCAAATCCCGTAACCTCAAAGTACCCAGCGTCACGAAGCAACTCGTGGATCAACCTTTTGATACCACAGATCAAGACGTACTTTATACCAATGAGTATCTTGTAAGACGTCCAATATTTTACAGCGCGATAAATGAAGGTGGAAATCCTGAACAAGTGATGGATTTTCAAGAAAGCACTGTTCGCTATACAAAAATAAAAAAATGAATCTCGAAAGTAGGTAAAAATATGACTGTTAATGTACCGATTGAATTCAATCAAGAAATAATTGAAGAGCTTGTTCAATTAACGAAGCAAAGAATTGAGGAAGAAGCACAGCAGCAAAAAATGAAGGAGTTACCTCCCTACCCAACGCGAAAACAATTAAAACAACAACTAAAGATTGGCGATACACGCCTCAATAATTGGATTGATCATGGATTGAAAGTCATTCCTTTTGGTAAAGAAACTCGCTTTGATCGTGAGGATGTAAAACTATTTTTAGACAGTCTAAAAATCTAACCTTGACTTACCTGTTGTTGCTGACTATGATACCGATAAGAAAGGAGCAAATCTTCTCTTTGATATACTGGCGAGTGAATCAAAGGAGACAATTATGATCAAAAAATATAAAAAGAAAAATGGGACAATCGCCTATATGTTTAAAGCATATCTTGGCATTGATCCGGTTACAGGAAAAAAGAAATACACCACCAAACGTGGTTTTAAATCACTGCAAGAAGCTAAGAAGGCTTATAATCGCTTGATGGTACAAGTAGAAGAAAATGATGTGGTGACAAATTCACAACGTCTTTTTTCAGAACTGGCAGATGAATGGTTTGAGCAATATAAAAACACGGTTCGTGAAAGTACCTATGTCGCCCAAAAATTGGCTTATAAAAAGCACATCTTTCCTCTTTTTGGAAATTTGAAAATCTCGAGAATTTCAATTCCTTATTGTCAAAAACAGGTAAACCACTGGTATAGCTATTACAAAAAATATTCCAACTTGATTGGTTTGACTTCATCTGTTTTCAAGTATGCTCTGAGTTTACGGCTCATCAGAAGTAATCCCATGGATGCTGTGATTCGTCCTAAACGTAAGAAACGGATTGACGAAGAGCGCTATTCTGCACCCTACTATGAAAAGGAAGAACTATTGGAATTCCTTGAAATTGCCAAAAACTATCCTGATCCAATTTATCCGATTTTTCGGATCTTAGCTTTTACCGGGTTACGAAAAGGTGAACTTTTAGCCTTACGTTGGAAAGACATTGATTTTGAGAAAAGCACACTCTCTGTTAAACAAACCTTAGCCACATGTGATAAATGGGAAATCAAATTCCAAGTTCCCAAAACAGAAAAGAGCCTTCGAACAATTTCGATAGACTCTGAAACCTTACAAGTGATTAAACGATGGCAGTTGAAACAAAAAGAATACTTCCTGAGAATGGGAATTAAACCTACAAAAGACGGTGAACAACTCCTGTTTGTATCAGAAGAAAACAAACCACTTTATTTAGACTATGTAAATCACAACTTGAAAATCATCATAAATGAAAATAACTTAAAACGTATCACACCTCATGGTTTTCGTCATACCCATTGTAGTCTGCTATTTGAATCCGGAGCTTCTCTTAAAGAAGTTCAAGTTCGGTTAGGACATACAGATATTAAAACGACTATGGATATCTACACCCATGTCACGAAAAGACAGACAGAAGAAACGGCAAATCGTTTTGCGGATTTCATGAGTTCCACAGAGGAAAAACAAGGAAGTTTGCAGAAGGTCAAAAGTATGGTCAAAAGCGAAAAAAAGCAGACTATCCCTATCAGATAGTCTGCTAAACGTTGATTTAACAATGTTTTGATTATTCCGCAGCGTTTGCGTCTTTGAGACCGTATTTTTTGTTGAAACGGTCCACACGTCCGTCGGCTTGCGTGAATTTTTGACGACCAGTGTAGAATGGATGTGAGTCAGAGGTAACTTCGA
Organism: Enterococcus sp. DIV0755b; assembly: GCF_051713765.1. Classification (NCBI taxonomy): domain Bacteria; kingdom Bacillati; phylum Bacillota; class Bacilli; order Lactobacillales; family Enterococcaceae; genus Enterococcus; species Enterococcus sp. DIV0755b. The sequence goes on along the minus strand of NZ_JBIOQN010000001.1, from coordinate 1,244,606 downwards.
CCCGAATTAATGGGTATGTGTTGCCATCTTCCCATTCAACTGTTTCTTGTGAAGTTTTAGTAGAACCTGACAAGAATTTGAAACCTGTAGTTGAGTCCATGAATACAACTGGATGATAATCTGGATGGATTTCTGCTTTCATTTACTTTCGCTCCTTTGCCCTGGTTCATTTGCTGCGCCAGAGTTTATTTGTCTAATTTACAACAAGAATATACTATCATGTTTTATCTAGAGATGCAATTATCTTTTTACATTTCTTCGTGGTGCCTTTTTTCCAAAAGAAACTTCTTTAAAAGCACTGAAAAGAGCGGTATTATTTTTAGTTTTCTTTAAAAATTGAACAAATTGGTCGGTATATTCTAATGAATCACCTAGCATATTGTTCCGCAATTTCCATGTTTCTTCTAATTGTTCAGGTTTCATTAATAATTCTTCTTTACGTGTACCTGATTTTTTAATATCAATAGCTGGGAAAATACGACGTTCTGCTAGTTCCCGGGAAAGATGTAACTCCATGTTCCCTGTTCCTTTGAACTCTTCATAAATGACATCGTCCATTCTACTGCCTGTATCGACTAAAGCAGTAGCTAAAATGGTTAAGCTGCCACCTTCTTCAATATTACGAGCTGCCCCGAAAAATTTCTTTGGCTTATATAAAGCAGCCGGATCAATCCCCCCACTTAATGTCCGTCCACTTGGCGGTACTACTAAGTTATAAGCTCGTGCTAAACGGGTAATGGAGTCCATCAAAATAACAACATCTCGTTTGTCTTCTACTAAACGCATGGCACGTTCTAAGACAAGTTCAGATACACGGGTGTGATTTTGTGGTTGTAAATCAAATGTCGAAGATACAACATCGCCTTTAACACTACGTTCTAAATCAGTTACTTCTTCTGGGCGTTCATCAATTAGTAAAACAATTAGTTCTACCTCTGGATAATTGTCGGTGATGCCATTGGCGATTTCTTTTAAAATGCTTGTTTTACCTGCTTTTGGTGGGGCGACAATCAATCCTCGCTGGCCAAAACCAACTGGGGCAAAAATATCAATCATCCGCGTTGCCAAACGACCCGTTTTGGTTTCTAATTGAATTTGACGATCGGGATAAAGAGGAGTTAAAGCTGGAAAATGCGGCCGTTCTTTTGCTTCTTCTGGATCTTTTCCATTCACGCTTTCAACATGCATCAAGCCATAATAACGTTCAGATTCTTTAGGGGGTCTGGCCTTACCGGCAACTTTGTCACCGTTACGTAGACCAAATCGGCGAATTTGTGATGAAGAGATATAGATGTCTTCAGCACTAGGGCCATAATTAATGGGGCGTAAAAAGCCGTAACCGTCTTGACCGACAATATCTAAAACACCTTCCATATAAAAGAAGCCTTGCTTTTCAGCTTGAGCCCGAATGACTGCTAATGATAATTCCTTTTTATTCATTTGACTATAATAAGGAATTTTGAATTGTTTAGCGTACTGATAAATCTCTTTTAAGGTACTATTTTCTAGCTCCGCCATTGTTAAATAATCTTTTTTCATGCTTGATCCTCGCGTTCTGTTTCTATCATTTTAACATCGGCACCTAGAGCTGTTAGTTTTTCAATAATATGATCATAGCCGCGCAAAATATATTCTACATTCATAATGGTAGTGGTACCTTCTGCCATCAAACCAGCAATTACAAGACATGCTCCCGCCCGTAAATCAGAAGCGATAACTTCAGCCCCATGTAATTGTTTTGGCCCATTTAAAATCATCATATTGCCTTCTATTTGCGCATCGGCGCCCATGCGCACAAGTTCTGGGATATGATTGATACGTTTGGAATAAATCGTATCGATAATTTCAGAAGTTCCGTTAGCTTTAATCAGTAGTGGTGTAATAGGTTGTTGCAAGTCAGTTGCAAAACCAGGATAAGGGTAAGTTTTGATGTGGACAGGATTCAATTTTTCAACTGGGAAGACTTCAATGGTATCTTCACTGATCTCCATTGGAACACCTAATTCTTCTAATTTGGCGATGTAACTTTCTAAATGCTCATAAATTACATTATGAACTTTAATTCCATTGCCACAAGCTGCCGCTAGCGCTAAATAAGTACCTGCTTCAATTCGGTCTGGGATAATTGCATGGCGACAGCCGTGTAATTCATCGACACCCTCAATTCTAATTTCATTAGTTCCCGCTCCCCGAATTTTTGCCCCCATGTTATTTAACAAAGTAGCAACATCAATTATTTCAGGCTCTCGTGCTGCATTTTCAATAATTGTGCGACCTTTGGCTTTTACAGCTGCCAACATAACATTAATGGTTGCACCAATAGAAACCACATCCATAAAGATGCGTTCACCTTTTAACTCTTTATTTTTAGTCCGCAAATACATCGCGCCATGTTCATTAGTAACAGATGCCCCTAAAGCTTCGAAACCTTTGATATGTAAATCAATCGGACGTGGACCTAAATAACAGCCTCCAGGTAAGCCCACGACAGCTTCGCCAAATTTAGCTAGTAAAGCGCCCATAAAATAATAAGAAGCCCGCAAACTATTGATTTTGCCACTAGGCATTGGTATTGAGACAATTTCAGTTGGATCAATCGTCATTGTATTATTTTCAAATTGGACTTTGACGCCCATAACTTCTAAAATTTCCATTAACGAATGCACATCGTTAATATCAGGTACACCTTCTAAAACGACAGGTGAGTCTGCTAAAATTGCAGCCGGAATTAGTGCGACTGCGCTATTTTTGGCGCCACTAATTGTTACTTCACCTTGAAGTTTACGGCCACCATTAATGATGATTTTTTTCATAAAAGCCACCTATTCTTATTTTATTCACACTCGCTAATTTTAACACAGACGTGCTCTTTGCAAAAGAGTGGACCATTTAGCTTAAAAAGATTTATAAGAAAAAAAGACACGCAAGTTTTCGTATCTTTCCCATAATAGATGATGGAAATGAATTCAAAAACGAACGTGTCTTTTACTTTTCTACAATTTATTTACTTTCAATTGTGCCAATAACATCATTGGCATTAACCTTTTGCAAGGCTACATCAAGCTGGGCTAACTCATTGCTATTGGTGCAAACTACCATAATATCGCTATCTTTTCCACTAGCTTTTACTTTAGCCAAATCCATTTTAGCTAACATTTGACCACGACCAACTTTTTGCCCTTCTGTTACAAAAACAGTAAAGGGTTCACCTTTTAGACTGACAGTATCAATTCCCATGTGTACTAGGATCTCCAAGCCATTATCTGCTTTAATACCAACAGCATGTTTAGTTGGGAAAACACTTGTAATCGTACCAGCTACTGGTGTAAAAATAGCATCATCACTTGGCGTTACTGCAAATCCTTCACCCATCATTTTTTGTGAAAAGACATCATCACTAACTTTTGTAATATCTTTTACAGTACCATTACTAATCGCAAAAATGTCTTGTTTTTTAGTTATTGTTTTTGCGACTGGTACTTCGTTTTTCACAGTTGTATTTGACACACCGCCTTGATGTAAACGAGTCATTTCATCTGCGACAAATTGTACTTCTGTCCCAACGATAACTTGAATATTTTTATCATCGATTACTTTAACCCCAGGCATACCAGTACGTTTAATTTTCCCTTGATCCACTGTACCAGTATCTTTTACCTGTAAACGCAAACGCGTCGTACAATTATCAATCGAAGTAACATTTGCTGCACCGCCCAAGGCATTGTAGATTTGGTTTGCAATTGTAGCAAACTTATCATCTCCAGCAGCCACAAATTGATCAATATCTTCTGTCGCTTCTTCTTCATCTTCTTCACGACCAGGTGTCATCAAGTTAAATTTCTTAATCACAAACATAAATGTTACATAATATACAACTGCCATAATTAAACCTAAGACAATTAACATATACGGTTTATTAGCAATTGGAACGCGTAAACTCAAGAAAAAGTCAATGAATCCTGCACTAAAATTAAAGCCCGCTGTCCAATGAAAAGTCGCTGCGATAAACATCGAAATACCAGTTAAAGCTGCATGAACCACATACAAAGGCCATGCCACAAACATAAATGAAAATTCTAGGGGCTCTGTTACACCTGTAAAAAATGATGCAAAAGCGGCAGCAACCATTAATGATGCAGTAACTTTTTTCTTTTCAGGTTTAGCGCATTGATAAATTGCCAATGCACCAGCAGGTAAACCAAACATCATAACTGGGAAAAATCCAGCTTGATACATCCCTGTAATTCCTTTTGTTCCTTCACTTGCCCAGAATTTACCAATATCATCAATTCCTGCTAAGTTAAACCAAAATACGTTGTTTAAAGCATGGTGTAACCCAGTTGGAATCAATAAACGGTTAAAGAAGCCATAAAGTCCTGCCCCAATTGGTCCCATACTTGAAATCATTTCACCAAAAGCAACGAGTGCATTATAAACCGGTGGCCAAATAAAAATTAATAATGCGGAAATAATTGCCATTAAACCGGCTGTCACGATTGGAACTGCTCTTTTACCACTGAAAAAAGATAATGCCATTGGTAATTTCACACTGCTAAAGCGATTGTACATTGCCGCTGCTACTAAGCCGGCTAAAATACCAATAAAGACATTTTTATTATTAATTGCACCAAAGGCGACGTTTACTTTTTCAACATCAACTTTAGTAAACAAAGCGACAGCATTACTATTGACTAATGTCATAGGTGTCAAAAATGCCACTAACCCGGCTAGTGCAGCAGCACCATCTTTATCTTTTGACATCCCATAAGCTAGACCGACTGCAAATAAAATTCCCAAGTTGTCTAAAATTGTGCCACCTGCTTTAATTAAAAAAGCAGCTAAAATATTGTTGCCACCCCAGCCACTAGGGTCAATCCAGTAACCAATTCCCATAAAAAGTGCAGCTACGGGTAAAGTTGCGACTGGTAGCATTAAAGAACGCCCAATTCGTTGTAAATATGCTTTCATTATTATTTCTCCTCTTCTTTTTGAGCTACTCGTTTCAATCTTTCAATGTGAATCGCAATATAGCCTAATTCTTCACTAGAAGTTGCCAACTGATAGCGCTTAATCAGCATTACTCTAACTTTTTTGGCAATTTCATAACTCTTTGGATATTTTTCTCGAACCATTTCGACAATCTCATCATCTAAAACGGCATATTGTTGTTTTTGATAACGTTGCAGTAATAAACGTAAGTGATTGGCTAAACGAGAATAATTAAGTGCCATCGCTTCTGCATACAGATCAATTTGCAATTCGGCTGCAATTAGATTCATGATTTCTGAAACGATTGTAACCTCACGAATACTACGATGATTATTTCTTTCACCGTTTCGTGCACTGTGTAAATGAATTGCAATATAACCAGCTTCATCATAGCTATAAGGAATTTTAAGCTGATTATTTAAATAATCTACTGCCCATTGTGCAATCCCAAATTCCTCTTTATGCAAGACCTCAATCTCTTTTAAAAGTTTATTGCGTACAATAATACCGTTACTAATGTTTTCGGCACTAAATGCCAAATGATCTGTTAATGCAATTAAAACGTGTTCATTTAATTTTTCCATCAGAACCATTTCAGCATGATTCACAATGTGTTCAGCTGCAAACAAAAATTTTTCGTCAATTTGATTTAGCAAATTTTGCAATTTCACCTGCGTATCTGGTTCCATCACAAACATTCGCTCGACTTCTTTTGCAAAGACAAGATCATTTTTCTTCTTGTTAAAACCAATCCCTTTTCCAATTGCAACTTTTTCTTGACCGTCGTCATCGATTAAGACTGCATTTTGATTCAATAACTTTTTAACTTTCATAGTTCACCTCTGCAGATTTAAGAAAGTATTTTTGTAACTAAAAAATAAAAAAGACGTGAAAAAACCAGCTTCAACATATTCCTTGAAGCAAGCCTTTTCCACGCCTAGTATTATCTAGTCACATGAAATAATATTATTTACATTCGTCATTTTAAAGAAAACGTTCGCAAAAGTCAATATTAATTTTCAATATTCTGACCATAAAAATTAGAAAAGAGAATTTAATTGGTGACATCCACTGTTTCAACTAGCAAACTGGCTATTATAAAGATCAGCGTAAAAAGCTCCTTTTTGCATTAAGCTAGTATGACTGCCTTGTTCAATAATCGCCCCATCTTTCATCACCAAAATTAAATCAGCGTTTTTAATCGTTGAGAGACGGTGAGCAATCACAAAACTCGTACGTTCTGCTGTTAAGCGATCCATTGCTTGTTGAATCATTTCTTCTGTTCGGGTATCGACACTTGAAGTAGCTTCATCCAAAATCAATAGTTGTGGATTAGCTAGAATTGCCCGAGCAATTGTTAATAGTTGTTGTTGACCTTGCGAGATTTGACTGCCATCGGTTGAAATTATCGTGTCATAACCATCAGGTAAAGTTAAGATAAAGTGGTGACATTGCGCCGCTTTTGCCGCGGCAATAATTTCAGCCCGACTAGCATTTGGTTTCCCATAGGCAATATTTTCTGCCACCGTTCCTTCAAATAACCACGTATCTTGCAAGACCATACCGAATTTTTGGCGAATCTCTCCTCTTAAAAAATGGCGAATATTTTTTCCATCTATTTCAATTTGCCCTTTTGTTAATTCATAAAAACGCATCAATAAATTAATCATCGTTGTTTTTCCTGCGCCGGTTGGTCCTACAATGGCTACCATTTGCTTTGGCTTAACAAAAAAATTAACATCTTCCATTAACAATTTATCTTTTGTATAGCCAAAAGAGACGTGTTTAAAGGCTACTTCTCCTTTTATCTGGTGTGGAACAGCAACATTTAACTCATTTTCTTTTTCTTCAGGTAAATCAATGATTTCAAAGATGCGCTCCAAAGCGGCAAAAGCACTTTGCAGGCTATTAATCACATAAGAAACTTGCGTAATTGGTTCAGAAACTTGGTTAACATATTGCAAATAAGCTTGCACTAACCCGATTGATAACTGACCGTTAATGACCATTAAGCCACCAACAACTGCACTCGTTACAAAGCCTAGTTGATTAATTAGTCGAATCAATGGATTAATCGCAAAACTAACAAATTGCGCTTTTTTAAACGCCTGAAACTGTGCTTCATTTAGTTCATCTAAGTCTGCTTTTATTTGCTGTTGGCGATTATAAGCTTTAATAACTAAATTTCCCGAGTACGTCTCTTCAGCTTTTGTTCCAACTGCCCCTAACGCTACCTGATTTTCTGAAAAATAATCTTGATTTTTTTGTGCTAAAAATTTCGTTAGCGCTAAGCTAAGTAATAAGATCATCACAATTCCCAGGGTCAGTAGTGGACTAAGATAAATCATAATACCAAGGCCTGTGATAATAGATAAGATTGCAGAAATCATCTGCATCAATCCCACTTGTAAAACTTCAGATACCTTATCTAAATCAAGGGTCGCCCGTGTTAAAATATCACCGGTTTGATATTGATCAAAAAATTTGATTGGTAAATGATTCAGCTTCTGGGTCAACTGTTTTCGTAATCGTAGCGTTAAAGTTTCTGCCACGCTAGCCATCGTGTATTCTTGTAAAAGTGAGAAAAGGGCAATACCACCCCACGCTAAAAACAATAATAAGACTGGCTGCCACAATACATGTACTAAATTAGTTGTCGTTATTTCACCAGCACGTAACAAGGCAACAATAGCATCTAATCCCCAACCTAGAATTAAAGGTGTAGTTGCCATTAATACCGCAAAGAAAATAGCAGAAATAACAATAATAATAAAACGGTGCTTTTGCTCTAGTAACAAACGAAATAGTCGATGACCAGTTTTTTTGAAATCTTGTGGCATTTCATTACTTCTTTTGTCAAACTGCTTTGTGCTCATGTTTTTCCTCCATTCCCTGGGATTTAGCAAATTCTTGATATACGCTACAAGTTGCCAGTAACGTTTCATGACTACCTTGCCCCACAATTTTACCTTCATCTAATACAATGATTTGATCGGCATCTTTAATCGTCGAAAGACGTTGCGCTACAATCACAATTGCGGCATCTTTCAAATACGTTTTTAACGCTTGCCGTAATTTTGCGTCGGTTTGATAATCCAGTGCTGAAAAACTATCATCAAAAAAATATACATCTGCCGGTTTTATAAGCGCACGGGCAATGCTAAGACGTTGTTTTTGACCACCAGAAAAGTTATTGCCTTTTTGCGCCACAAAAGCATTATATCCTTCAGGTAATGACTGAATAAACGCTTCTGCCTGGGCGACTTCTGCGGCCTTTTTGATTTCCTTTTCAGTCGCATTAGGATTGCCAAAAAGAAAGTTATCTAAAATCGTACCACTAAATAAGAAAGCCTTTTGGGGCACATAACTGATTTTTTGCCGCAGTGCTTCTTGGGTAACATTTTTAATCGGTACGCCACCAAAAAGTATTTCACCTTCAGCAGTATCTTTAAAACGCAATAGTGCTTTTGCAATAGTACTTTTACCAGAGCCAGTGCCACCTACAATTGCAGTAACACCTTTACAGATATCAAAAGTAATATTAGCTAAAACTGGCTCTTCTGCACCACTATATGAAAAATCAACCTGTTTAAAAGAAACAACTGGCTTATCGTCTGCCAGAACAAACTGGGTTAAATCACCATCGACGACTTCTTCATTTACAGCTAAAACCTCGCCAATCCGTTCTAAAGAAGCGAGTGCTTTTGGTATCATCACAATTACCATTGCGGCCATCGTCAAAAACCATAGACTTAAAACCGTGTATTCACTAATTGCGGTTAAACTACCGATTGGCACTGTATTTTGGGTAACCAAGATACTACCAAACACTAATACTGCTGTCATGCCTAATCCCATCACCAAATTAACAGTCGGATTTAAAACGGCAAATAGTTTATTTACCCGAATCATTACAGCAGCATAACGACTAAATGTGTCATCCGTGCGCTCTTTTTCATAACGGTTTTTATTAAAGGCACGAATGACCCGCACACCGGTATAAAATTCACGCAAAACCTGCATCATTTTATCCATTCTTTGTTGCATCACATCTGCTAATGGAATAGCTTTTTTTATAACTAACAGTGCGATAAAAGAAAATAAAGTGATTGAGGCAATTGGGATCCACACAAATTGCCATGAAATCATACCTGTTAATCCAATTGAGGCAAGACAAATTAGTGGCGCTGGAATAATCATCTGAAAAACCATCATTAAAATTTGTTGAATATTAGTAATATCACTGGTTGTCCGCGCCAAAAGTGTTGGTGTTCCAAAGGCATCCATATCTGCTAACGATAGCTTTTGGGTTTTAGCGACTAATTTTTTTCTCAAAAAATAGCCAAAACGTCCCGCCAAAATGGCCGAATAATAACTTGCTGCAATCGCAACTACTCCTGTCACAATTGCAATCACTAGCATTAACAAACCGTTTTGCCAAATATTTGTTTGATTTTGCAGCAAAATTCCTTCATCGATAATTTTGGCAACATAATAAGGAATCATTAACGTTCCCACCGCTTGTCCAATCATTAAGATGAAGGTTATAAAAAATAGTTTACGGTACTCTTTAAAAAAGATCTTGAATAATTTCATCTTTTTTCCCTCCTTCTCCTGTGATAGGATAAACTGTAACGTAACGTTACAGTCAAGACCGAAAGGAAATTTTTTGATGAAAAAGTATTTAACTATCAGTGAAATGGCGAATTATGCTGGGATTAGTCGTCGCACTTTAATTTATTATGATCAAATTGACCTATTTAAACCGCAAAAAGTGGGAGAAAATGGCTATCGTTATTATGGAATTGACCAGTATTTTGAACTGGATGTGATTTTACTTTTAAAAAATCTCGATGTGCCCTTAGAAGAAATCGCTACTTTTTTGAAAAACCGTAATATCACAGCTGTATTGGCTGGCTTTAAAAGACAAAAAGAAAAAGTCGATGAAGAAATTAGCAAACTTAAGCGAATCCGTAACTCCCTTGATAGTTATATTACCCGCTATACTACCTTAAAAAATTTTGATTTAGAATCAATCACGTACGCCTACAGAAAAGCAGAATCTTTTGTTGTCTCTGATTTAATTGAGAAATTTGATGATATTGATTCTCTAGAAGTTTACGGTCGTTTTTATAATTCCGTCGATAGTAGTGATCTGTTTAGTGGTTATCCCATTGGTTTTTTAGTAGATGGTGCAGCTTTTTATGAAGAAAATTTTCATGCCGCTCCATATCGTGCGCTAGTGAAAATTCCCAGTGAACGTCTGCAGCTTTACAAACAACAGCGAATTGTAACCCGCCCTGCTGGTTATTATGTTTCAGGTTTTATAAAAGATGAAATTCATCAGATTAATATTTTTAATAATCGTTTTCGCAGTTATTTAAAAGAAAATAATTTAGTTTTAAATGGGGATATTTGGGAACTATTGTGGCAAGATGAGGCTGCTTCGCAAAATCCTGAAGATCAAATTTTTGAAGTCTTAATTCCGGTTAAAAACAAATTGGCAGAAGAAAAAGAAGATTAAAATGAAGCAGTAAAAAAGTAATTAGAAGACAAAAAAACTTCAGACTAAATAGTCTGAAGTTTAAAAGTTTAATCAAATTAAGCTTTGTTAGCTGAACCGAACCAGTCAATGTGTTCTTCAGCATCTTTAACGATTGCAGCTTTACCTGGTGCTAATAATTTACGAGGGTCAAAGCCTTTACCTTCTTTATCTTTGCCAGCTTCGATGTATTCACGAGTTGCTTTTGCAAATGATAATTGGAATTCAGTATTAACGTTAACTTTAGAAACACCCATTGAGATAGCTTTTTGGATTTGTTCTTTTGGAATACCAGAACCGCCGTGTAATACTAATGGTACATCATGACCAACAGCATCTGCGATTTCTTGTAAGTGGTCAAATGCAAGACCTTGCCAGTTTTCTGGGTAAACACCATGGATGTTACCAATACCACATGCTAAGTAGTCGATACCTGTAGCAACCATTTGTTTACATTCTTCAATGTCAGCTAATTCGCCAGCACCGATGATTCCGTCTTCTTCACCACCAATTGAACCAACTTCACATTCAACTGAGATACCTTTAGCGTGTGCTTTTGCTACAACGTCTTTAGCTAATTTCAAGTTTTCTTCAAATGGTAAATGAGAACCATCGAACATAACTGAAGTATAGCCAGCTTCGATACATGCTAAAGCAGCTTCGTAGTCACCGTGGTCTAAGTGGATTGCAACTGGAACTGTAATATTCATTGATTCAACTAAGTCGTTGATCATGTTAACAGCTAATTTGTAACCACCCATGTATTTTGCTGCACCCATTGAAGTTTGGATTAAGACAGGTGCTTTTTTAGCTTCTGCTGCTTCCAAAATTGCTTGAGTCCATTCTAAGTTGTTTGTGTTGTAACCGCCGACAGCGTAACCACCTTTACGGGCTGCTTTTAGAAATTCTGCTGCTGATACTACTGGCATAAAAAATTCCTCCTAAGTTTTGATAAACTTTATTTGTTAGGCATATCCTAACCAACGCTACCATTTTAGCAAATATTTCTGGCTATTACCACTAAAATGACGGATTAATTCTTTCATAAAAAGATTGCACAAATTTAAATAGCGCCTGTTTTCAATAATTTTTCTGAAAAACTTTGTTATATTCCCCTTTGTAATTGCTTTTTTCTTCCAAAAGATAACAAAGAGAATTCTTTACCTCTGCAAATTATTTCACAGACTTTTTTTAATTTTCAGCCCTAAATCTTAAAGAAAATCAAAAAGACACCTGAAATCAGGATGGAAAACTACTCTTTTGAAGAAAAGAATAATCTTCACAACTTATTTCAGGTGTTCATTTTAATAATTTAATTATTTGATACTACCTATATATTATTGGTTTTCCAAAGCTGCTCCCACAAAAGCTTTAATTAATTGTTGTGGGCGCGTTGGACGAGAAATCAATTCAGGATGGAACTGACAACCAACAAAGAACTTTTTATCTGGTAATTCAACAATTTCAACTAAACGATTGTCTGGTGAAACACCGGAGAAGACTAAGCCTTCTGCTTCAAACATTTCGCGATATTTGTTGTTAAATTCATAACGATGGCGATGACGCTCTTGCACTACTTCCTCATTTCCATAAGCAGCTGCAGTTTTAGTTCCTTTTTTCAACTTACATGGGTATAAACCTAAACGTAAAGTTCCGCCCATATTCTCAATATTTTCTTGATCTGCCATTAAATCGATAATATTGTTCGGTGTATCTGGATCTGTTTCTGCTGAATTAGCATCTTTTAAGCCAACTACATTACGCGCAAATTCTACACAAGCCATTTGCATACCTAAACAAATACCTAAAAATGGCACATCATTTTCTCGGGCATAACGAATTGCTTCAATTTTCCCTTCAACCCCGCGATCACCAAATCCACCGGGAACTAAGATACCATCTGCGTCTTTTAATACTTCAGCAACATTTTCTTTATTAACATCTGCCGATTGAATCCAATCAATAGCAATATCAGAATCAAAAGCAAAACCAGCATGTTTTAAGGCTTCTACAACAGAGATATACGCATCTGGCAGTTCGACATATTTTCCGACTAAAGCAATGCGGGTAGTTTTCTTTAGATTTAGTACTTTTTCTTCTAAAGCTTGCCATTCTGTCATATCCGCTTCTGGTACATCTAATTTCAAGTGTTCACATACAATTTGATCCATTTTTTGTGCTTGTAAAGCTAAAGGAATCGAATATAAAGTTTCTACATCACGGGACTCAATCACAGCTTCTGGTGCCACATCACAAAATTGTGCCAATTTATTTTTGGTACTTTGAGAAACAGGTTGTTCTGTTCGCACAACTAAAATATTGGGTTGAATACCTAACCCACGCAATTCTTTAACACTATGTTGTGTTGGTTTAGTTTTCATTTCACCAGCAGCTTTTAAATACGGAATTAACGTGGTGTGAATATACATGACATTATCAGAACCAACATCTGCTTTCATTTGCCGTAATGCTTCTAAAAATGGTAAAGATTCAATATCACCTACAGTACCACCGACTTCTGTAATGATTACATCAGAATCAGTAAGTTTAGCTGCACGCATAATTTTTTCTTTAATTTCATTAGTGATATGAGGAATAACTTGAACAGTTGCTCCTAAGTATTCACCTTTACGTTCTTTGCGTAAAACTTCAGAATAAATTTTACCTGTTGTAACATTTGAGTATTTGTTTAAATTAATGTCAATAAAACGTTCATAGTGACCCAGGTCCAAATCCGTTTCAGCCCCGTCATCTGTTACAAAAACTTCTCCATGTTGATAAGGGCTCATTGTACCAGGATCGACATTGATGTAAGGATCAAATTTTTGAATCGTCACCTTTAAACCACGATTTTTCAATAGACGTCCTAACGAAGCGGCTACAATACCTTTACCAATCGACGACACAACGCCACCGGTTACAAAAATATATTTTGTCATTAATTAAAAACTCCTTCTATATTTTTTTACAGGAAAAGCTTCTGTAAAATAAAAGAAGCTCCCTATCCAAATTGAATAGGGAGCATATTTTCCAGAACTTTGACCCTAGTAATTAGGGTGCCCAAGTAGGATATTACAATCTCTACTATCTTTTGTCAACAACTCATTTTTATAAAAGGCTTTCAACTTAAGAAATAATTTAATCCCTTAGCGGTCATTCCAAAAGCACTTTTTATAAAGAGTAACTACACTTGCTTTTACCGCTTTAAGTAATAAAAAATTTCTTCAAACGAGTTAATTTGGGCTCTTTTTAAATCGTTTGAACACTTTTTGTAATTTAAACCAGTTGTAGTTTCCTATTTTTATAGCCAGTATAGTCTGCCATGTGTAGCAGCTCTTTGGCATTTTTAACCCGATCTTCAGCCGGTGGTTCAATTCCTTCTAAAGGATATTTTAATCCCATTTCCTGCCATTTGTATTTGCCCATCGTATGATACGGTAAGACTTCCACCTTATCAACATTTTGTAAAGTTTGAATAAAGGCATCTAAACGAATCAAATACTCGTCATAGTCGCTTCGATGCGGGACTAACACATGCCGAATCCAAACCGGTTTTTGGATTTCAGATAAATAAGTTGCCATTTCTAAAATCGGTGTATTGGCTTGTTTGGTCAGTTTTTTATGGGCGTCGTTATCGATATGTTTAATATCAAATAACAATAAATCCGTATTTTCCATTAACGTATTGAATTTGGAAAAGAAAGGTTCGGCTTTGGTGAAGGGTTGACCACACGTATCAATTGTCGTATGTACACCGGCAGCTTTGGCTTTTTGAAATAAATCAATTAAAAAGTCCATTTGAAGTAGTGGCTCCCCACCACTTACGGTAATCCCGCCTTTTTCTCCCCAAAATTCTTGATATTTTAACGCTTCTGCTAAAACATCATCAGCGGTACGCTCTGTTCCGGTCCCAATTTTCCACGTATCCGGGTTATGACAAAATTCACACCGCATGCGGCAGCCTTGGGTAAAGACGATAAAACGAATTCCCGGGCCATCAACGGAACCAAAACTTTCAGTAGAATGAATACGTCCTGTCACAGTCATAAAGAGGACTTCCTTTCGTATTTGAAAACAGCACTTTTGGCTTACTTTTTATTCCCTCGCGTGTTTTCTTTTATTAAAAACAAAAGTGGCGGATAGTTTCCCATCCGCCACCGTATCGTACTTTTTAATTACATCGATTCGTGCATAGTCCGTGCGATTACATCATCTTGTTGTTCTTTTGTTAACTTGATGAAGTTCACGGCATACCCAGATACCCGAATAGTTAATTGTGGGTATTTTTCTGGATGCGCTTGGGCATCTAGTAATGTGTCACGGTTGAAGACGTTAATGTTCAAGTGGTGACCACCTTTTGCAGCATAGCCGTCTAACATGGTTGCTAAGTTTTCTTCTTGTGTTGCTTCATCGCGCCCTAATGCTTTTGGTACGATAGAGAATGTGTTTGAAATACCATCTAATGAGTAATCGTATGGTAATTTCGCTACAGAAGAAAGACTAGCTAAAGCACCGTGAGTGTCGCGACCGTGCATTGGGTTTGCCCCTGGTGCGAATGGTTCACCGGCACGACGTCCGTCTGGTGTGTTCCCTGTTTTCTTACCATAAACCACATTAGACGTAATCGTAAGGATTGAAGTCGTATGTTTTGAGTCACGGTAAGTTTTGTTACGTTTTACTTTTGTCATGAAGGTCTTCAATAAGTTCACAGCGATTTCGTCTACGCGATCATCGTTGTTCCCATATTTTGGATAATCCCCTTCAATTTCGTAATCTTCTACGATACCATTTTCATCTCGAATTGTTTTAACTTTCGCGTATTTAATGGCAGATAATGAGTCAACGGCAACAGAGAAACCGGCAATACCAGTTGCCATGGTACGTAAGATATCAGTATCTTGTAACGCCATTTCAATGCGTTCGTAAGAATATTTGTCGTGCATGTAGTGAATGATGTTTAAAGTGTTCACATAAAGTTCTGTGATCCAGTCCATCATTGTGTCATATTTTTCCATGACTTCGTCATACGCTAAGTATTCTGAAGTAATTGGTTGGAATTTAGGTCCGACTTGCGCTTTAGATTTTTCATCTACCCCACCGTTAATCGCATATAACAATGTTTTCGCTAAGTTGGCACGCGCACCGAAGAATTGCATTTGTTTACCAATACGCATTGCAGAAACACAACAAGCAATTCCGTAGTCGTCACCCCAATGTGGACGCATTACATCGTCGTTTTCATATTGGATGGCAGACGTTTGAATACTCATTTTCGCACAGAATGTTTTGAAGTTATGTGGCAAACGAGTTGACCATAAAACCGTTAAGTTTGGTTCTGGCGCAGGGCCTAAGTTTGATAACGTGTGTAAGAAACGGAAACTATTTTTTGTCACCATGTGGCGTCCGTCTTCTCCGACACCTGCGATTGATTCGGTTACCCAAGTTGGATCTCCAGAGAACAAAGCGTTGTAATCCGGTGTCCGGGCAAATTTCACCAAACGTAATTTCATTACAAAATGATCGACAATTTCTTGTGCTTCTTCTTCTGTTAAAACGCCGTTTTGTAAGTCACGTTCTACATAAATATCTAAGAAAGTAGAGGTACGACCAAGCGACATTGCCGCACCATTTTGTTCTTTAATCGCAGCTAAGTAACCAAGGTATAACCATTGGAAAGCTTCTTTTGCATTTGAAGCGGGTTGTGAAATATCAAAACCATAAATCGTACCCAATTCTTTTAATTCGTTTAGGGCACGTAATTGTTCGTTTAATTCTTCCCGTTGACGAATGATATCATCAGACATAACCCCATTGCCACAGTTCAATAAGTCTTTTTGTTTTTCTTTGATTAAAAAGTCAACCCCGTATAAGGCAACACGACGGTAATCCCCGATAATACGACCACGACCGTAAGCATCTGGTAAACCTGTAATAACACCTGAGCGACGAGCTGCCCGCATTTCAGGCGTGTATGCATCAAATACTCCTTGGTTATGGGTTTTACGATAGTCACGGAAAATGTGTGAAACTTCTGAATCAATTTCATAACCATAAGCTTCTGCCGCTTGTTCAGACATGCGGATACCACCAAATGGTTGTAAGCTACGTTTAAATGGTTTTTCCGTTTGGAAACCTACTACTGTTTCTAAATCTTTGTTTAAATAACCAGGGCCGTGAGAAGTGATTGTGGAGACAACTTTTGTATCCATGTCTAAAACGCCACCAGCTTCACGTTCTTTCTGGTTTAATTCCATTACTTGATCCCAAAGTTTTGTGGTTGCTTCAGTTGGACCAGCTAGAAATTCATCAGTACCGTCAAATTGTGTGTAGTTTGCTTGGATAAAATCACGTACGTTTATTTCGTTTTGCCAAGCTTTACCTTTAAATCCTTGCCACGCATTTGTTTTTAACTCTGTCTTTTGCATTTGTCTTTACTCCTTTTTTAAATAATTCCCATTACACTTGCTACAATTGGAACCACTACTGCAGTTGTGATCCCAACAACGACCACTGAGATACTTGCCATCGCTGTTTCTGTTTCACCCATTTCCATACTAACCGCAACTCCTAAAGCATGTCCTGCTGCACCTAGAGCCAAACCTTTTGCAACTGGATTGTTAACCTTAAACCACTTCAATGCTACTGCCCCTAAAGCGTAAACTAAAACACCATTAAAGATGACAGAAAAAGCTGCAATTGAAGCAATCCCACCAACAGAAGTGGCCACCGGAACTGCAATCGCTGTTGTTGCAGCTTGGGGAAGAAGTGAAGCAATGAGTTGCGGATGCATTTTAATAATATAACCTGCTAAAACAACTGATGCCGCTGAAACGACAGAACCAATTGTGATTGCCACCATGATTTCCATAAAATATTTTTTTAAAATATCGCGTTTTTTGTATAAAGGTATAGCAAAAGCAATCGTTGCCGGTTCTAAAAAGAACATAATGATTTTGCCACCTTCGTTATAGTCATCATAACTAATACCAGTAACTTCTAAGATTAAAACACCTAGAATCATCGCCACAAATAGTGGTGTGAATAAAAAGAAACCTTTACTTTTCTTAAATAAGAAAGTTCCAATACCAAAAACAACTAGCGAGATAATAATACCAACATAAGGAGTCATATTAAGAAACCTCCTTTAAGCCTTTGTGAAGTGGTTCTTCTTTTTTTGCTTCTGTATGACGATCTTTCACACCCAGCAATAAACTTGAACCCCAACCAGTTGCTGCCATTAGCGCCAAAGTTGCAATTAAGATAACCGCGATAATTTGAATTCCAGAACTTTTCATAATACCCAGCGAATTTACTAGTGAAATGCCAGAAGGAACAAATAAAAATGTGATGACACTTGATAGACTGTCAGCTAGACCTTCAACTTGTTCTAATTTGACAATTCCTAAACATAAAGCACCAAATAAAAGCAACATGCCTATTAAAGAAGGTGGAACTGCAATTGGCAATACTTTAGCAATACCATTTGAAATTAACATAATGAGGGCAAATACGAAGGCTTGTTGTAAGAATGAATAAACTTTTTTTCCATGTTTTCTCGCTCCTTTGTTTTGTTTACATGCTTAGTATACGAAAACCCGAGCTTTTGTTACCGCTTTCTTCATAACTTGCTCAATTTAACACATGAAATGCAAAAAAAGGCACTTGACTTGCATCAAGTGCCGTAAAAAATGCTTATTCTAAATTTAACCGCTCTTTAAAAGCTTTTAAATAAGAGCGACTAACCGGGACTTTCTCGCCATTTTCCATTGTAACTTGTAGGGTATGGTTAAACCAAGGCTGAATTTCTTTTACTTTAGTCGCATTAATAATAAAACTGCGATGTGTTTTAATAAAAAGCGCTGGGGGTAACTTTTGCTCAATACCACTCAATGTTCCTGTTGTATTGTAGTATTTATCATCCGTAAAAATACTGACATTGCGTTCATCTACAGAAACCATTTGAACAGTCTCTGGATTAATTAAGAAAATGCGATCGTCGCTATGAATCGGAAAAGTAGCCCATTGTTCTGTCGTTTGAACAGGATCAGATTGCTTACGGGACATTTGCTTTTCAGCCTTATTAATAATTTCCATGACTCTTTTTTCTTCAAACGGCTTCAATAAATAATCACTTGCATTGACTTGGAAAGCTTGGAGCGCATAGTCATCATAAGCGGTCGCAAAAACCAAGTACGGGGGATCTGTAAGATTTACTAATTTTTCCGCCAGTTCAAATCCGCTTTCATCGGTTAAATGAATATCTAAAAATAAAATATCGGGTTTTTGTTCCATCATTTTACTCATAGCTTCTAAAACACCTTCAGCTTGGGTTACACTTGTAACTGCAGGATGTTGACTAACCAAATAGCTCAGCTCTTCTCTTGCCAAGGGTTCATCGTCAACTAAAAGAACGTGCATTATTCCTCTCCTCCTTTAAGCTCTAATGGTAATGTAATGGTAAATATCGCCCCACCCGTTTTTTTATTTTCTGCTTTTAGTTCGCCTGTTTCGCCATATAAACTATGAAGACGCCTATTTAAGTTTTCTAATGCAGTCCCTGTTCCTTTTACTGAAACAACTGCTTGTTTGCCTAATTTAGGCAACAAGTCTGCTTTAATACCAATCCCATTATCTTCAACTTGTAAAATTAAAGCATCATTATTACTAAAAATTCTAACTTCTACATAATTGTCTTCTTTGCGATTGGCAAAAGCATGTTTAATGGCATTTTCTACTAAAATTTGAACCGCATAAGGTGGTATGAGCGCATTCTCTAACGCATCACTTGTTTTGACATCAATTTGATACCGATTGGGAAATCGAGCTTGTTCCAACTGTAAGTATGCCGCCAAATGTTGTAATTCTTGACTTAACAAAATTTTTGTCTGACGAGCACCGGTTAGATTTCCCCGAAAATAATTGCTTAATTGCAGTAGTAAACTGCGGGCTTGATCTGTGTCTCTTCGCATCAAAGCAGAAATGGTATTGATTGCATTAAAGAAAAAGTGTGGATTTACTTGCGCTTGTAGTGACTTAATTTCAGCATCTTTTAAAAGTCGACTTCTTTCTTCTGCTTCTCCTAATTCAATTTGGGAAGAAAAAATAGTAGCTAATCCTTCCGCTAATTCTTCTTCCACATAAGTCAGTTTACTTTCATCTGTAAAATACATTTTTAGAGTTCCCACTACCTGTTCATGAGCAAAAAGCGGAATGACAATTGCCGCCGCTAAGGGGCAGTCGGGATTTTTACAACCAATTTGCTCTTTAGAGTGGGCGATTAACATCTCACCTGTTTGTAAAACTTTTTTAGAAAGCTCAGTAATTACTTCTAGCTCGGGAATATGATGATCACTGCCCGCTCCTACATGGGCTAAAATCTGATGTTTATCGGTCATACTAATGGCAGCTAGTTTGGTATAGCGTTGAATAATTTCGGCTACAGCTTGACTGGATTCTCGCTTTAAACCAGCCCGAAAATAAGGCAGTGTTTGCGCCGCTAAATTTAAAACATCATGAGTTTGAACTGCTTTTGCTTGCTCTTCTTGCTTTAAGGTGACATTGATAATGGACATAAAAATAAACGTTCCAATCCCATTAATCATAATCATCGGTCCGGCAATCATTTTGGCTAGGTCTGTGCCACTAAAAAACGCCACAAAAATCATTTGAATAGATTCCATTAAGATACCCACTAAAGCATAAACTAATGCCTTGTTTTGCCATTGTCGCTTGATTAAAAGAAGACGAACCAATCCAGAGATTAACCCGATTAATAAAGAAGAAAAAATATAAAAGCTTCCTTCACCGCTCCCTTGCAAAAAACGGTGCACTCCGGCAATGCCCCCAACCGTTGTGCCAACACTAGGCCCACCTACTAATCCTGCCACACTAATTACTAAAGTACGGGCATTAGCAATAGAAGTATTTTCAGAAATATGGGTTAAAAAATTACTGGGTACAATTTTATTACCGGTAATTTCAATACCAGTAAAATTTGTTAAAATTGCAAATAAACCAAACACAATAATCAAAATAACTTTAGAAGAAAGCTGCGTCCTATTTTCCAAAACGCGCTTAAAATATGTAACATTGACCAATAAAAAAGCCAATAAAATAATTAGGCCAACGCGCTCCATCATTAAGATAAATAAATCTAACATATGTACGACCTCTTTTACTTTCCATTTTCCTAATAGTAGTAGTCAACAGGTCTAATTGTCAATTTTTATCTGAATAAAAATCGATTTTCCTACCTCTAATTACGACATAAATAACAAAACAAACCGCTTTAAGCCTAAGCCAAAAGCGGTCTGTTTTCCTGTTTTTAATACAACTCTAAATATTGCTCTCTTTCCCATTCTGAAACAGTTTGGCGGAACGAAGCCCATTCCAAACGTTTTGCTTCTGCAAAGTTTTGGTAAATATGATTGCCTAGTGCGTCGACCATCACTTGATCTTTTCGTAATGCTTTAATGGCATTGTGAAGTGTTGAAGGAAGATCTTTAATTTGCGCTTCTTCTCTTTCAGCTTCATTCATGACATAAATATTGCGATCAACAGCTGGTGGTGGTGTCAACTCCCGCTCAATTCCATCAAGGCCAGCTTCTAACAACACAGCCATTGCTAAATATGGATTAGCTGATGGATCGACAGAACGTAATTCTAAACGAGTGGATAATCCTCGTGATTCTGGCACCCGAATTAATGGAGAACGATTACGTCCTGACCAAGCCACATAAACAGGTGCTTCATAACCAGGTACTAAGCGTTTGTAAGAATTAACAATTGGGTTGCAAACTGCTGTATAAGCCCGCGCATGTTCAATCAAACCGCCTAAGAAATGGTAAGCTGTCTGACTTAAGCCCATTTCTCCTTCTTTATCATAAAAAGCATTTTCTTTGCCTTTAAATAAAGACATATTGCAGTGCATTCCTGAACCATTAATTCCAAACAATGGTTTTGGCATAAAGGTCGCGTGTAAACCGTGTTTACGAGCAATTGTTTTAACAACTAATTTAAAGGTTTGGATATTATCACAAGCATCCACAACATCTGCGTATTTAAAATCGATTTCATGTTGTCCAGGAGCTACTTCATGGTGAGAAGCTTCCACTTCAAAGCCCAAGCTTTCTAGTTCCAATACGATATCACGACGGCAGTTTTCACCTAAATCTGTCGGTGCAAAATCAAAATAACCACCAGCATCATTTAATTCTGTCGTAATTTCACCGTCTTCATCTAATTTAAATAAGAAGAATTCTGGTTCTGGTCCTAAGTTAAATGAAGTAAAACCTAGTTGTTTCATGTGGTCCATCGCCCGTTTTAAGTTCCCCCGCGGATCACCGGCAAAAGGAGTGCCATCAGGATTATAAATATCGCAGATTAACCGAGCAACTTTGCCATGTTCACTTTCCCAAGGGAAGATCATCCAAGTAGATAAATCTGGGTATAAGTACATATCACTTTCTTCGATGCGGACAAAACCTTCAATAGAAGAACCATCAAACATCATTTTATTATCTAAAACTTTTTCCAATTGACTTACTGGAACTTCAACGTTTTTGATTGTTCCCATGATGTCTGTAAACATTAGACGTAAGAAACGGACATTTTCTTCTTCAACAATACGTTTGATATCTGTTGCTGTGTAATTTACGCGCGGCATATAATCCCACCCTTAATTTTAGTTTTTTATTTTCAAACAACGCCTACATTCGTGGACCTTGCTTAAATGGATTTTGTTGAGTTAAACCACCTTGGCTCAGTAGTTCATCATAAAAAATTTGACGTACATCTTGGTCAGTTAACGGTTTTTTATTTTTAGCAATTTTTTCTTGTTGTTTTTGCATTTCATAGGCATGTTTAATTCCCGCCATATTTAAACCCTCAGACAAGTAATCTTTGATTTCAAGCAAAATATCAATATCATTTAAAGAATACATTCGGCGGTTGCCTTCACTTCTTTCAGGATGAATCAAATCTTGTTCTTCGTAATAACGAATTTGTCGCGCAGTGAGATCAGTTAACTTCATCACTGTCCCAATAGGAAAAACTGACATGGAGCGGCGCAACTCTTTTTCTCGCATGAAACTACTCCTTTCCGGTTGGTTTTAACTTGGCATAACTATACCAATCTCATTTTGGAAAGTCAAGGGCTTATGTTAGGTTTTCTAACATAAATAATAAAAAATTTTCTGATAATAAAAAAGAACCTTGATTTAACAAGGTTCATAGATTTGAAAAAAACTAAAATTATTTTTATTTACCATGAAAAACAGCATTTACCGCATTTGCTACCGCAATTTTTACATGTTCATATGTTAGACCACCTTGTACATACAATGAAAACGGTTCCCGCAACGGGCCATCAGCACTTAACTCAATACTTGCTCCTTGGACAAAAGTTCCCGCCGCCATAATGATATCATCTTCATACCCTGGCATATAAGCCGGTACCGGGGCCACAAAGGCATCGACTGGTGAAAAACGTTGGATTGCTTGAGCAAAGGTAATCATCGCCTCTTTTTCTTTCAATTCAACTAATTGGATTAAATCTGTTCTAGGATCATCCCACTTAGGCGTTGAATCAATATGATACTCAGCCAATAAAGCAGAAGTAAATACTGCCCCTTGAATAGCTTGACTTACCACATGGGGTGCTAAGAAGAAGCCTTGCAACATATCGTAGACATTTCCTAACATCGCCCCACCTTCTGCACCAACTCCAGGTGTCGTTAGGCGATACGCACATTTTTCAATTAAATCTTTTTTACCCACCAGATAACCACCAGTTTTAGCAATCCCGCCCCCAGGATTTTTGATAAGAGAGCCTGCCATTAAATCGGCGCCTACTTGGGTTGGTTCCATTAATTCCGCAAATTCTCCGTAACAATTATCGACAAAAATAGTGACATTGGGCGCAATTGTTTTAACAAAATCACACATTTCTTTAATTTTATCAATCGTAAAAGAAGGGCGACTAGCATAGCCTCGAGAGCGCTGGATTGCGACTACTTTGGTTTTTTTATTAAGTTTATTTTTTACACCCTCAAAATCCACTGCACCAGTTGGTTTCAAGTCGACTTGATCATAAGAAATATTATATTCTTTTAACGAACCAATCCCATTACCTGCTAAACCAATTACCTCTAAAAGAGTGTCATAAGGTGTACCGGTGATATAAAGCAGTTCATCTCCTGGGCGCAATACGCCAAATAACGCTGTAGCAATGGCATGGGTACCAGAAACAATCTGAGGGCGGACAAGGGCTGCTTCACCGCCAAAAGTTTCCGCATAAACTTCCTCTAACGCATCTCTTCCCATGTCGTCATTTCCATAACCAGTCGAAGGTAAAAAATGGGTTTCAGAAATATTTTGCTTAGAAAAAGCACGTAAAACTTTATTTTGATTATTTAACGCAATTTGGCGCAATTCTTCTAAGCGGGGGGCAATTTTTTGCTCCACTCGTTCAATTGCAGTTACTAGCGCCGGATCAAATTCATTTGTCCAATTCATCTTCCATTCTCCTTATAATCGCAGTTTCTGGCAGGGCAAAACCTTTTACCAGATAGTTTTCTGAAGCAGGTAAAAACTCTTCGTGTACAAGTAATGTGTCACTTTTTAGCTGTGCTAATAGTTTTCCTTCATTTTGCGCTAAATAGACAGTATAAGGTTCCAAATTTTCCATTAATTGTAACCGGATTGCAGCTGTTAATTCTTCTTTACTACGACTACTTTTAGCAGATATTAAAACGTTAGGAAAAAGCGTCGGCACAAAATGAGCAGTATCAATTTTGTCGGCTTTATTATAAACCGTTAAAATGGGAGTCTTATCAAAGTCTAACTCTTTCATTAAAGCCAGGACGGTTTGCTCTTGTTGACTACGATCTGGAGAACTAGCATCAACTACATGCAACAATAAATCCATTTCGCGACTTTCTTCTAAAGTAGAGTGAAAGGCATCAATCAACTGTGTCGGCAAATCTTGAATAAAGCCGACTGTGTCAGTTAAAGTTACTTCAAACCCTTCTGGCAATTTAAAGCGCTTAGTCAAAGGATCAAGTGTAGCAAAAAGCTCATCTTGTTCATAAGTCTTCGCTGCGGTTAAGACATTCATAATCGTTGATTTACCAGCATTGGTATAACCAATTAAGCCAATTTGAAAACGATTATTTTTTCTTCTTTGCCGCGTCCGTTCCCGATGAGCTGCAACCTCTTTTAATTCCCGTTTAATCGCAGTGATTTTGTTGCGAATGTGACGACGGTCTGTTTCAAGTTTGGTTTCACCAGGCCCTCTTGTTCCAATGCCACCACCTAAACGGGATAAATATTTTCCTTGTCCAACTAAACGAGGTAATAAATATTCCAGTTGGGCTAATTCAACTTGTAATTTTCCTTCTTTGGATCGCGCTCGCAAGGCAAAAATATCTAAAATCAGCTGCACGCGATCAATAACCGGCACTTCGATAAAATCAGCAATTGTTTGACTTTGGCGCGGGGTGAGTTCGTGATTAAAAATTACTAAATCAGCTTCATAGCTTGCTACTAGATTTTTTAATTCTGTTAGTTTGCCTTTACCTATAATGGTTTGACGATCAACTTGGGGGCGTTTTTGAATTAAGGAAAAACAAACCTCACCTTTAGCTGTCTTTGTTAACCCTTTTAATTCTTGCATGGACTCCCCGAAGTTTTTCCATGTCTCTTCGGTTTCCACGCCAACTAAAATCACTTTCTCCTGTTCCATACTATTCCTCCAGCCATAACTGTATTTTTTGCTGTAAGTTTTCAACCTCTTCTGGTTGCGTGATTAAATCCACCCAAGTCGTCACGGTCATCCGATTACGAAACCAAGTTAATTGGCGTTTTGCATAACGTCTTGAATCAAGTTTGATATTTTCTTTAACTTCATCAAGAGTAATTTCGCCTTTAAAATATGGGAAAAATTCACGATAGCCAATTCCTTTAGCGGCTTGAACATCTTCATAATCTTGCAAAAGAGTGGCTTCTTTTAGGAGGCCTGTAGCAAACATCTGCTCTACTCGCTGGTTAATTCGTTCATATAATAGTGCTCGTTCCGTCGTTAAACCAATCAAAAAATCATCATAAAGTTTCTGGGGTTCTTCTTTGGGCTTTGTGATACTATGCCCTGTCAATTCAAAAACCTCTAAAGCTCGAATAACTTTTCGTTCATTATTAAAGTGGATTTTTTCGCTCGCTAGTGGATCTTTTTGGGCCAACACTTGCCAGAGTGCTTTTTTCCCATGTTGCGCCGCATATTCAGTATACTTTTGGCGTAAATTCTCTCCTTTTTGACCAAAACTTTCTGTGGCGCCTAATTTATAATCATAAAGCAGTGCTTGAATATATAATCCCGTTCCCCCTACTACAATTGGTAGCTTGCCTCGAGCTGTAATATCTCTGATTTTATTTCGTGCTTCTTGTTGAAAATCTGCAGCAGAATAATTTTCAGTAAAATTACGAATATCAATTAAATAATGGGGAATTCCCCGTGCTTCTGCTGGGGTAACTTTGGCAGTTCCAATGTCTAGTTGGCGATATACTTGCAGTGAGTCACCGCTGATAATTTCACCGTTAAATTTTTTTGCCAACTGGATACTTAGTGCTGTCTTACCAACACCAGTCGGTCCTGCGATAACTAATACTTTCATATTTTTCCTCATTTACTTCGTTGTGCATTTCGAACATACTGCTGTACTTTTTCTGGATAGTTCGTAATAATGCCGGTCGTCTTTAACGCAACACACTTTTTCACTAGTGGTTCTTCATCAATAGTCCAAGGTCGAATCGCAAGGGGGAGATCAGCTAAACTGGCCTCATTTTTTAATACCCAATCCATTTTTGGGTGAATTCCCTCAATGTAAGGACGATCAAGGGCTTCTATCACTTTTTTATTGCTCGTACTTAAGATTAAATCAAGCTGTGTTTTGGGTTCTAATTTATGGATAATATCTAGTGATTTCATATTAAAGCTACAATACCAATGAGAAAATGGCCATGTTCGACTAGTCATTAAAGCAGCTGTTTTCATTTCAATTTCTGGATAATGATAGTGATCCGTTTTTAATTCAATCGTCAAAACACCACGAAAATTACGCATCACTAATAAGTCCAAGACTTCTTTTAAAGTTGGGACTTTTGTATTTTGATAGGCAGGAGAAAACCAGCTACCGGCATTCAATTTTTTTATTTCCGCGAGTGTCTTTTCCCGAATTAAGCCTTTACCATTGGTGGTACGTTCGACATCTTCATCATGCATGACAATTAGCTGACCATCTTTTGATAGATGAACATCTAATTCAATCACATCACTATCTACTCGAACTGCCTCGGCAAAAGAAGGCAGCGTATTTTCCGGCCGACTGCCACTGGCACCGCGATGGGCTACAATTTGTGTCATCACGTCGCCTCCTTATCATTTTTTACTTACTATTAATTGTACCACTTCTACGCTATTTTATTAACTTTACAAATTGGCCTTGTTGAACTTTCATATATTAGTAGACGATAAAATTAGGAATAAAATTTCTTTTTATTATTTGTAAGAAAAGACCTTTTACCTGCAATCAAAAAACTTTCAACTTCTTAGCTAAAATTAAAAATTGCCGATGCTAAAAGTAAAAAAGGATAGAAAAAGCCACAAGTTAGCTTTTTCTATCCTTTTAAAGTTATGCACTAAAATAAGTTAATGTATTGTCTGATAGACGTTTTAATTCAGTTTTTCTTTCATTAATCAGTTGGGTTAAATCATCTGAAAAATGTTCCATAATGACCCGACCGCCTTTATAAGCGTAACCACCGACTTTAATCGTTTCATCAGGAGACAAGATAACTTTACGCTGTGCAATTTTTTTGAAAAATTCTTCTAAAATATAATTAGGCAAATAAAAATTGTTTTGTGCGGCAAAAGATTGCAAATACGCATAGTCATCAATTGTAATATAACAATCGTCAAAAGCATCAAAGCTGACATACTCTTCCATTAAGACACTACGCTTTTGTAAAATCTCATTGATTTTTTTATTTAGTTGATTCAACGTTTCGATTTCTTTCACCTTAAGCTCTAAGGCACGCCGCTTTTGTTCTTTTCTTTCGTCATAGCGAATCCGTAAGTTAAACGCAATCGTGACAATTAACGCGCCGACAATAACACCTAAGAAACCTGCTACTGCTACTGCTACTGCTATCATACTTTTCCTCCCAATTAGCTTTATCTCTGTCCTTTATTTTAGCATATCTTCTCTTTGTTTCGCATTTTAATTCTTTTTAGCAGATAAGCACTCCGTTATTTCTGCTTTTTCTTTTACCTTTATTTTTCAATCTGCCAGTGTTTTTCATTTGACCTATTTTGACCTATTGGGTATACTTCTTTTTAGAGGTTATCGCTTAAATGTGCTAAACTTGAGACGTACCATAATTACGTCGATTTGATTAAAGGAGGACTTTACATTATGAATTTAATTCCAACAGTCATTGAACAATCATCCCGCGGCGAAAGAGCGTATGACATCTACTCACGTTTATTAAAAGACCGCATTATTATGCTAAGCGGTCAAGTTACAGACGACTTAGCAAACTCAATTATCGCCCAATTACTATTTTTGGACGCACAAGATTCTGAAAAAGATATCTACGTATACATCAATTCACCAGGTGGTAGTGTAACTGCCGGCATGGCGATTTACGATACAATGAACTTTGTCAAAGCAGATGTTCAAACTATTGTAATGGGGATGGCTGCTTCAATGGGTTCATTCTTATTAACAGCTGGTGCCAAAGGTAAACGTTTTGCCTTACCAAATGCTGAAATCATGATTCACCAACCATTAGGTGGCGCACAAGGTCAAGCAACTGAAATTGAAATTGCTGCCCGTCACATTTTACAAACCCGTGATCGTTTGAACCATATTTTAGCTGAACGTACTGGTCAACCACTAGAAGTGATTGAAAAAGATACGGATCGTGATAACTTCATGACCGCTGAAGAAGCAAAAGCTTACGGCTTAATTGATGAAATCATGGTCACAAAATAATTAACACAAAAAAGAATTGGGCATAGTGCCCAATTCTTTTTTTTATACCAGAAATTAGATAATTTCTTAGAAGAAATAAAGCTGATAAACTAAAGATGGTTAATGGAACTTCATCAGTAAGCACTTAATGACACAAAGTAAAAATCTCGCTAAATTAAAACGCAATTTAGCAAGATTTGAGCGTCTAGCTTAAAGAGCAAACAGGTCTGTTTTATTTGGCAATGACAATTTTTCCTGCTGTCGGATGACCAGCAATTTTTTCATGGGCTTCAATCACACTACTTAATTGAAAAGGTAATATTTCTGCGATATTGATAGTCAAATTACCAGCAGCATATGTTTGCAATAAATAGTCAAAAGCCACATGATCTAAATATTCTTTTTGAGGTGCAAAACTTAAATAGGTTCCTTCTTTTCGTTCCTCTTCTGTCGGCAAATCATTTAAAGCCACGTACGTTCCACCTGGTTTTAAAATGGCTAGTCCGGCTTCACTACTTCTACTGCCCTTTGTCGCATCAATGACCACATCGGCTTGTTCAGAAAATACTGCACCAGGGTTTTCAGTATCATAAGCAACAAATTCATCTGCACCAAAAGCACGGACTTTGTCTTCATTCACTTTTCTAGCACTTGCCAGCACAAAATTACCGTTTTGATGTAATAATTGTACCAATATAGAGCCAACACCGCCAGAAGCACCTAATACCATCACTTTTTGTTTTGATTTAACTTTTAACAATTGGAACAACAAATTATAAGCAGTAATACCAGTGGTCACCATTCCAGCAGCTTCAGCAAAACTCATTTGATCAGGAATTTTAGCGGCTTTTTTATTAGGCAAAACAACTTCTTCCCCATACGTGCCACTAATTGGGTGAATCACCACTCGATCGCCCACTGAAAAATCAGTTTCCTCAGCGAAAACTTCTGTGACAATCCCTGCCGCATCATTTCCGAGTACATAAGGAAATGTTAAACTGCGAAATTCTTGCTGCGCACCACTGCGTAATGAAATATCATACGGATTAATTGCAAATGCTTTTATTGCCACCCGAATATGACCTGCTGTCAGTTCTCTTGGGTTAGCGGTAATAGTTTCAAATACAGCTTCTGGTTTTCCGTAACCCTTTATTGCAAAGCGTTCCATTAAAATCCCTCCTCATTTCTTTTCGTATCTAAAGTGTAGCGAGGAAACAAAAAAAGCGCAAAGATTTGCGCTTTTTTATGAGAACTCAGGAGCAGCATTTTTGAATGCCATGCCAATTTAATCCTAGTCTTTTCTTTGTTCTCTCTTTTAATTTTTTATGGCCGGATACTTTCCTGCCATAAACTCTTCTCCTAATTGGCAATAATGCTGAATATTGGCTTTGTTTTTGGCGATTTCTGCCGGCGTTAAAGAGCGTATGACTTTAGCAGGACGTCCAAAAGCTAAAACATTGGGGGGAATAATTGTCCCTTGGGTTACTAGAGAACCAGCACCAATTAAACTATTTTCACCAATTACAGCATGATTTAAAATAATAGAACTCATTCCAATTAACGCACCTTGTTCCACTTTACAACCATGTAACATGCACTGATGTCCAACAGTCACGTCATTGGCAATTTCTGTTGGCGCATCATAATCAACATGAATAATTGTGCCATCTTGAATATTGGTCCGCGCACCGATTTTCACAAAATTACTATCCCCACGAATAACACTATTAAACCAGACTGTCGCACCTTTTCCTAACGTTACATCTCCCACTACCGTCGCATTTTCAGCGATAAAATTTTCCATTTTTTCTTGTCACCTTCTCCCAAAATTCCTTTTAATATCGCCATTATAACACATCAAAAAAAGCACAATAAACATAGTCAGTTCTCAAGTAATAAGATGGAATTTTAATAAATTGCTTTTCAAATTTCTTCAAATTTCAACTTATTACCGTAGAGAGTTCGTTCATTATGCTGGATCAATGAAAAGCTATATGAACGCGTTCAGCTCTCAAGTAATAAGATGGAATTTTAATAAATTGCTTTTCAAATTTCTTCAAATTTCAACTTATTACCGTAGAGAGTTCGTTCATTATGCTGGATCAAATGAAAAGCTACAAGCAACAAATTAAGCTTTGAAAAGTTATATAATTCCTTTCTATAAAAAAACTGGAGTGCAAAAGAGCACTCCAGTTTTTTTAATCGTAATCACCATCTTCGGCAAATTGGCTTTGATAAAGTTTACTGTAAAAGCCACCTTCAGCTAGTAAACTTTCGTGGGTCCCTTTTTCAATAATGGCGCCTTGATTCATCACCAAAATCAAATCGGCTTCCCGAATAGTAGATAGCCGGTGTGCAATAACAAAACTAGTGCGTCCTTGCATTACTTTATCCATCGCTTTTTGAATCAATGCTTCTAAGCGGGTATCAACTGAACTCGTCGCTTCGTCTAAAATCAGAATTTTAGGATCTGAAATAACAGCCCGCGCAATCGTTAATAATTGTTTTTGTCCTAACGAAACATTATTACCTTCAGCATTGATCATCATTTCATAGCCATCTGGCATCGTACGAATAAAATGATCAACGTTGGCGGTTTTGGCAGCATCCACCACTTCATAATCTGTCGCATCTAACTTACCAAAGCGGATATTTTCACCAATCGTATCTTCATAGAGCCATGCATCTTGTAAAACCATCCCAAAAACAGAGCGAACATCACTGCGTTTCATTTTTTTTGTATCAATGCCATCAATTTTAATTGCGCCGGCATCTACATCGTAAAAACGCATCAACAAATTGATTAAAGTAGTTTTACCAGCTCCCGTTGGTCCTACAATTGCCACTGTTTGCCCAGCTTTCACACTAAAATTCAAATCTTTAATTAAAGGTTTAGTGGGTGTATAACTAAAAGAAACATGCTCAAAGTCAACGTTGCCTGCAACAACAGCCGGTAGTGCTACATCTGTTTTGTTTAAAACTTCTTCTGCTTCATCTAAAATTTCAAAAACCCTTTTAGAAGCAGCTGACGCACTTTGTAAGACAGAAGAAAGTTGGGTAATGTTTCCTAACGGTTGACTAATTTGCCAAATATATTGAATAAAGGCTTGTAATTGTCCAACTACAATGACGCCACCAATCACATAGTAACTACCCAAAATCGCCATTACGATATACGTAAGATAAGCCGTTAAAGACACCAAAGGCATCATTAAACCGGAAATAAAGGTGGCACGAAAACCGTAATGTTTTAATTTATGGTTAACAGCTTTAAAGCCGTCAATCGTCTGCGCTTCTCGTCCATAAACTTTCAAAACGCTAAAACCTGTCATATTTTCTTGAACGTAGCCGTTTAATTCTCCGAGTGCATTTTGCATTCCTTGAAAATATTTTTGCGAAATTTTTACAATCCCGCGAGAAATTAAAAAGGAAGCCGGAATCATAATAATAGATAACAATGCCATATAAATATTAATATAAAACATCATTGCTAATGCCATAATAATTCCCAGAACCGCATTTACAATCCCAATTAAGGCTTGTTGCATCGCACCACTTACCGCATCCACATCATTGGTTACCCGAGATAAAATATTCCCTTGCTGATTTTTATCAAAATAAGCAACTGGTAGCCGATTGATTTTTTCATCAATATCTTGGCGCAAGTCATACATTGCACTTTGCACGACATTAGTAATTAAAAGACCAGAACATAATTGTGCCACACAATAACCTACACCAACTGCAGTAATCCAAACTAAACATTTTAAGACATAATCAAAGTTAATTTTTTCTCCATTGGCAATATTTTTTGCGACTTCTGTCGTAGGTAATCCAGCCACGTAAGGCATCGCTGCGTTTAATGCCACCGTTAAAACTACAAAAAATAAAACGAGAAAGACTGTAATTTTATATGGATTCAAATACCGTGCCAATCGTTTTAAAGAAGAGAATGATTTCATTGCGCCAATTCCTCCTCTGATAACTGAGAAGCTGCAATGTCATAATAGACCGTACAATTCTTCAGTAATTCTTGATGGGTTCCCATGCCAACCACATTGCCTTCATCTAAGACAATGATTTTATCAGCATGCATAATCGTTCCAACCCTTTGTGCGACAATTAAAACTGTCGCTTCTGTCGTTTCTTTTTTCAAGCGCGCCCGCAATTTAGCATCCGTTTGATAATCTAATGCGGAAAAACTATCGTCAAATATATAAATTTCCGGATTACGAATAATCGCACGAGCAATCGCTAAACGCTGTTTTTGCCCACCAGAAAAGTTCGCTCCCCCTTCTGATAAAAGAGCGTCAAATCCTTTAGGTGTTTGACTAATAAAATCTGCGGCCTGAGCAATATCAACGGCTCGCTGCATTTCAGCTTGTGTTGCGTCTTCTTTACCATAGCGTAAGTTTTCAGCAATCGTACCGGTAAAAAGGAGCGCTTTTTGTGGAATGTAACCAATTTTTTCCCGTAAACTCTTTAAGCGGTAGTCTTTGACGTTAACGCCATCGATTAAAACTTCGCCTTCGCTTACATCATAAAAACGCGGAATCAGCTGAATCAATGTCGACTTACCTGAGCCAGTACTTCCGATAAACGCCACAGTTTCACCTGGTCTGGCAGTAAAACTAACATTTCGAATAATTGGACTTTCCGAATGTCCCGGATAAGCAAAGGTCACATTTTTAAATTCCACATATCCTTTAGTTGCAGTTTCTGTCACACCGTCTGCTTTTTCTACAATTTCAGAAGTCGCATCCAACGCTTCTTGAATTCGTCTTGCCGATACGGCTGCTCTTGGGTACATCATAAAGACTGAGGCAAAGAGCATGAAAGAAAATAAAGCATGGAAAATATATTCGATAAAGGCGATCAAATCCCCAATTTGTAAGCTACCTTGATCGATTTTAATCGTCCCATTCCAAATAATTAAAACCATGACAATATTAAAAAGAAAGAAAAATCCCGGTTGTGCCACTGCCATTAAGCGAAATAAACTTTTTGAACTAGAAGCATAGGCTTTATTAACTTTTTCAAAACGTTTTTCTTCAAATTTCTCATTCACAAAAGCCCGAATTACCCGTAAACCTGACAAATTTTCCCGTAAAATAGCATTAATTTTATCCAAATTCTTTTGTTGCTTCGTCGATAAGGGATCTGAAAATTTGGCAATCGCTACAACTGCCAATAATAAAACCGGCAAAGCAGCCAAAACGTACCAACTTAAAGAAGGGCTAGTCCGAAAAATCATGTATAAACTGACGATAAACATCATCGGTGTCATAAAGCCAGTCCGCAAAATATTTTGCATAAACAACATAATTTGATAAGCGTCATTTGTTACCCGCGTAATTAAAGATGACACACCAATTTGTTCATATTCATAATGAGAATATCCTTGAGTTTTAGCAAATAAATCATCACGAATATCAGCTGTAATATTGGTGGTGATGCGGGTAGTAAAATACCCCAACAAGATATTCATCGCAACCCCTAAAATTGTAATGATAACCATTAAAATCCCTAACTGTTGGACTTGGCTAAAACTTTTTGCTGGGATGGCTGAATCAATCATGCGGGCCAAAATCGTTGGCAAACCCAGTTCAATGATGATGAAACCAAAAACACAGATGAAATCAAAAAGTAAAAGTTTTTTGTAGCGCATTGTATAATGCCACATCAATTTCATATTTTTTCCTCCTCTATAAAAATAAAGACAGGCAGCGCCTGTGAACGCGTAAAATTGACGGAACTGTTTTCAAAAGAAAAATGGCACCTCAATACTAGCTTGAAGTGAGCCATGTGTACCAAATTTTCGCATTATCTTCACTATAACACAGTATTTTTTCTAATTGTAGCCAAATTCACCAGAAAATTTAAGGATATTTATTTCTTATTAATAAGAAATGAAAAGTTACAAAATCGGCTTATGTAAGCATTTTTACCTAAAACACTCCCAGAAATAGCTAGTTTTTAAGAGAAATAAAAAATTTTTTTGTAATCCTTTTACCCCTTTGCCTTTTCTATACTTATTGAAAAATCTATGCTAAAATATCATTAATTGGGCGCTAATACGCCAAAGGAACGGTTGAATTGAAACACAAGCGGAAAGTAAAGACGAGACTTTCTCTTTTTAAAAATCTTTGTGATTTTTAAAAAGCATCCACAATTTGGCGGAGATTTTACGTATTGCCAAAAATATTTTTGTAATCTTAAATTGCAAAAATATTTTAGCAAGAAGTGCCTCCCCTGTTTTTTGAATGCCTTAATTCTCGTACTTGTCATCTTTAGATGTCATTTTTATACCGTTTAATTAATTAATAAAGGAGTTATACAGATGATTTACAAAGTTTATTATCAAGAAACAAAAATTCGCAATCCAAAAAGAGAACAAACACAAGCAATTTACGTGGAGGCAGCCGATGAAGTCACTGCTCGTGCGTTAGTTGAAGAACACACCCCATACAATATTGAATTCATTCAAGGTTTAGATGACAGCCATCTAGCTTATGAAAAAGAAAATACTGACTTCAAATTGACGGAGTTTTAAAATGAAAGTCTCTTTGAAGAACAACGAAACCGGCGTCTTTGGGATCGGTGGTCTTGGTGAGATTGGAAAAAACTGTTATGGGGTACAATTTCAAGATGAAATCATCATTATTGATGCAGGGATTAAATTCCCTGAAGATGAATTGCTTGGAATTGACTATGTCATTTCCGATTATAGTTACATTGTGCAAAACTTACAAAAAGTAAAAGCCCTTGTAATTACTCACGGTCACGAAGACCACATTGGGGGAATTCCCTACCTATTACGTCAAGCAAATATTCCAATTTATGCAGGACCATTAGCCCTTGCACTTATTACAAATAAATTGGACGAACATGGTTTATTACGTGATGCACAACTACACGAAATTAACGAAGACACGATTATCCGTTTCCGAAAAACTTCGGTCAGTTTTTTCCGTACTACTCACAGTATCCCAGATGCATTAGGGATTGTGGTTAAGACACCTTCTGGAAACATCGTTCAAACCGGTGATTTTAAATTTGATTTTACACCAGTAGGCGAACCTGCTAATTTACACAAAATGGCACGGATCGGTGAAGAAGGCGTATTGTGTCTATTATCAGATAGTACCAATGCTGAAATTCCCACGTTTACAAAATCCGAAAAAATTATCGGAACTTCCATTTTGAAAATCTTTGAAAAAATTGAAGGTCGTATTATTTTCGCCTCTTTTGCTTCTAATATTTTCAGGTTGCAACAAGCAGCTGATGCGGCTGTTGCTACTGGACGCAAAATTGCAGTCTTTGGTCGTAGTATGGAAAACGCGATGATTAACGGCCAAAAATTGGGCTATATCAAAGTTCCAGACGGCACCTTTATTGATGCGCATGAAGTCAATCGCTTACCAGCTAATGAAGTTTTGATTTTATGTACTGGCTCTCAAGGTGAACCAATGGCAGCGTTAAGTCGCATTGCCAACGGAACTCACCGTCAAATTCAAATTCAACCAGACGATACCGTGATCTTTTCTAGCTCACCAATTCCTGGAAATACAACTAGTGTCAACCATTTAATTAACTTATTAATGGAAGCTGGCGCTGAAGTTATTCACGGTAAAATAAACAACATTCATACTTCTGGTCACGGTGGCCAAGAAGAACAAAAATTGATGTTGCGTTTGATGAAACCTAAATATTTTATGCCAATTCATGGGGAATATCGGATGTTAAAAATCCATACACAATTAGCCCAAGATACAGGTGTGCCAAAAGAAAATTGCTTCTTGATGGAAAATGGCGATATGTTAGCCTTAACAGCTGACAGTGCCCGCATTTGTGGTCATTTTAATGCCGGTGACGTTTACGTCGACGGTAGTGGTATTGGTGATATTGGCAACGTCGTTTTACGAGATCGTCATATTTTATCAGAAGAAGGTTTGGTTTTAGCTGTGGCAACAGTCGATATTGCTAAAAAAGAAATTTTGGCTGGTCCTGATATTTTGTCCCGCGGTTTTGTCTATATGCGCGAATCTGGGGAAATGATTAATGAAGGGCAAACATTACTGTTTAAAGCCTTAAGAGAAGCAATGAACCAACCAGATTGTAACGAATTCAAGTTACGAGAAGCGATGTCTAATGCATTGCAACCTTATTTATTTGAAAAAACCGAGCGTCATCCAATGATTTTATCAATGATTATGACTCCGGAAAAGTAAAGTAACGACTACGGCATAGTTTAATAAAGTAACACTCACATCCCCAAGACGATAGTAAGGTACACTGACTTTCTTCTTTCTATCGTTTTGGGGTATTTTTGTACGATAAAATTGACTAAAAACCTTAAGAGAAATCCCTTAGCTCTTAATCCTTTGTTTTCAGCTTACCCCTTTTCAAAAATCATTTAATTTCTAAAAAAAATAGGTGATGACAAAAATTGTCATCACCTATTTTTGCGAATACACGGCGTTTCATAAGTAACAGCTTTTAAAAATAAACCAGAAAAGTGCAAATTATCAAAAGATAAATTGCAATTCCCCAATATTTTAACTGTATACTTTTGTTACGACTTAAAAGTACCTATTTAAAATGTTTAGGCTTTTTCTACGTTAGTCGCTTGAGGTCCGCGGTCTGATTCTTCAACGTCGAAAGTCACAGCTTGACCTTCTTCTAAAGTTTTAAAACCGTCGCCTTGGATTGCTGAGAAATGTACGAATACATCGCTGCCGTCTTCACGTGAAATGAAGCCAAAACCTTTTTCTGCGTTAAACCATTTTACTGTACCATGTTCCATGGGTGAAAACCTCCTTGTGCTTTGCACAGATTATATGTAACATTGTTGGCAAAGAATAGAGGTGACCCAAATGTTTCAACTTCTATCGCTAAACCGCTAAACAAAATTACACTAATATTTTACACTTGCCTGATTTTTTTTGCAAGTCTGCTAATTCCACAAACCTTCTTCTCTTAGGCTAATGTATTCGCTACCGCCAATAACTAAATGATCGAGTAATTCAATCCCCATGAGGTCACCACATTCTTTTAAACGTTTGGTAAAAGCGATATCATTATAAGATGGCGTAGGGCTGCCAGAAGGATGATTGTGACAAATGACAATACGAGCTGCGGCGACTTTGACTGCTGTTTTAAAAA
Organism: Enterococcus sp. DIV0755b; assembly: GCF_051713765.1. Classification (NCBI taxonomy): domain Bacteria; kingdom Bacillati; phylum Bacillota; class Bacilli; order Lactobacillales; family Enterococcaceae; genus Enterococcus; species Enterococcus sp. DIV0755b. Next base: position 1,206,881 of record NZ_JBIOQN010000001.1, on the reverse strand, counting down.
TTTCTCTTGGGTGCGCAATCGATTGATTTAAAGAACCGATAAAAATAGTTCGTTTTTGAATAATTTGATTTTTCGTATTTAAATAAATACAGAGTAAATGTTCTTGTTCATAATCTCGCATCTCTTCAGCTAACATACAGCCCAACTCATAACTAGAAGAAACATGTCCGATTTTTAATTTACTCGACTTATGAATTCTTTGCCCCAATTCAATCATTGCTAAAAGTTCAATCGCTTTTACTTCACCAATGCCACTAATTAACATAAACTCTTGTAATTCCGCACTCTTTAGTTGATGCAAATCATCCCCAAAAAAGTTTAAAATTTCTGTCGCTAATTCAAGGGCGGGTACTTTTTTAGATCCCGTCCGTAAAATAATAGCTAATAACTCTTGATCAGATAGCGCACTAGCACCTTTTTGTTTTAGACGTTCTCTTGGACGACTATTTAATGGTAATGTTTTTACATTCATAAAAAAACTCCTTTGCATTCTTTTTATGAATGTACGCAAAAGAGTCGAAAAATATTTTATTTATACTAAAAAATTTTTTACTTCATGTAAAGAAGACACAACTGCCACTGTTTTATTTTTTAAATCTTGGTCTGGTGGTAATAAATCTGGAACCATAATTACTGGAATCTCAGCCTGATGAGCTGCTAAAACACCATTTTGCGAATCTTCTAAAACGAGCGTTTCTTCTTTTTTTGTCCCTAAAAGATTTTGTGCTGCTAAAAAAATGGCAGGATCGGGTTTGGCCCGAGGAACATCTTCCGCTGAGACAATCGTTGGAAAATAACGTGTCAATTCAGCTTTTTCTAAAAGCTCATCAATTACTGGCCGTTGGTTACTTGAGGCAATCACCCATTTTAACTTATTTTCTGCTAAATAGCTTAAAAGTTCCATCACACCTGGCTTCAAAGTTGCCTGACCGTCGGCAAATAATCGTCTGGTATTTTCATAAGCCATTTCAATAAAAGCTGTTACAGTTGTTGCGCCAAATTCTTCATCAAATAATTCATGATACTTTTCAATCACTTCTTCATCAGAAATACCTAATAAATTTAAATATAGTTCTTTATCATAAGGAAAACCAAAAGTAGTAGCTGCCGCTTTGGCACCGGTATAATAAAGTTGCTCGGTATCAAAAATCAAACCATCCATATCAAAGATAACACCTTTAACTTTCATGTGGACCTCCCATTTCCAGTAATAGCTTGCGAACTTCTGCGACAAAATACAATGAGCCTGTAACAAGTAGCATAGATTCATCATCCATCTTCTCTAAAATTTCAGCTAAGCCAAATTGCCATAAAGAAACGATTGAAACACGTTTTTCATCTACATTCACAAAATTATCATTTAATTTAATCGCCCGTGGATAGTCAAATGTCGTCAAATAAATATGACTATTTTTTAATTTTAGTAATTCATGTAGCATTTCAGAAACATTTTTGGTTTCTAAAGCGGAAAATAAGATGTGCAATTTGCGATTACTAAACTCATTTTGAAGTGATGCTACTAAACGTTTCATCGCATGGGTATTATGCGCCCCATCTAAAATAATTAAAGGCTCTGTGCTAAGACGTTCCATCCGCGCTGGCCAAAATGTTTGCTGTAAGGCCTTTTTAATTTCTTTTGCCTGCCAATTAATCTTATTTTGCTCACAATATAATTGAAATAATTGAATAGCAACACCGGCATTTTCAGGTTGGTGTTGCCCAATCAAAGCCGTTTTTAAGTATTTTAACTTCCCATTTTGATTACTAAAATCAAACCACTCTCCCCAATTATCATCTGGGTGTAAATAATCTACTTGATATTCATGACCAAAACGATAAATTGGTGCATTTTGCTTATCTGCGGTTTGCATGATAACTCCTAATGCATTTTCTGGAATATTTCCGGTTACAACAGGAATATTTTTTTTAATGATCCCCGCTTTTTGCCCGGCAATTAATTCTAATGTTTCCCCTAAAATTTCGGTATGATCATAACCAATTGTCGTAATAGCGGTGAGCATTGGTTCTACTATATTAGTAGAATCGAGTAAGCCACCTAAGCCAACTTCAATAATCGCAACATCAACTTTACCTACAAAGTAATCAAAAGCAAGTGCTGTTAGCAATTCAAATTCTGTGATACCACTAACTGCCTCTTGTTGATCCAATTTTTCAACTAGAGGTTGATACTTATTTACTAACGTTACCAGTTCTTCATCGGTAATAAATTTGCCATCAATGGCAATCCGTTCGTGGAAACTTTCAATATAAGGTGAAGTGAAAGTTCCAACCACAATTCCCGCTGTTTGTAACATTTCCTTCAAATAACTAATTGTTGATCCCTTACCATTTGTGCCAGCAATATGAATCGTGGGAACTTTTTTTTCAGGATGATCAACTAAATCTAATAACGCATTAACCCGCTGTAAACCAGGTCTTGAACCAAAAGGCTTACGGCTGTGAATCCACTCAATTGCTTTACTTCCGCTTTCTACCATATCTTTTCCACCTCACCGCTTCATTATAACAAACTCCCTTTATAAAGGCAGAAAGAAATAATTCAAATGGACAATTAAATTCGTGAGTTTCACTGATTTTTTCAAATTTCTTGTCTTTTTAACTTACTAGCATAGTAGTCTGTTTATAAAGCGCACTCAAAGAACATCATGATAAACTTAGCTCTTACAAGAAAATTATTCCTTTAGTAAAAAGAACTTGGGAAGATAAATTCCCAAGTCCTACTTTTTTAAACTTATTGAATTGTACGTAGTTGTTCAATCCGTTCAGCCACAGCTTTTTGCTTAGCCAAATAATCAGCTTCTTTTTCTCGTTCTTCGGCTACGACAGCTTCAGGAGCATTCGCAACAAAACGTTCGTTAGCAAGTTTGCCTTGTACTCGCTTCACTTCACTGTTCCATTTAGCTAATTCTTTTTCTAAACGTTGCAATTCTTCTTCAATGTTAATTAAACCTGCAAGTGGCAAGTAAATTTTAGCACCTGTTAGAACTGCTGACATTGCCAATTCTGGTGCATCAACTTCACCTGAAATAACCAATTCTTCTGGGTTACAGAAACGTTCAATATAATTTTTATTGGCTACTAAAAATTCATCGATTTCTTTATCCGTTGTATGAATCAATAATGTAATTGGTTTTGATAGCGGAGTATTCACTTCAGCACGAATATTTCGCACCGCCCGAATTAATTCAATCAGAAATTCCATGCCCTTAACAGCCGCGGCATCATTAAATTCTTCATGAACAACAGGATAAGCAGCAGTGACTAAAGATTGCCCTTCATGTGGCAATTTACTCCAAATTTCTTCGGTTACAAAAGGCATAATTGGATGTAACAGACGTAAAATCTGGTCTAATGTATAAACTAAGATACTCTTGTTCATTTGTTTAGAGCCTTCATCTTCACCGTATAAAACTTCTTTACTCATTTCAATATACCAGTCACAAAAATCATCCCAAATGAAGTTATATAATTGTCTGCCAGCTTCCCCAAATTCAAAACGGTCAAATAAGTCAGTGACTTTTTCCACTGTTTCATTTAAACGAGTTAAAATCCAACGATCCGCTACTGTTTTTTCGCCTTCTAATTGAATATCACTAGCAGTCATGCCTTCAACATTCATTAAAACAAAGCGCGAAGCATTCCAAATCTTATTGATAAAGTTCCAAGCTGCATCCATTTTTTCATAACTAAAGCGCACATCTTGACCAGGAGCTGAGCCATTTGATAAGAACCAACGTAAAGCATCTGCACCGTATTTATCAATAACATCCATTGGATCAATCCCATTACCCAATGATTTACTCATTTTGCGCCCTTGTTCATCTCGAATCAAGCCGTGAATTAAAACATTGTTAAATGGACGTTCTCCGGTAAATTCCAAACTTTGGAAAATCATTCGGCTTACCCAGAAGAAAATAATATCATAACCGGTAACTAAAGTATTAGTTGGGAAATAGCGTTTATAATCTTCACTATCAGTATCAGGCCAACCCATGGTTGAAAATGGCCATAAAGCAGAAGAAAACCAAGTATCTAATACATCCGGATCTTGCACCCAGTTTTCACTATCTGCTGGCGCTTGCATGCCAACATACATTTCGCCTGTTTCTTTGTGATACCAAGCTGGAATTTGATGTCCCCACCATAATTGTCTGGAAATAACCCAGTCGTGCACATTTTCCATCCATCTTAAGAAGGTTTGATTAAAACGTGGTGGATAAAAATCAACTGCATCTTCTGTCGCTTGATTTTCAATCGCTTCTTTAGCTAAAGGTGCCATCTTTACAAACCATTGCGTAGACAACCGGGGTTCAACTACAACGCCTGTTCGTTCTGAGTGACCAACATTATGGTTCATTTTTTCAACTTTAACTAAACGACCCATTTCTTTTAAATCTGAAACGATTAATTTTCTCGCTTCAAAACGATCGAGATTAGCATATTTTCCAGCTAATTCATTCATCGTACCATCATCGTTCATCACATTTATCCGTGGTAAGTCGTGACGATTCCCCACCTCAAAGTCATTCGGGTCATGGGCAGGTGTAATTTTCACCACCCCAGTTCCAAATTCACGATCAACGTATTCATCAGCAATAATTGGAATTTCTTTATTTACTAGCGGTAAAGTAACAGTTTTTCCAATATATTCTTGGTAACGTTCATCATCTGGGTGAACGGCTACCGCAGTATCACCTAACATGGTTTCTGGCCGAGTCGTTGCAATTTCTAATTCTCCGGTTCCATCACTTAAAGGATACGTCATGTGATAAAAAGCACCTTCAATATCTTTGTGAATAACTTCAATATCAGATAACGCAGTGCGCGCTTGTGGATCCCAGTTAATAATATATTCCCCACGATAAATCAAATCTTTTTCATACAAGGTTACAAAAACTTTGCGAACCGCTTCTGATAAACCATCATCTAAGGTAAAACGTTCCCGTGAATAGTCTAAAGACAGTCCCATTTTTGCCCATTGTTGGCGAATATGGTCAGCATATTCTTCTTTCCATTCCCAAACTTTATCTACAAATTTTTCCCGACCCAAGTCGTAACGAGAAACGCCTTGTTCCCGCAATTTTTCTTCTACTTTAGCTTGGGTGGCAATCCCTGCGTGGTCCATCCCTGGTAACCATAAAGTATCAAAACCTTGCATTCGTTTTTGTCGAATAATCATGTCTTGTAACGTAGTATCCCAAGCATGACCCAGATGCAATTTCCCAGTTACATTTGGTGGTGGAATCACAATAGAATAAGGTTTGGCTTTTTTATCGCCACTGGGTTTGAATAAATCTTCATCAAGCCACTTTTGATAGCGACCTGCTTCCACTTCCTGTGGATTGTACTTAGTTGATAAATTATCAGACATTTTTTTGCCTCCTTAAAAGTTTTCAACACTTTTTTCAATTACTGGTTGGTTTACTGCTAGCAAAATATAAGCGGGCATAAATTTCTCCTTTAAAAATCAAAAAAGTCCTAAGATGCTAGCATCTTAGGACGTAAATTTACGCGGTACCACCTAATTTGTAGATTTCTCTACCTCTTAAGCGTGAGATAACGATCACGAAACGTTTGCTGAGACGATTCCCAGCAAAGACTCCCAAGCTACCTTCACAAAACTTGCGTAGAAATCTTTCAGCTCTGATTTCCTCTCTCTAACGCAGTTTTTTGCTACTCCTCTTGTTCAACGTCTGGGCTTATTCTACAATGAAGATAAGTTGCTGTCAAATCAGTTTTTTAGCTTAATTTTTTTGCCGCTGCTAAAGCTTTTGCATAATCAGGTTCTTGGCTAATTTCAGGGACAATTTCACGATATTGAATAACACCATTTTTATCCAAAACAAAAATTACCCGCGCATAGCGCTCGGTTTCATTAACGAGTAGATGATAATTTTCATTCAATGTATTATCTGGATCGTGAAGCATCAGCATATCGACCCCTTCTTGGCCACACCAAGCTGCTTGCTCTTCTTTAGTATTATTAGAAATTGTCGCAAAATTAATTTCTTTAATTTGACTAGCTTCTGTATTAAAGCGTTTGGTTTGAATCGCACAAATACGAGTATCAATATCTGGTATAATGCTTAAAATCGTGGGCTTTCCTAAAAAATCGGTGACAGAATGTTTTTTATCATCTAAATCTGCCAATGAAAAATTAGGAGCAGTCTCGCCAACTATTGGCTGAGTACCTGGTAATGTGACAGGTTGACCCTTTTTGGTTAATTCCATATTATCCACTCCTTTAACTAAGCAATCAAAAAATCGTCAGGACTTTTTTAATTATCTTAAGTATAGAGAATACCAAAGAAAAAACCAAAGATACTGCCTAACTATTGATTAGTGCTTTTTGATAATTTTGATCAAAGAAAATTAGCGTCTGTAATTCAGTCGTTAAATCAATGTATTGGACATGGACATTCCCCGGTACATCGACACGATCCGGCGCAAAATTTAAAATTGCTGTGATTCCCGCCGCTACCATCACATTTACTGCCTCTTGTGAATATTGGCTTGGAACAGTCGAAATTGCCACCGTGACACACTTATCTTTAACAATTTCATCAAATTCTGCCATACTATGGATTTTGTGCCCATCGATAACTTGTCCAACCAAATTGGGATCGTTATCAAACACTGCCACAATATTCAAATTACTATTGCGGCGAAAGTTGTTATTGGCCAATGCTTTACCTAAGTTACCAAAGCCAACTAAAGCAATCCGCTTTTCATCATTTGTATCTAAAATACTGTTAAAAACTTCAATCAGGTAACTGACATCATAGCCATACCCACTCCGACCTAATTCTCCTAAATGGGAAAAATCCCGCCGAATTGTCGCAGAGGGAACTTGGGTAATTTCTGCAAATTCTTTTGACTTAATTCTTTTTATCCCTGAGTCTTGCAACATATTTAAGTAGCGTAGATATAAAGGTAGACGCTTAGCCGTTGCCTTAGGAATTTCTTTTAACTTACTATCTTCAACCATAATTGGCTCCTTTGTTCGTTTTTTCACATAGTAAGTTTATCATGCCTACCTGTAGCTCGCAAGTTATTTTAGTCGAATAACCATTTATTGAACATTATTTTAGCAGTAAAGAAACCGAATTCAACTTTCTAGCAAGTAAACAATTGGTTTTCACTAGAAATAAAAAAGGAAAGCCGCAGCTTTCCTTTTACCGTCTTAATTTTAACTAGACTTCTTCATTTACTTTCGATTTACGATACCAGATGAATGCGCCTGCCATTAATGCCGCACCTACTGCTAAGAATGCAATGATACCAGTACCACCAGTTGAAGGTAAAGTACCTTCTTTAATATTTTTAATTGTTTGTGCTGGAATCAAAGAACTACCTTCTTCACCTGGAGCAACTGTAAAGGCAACTGGTTTATCTAACTTAATGTATTCTGAAAGTGCTTTTGTTTCATGTAAATCGTATTCTCCGTAAGCCAAACCTTCAATATGAAGTTCACCCTTTGCGTCTGTTACTAACTTAGTAGATCCGTTTTCATCAAGAACATATTTGCCATTGACTAGTGTAAATTTCAATGCCTTATCGACATCTTCATCACGTTTAGTAACTGCAAACTCAACACCCTCTAATTTTGCTTGGGTATTTTGATCTTCTTTAACAAATTTGTAGCCACCATAAACTAATTTCGGTGCTTCATGGGGATATGTTTTATTACCAACTTTAACTGTAATTTTATTTCCAAACTCTTTATACTCTTCAGCTGCATCTGTAACTACCATTTTATAAGTAGCCTTAAATGTTTTACCTGCTAAAGTTTGTACATCAGCTGCACCAACGTTAAAATCAACAGTAAAGCCGCCATCATTATTTTTAGTAAATGTATAGTGATTACCTGCAACTAAATCAGAACCACCTGCCACAGGGGCAATCGTAACAGCTGTTGCATCATCGCCAACTAATTCTAATCCCGCTGCTGGTGTATCAGTAAAGCCATATGAAGTTTTATCCTTAATTTTTGCTGGAATTGTAAAAGTAAAGGTAAAATCATGAACATTTCCTACTTCAGTTCCGTAAATGTGTTTAGACTTATCATTACCTTCCACATTAATTTCTGGTAATCCATCAGAATTTAGATTTTTCTCATCGGTAAATGTTACATCTTTTGGATAAAGATGAGCTGTTTCTAAATATTTACCCGCATCATTTGTCAATGGTAATGAAACAATTAATGGGGCAGCATGAGCACTAACATTATCGGGGATGGTAGTTTCAATAAACATATAAACGCTGTGTTTACCATTTGTTTTATAAGCTAATTCATTGAAAGCAGCTTCGCCATTATCATCTGTAACTACTTCGCTTCCTACTTTTGCACCCATTTTCGTAAAACTATCATAAGTGGTACCACCGATTGCTTCACTTCCGCCATGCTCAATTATAGATGCTACTTTTTGAGCTTCTTTAATTGCCGCATCACTTTCCATTCCACCTGTAATTAAACCATAAACAAAATCGGTAATATTAAACGCTGTAAAACCAGCACCTTTTAAATTTTTACCAGGAAAATCCATTTCTTCACCTGTATTTTCTATTACCTCAGGCGTAGAATTAAATTCCTTTTTGTGAAGAATCATATCAATTTTTTCTGGCTCACTTTCACTAGCAGCACTTCCTACAATTCCACCAATAAATAATGGCACTAACATCGTAATAATTGCCAACAGACCAAACAATTTCGATTTGTGTTTCATTTTGTTTCCCTCCCTTTTTTTAGCTAGACTTCATCATCTCTTCTTTTGGATTTCTAACCTAAATTAATCATATCAGAGGATATCTGAGTGAGCAAAAAGGGGTTTCATCATTGCTAATCAGCTCACAATACGGCTTGTGTGTTTTTTTACAAACAAAAAAAGAGGCTACACGCCTCTTTCATCATTTTCTAATTGTTATTTAATTTTATCCAAATGCGATTTCAAGCAAAATTAAGGAAAAATCTTTTTAAGATTGATTGAAATTTCTGCTTTTTCTTTGTAGTTTCCTTATTCAAATTTGCTAAAGAAAACCGACCTCAACCGATTTTAAGGTAAATTCCATTTATAATAAATCCGCAAATTCTGCTTCTTTTTCATCCGTTGCATTCGGAGTGATTTCTTCGATTTTCAAACCACTTAAAGCACGGGTAATCATACCATCAATATCTAATGCTTTCTCATAATGATGTACTTTATCTAAATTCGGACGTGTTTTGGGTTGTGGTGGTGCAAAAATAGTACAACAATCTTCAAAGGGTTGAATTGCCAACTCAAAAGTATCAATGGCCTGAGCAATCTCTATAATTTCCAATTTATCCATTGTAACAACAGGACGGATAATTGGGGTAGTTGAGACTTCATTAATCGCAACCATACTTTGTAGTGTTTGCGAAGCGACTTGACCTAATGATTCACCATTAATGATAACTAAACCTTTACGTGCCTCACGGATAGCATCTGTTAAACGTAACATCATTCGTCTAGTTAACGTCATCCAATAACCTTGAGGAACGTTCTTTTTGATTTCTTCTTGAATTTCTGTAAAAGGAACTTCAATAAATTGAATATTGCCGCCATAAGGTGTTAATTTTTCGGTTAAATCCTTCGCTTTTTGTAGCGCTTGTTCACTTGTATAAGGTGGACTAGCAAAATGAACGGCTTCAATTTCCACCCCGCGTTTCATCGCTAAATATCCAGCTACTGGTGAATCGATGCCACCAGAAAGCATTAACATGCCCTTGCCGCTTGTTCCAACTGGCAAACCACCGGCACCTTTAATCGTTTCGTATGATAAATAAACGCCATCTAAACGAATTTCTACGCGTAAATTAATATCTGGCATTTTCATTTGTACTTTAATATCCGGATACAAAGAAAAAACGTAGCTACCTAATGTTTGATTTAATTCATTACTCGTCAATTCAAAATCGTGATCAGAACGTTTCGCATTAATTTTAAAGCTCTCATGCCCCGTATAAGCATAAGCCATGATTTCTGCAATTCCGTCTTTAATAGCAGCTAGATTTTTTTCAACCCGTAAACTAGGGGAAAAATTTTGAATACCGAAAACTTTTTGTAAACGTTCAATTACAGGCGCGCTATCTTCGCCGTTTAATAAGATATGCATCCGATCCCGTTGCGCGTCAATTTTTAAGTTAGGATAAGCAGCCAATGCACTTTTAACATTCTCTGCTAATTGCATAATAAAGCTACGCCGGTTTTTGCCTTTAGTTGAAAGCTCACCATAGCGAACCATAATTTCTGTGTAATTCACAATAAAACTCCTGTCTATTAATTGATTTTACTAAATTTTTGGTATAGTTGATGAAAGATAATTAAAAATTGTTCAACTTCTGCCATAGTATTATTTTCATCCAGACTAACCCGAATTGCAGTTGTGGCAAGATTACTTGGCACATTCATCGCATGTAATGTACTACTTGCTACATGTTTTCGACTCGAACAAGCACTTGTGGTGGAAACATAAATTTGTTTTTCCTCTAAAGCATGAACTAAAACTTCACCACGAATATCTTTAATCCCAAAACATAAAATATGTGGCGCATACTCTTTTTCACCACTAAAAATTGTTACTTTTTCATATTTTGCTAAGGCTTCAAATAAATATTTCCGTAATGTTGCAACATGATCTGGTCGCTCTGCTTTTTTTTCAAGTGTTAAACGTAATGCTTTAGCAGTTGCTACAATTCCGGCGACATTTTCTGTCCCACTCCGTTGATTATTTTCTTGTCCTCCGCCGGTTAATAGTGGTGCGATACGGCGTCCTTTACGCCAAAAAATAAAACCTACGCCCCGGGGGCCATGAAATTTATGCGCTGAAAAAGTAGCAAAATCTACCCGTGAAGTCAGCCATTTTTCTTGTGGGACTTTACCGATTGCTTGCACAGCATCGACATGAAAATGAATTTTAGGATAATCGGCTAAGACAGCACTAATAGCTTCAATTGGTTGGATTGCTCCGACTTCGTTATTCACCGCCATCACAGAAACTAAAATAGTGTCTTTACGGATCAATTCTTTTAATTTCATCACGTCGACTAAACCATCTTTTCCGACCGGTGCCACACTAACTTCAAAGCCATTTTCAGCTAGTTGAGCCGCGGTTTCACTCACAGCCGGATGTTCGACACTAGAGATAATAATATGGCGACCAAATTCCTTTTTATCAAGGGCAGTACCTTTTAAAACCCAATTATCTCCTTCTGTTCCGCCCGAAGTAAAATAAATTTCTCCTGCATCTACTGATAACAAATCGGCAATTTGTTTACGTGCTTGTTGCAATAAACGATTAGCCTGTGTACCTAAATCGTGTAGACTAGAAGGATTTCCAATAATACGTTGACTCGTCTTCATATATGCATCCAATGCAAGTGGCGCAATAGCGGTTGTTGCACTGTTATCAAAATAGATCATGAAAAAAACTCCCCTTTTCAAATTCTTTCCTATTATAAACGGACATAGGTTTTGTTTCAAGGTAACATACTTTATGTTTTCCTAAAGAGCGGTTTTTCTCAACTAAGAAAAGTTAGCTGGTCGTTTAGCTTTGAAGCTCTTTTTAACTTATCTTTTTTATTTATAAAAAACTTCCATTGTAAAGAAAAAAGCGAGCCCAGTTGGACTCGCTTTTCCTTAGACTAAATCGCGATTTTTGAAGTAGAAGTTTTCAATTCGTTTGAAAGCACCTGGTTCAACTCGTTCTAAGGCCGCACCAATTTCGTCTAAAGCGTCTTGATAACGGTATTCTTTGTTAAATAGTTCTAATGAACCTTCAATGGCAGCTTTAATTTCAGCATGTGAATGACGATAGCGATTAGCATATTGCATCATTTGTTCAGTTAAGGCCGCTGCATCTACTAAGTCATGAGTTCGTGTATCTAACTCTTTAATGTCAGCTTCACAGTTTTTCATGATTTTGTTTACATCTTCCATGTTGACGCGAATTTTATTTAAGGCTTTCCCTAAATCTTCTACTCGGTCAGTTGCCATAAAGAAAGATTCCAAGTAATCATTTGGTAACCCTGGTAAGCGTTGTTTTTCCACAAAGCGTTTTAAATTGCGTAATTGGAATTCAAATTGTTCCACTTTTTCTTGGGCAACTTTTTCACCCTTACGTAATTCTCTTAATTCATTGTCAATTTCAACTTGTTGATTTTCTAAATCATCTAAAATTTTATAAGCATCTTTATAAAAAGCTTGTACTTCAGAAAATGGGATTTCATGAGCGTCCATTTTTGGTTCTAACGCTTTATTTTGTTTCGTCAATTCATCAATTTCACTTTGGAAACCACGAACGCGACCTAATTCATTATGATTTAAAGTATAACTTTGAGCGGTATGGTCAATTTCAATCATTAATTGATGGTTGTTGCGGTGCGCATGAGTAATATAATCGGCAATTACGGGTTTATTTTTAACCACGTAACGACGCGCATTAATTTCACGTTCCATCACATTGTAAAGTGAGTCAATGCCACTGGCTGTGTCACGGTTAGCAACTTCGACAGTATCAACTTCTGTTTTTTCTAAATCTCCCATCGACGTTTCGACACGTTTTTTCACACGGTCAATTTCTGCTTGGAAGTTTTCTTCTGGGAAAACGTAATGATCTTCTAAAAGTTTTTTGTAGCCATCTTGAATTTCTTTTAATTGATCTGGGAAAGTTTTATTTAATTCTTCGTAAGCCGCTGGGATGCGTTTCATCCGATCTTCTAACTCATAAGTATGCTTTTCAGCACTATCTAAGACTTCCCGCGCTTCAACTGGATCTCCTGAAGTATTTAATGTTACAAACTGAGTAAATTCAATTTCAATATTTTTAATTTGCTTTTGTAACTCTGAATAAGCAGGACCGAATTCTTCCCCTTGCTCCCGCAAGTTCTTCTTCAAGTCTTCATAAACATCCAAAGCTTTTTGAACTTCTAGTGAATTGCGTTCTTCGCTTTCGCGTAATTCTTTTAAGCCATCGCGAATCTCTGCCACTTCTTTTTCCATTGTATCCATGGTTTGTTCTGCATCGACAATCGCGTTTTTAGCTTTAAAGAAACGGAATGTTTCATTTAAACTTTCAACTTCGAAAATTTGACTTTCAAGTTCTGCAAAAGAAGAAGTAGAGATATCATTCCATTTTTGATTCCATTCCCGGAAAGTATTTTGGCTTTGTCCCACCAAATGCATCTTCTTAACATCGTCAACTTCTTCTAAGACCGGTAGATCAAAAAGCTTCTCCCTACGATCTTCTAGTGCTTGTAAGCGTTCCTGATTTTTCTTTCTCATGAAATAACTGATCAGATACAAGATCGCTGTCACCACAATAATGGCGATGACTATTCCAATGACTACATTACTACTTCCCATTGATGGTTCCTCCACTTTCAAAATAAATATCAGTATTATATGCTGCCTGACAGCTTTTTTTCTTATCTAAAATACTATAATTTTTCTACTATAGTAATTGAACAATGACAATCAGTCCAGAAGACATCTACGCTAGATTATAACACAAAGAAAAAAGACTGGCACTAAAGAATAGCAAAATCTTTACAATTTTTTTCAGAAGTCGGTTTTCACAAGCGCTGGACAAAAAAACTCTTTATAAACTCTTAAAAATCTTTTTTTGACAATTTTAGTTTGTGAGCCATTTAGCAATAAACCTTGCTTTTTATAGCAGATTTTTGTAACCTTATAAGAAATAATTACAGCCTAACACTTAAACGCGATTTTATTGGTTAGTAAACTCGCTTTGCTTTACGAAATAAAACGGCACTGTAAAATGTAGCAAATCGGTTATTATATCATTTGCTACTAAACCAACAAAAAAGGGAGATACTATGATGAAAGTAGTGAAATTTGGCGGAAGTTCACTGGCTTCTGCCCAGCAAGTTCAAAAAGTCATCGAAATTATTGGCGCTGATCCAACTAGAAAATTCGTGGTAGTATCTGCTCCTGGTAAACGAGACCAAGAAGATACTAAAGTGACAGACCACCTGATTGCGTTTTATGAAGCCAAAATAAAAGGTCTTGATGTTGGTGATTTAATTGCAACAATTGTTGAACGGTATCAATCGATTGCTAAAGCATTTCATGTCGATGAAAGAATCTTGGTAGAGATTAAAACGCATTTAGAAAAATTGGCCTCTCTTCCTGTGGCAGGCAATGAATTTTTAAAAGATGAGATTGTCGCCAGCGGAGAAGATAATAACGCCAAATTAATCGCCGGTATTTTACAGGCTAAAGGCATGAATGCCCGCTATGTTAATCCTAAAGATTTTGGCATTATCGTTTCCAGTGAACCGGGAAATGCGCGGATTTTATTTAAAGCTTATCAAAAAATGAAACAGTGGGCCGATACAAAAGAGATCTTAATTATCCCTGGTTTTTTTGGTTACACAGAAGGCGGTCAAGTCTGTACTTTTTCTCGAGGCGGTTCTGATATTACCGGCTCGATTGTCGCTGCTGGGGTAAAAGCTGATTTATATGAAAATTTCACTGACGTGGATGGTATTTATGCGGCCCATCCCGGCTATATTCATAAACCAGAAATTATTAAAGAGTTAACTTATCGCGAAATGCGTGAATTAGCCTATGCTGGTTTTACCGTTTTCCACGACGAAGCGCTCATGCCATCTTATCGGGCTAAAATTCCAGTTGTCATCAAAAATACTAACAATCCCCACTGCCAAGGTACAAAAATCACCAATTCCCGCCATGCAACCGACAATCCGGTCGTAGGAATTGCTAGTGATGAAGGCTTTACTATGATTTATATTAATAAATATTTGATGAATAGAGAGATTGGTTTTACGCGCCGGGTTTTAAGTATTTTAGAAGATTTTGGCTTAAGTTATGAACACATGCCTTCTGGAATTGATGATATTTCAATTGTCTTACGGGCCAATCAATTGGATAAAACATTAGAAGAAGAACTGCTACGTACGCTAGCTTATGAAATTGATCCTGATGAATTACGCATCACCCATGACCTTTCGATGATTATGGTCGTAGGAGAAGGCATGCGCCAACGAGTAGGTTGTACTGCCGAAAGCACCGCTGCTTTAGCCCGCAAAAAAATCAACTTGGAAATGATTAACCAGGGATCATCTGAAGTTAGTATTATGTTTGGCATTCATAAAGAACAAGAAAAACTCGCTATTCGGACTCTTTATTATACTTTTTTTGACTAAATAAAAAAAACAGCACCAAACGTAAATTAGTGAAGTGACCCCCAAAAGTTAGACTTTTTGGTCTAACTTTTGGGGGTCGGCTCAGTTTTCACGTTTAACGCTGTTTTTTTGTCGTTCTAATTCCGCTGCAATTTTTGCTTCTGGGGCATATAAAGCTTGCCAGTTTGCCGGTTTTAACACTTTATTTGTGATTGGATCATAATGTGGTTTCCCATCTGGAAAAAGTTTTTTCATATTAGCCTCATGGACAATTTCCATCATCGGTTCGGGGTCAATTCCCATTAACGCAAATGAACCATAAGTTAAATAAAGTAAATCGACTAAGGCATCCACCTGCCCGACTAGCGTGTCAGAATGTTTTTTATCACGAGATTTTGTTAAAATTTTATGGACTGCCGTGTCAACTTCATCATGAAGTTTTTTTACAGCTAGCTGAAATTTTTCTTCGTCTTGGGTACTTGCATATAAAAATTCAATTAATTCTTCTATTTTAAAGCCCGCGCGAAATGTCGCTTCTTCTAAAGAAAAAGCCGTCGGTGTCTGGGGAATGCGCGCATCAAAAATTTGATGAAATTCTTGGGCCATCTCATACGGTTTTGTCATCGACTGAAACTCCTACTCATTTGCTTACTCTTAATTAGATAATATGATAATAGCGCAATGCTTGTGCGATTCCATTGTGATTATTGGTATCTGTGACGTAGCTTGCTGCTTCTTTTGTGATTCGTTTGGCATTTCCCATCGCCACACCAATTCCTACGCCTTTTAACATTGAAATATCGTTGTAGTGATCGCCAAAAGCCATCGCTTCAGATGCCGCAATCCCTTTATGTTGCAAAAAGACTTCAATGCCTTTTAGCTTAGAGCCACCTTTTGGCACAATATCGACTGAAAAAGAATTGGAACGATGAAACCCACAATTAGGCAGTTCTTTTTGCAAAAGCTCCGTTTCAGATTCAGGACTTAACATCATACATTGGTAGATTGGCTGATTTAAAATACTCATCTTTTCATAATGATCATCTTTTTTATAAAAACTGACAGCTTGCATCACATTTTGCATCGTTTTAACCGGAAACCGGCGGGGAATAAAACGCGCTAGCCGCTGCACAACGGCAGACTGACCAATCCGCATCAAACGACTCCCAGCAACTTCATTTCTTGTCCCAAAATTAATCGAGCGATTGTGAGCATCCGCAAACTGCGTCACCTCTTCTAAAACAGCAGGCTTAAACGATTGCGCAAAAATGGTTTGTTTTGGCGTGTAAACTAATTGACCATTATAAGTAACAAACATATCCAAACCAACGTCATCTAAAAGTTCTTTAACCTTCACTGGATCACGTCCAGTCGCTACACCTACGTAAATATTTTTTGCCTGCGCTTTTTTAATGGCTTCTTTTGTGCTGGATAAGACTTTTCCATTATCGGCTAAAAGAGTCCCATCTATATCAAAAAAAATTGCTTTAATCATATCCTATCCCTTTTCATTTTACTACATTTTAGTTTACCACAAAGAGTGGACAAATCTCTATTTTATAAAATCAAAATATCTTTTTTCGCTCTAGTTTATCTAGTAGCAATCCGCTACAATAAACACTGTAAAACTTATTCCTATTTCAAAGTATGAAAGGAAATGCAGTATGAAAAATCTATTAGTCTTACACACAGGTGGCACAATTGCTATGAAAGAAGACCGTTTAACCGGTGGTGTCAGCCCTGATGTGGCCAATCCATTAATGGATGCCAATTTAGAAATTCCCGCTAATATCAACTTAGTGGTAGAAGATATTTTTAATTTACCTAGTCCCCATATGACGCCAGTGGAAATGTTGCAGCTAAAAGAACGCATTCAAGATGCTAAATTAAGTGGTTATGACGGTGTGGTTATTACCCATGGTACAGATACGTTAGAAGAAACAGCTTTTTTCCTCGATACTACCATTGGTAACTTGTTACCGATTGTTCTTACCGGGGCAATGCGATCTAGTAACGAACTCGGTAGCGATGGGCTTTATAATTTTGTGACCGCTATTCGTGTGGCCGCTTGTGATGAAGCCAAAGAAAAAGGTGTTTTAGTAGTGATGAATGACGAAATTCATTCCGCTCGTTATGTGACAAAAACCCATACAACCAATGTTGCAACTTTTCGCACCCCAACTTTAGGTCCAGTCGGATTAGTTACCAAAAGTCGGATTATTTTTATGCAGGAAGTTTTACCAACTACTCACATTGATGTCGATACCGTCACTGGGATGATTCCAATTGTAAAAGCTTATGCGGGGATGCACGGAGAATTATTTGAAGCATTGGCTCAAAGTAACATTGATGGGCTTGTCATTGAAGCATTAGGCGCTGGCAACTTACCCCCTGATACCATTCCGCCATTGAAAAAACTATTAGCGCAAAAAGTTCCAATCGTATTAGTCTCCCGCTGTTTTAACGGCATTGCAGAAGCCGTTTATGATTATGAAGGCGGTGGTGCACAATTACAAAAAATGGGTATTATTTTTGCCAACAGCATTAATTCGCAAAAAGCCCGCTTAAAATTACTAATTGCCAAAAACCGGCAACTAACAACCGCAGAATTAAAAGCTTTTATTGAACAATAACCAATTAATAAATAAAATCAGACTAAAATAATTAGTTTTAGACAATAAACCGGATTATGACATATCACACTTATGTTTGTCATAATCCGGTTTACTTAGCTAAAATGCTATTTTATTGATAGTATTCCTAATAAAACTTGTACCACTAGCTATTTTTCTACTTCTTTTGTTTGCCACAAAATATTTGCTTCACAGTAAAGTTGTTCACCAATTCTAATTTCATGACGACTTTCAATCCCATTATCTGTTACAATTTCAAAATGGCTCATCACTTCATTGCCATATTCCACTTCTTTGTCAAAACGAATATTTACTTCATAAGGAACATGGGTCGTCAAAAAATCAAAACCTAATACATCAATCATCCAATTGAAATACATGGCATTGTTGACATGCTGGTTACTGTCAATATCATAAAACCTTACGCGATAAGGTAAACTTTTTCCATCTGAAATTTTCGGAATAGCTTTAAAACGTTTAATACGCTTAATTTTTTCACTTTCAAAAGGTGCGATGATTTCTTCTGGTACACTTGCCATTTTTCTATTTTCAATATCCATCAGGACAAAAACAGATTCAATCATAAGCAGTTCATTACCTTCTTCATCGTGAAACCAAAAATTCCGATAGCAAAAATATTTGTTGTATTCCATTGCTTGGGTGGTAATTTGAATTTTTTCGCCAACTTTTGGTAAACGTTGAATTTGAAAATGATAGTTGGTGATAACCCAAGTTAAGCCAAAGCGATGAATAAACTCGGCACTCCGATTTAACGCATCACTTTGTTCTTCTGATGTTTTGATTGCCACACCAATCATAGCTGGAAATGTCATTGTTTGATTGACATCACATTCATAATAAGCCACTTCATGGTTGCGGCTATATTTTACTGCCACAAAAAATTCCTCCTAAATTTGCCACCTCAATTTAGCTAGTTAAAACGTTGCAAAATTTCATCCACTTGCTTGCCGTAACTTTCGCCAAACTGATTTAAATGTACAAGTAAATAATATAGTTGATAAATGGGTTGCCGTTGCTCCCAACCAGTTGCAAGTGGAAATAAATCTTGATAAGTTTGAAAAAATTCTGCCCGAAACCCACCAAAAAGTTGAGCCATAGCCAGATCCATTTCACGATCGCCATATGAAACAGCCGGATCAATCAAAACAGGCTGTCCCATTTTATCAAAGAAATAATTACCACTCCAAAAATCACCATGTAATAAGCTCGGCGCAACTTCTCGCTTTTGCCAATTTTCATAGATTACTTCTTTTAAGCGCAAATATTGCTCCTCTCGGACTGGATTCCATACATTATGAAGCTTTGCTAATTCCACTTGCACATCCAAGCGGCAAGTTAAAAAATAATTTACCCAATTATTTGTTTGGGCATTCACTTGTGGTAAAACGCCAATATAATTATCTTCATAAAAACCAAATAACTCTTGCGTATGGTGATGAAGCGTACTCAAAGTTGCCGCTAGCTCTTCTTGACTACCTTCTCCAGGCTCAATCCATTCCATAACCAAATAAGAACCCTCAGCAGTTTGACCCCAATTATACACTTGCGGCACACGGACAAAATCAGCCAATTCTTTTAGACCATTGATTTCAGCTTGAAAAAAAGTTTCCTCAATCCCCGGATGAAACTTTAAAAAGTAATTATTTTCATCCGTTACAATCCGGTAGTTTTGATTAACATCACCGCCAGCAATTGGAATCGCCTTACCATCAGGTGCCAATGAAGCTAAGATTTCTTTTGGTAACATCTTCATCCACTCCTTACTTCTATTTGGTTAGATACAATTTTTGTAAATCGCTGATTTCACCAGTTGTAAACCCTAAACCTTCTTTTGCATAGTTTGTTAAGCTACCATAATGTTCTCTAGCTGCTGTATAACTTTCATTTAAATACGACTCATCTGCCTTCATTAACGCTTCGATCCCATTTACCAGCAGTTCAGGCGCGCCTTGTTTTTTAGCTGCTGCCGTCATGTTGGCTATGCGATCATTTAAATATTGGTTGGTAGCTAGATAATCTGTCATAATCGTTTGTTGCTCTACGCCAAGTAAATCCAATACTAAAGCAGCACCAAAGCCCGTTCGATCCTTTCCAGCTGTACAATGGAAAAGGACACTTTTTTGCTCATCACTATTAGCCAAAAGAATTTGTAAAAATTCTTGGTAAGCTTTTTTCGCATGCTCATCTTCAATAAAGTGACGATAAACTTTTATCATTTGAGCTTGAGCTGTCATCCCTTGTTCCAATTGTTTCAAAAGTTCTTGCGGTGAAATTGACGCTTTAGTTTCATCATGACCAAATACAGGCAAAAAATACTCTTTTGCTGTTGGGATTTTTTTATCTGGTGCATCTTTGGCTTCGCTAGGCGAGCGAAAGTCCACAACATCTATTACACCGTATTGTTGTAACGCTTCTCGATCACGTACTGATAAATCAGATAGACTCGCACCTCGTACTACTTTGTTAAACTTTACCGTCCCATTTGGGGTTTTGTACCCGCCTAAATCACGGACATTTTCTGCTTTTTCTAATGGAATAATTTTTACCATCTTTTTCTGCCTCCTTTTAAATGACTGGGCAAATTTAGCTCGTCTTCTTATTTAATAAAAAGTATAACAGAAAATTAAAAAGACCGTCTTCAAATTGAATAGCTTAACTGGTTTTTTCTTTAAAAAAGGACTAGATTATTGCCAAAATTGACAAAATCCAGTCCCAAAAATTATTCATTTAAAACTTTTGTGCCCATTTTGTCCCGCAGATCTTTAGAGGACTATCACCACTACTACGCCAATGCGCCCATTGGATCCCAAGGTGCTAAAACGGTTGGTGCTTTTTCATAAGCTGCCAATTGCTCTGCTGTTAACAAGTCTTTACGGACAACGATTTGGTAAGTATATTCATCCATCCATTCATCACTCATCACAAAGAAACCTTTAGTGCCAACTTTTTCGCCCCAACTGTTTTCTACTTTCCATTTTGTTGATTGACCTGCTACAACATCAACACCGGTTAAGACCATCGCGTGAGTCATCAAACTTTCACCAAAGTCTAAACGTTCAGCTTTAGTCATTGTAAAATCAATATCAAACAAGTCATTCATATCATAAGCATCCATTGCCATAATACCAGAATCACGAGTTGAAGATTGACCAACATCACAGCCAAACCAAACAGATTCTCCTTGTTCAAGTTGTGCAACTGCCAATTTTTTGAAAGTAGTCATATCTACATTTAGATATTTCACTTCTTTTCCACCTACGACATTGCCTAACATTTCCACTGTATAAGATTGGTTGTAAGGTTTATCTGCAGTTGGCGCATTAATAATGCTGACATAGTCATTTAGATTTACTCCGACATATTTTTCATAAAAACTTTGTGGTGTAAGATTTTGATCTAAATGATAATTTTTTTCTTCATCACGATATTCAAAATCAAAAGTTTCTGGTGGGTTACCTAAAGAAATAGCTAAAAAGTTATAGACTTCTTCTAACATTTTTTCTTTAGCGCTTTGAATTTCACTAGCATCTTTACCAGCAGCGACTAATTTCCGCAATGTAACGGCATCTTTACGTAATTTTTTATTTAAATAGTTATTCAAATCCCGTGAATTAGAAGAGTTACTGCTTTCTGGCATAGCTGTCTTTGGCACCACACCATATTTTTCAAAGATTGAAACAATCATATCCCATTGTCCGCCATCTTGTTGGGGTGTCTGCAAAAGAAATGCCACTTTACGACTTGTCAATTCTTCTGAGGCAGTAGCCAAAATATTTTCATAAAAGTAGTTAGCTTTTTCGTATTTATCCCAGAAAAAAGTATAGTTTTGGGACAATTCAAAATCCTTTAAATTAAAAGCGTTCAACATTTTATGACGGAAAGTGTTTAATGCGGCAAACATCCAGCACCGACCGGATTGCATTTGGTTGGCGACTTTCCCAGTTGCAAGATCAACTGAAAAAACCGGCACATTATTTACATGGGCGCTCATATTTTCCGCTGAAGCGCTAATGCCGTTTTTTACTACCCCTCGTTGTAATGCGTTTTGTTTGTTGTTTTCTTTAAAGGTAGCAGCAAATTTGGCTGTCAATTCTTTGTCGATTGCTGACATTTTCTTCATCCTCTCACATTGAAATAACATACTTTTTTATTTTACTCCTGCCACCAGAAAATTACAACTGATGGGAAAATTCTGACAATTTTATTTTCTATTGCACTTTTCCTGATATTTCTTCTACTTCTTTATCTAAGTGTCGGACAAAAAAGCGCAATTTTTCATCTTGCTATTTTTATAATTGTTGTCGGATTTTTTTGCGAAACTTTTCTTGAAAATTTGTATAAAATTCTTGCCATTTAGGTGAGGCAAGCACAAATGTTAAAGCGACACTAAAGATAAGTAAGCTGATAAAACCGACAAAACCTAGATTAAATTCAGCAATATTTAACGCACGTAATCCTTTGACCACAAAACCTTGTAATAAATAGACTGTCAAAGTATTGCGCCCCAAATCCGAATAGAACGTCTTTTGTCTTGGTATGATAAGTAAAAACGACAATATTCCAACAAAGCCTAAAACGAGCACCAGTAAACGAATAAAAGCGCCTAATTGGGGATCACTAAGAAAATCTGCATAAGGTTTTGAACCAAATACCAAATATTTATTAAACGTTTCAAATTGACTTATAAAAGCAAAGATACTACCAAATCCAACTAATGCAAAAGAGTAGCGCTGGCTTTGCCGTATTGCCACTAATTTTTCCCAAGAAAAATAATTCCCAATTAAAAAGAAAGGTAAAAATACAAAAGTCCGCTGCATTGCCAGATTTCGATCAATAAACGGTAAATACCCTGCCAGTAAAGCTAAAAGAATACTTACAGTAATCGCAATAAGTGGCGACATTTTTTTAAATAGTGTTAAGGAACATTGCCAACAAAAAAGGCTAACTAAAAACCATAATGACCAGTTTGGTAGCAACAGATTCCATGAAAAACTATCTTCTAGACCAATCAAAGCATAGTAACTGGAATATATCAGCTGAAAAATTAGATAAGGCAGTAAGGTTTTCTTTATTACTTTATTAAGATTCCCCTTTTGCAATCCCTTCGAAAAATAGCCCGCAATCAAAATAAACGCTGGCATATGAAAAATAAAGATGAAATAGTAAAGATTATGATATCCCTGCCAGTCCTCAATAAATGGCTCTAATAAATGGGTAAAGACAACCAGAATCATTAAAATGAATTTTGCATTGTCAAAAAAAGCCAATCGCTGCTTCATATTCTTAATATCCTCCTCTAGTCCTTTACATTACAAACGTAATTATCACTACAAAAAGGATAACAAATAAACCTTAAGCTTACCTTTAAAGAGGTTTTCATTTGTTTAACAAGCATTTTACAAAAAGAACTACGCCATTACAAAGTGTCATTGCTAAAGTTCTTTTATCGCACAAAAAAACTGGAAACCCATACGCTAAAGAACTTTTATGACATAAAATAAAGCGATAAAAAGCATGAATTATTAACCCTCTCACACCTGAAAAAGATTCCAAAAGCACAAAAAAAAGCTCTCGCATAAAGCGAGAGCTAAACTCCGGCAGTAGGACTCGAACCTACGACATCATGATTAACAGTCATGCGCTACTACCAACTGAGCTATGCCGGAATACTGTAACAATATGATAGCAATTCTTTTAAATTTTCGCAAGATTAATTTAAACTTTTTCTCCACTTTTTTTAAAATACTTTTCTTTTTCTAAAAAGACGAGTAAAATAAATTGAATT
This sequence comes from Enterococcus sp. DIV0755b, assembly GCF_051713765.1. NCBI lineage: Bacteria > Bacillati > Bacillota > Bacilli > Lactobacillales > Enterococcaceae > Enterococcus > Enterococcus sp. DIV0755b. The sequence continues at coordinate 1,183,234 of NZ_JBIOQN010000001.1, read as the reverse complement.
TTGGAGGTAGAATTATGCGGGGACGTCACTTTAAAAGTAAGAAAAATCGATTTATATTTCCTTTGATTTTAGTATTAATCGTCGGCGGATTAGGCTATTGGCTTTATGGCAATCGAGAAGGTCTTTTCTTTGCCACAGCGAGTACCACCGAAAATACATCAGAGCAAAGCACTACCAGTTCAAGTTACTCAGAAAATGAAACAAACAACAACGAAACGATTACATCTGCTTTATCTGCAGCTGAGTATCAAAATCTAAGTAAAGATTTACTAGCACCAAGTGGAGAATCTTTTGACACACGGTTAAAATTGGAAAATTTTGTCGGAACTGCGCTAATAGTTAAAAACGGTCAGATTATTTTGCAACAAGGCTATGGCTATCAAGACTTTGCAAATCAAAAACGCAATAGTGTTGCTTCTCTTTACCAAATAGGTTCCGTTCAAAAAAGTTTAACTGCTACTTTAATCTATAAACAAATTGAAGCAGGTCGTTTAACTTTAGATACACCATTAAGCCAATTTTTCCCACAAATTTATGGTAGCGAAAATATCACGATTAAACAGATGTTGCATATGACTTCTGGCCTTGCGCTACCGGAGATTCCTTTAAGTGTTAAAAATGAAGCGGAAGTCGTAAATTTTGCTGTGAATAATGCGCAAATCAAATACAGCGGTCGCTTTTTTTATTCACCTGTAAACTACGTATTATTAGCAGGTATTTTACGACAAATTACC